>JBEBYL010000005.1:0-185799 GCA_040391135.1 Pusillimonas sp. | reverse complement strand
CGGCCGCTTTCTTCCTTGCTGGACGAGACCAGTGTCAGCGCACCCACGCGTTCGCCGTACAGCGAGAACGACTTGGAGAAGGACGAGCTGATGAACATGGTCAGGTCATGCTGCGCAAACAGGCGGACGACCGAAGCGTCTTCTTCCAAGCCGTCGCCGAAGCCCTGGTAGGCGATGTCCAGGAAGGGCACCAGATTGCGTGCCTTGACGACCTCGACGATCTGCTGCCATTGCTCGAAACTGGGATCCACGCCCGTGGGGTTGTGGCAGCAGGCATGCAGGACGACGATGGTTTGTTCGGGCAATGCCTGCAGCGAGGCCAGCATGCCGGGGAAATCCAGGCCATGGGTGGCGGCGTCGTAATAGGGATAGGTTTCCACCACGAAACCGGCGCGCTCGAATAGTGCGCGGTGGTTTTCCCAACTGGGATTGCTGATAACGACCTTGGAGCCAGGCAAAAGCTGCTTCAGGAAATCGGCGCCGATTTTCAGGGCGCCGGTGCCGCCAAGTGCCTGGGCTGTCAGTACGCGGCCCGCGGCGATAAGGGGCGAGCCTTCGCCCAGCAACAGGGTTTGTGCGCCTTTGTTGTAGCCGGGTATGCCTTCGATGGGCAGGTAGCCGCGCGCGGCATGCGCTTCGATGCGCGCCGTTTCGGCCTTGCTGACCGCGTCCAGCAGGGGAATACGCCCTTCGTCGTCGTAGTACACGCCAACGCCAAGATTGACCTTGCCGGTTCGGGTATCAGCGTTATATTGTTCGTTCAGGCCAAGGATGGGGTCGCGCGGAGCGAGTTCGACGGATTCGAAGAGAGATTTCATTTTAAGGGAGTGAAGGTGGGAAGGGAAACTCGAAACATTAGTGTGATAATAAGGGGTTTACCCTGAAAGTGTCCAGTATGAACGCTCCCGCACCCGGCTTCATCGAATACCCGAATAGCCCATTCCAGCTGTACCAGCCCTATCCGCCGGCGGGCGATCAGCCGGCGGCCATCGATGCGCTGGTCGAAGGCATAGGCGACGGCCTGATGTACCAGACGCTGCTGGGCGTGACGGGTTCGGGCAAGACCTACACCATGGCCAATGTCATCGCCCGCACGGGGCGTCCGGCCATAGTGCTGGCGCCCAACAAGACGCTGGCCGCGCAGCTGTATGCCGAGATGCGGGAGTTCTTCCCCAACAATGCGGTGGAGTATTTCGTTTCCTACTACGATTACTACCAGCCTGAAGCGTATGTGGCGGCGCGCGATCTGTTCATCGAGAAAGACTCATCCATCAACGAGCACATCGAACAGATGCGGCTGTCGGCGACCAAAAGCTTGTTGGAACGGCGCGACACTGTCATCGTGGGAACCGTATCGTGCATCTACGGTATCGGCAATCCCGGCGATTACCACGCGATGGTGTTGACGCTGCGCGCGGGCGATCGCATCGCCCGCCAGGAACTGCTGGGCCGCCTGGTCGCCATGCAGTACGAGCGCAATGATGTGGAGTTCGTGCGAGGCCATTTCCGGGCTCGCGGCGAGATCATCGATGTCTTCCCGGCTGAGCATGCCGAACTGGCCTTGCGGATTACCCTGTTTGACGACGAGATCGAGTCGCTGGAAATGTTCGATCCCCTGACAGGCAAGATCAAGCACAAGATACCCCGTTTCACTGTCTTCCCCAGTTCGCACTATGTTACGCCTCGTGAAACGGTGCTGCGGGCCATCGAGACTATCAAGATGGAACTGCGCGAGCGCCTGGCCGCTCTGGTGGCGGACGGCAAGCTGGTGGAAGCGCAGCGGCTGGAGCAGCGCACCCGCTTCGATCTTGAAATGCTCCAGGAACTGGGTTTCTGCAAAGGCATCGAGAACTACTCCAGGCATCTATCGGGGGCCTTGCCCGGCGAGCCGCCGCCCACGCTTATCGATTACCTGCCCGCCGATGCCCTGATGTTCATCGACGAAAGCCATGTCACCATGGGGCAACTGAGCGCCATGTACCGAGGCGATCGCTCGCGCAAGTCGACACTGGTGCAATTCGGTTTCCGCCTGCCTTCGGCCATGGACAACCGGCCATTGCAGTTGGAAGAGTTCGAGCAGCGCATGCGCCAATGCGTGTTCGTGTCGGCCACGCCGGCCGCTTACGAAAAAGAACATGCCGACAACGTGGTCGAGCAGGTGGTCCGGCCCACCGGACTGGTGGACCCCGAAGTGGAAGTCCGTCCCGCGCTGACGCAGGTCGACGATCTGCTGGGCGAAATCAAGAAGCGGGTGGCGCTGCACGAGCGCGTGCTGGTCACGACGCTTACCAAGCGCATGTCCGAGGACCTGACCGATTACCTGGCGGAAAGCGGCATGAAAGTGCGCTATCTGCACTCGGACATCGATACGGTGGAAAGGGTGGAAATCATTCGCGACCTGCGCCTGGGTGTTTTCGATGTCCTGGTGGGCATCAACCTGTTGCGCGAAGGCCTGGACATCCCGGAAGTATCCTTGGTGGCCATCCTGGACGCCGACAAGGAGGGCTTCCTGCGGTCGGAGCGCAGCCTGATCCAGACCATGGGCCGGGCCGCGCGCAATCTGAATGGGCGGGCCATTTTATATGCCGACCGGATCACCGATTCGATGCGCCGCGCCATGGACGAAACCGAAAGGCGGCGCATCAAGCAGTTGGAGTTCAACGTCAAGCACGGCATCACGGCACGCAGCGTCAGCAAGGCCGTGCGCGAAATGATCGATGGAGTCATGGTCGCGCCGGAAGCCGCATCGGCGCTAGACGATATTTCGCCCGACGTGTTGCGCGATGACAAGTCGCTGGCCAAGGAAATCCGCCGCCTGGAAAAGCTGATGATGGATCATGCCAAGAATCTGGAATTCGAGCAGGCCGCCGCCGCACGCGACGCCTTGAATCGGCTCAAGCAAAAAGCGCTACTTTCCTGAGTTCCGCAAATTCGCGAGCACGGTTGTTACAAATCGGCCTTTAATGCCTGGGGTTGTATGTTTAAAACAAATTGTTGGGAAACACCAACAATTTGTCGATATTAATGGCCTTGTCATCTTGTCTCCCCCTCGATTCCGGCAGGGTCTTGCCAACGCAAATCCTAGGGTTTACCATTACAAAACAGTCTGGATTTATCGCTACGGTCTGTAATGTTGCAGTGCATGAATATTAGCTTTTCGGCGGTTTGCAGCGGCCTTTCGGCTGTTCACGACTTGCACCGGAATCAGCGGTAACGTCTTATCTTGTTTAAGTTTTTCCGCTTGTCAATAACTGCGGAAAGACAAATGTGGACTTGCAAAAAGTCTTGCCTTACAACGGGTTTTCCCTCACACTCTCGTCTATGATGACTAAGGTACTTTTCGTTTGCATGGGTAATATCTGTCGCTCGCCAAGCGCAGAGGGTGTTTTCCGCCGTTTAGTCGACGAAGCGGGGCTCTCTGACGTGATCGGCGTCGATTCCGCTGGCACCCACAGCTTTCATATCGGCGAAGCGCCCGACGCGCGCGCCCAGGCAGCGGCGCGCAAGCGCGGCTACGAGCTTTCACATTGCGTGGCTCGGCAAATCACGGCCGACGACTTCCGCGAATTCGATCTCATACTGGCCATGGATTGGGAAAATCTTTCCGCATTGCAGCAGCAATGCCCCAAGATTTATCAGCACAAATTGATGCTGCTCATGCGCTTTGCCAACGAATTCGAAGAAGCCACGGTGCCCGATCCTTATTACGGCGGTCCCGAAGGCTTCAGCAAAGTACTCGACTACCTGGAAGACGCCTGTCAGGGCGTAATGGAGCTCGTGCGCAAACGGGCCCTGCAATACCAGGCCGCCTAAGCGTTTCCAACCCGTCCGGACGAACTGAAAAAACCGTGCTTGTCACGGTTTTTTCGTTGGCGCCACCGCCTTTTACCCTACCGTTTTAGTCGGGAATTTGTTATACTTGAGTATATTGGTCGGGTATAAAGTCGCCGGCCGATAATGGAAATTGCATCAGGCTTTGGCAAGGAAATCACCATGCGTTTAACGACCAAGGGGCGTTTTGCGGTGACCGCCATGATTGATCTGGCGTTGCGGCAGCAAAGCGGGCCCGTCACCCTGGCGGCTATCAGCCAGCGTCAGAATATTTCGCTGTCGTATCTGGAGCAGCTGTTCGGCAAATTGCGGCGCCACGAGCTCGTGGACAGCATACGCGGCCCGGGAGGTGGTTATTCCCTGGCCCGCCTGGCACGCAATATCACCGTGGCCGACATTATTTTCGCGGTCGACGAGCCCCTGGACGCCACCAGTTGCGGCGGCAAAGAAGACTGCAATGTCGGCCGCAATGGCAGCACGGGTAAATGCATGACGCACGAATTATGGTCCACGCTCAATCGTAAAATGGTCGACTACCTGGACTCGGTGTCTTTGCAGGACCTGGTCGATCAGCAACGCATGCGTATGCTGCAAGAAGCCACGCAAGCCCAGGCCGCCATACGCATCAACCGCTCGCCCGATGTGCTCATCGCGTCGTCGACTGCATAAAAACGATTGGAGTCCAGTTCCATGCCCCAACGTCCTGTTTATCTGGACTATTCGGCGACCACGCCTGTCGACCCGCGCGTGGTCGATAAAATGGTGCCCTGGCTGTACGAGCATTTCGGCAACCCGGCCTCGCGCAGCCACGCCTACGGCTGGGACGCTGAAGAGGCCGTCGAACTGGCCCGGTCGCAGGTTGCGCAATTGGTCAATGCCGATCCGCGCGAAATCATCTGGACGTCCGGCGCCACAGAATCGAACAACCTGGCATTGAAGGGCGCCGCCCATGCCTATGCCGGGCGCGGCAAGCATATTGTCACGGTCAAGACAGAGCACAAGGCGGTGCTGGACACCTGCCGCGAGCTTGAACGGCAGGGCTTCGAAGTCAGCTATCTGGATGTTCCCCAGGATGGCGTGCTGGATATTCAGGCATTCAAGAACGCCTTGCGGCCCGACACCATCCTGGCCTCCGTCATGCTGGTCAATAATGAAATCGGCGTGACCCAGGATATCGCGGCGCTGGGCCAGGCTTGCCACGACCAGGGTGTCGTGTTCCATGTGGACGCAGCCCAGGCCACCGGCAAAGTCGCCATCGACCTGCAAACGCTTCCGGTCGACTTGATGTCGTTTTCTGCTCATAAGACCTATGGACCGAAGGGCGTTGGAGCCTTGTTCGCGCGGCGCAAGCCCCGTGTGCGGCTAGAGGCGCAGATACATGGCGGCGGGCACGAACGCGGTTTTCGTTCGGGCACGCTGGCGCCGCATCAAATCGTGGGCATGGGCCAGGCTTTTGAGTTGGCCCGCCTGGAAATGGAGCACGAGAACCAGCGCATACGCGGCTTGCGCGATCGTCTATGGGCCGGCCTGTCGCAAATCCCGGAAATCTATCTGAACGGGCATTTCCAGCAGCGCGTCCCGCACAACCTGAACGTCAGCTTCAACTATATCCAGGGCGAATCCCTGATCATGGCGTTGAAGGATCTGGCGGTTTCCAGCGGCTCCGCCTGCACTTCGGCGAGCCTTGAGCCTTCCTATGTCTTGCGGGCGCTGGGCCGCAGCGACGAACTTGCTCACAGCTCCATCCGCTTCACCCTGGGCCGCTACACCACCCGCGAAGACGTGGATTTCGCCATAGAATTGCTTGTGCGCCAGGTCGGCAAGCTGCGCGACATGTCGCCGCTGTGGGAAATGTTCCAAGAGGGCGTGGACTTGAATTCCGTCCAATGGGCCGCACATTAAGGGTATGGACATGAGCAGGCAGGATTTCACCGCGAAAACGATGGCGGGCACTCATGGCGTATAGCGACAAGGTGCTGGATCACTACGAAAATCCGCGCAATGTCGGTTCATTCGACACGTCAGACGTTCATGTCGGGACCGGCCTGGTCGGCGCTCCGGCGCTGGGCGACGTGATCAAGCTGCAAATCAAGGTCAATGAATCGGGTATCATTGAAGATGCAAGGTTCAAGACGTATGGTTGCGGGTCGGCCATTGCGTCCAGCTCGCTGGTCACCGAATGGATCAAAGGCAGAACGCTGGATCAGGCCATGGACATTCGCAATACGCAGATTGCCGAAGCGCTGGCGCTGCCGCCGGTAAAAATCCATTGTTCCATCCTGGCCGAAGACGCCATCAAGGCGGCGGTCCGGGACTACAAGGAAAAGCATCAGGAGTAATCATGGGAATTATGCTTACACAACAAGCCGCCGATCACATCAACCGCTATATCGAGAAACGAGGGAAGGGGCTGGGCTTGCGTCTGGGCGTTCGCACCACGGGCTGCTCGGGCATGGCTTACAAGCTGGAATACGTCGACGAGCCCAATGCCGACGACCAGGTATTCGAGCAGCGCGGGGTCAAGGTTTACATCGATCCCAAGAGCCTGCCCTTCCTGGAAGGCACGCAGCTGGATTACGCGCGCGAAGGCCTTAACGAAGGCTTCAAGTTTTCCAACCCCAACGAAAAAGCCACTTGCGGCTGCGGCGAGTCGTTCACGGTGTAATTGCCGCACGATAGGGCGTTACGGCGTCGAATATAGTCTTGTATTTGCTGCGGCATAGCCGTAACTGACCGGGTCTAAATAAAACTTGAAGCCGCGGGTTTTCATTGCCTGGCAGCGGTGGCTATCAAAAGCCGGATTCTTTTAAAAAGAATCCGGCTTTTTTGTTTCCGCAATAAACACGCACTTGAAAGTGGGCGGATAGCCAGCGAGCAAGGGAAAACCCTTGGGCTAAATAGCGGGCTAAAGGTTACAAAAAATCTCTAATGATGTTTAAATCCTTTCTGTACATATATGTATCTATATATGTCAAATAAGTTGCATGTAAGGCCAATCCATTCATATTTTGCATAAATGGAGGCATAAAACGCATGTGAAACCAGTCTTTATAGGAAATGGGTATGACTATGGCGGTTAAAAAACACAGAATAATGCGGATAACTGTGCTGACCGGAGCATTGCTTGGGGTCTACGCGGTTTCATATGCTGCCGGACCCATTGCCTACACACCGTATGGCATGGACATGGATCCTTCGTCCTGGACCAAAGACAGAGGCGGCGACCCCGCTTTGGATAGGACCACTTGGGAAGGGCGCGATGCCCTCAAGCTAACAATCAAGAAACCCGGCGCGGGCGACTCATTCAATAACTGGCAAGGCCATTCGCAGCGCACAGCGGCGCCCTCGGGCGAGTCCTTCCTGCGCGGCGATCTATGGATACAAAACGACTGGACCAGCGGGACGGAAACCGACTTCCAGAATACCGGCATGTGGGGCTCTGCCATGCCGGCGGATACGGTGGCAGGCGGCAGCTATGTCGATGCCCAGGCGGTGTTCCCCATCATGCACTTCACCAATCAGAAAGATTCCACGGGGAATCCGGATGGCAAGGGCATGCTGCGCATATGGGACACCGTTGCGAATCCTTCCGGCGGCTGGGTCTACCTGCCCGGAACGGAAGGGTTGATCCAGTACGGCGGCTGGAACTCGATCGACCTGCGCCTTATTCCGGGACAGAACAAGGTCGAATATTATTTCAACGGGTCATTGGTGCATACCTGGGTCGACCCGACTTCCGATAGCAACAGCAAGCCCGGCCAGTTCTTTGCCATGTATCTCAAGGCTCGCAACAACGGCGTTACCGAATTCGATACCTATTGGTCGCGCTTGATGTCCGGCGCGGTATATAGCGAAGGAGTGGTGTCGGGTACGATTGGCGGCGATGTCATGGTCGACGCGGGCGGCAGGGTGTCGGTGGCCGACGGCACGGCCATTTCCGGGTCGCTGTACGGCAACGGCAGCACCACCGCAGCGTCTGTCGTCAATTTCGATAAGAACGCCACGATCGGCGGCGATCTTGTCGGCAATAATACCTGGTTCAATTTCAGTTCGGCGGTGGATGCGACCGCCGCGGTTGCGGGCTCCATCGAACTGGAGGGTAAATCTCTGGCGACCGGCGGCTCGGTGGATAAGGCCATACAGGCGGGCCGGGACATCAAGCTGAACGATTCCACGCTGAAAGGCTATTGGACGCTGCCCAACGGCAGCATTATTGCCCAGGGCGGCGCGCGCATCGAGGATGCGACGATCACTGCCACCAAAACCGCGCTCAAGACATCCGGAAGCGCGCCATTGGTTACCGTCAGGAACAGCTCACTCAAGTCCACCGGTGCAGGCACGGGTTTCAGCGGTTTGGTGGCAGCCGTCAATGCCGGCAACAGTGCGGTGGTCGATATCGACGGCGGCAGCGTTGCCGCCACGGGTACTATCTATACACGAGGCATTCTGGCCACCACCGGCGCCAAGGTCACTACGACGAACACCGCCATTTCCACAAGCGGCAATAAGTCACATGCCGTCCATGCGCATGTCGAGAAAAACGACACAAGCACAGCCGTACCTGTAGTCGCCATCAATGGCGGCACCATCTCTACCGCCGGCGACGAATCCTGGGGCCTGTATTCCTTGCGGGGCGGCGTCATCACCAGCTCGGCCGACATAAGCACGGCGGGGAAGGCGGGCTTCGGGGCCTTTGTCGAAGGCAATGGCGAAACCAATGCGCGGCCGGGCCTCATCACGCTTAACGGCGGGTCCATCACCACCTCTGGCCAGGCGCTGAGCTCGGGCGACGGGAGCATAGGCAGTTATGGGGTGCTGGCTAAAAACATAGGCAACGCGGTTGTCATGAACGGTACCCGGGTCACAACGTCGGGCAACGTGGCCGAAGGCTTGCGGGTCGAGGATAAAGCGCAGATCACGGCAAGCGATTCCATTATCGCCACCAGCGGATCGGCCGCTCACGGTGTAACGGCCTACACCGGTGGCAAGGTGGATTTGGTTCGCGGGTCGGTATCGGCCAGCGGCGCCAACTCCAATGGCCTTCAGGCCATGGGTACAGGATCGAAAATCACCACCAACGGCACGGCAGTGACAAGCAGCGGCGGCAAGTACGGCGCTTATTCCAAAAGCGGCGGCGAAATTGTGCTTGCCGGCGGATCGGTCAGTAATACCAATACCAGTCCAGGCAGCCAGGGCATTGCCGCCGATGGCGCCGGCTCATCGATTACCGCCACGAACGTCGCCATCAGCGCAAGGGGCGAATATACCAGTGCCGCCGAGTTATCCAATGCGGTTGCCGCCAGCAACACTGCGCACATTACGCTTGATGGCGGGTCGGTATCATCGCTAAGCAGCCAATACGGACGCGGACTGTTGGCAAGCACCGGTTCGAGCATTGTTGCCAGCAATGTCGTCATTTCCACAAGCGGGCTGAGGTCGAATGCGGTGCACGCATTCGGCCCATCGGGCATCTCGGATCCCGATAGCACCGATGCGCCCGCCATTACCTTGAATGCGGGAACGGTAAACACAAGCGGCGACGAATCATATGGCCTGTATGCCCAGAACGGCGGCAATATCGCCAGCTCCGCCCAGGTAAAAACCACAGGGAAAGCGGGTTTTGGCGCATTCGCCTATAACGGCGGAAGAATTTCGCTGACCGGCGGGTCGCTGGAGACCTCCGCCGAAGCATTGAACGGAACCATAGGCACGTTCGGTGTGCTGTCCAAAAAAGGCAGCCAAATCTCCTTGGATAACACGCGTGTTGTCACCAGGGGAGCGTTGGCCGAGGGCGTGCGCGTGGAATGGGAGTCTGGCGCCGGCTCGCAAGCCACGCTTCAAAACGGTTCTTCCATTGCAACCTCCGGCGCCGGAGCGCACGGCATAGGCGTATATGGCGAGGACGGTGGTGGCGCTAGCAGTAATACTTCAGTCACCATGACTGGCGGTTCCATCGGGACTGCGGGCAGTGGAGCGTCGGGCGTTTATTTAAGCAACGGCGGCGGCGTTACGCTGAATGGGGTGACGGTCAATGCGGCCGGTCCGGTGTTGTCGTCGGTTTTCAGCAGGGCAGGCCAGAGCCAGAGCATCACTGTCGGCGCGGGATCCACATTGTCTTCGCTTAGCGACATATTGCTGCGGGTGGACAGGTCTACTGCCGGTGAGGATGGCGTAGTCAATTTCACGCTGGAGGACGGTGCGTTTGCGTCGGGCAATATCGTGAACTACCTGGATGGTACGGTGGCAGATAACGATGCTGGCAAGACAGTGTTTACACACGCTGGCGCGCATTGGGCAGGGATCATTATCGATAGCAGCACTACCATGGCCGACTCGAGTGCTCCGGTTAGTGGTGACCAAACCGGAAGCGTTGCAACGAGGATGGGTTCAAACGTAATTTTCCAAAACGTTTCCAACGTAGCCGGCAGCGTATCCACAGCAGCCAATTCCAGCACTACGTTCTCAGGCTCCACACCCACCACCATTACGCAAAATCTGGTTGGGCAACAAGGGTCGAGTATCACCTTCAATAATGGTGCAAACATCAATCAATCCGTGACAGGTGTGGGAAGCACCATGTCTTTTGGCGGCCCTACGACCATAACTCAGGGCGTTGCCGGTTCTGGATCCAGTATGGCGTTCAGCGGTCCCACGACCATAGGCAACGGAGCGGGTAGCGCCCTTACAGGCGCCTCGAACAGCAGTTTCAGTTTTAGCCGCACGGCGCCCACGACGATCAACGGTTCGGTGGACCTGAGCGGAGGCTCGAGCACGCACGGGGGCACGATCGGCACGCCGGTGACGATCACCGGCGACGCGGTGGTGTCCTCGGGCGCGGTGCTGGGCGGGAACCTGAACGTGCAAGGCGCCTTGTCGGGCAGCGGCGGCATACTGGGGCCGGGCAACTCGGTGGGCACCCAGACCTACGCCACGATGGGCGCATTTACCGATGGCACTTATCTGGCCGAGGTGAACGCGGCGGGGCAGTCCGACCTGATCCGCATCACCAGCGGTCCGGCCGACTTGCGTGGCATCGCCTTGAAGGTGGGCCAGGAGAACGGCAACGGCGGCTATGTGTTGAACCACGATTACACGATCGTGGAAACGGGCGACGCCACGGGCATCAGCATCGTCCCGAGCAACAAGTTCTCCAGTGAAGCGCTGGACGGCAGCTTTGCCGGCTCGCTGGTCAAGCTCGATCCGGTCAAGTACGGAGACAATAACGTTCGGGTCAGCCTGTCGCTGGACCAGTCCAAGGCCGATGCCTTCGTGCCCACGCTGTCGGGCAATCAGCGCGCGGTCTATGGCGGGGTGCTGTCGGTGATGGGGCGCAATTCGGCGGCTGACGCGGCGCTGCAATCGAGCGATCCGAAGGATGCGCTGAACCAGCTTTCGGGCGAAGTGCACGGCAGCACGCAGTCGGCGCTGTATAGCGCGGGCGGCTTGCTGGTCAGCACGGTGGGCAACCGTATGCGCGGCAACATGGGCGCGGGCCTGCTGGCCGGCGCACCCATGGCCGATGCCTCCGGCTCGGTGCCGGCCGGCGCCATGCCCAAGTCGGCGGCGTATCCGCTGTGGGCGCAGGTCGTGGGCAACTGGAACACGCTGGACGGCGACGGCAACGCGTCCAAGACTCGCAGCCACACCGCGGGCCTTTACGTGGGCGGGGACGTGCCGGTGGGCGCGGGCTGGCGCGTGGGTGGGGCCCTGGGCTTTACCGATGGGCGCATCAACGCCGACGATGTCGGTTCGCGTTCGGATGTGCGCAGCTACACGGCCACGGTCTACGGCGGCAACAACTGGGCGGCGGGCAGCGGGCAGGTCAACTTCCTGGCCGGGGCGGGCTATACGCGGCACGACATCGAGAGCCGGCGCTCGATCAACGTGGGCGGCAGCCAGACGCTCAAGGCCGACTACCACGCCAATACCACGCAGTTGTTCACCGAGCTGGGCTATGCGCTGCCGGTGGGCCAGGCCAGCACGATCGAGCCGTATGCGGGGCTGGCCTGGTACAGCCAGCGCAGCCCGGGCTTCAGTGAAAGCGGCGGCTCGGCGGCCTTGCGCGGCCAAAGCCAGACGGATAACGTGACCACGGTGACGCTGGGCCTGCGCGGCAAGACGGCGGTGGAGCTGGGCCGCCACGAGGCGCGCCTAAGCGCCGGGCTGGGCTGGCGCCATGCGGCGGGCGATGTGGCCTCCACGCGCACCATGTCCTTCATCCAGGGCAATGGCGCGGCGTTCACGGTGGCCGGTGCGCCGATCGCCAAGAATGCGGCGGTGGTGGACCTGGGGGCCGAGATGAACGTGGGCAAGAACGCGGCCATGGGCCTGGGCTACAGCGGCCAGTTCGGCCAGGGCAGCACCGACAGCACCGGTTCGCTGTACGTGAAGGTCCGTTTCTAGGCCCGGGCGCTTGAAGAAGAAGTGGTTGAAGGCGGTTGGTGTGGGACAAGAAGGCCGGCTCTGGCGCCGGCCTTCCTGTCGGCCAACAGGAGCAGCTTGGTGCTTGAAAATGTCGCCCTGATGGCGGCATTTTTTTATTACCTGCAAAAATATTGTTTTACATTCCATTAGCCAAATGATTTAATCTGAACGTGCTAGTTACATATATGTATCAATATGTATTGATCGATGAATGCTTGGCATGTTGATTCAAATCCTCAGTAAAGCTCTTTGATGGGTTTGCTAAGAGTTGGAGCAGTCTTCCTTGACAAACACTTAAAGCAATCAGTTGATTCAGGCCGTCAGAGACGGCAAGGAAAGAATAATGGACATGCAGCATGCTCGATCGAATCGCAGAATGTTCAGGATTGCGACGCTTAGCGCCGCATTGCTTGGTGTGTATGGGACAGCGTACTCCGCTGACCCGACAATCATCGTTACAAGTACGCAGGATATAGGCTCGGGTCCTTATTCCGGCGTAACCGTCAACAGCGGCGGTGTCGCCACAGGTACCGGAACTACGGTTACGGGTGGTTTATACGACTTGAACCTGGTCCAAGCGGGCGGCAGCCTGAATCTGACGGACGCCATCATAACGAATACGGTTGCGGCCAATCAAAATGGACGCGCGGTGACGGTCACCGGAGCGAACGCCAATGCGACGCTCAACAATGCCACGATTGTCTTGAATGCTTTCAATGGACACTCCGGTGGCCATGCATTCACAGCTGGCGTGGGTACCGCGGATGGCGGACATGCCATCATCGATGGCGGCACGATTTCGGCTGCGGGCAGCAAGCGCACCGTCGGCATACAAGCCAATGACGGAGGGTCCATCGATGCCAGCAATGTAACGATCGAGACTCGCAGCACCTTTGGCCATGCCGTCAACGCCTACCGGACTGTCGCATCGCCCGAGACTGCAACGCTGGTCAAGCTTAATAACGTCACGATCAATACCTACGACCTGAACTACGCCGACGGCATCCAATCGGCAAATAAAGGCGCCAGAGTCGAAGCGATCGATACGAATATCACCACTATTGGCACGAACAGTTTTGGCGCCGAGGTCTTCAACGGGGCGACGGCATCGTTTACGGGCGGCAGCATCACGACATCGGGTGCGACGGCGGCCGGTGTACGGGTGTATGGCGGGACTCTTGGAAGCAGCTCTGCCACGATAGCCGGTACGCACATCAATACCGGCGGGGCTGGCGCCGTCGGCGTTGTGGCGGCTGACACAGCCGAACAAACACCGGGCACGGTCAGTCTGACCAACGCCAACATCGAGACGCATGGCGCCAACGCCGCCGCGGTGCAGGCGTCTTACGGCAGCCAGATCACCAGCGGAGGCGGCAATACTTTGCATACGTATGGCGCCGGCAGCACGGGTGTGGCGGCGACAACTGGCGGTAGCGTCAGTCTTGGCAGCGATACGGTGACCGCCGAATTGGGCAACGGCGTCAGTGCGGATGGCGCGGGTTCGAGCATTACCACCAACGGCACGACGATTCTGACCAATGGCGGTACATATGGGGCTTACGCAAAGAATGGTGGATCGATTACCTTGGCCAGCGGTTCTGTAACGAATGCCAGCACCGCAGCTGGGGCTATGGGGATCGCCGCTGTGGGCGCCGGGTCGGCGATTACAGGCACCAATGTTGCATTAAGCGCCAAGGGCGAATACACCAGCCCAGGCGAGTTGTCGAACGTGGTTTCAGTCAGCAATGGCGCAACCATTAGTTTGACAGGCGGGTCGATTTCTTCGCTGAGCAGCCAATTCGGTCGGGGCATCTTGGCCAGTACGGCTGGCACGGCTACGGCAACGGGGGTGGCGATCTCCACAGTTGGAAATTCATCGAATGCGGTGCATGCCTACAGCAACCAGAAGACTACAGCCGCCACTTCCGATTCCGCGTCCATACAGCTTAATGGAGGCTCGATTGCAACGAGCGGCCAAGACGCCTATGGCCTGTCGGCACAGAATATCAATGGTGTCATTGCCACGAACGCTACGGGCTCCGCCAGCACGACTATCACGACGACGGGTATCAACGCCTATGGCGCAGTCGCTTATAACGGCGCGGCGCTAAACCTGAAGAACACCCAGATTTCGACCTCCGGCTTGGGCGCGCTGGGCGTCTCCATCAATAAAATGAGCGCGGCACAGGTGCCGGGCAGCGTCCCCACGCCTAATGTTGCAAGCACGCTGGCCATGACCGGCGGCGGAGTGACGACTAGCGGGGAGGACGCTCATGGCGTGGCCGTTATGGCCGGATCCACGGCTACATTGAATCAATCCATCATAGCGGTGACAGGCGTGAACGCCTCCGGCGTGCGTGTTGAAACGGGCTCCACCGCCAGCCTCACAGGCGGATCGGTCTCGTCCATAGGCAATGATTTCGGCGTTGGTTTGTACTCCACCGGCACGGGCAGCAAGATCACCGCTACCGATGTCGCGGTGGTGGCGCAGCGCCAGCGCGTCGGCAGCGCGAACAAGCCCTTGGGTGTGGGCGTGCAAGCGGTACGCGACGGCCTTGTCGAACTGACGCGCGGGTCGGTCACGACCTTGCACGACTGGAATGATGGCTTGCTTGCCTATCGGGGAAGCATCGTTGCGAACGGGACAGCCATCCAGACCAACGGCCTGGCCTCGACTGGGGTCAAATCATGGCGCGAGGTGTCCGGCTATCCAGACATCACGGCCACGACGACGCTGACCGGCGGCAGCGTGACCACGTTAGGTAATGAATCTTACGGCCTGCTGGCGCAGAATGCCGGAAGCACCATTACCGCCACGAATACGGCGGTCGCGACTTCTGGCAGCGACTCCTACGGCGCGAATGCGTACAACGGCGGCGCACTGGTTCTGAGCGGCGTAACCGTCAAAACTTCCGGAGCCAACGCGCATGGCCTGGTGATGGGCGGCATGAGCACCACAATGCGCCCTGGCTCGGACGGGCGTATTCCCACTGTGGCCAGCAGCATTGCCATGACGGGCGGCAGCGTCGTTGCGACGGGTGCGGGTTCATCGGGCGTTTATCTGGAGGACAGCGGCAGCGTCACGCTGAGTGGCGTCAGAGTGGAGTCAAAGGCGGCTTCCATCACGTCTCAATTGACGCAATCGGGCCAGACCCAAAATATCGCCATCGGCTCCGGTTCCGCGTTGAAGGTCAATAATGGCAATTTGCTGCAAGTGAATCGCACAACGGCCGGGATGGATGGCATCGTCAACCTGACCCTGAAGGCGGGTTCGACATCGGTGGGCAATATTGTCGATCTTGACGGCCTTAGCCCGGGCGGAAGCGGGTTGCGTACCGCGGGCGGAAAGACAAACTTTGTTGTCGAGGCTCATGCCGCCTGGACGGGCATCATCAAGGGCATCAATGATGCCAGTACTGGCGATGGCGGTACATTCGTGAACAATGGCGGCGCGCCGATTGCGGGTAATGTTGGCGGCGGCAGCAATAGTGTCATTACTTTCAACAACGGTGCTGATATCGGCGGAGGAGTGGAAGTGGGCGCCGGGTCGCGCGCCAGCTTCAATGGCCCAACCGTCATCCAGCAGAATGTCGTGAGCAATGGGGGAAGCATGTCGTTCACCGGGCCGGCGACAATAAACCAAGGCGTGGCAGGCACAGGAGCCAACTATTCCTTCTCGGGCGGTGCGACCATCGCCCAGAACGTAACAGGTGTTGGAAGCACGTTTTCTTTCGATGGCGCCACCACGATAGGACAGGCAGGTACGCCGGCGACGCTGACCGGCGCCTCGAACAGCAGTTTCAGTTTTAGCCGCACGGCGCCCACGACGATCAACGGTTCGGTGGACCTGAGCGGAGGCTCGAGCACGCACGGGGGCACGATCGGCACGCCGGTGACGATCACCGGCGACGCGGTGGTGTCCTCGGGCGCGGTGCTGGGCGGGAACCTGAACGTGCAAGGCGCCTTGTCGGGCAGCGGCGGCATACTGGGGCCGGGCAACTCGGTGGGCACCCAGACCTACGCCACGATGGGCGCATTTACCGATGGCACTTATCTGGCCGAGGTGAACGCGGCGGGGCAGTCCGACCTGATCCGCATCACCAGCGGTCCGGCCGACTTGCGTGGCATCGCCTTGAAGGTGGGCCAGGAGAACGGCAACGGCGGCTATGTGTTGAACCACGATTACACGATCGTGGAAACGGGCGACGCCACGGGCATCAGCATCGTCCCGAGCAACAAGTTCTCCAGTGAAGCGCTGGACGGCAGCTTTGCCGGCTCGCTGGTCAAGCTCGATCCGGTCAAGTACGGAGACAATAACGTTCGGGTCAGCCTGTCGCTGGACCAGTCCAAGGCCGATGCCTTCGTGCCCACGCTGTCGGGCAATCAGCGCGCGGTCTATGGCGGGGTGCTGTCGGTGATGGGGCGCAATTCGGCGGCTGACGCGGCGCTGCAATCGAGCGATCCGAAGGATGCGCTGAACCAGCTTTCGGGCGAAGTGCACGGCAGCACGCAGTCGGCGCTGTATAGCGCGGGCGGCTTGCTGGTCAGCACGGTGGGCAACCGTATGCGCGGCAACATGGGCGCGGGCCTGCTGGCCGGCGCACCCATGGCCGATGCCTCCGGCTCGGTGCCGGCCGGCGCCATGCCCAAGTCGGCGGCGTATCCGCTGTGGGCGCAGGTCGTGGGCAACTGGAACACGCTGGACGGCGACGGCAACGCGTCCAAGACTCGCAGCCACACCGCGGGCCTTTACGTGGGCGGGGACGTGCCGGTGGGCGCGGGCTGGCGCGTGGGTGGGGCCCTGGGCTTTACCGATGGGCGCATCAACGCCGACGATGTCGGTTCGCGTTCGGATGTGCGCAGCTACACGGCCACGGTCTACGGCGGCAACAACTGGGCGGCGGGCAGCGGGCAGGTCAACTTCCTGGCCGGGGCGGGCTATACGCGGCACGACATCGAGAGCCGGCGCTCGATCAACGTGGGCGGCAGCCAGACGCTCAAGGCCGACTACCACGCCAATACCACGCAGTTGTTCACCGAGCTGGGCTATGCGCTGCCGGTGGGCCAGGCCAGCACGATCGAGCCGTATGCGGGGCTGGCCTGGTACAGCCAGCGCAGCCCGGGCTTCAGTGAAAGCGGCGGCTCGGCGGCCTTGCGCGGCCAAAGCCAGACGGATAACGTGACCACGGTGACGCTGGGCCTGCGCGGCAAGACGGCGGTGGAGCTGGGCCGCCACGAGGCGCGCCTAAGCGCCGGGCTGGGCTGGCGCCATGCGGCGGGCGATGTGGCCTCCACGCGCACCATGTCCTTCATCCAGGGCAATGGCGCGGCGTTCACGGTGGCCGGTGCGCCGATCGCCAAGAATGCGGCGGTGGTGGACCTGGGGGCCGAGATGAACGTGGGCAAGAACGCGGCCATGGGCCTGGGCTACAGCGGCCAGTTCGGCCAGGGCAGCACCGACAGCACCGGTTCGCTGTACGTGAAGGTCCGTTTCTAGGCCCGGGCGCTTGAAGAAGAAGTGGTTGAAGGCGGTTGGTGTGGGACAGGAAGGCTGGCTCTGGCGCCGGCCTTCTTGTTTTCGCGGCATGAATCGGCGACCAGATCAGTCGAAAGCCTGTGTTCAAGACCGCTTATTCAAACAAATCTACCCATGACATAATGACGCAGTAATAGCGTGGTCTTATCGATCCTGCTTATGCCGGCGTTCGCGCTGCTTGATCAATTCGCCTGATTGTTTTTAAAGATTCATGACCAATCCCATCTTACGCTTTGGCCTGGCCGCCAACCACTTGCACCATGAGTCCTATGGGGCCGCACTTTTTACCTGGCTGGAGCATTCCTCCGCCGCCATTCGTGAGCTGGGCATGGAGTTATATACAGTAGGCCGCACCTGCGATGCGATCGAGCGTTCGGGCCTGCTGGCCGGCTATCCCGGCTTGATCCGCTATCCCTACGGCCGCGAAGGCGGCTTGATGAAGTTGGTGGCGCGCGTGACCGAAGGCCGCGACGGGGCGGCACCGTTCGACGGCGCCATCTATCTTATCGATCCGGTGGATCCATCATCGATCTTCCCCGAAGCGCTGGCCCTGAAGCGGCAGTGCATTACGCACGGCCGCCCTTTTGTATCCACGCTGATGGGAGCGATCGAATGGGTCGAGGTCGAGCGCCTTGGCATGGGCCTGGCGCCCGATCCAGCCCTGGATCCGATGTTCGATTTTTCCGGACAGACCCTGGCGCTGATTGCCCATGATGCCTTGAAAGACCAGATGGTCGATTTCGCCGCCAGTCATTTTGATTTGCTGTCGCGCTTCGCGGGACGCGTCGGCACCGGCACGACCAGCGGGCGGCTGAATCAGTTGGCCTGGTCGCGCGGCTGGCCTAAAGACAAGCCATGGGTTCAACCCTACCTTAGCGGCCCTTTGGGAGGCGACGCGCAAATTGCCGAACTGGTGCTAGAACAACGATGCCAGCGTGTGATCTTTTTCGAAGACCCGCATGTGGCGCGCCAGCACGAGGCCGACATACAACTTCTGGAGCGGGCGGTCCGGGTGGTGACGGATAAAGCAGCCTGCATTGCCTCGCCGGCGGTGGCTTATAAATGGGCCGCGGCCGTCAGTGAGCGCTAGCCGCCATAGTCAGTTAGCGAAGCTTTTTGTTGATGTATTTACGCTACGATCGACGAGAAAAGATATAACTAAACCATTTGCTTACGATAAAGTTGCATTTCTTTAAATTTACCTACTTCGTACCGTAGGGCAATACCAGAGTGCAATGTCGCGTAAAACTTATATCCGCCAATCCTGGATAGGCGCAGGACTATTCTGCATGCTGGGCTGTGTATCGGCCCATGGCGCCGCATCCGACTTCCAAACCGCGGAATACTTCAATCAGGAAGGATTGAATTTAATCAATGCTGCCGAAGCCTATTCGCTTGGCTATACCGGTGCCGGCGTCAGGGTGGGGGTTTTGGACTCGGGCATTGATGCCTTCCACCCCGAGTTCCGGGGCGGCAAGATTACCGGCGGCTACGATTTCTATTCGAATCTGCCTTACCAATCAGGCCTTGGGGAGGACTACGATGGGCATGGCTCTCACGTGGCGGGGATCATCGGCGCATTGCGCGACGGGGTCGGCATGCATGGTGTGGCCTTCGAAAGCTCGTTATTCATCGTCCATGAGGATGACAGGCAATACAACTACTTTACCCATCCCGATCCCTCTTATCTAAGCCCGCGGGACGAATGGCTGGATAAGTCGCTGGCGCCGGCATGGCGTTATATGGCCACTCAGAATCTGCCCATTATCAATAACAGTCTGGGATTCAATGATTGCCCCGGTGTTGCGCCACCCTGCAACGTGACCGAGTATGGTTCCGCCGTTGCCGCCGAAGCCGCGTTTCCATTAAGCGTGTCGGCCTTTCGCGAACTCGCCGGGGCCGGCACCTTGATGGTGTTCGCCACCGGCAATGAAAAACAATTACATCCGGATTTCATGGCGGGCTCGCCTCACTGGTTTCCAGAACTCAAGAACAACTGGCTGGCGGTCACAGCGATCAGCGAAACGGGCGAGGCGGTGGATTATGCGAACAAGTGCGGCGTGGCCATGGAGTGGTGCCTGACCGCGCCAGGCGGCGGTGAAGGCAGTCCCGGCCTAGGCGTGAATTCAGTCGAGGACGAGGGCGGCTATACAAGAAAATCGGGCACGTCCATGGCCGCCCCGCACGTGGCCGGCGCGGCAGCCTTGGTCAAGCAGGCCTTTCCGTATTTCGGCGCCTACCACCTTCAGCAGACGCTGCTGACCACGGCCACCGATATCGGTGCCTCAGGCGTGGACAATGTCTATGGCTGGGGCTTGCTGAATGTGGGCAAGGCGGTGCGCGGCCCGGCCCAGTTCACGGGATTGTTCGATGTGGATACCCTGGGTTATGAATCCACCTTTTCCAACGACATCGGCGGCGTGGGCGGACTGACCAAGCGCGGAGCCGGCGTGTTGCGGTTGTCCGGCGCCAACACCTACGCGGGAGATACGACCGTCGCGGGCGGCAAGCTGGTGGTCAACGGCTCCGTTACATCCGAAGTGACCGTACAGGCAGCCGGCACTTTGGGCGGTTCGGGCACAGTGGCCCAGGTCGACAACTACGGAGTGCTGGCGCCGGGCAATTCCGTGGGCACGCTGACTGTCGCCGGGAACTACACCGCCTATCCAGGTTCGGTGTACGAGCTGGAAGTCGGTCCGGATGGCGCCACCGACAAGCTGAGGGTGGGCGGCTTGGCCAACCTGGACGGTACGCTGCGGCTGACCGGCGGCCGCTTTCGTCCGAATGCCTCCTACCAGTTCATCAGCGCGGCAGGTGGCATTAGCGGCGGATTCGATGTGGTGGCTTATGGCATGGCCTTCCTGACTCCGACGCTGGATCTAAGCACCGGCGCCGCCGCTTTGATGATTGCCCGCAACGATGTTCCCATCGCCCGCTATGCCGCGACGCTGAATCAGAAGGCGGTTGGCCAGGCGCTCGATGGCGCCTCGAGCCGCGCACCCGCCGGCATGATGGATGTATACGACGAAGTGCTCAACGCCGAAGCGGGCCAGGTGCCGGCCATCATGGAGCAATTGAGCGGCCAGGTGCATGCCGGCACGGAGTCCGCTTTATTGAATGCGGGCGGCTTGGTGACGCGTACTTTGTCCAATCGCATGCGCGCCAACATGGGGGCCGGCATGGCGCCGGGCAAGGCACTGGCCCAGGCATCTTCAGGAGCCGTGCCGCCAAGCGCCATGCCGTATCCGCAGGCCCTGCCCATGTGGGCGCAAGTCGTTGGAGGGCGCAGCACCCTGGACGGCGACGGCAACGCGGCCGAAGTCCGCAACGATACGACCGGCCTGTTCCTGGGCGGGGATACGAAGCTTGAAGGAGGCTGGCGGCTGGGCGGCGCCTTCGGCTATACGGAAGGCCGCATCAAGCTGGACGGTTCGTCTTCCTCGTCCCGGGCGAACAGCTATACCGGCGCGCTATATGGCTCGAACAGCTGGGCGGTGGGCGCGGGCAAGGTGAATTTCCTGGGCGGCATGGCCTATACCCGTCACCATCTCGACACGCGGCGTCACGTTACGGTGGGCGGCAGCCAGACGCTCAAGGCGGACTACCATGCCGACGCCCTGCAGTTGTTCACGGAAATGGGCTATGGCTTGCCAATGGGCCAGTCCGCCATGCTGGAACCCTACGCGGGCCTGTCCTGGCAGAATTTCAGGGCCGGCGCTTTCACTGAAACAGGCGGCCAGGCCGCGCTGAACGGCGAGCGCCGCCGCAGCGATCTGACGACCTTCACGCTGGGACTGCGCGGCAAGACAGAGTTCGAATCCGGACGCTCGCAGCTCTCGCTGTCCGGCGGCCTGGGCTGGCGCCATGCCATGGGCGACGTGTCGCCCAGCCGCAGTCTGTCGTTTGTGCATGGGGATGGCGCCATGTTCCGCAGCAACGGCGCGCCTATCGCCAAGAACGCCGCGGTGGCGGAACTGGGCGCCGAGTTGCGCGTGGCCCGCAAGACCGCCGTGGGCCTGAGCTACAGCGGTCAGTTCGGCAACGGCAACACGGACAGCGCCGGCACGCTGTATCTGCGGCTGCGGTTCTAGCCCTGCCGACGGTATAAAGGAGGCCTCACGCCGCGCAGGCTGACGCCTGCTTGCGGTTCTTCATGAGGCACTGCCTTTTGATCAGTCTTCGCGGCGCAGATGCGGAAAGAGTATGACGTCGCGGATGCTGGGGCTGTCTGTCAGCAGCATGACCAGCCGGTCGATCCCGATGCCGCAGCCGCCGGTGGGGGGCATGCCGTATTCCAGCGCCCGGATGTAGTCGGCGTCGTAATACATGGCTTCTTCGTCGCCGGCGTCTTTCGCCTCCACCTGGGCCAGGAAGCGCGCGGCCTGGTCCTCGGGATCATTCAGCTCTGAAAAGCCATTGGCGATCTCGCGGCCTGTGATGAACAGCTCGAAGCGCTCGGTGATGCCTTGCTGGGTATCCGAGGCGCGTGCCAGGGGAGAGACTTCAACGGGATAGTCGATGATGTAGGTGGGATTCCACAACTTGGATTCGGCCGTTTCCTCGAACAGCGCCAACTGCAGCGCGCCCACGCCGGCGCGCGCCAGGACGGGGCCGTTCACATCGGCGCCAAGGCGCTTGAGTTCGGTGCGCAGAAAGGCCTCGTCCCGCAACTGGGCTTCGCTGTATGCCGGGGCGTATTTGAGTATGGCCTGGACGATGGTCAGCCGGTCGAAGGGCTGGCTCAGGTCCAGCGGCTTGTCCTGGTAGCTGAGCACGGCGCTGCCCGTGGCGGCGATGGCGGCTTCGCGTATCAGCGATTCGGTAAAGTCCATCAGCCACCGGTAATCGGTATAGGCGGCGTAGAACTCCATCATGGTGAATTCGGGATTGTGGCGAGGGCTTACGCCCTCGTTGCGGAAATTGCGGTTCACTTCGAAGACGCGGTCGAAGCCGCCCACGACCAGGCGCTTCAGATAGAGCTCGGGCGCGATGCGCAGGAACATTTCCATGTCGAGCGCATTGTGATGCGTAACGAAAGGCTTGGCCGCGGCGCCGCCCGGTATGGGGTGCAGCATGGGCGTCTCGACTTCAAGAAAGCCGGCATTGAGCATGAACTGGCGGATGCTGCCCATGGCCTTGCTGCGTGCGACGAAGGTGGCGCGCGTTTCTTCGGTCATGATCAGATCGACGTAGCGCTGGCGGTAGCGCAGTTCCTGGTCGGATACGCCATGGAATTTATCCGGCAGGGGCCGCAGCGATTTCGTCAGCAGGCGGACCGAGGCCGCATGCACGGATAGTTCGCCCTTGTTGGTCTTGAATACGGTGCCTTCGACGGCCAGGATGTCGCCGATGTCCCAGGTTTTGAATTGGGCGTAAAGCGCTTCGCCCACCGTGTTCTTGTCCAGGAAGACCTGGATTCGGCCCGAGCTGTCCTGCAAGGTCGCAAAGCTGGCCTTGCCCATGACGCGCTTGAGCATCATGCGGCCGGCGACTTTCACCTGCTTGCCGATTTCGGCCAGGGCTTCCTTATCCAGCTCGTCGTAAGCCTTGTGCAGTCCGTCTGCCTGGCTGTCGGGCCGAAAATCGTTGGGGTAGGCCACGCCATCGGCGCGCAGTTTGGCCAGTTTGCCACGGCGTTCGGCGATCAGGTGGTTTTCGTCGGTGGCAAGGCTGGATGGCGTAGATTCGTTCATAGTGGATGATTTAAGCGTAATTTCGGATGTCGTCGAGCACGGTCGCGCCGAAGCTGTCGTGATCTATATAGCGCAGGATGCGGGCCGCCACGTCGGCGGGCGAGGACAGTTGGCCTTGCTCATGCATTTGCGCAAAGCGTTCCACATTGGGGAAGTCGCTGGCCTGGCTGCCGCGTATCTTTTCCTGCATGCCGGTATCGATGACGCCCGGCGCCAGCGCGGCGATCCGCACGCCATGGTTCTCGGCGTGCAGGACCTGAGTGTAGTGATCCAGGGCCGCTTTGGTGGCGCAGTATACGCCCCAGCCAGGCATGGGGTTGCGGCCGGCGCCCGACGATATGTTCAATATGCGGCAGTCGGCCTGCAAGGGCTTTACCGCTTGCAGAAAGGCGGCCGTCAGCAAAATGACGCTGGTGACGTTAAGGTTGAATGCGGCGGTAATTGCGACGGCATTGTGCAATTCGCTGGCCTGGTTTATGGGGTCGACCGTGCCGGCATTGTTGATCAGCAGGTAGCGCTTCGCGCCGGCCGGCAGGCTGGCGACGATTTGCCGGGCCACGCGTTCGACCGCCGCGGGGTTCGCCAGATCGGTTTGCACTTGCTGCAGCGGGCAGCCCGATTGCTTCGCGTTCAGATCCAGGGCTTCGTCGTGGCTGCGCGCCACGGTAATAAGCCGCGTGTCGGGCCGCAGCAGCCCCAGTGCAAGGGCTTGTCCCAGGCCGCGCGATGCGCCGGTCACAATGGCAACGGTCGTTGCTTCCATGGCTATACTCCCTGCTTCAGGCTTGCTTGTATGAAGGGGTCCAGATCGCCGTCCAGCACTTTCTGGGTGTTGGAGATTTCAACGTTGGTGCGAAGGTCCTTGATGCGGCTTTGATCCAGTACATACGACCGGATCTGATGGCCCCAGCCCACGTCGGTCTTGGCGTCTTCCATTTTCTGCTGCTCGGCCATGCGCTGGCGCATTTCCAGTTCGTACAGGCGCGATTTAAGCATCTGCATGGCCTCGGCGCGGTTGCGGTGCTGCGAACGGTCGTTCTGGCACTGCACGACGATGCCGGTGGGCATGTGGGTGATCCGCACGGCCGAATCGGTCTTGTTGATATGCTGGCCGCCCGCGCCGCTGGCCCGGTAGGTGTCCACGCGCAGGTCGGCCGGGTTGACATCGATCTCGACGGAATCGTCCACCTCGGGGTAGACGAATACGCTGGCAAACGAGGTATGGCGGCCATTGGCCGAATCGAAGGGGCTTTTGCGGACCAGGCGATGCACGCCGGTTTCGGTACGCAGATGGCCGAAGGCGTATTCGCCTTCGATCTTGATGGTGGCGGATTTGATGCCCGCGACTTCGCCGTGCGACTCCTCAAGCACTTCGGCCTTGAAATCCTTGTGTTCGCAATAACGCAGGTACTGGCGCAGCAAAATGGAGGCCCAGTCCTGGGCTTCGGTGCCGCCGGCGCCGGCCTGGATGTCCATGAAGCAATTGAGCGGATCGGCCGGATTGGAGAACATGCGGCGGAATTCGAGCTCTTCCAGGCGCTTGCCTATGGCATCGGTGTCATGTTCGACGGCGGCCAGCGTGGCATCGTCGTCATCCTCGGAGGCGAGGTCGAACAGTTCTTGCGCGTCGGCCAGGCCGTTGGCGATTTCGGTCAACGTCTGGACGACGGTTTCCAGGCTTTTCTTTTCGCGCCCAAGATCCTGGGCATGCTTGGGATCGTTCCAGACATCGGGACTTTCCAGTTCGGCGTTTACGACGTGCAGGCGTTCAGCTTTGGCATCGTAGTCAAAGATACCCCCGAAGAGCCGCCTGACGCTCGGCGTAGTCGTCCAGGCGGGCGGCAAGTTGATTCTGGCGTTCGGCTTCCATAGCTATTCCTGATCGGTTCGGCGGCCCTGGGGCCGCCACATTCAAATTTAACCAGGCATTTTAACCTGTAGTTTCAATCGGCCCCGGACGGCGTGGACCAGGAGCAAGGCAAGGGGAGCGCCGCGGCTTTCCTTTTCCCGTGAACAGGACCTAGAATGCGATCTGTCCGACTAAACCGGCGCGATTGCGCACGATCCATCCATGCTTCCATCTTCCGCTGAAAACAGGTCCTTGCAGACAATGCCTTTCGATAAAGGCGGGGACCGCGGATATGGCGGGCTGGCGGCCATGTCTCCGGCGAACTTCGGCATCGTCATGGCGACCGGCATCGTCTCCCTGGCGGCTCACTTGCTGGGCAGGAACGCCATTGCGCAGGCCCTGTTTCTATTGAACAACGTCCTGTTCGCGATACTGTGCCTGCTTAGCGCGCTGCGCGCCGTCCGCCACCCGAGATCGTTCTTCGGCGATATGGCCGACCATTTGCGCGGCCCTGGGTTCTTCACCACTGTGGCGGCCACCGCCATTCTCGGCGGGCAATATATGGTGCTCGCCAAGGACGCGCACGCGGGCTTGATTCTGTGGGCGGCGGCGCTGATCCTGTGGTTTGTGCTGACCTATACGATATTCGCGGTGCTTACCGTAAAGCGCGACAAGCCCACCCTGGATCGCGGCATCAATGGCGGATGGCTGCTTGCCGTGGTGGCGACGCAGTCGATAGCGGTGTCCAGCGCCTTGCTGGCGGCCACCACAGGGCAGCCGTATCGGCTGGAACTGAATTTCCTGGCGCTGTCGATGTGGCTGTGGGGCGGGATGCTGTACATCTGGATGATGTCGCTGATCTTTTATCGCTACACATATTTCCGCCTTTCCCCGGACGACCTGACGCCGCCGTACTGGATCAATATGGGCGCAATGGCCATTTCGACGTTGGCGGGCTCTTTGCTGATCATGAATGCCTCGGACGCGCCTTATCTGGTTTCGCTGCTGCCTTTCCTGAAGGGGTTCACGATTTTCTATTGGGCGACGGGCACCTGGTGGATACCGATGCTGCTTTTGCTGGGTGTATGGCGCTATGTGTATAAGCGTTTTCCCTTGCGGTACGACCCGTTGTACTGGGGGGCCGTATTCCCGCTGGGGATGTATGCGGCCAGTACGTACGAGATGAATCAGGCCATGGGGTTCAGTTTTTTGGCCGATGTGCCGGGGGTGTTCTTTTTTCTGGCGAGCGTTGCCTGGGCACTGACGTTTGTGGGGATGTTGGCGCGGGTGATAGGCCAAGTTAAGCGGCGGGGCTGATTGGCGGGGTTTTTCCGGCTTGTCGTTCTTTGAGCTTACTTAACTGTCTGTTTCGGGGCCTGCCCGTTGCTTTTCGGTATGCTTGTTTGTTCTTTAGGCGTGGCTGGAGGGCTGCGGACCAGGCCGCCGTCCCCGTGACCGGTTCGGCCCACAAGGCGCCGAACACCGCATCGCCTTGCTCGTCCGCCCATTCGGGCTCCCTTCGCCTACGGCTCGCTCGGCCCCGGAAGTCCGGCAGCCCGGCCCGCAGCCCTCCAGCCACTGCGTAATGGCAAGCGGGTACGTTATTGGTATAAGCGATTCATTTTGTCAGCAAGCTGTTGCTTCGGCGATAAGCAAATAATTGGTCGTTCAATGCGACAGGCCAAAGTCGTCCAGGCAAGCCGCCGAATAGACAGGCACCCAATAGGTATGGCGCCAGGGAGGGGCATCAGCACCCAGACAATATACGGCGCCGCTCGCCCAATCAGAATTGACTCGATGCACAAGCGGCCCGGCTGGCGGGCCGCGCCGGGCGAGCGCGCCACATCTTCATACTTGGGCTGGCCGACACCAGAATACAGCTCGCGATCTCTCCAGTTAACGGCCGTGCGGCCATACATTTCGCAGGCGTGGGGGTGCTGGGGGGCACGAACGGGCCCGCGTGTCCGGTTCGGCGCCCTGCGCGCCGAACATCGCATCGTCTTGCTCGTCCGCCCGTCCGGGCTCCCTTCGCCTACGACTCGCTCGGCCCCAAAGGCCCGTTCGTGCCCCCCAGCACCCCCGCGCCGTGTAAAAAACATGCACCCGCGCCGTGTAAAAAACACACGCATTAGCCACGCAAGAAAAACGCCATGTCCGAAAACAGACATGGCGCTACAACGAAAACTCATCTATCGAGAAAATCTACGAGCTGTCAGAAGAAATTCAGCTCCGGCAGCCACAGCGATATCGCCGGCACATACGTCACCAAAGCCAGGAAGGCCAGCAATATCAACAGCCACGGCGAGGCCGCCCGGATAACCTGGCCTATCGTCATCTTCGTGATCCCCGCCGTCACGAACAGATTCAAGCCTATCGGCGGCGTCACCATCCCGATCTCCAGGTTCACCACGAAGATAATTCCCAGATGCACCGGATCGATCCCCAGCTGCATCGCAATTGGGAACAGAATAGGCGCAAGGATCAGGATGATGCCCGTCGGTTCCATGAACATCCCCGCGACCAGCAGCAGAATGTTCACCACGATCAGGAACTGCCATGCCGCCATGTCCCAAGCCACGATCTGCTCGGCGATCGCCTGCGGAATGCGCTCCGTCGTCAGCACATGCGCGAACAATAGCGCATTGACGATGATGAACATCAGCATGATGGTCACCTTGGATGCGTCCAGCAGCACCTCCGGAACCTGCCTCATCCCGATATCCCGGTATACGAATACGGCCACGAAGAAAGCGTAGACCGCAGCCACCGCGGCTGCCTCGGTCGGAGTGAAAATCCCCCCGTAGATGCCGCCAAGGATGATGATGATAAGCATCAGGCCCCAGATGGAATCGCGTCCCGCGACCAGGGCCTCCTTCAGCGAGGCACGCGGTTGGCGGGGCAGATTCTTGATGCGGGCCACAATGTAGATGGCCAGCATCAGCAGGAAGCCCAGCAGCAGGCCCGGCACCACGCCCGCCATGAACAGCTTGCCTACCGACGTTTCGGTGGCCGCACCGTAAACCACCATCACGATGGACGGCGGAATCAGTATGCCCAGCGTGCCCGCATTGCAGATGACGCCGGCGGCGAAAGGCTGGGGATATCCGGCACGCACCATGCCGGCGATCACAATGGAACCGACCGCCACCACCGTGGCCGGCGATGAACCCGATACGGCCGCGAACAGGCAGCAAGCCAGCACCGATGCAATAGCCAGCCCGCCATGCAAATGGCCCACGACCGCGATGGCGAATCGGATCATGCGCTTGGCCACGCCGCCCGTCGTCATGAAGGCGCCTGCCAGTACGAAGAAGGGGATGGCCATCAGTGTGAAATGTTCGGATGTTTCGAACATCTTCAGAGACAGCGAAGCCAGCGAATCGTGGCCGAAAAGCAATATGGTCAGTATGGAGGACAGCCCCAGCGAAACCGCCACGGGTATGCCCATGAACATGAACACGAACAGCATGATGAAAAGGGCGCCTGTCGTCATGCTTGCTCTCGCTTTGCGGATGCGTCATCGCTTTGGTACTTGAGGGCGTCTTCCACTTCGTCGCCCAGCAGATGCGCTTCCTTGCCGCGCAGCAGGTCGTAAAGAACCTGTGCGAAGCGCAATAGCAGCAGGGCGAAGCCTATGGGCATGACCAGCCGCGGCACCCATTGCGGTATGGGAAGATCTTGCGCCAGGATGCCGATTTCGTAGATTTTGCTGACGTATATCCAGCTGCCGAAGAGTACGATGACGGCATACAGCAGGCATAGCAGCGTGGCCGCCACGGCGACCTTGTTGGCAACGGCTTTGGGCAGCACCTTGACAAGCGCGTCGACCCCGATATGGGCGCCGATCCGGACGCCATATGAAATTCCCAGGAAAATCAGCGCGGCAAACAGGTAAGTGCTTAGTTCAAGCGCCCAAACGAAGCTGTAGTTGAATAAGTAGCGCGCAACCACTTGACCAAAAGTGACGATGGTCATGGCCGCGAGAAGAAAGGCAATCAGCCCCTCTTCCAGCCGTTCGAGCCAGACTGATTTCATGGGAAGCTCCATGTGCTGATAAGAGCTGCGCGGCCGGCGAGCGCGGCCGCGCAGCAAGCCGCTTATTTATTGGATTTGAGTGCCGACTGGATCAGCTCGGGGCCGATCTCGCCTTCGAACTTCTTCCAGACCGGCTCCATGGCCTTGCGCCATGCCGCGACGTCTTCCTTGCTAAGCGTCTGTACCTTGGCCTTGTTGGCCTCGATGATGCGCTTGCGGTCGCGCTCGTTCAGCTCGGCCGCCATGTTGTTGGCATAAGTGGTGGCTTCTTCCATGGCTTGTTCCAGGCCTTTGCGCACATCGGCGGGCAGGCCGTCCCACCACTTGGCATTGGTGACCACCATGTAGTCGATCACGCCGTGGTTGGTGTTGGCGATGGTCTTTTGCACTTCGTGGAATTTCTGCGAATAGATATTGGACCAGGTGTTTTCCTGGCCGTCGACCACGCCGGTTTGCAGGGCCTGGTAGACCTCGCTGAAGGCGAGCTTTTGCGGGTTCGCGCCCAGTTGGCGGAACTGCGCCTCGAGAACGTCGGATGCCTGTATGCGGAACTTGAGGCCCTTGACGTCTTCCGGCCGGGTGAGCTTGTCGCGATTGGTGGACAGCTGCTTCATGCCGTTGTGCCAGTAGGCCAGGCCTTTCAGGCCGCGATTGGTCATGGAATTGAGCAAGGCCTTGCCGTCCGCGCTATGCTGGAAGCGGTCGACGGCGTCCATGTCGTCGAACAGGAAGGGCAGGTCGAAGAGCTGGACTTTCTTGGTGTAGCGATCGAACTTGGACAGCGAGGGCGCAATGAACTGGACGTCGCCCAGCAGGACGGCTTCCATTTCCTTGGCGTCGCCGAACAGCTGCGAGTTGGGGAACACCTGGACCTTGACCTTGCCCGGCAGCAGTTTCTCGGCGATTTCCTTGAACTTGATGGCGCCCTGGCCTTTGGGCGTGGCGTCGGCCACGACGTGGCTGAATTTGATGGTGATGGGCTGTTGCGCGAGAGCGCTTGCGGAAAACGACAGGGCGACGCTGCTGCCCAAGGCGATGAAAATTCGGGATACGGTTTTTTTCATTGGGTTGTCTCCATTGTTTTATCGTCGCTCGAGCTGGCCGACTATCCATACACTGTACTTAGCTGGCACCACAGTGTCAAAGCTTATTGCTTCAGGGTTTTTCATAGGGCGCCGCGCCGTGTGGCAGGGTCCGGCGCGGCCGTAGCCTTTCGTGTACGGTGATCGACCCGTCTAGGCGTAGCCGACCAGGGCCGGCTGGGGCGCCGGCAGAAAGCCTAGCCGACGCTCGCCGGAATGCGCCTGCTCCACGGCCGGCGCGCCGTCTTGGTCGGTCTCTTCGTCCCCGTTCAAGGTGAAGTGCGAGAGTGTCGCGAGCAGGCCATCGGCTTGTTGCTGCTGCATCTGCGTGGCGTTGGAGGCTTCCATCACCATGGCCAGGTTCTGCTGGGTGATGTGATCCAGATGGCTGACGGCGCGCGTGACTTCCTCGATGCCGCTGGCCTGTTCGCTGGACGCATTGGCGATCTCGGACATGATGTCCTCCACCTTCTGGACCGAGGCCACGATTTCGTTCATGGCCTGTCCGGCGCCATCCACCAGGCTGGCGCCGGCATCCAGCTGCGTGACAGTCTGGAGGATGAGTTTCTCGATGTCCCGGGATGCGTCGGACGAGCGCAATGCCAGGTTGCGCACTTCGGCGGCGACAACGGCGAAACCCTTGCCATGCTCGCCCGCGCGTGCGGCTTCGACGGCGGCGTTGAGCGCCAGTATATTGGTCTGAAAGGCAATGTTCTTGATGAGTTCCGTGATGTCCGCCACTTTGCGCGAGTCCTGGCGCACCTGCCGCATCGTGTGGACGGCATCCTGGACCGTCCGGCTGCCATGAGCCGCACAGGCATTGGCCTGGGCAGCCAGGTTTTTCGAGACTTCGGTATTGTCCGCATTCTGCTTGACGGTGGCTGCCAGTTGCTCCATGGCCGCGGCGGTTTGTTGCAGATTGGCGGCCTGCTCATTGGTGCGTTGCGATAGGTCCAGGTTGCCGCCGGAAATATGGTGCGATGCGGAAGCGATCTGCACCGAGCGGTCGCGCACCTCTTGCACAGCGTGACGCAATCCCAGTCCTATGCCGTTCAGCGCGTCCAGCAGCTTGCCCAGTTCGTCGCGGCGGGGAGCCTCCACGCGAGCGCTTAAATCTCCGCTGGCCAAGCGTTGCGCCAGGTGGACCCCTTGGTCCAGAGGCCGCTTGATGGATTGGTACAGGGCCCACAGGGCCAATGCGCTGCACAGCAGCAGGGCGACAATGGCCGATACGGCTATCCAATAGGCTTTCTGGCTGGCGGCGCTGGCCCGCTCCACATCCTGGGCGAAGCGCTGCGCTTGCAGGGTGTCGAATTCATCGATCGTGCGTGCAATGCCGGCGGCGGCTTCGGCATACTGCTGGCCGAAGATCATGACTTTCGCCATGAGCGCATTGGGCAGGGCCACCTTGATGCCGCCCTGGCCGTCGTCGAATTGTCCGCTGGCCGTACTGATGGCTTCCTTTTCCGTCGCGGCCAATTCGGCGATCTGCGCATGTGCCGATTCCAGCCTGGTCATTTCATCCGGAGTGAAGCCGGCATTGCGAAAGCGCTCCAGCATGGCCTGCTGCACGCCCTGGGCGTCCGGCGCCTTGCCGTGCAGCACCGCCGTCAGATGCTTGTAGCTCTCCTGGAATTCAGGCTGCTCGCTGGCCACGAAGGCCATGACGTCGCGTGTCATGGCCTGCGTCAGGCTTTTATAGGCGGTGGCCAGTTCGGTGGCCTGATAGCGGCGCTGCTCGGTGGTCTTCAGGTGCTCTATGCTGCCGGTCAGGTTGCGCAGCGCGCTGAGCACCAGGATGGATAGCAGGATGAGAATGGCCAGAAAAACAAAAAAGCTTTTTTTCAGAGTGAGGAAATTTCTCATGGGTGCCGCTTCGTGTGGAGTGTGATGCATATATATCTATGCTTGAACGGATTATTGCAATGCATCATTACAGCCATATGTCACGCATGCGGAAGGCGGGGGCCGCACTTGGTATAGTGGCGGATGCCACGACCGGCCCCCGCTCAAGAAGGAATTGATCAGTGAGATTCATCCACGCCGCCGATATCCATCTGGATAGCCCGTTGACGGGATTGAGCGCCTACGCCGATGCGCCCGTGGACAAGCTGCGAACCGCAACGCGCGATGCCTTCGCCCGGCTGATAGGCCTGGCCATCGATGAGAGCGTGGATTTCATGATCATTGCGGGCGACCTGTACGACGGGAACTGGAAGGACCACAACACCGGCCTGTATTTTGCCAAGCAGATGGGCCGCCTGAAGAGGGCCGGGATCCCGGTTTACCTGCTGTACGGCAATCACGATGCCGAAAGCGAGATGACCCGCAAACTGCTGCTGCCCGACAATGTGCATGTGTTCGACACCCGCAAGGCATCCACCTTCATTCACGAAGGCCTCAACCTTGCGCTGCACGGACGCGGGTTCAAGGTGGCCGCCACCACGGAGAACCTGGTCGCGACTTATCCCGATCCGATTCCGGGCAAGTTCAATATCGGCGTGTTGCACACCGCTCTGGAAGGCAACGCCATGCATGCCAGCTATGCGCCTTGCTCGCTGGATGAATTGCACGCCAAAGGCTATCAATATTGGGCATTGGGGCATGTTCACGAATACAGCATCTGGCGCGGCGATTCGGTCGTGGTTTTTCCGGGCAACCTGCAAGGGCGCAACATACGCGAAACCGGTCCGCGCGGCGCCGTGCTGGTCGAGTGCGATGCGCTGGGCAACGTGGATGTGGAGCGTGTGCTGGTCGACGTGCTGCGCTGGGCGCGCCTGGATGTCGATGCGACTCGGTGCCTGACGTTTACCGATGTTGCGCGCGCGGTGGGAAGCGCCCTGGAAGGCCTGGCGCATGACAGCGACCAGGCCCTGCCCCTGGCCGTGCGTGTGACGGTAAGCGGCGGCACGCCGGCGCATGGCGCGCTTTTCGGCCTGGAAGGCCAGTTGCGGGCCGAAGCTCTGGCGCAGGTGGCGGCGTTGGGGCATGACCGCTTGTGGCTGGAGAAAGTCAAGATCGAAACCCGGGCTGTCGCGCAGCCGCCGGCGCGGGATGATCGCGCCGATGCGCTGGCTGACCTGCGGGTACTGCTGGCTGCCGCCGAAATCGACACGCAATTCCTCGAAAGCCTGCAAGCCGACTTGATGGGGTTGGTGGGCAAGGCGCCGCAGGAACTGCAATCCAGCGTGGCCTGGTTCGAGGGAATCCGGACAGGGGACCTGGCGCCGCTGCTGCGCGAGGTGGGCCCGGCGCTGATGGCGCACCTGGAGCAGGCGGAGTAGGAATTATGCGATTTTGCCGATTCGACCTTTTGCGTTACGGAAAATTCACCGATAGCCGCATCGAGTTCCCCCGGGCGGCGCGCGATTTCCATTTGATCGTGGGGCCCAACGAAGCGGGTAAATCGACCTTGCGCAGCGCCATTCTGGATCTGCTTTTCGGCTTTCCCGTGCGCACCCCTTTGGACTTCCTGCATGCAAAAGCCGATTTGCGGCTGGGAGCGTCGATACAGGGCGGCGAGGGCGCCCTGGAGTTCATCCGCCTGAAGGCCAACAAGAACACGCTGAGGGATCCGGACGGAAATACCCTGGCCGACACTATCCTGGATGCATGGATGGGCCATGCCGGGCGCGGCTTCTTCGACAAGATGTTCGGCCTGGACCACCCGCGTCTGGTGGAAGGCGGCAACAGCATATTGAATGCCCAGGACGATGTTGGGCAGATACTGTTCCAGTCCGCGGCGGGGATCGCCAGCCTGGGCGGTGTGCGCGATGCATTGGAAGAGGAGGCCAGCGGCCTTTGGGCACCCGCCAAGTCCGGCAAACGGGCGTATTACGCCGCGCGGGACGATCTGGATGCCGCGACGGCCGCGCTGAAGGCGGCAACGGTGCAAACCCGGGTCTGGACGGAAGTCAATGAGCGCGTGCAAGCCTTGGCGGGCGACCTGGAGCGGCTGCGGGAACAGCAGATCAACAAGCAAGGCGAGCGCAACCGCCTGGAGCGCATCCGGCGCGTGGCGCCCATCATGCTGGCTCTGCGCGAGTGCGAAAGCCAGTTGGCGGATCTGGAGCCCGTGGTTCTTTTTCCCGCCGACGCCGCCCAGACGCTGGCGGACGCCGAACAGAGCCGGGCCCTGGCCCGGCACGGCCTGGCCTTGCGCCGCGCCGAAGCCGAGCGGCTGCATTCGCAGCTTTCGGACATACATATCGATAGCGCCTTGCTGGGCCAGGCGGAGGCCATTGAAGCGTTGGAAGCCTTGCGCCATCAATACGGCGCGCATGCATCCAATATTGAGCGCAGCCAGGGGCAGGCGGCCTTGCTCTGGCGGGAAATCCTGTCGGCGGCCGATGAGCTGGGCTGGACGATGGACGATACGCGCCAGGCCGTGGACCAGGCGGCGCAGGCCTTGCGTGCGCGCCTGCCGGGCCTGCCGGCCCGCACGCAGCTGGAACAGTTGCTGCGCGATCATGGCGCCGTCGTCCAGGCGCTCGATGCGGCCCAAACGGCGGAAAACAGCCGGCAGGCGGAGTCCCGGGCACTGGAAGCGAAGCTGCGGGCGGTATCCGGCAACGATGTCAGCCCCGCCCTGCGCGCCGCACTGGAAGCGGCTCAAGCCCGAGGCGATCTGGACGCCGCCCTGCACAAGGCGCAGGCGATGGTGAATAAATTGCAGGCCGACCTGGACCAGGGCCTGCTGCGTCTGGGTGGGGACGCGTCCTCATTGGCGCGGCTTCAGGCCGTGGTTTTTCCCTCCACGGGAACCGCCTCCGCCTGGGTAAGCGAAAGGCGCGGCCTGATGCACGATCTGAACACGGCCGCCCAACGGCGCGACGAATTGGCGTCATCGCTTGACATGAAGTCGCTGGAATTGCGGCAGTACCAACAGCGGCATCGCCCCAGCACCTGGGACGATGTGGCGCAGGCGCGCGCCCTGCGCGACCAATCGTGGCAGGCGATCAGGTCTGGCCGGACGGGGCTTGAGAAGGGCGCGGACCAGTTTGAATCTTATCTGCGTGCCGCGGATGAGCTTGCCGATTCCCGCCACGACAAGGCGCGGGAGGCGGCGCAACTGCAAGGCCTGCAACAGCAGCTGGAGCAGGAAGCACACAGGCTGGCGGGAGCCCAGGCGCGGCAGGCTCAGTGCGAACAAGCTCTGGGCGAGTTCGACGCGCAATGGTTGGCTGCACGCGAACGCCTGGGACTGGGACCGATGGCGCTGGATGAGCTGCCCGACTGGCTGGCGCGCAAAGACAAGGTACTGGAAGCGGCCCAAGTGCTGGATCAGGCCCGGCGCGAGGTTCAGGTCTTGCGGGACGATATCGAGGCGGCGCGCGGCGGTTTGCGCCGGGCTTTGGCCGAATCGCCAACCGAATCGCTGGAGTCGGCCGGCGGGGACAGCCTGCCCGACTTGCGCGCACAGGCTCAAGCCCGCATAGGCCAAGCCGACGAGGCACGCATTCGGCGCGATGCATGGCAGGTCCAGATGGCCGAGTCCCGGCCGATATTGCTCGCCGCGCGCCAAGCGACGGAAAGCGCGCAGGCGCGGCTGGATGCCTGGCGGCTGTCCTGGTCGGCCGCGCTGGCCCAGGCGGGGCTGGACGGCGCCATGGCAACAGGCGCGGCACAGGGCGCGCTGGCCCTGATAGGCGTGCTGACAGAGAAGCTTGGCCAACTGCATCGCGTCCGTGCCGAAAGCATGGCCTTGCAGGCCGATCTGGACGACTTCTTCGCCCAGGCCGTCACGCTGGCGCAAGCCGTCGGCGTGGATCGGGCGGCGGCCGATATCGATGCCGCATTCGGGCTGAGCCGGGAGTTGGCGCTCCGGCTTGCTCAGGCACGTCTGGCCCAGGACAGGGCGGCCGGGCTGGAGCAGGCTATCCAGGCGGAAAAGACGCAGATCCGCTTGGCCGAGCAGTCCATGCAGGAAGCCCAGGCCCGCTTGCAACCCTTGATGGACAAGGCCGGCGTGTCGGAAAGCCGATTGCTGGAGCAGGCCATTGCCCGCTCGGACCTGCATCGGGCGCTTGCCGCGCAGCTCCAGGCGGCCCAGGCGCGCCTGCTTGGCGAGGGCGATGGTTATGGGCGGGATTCGTTGCAGGCCGAGATCGACGCGGCCGATATATCGTCATTGCCGGAACAGTTGGCCGGGCTTCAGTCCGATATCGGGCAGGGCGCCGAACAGCAAAGCGACTTGGCGGTGCAATTGGACCAGGCGCAGCGCGAACTGGATGCCATGGCGGGAGCCGACGCGGCGGCCAGGGCCGAGGCGCAACGGCAAGAGGCGCTGGCGCGGATGTCCGATGCGGCCGAGCGCTATATCAAGGTGCACACCGCGGCGCGCCTGCTGCGCTGGTCCATAGACCGCTATCGCGAAGAGAAGCAAGGCCCCATGCTGAGCCGGGCCAGCGCCATATTCTCGCAACTGACCTTGAATTCATTCGAACGCTTGAGGGTGGATTTCGACAAGAACCCCATGGTGCTTGAAGGGCAGCGCCCCGATGGCCATCTGGTGGGGATTGCCGGCATGAGCGACGGCACACGCGATCAACTGTACCTGGCCTTGCGCCTGGCGGCGCTGGAGCTGCACTTGCAGCAGGCGCCCGCCCTGCCTTTTATCGCCGACGATCTGTTCATCAATTACGACGATGCCAGATCCGAAGCAGGCCTGCGGGCGCTCGCGGCCTTGTCCGAGCATACGCAAGTTATTTTCCTGAGCCATCACGATCATTTGACGGATTTGGCGCGCCGTGTTTTCGGCGATACGCTGAACGTGACGAGGCTGGATTAGAAATCGGGAAATGAAATCACAGCAGATCGTCGGCGATGCCCCGGCGTTTGCGCATGGCTCGGCCGATTTGATCGATGGCCTCGTCGCCCAGCAGGCGCGCAGCCATAGGCAGCAGCTCGTCTTCTTCCCGTTTCATATGGCATTCATACAGGCCGACGAAGGCATCGATATCTTCGTCGGGCAGCAGGGCGGGCTGGCCTTCGCTGATCCTGGACAGCGTCTGGCGCAGCCGGCGCCAGCCGGCTTCCAGCTTGCGGTGATCAGCGCTAAGGCCATCGGTAAGCTCGCGTATGCAGACGGCGTCGGATCCCGCCATGGACTCGATCAGCGCGGGAAACAGATCCACTTCCTCGTCGGCATGGTGCTGGATGGCGGAGGTGTCGAAGTAGCGCATGATGGCGGCCGCCGCGACGCGCGCCTGTTCGTCGCTGCCGTGCCGGCGCACATGCGGCGCAAGCCGCTTCAGGGTGGAGCACTGGCGCTCGATGCGGTGATGGCAGGCCGCCAGCATTTCAAGCGGCGCTTCGGTGCTTGCCGCCGGGCTGGAAAAACCGGGAAATTCAGTCGCCATGGTGCCGCCTCGTTTGAATGGGACGGCACAGCCGCCTTTAGCCGTTATTATTGGCGAAACACAAGCCTGTCGCAAGGACGGGAAAAGGAGAAGCCATGCCGCAACCCGATCATGTATCCGCCTTGGGCGCGCCCGCCGCGAGCTCGCTGGACGAGGATATCCAGGAAGTTTTCCGCAAGTGCGTGGAAAAGCTGGGTTTCGTGCCCAATGTCCTGGCCGCCTACAGCTTGCGGCCCAACAAGCTGCGCAATTTCATGGCGATGTACAACGAATTGATGCTGGCGCCTTCGGGCCTGAGCAAGCTCGAACGCGAGATGATCGCCGTGGTCGTATCCAGCGCCAACCATTGCTACTACTGCCTTGTGGCGCACGGCCAAGCGGTGCGCGCGCTGTCCGGCGATCCGCAACTGGGCGAGATGATGGTCATGAACTACCGTGTGGCGCAACTGGACCCGCGTCAGCGCGCCATGCTGGATTTCGCATGGAAACTGACCAAGACGCCCGAGCAGGTTACCGAGGATGATCGTCAGGCCTTGCGGGAGGCGGGTTTATCGGTGGAAGACATCTTCGACCTGGCCGATACCGTGGCTTTTTACAACATGTCCAATCGCATGGCCATCGGCACCGACATGATCCCGAATCCGGAATATCACGGGATGAACCGCCCTACGCCATTCCTGCCGCCGGGCAAGGCATAAATGGCTTTCTATATTTCCTGAAGATATAAGTAAAGAGTATAAAAATTCTTGTTGGGCATTAGAACGCTAGTTACAGTTCGATATAACCAAATGGTGAATCGAACTGTTATGAAGTTGTCTTTCAAGAATATAGAGAAGGAATTTTCGGGCCTGCGCGTCATCGAGAACTTCAGCCGCGACATCGACGACGGCGAGCTCGTGGCGCTGGTGGGCCCATCGGGCTGCGGCAAATCGACCCTGCTGCATATCGCCGCCGGCCTGGAAAAGCCCAGCGCGGGCGACATTCTTGCCGATGGCCGGGGCATTGAAGGTCCCCACCCCGAACGCACGCTCATGTTCCAGGAAAACGCCTTGTATCCCTGGCTGACCCTGGAGCAGAACGTAGCGCTTGCGCTGGAGTTCCAAAAAACGGACAAGCAAAAGGCCTTGCGCCAGGCCCAGGAGTGGCTGGCCAAGGTCAACCTGAAAGGCTTCGAGAACTATTACCCGCACCAAGTGTCGGGCGGCATGCGCCAGCGCGCCGCCTTGGCGCGGGCGTTTATTTCGCACCCCAAGGCGCTGTTGCTGGACGAGCCCTTCGGCGCGCTCGACGCGCTTACCCGCATGACCTTGCAGGATGCCTTGCGCACGCTGATACGCGAAGCCGGGCCCACGGTGCTGCTGGTCACCCATGATGTCGACGAGGCCTTGTTCCTGGCCGACCGCATCCTTGTTTTCAGCCCGAGGCCGGCCACGGTATTGAAGGAATTCAATCTGTCGCGCCACGAGAAAACGCACGATTTGTCGGAGTTCGCAGCGATGCGGCGCGAAATTTTAGGTCTGCTGGGAATTCATGCCGAACAGGATGAAGCCGCGGCAACACCCATATTAGAGGAAGTTGAAGCATGAAATTGTCTCGTTTGTTGCTGCCGGTGCTGGCGGCGTTCGCTTTGTCGGGTACGGCCGCGGCCGCCGAGAAATTCAAGGTCGGCTACTTGCGCGTCATGGATGACGCACAGGCAATCGCCGCCTATGAAGGCGGTTTCTACAAGAAGCACGGCCTGGATGTCGAGCTGATCGAGTTCAAGTCCGGCACCGACCTGATCAAGGCCATCGTCGGCGGTCAACTGGACACTGGCGTGCTGGGCTTTACCAATGCGGCATCCTGGTCCTCCAAGGGCGCCGACCTCAAGGTGGTTGGCGGCGCCCAGCATGGCTTTCACGCCATCGTCGTGCGCGACGACACGGGCATCAAGGACGTGGCCGGCTTGAAGGGCCATACCCTGGCTTCGCAGAAGGAAGGCAGCACGGCCGATACCGTCTTGAAGGGTGTTGTCCTGAAAGATGCAGGCCTGAAGCCGGACGATTTGTCCATCATGGGCGTCAGCCCTCAGGTTGCCGTGCAGTCGCTGGTGGGCAAGCGCGTCGATGCCGCCTTCCTGTTCGAACCGCAGGCGCGCATTGCGCAACTGATTGCGCCGGTCACGCAGATTTACGAAGTGGGCCAGGTATGGCCTTTCCCCTGCATGGTGGTGATCACCTCCGGCGACACGCTCAAGAAGCGCAAGGACGATGTCTGGAAGTCGCTGGATGCGCAGCGCGAGGCCATCGATCTTCTGCAGAACAAGCCCGAAGAGGGCGCCAAGCTGATCGCCGGCTATTTCATTGCCGAGCCTACGCTCAAGACTCTGAAGCATGGCGAACTGCCCCGCGAAGACATCATCCGCGATGCCATCAAGACGCAGACCTTCAGCCCGGTCCTGACCGACAAGGAATTGGCCCGCATGCAGGAAATCGCCGACATCATGCAAGAGCAGGGCGCGCTGAAAACGCGTGACGGCAGCACGTTCGACGTCAGCAAAATCATCGATCTGGAATGGCAGAAGGCGCGCAAGCTATAAAATGCCGTTGGCTTGCGCCCCGGGGCGCAAGCGCGTCCCATGCTTGCCTTTAGCTGTTTCGCAAGATTCCATCTTTTCAAAGGTGGCCGGCGCCGACCGGCCACCTTGTGTTTTGAGCCTACATGAGCACCCAGATTCGTATTTCCGGTTATCGAAAAAAGCTCGCCATGGTCGTGGCGGTGCTGTCCATTTTGCTGTTCTGGCAAGTCGCCGCCTGGTTTCTGCCGGATTTCCTGATGCCGGACGTGCCCAGTGTGTTCGTGCGCCTTTGGAGCGATGTGCAGACCTCCGATTTCCGCGCCAGCCTTTCGGGCAGCCTGGTCCGTCTTGGATTCGGCTATGGCGCCGCCTTGCTGTTCGGCGTGGGCTTTGGCCTGGTTGGCGGGGTGCTGTTCTTTTTCCGCGAAGTCCTGAAATCGGCCATCATCATCCTGCAGTCGATACCCTCCATTGCCTGGGTACCGCTGTTCCTGATCATGATGGGCTTCGGCAACATGCCCATCATCGTGGTCATCGCCCTGGCGGCATTCTTTCCCGCCGCGCTCTCCGTCATGAACGCGACGGAAAGCGTGCTCAATGTGCATGTGTCGGCCGCCCGCGTCATGGGCGCCAACCGCTGGGACATGCTCAAACGCGTCTATCTGCCCGCGGTCATGCCCGAATTGATCACGGGGGCGCAATTGGCCTTCGGCAATGCCTGGCGCGCGCTGATCTCGGCGGAGATGCTGATCGGTTTCGGCCAGGGCCTGGGCCGTTCGCTGGCCTATGCCGGCGAAACCGCCGACATGATGGGGGTCATGTCAAATATCCTGACCATCGCCATATTGGCGACCCTGATCGACCAGGTCATCCTGGAGAATCTGAAGCGCCGTCTCTTGCGCTATCAATACGTTTAGGGGCCATGGCGGCTCTATTTTGGCGTCCAGGATCATGAATACGGGAACTCGAAACAGCTTGTCGCGATCACTGCGTTTATTCGCGGCCCTGCTGCTGAGCCTGGGCTGGGCATCGGCGGCGGGCGCGGCGGACCAGATCCCCTCGGCCGGACCCCTGGTGGTGGGCATGCACTATGTCGTGCCGCCTTTTGTGGGCGGCTCCAAGGTGCGCACGCCGGAAGCCATCGATACCGTCCTGGTCGAAGACCTGGCCGCCAGGCTGGATGCCGATTTGCGCGCCGTGCCGATACCCAAGCCAGGCAGCGGCGGCAAGCCTGAATGGCTTTCGCCCAAGGCCGATCTGACGCTGGCGGCCATTGGCTCCCGCCACGATGTGCCGCCGTCCTTCGCAACGGTGCCCACCGGCTACACGGCGCGCCCCATGGCCATCATGCGCACGGACACCGACATCAAATCCTGGGATCAGCTTAAAGGGCGGACGGTCTGCCTGTCGGAGGGAGGGCTGTATGTGGGCGCCATGGCGCAGCGCTACGGAGCCATTGAAAAAATATTCAGGGCGCCGGCCGATTCCCTGCTGGCGCTGCGCACAGGCGGCTGCGACGCCGCCGTGCACGACGACATCATGCTGAAGGAACTGCTGAAGCTGCCCGAGTGGAAGAAGTTTTCCGCCAGCCTGCCGCCCGGTCCGGCGAGGCCGCTGGTCTTCATCGTTCCCAAGGACGATGCCGCAACCATTGCCTTATTGAACAAGCTGGTGCGCGAGTGGAAGGCCCGGAAGCATCTGGCCGATCTGACGCGGAACCGGGTGCGGGACATTGCTTTCGAGGTCTATCTGGATCAGGTGGTCGCCGATTGCCATTGAGCTTTGCCGGCTTCTTTGCGCATTCTTGCGATAATGGCGCAATGCGTGAACCTGCTTTGAGATAGACAATGAGAACGATAGGATTACTTGGCGGCATGAGCTGGGAGAGCACGGCGGACTACTACCGTGAAATCAACCAGGGCATCAAGAAGGCATTGGGCGGACTGCATTCCGCCAAGCTGGTGCTTTACAGCGTGGATTTCGAAACCATAGAGAAGCTTCAGCATGCGGGCGATTGGGAGGGCGCCGGAGCCATCCTGGTCAAGGCGGCAAAGCGTATCGAGACGGCCGGCGCGGACTTTTTGCTGATCTGCACCAACACCATGCACAAGCTTGCCGACCAGATAGAACAAGCCATCTGCATTCCCTTGCTGCACATCGCCGATGCCACGGCGGAAGAATTGCTAAAGCACGGCATCCAGCGCGTAGGCTTGCTGGGCACGGCCTTCACCATGGAACAGGATTTCTACAAGGGGCGGCTGGAGCAGAAGTACGGCCTGGAAGTGCTGGTGCCCGAGCCGTCCGATCGCAATATCGTGCACGACGTGATCTACCGGGAACTCTGCCTGGGAGAAATCGTTCCGGAATCCAGAGCACAGTATTTGCGGATCATCGATGCGCTGGCGGCGCGGGGCGCGCAGGCGGTGATACTGGGCTGCACGGAAATCGGCCTGCTGGTCAAGCAGGCCGACAGTTCCGTCATGCTGTTCGACACCACCCTGATCCATGCCAAGGCGGCGGTCGAACGCGCCATTTGATGCCATGCGCGCAGCGCGCTGACTACACGGTGGAGTCGGCGGCGGCGGGGTCGCAGGTACGTGTGCCCAGGGAGTCGGCCTGGGTTACATGAGCCCCGGCCGGGACATCGTCGATCAGCCACACATTGCCGCCTATTGTGCATCCGCGTCCCAGCGTCACCCGGCCCAGTATGGTGGCGCCGGCGTATATGACGACATCGTCTTCCACGATGGGGTGGCGGGGCAGGCCTTTTTCGAGCTTGCCGTTCGAGTCCGTGGGGAAACGCTTGGCGCCCAGGGTGACGGCCTGGTAGATGCGCACGCGCTGGCCAATGATGGCCGTTTCCCCGATCACGACGCCCGTGCCGTGGTCGATGAAGAAGCTGGGGCCGATCTGGGCGCCGGGGTGGATGTCGATACCGGTCTGGGAGTGGGCCAGTTCGGACGACATGCGCGCCAGCAAAGGCAGGTCCAATTTGTAGAACTGATGGGCGACGCGGTGATGGATCATGGCCAGCACGCCCGGATAGCACAGCAGGACTTCGTCAACGCTGCGCGCGGCGGGGTCGCCCTGGAAGGCGGCCAGCACGTCGGCATCGAGCTGGCGGCGGATCTCCGGCAATGAGCCGGCGAAGGATTGCACCGCCGCAATGGCTTTTTCTTCTATTTCGCTTTCATTGTGATGCTCATGGCGCATCTGGTAGCGCATTTCCAGCCGTACCTGATGCAGCAAGGCATGCAAGGCGGAGTCCAGTGTGTGGCCGACGTAGAAGTCCTCGCTTTCCTGGCGCAGGTCGAGCGGGCCCAGGCGCATGGGAAACAGCACGCCCTTCAGGTCGTCCAGGATATGTGAGATGGCCTGCGGCGAAGGGAACTCGCGCCCGCCGGGCTCGCGTGAACGCCTTTGGGCTGTGCGCCAATCCTGGCGGACGGCGTTCAGGTCTTGCACTATGGGATGGATATCGAAAACGGCCATGAAAAATCTTGCTCCGGCTTGGGATCGGTGCTGCGGACGATGCCCGGACGGCATAATGGTTTAAGCTGGCTTCAGCGCCAGGATCGCGGCAGGCGTGGGGAAAAGAACAAGGAAACAAATATGATACCAATCTATTGTCCAAAATCGGAGTCCGAGGCGGCGGTCATCGCATCATTGATGGACGCGTACGGTGTTTCGTTCCTGATGCGCGGGGGCGCCTTCAGTTCCATGTATCCCGGTCCGGTGGCCAACAGCCTGAATGCGCAAACGCTGATGGTCCAGGAGAATCAGGCCGAGCTGGCCATGCAATTGCTTCAACCCTTCATCGAGCGGTAGAGCGCGGGCTTTGCGTTACGATAGCGCTTCGCGGCGATACCCGCCGCTTTTTTTTGCGCAACGCCGGCTTGCCCATGAATCAAAAGATCACGCCCTCGACCGTATTGCTCTTGATCATTCCACCGTTTCTTTGGGCGGGCAATGCGGTGCTGGGACGTGTCGTCAGCGACCTGGTCCCGCCGGTTACCCTTAACTTTCTGCGCTGGGCCATCGCCTTCGTCATCCTGCTGCCTCTGGGGCATTCCGTTTTTCGCCGGGGCAGCGGGCTTTGGGCGAACAGGAAGCGCTATGCCGTGCTGGGTCTGCTGGGCATAGGCTTGTACAACACCTTGCAATACATGGCCCTGCATACGTCCACGCCCATCAACGTGACGCTGGTCGGCGCCAGCATGCCGGTCTGGATGCTGGTGATCGGCTTGCTGTTCTTTGGCTCGCGCGTAAGCGGGCACCAGCTTGCCGGCGCGGCATTGTCCATGAGCGGCGTTCTGGTGGTGCTAAGCCACGGCCAGTGGCAGCAATTGCTGGCCCTGCGCTTTGTCGCCGGCGATGTGTTCATGATCGTGGCGACGATAATCTGGGCGTTTTACAGCTGGCTGTTGATGCATGCCGGCAACGAAGCGGAGATCCGGCGCAATTGGGCCACGCTGCTGCTGGCCCAGATTTCCTTCGGCGCGCTGTGGTCGGGCGGACTCGCCGCCGGCGAGTGGGCGCTGACCGATGCGCAGATACATTGGAGCTGGGGTCTGGCGGCCGCGCTGCTTTATTTTGCGATAGGCCCGGCGATAGTGGCTTTTCGCTGCTGGGGCGCCGGAGTGCGGCGCGTCGGTCCGACTGTCGCCGGGTTCTTCAGCAACCTTACGCCCTTGTTCGCCGCCCTGATGTCATCGGCTTTTCTTGGCGAAACGCCGCATGCCTATCATGCGGTGGCTTTCTTTTTCATTGTCGGCGGCATCGTGCTGTCGTCCCGGTCCCGCGCCGTATCCTGAGCGCGTTCCGGTAGTTCAAAACAACTGAAGAACTGCTCGATGGCGGATTTGCTGCCGGTGCAATGCAGCTTGCCGCTCTTGACCGCGGCATCCAGGCTGGCCTTGCCGTAAGCCAGATGAAGCACAGTCTGCGGATCGGAGCGTATCGATGCCTGAGGCCGATCGGCTTCGCCTCGGGCGATGGTCAACCGACCCGCCGCGACCCCTGCGTAAAAGACATCATCGCCGAATTCCAGCTGTATGCGGAAGGACAGGCCCTGGGCGCGATCCAGGTCGAACATCACTTTGAAGGAAAGCATGAGCGAATCGGCCCCCAGCCTTCCTCCGCGCATGAATGAGGGTGAGCGTACGCCCCAGCGGGCCAGTCCCAGCACCACCGGCTCCAATTCTTTTCCCCAGTCGGTCAGATCGTAAACCCAGGATGCCGCCGGGGGAGGGAGCCTGCGCCGCAAAACGACCGAGGAGGCTTCGAGTTCGTTAAGGCGTTGTGTAAGCACATTGGGACTGATGGAAGGAAGGCCTTTGCGCAAGTCCGTGAAACGCTTGGGTCCCAGCAGCAGTTCGCGGACCACCAGCAGGGCCCAGCGTTCGCCCACCAGGTCCAGGGCATGCGCAGCGGCGCACGCATCGTAATAACTTCGTTTTATTGCCATACGTAACACTCTAGCACATTTAGTTCTCTATCAATAATTAATAGTTGTTTTTTAGGACTAAAAAAGATTAAATAGACGCTCAATGACAAGGGGAGGGTAGTCGGCGCGGGCAGCGCGGCTTGCCGTCCCTTCAGTCATTCCATTTCAAATCAGGAGACAAACCATGGATTACGCAGGCGCCAATACGGCACAAGAAGAAGTGCGGCAATCAATCGACAGTTGGCTTAAGGCGGTACGCGCGCGGGACACAAAAGGCATCTTGTCGCATTACGCGCCGGATGTGGTGGCGTTCGATGCCATCCAGCAATTGCAGTTCAAGGGGGTGGAGGCTTACGGCAAGCATTGGGAGGCGTGCATGGCCATGTGCCCGGGCGATATGGTCTTCGACACCGGCAAACTCGATATCCAGGCGGAAAACGATCTGGCGGTCGCCCATGGCCTGATCCGCTGCGGCATGAAGGACGACAACGGCCAGGAGCAAGCCTCGTGGATGCGCATGACCTCCAGTTACCGTAAAAGCGGCGGTAAGTGGGCCATTGTCCATGAGCATTTTTCCGCTCCCTTCGACATGCGGACCAGCAAGGCTTTGTTCGATCTGGATCCGGATGGGGCCAGCAAGGTCCGGTCCATTCCGCTGGGAATGAGTGCCGTGACGCCGCACCTGGTGTGCGCCGATGCGCTGAAAGCGATCGATTTTTACAAGAAGGCATTTGATGCGACTGAAGAAACCCGGCTGGAAATGGCGCCCGGAAAGTTGGCCCACGCCTGCCTGAGAATAGGCGATTCGGCCATTTTTCTGGTCGACGAAGTACCGGAATGGGGCTCCATGAGCCCCAAGTCGCTGAAAGGTTCGCCGGTGAGCATCCACCTTTACGTCGATGACGCCGACGCGGCTTTCGCCAAGGCGGTCAAGGCCGGCGCGAAGGAAATCATGGCGGTCCAGGATATGTTCTGGGGCGACCGCTATGGCCTGGTCGAAGACCCTTACGGCCATCGCTGGTCGATCGCCACGCATGTGCGCGATCTAAGCGCCGAGCAAATCCAGGAGGGGGCCAAGCAAATGATGGACAGCCAGCCCGACTGCCCGGGCGCCAAGGCCGCGGCGTCATAAGCGCGGCCTTGGCGTTGCGCGCCGCCGTTTACTCGGCGGCCGCCGTGCCGGAGGCGGACGGCGCCACGTCCTTGCCGTCGTTCTTGAAGCGCTGAAACAGCGTGGCGACGATGGGTCCGGAAATATTGTGCCAGACGCTGAAGATGGCGCTGGGGACGGCGGCAAGCGGCGAGAAATGCGCGGTTGCCAGCGCCGCGCCCAGGCCGGAATTCTGCATGCCCACCTCGATGGACAGTGTCTTGCGCTGGGCCATGCTCAGGCCCGACAGCTTCGCAAGCCAATAGCCCAGCAGCAGCCCCAGCCCATTGTGCAGCACCACGACGGCGAAGATAAGCAGGCCGGTGGTGGCGATCCGGGCCTGGTTGGCGGCGACCACGGCCGCCACGATGGCGACGATTGCAACGACCGAAACCAGCGGCAGCGCATTCACGCAGCCTTCTACCTTTTCCCGCAACAGGGCTTGGGCGATCACGCCCAGGACGATGGGCAGGATCACGACCTGAACGATGGACCAGAACATCGCGGCGGCGCTGACCTCCAGCCATTGACTGGCCAGCAGGTAGATAAGGGCGGGTGTCACGACGGGCGCCAGCAAGGTGGTGACCGAAGTGATCGCCACCGACAGGGCCACGTCGCCGCGCGCCAGGAAGGTCATTACGTTGGACGCCGTGCCGCCCGGGCAGCAGCCCACCAGGATCACGCCCACGGCGATCTCGGGCGGCAGATTCAGCGCCTGGCACAGAATCCAGGCCAGGCTGGGCATGATGATGAATTGGCCCAATACGCCGATAAGCACGGTTCCGGGGCGCCTGAAGACTTCCGAGAAGTCTTTTTTCGATAGGGTCAGGCCCATGCCGAACATGATGATGCCCAGCAGGGGCACGATGTAGGGGACGATCCAGGTGAATTGTTCCGGGGCGAAAAAGGCGAGTATTGCGAACAGCAATACCCATATGGCGAAGGTGTTGCCGACGAAACGGCTCAGGCGGGCAATGGCCTGCATGGTGTGTGTCCTTAGTGTTTTACCGGCGCAGCCGAACCCGGAGTCTATGCCTTGGCATGGAATCGATGGGCGGCAGGGGCCGCAATGGAAGATGGATTTTGTTTGTTCCGCCGGGCGATGCGAGCAACGGCGGGGTAAAGCGATGCAGGCAAATGTTGCGCAGGGTGCGCGCGAACAAGAGACGCAGGCCGAATAAGCCCGCGCGATGGCGTAAACCCTTATTGTACTACGTTGAACATACTGATAATGGCGATGGGCCGAAGTTTTCTTCGGCGATAATGCCGTCTACATGAATTCTTCCCGGCGGTTCGATGACTAAGCCTCCAGGCCAATTGCTTGCATACGCTTCCCTTGCTCTGAGCATGTCGCTGGTCGGCGCCTACGTGGCGCTTACCAAACCCTTGGCAATGGTATTGCCCGTGTTTCTTTTGGGATGGCTGCGTTTCGGCATAGGCGGCATCGCGATGCTGCGCTGGCTGCGCAAGCCTGCGGGCGAGCAACCTTTGTCGTCCCAGACCCGCAAGCTGATTTTCCTGGAGTCCTTTCTGGGCAATTTCCTGTTCACGCTGTGCATGATCATGGGCGTGAGCCTGACCAGCGCGGTGTCGGCGGGCGTGATCATGTCCGCCATTCCGGCCATGGTCGCGCTGATGAGCTGGATTTTTCTAAAAGAGGAAATCGGTCCCCGGGTATGGGCGGCGGTGGCTTGCGGCGCCCTGGGCATAGGCTTGCTGTCGCTGGCCCAGGCCGGCGCGCCCGCCGCCACGGGCCTGCCAGGCGCTACACAGGGCGGGCTGGCCTGGCTGGGCAATGTGCTGATCTTCGGCGCCGTCCTGTGCGAAGCGTCTTATGCGGTCATCGGCAAGAAGCTGACCGCGGTAATGAGCCCCAAGCGCATCAGTGCCGTCATCAACTTATGGGGCTTCGCGCTGATGACGCCTTTCGGGCTGTATACGGCGCTGCATTTCGATTTCACGGCGGTGCGCATCGAAATGTGGGCCTTGCTGCTGTTCTACGCCCTGGCGGCCAGCGTGTGGACGGTCTGGCTGTGGATGACCGGCTTGAAATCCGTGCCGGCTTCGCGGGCCGGGGTGTTCACCGTCATGCTGCCCATCAGCGCCGCCCTGGTGGGCGTGCTGGTGCTGGGCGAAACCTTGAGCGGACTGCAGGTGATCGCCTTCGTCATTGCGCTGGCCGGCCTGCTGCTGGCGACGCTGCCGGCCCGGTCCGCCGCTTAAGCCTGCGATCCGCAGGCATATTCGATGATCAATTGCGCCGACACCATGCCGTTCCAGGTGTTCTGATCCAGCCGGTAGGCGGCGTCGATGTGTTCGGGCAGCATGTCGGCGTGATTGAACCAGATGGCGTCAAAGCGCTGGTGGCCCCGTTCCAGGCTGAGCTTCAGGTGCTTCTCTTTCAGCAGCCGCTGCTGGCGCACATGGAAGGTGTCCCGGAACACGGGCGCCGGGAATCCGGCGCCCCAGACCTGCTGCTGCAGCAGGCCCGCCACGTCGGCGTTGGCATAGCCTGTTTCAAGGGAGCCGTCGGTTTCGATGACGGGATCGAAGCTTTTGCGGCCGCTCAGTTCCTGTACGGCGGCGTCGAAGCCGGCAACGAAGATGTCGTAGGCATCTTCGCGCAGGCTCAGGCCGGCCGCCATGGCGTGGCCCCCGAATTTCAGGATGATGCCCGGGTGGCGTTTGGAGACCAGGTCCAGTACGTCGCGCAGATGCACATCGGGTATGGAACGGCCCGATCCGCGCAATTCACCCGCGTCGGAGCGGGCAAAGGCCAATGTCGGGCGCCAGTAGGTTTCCTTCAGGCGCGAAGCCACCAATCCCACCACACCCTGGTGCCAGTCCGGGTGGTATACGCAAACGCTGGCGCCCATGGTGGGCAGCGAGGTTTCGATGGTGGCCAGGGCCTCTTCGCGCATGGTGGCTTCTATGCCGCGCCGTTCCTGGTTCATGGCGTCCAGTTGCCGGGCCAGTTCCAACGCCTGGCCTTCATCGTCCGTGGTCAGGCAATGTATGCCTATGCTCATGTCGGCCAGCCGTCCCGCCGCATTGATGCGCGGTCCCAGAGCGAAGCCCAGATCGAAGCCGCTGGCTTGGCGCGGCTCACGCCCGGCCACCGCGAACAGGGCGCGCAGGCCGGGCTGCATGCGTCCGGCCCGCATTTTCTGCAGGCCTTGCGTGACCAGCAGGCGATTGTTGGCGTCCAGCTTGACCACGTCGGCCACCGTGCCCAGCGCAACCAGATCGGCCAGGTTGTCCAGGCGCGGACCGCCATCGGCCGCATAGACGCCGCGTTGGCGCAGCTCGGCGCGCAGGGCCAGCATCAAGTAGAAAATGACGCCTACGCCGGCCAGGTTCTTGGACGGGAAGCCGCAGCCGGGCTGGTTCGGATTGACGATGGCCAGCGCCCGGGGCAGGGTTTCGCCGGGCAGGTGATGATCGGTGATGACGACATCGATGCCCGCCTGCGTCGCCGCTTCGACCCCGTCTATGCTGGCTATGCCGTTATCCACGGTAATGAGCATGTCCGGCTTGCCGGCGTGATGCTGTACGGCCAGCGCGACGACGGCGGGCGACAGCCCGTAGCCGGTTTCAAAACGGTTGGGAACCAGGAAATCGACGATGGCGCCCATGCCGCGCAAGGCGCGCAATCCCACCGCGCAGGCGGTGGCGCCGTCGCAATCGTAATCGGCCACGATCAGCAGCTTCTTGCGCGCTTGTATGGCATCGGCCAGCACGGTGGCCGCATGCTGCACATGCGTCAACTGGCCGGGAGGAATCATGGCCGCCCAGATCAATTGCGTTTCGCTGGGGTGGCGTACGCCGCGCGCCGCCCACAGGCGCGAGAGCAGCGGGTGTATGCCCGCTGCTTCCAACATTTTCGCCGCCTCGAAATCGGCGGACCGTGTGCTTAATCTTGGTGTGACCACCACTTTCTCCATGCATTGCGGCTGCCGGGCAGCCATTGCGTCCATCGGCTCAGCGCGGCGGGTTGGACTTCCACGATGCGGTCGCTGCCTATGAGGACGATTTCAGGCGCTTCGCCGCCGGCCAGGGGCTGGAACAGGCGGGCTTCCAACTGGCCCAGGGCGGCCAGCCAGCCGCCCCAATCGTGCGCAACGCTGGCCGCCAGCAAATCGCCATGCACCCGCGTTTCAGGCTCGAGGCCGGGCGGTTTCGCGAACTGGCTTGCGCTTGCGCCGCCGAACAGCCAGAGGCTGTTGATGGGAACCAGGCCCTGCCGGTAGCGCGCCTGGTTGACCGGGTGCTCGTACCACATCATTTGCACTTCGTTGACCAGGCGGCGCCAAGGACGGCCCGCCATGTCCTGCGGCCACCAGTCGTTGACCGACGTGATGGCGACCAGCGAAGGGCTGGCGCATTGCGGCTGGTAATCCTTGGGCGGGTCGATGAGCCAGCGATCCGTGCCGCAGGGCCGCAGCGCGAAGCCGGCTTCGGAGCAGAGCGCTTGCACGGATTCGAACAAGGCTACACTCTGGTCTGGCGTAATGGCCAGTTCGCTTGCGGGCAATAATGCCGCGCCGTCGCGCGACGGCGACACGTGTACGAGTTCGGCCAACCATACCGGCAGGCTTGGTTCGGCGGCGCCGGGCGCCAGCAAGGGCCCGAGCCCTGTGGCAAAATTCTGGCCGGCGGCGGGCCGGAAGCCGCGTTGGATCAGTTGCCATTGCTCGAGCGGCGTGCAGGCGGCCCGGGCCGGATCTGCGGGGACGGCCTTGGCACGGCCGCGTTCCAGCCAGCCCAGCAATGTCGGGGCGGCGGCCGGCAGGTAAGAGATCAGTTCGCGCGCTTCGCGAGGGTCGGGCAGGGCGCCAGGTAGTACGATTCGCATTCCTGGATTGTAGTGTCAATGGGAAACGGTGGCTTTTACGATGTCTTATGAATTATGGATAGGGGCCCGCTATGCCGGCCTTGCGCGTTCCCGGCGACGGGTTGGGCGCGGCGACCGTTTTGTGTCGTTCATCGCAGCCAGCTCGATGGCGGGTATCGCGCTGGGCGTGGCGGCCCTGATTATCGTCCTCTCGGTCATGAACGGCTTCCAGACCCAGGTGCGCGACCGCATGCTGTCGGTCTTGCCGCATATCGAACTGTACGTGCCGCGCATGGGGCCTGAACAGGTCCTGCAGGAATGGCGGCAGATTGCCGACATGGCCCGCAAGAACCCCGAAGTCCGCGGGACGGCGCCTTTTGTGGCGGCGCAAGGCATGATCGTGCGCGGCGAAGCCTTGAGCGGCGTGCAGATACGCGGCATCGATCCCGCGCTTGAAGGTTCCGTGTCCGACGTATCGGGGCAGATGATCGCCGGCCGCCTCGATGCGCTTGCGCCCGGCAGTTTTTCCATCGTCCTGGGCAATCAGATCGCCAATTCGCTGGGAGTCGGCACCGGCGATACGGTGCTGGTACTGGCGCCGCAGGGCTCGATCTCGCCCGCCGGTTTCGCGCCGCGCATGCGCCAGTTCACGGTATCGGGTATTTTTTCTTCCGGATACTATGAATACGATGCATCGCTGGCCTTCATCAACTACGAGGATGCCGCCAAGGTGTTCCGCGACAGCGGGACCAGCGGGGTGCGCCTGCGCATCGCCGACATGCAGCAGGCCCCCCTGGTGGCCCGGCAATTGACCCAGGCGCTGCCGTCCTTCGTGCACGCGCAGGACTGGACGCAGAACAACCGCACCTGGTTTGCCGCCGTGCAGACTGAAAAACGCATGATGTTCCTGATACTGGCGCTGATCGTGGCGGTGGCGGCATTCAATCTGCTGTCCTCGCTGGTCATGGCCGTCAAGGACAAGCGTTCCGATATCGCGATCTTGCGCACACTGGGTGCCAGTCCGCGCGAGATCGCCCGCATCTTCCTGGTCCAGGGTTCGCTGATCGGGGTGGTGGGCACTTTGCTGGGTGTGGGATTCGGCATGCTGGTGGCGTATAACATCGACGTGATCGTGCCTTTCATCGAACGTATATTGGGCGTGCAGTTCCTGCCGCAGCAGATTTATTTCATCAGCGAACTGCCTTCGAATCCCCAGCTCGAGGACATCGCCGTCGTGGCCGCCACCTCGCTGGTGCTGTCGCTGCTGGCTACGCTGTACCCCAGCTGGCGCGCGTCCAGCCTTCAACCCGCACAGGTGCTGCGCCATGACTGATGCCATCCCTATTCATGCGCTGAGCGCCCGCAACCTGGTCAAGACCTATAACGAGGGCGGGCAGGCCATTCCGGTGCTCCGCGATGTCAGCCTGCATGTCGATCGCGGCGAAATGGTCGCCATCGTCGGCGCATCCGGGTCGGGAAAAAGCACGTTGCTGCATACCCTGGGGCTGCTCGACCAGCCGACATCAGGAACGGTCTTCATCAACGGCGAATCGGCCCACGGATTGTCAGAGTCGCAGCGCAGCCAATTGCGCAACCGCAGCCTGGGCTTCGTCTATCAGTTCCATCATCTTCTGCCCGAATTCTCGGCCCTCGATAACGTGGCCATGCCGCTTATCGTGCGTCGGCAGAATCGCAACAAGGCGCGCGAGCAGGCGCAAGTCGTACTGGAGCAAGTCGGCCTGGCCGAGCGCATCGACCATTATCCCGGCCAGTTGTCGGGCGGCGAAAGGCAGCGCGTGGCTCTGGCGCGCGCGCTGGTCACGCGGCCGACCTGCGTGCTGGCCGACGAGCCCACCGGCAACCTGGATCGCTATACGGCTGAAAGCATGTTCGACTTGCTGGTCCAGGTGAACCGCGAGTTCGGCACGGCGTTTGCTATTGTGACGCACGATCCGGCGCTGGCCGCGCTGGCCCACAGGCGCTTGTCCATGGACAAGGGCCGCCTTGTCGACCCCGAAACGCCGCCCCTGGCTCCGGCTTAAGGCGGCTTCGGAGCATCGCCTGTAAAAGGGAGGTCTATGCTGATCGATACGCATTGCCATCTGGATGCCTCGGAGTTCCAGGCTGATCGCAAGGCCGTGATCGAGCGGGCGGCGGGGCGCGGCGTCAATGCCATCGTTATTCCCGCCGTGGCCCTGGCCAATTTCGATACCGTGCGCGATATGGCGCACTCCTTCAAGGGCGGCGTCTACGCCCTGGGAATACACCCCATCTGCGTACCCGATGCGCAAGAGGCGGACCTGGCCGAGCTGGAGTCGCGGATCCAGCAATCTCTGGACGATCCGCGTTTCGTGGCGATAGGCGAGATTGGATTGGATTTTTTCCTGCCCAGCTTGAAAGAGCCCGCCATGCGTGAAAAGCAGGAGCGGTTTTACGCCGCGCAACTGGACCTGGCCGAGCGTTATGGGCTGCCTCTGCTGCTGCATGTGCGGCGTTCACAGGATATTTTGCTCAAGCACTTGAGGCCGCGCTCGCGCATGGGCGGTATCGCGCACGCCTTCAACGGCAGCTTCCAGCAGGCCCAGCAATTCATCGAATTGGGATTCGCCCTGGGTTTCGGAGGCGCCATGACCTTCGAGCGCGCCTTGCAGATACGGCGGCTGGCGACACAGCTGCCGATGGAGTCCCTGGTGCTGGAAACCGATGCGCCCGACATTCCCCCCGCCTGGCTGGGCGAGCCCGGCGCGCCGGCGGCCAGGAATGAACCGGGCGAGGTGGCGCGCATCGCCGATGTGCTGGCCGAATTGCGCGGCATGGCGCGCGAAGACATTGTTCACGCTAGCGCGGCTAATGCCAGGCGGGTGCTGCCCCGCCTGGGAACCGCCCTGCACACCGTCAGTTGATCTTGAAGCCGGTCTTCTTGACCACGTCGGCCCAGCGCTTCTGTTCCGAGACCAGCAATTCGCCCAGATTTTCCCGGCTTGAACCGACAATGACGAAGCCGTTGCCCTCCAGCAGCTTGCGCACGCTTTCCGCCTTCAGCGCGGCTATCGTTTTCTGATTCAGGATGTCCAGCGCGGGGCCGGGCGTGCCCTTGGGAGCGAAAAAGGCGAACCAGGCGCCGAAATCCACCTTGGGCATGTCCTGCTCGCTGAAGGTCGGTATGTCGCCCAGCATCTTGGTGCGTTCCGTGCCGGTGATGGCCAAGGCGCGCATTTTTCCCGATGCCAGTTGCGGCGCCGCCATGGCGGTGGTCACGAAGGCGCCCTGCACTTGTCCCGCGATGATCGCCGTGACCGCATCGCCGGTGGAGCGGTAATGAATGGGCTCTATCTTGAAGCCGCCCGCATCGGCCAGCATCTCGGCGCCGAAGTGGCCCGGCGTGCCGGCGCCGAAGGTGGCGATGTTGAAGCGGTCGCTGCTGCTCTTTGCGGCATCGACGAATTCCTTCAGCGTTTTGTAGGGCGAGTCGGCCGGAATGACCAGCACGAAATTGGCGCGTACGGCTTCGGTGATGGGCTCGAACTCCTTGAGCGGCGCATAGCTTAAATTGGACGTGGTCTCGGGCGAGATACTGATGGAGCCGACTTCGCCCAGCAGTATGTTGTAGCCGGTGGGGGCGCTGTGGGCGACCGAATAGGCGGCTATCTGCCCGCCCGCGCCCGCCTTGTTTTCCACCACGACCGACTGCCCCAGTTCCTTGGACAGTTGCTCGCCGACTGTGCGGGCGACGATATCGGGGCCGGTGCCGGCGGGAAAGCCCACCGTCATGCGGATAGGCTGATCGGGATAGGCGGCCAGCGCGGCCACCGATGCAAAAGTCATGCAGGCGGCCGACAGCAGCCCGGCAAGGGTAGAGGTTTTCATGGGTTGTCTCCTGGTTGTCTTGTCAACGTATTGCAAAGAAATTCAATTCGACCCGATCCGGATACCGTGCGCCGGTGCCCAGGAACAGATGCGTATTCAGCCAGGCCAGTCGGGGCGCAGCCGTTTCGAATCTGGGGTAGCTGCGGAAATAGATGCGGGCCGGATCCACCGGCCGGCCCTGTGCCAGCTTGGCGATATCCTCGGCCGAGCCGGTTCGTATGCCGGTGTTCTCCACATAGACGGTTTCGCCCGCATCGGTCTCGATGACATAGCGGGCATGGATGTCGGTGTAGGTGTCCGAGCGGATGGACTGGAAGTCGGCCCCGCCGGGCAGGATGCGGCCGGACAGCAGGGTGCCCGTGACCGTGCCGCCGACGATGGGAATAACGCGGCGCCGGCCGGCGGGCGTCTGGCCGATTTCCTGCGGCGGTGCCACGTCGACAAGCAGGGTGGCCAGGTGTTCCAGTGCGGGAGCGGCAATGAGTATGGTCATATCGGCTAGCCTTGTCTGGTCTTGAGCGCGGCGGGGTCGAAGCCGGCCAGGCGTTTGTAGCGCATGGCGATCTCCTCCAGCTCTGCTTGGGGGACGACATCGTGTATGTGCGCGTAGCCATCGGGCGCGCGCTCGTGTGCGATCTGCATGACCTGCTCGGGGCCGTTAAGCCGGTTGCGCAGGACGATGCCGGCGGTTGGCGGCAGGCGCTCGGCTTCGTATTCCTTCAAGGCAAGCTCGATGCCGGTGTTGCGCCGCATCGTCGCCGCTTGCAGCCTGTCGGCCAGGCAGCGCGCATCCAGTATGGCTTGTGCGGATCCGTTCGAGCCGATGGGGTACATGGGGTGCGCGGCATCGCCCAGCAGGGTGACGCGGTCCTGCGTCCAGCGGGGCAGTGGGTCTTTGTCGACCAGCGGGAATTCGTAGATGGCTTGCGCTCCCCGGATGATGGCTGGAATATCGATCCAGTCCCAGCGCCATGATTCGAAGCTCTCAGCGAATACGGACGCATCCACCACGCGATTCCAATCCGTGGCCGGCAGCTCGGGATCGGGTATACGCAGCTCCGCAATCCAGTTGATGCGCGAGCGGCCTTGGCGGCGCAGCGGTTCGGAGATGGGATAGCAGACGAATTTCTGATCCTGGTGGCCGGCCATGAACATGGTCTTGCCGTCCAGGTAAGGATCGGCATCGGTAATGGCGCGCCAAAGCATGCGCCCGGAAAAGCGCAAGGGGTCGGACTGCGGGTAGAAGAAGCGCCGCACAGCCGAATGGATGCCGTCGGCGCCGATCAGCAGGTCGCCGCGCAGCTCTTCAAGCTCGTTCGTGGTTCGATTGCGGAAGCGGGCGGTCACGCCCTGGGCGTCTTGCGTCAGCGATTCGAAGGCCAGGCCGGTGTGCAGGCGGCCGGCCCCCAGTCTTTGCGCGACCGCCTCCGCCAACAGCAACTGGAGTTCGCCGCGATGTATGGATAGCTGCGGCACGGCATAGCCGGCCGCCAGGCCCCTGGCTTCCTGCCAGATGGGCTGGCCGTGACGGTTGTAGTAGTGCAGGGCGGAAGTGGGAATCGCGCCGGCGGCCAGGGTGTCCAGCAAGCCCAGCTGATCCAGCTCGGCAACCGCGTGGGGAAGCAGATTGATGCCCACGCCCAGGGGCTTGAGCTCGCGCACGCTTTCAAAGATGTCGCAGTCGATGCCGCGCTGATGCAGCATGAGCGCCAGGGCCAGGCCGCCGATGCCGCCGCCCGCGATGATGACTTTCAAGAACCGTCTCCCATAATTTGTTATGTATCATAACAATATGGGATGTATTCCAGCCTATCGGGATTTACCCGAATTGAGCGTGTGGCATGATCCGCATCAAGGCGGTCGATTGCAAAATTGGATAACAGGCATTGAAAACAGGAATCGCATTGAGCAGAAAATTGAGTTCGCGCCCGAACAACCGGCGGCCCGCCCAGCGCGGCGAACAGTTCAACGCCCAGGTGCCGGGCGTCGAGTACGGCGTGCTGGACGAGCTTATCGGCTATTCGATACGGCGCGCGCAGATACGCATCTACCAGGACTTCCTGGATGCGCTGGGGCCCTGGTCGATTACGCCGCCCCGGTTTTCGGCCATGACCATCATCCAGGCCAACGCCGACATGAAGCTGACCGAACTGGCCAATGCCATGGGCATTGCGCGCTCGGGCGCGGTCGAGGTGGTCAATTCGCTTGAGAAGCTGGGCTATGCGGCCCGGGCCGAATCCAGACTGGATAAGCGCGCCCACGCGCTGGCGCTGACCGATGCCGGACGCCAGGCGCTGCGCGGCATTACCCAGGCCATCCGCGAACACGATGCGCGCATCAGCGCCAAGCTGACCGCCGACGAGCAGAAAGAGCTGCGGCGCCTGCTGGACAGCCTGGGTTAACCAAGGCCGTCGCAGCGCCCGCTTTATCGCGGCTCTTGCTTGCATTAGCCGCAGCGGCTCCGACGATACCCAGTAGAAGCCGAAGGGCCGCCTTTGGCCGGTTCGCACTCCGTTGCCGACGGCCCGCCTTTACGCTGGCCTATTTGGGAGCGTATGGGCGTGACGGGACGCATGGGTCTGCTGGCTTTTGTGGCGGCAAGCGGCGTGGTGCACAAGTTGCCCGTCCTGCCGGGTCTGGCTCATGGGGCGGCGGCGGTGGCGCTGGCCGTGCTGCTGTCCCTGCTGGCGTTCGGCCTGCCTCGGCGCGTCCGGAAAATCTTGCTGGTATCGCTGTGGGCCGCGCTGGCGGGCTTGTTGCTGACTGTGGCGCGTGCCGAGCACCGTCTGGCCGATGCCCTGACCGACCATAACGAAAACAAAGTTTCCAGGGTGGTATTGCGCGTGGCCAGCCTGCCGCGCCTGGGGCCGGACGGCCGTCAGTTCCAGGCCCAGGTTCTTTCATCCCTGCCCGACGGCGTGCCCACGCGCATCCAGGTTTCATGGCCCTTGGCGGCATGGGCCGGGCCCTACGGCCGCGCCGGCGACAGCGCCGCCGCGGACTCGCAGGCGAGCCCGCCGGACGGCTTGCCGGACTTGGCGCCCGGCCAGGTCTGGCGCATGGCGCTTACCTTGAAGACGCCACGGGGCGCGCGCAATCCGCATGCCTTCGATTATGAAGCCTATCTGTTTGCACAAGGCATACGCGCCACAGGCAGCGTGCGCGGAACACCCAGCTATTTGCGCGACGAACCCTGGTCCAGCCTGCCCGTCGTTGCGCAACGGGCGCGGCATGTGGTGCGCGCCGCCATGCGTCCCTACCTTGACGGCAAGCGCTACGGCGCGGTGTTGCTGGCGCTGGCGATAGGGGACCAAGCCAGTGTCGAAGCCTCCGACTGGGCGGTGTTCAACCGTACCGGCATTACTCATCTGGTGTCCATCAGCGGGTCGCACATCACCATGATCGCGGCGCTGGGCGGCGCGCTGACATTTTGGCTATGGCGGCGCCTGCGCTGGCGCGGCCGGGCCCTGGCTGAACGCATGCCGGCCCAGGTTGCAGCCGCGCTGGCGGCCTTGCTGGTCGCATCGCTGTATTGCCTGCTGGCAGGCTGGGGTGTGCCGGCGCGCCGCACCTTCCTGATGCTGGCCGTGATGGCCGGGGCGTATGTGCTGCGCCTGCCGATGAGCGCGTCCCGGCTGTTGTCGCTGGTGGCGTTCGCCGTGGTGCTGCTGGACCCGTGGGCATTGCTGGCCAGCGGCTTCTGGCTGTCCTTCGGCGCCGTCTATGTGCTCATGGCCAGCAGCGGCTGGTGGGGCCAGCCGATAGGCCGGCCGGCCGTTGCGGGCCGATGGCGCCGGGCCGGATCGTTCCTGGCCAAGGCAACGTGCCTGCAACTGGCGATCACGGCGGGCTTGATGCCTTTGCTGGCGCTGATCTTCCACGAGGTCTCCCTGGCTTCGCCATTGGCCAATGCCTATGCCATTCCCATCATCAGCCTGGCCGTCACGCCGCTGGCGCTGCTGGCGGCCGGCGCAGCGCTCATGCCTGGCCTGGACTTCCTGGCGGCGGCTTTCGCCTGGCTGGGCCATGCCGCGCTGGAGCTCATGATGGCCCCCACGGTATGGCTGTCCAACTGGCGCGCCGCCAGTTTCACCGTTGCCGCGGCGCCCGCTGGCTTGACCGCCTTGGCATTGTGCGGCCTGGCGGTGGCCACGATGCCTTATGGCTTGCCCGGCCGGCGCCTGGCTTGGCTATTGATGCTGCCTGCCTTGTGCTGGCCGCCCAAGCGGCCCCTGCATGGCGAGTGGACCTTGCATGCGCTGGACGTGGGGCAGGCCAGCGCCATCGTCCTCCAAACGGCGCGCCATGCCCTGCTGTTCGACACCGGCCTGCGCAGCAGCCCGGATTCAGACGACGGCGCCCGCATCATCTGGCCCTTTCTGCGTGCCCAAGGCATCGTCAAGCTGGATGCGATGATCGTTTCCCATGCCGACATCGATCACGCCGGCGGGGCGCGCAGCCTGTTGCAGGCGGTGCCCGTCCAGCAATCCTACAGTTCCTTCGACTTGCAGGCTTATCTGAAGCGCGAGGCGGCTTTGCTGGGCATGCCGGGTGTGTTGCCGCCCTTGCCTTTGGCGATGTCGTCCTGCGAGTACGGCATGACTTGGCATATAGACGGGGTCTCCTTTGAATTTCTTTGGCCGCTGAAGAATCCTTCCGATGCTCGGCCGGCTGCACGCAAGCAGCGCAATGGCCGTGCCTGCGTCCTGCGCCTGCGCGGAGAACACCACTCGGCCTTGTTGCCGGCCGATATCGGGGCGGCGCAAGAAGCCGCCCTGGTCGACAGGGGGCTGGGCTATGCCGACCTTGTCCTGGCGGCGCATCACGGCTCCAAGTCGTCGTCCAGCCTCGCCTTCGTGAATGACACGCAGCCGCTGCACGTGGTGGCGCAGGCGGGCGCCTGGAACCGCTACGGCCATCCCAGTCCCGATGTCGAACGCCGATGGCAAGAGGGCGGGGCTGCGTTCTGGCGCAGCGACGCGCATGGCGCGGTCACGGTGCATTCGTCGGCCAAGGGCCTCGCGGCCATCAGCGAAAGGCAGGCGTCGCGGCGCTATTGGCAGGCGCGTTGACTGTCCGTTCGGAGATGGGCCGGGAGCACGGCTTGCGAATTCAATCCGGATCGGCGATGATAGTTTTATCCGCCCACAAGGCGGCAAGCAAAATGCAGCGCAAGAAAATTCCACAAGACATTTTCACGAGCAAGACATGAGACAAGCACTTCCTTTACGGCTGCACGTGCCCGAGCCTTCGGGGCGACCCGGCCATGCCACAGATTTCTCCTATTTGCGCCTGGCTCCCGCCGGCGCCGTCCGCAAGCCTCCCATCGATACCTCCGCCGCCGATACCGCCGATCTGGCTTATACGCTGGTTCGTGTCCTGGACGATGAAGGCAAGGCGGTGGGGCCCTGGGCCGAACCCATAGAGCCCGACTTGCTGCGCAAGGGCTTGCAGACCATGATCAAGACGCGTATCTACGATGCGCGCATGCTGATCGCCCAGCGGCAAAAGAAAATGTCCTTCTACATGCAAAGCCTGGGCGAAGAGGCCATCGGCGCCGCGCAGATGCTGGCCCTGTCGCCGGGCGACATGTGTTTTCCGTCTTATCGCCAGCAGAACCTGCTGATCGCGCAGGACGTGCCGCTGGTCGACATGATGTGCCAGCTTTTCTCGAACGAGTGCGACCGCCTGAAGGGCCGGCAGTTGCCCGTCATGTATTCCATGCGCGAGCGCGGTTTTTTTTCGATATCCGGCAACCTGGCCACGCAGTTCGTGCAGGCGGTGGGCTGGGCCATGGCGTCCGCCATCCAGGGCGATACCAAGATCGCCTCGGCATGGATAGGCGACGGGGCGACGGCCGCGGCGGACTTCCAGACCGCCTTGACCTTCGCGCATGTGTACCAGGCGCCGGTGATTCTTAATGTCATCAACAATCAGTGGGCCATTTCCACCTTCCAGGCCCTGGCGGGCGGCGAAAGCACCACCTTCGCCGCGCGCGGCATCGGCAGCGGCATTGCCTCGCTGCGGGTCGACGGCAACGACTTCCTGGCCGTGTACGCCGCGTCGAAATGGGCGGTTGAACGCGCCCGCAACAATTTGGGGCCTACCTTGATCGAATGGGTCAGCTACCGCGCCGGCCCGCATTCGACCTCGGACGATCCGTCCAAGTACCGGCCGGCCGACGACTGGGCCCGTTTTCCGCTGGGCGATCCCATCGATCGCCTGAAGCGGCACCTTATTGCGGCGGGTGCATGGTCCGAAGACGAACACCAGCGCACGCAGATGGAATACGAAGCCGAAGTCATCGCCGCGCAGAAGCAGGCGGAAAGCCATGGCACGCTGGCCACCGGCAAGACCTCCAGCGTCGCGACCATGTTCGAGGATGTCTACAAAGACATGCCCTGGCATCTGCGCCGCCAGCGCCAGCAACTGGGGGTGTGATCATGGATACCCGTTCCATACAGCAGGCCACGACGCCCATGACCATGATCCAGGCCTTGCGCTCGGCCATGGATGTCATGCTGGCGCGCGACGACAAGGTCGTCATCTTCGGGCAGGACGTAGGCTATTTCGGCGGCGTGTTCCGCTGCACCGAAGGCTTGCAGGCCAAGTACGGCCGCAACCGGGTCTTCGATGCGCCCATATCGGAAGGCGGCATTGTCGGGGCGGCGGTGGGCATGGGGGCCTACGGCCTGCGGCCCGTGGTCGAAATCCAGTTCGCCGATTATTTTTACCCGGCCACCGACCAGATCGTGTCCGAGGCCGCGCGCCTGCGCTATCGCTCGGCCGGTGAGTTCATCGCGCCCTTGACGATACGCATGCCCAGCGGCGGCGGCATCTACGGCGGCCAGACGCACAGCCAGAGTCCCGAGGCGCTCTTCACGCACGTCACCGGTTTGCGCACGGTCATGCCGTCCAATCCCTACGATGCGAAAGGCTTGTTGATTGCGGCCATCGAATGCGACGATCCGGTTATTTTCCTGGAACCCAAGCGCCTGTACAACGGACCGTTCGACGGCCATCACGACCAGCCCGTGGTGCCCTGGTCCAAGCATCCCCTGGGCAATGTCCCCGAGGGCTACTACACCGTGCCGCTGGAATCGGCTTCCATCTTCCGGCCCGGAACCGACCTTACGGTGCTGACCTACGGCACCATGGTCTTCGTGTCCGAGGTCGCCGCCAGGGAGTCCGGCATCGATGCCGAGATCATCGACCTGCGCAGCTTGTGGCCGCTGGATCTGGACACCATCGTGGCATCGGTCAAGAAGACCGGCCGTTGCGTGGTGGTGCACGAGGCCACACAGACCAGCGGTTTCGGGGCCGAGCTGGCCACGCTGGTCCAGGAGCATTGCTTCTACCACCTTGAAGCGCCCATAGAGCGCGTGGCCGGCTGGGATACGCCTTATCCCCATGCGCATGAATGGGCCTACTTTCCCAGTCCGGCCCGTTTGGCCGGCGCGTTCAGAAAGGTCATGGATGGGGCCCTGGCGTCGACGTCCTCGAAAGCCGCTGGACAGGAAGGGAGGGCGTGAGCATGGGAACGCACATCATAAAAATGCCCGATATCGGCGAAGGCATCGCCGAGGTGGAGCTGGTCGAATGGCATGTGCAGCCAGGCGACAATGTGGTCGAAGATCAATTGCTGGCCGATGTCATGACCGACAAGGCGACCGTTCAAGTGCCATCGCCTGTCCACGGCAAGGTGCTGGCGCTGGGCGGCAAGGTCGGCGAGGTCATGGCCGTGGGCTCCGAGCTGATACGCCTGGAAGTCGAAGGCGAGGGCAATGCAGGGAAGGCATCCGCCGCCCGCGCGCAAGCAGGGGCCGGATCTTCCAAGGCTGGTCAAGCCCTTGCCGCGGCGCCCGCCGATGACGCCGCGGGCGCCGCTACGGATGTGGCCGGTAGCCCCAGTCCCGGCGTTCCCGGCGCAAGCGATAGCCAACCCGCCGTGGACGCGCGCGCGAAGCCGGCAAATGTATCCGGTCAGGCCTGCGCCGGGCGGCCCGCTCGACCCGAAGGCGAAAAGCCGCTGGCGTCGCCGGCGGTGCGCAAGCGCGCCTGGGATCTGGGCATCGAGCTGCAATATGTCCCAGGCACCGGAGCGGCGGGCCAGATCACCCATGCCGACCTGGATGCCTATGCGGCGCGCGGCCCGGCGGCGGCTGCCGGCGCGACCCGGGCCATCGCTTATGCGCAACGCGATGGGGAGCGGCAGATTCCCGTCATCGGCCTGCGCCGCAAAATCGCCGAGAAAATGCAGGAGTCCAAGCGCCGCATTCCTCATTTCACCTATGTCGAGGAAATCGACGTGACTGAACTGGAAGCCCTGCGTGGGCGCTTGAATGCGCAATGGGGCGTGCAGCGGGGCAAGCTGACCATCCTGCCCTTGCTGGCCCGCGCCATGGTGCTGGCTTTGCGGGACTACCCGCAAATCAACGCCCGCTACGATGACCAGGCCGGTGTCGTTACGCATTACGAGGCCGTTCACCTTGGCATTGCGGCGCAGACCGAAGCCGGACTGATGGTGCCGGTTGTGCGCCATGCCGAGGCGCTGGATATCTGGGCCTGCGCCGTCGAGGTCGCGCGCCTGGCCGAAGCGGCCCGCAGCGGCAGCGCGGCACGCGACGAGCTTGGCGGGTCGACAATCACGCTGACCAGCCTGGGCGCGCTGGGCGGCATCGTATCCACGCCTGTCATCAACCATCCCGAAGTGGCCATCGTGGGCGTCAACCGCATCGTCGAGCGTCCGATGATCGTGGGCGGCGCCGTCGTGGCCCGCAAGATGATGAATCTATCGTCTTCTTTCGATCATCGCGTCGTGGACGGCATGCACGCCGCCGAGTTCATACAACGCATCCGCAGCCTGCTCGAGTGCCCGGCGCTGTTGTTTGTGGAGTGACGGATCAGCATGCAATCCACTACCTTATTGATCATCGGCGGCGGTCCCGGCGGCTATGTCGCCGCCATACGCGCCGGCCAGCTGGGCATCCCCACCGTCCTTGTCGAAGGCGAGAACGTGGGTGGAACCTGCCTGAACATAGGCTGCATTCCTTCCAAGGCGCTCATACACGCCGCCCAGGAGTTTCATCAACTGGCCCAGTTCGCGGACGGTTCCCCCTTGGGCATTCGCGCTTCGTCCGCCAGCATCGACATCGCCCGGACGGTGGCATGGAAGGACGGCATTGTCGGCCGCCTCACCGGCGGCGTGGCGGCTTTGCTGAAAAAAAATGGCGTGCGGCTTGTAAAAGGATGGGCGCGCATCATCGACGGCAAGACCGTCGAAGTTGATCTCGGCAAGGAGGCGGGTCAGCCATTGCGCATCACCTGCGAACACCTGCTGCTGGCCACGGGCTCCCAGCCTGTGGAGCTGCCGTTTTTGCCCTTCGGCGGTCCTGTCGTGTCCTCCACCCAGGCGCTGTCGCCGGCCAGCCTGCCCAAGCGTCTGGCGGTCGTGGGCGCCGGCTATATCGGACTTGAGCTGGGCATGGCTTATCGCAAGCTGGGCGTGGAGGTTGATATCGTCGAGGCGCAGGACCGCATCCTGCCGACCTACGACGCCGATCTTTCCAAGCCCGTTCTGGCGGCCTTGAAGAAGCTGGGTGTGGCGCTGCATCTGTCCAGCCGAGTCCTGGGCATGGACTCGGCGGGCGGGGTATTGCGGATACAGAGCGCGGAAGGCGAAGAGTCCGGTTTGGCGGTGGAGCAGGTGCTGGTCGCCGTAGGCCGCCGGCCGCGCAGCGAAGGACTGGAATCGCTGATGCTGGACATGGAAGGGCAGGCTGTGCGCATCGACGAACAATGCCGGACCTCCATGCGCAATGTATGGGCGATCGGCGACCTTGCCGGCGAACCCATGCTGGCGCATCGGGCCATGGCCCAGGGCGAAATGGTGGCGGAGATCATTGCCGGCAAGCGCCGCCGCTTCTCTCCCGCCGCCATTGCCGCCGTGTGCTTCACCGATCCCGAGATCGTGGCGGCCGGCCTGTCGCCGCAAGGCGCTGCGCAAGTCGGCCTGGATTGCATAAGCGCCGAGTTTCCGTTTTCCGCCAATGGGCGCGCGATGACGCTCGAGTCCACCGTTGGTTTCGTCCGCGTGGTGGCCCGGCGCGACAATCACCTGATTGTCGGATGGCAGGCGGTGGGGCGCGGCGTTTCCGAATTGTCCGCCGCCTTTGGCCAGTCGCTGGAAATGGGCGCGCGGCTGGAAGATGTCGCTGGATCCATCCACGCGCATCCTTCCTTGGGAGAAGCCGTGCAGGAAGCGGCGCTTCGGGCGCTGGGCCACGCTTTGCACATCTGATCCGCGCTGAAATATCTGACGCTACAATCGGTGTTCCTCTGACCCCCCCCTACACCTAAAAAGAGTGAGCAGCCGACATGACCCAAGCGTCTTCATCATACGGAACACAGCAGCCCAGGCTGGAGTTCGTCATGTGCGCCAGCCCCGCCGGCACGCATCGCATGGCTTATTGGGAATGGGGTGATCCGGACAACGACAGGGTCTTGCTGTGCGTGCACGGCCTGACGCGCACCGGCCGCGATTTCGATCAATTGGCCCGGCGCCTTTCGGCGCACTATCGCGTGGTCTGCCCCGATGTGGTCGGGCGCGGAAAGTCGGACTGGCTGATCAATGCCGCCGGCTATGTCGTGCCGCAATACGTGGCCGATATGCTTACCCTGATCGCGCGGCTCAATCCCGCGCAGCTGGATTGGGTGGGCACATCCATGGGCGGATTGATCGGCATGGGCCTGGCCGGCACGCTGGCCATGTCGACCGCAGGCAGGCCTGCCCGTGGGCCCTTCGGCCTTCCAGCCGACCAGACTTTGCGCCTGGGCAAGATCGTGTTCAACGACATCGGCCCCACCCTGAACTTTCCGGGCCTCGTGCGCATTGCCGAATATGTCGGGCAGCCCATGCGGTTTGCCACATTCGAGCAGGCGGTCGACTATGTCCACAGCGTATCGGCCGGATTCGGGCAGCACGATCGCCAGGGTTGGGAAGAGCTTACCCGCCATGTGTTCAATCAACAGGGCGATGAGTGGGTCAAGCATTATGATCTGCGCATTGCCGAACCGTTCGCCGGGCAATCCGAAGACAGCGTAAGGGTATCCGAGGCCGTATTGTGGGCTGCCTATGAAAGCATTGCATCGCCTATACTGGTCCTGCGGGGCGAACAGTCCGATCTGCTGACGCCCGAAACCGCCCGCCAGATGCTGGAGCGCAATCCGCAAGCCCGTTTGCATAGCGTGCCCAACGTGGGCCACGCACCCACCTTGCGCAGCGACGATGAAATCGATCCCATTGCGCGTTTCCTGATGGCGTAAGCGGCGTAAACTATTCCTTTGCATGCACCCAACCGGAGTCCAGACATCAAGGTCGATCTGCACTGTCATTCCACGATGTCCGATGGCGTCCTGACGCCTTCGGAGGTGGCCGCGCGCGCGCACGCCAATGGCGTGGAGCTTTGGGCGCTGACGGATCACGATGAACTTTCGGGCCTGGCCGAAGCCAGGCGCAGCGCCGAATCGCTGGGGATGTCGTTCATCACGGGCGTCGAGATCTCGGTGACTTTTTCCGGCCATACCGTGCATATACTGGGTCTGGGCGTCGACGAGAGCGACGGTCCATTGCAGGCGGGGCTTGAAGGCATACGCCAGGGCCGCGCAGTGCGGGCGCGCAAGATGGCCGATAGGCTCACGGAGCTGGGCATACCGGGCAGCTACGAGGGCGCCTTGCCCTACGCCGCCAACCCGTCGCTGATCAGCCGCACTCACTTTGCGCGCTACATGGTCGAAAAAGGCCATTGCAAGACCATGCAGGCGGTTTTCGACAAATACCTGGGCGACGGCCGGCCGGGCTACGTTCCCGTGCATTGGTCCACGCTGGAACAGGCCGTCGGCTGGATCGTCGGCGCGGGCGGCCGCGCCGCCATCGCCCATCCGGGCCGCTACGACTACACGCCGCTGCAGTTCGACGCCTTGTTCGACCGGTTCAAGGAACTGGGCGGTACGGCCATCGAGGTCGTGACCGGCAGCCACAGGCCGGATCAATATGTCGAGTACGCGCAGGTTGCGCGCCGCTACGGCTTCCTGGCTTCTTGCGGATCGGACTTCCACAGTCCCAAAGAGGGCAAACTCGATCTGGGGGAAATCCCAGCCTTGCCCGCCGGCCTGACGCCCATCTGGCACGATTGGGTCTGAGTCCCGATTTTCGGCGCTCGCCATCTATTTTTTGTATTGCCATGAATAAAGCATTTGTCAAAGAGTCCGAGAACGACGATGACGACGATCTCGGCCCCGACGCGGTGAAGCTGCCCGCGGGCACCAAGAACTACATAACGACGCAGGGCTATGCGCGCCTGCGCCAAGAGCTGGCGCATCTGATGACCGAGGAGCGTCCATCGGTCGTACAGGTCGTTTCCTGGGCGGCATCCAATGGTGACCGCTCCGAAAACGGCGATTATTTGTACGGCAAGAAGCGCCTGCGGGAAATCGATCGCCGTATGCGCTTCCTGACCAAGCGCCTGGAAATCGCCGAAGTGGTTGATCCGGCCACGCAGCCCAACAAGGAGCAGGTCTTTTTCGGCGCCACGGTGGTGTATTCGGACAAGGCCGGCGAAGAGTTCCGCGTGACCATCGTGGGCGTGGACGAGGCCGAACCGCTGCAAGGCAAGATTAGCTGGATCTCGCCTGTCGCCCGCGCATTGCTCAAGGCGCGCGAAGGCGATACGGTCACCTTGCGCACGCCCGCCGGCATCGACGAGCTGGATATCCTGGAAGTGATTTACCCCGATCATTAGGCGCCGTCCGTCGCGGACCCGCCCGGCGCCGCGGCAACGGGCGCGCGGCTTGCGGCGATAATCCTTCCATGCATGGCAAACGGGTAAAATGTAGCCTTTCCCTTCATTTCCCCGCATTGCACCGTGACTTCTATCCAGTATTTCCTTGGCTCCCCGGTCTTGTCTTCGTTTCGCCGCGAGCGGCTGCTGAAGCGGTTTGCCGATCTTGGCCTGCCCGTCGCCGACATAGGCGGCCGCTACGAGCACTATGTCTGGACCGACGCCGCCCTAAGCCCACAGGACCAGAACCGGCTGGAGCAGCTTCTGGATTACGGCGTTGCGGGCGAAGCCGGCAAGGAAGGCAAGAATTCACTGGTCTTGCGGGTAATTCCACGCCTGGGCACGGTTTCGCCCTGGGCCAGCAAGGCGACCGATATTGCGCATAATTGCGGGCTGTCGCCGGTGCGCCGCGTCGAGCGGGGCGTACGCTACGTCGTGACGCCGGCCCGGGGCTTATTGGGTTCCAAGCCGTTCGATGCCGCGCAACTCGAAAGCATAGCCGCCTGCCTGCATGACCGCATGACCGAGACCGTGGTCGATACCTCCTTCGACGGCAAGGCCTTGTTCGCCTCGCTGCCGGGCAAGTCCATACAAACCATCGATGTCGTCGGCGAGGGCCAGGCGGCGCTCATCGAGGCGAACAGCGCCTTGGGCCTGGCCTTGTCCGACGATGAAATCGAGTATCTTGAAGCCGCTTTCCGGCAATTGGGCCGCAATCCGACCGACGTCGAACTGATGATGTTCGCGCAAGCCAACAGCGAGCATTGCCGCCACAAGATCTTCAACGCGCAATGGGTCATCGATGGCCAGGAGCAGCCCAATACCTTGTTTGGAATGATACGCGCGACCCACGCCGCCCAGCCTGTGGGCACGGTGGTGGCGTATTCGGACAATGCCGCGATCATGGCGGGCGGACCGGCCACGCTTTTCCATGCCGGCCGCGATGCCGAGACAACAGCCTACGGGCATTATCCGGCCACCGTGCATACGCTGATGAAGGTGGAAACGCACAACCATCCGACCGCGATTGCCCCGTTTCCGGGCGCCTCGACCGGCGCGGGCGGCGAGATACGCGACGAGGGCGCAACCGGCCGGGGCTCCAAGCCCAAGGCGGGCCTGACCGGCTTCACCGTGTCCAACCTGCGCTTCGACGATGCCATCGAGCCCTGGGAACACGATGCTCACGGCTCGCCGGACCGCATCGCCAGTCCGCTGGACATCATGATAGAAGGGCCGATAGGCGGCGCGGCGTTCAACAATGAATTCGGCCGGCCCAATCTGCTGGGCTATTTCCGCACGTTTGAACAGGCGTCGGGCGGCACGCGCTGGGGCTATCACAAGCCCATCATGATCGCCGGCGGCCTGGGTTCCATCGACGGCCGCCTGACGCATAAAGACCCGATACCGCCGGGCGCCTTGCTGATCCAGCTGGGCGGACCCGGCATGCGCATCGGCATGGGCGGCGGCGCGGCATCCAGCATGAGCGCCGGCACCAACAGCGCCGAGCTCGATTTCGATTCAGTGCAGCGCGGCAACCCTGAAATCGAACGGCGCGGCCAGGAAGTCATAGACCGCTGCTGGCAGCAGGGCGACGACAACCCCATCATCGCCATCCACGACGTGGGCGCAGGCGGCCTGTCCAATGCCTTCCCCGAGCTGGTTAACGACGCGGGACGCGGCGCCTTGTTCGAATTGCAGCAGGTCCACCTGGAAGAGTCGGGCTTGTCCGCCGCCGAGATATGGAGCAATGAATCGCAGGAGCGCTATGTGTTGGCCATCCTGCCGCAAGACTTGCCGCGTTTCGATGCGATCGCCAAGCGCGAACGCTGTCCCTATGCGGTGGTTGGCGTGGCGACCGAAGAGCGCCAGTTGCGCGTGACCTATGGCGAAGGCCTGCCGGGTGTGGCCGATGCCGCTCCGGAAGCATCCCCCATGCGGCCCCGGCCTGTCGATGTGCCCATCGATGCCATCCTGGGCAAGCCGCCCCGCATGACCCGCGATGTCGAACGCCTGGAGTCCTCGCATCCGGCGATCGATTTGGTGGGCATCCCGCTGGACGAAGCCATCGAGCGGGTCTTGCGGCATCCGACCGTCGCCAGCAAGAACTTCCTGATCACCATCGGCGACCGGACGGTGGGCGGCTTGAGCAGCCGCGACCAGATGGTCGGACCCTGGCAGATTCCCGTGGCCGATTGCGCCGTCACCCTGGCCGATTATGAAGGCGTGCGGGGCGAAGCCATGGCTATGGGCGAACGCAGCCCCTTGGCGATGATCGATGCCCCCGCGTCGGGACGCATGGCCGTGGCCGAGGCGCTGACCAATCTTGCCGCCAGCGATGTGGGCTCGCTCAAGGACATCAAGCTGTCCGCCAACTGGATGGCCGCCTGCGGCGTCGCGGGCCAGGACGCCGCCCTGTACGACACCGTGTCCGCCGTCAGCCAGTGGTGCCAGCAACTGGATTTATCCATACCGGTGGGCAAGGACTCCCTATCCATGCGCACGGCATGGGATCATGACGGCCAAGCGCGCCAGGTCGTGGCGCCGGTTTCGCTGGTCGTGACGGCGTTTGCCCCGGTGGCCGATGTGCGGGCCACATTGACGCCGCAATTGCGCACAGACGCGGGCGACACGGCATTGATACTTGTCGATCTGGGCATGGGCCAACAGCGCCTGGGCGGCTCCATACTGGCGCAGGCCTACAACCAGGTGGGGCAGACGGTGCCCGATATCGACGATGCCGTATCCCTGGGCGCCTTCTTCAAGACCATCCGCCAACTGGCGGCGCAGGGCGATATCCTGGCCTATCACGACCGTTCCGATGGCGGCTTGCTGGCAACCGTCTGCGAAATGGCGTTCGCCGGCCATGTCGGGGTCTCCATCAACCTGGATATGCTGACCATCGATCCGCATGCCGCCGATTGGGGCGACTACAAGATACGCGCCGAGCAGATTTCGGTTCAGCGCGACGAACTTACCCTGAAGGCCTTGTTCGCCGAGGAAGCCGGCGCCGTCATCCAGGTGCCGCTTGCGCAACGCGACAAGGTGCTGCAGCAGTTGCGTTCGGCGGGCCTGTCCGCCCACTCCCATGTCATGGGCAGCCTGAACAAGACCGACGAAATACAGATCTACCGCGACGGCAAGTGCATTTATCAAAAGCCTCGCGCCGAGCTTGGACAGCTTTGGGCAGAGGTATCGCGCCGCATCATGGCCTTGCGCGACAATCCCGCCTGCGCCCAGGCGGAATTCGATGTCTGGCAGGATAAGGACGATCCGGGCCTGTCGCCCGTCGTTCCCTTCGATCCGCAAGAGGACATTGCCGCGCCCTTCATCGCCACGGGCAAGCGCCCCCGGGTCGCGATCCTGCGCGAGCAGGGCTGCAACAGCCAGGTGGAAATGGCCTGGGCCTTCGACAAGGCGGGCTTCGAAGCCCTGGACGTGCACATGACCGACCTGCTGTCGGGCCGGGCCAATCTTGCCGATGTGCAAGGCCTGGTCGCCGTGGGCGGATTCAGCTATGGCGATGTGCTGGGCGCCGGTGAAGGCTGGGCGCGCACGATACGCTTCAACGATCAGTTGGCCGATCAGTTCGCCGCCTATTTCGCCCGCCCCGATACTTTCGCGCTGGGCGTATGCAACGGCTGCCAGATGATGGCGGCCCTGGCCGGCATGATACCGGGCGCCGAGCATTGGCCGCGCTTTACGCGCAATCTGTCCGAAAAATACGAGGCGCGCCTGTCCCTGGTCGAAGTTGCCGATTCTCCATCGCTGTTCATGCAAGGCATGGAAGGCGCGCGGATTCCCATTGCCGTTGCCCATGGCGAGGGCTATGCCGATTTCTCGCGGCAGGGCGCGCTGGACAAGGTGTATGGCCTGATGAACTTCGTGGATAATCGCGGCGCGCGCACCGAACAGTATCCCTACAATCCCAACGGCAGTCCGCAAGGCCTGGCGGGCGTCACCACGGCGGACGGACGATTCACCGTCATGATGCCGCACCCGGAGCGGGTCACGCGCAATGTGGCCATGTCATGGGCGCCGGAACGCTGGGGCACCCAGGATTCGGGCGGCAAGGGCGGCGCCCACGGCGGATTCACACCGTGGCTGCGCATGTTCCGCAATGCGCGGGTCTGGCTGGGCTGAAGGGCAACCCCGCGAAAGCGGGGTTTTCCTTTGACCCTTGTGATGGCCGACTAGGTAAAGACCCTAGCTTAAGCGTATAATCTTGCTTTGCACGGAGCTAGTTTATGCGTCTAATCAAAAAAGCGCTTACCTTCGACGATGTGTTGTTGGTCCCGGCGTATTCCGAAGTCCTTCCCCGCGACACCTCGCTGACTACCCGCTTTACGCGCGATATCACGCTGAATATCCCGCTGGTCTCCGCAGCCATGGATACCGTGACCGAATCGCGCCTGGCCATTGCCATGGCCCAGGAAGGCGGCATCGGCATCATCCACAAGAATCTCAGCGCCGAAGAACAGGCCCGCGAGGTCGCCCGCGTCAAGCGCCACGAATTCGGCATCGTGATCGATCCGGTCACCGTCACGCCCACCATGAAAGTGCGCGATGCCATCGCCTTGCAGCGCCAGCATGGCTTCTCCGGCCTGCCGGTCATCGAGGGCGGAAAACTGGTCGGCATCGTCACCAACCGCGATTTGCGCTTCGAAGATCGCCTGGATGTCCCCCTGCGCGACATCATGACGCCCCAGGATCGCCTGATCACCATGAAGGAAGGCGCCACCCTGGACGAGGCCCAGGCGCTGATGCACAAGCATCGCCTTGAACGCGTGCTGATCGTCAACGACGCATTCCAGCTGCGCGGCCTGGCCACCGTCAAGGACATCGTCAAGAACACAGAGCATCCCTTTGCCTCCAAGGACAGCCAGGGCCAGTTGCGCGTTGGCGCGGCCGTGGGCGTGGGCGAAGGCACCGAAGAGCGCGTCGAGAAACTGGCCAATGCCGGCGTCGATGTCATCGTCGTCGATACCGCGCATGGCCATTCCGCCGGCGTCATCGAGCGCGTGCGCTGGGTCAAGAAGAATTACCCGAAAATCCAGGTCATCGGCGGCAATATCGCTACGGCTTCGGCGGCCAAGGCGCTGGTCGAGGCCGGCGCCGATTGCGTCAAGGTCGGCATCGGTCCAGGCTCCATCTGCACCACCCGCATCGTGGCCGGTGTGGGCGTTCCGCAAATCACCGCCATCGCCGACGTGGCCAAGGCACTCGAAGGCACGGGCGTTCCCCTTATTGCCGATGGCGGCATCCGTTATTCGGGCGATGTCTCCAAGGCTTTGGCGGCCGGCGCATCGGCCTGCATGATGGGCGGCATGTTCGCGGGCACCGAAGAGGCGCCCGGCGAGGTCGTTCTATTCCAGGGCCGCTCGTACAAGTCGTATCGCGGCATGGGCAGCCTGGGCGCCATGGCCGACGGCTCGGCCGATCGCTATTTCCAGGACCCGGCCAACAACGTCGACAAGCTTGTGCCGGAAGGCATAGAAGGGCGGGTGCCTTACAAGGGCAGCGTCATCGCCATCATCTATCAATTGATTGGCGGCATTCGCGCTTCCATGGGCTATTGCGGTTGCTCCTCCATCGAGGAAATGCGCACCAAGGCCGAGTTCGTCGAGATCACCTCGGCGGGCGTGCGCGAATCGCACGTTCACGATGTGCAGATCACCAAGGAAGCGCCCAACTACCGCGCTGAATAAGGCGATTGCCTATTGGACAGCGGCGCGCCATGCAAGCATGGCGCGCCGTTTTCTTTGCTTTCTTTCTTAGAGTTCCCGCTTGAAAAACAAGGCGCCCGGAATGGGATTGAACACATAGGGCTGCGCCGGCTCGAATCCCAGCGAGGCATACAGCGCGACCGCGGCGGCCATGGTGGGCAGCGTGTCCAGATAGATATGCGTGTACCCGGCGGCGCGCGCCTCTTCGCACAGACGCTCCGCCAGCCGGCGCCCCAGCCGTTCTCCGCGCATATCGGCCTTTACATACAGCCGCTTCATTTCACAGCCGCCATCCTGAAGAGGGCGCAGCGCAATACAGCCCACTGCTTCGTCATCCCGCCATGCCAGCAATATCCGTCCCGCGGGCGCTGCGTATTTTCCCGGCAGGGCGGACAGCTCGGATTCAAAATCCTGGAAGCACAGATCGATGTCCAGGCTGTCGGCGTATTCGCGGAACAAGCCGCGTACCACGGGAAGGTCTTGCGGCAATCGCGCCGGCCGTATTTCAATCGGATGATGCATGAATATTAGGTATTTCTGAAAAGCATGGCTCAATGCCCGTTGTATGCGTAGCCAGGCATTGCAGGAATCATTCGATTTTAAGGCTTGCGGTGCCGGCTTGTTCGGCCTGGGCGGCGCGCAACAGCGCTTCGGTCAGGGGCCCCGGAGCGGAAACCATGGCGGCGTGGCCGGCGTCCAGGTCCTCCCAGCGCCAGCCGGGACGAGTACGGGCCCAGTTGCGGGACGCGTCCACCGCAGCGAACAGGGGATTCGCGCAGCTCAGGTAAGAGCAGGGCAAGCCGTTGCCCACCGGATGCCGCAATTGCAGCGCCGTCTCGTAGCTGCGCAAAGGGTGGGGCGTAAGGCGGCCCTCCACGAAGGCGATGTCGTCCGGCTCGAATAGCCCCAGGGTTCTGGGTTTGGGCGGCGGCAGGGCCGGCGCGGCTCCTGATGTGTTTTGCGCCGCCGCGTGCAGCTTTGCCACGATCTCGACAGGCAGGGTGTCGAATGTGCTGACACCGCTTTCCAGGATGAAGGCATCCAGATACACCAGTTGCCGCAAGCGTTCCGGCACGGCGTCGGCTACCCCCGTAATGACCAGCCCCGCAAAGCTGTGGCCGACCAGAACCACGTCGTTCAGGTCTTCCCACACCAGCACATTGACGATGTCGTCGACGAAGGTTTGAAGGCTTATGCCGCTGTTCAGCAAGTGGCTGCGCTCGCCCAGGCCTGTAAGGGTGGGCGTGAAAACGGCGTGGCCGGCGGCGCGCAGGCGGGCGGCCACCCGCGACCAGCACCAGCCGCCATGCCAGGCGCCGTGTACCAGGACGAAGGTTTGAGTCGAAGCAGGCAGGGAGGTCATGAACTGAAACTCCAGAGAAGGGGAATTGGCGGCAAACCGGTGGTCAGCAAGGCGGGGTGGCCTGGCCCTGGCTTGAGCTTGCCGCGCGGCGAGGCGTCCACAGCAGAAGGATGCTTAGCAGCAGGCCCGCCGCGGCCAGCACCAAAGCGAAATCCAGCCCCGCGTCGAACCAGGCGTGAGTCAGGCTGAAGAATATCGGACCGGCAAGCTGGCCTGCCGCGAATGACGCGGTCAGCGCGGCAATCAGCTTGCGGGCATGGCGGCCTCCTTCAGCCTGCGCTTCCTGCATCCCCAGCATGGTAATGATCATGAGCGTGCCGCCCACGCAAATCGCGGCAAGGATTATGGCTGAAACAGTGGGAACCACGGCCGGCAGCAGCACGCCCACAGCCATGGCCAGCTGGGCCGCGGCCCACACCTTGCGGCGTCCGTATCGGGTCGCCAGCCCGCCCACCACCAAGGTGGAGGCGGCGGCCGCCAGACCGAACAAAGGCCAGGCCAATCCGAAAATGGCGGGATCCTGCACCAGCAGGCGCGCCTGGGCGGGCAGGAAGGTGGCCGGCAAGATATAGCCGAAGCCGAACAGGCCATAGCAGGTGATGAGCGCCCAATGCCTGCCCAGGCCTCCGGCTTCTTCCTGGCTGGCTTGCGTGGCCGGGGCGGCGGCGGGCGCGGTCCACAATGTTCGCGCGGCGGCAGTGCCCGCCAGCGCCATCAAACCGAGAATCAGCCATGCCTGCGACGAGGAGGCCCGAACCAGGCCCAGACCCATGCATAGCAAGCCCGCCACGGCAATGCCCACCCCCACGCCTGAAAACACCAGGCCCGCCCGCCCGGGCTGCCCCAATGCGGCCAGCCGCGCCAGGCATAGGGTAGCGGTGCTGACCAATACCCAGGCGCTGGCCAGGCCTGCGATAAAACGCCAGGCCAGCCAAGCCGTCCAGTTGTCCGTAAGGCCCATGAGCGCCGTCGTGACCACCACCAGCAGCAAGCCCAGTCTTAGCAAGGCGGCCGGCGAGCCGGCAATGGCTGCGGCGCTAAGCGCGCCGGCCAGATAGCCCACGTAATTGGCGCTGGCCAGCCAGCCGCCTTGCGCCAAGCTCAGCCCGGCGTCGCTTTGCATCATGGGAAGCAGCGGGGTGAAGGCGAAGCGGCCAATGCCCATGGCGACGGCCAGTGCGATAAAACCCGAAATCGATAGTGAAACAGCGGACGCCTTTTGTTGCATTGATGCTCCTTGTTACCCGAAACTGTAGCCTTTGCGGGCCGGTTTCGCCAGCGTAATCGTGCCCAATACGTTACATTAACGCCTTGCTTTCCTTTTTCCTTTTCAAGCCATGCATCAGCGTATCCTCATCCTCGATTACGGTTCACAAGTCACCCAGCTTATCGCGCGCCGCGTCCGCGAAGCGGGTGTGTATTGCGAGATACATCCGGGCGATGTGGACGATGCGTTCATCCAGGCGCAGCAAGGCTTGAAGGGCATCATTCTTTCCGGCAGCCATGCATCGGCCTATTCCGAAGAGTCGATGAAGGTTCCCTCCAAGGTGTTCGAGGCCGGCGTGCCGGTGCTGGGCATATGCTACGGCATGCAGTCCATGGCTTCGCAACTGGGCGGCAAGGTCGAATGGTCGGATCATCGCGAATTCGGCTACGCCGAAGTGCGGGCCCACGGCCATACGCGCCTGCTGGACGGCTTGCAGGACTTCATCACCACCGAAGGCCATGGCATGCTGAAGGTATGGATGAGCCACGGCGACAAGGTCACCGCGCTGCCGCCCGGATTCAAGCTCATGGCGTCCACGCCATCCTGCCCCATTGCCGGCATGGCCGACGAAGAACGCGGCTTCTATGCCGTCCAGTTTCATCCGGAAGTCACGCACACCGCTCAGGGCGAAGCCATATTGGCCCGTTTCGTCACCGAAATCTGCGGCTGCACCCGCGACTGGAACATGCCCGATTACGTCGAAGAAGCCGTGGCCAGCATCCGTGCCCAGGTGGGAAGCGACGAGGTCATTCTTGGCTTGTCCGGCGGCGTGGACTCGTCCGTGGCCGCGGCGCTTATCCACAAGGCCATCGGCGACCAGCTTACCTGCGTATTCGTCGACCATGGCTTGCTGCGCCTGAATGAAGCGCAGCAAGTCATGGCGACCTTTGCCGATCATTTCGGCATCAAGGTCATCCATGTCGATGCCACCGAGGCATTCATGGGCAAGCTGGCCGGCGTGTCCGACCCCGAAGCCAAGCGCAAGATCATCGGCAAAGAATTCGTCGAGGTATTCCAGACCGAGGCCGGCAAGCTGAAAAATGCCCGCTGGCTGGCGCAAGGCACCATCTATCCGGACGTCATCGAGTCGGCCGGCGCCAAGACCGGCAAGGCCGTCGCCATCAAGTCGCACCACAATGTGGGCGGGCTGCCCGACACCCTTAACCTGAAGCTGCTCGAACCCCTGCGCGAACTGTTCAAGGACGAGGTGCGCAAGCTGGGCGTGGCCCTGGGCCTGCCGCCCGCCATGGTGTACCGCCATCCCTTCCCGGGTCCCGGCCTGGGCGTGCGCATCCTGGGCGAGGTCAAGAAGGAGTACGCCGATCTCCTGCGCCGCGCCGATGCCATCTTCATCGAAGAACTGCGCAAGACGGTGGACCCGATCAGCAACAAGAACTGGTATGACCTGACTTCGCAGGCATTTGCCGTCTTCCTGCCCGTCAAGTCGGTGGGCGTGATGGGCGATGGCCGCACCTACGATTACGTGGTGGCGCTGCGCGCCGTGCAGACTTCGGACTTTATGACGGCGGATTGGGCGGAACTGCCTTATGCGCTGCTCAAGAAGGTGTCGTCGCGCATCATCAACGAAGTGCGCGGTATCAATCGGGTGACCTACGATGTGTCGAGCAAGCCGCCGGCTACGATTGAGTGGGAGTGAAAATACGTCCTTCGGGGACTATCGCAGGTCGGTGGCTATCGCCGGCCAGCAGAACAGGTTGGCGGTGGAACTGGCGGTAAGAACCGAGGGGCGGATTAAGACCGTCCCGTTCACTATCCAGACCAAAGCTGTCTTTGACGGTAAAGGTCACCGTGTTTACGGTGCTAGCTTCCGTCACATGGTAGCGGCGCCGAGAACCCAATCCCTAAGCGCGGAAATCTTCGGATTGTCGTGCTTGGCTTCTGGATAGACCAGGTAATAGGCGAAGGTTTCCATATGGGTCGGCTTCGCGAGCATGACGAGGCGCCCTTCGGCCACGTCGAGCGCCACCATCGCTGCCGGGAGCAGACCCACGCCTTGGCCGGCGACCACAGCGCTCAGCAGTAGACCGGAGTCGTCAAAGGAGGGGCCGCGGGGAACCCCGACCTCGTCGATGCCTTGCGCTTGAAACCACAGGCTCCAGCCCTTGCGGTCGGCGTCGTGAACCTGCGGCCATCGCGTCAACTCATTAGACAGCTCCGGCATCCCCAGGCGCTCAACAAGCAACGGCGCTGCAACAGGCACCATTTCAACGGAAACGACGCGATAGCTCCGCAAGCCAGGATAGCGACCGGCGCCGTGACGTATGGCAAGATCGACGCCGTCACGCGAAAAATCCACTAGCGCGCCGCTGGTGAGGATCTGGAGGTCGATTTCGGGATGGGCCTTCTGAAACGACTTCAGGCGCGGAACGAGCCAGGCTGACGCAAAAAACGGGGTGACGCTGAGCGTCAGGATACCGGTATCGGCGGTGACAGCCACGCGCTTGGATGCTTCGGCGATCTGACGGAAGGCGTTTCGGATGGGCGGCAGATAGTCGCGGCCCGCCTGGGTCAACAGGATTCCCCGATTCACCCGCTCGAACAGCTTCACACCGAGATGATCTTCAAGGTTTCGGAGCATTTGGCTGACAGCCCCCGGCGTGACGCACAACTCCTCCGCAGCGAGCTTTACAGATAGGTGTCGAGCTGCGGATTCGAACGCTCGCAATGCGTTCAGCGGCGGAAATTTCCGTTCAATCATTTAGATAATCTAACTCTATATACGGAGAAAATTTGATTTGTTAATCCCACAATATGGCTGGTATATTTTGAAATAGTAGCATTTTTGACATGCACTCAGCCATATTTCAATTAATATAATCTAAACTATTTTGATGCAATTGAAGTTGACGTTTTCAACGCTCGTTGGGCCAGGGGCCTGACGCCGTCCAAGGAGATCAGAATTGACCGACGAATCGACCGCACTGCATTATCTCGAACTCGCGGAAGTCGCGGCTCTGATCCGCAATCGCGAGGTCTCATCACGGGAGGTGACGCAGGCGCAGCTCGACCGCATTGCCGCGCTCGACGGCGAGTTGCACAGCTACGCGCTGGTGATGGCAGATGCCGCTCTCGACCAAGCGGATCTGGCCGACGCGGAGACAGCGGCCGGGCACAGCCGCGGGCCGCTCCATGGCGTTCCTATTGCGATCAAGGATCTCTGCCGGATCAAAGGTTTTCCGACTGGCGCCGGCATGACGGTACATCAGCATGTCACTTCCGACGAAGACGCGACGGTTGTGCGGCGCCTGAAAGAGGGCGGAGCCGTGTTGCTCGGCAAGCCGCAGCTCACCGAGGGCGCCTATTCCGATCACCATCCATCGGTTACAGCCCCGCAAAACCCCTGGAATGCCGATTACTGGCCCGGCATCTCTTCCAGCGGCTCGGGCGCCGCAACGGCGGCCGGTCTCTGTTACGGTTCGCTCGCCTCCGATACTGGTGGCTCCATCCGCTGGCCAGCGGCCGCCAATGGCGTAACCGGATTGAAGCCCACCTGGGGGCGCGTCAGCCGTTATGGCGTTTTCGAGCTGGCGCCCTCGCTGGACCACGTTGGAACAATGGCTCGGAGCGCCGTGGATGCAGGGCTGCTGCTGGGCGCAATAGCCGGCAGCGATCCGAACGATCCAACCGCCCTATTGGACCCGGTGCCAAATTATGTAGCGGGAATTGTCGGTGATCTGCGTAACTTGCGGATCGGTATCGATGTTGGCTGGAACAGTGACGACGTCGATGTCGGTACGCAGGCGGTCCTTGCTGAAGCCATCACGGCGTTCGCGAAGCTTGGATCTGAGATCGTCGATATAGAGTTCCCCGACGTTACCCAGGCGGTCGCCGATTGGGTGCCTAACTGCGCGGTCGAAGCCGCCGTCGCACACAAGGCAACATATCCGGCGCAGAAGGACCAATATGGCAGCGTCCTCGCCTCGGTCATTGAGGCCGGACTTGCGATCTCTGGCATGGGGTATCAGGAGATATTGCTACGGCGCATGGCGTTCCGTGGTCGAGTGGAAGCACTCTTCGGTAAAATCGATCTGCTGCTGACGCCCGTTCAGCCGTTTGCGCCGCTAACGCTCGCCAAGGTTCAAACGCTTGGCGAACAGCCGGGCCTGATCGCCATGCTGCAGCGATATACCTGCCCGTTCGATATGTCGGGCCATCCGACCCTGACTATGCCCGGCGGCTTTACCCAAGAGGGAATGCCGATCGGGTTCCAGCTCGTCGCCGGTCATCTCGGGGAAGCAACACTGGTGCGAGCTGGCGCGGCGTTCCAGAGCGTTTCGGCCTGGCATCGTCGTCATCCGGTGGCGTGACATGACCTCCGCACTCACCAACCGCCCTTTCTATGGCTGGATCGTCGTCGCAGCCGCATTCGCCATCACCTTTGTCGGCTTTGGCAGCGCCTATACGTTCAGCGCCTTCGTTCCTTCGCTGCAACAAGACTTCGGGGCGTCGCGAGGCTCGGTGTCGCTCGTCTTTTCGCTGGCGGGATTCCTGTATTTCGGCCTGGGCGTCGTAAGCGGCCCATTGGCCGATCGATGGGGCGCGCGGAACCTTGCCGTGCTTGGCATGGTTCTGGTCGGCGCCGGCCTTGCACTCGCCAGCGTCGCGCGCACCATTTACGAAGTCTATGCCGCCTACGGCCTTGGCGTCGGCCTTGGCATCGGTTGCGCCTATGTGCCGGCCATCGGAGCGGTCCAGCGCTGGTTCCTGAAGCGTCGGGGCTTCGCGTCCGGCATCGCGATAAGCGGCATCGGCGTCGGGACGTTGGTGATGCCGCCGCTCGCCTCCTGGCTGATCGAGTGGTTAGGTTGGCGAGGCGCCTATCTGACCCTTGGCGGGCTCGCCGCAGTGATCGGCGTCGGCATGTCCTGGCTCATCGCGAATGATCCTCGCGACAAGGGAACCGGGCCTGACGGGGCTCCTCTGGAGGTCGGTCAACCTGGAGCGGTCCGCACCGGGGCTTCGGTTGGCGAAGCGGTCAGGTCTCCGCAATTCGCCGCGCTGTACGCAGCCTGCCTGATTTGCTCGTTCGGCGTTTTCGTGCCGTTCGTGCATCTCGTTCCATATGCGTTGGATCATCAGGTCGACCAATCTGCCGCCGTGCTGCTACTCGGCGCCATCGGCATTGGCAGCACGCTTGGGCGCTTCTTCCTTGGCGGCCTGGCTGATCGGATCGGGCGCCAATCCTTCCTTCTGATGATGTTCATCGGGATGGCTCTCGCGCTTGCAATCTGGGTCTTTGCAACGAGCTTCTGGCCGCTCGCATTTTTCGCTCTGTTGTTTGGCCTCTTCTATGGCGGTTGGGTGGCGATCCTGCCCTCCGTGGTCATGGATCACTTTGGTGGACGCAACGTCAGCGGCATCATCGGGATTCTCTATACCAGCGTAGCGATCGGTACGCTGGTCGGTCCCAGCGCTACTGGCTTCATCTTCGATATGAGCGACAGCTACATGCTGCCAATTCTCGTGAGCGTGGCCGCAAACGTAATTGCGACAATCGTGGCTGCGTTCGCCATGAAGACGTCGGCTAAAATTGCTTTAGAGTGGGAATAATTCGCTGCCTGGTGGCATAAATCACTTATGTGAATTTCGGTCAAACAGCGCAAGCATTGACTGCCAGCCACGCTCGGCCGACACCTGATCATAGACAGGGAAGTCGGGCATCATCCAGCCATGGGCGGCACCGGAATAAATCTCGCTAAGGTGGTGCACGCTGGCTTCAGTCAGGGCTGCTCCAAGCCGCTTGGCCATTGCCGGCGGGAGACATGACATTGCATGGCAAAAACCGTCGCTGGTTTGAATGGCTACTTGTTCGTGGGCCAAGAGTTTCCTTGTTGTTCTTGATTTGGAACCTGTCTTTCGTCAGCAATAGTCACTGATTGGGATTGGTCCCGAGTTTTAGTTAAATTGTTTCATATCAAGGGAAATCTGTTACGATTTGGGCCACACGATGGCATCTCATGGATCATGCTGCGGCAACGGAGACAAACTTGAACAAGACAGTTTCAGCCTTATTTGCCGCAGGGGCGGCATCACTGGTTCTCAGCGGGTGCAACAGCAGCTCGCATGACACGGCGCAAGGCCCGAACATTCTTTTCGTCATCATGGACGACGTCGGCATCGACCAGATGAAGGTCTTTGGTTATGGCGGAACCGTCGGACCCGATCTGCCCAATATAGATGCTGTCGCCCATGCAGGGGTGCGCTTTCGCAATACATGGTCCATGCCCGAATGTTCGCCGGGCCGTGCATCATTCTTTGTAGGCCGCTATCCGCTGCGCACCGGCATCAATCAGGCAATCGGCCCCAACGATCTTGCCACGTCTCAACTGTCGCCCTACGACACGACCACACCGAAGTTGCTCAAGCGAGTCAATTACGAAAGCGCCATGTTTGGCAAGTTCCACTTGGCGGGTCCCGAGAACAACGAGGCAGGGAACGCCACGCCAAGCACGCTCGGATGGGACTATTTCTACGGCTGGGTGGGTGGGCTGCCCGATTCCATCGATACGTCGGCGGGGGGGGCGGCTCCTGTAGGTACCTATATGTGCGGTTTCGTTCCGGGCGCAGCGAAAGCAGGCGGAGCGGAGACTGGCGCCTGTTACAAGCCCGACAACAGTTGTTCGGTCATTACACGTACATCGCTGCTCGAGCAGGATGCGCCCGGTTTGCAATGCCTGAATTCGGGCGGCATCCTGGTGCCCAATGCCACAACTTGCAGCACCACCCCTCCAGGCACGGTCGACTTTACGCGCCCGAATGGCTATTACGTCTCGCCTCTGGTCATCATCGAGAACGGCGATGTCGAAGAGGTAGCGCGGACCGATGCGCGCGCAAGGGGTTACCGCACACGTATCGAAACCGATGCCGCCATCAACTGGATCAAGTCGCGCCCATCCGATAAAGCCTGGATGGCCACGGTCAGCTACAGTGCTGCCCATACACCATGGCAGCAGCCTCCGAAAAAGCTGCTTGCAGGACACGTGGGTCCGCTGGACCAACTGGCTTGCACAGGGGATACTGCCCAGGATTCTATAGACAAACGCATTATTCAGGATCGTATGACCGAAGCCCTGGATACTGAATTCGGCAGGCTGCTGGTTGAAACAGGCCTGGCCAAACGCAACCAGGACGGCAGCCTCAACTATGATCCCAAAGCATCGAACACGGTCATCGCAATCGTTGGCGATAACGGCTCCTTGGCCGCTGCCGTAAAGGTGCCCTTTGATCCGACACGGGCCAAGGGCAGCGCCTACCAGACGGGGGTATGGGATCCGTTGATCATTGCGGGGCCGCAGGTCGTTCAGCCAGATCGGGAAGTCGATCACATGGTCAATATGGTCGATTTGTTTCAGTTTTTTGGCGAACTTGCCGGCCTGGACGTTCATAAAGAAGTGCCGCGCACGGTCGATTCAGTGGGCATTTTGCCTTACCTGACCAACCCCGGCCAAGGCAGCTTGCGTAACATCAACTTCACCATGGGCGGCATGAACCAGCAAGCCAATGGCGCCCGAAACGGGCCTTGCGTCATAGGCACGGCCTGCACCGTGATTCCGACATCGAAAAGCGTCTGCGAAGACAACGAGGGCAACTGGTGGGGGCCTGGTCACACCTACACCCAAGCTCCGGTACTGCCTAATCCCAGTGGTGCCGACGGCTATCTGACATGTGCCGCGATAAACGAGACACTGTACAAGAACGCCCAACCCGTGCTGACCCTCGTGCCGGAATCGTCGATAGCCATTCGCAACGAGCGCTACAAGCTGGTGCGCAATTCCAGCGAAGACTATGCGCCAGCTACGGATAGCATCGAGCGGGAGACCGTCGATGAATTGTTCGAGATCAATCAAGCCGCGCCCACCCCGCTGTTGGACACCGCGGGCCGCAATCTGTTGCCCGCCGCAAATGCGGAAACACAAGCTGTCTACGATGATCTGAAGAAAAGACTCGAGATCATCCTGGCCTCCAATCCCGACTGCCCGGGCGACGGCAACATGGACGGCGTGGTCAACGGTGAAGACCTTGGTAATTGGGCAAGGATCGCCAATGCCTGGAAAGAATCCAGCGTTTACGATTTTATAACCGGAGGAGGAACACCTCGAGACGGCAAAACCAACAACCTGGACGAAACGGTCATTCAGGCGAATCTGGGCAAGACTTGCGAACGTACTTATGGCATCTATTAAAGTCCTACATCGCAAATGGCTGTGGGGCTCAATCGCAACGATTGGCGTCCTTGGGGCCGCGGTCGCCGTGGCTTCGTTGCAAAGCCCATCCCCCGCGACACCGGCCGAGCCTGTTGTCGTCCTCGGAGATGGTGTCTCCACGCCTGCGGACATGGCGTGGGTTCCTTCGGGCGTGTTCCAGATGGGCAGCGACAGCAAACTGGCCCAAGCCAACGAGCGGCCGGCCCATCCGGTAAAGGTGGGGGGGTTCTGGATTGATGTTGCCCACGTTACCAACAATCAGTTCGCTGAATTCGTGCGGCAAACCGGCTATGTCACCACCGCTGAAAAGAAGCCTGACTGGGAGACGATCCGGGTTCAACTACCGCCGGGCATCCCTGCGCCGCCGGATCATGTACTGGTACCCGGTGCCATGGTCTTCGTCGGTACCAACCGTCAAGTCGATTTAAGCGATTATTCGCAGTGGTGGCGCTATGTACCCGGCGCCGATTGGCGCCATCCGCAAGGGCCTGGCAGCTCCATTGAAAACAAGGGCGATCATCCTGTTGTACAGGTCAGCTATGAAGACGTGCTGGAGTACGCCAAGTGGGCGGGCAAGCGTTTGCCGACCGAGGCCGAATGGGAGTACGCCGCGCGCGGCGGCCTGGAACAGGCTACCTATGTGTGGGGCGACGAACTCACGCCGGATGGCAAGCCGATGGCCAATTATTGGGACAGCAAGCAAGGTGCTTTTCCGGTGGTCAGCCCCAAAGCCGGCGGGGCCGAGGGCACACTGCCGGTTCGAACTTTTCCGCCGAACGGCTACGGTCTTTACGACATGACCGGTAACGCCTGGCAATGGGTGGCCGATTGGTATGGCGCCGATTACTTCAGCAAGCAGGCAAGCGCCAAAGGGCCTGTCAGCGATCCGCGAGGCCCGGCAAAGGCGTTCGATCCATCTGATCCGAACGTGCCCGCCGATGCGCCAAGGCGCGTCATACGAGGCGGCTCGTTCCTGTGTAACGAAAGCTATTGCCTGTCGTACCGCCCCAGTGCGCGGCGAGGCTCCGATCCCTACAGTCCCATGTCGCATGTGGGATTCCGCCTCGTGAAGGACGCGCCGACTCCTGCAGCTCAGCTGGCCTCTCTGGCCGCCAGCGATCGCTAGCCAACCGAAGATGGACATGTGGGTGACATGGGAGATCGGGCCAACGGCTCTTGTGCTGGTGGCCGTTGCGTTGGCGTTCATACTGTCGATGCCGCTTGGCCGCGCCGCATATCGCTTGCCTCGGATTCTGGATACCAAAATTCCGACGCAACCGCCGCAGGCTCATCGACTCTATCGTGCAGGTTTTTTGCTGGCCGCCCCGATTCTGGCCCTTCTTTGCGCCTGGCGATTCGGCTCAACACCCGCCACGGTCGCGGCGATTGCCTACGCACTGATTCTTCTCACACTGGCCTGGATCGATGCCGAAACGGGCTTTCTGCCTGACTTGCTGACCATCCCCTTGTTATGGCTAGGCCTGCTGGTGAACGTAGGCGGTACCTTTTCCATGCTGACAGACGCCGTGGTGGGCGCGGCAGCCGGCTACCTGGTGCTTTGGCTTATCTGTGGAGTTTTTTTGCTGACGACCGGTCGCCAAGGGATGGGCAATGGCGATTTCAAGTTGCTGGCCGCATTGGGGGCATGGCTGGGCTGGACGTCACTGCCCTGGGTATTGTTGATCTCGTCGTTGTTGGCTTTGACCATTGTCTTGCTGCGGCGCATGGCCGGTCGTATGAAAGCGGGCGAAGCATTCAGTTTTGGCCCATATCTGGCGATAGCCGGTATTGCCGTTCTGCTGTGGCGGTAGGACTGACCAGGCCCAGGTCAATCAGACGGACGGCCTGTTGTCGCGGATTTGCTGGAAGGGCCGACGGGAACGAAACCTTGGGGCGGTAAAGCCCGCCCGGGTGCCGTAATGTCTTCGATAATGCCGTCCTGATCGATTGAAACCCCATGGGGTGACACGGCTGAAAGCGTAACGCCCTGGGCCAGCGTGTGCCCCACGCTGTAGGCTTTGGGCGGCCCACCGTTTATCGAGAGCAGGGCGGTGCCGCGCTGGCCTGAAGACAGCAAGCCCACGACGGCGATGCGCAGGCGGGCGCTGCCGCCGCCGAACCAATTAACCAGGGGGGAGATATCCTGACCGGGAGCCGGGCCAGTGGCAAGGAAAGGGCGGGTCGCCATTGGCTGGGGAGCAAGCAACAGGGCTCCCCATACGCCTATACCTGCTGCCATGGCTACTATGGCCAGTGCCTGCGCAATAAGGGGGCCACGATGCGGCCATGGCGCCAGGGTAGTAAGGCGTGAAGACATGTGCTTGGGGCAAAATTTATCAAGAGTTAAATCATGCCCTAAAAATCAAGACACTGCTTGCTTTTTCCTTTTTCCCGCAAGCAGAAAAGCTCTTTGTTGGCGGAGGGGTGGAAAGGGTCAATATCTATGGACGAAGCTGTTTTATCAGGTAGTATCTACACACTTGCGCAATGTATCCATTTGAATCAACCAGCTTTTGCGGTATATAAATCGAATTCAATGACAGACTATTTCCATTCACTCAAAGGCATCGCTCGCAAATCGACGCATCAGCAAGGTTTTTCCCTGATAGAGATCATGGTGGTCGTGGTCATCATGGGTGTTCTTGCCGCCTTGGTCGTGCCTAACGTCATGGACCGCCCCGATCAGGCACGCAGCATCGCAGCCAAGCAGGATATCGGTGCCATCATGCAGGCGCTGAAGCTGTACAGGCTGGATCATGGACGCTACCCGTCGGCCACTGAAGGCCTTGAAGCCTTCGTGACTAAACAAGACAAGGGATCGCAAGACAAGGGATCGCGGTACATGGATCGTGTTCCGAATGATCCCTGGAAGAGACCGTATCTATACTTGAATCCCGGTGTCCATGGCGAAATCGACGTATTTTCGTTGGGCGCCGACGGGAAGCCAGGAGGCAAAGGCGTTGATGCCGACATTGGATCCTGGACCCACTAGCCGCCAAAAGGGCTTTACGCTGCTGGAAATGATGGTTGTCCTGCTCATCATCGGGATAGCCACCACTATGGTCAGCGTATCGGCTTTCGGCAATAATGCCCGCGCCTTGCGGCAGGACGCCATCAGGCTGGCGCATTTATTTACCGCCGCTCAGGCCGAGGCCCGCGCCAGTGGCCAGCCCATTGCCTGGACATACGATGGCAAAGGCTATCATTTTGTTCGTCTACCCCGCCGTCTCATGCTGCCCGCCCGAATGGCCATGCGTGCGCAGCCTGTCCATGACACAGCGATAGGCGCCGACACAGCCTTGCGCCCACGCGAATGGATTACACCAGGCGCGATGGCGGTGCGCATCGAACCTGCCATCGACATCGTATTTGGCGCAGACTGGATACCAGGCCCGCTTCAGATGGAGCTTAAAGCGGGTGGCAATGTGGTGCGCCTGTCTCGCCTGGGTAGCGGACGCTTCGTGGTGGCCCCATGACGGTTGGCAGCCGTCAGCGCGGCTTTACCTTGATCGAAGTGCTTATCGCGCTGGCTATTGCGGGTGTTGCACTGGCTGCCTGTGTGCGTGCACTGGGGGTAGGGGTCAACGGGGTACGCAATATGCAGGAACGCAGCCTCGCGCAGCAAGCGGCACAGAATTTCCTGGCCGAGATGCGTCTGCAAGCCGTCTTGCCGGAGCTGGGCCGGCGCACGCAGCCATGCCCGCAAGGCACGCTGGCGCTCAAGTGCGAGCAAGTGGTTCAGGCGACGCCCAATAACAGTTTTCGGCGCGTTACCGTGCGTGTCCGCCTCGGCAAAGGGCCGGTGCTGGCTCAGCTCGATGGCCTGATGTCACGATTGCGATGATGGCGAAACAAGACACCCAGAGGGGCTTCACTCTTATAGAGGTGCTGGTTGCACTTGTATTAATGGCGCTGGTCAGCCTTATGTCCTGGCGCGGTCTTGAGGCGGTACAGCATACCGGTGAACGCCTTGATGATCGCGCCGAAGAAACCCTTGCGCTGCTGCGTGTCCTGGGCCAGATTGAGCGAGACATCTTGCTGCATGCGGGAGAGGGTATTCTGCCGGGCGTGGCGGCGACCGGGGCTGCAGGCCAAGTGCAGGCAAACACCCTGATGCCCTCCGGGCTGGTCTGGAATGCCAGTACAGGTTTAGGCCTGGTGCGCGACGCAGGCGGTGGCAGGTGGCAGCAGGTTCGCTGGCATATCCAGAACGGCCGGCTGTATCGCACAGTTGGGGCGCCTTCCCACCTTTTGCCTTTGCCGGCGGCTGAAAATGGTGTCGTCGTCCTGGAGCGGGTTCGCGCGCTGACCGTCAAGGTGTGGCTGGCGAATCAAGGCTGGGTAGAGCCATCGCGAAAGATCGGGATCAATCCGCGCAAGCGTGATGATGCCCTCGATCTTGTCGGCCTTGAGATCGCCCTGTATCGCGAAGGGTTGGCCGCAGACCAGCCCTACCGGAAAGTGGTGCTCATCCCATGAGCCAGCAGAACGCTTTTCGCCAGCGCGGCATGGCCGTGATCGCCGCCTTGCTCGTTGTCGTGGCTGCATCGGCATTGACAACGTCCATCATCGAACGGCAGGGGCTGCTGGCCGACATTCTTATTTCCGAAGGCGACCGAAGCCAGGCTGCCTGGACACTGCAGGGTGGCCTGGACTGGTCACGCGTCGTCCTGCAAATGGACGCCGACAACAGCCCAAGCACCCGTCTGGACGGAATCTGGGCGCGCCCCGTCATCGGTCTGCCCGTTGGTCCTGCTAGCGCCCCTGAACGCGTATTGCTTTCGGGCCAGATCGAAGATGAACAAGGCAAATACAATCTGCGCAACCTGGCGGAGAGCGCCAGGATCAATCCTAAAGAAGTATTAGCGCTGGAGCGCCTTCTCGGGTGGCTGGGAGTCGATTCTTCATTGGCCATAGCTATGGCGCAACGGGTAGCGGATGCGCAATTCGGTCAAGAGGGCGGCCCACGAGCGGTGGGGCTGCGTGGCATCGACGACCTGCGTGTGCTGCATGGCATTACCCCTCAGATCGTCGACGCCTTGCAGCCTTATGTCACTATCTTGCCGGCCGCGACCACGGTCAATGCCAACACCGCTACGGCCGAAGTGCTTGGCGCCGTCGTCGATGAGCTCGGTCTGGCAGGCGCGCGCGACTTGGTGATTCAACGAGACAAAGGCGTTTGGTTCGCCAATCGGGCTGATTTCGCCAATCGTATACCTGGCATGAAGCCGGATGTCGGGAAGCGTATCAGTGTTAACAGCGATTGGTTTCGTGTTACCGGTGAAGTTACACTTGGTGATACGATGGTTGGCCTCAGGGCACTCTTGCATCGAAGTGATAACGGGTTATCCTCGGTTCGCTGGATCACCTACTAATAATATGAGACAACATCTGCGACTGGCCCTGCCGCCACTTTCCGACCTGGCGCCGGACACGAACATTGCTTTCGTCCTGGTTGACGGGGAAGGGCGCATTGCGCGCGCCGGACAACTGCCTCTGGCCGAACTGGGCGCAGATGCGGGTTCCGTGGCCGTTCACGCAGTTTTGCATCCCGATGACGCGGTCGTGACGGACATCACGGTTCCGCCCGTGTCGCCGCAAAGGCTTGATGCTGCTGTCGCAGGAAGTATCGAGCCCATGGCCTTGTCGGATATCAGGCAGTTGTGCGTTGCGCACGGAACCCGTGCGGCTGACGGCACGGTTACCGTGGCATGGACGGCACGAGAGCCGCTGGCAAACGCATGGGCTTTGCTTGCCGAGGCCGGCTTGAATATCGTGGCCTTCGTTCCCCATTCGCTGGCTCTGTCACCGGAAGATCCCCAGCCCAACGAACCCCTGGGCTTGCCGGCTGGTCCACGGTGGCTGGCGCGTTTTCCAGGCTGGTCGTTGGCACAACAGGAGTTGCGGCCGGCTTCGGCGAGTGGCCGGTGGCGCAAGGCAATGTACTGGTCTGCCGCCGCCGCAGCAGTGTGGCTTATCGGCTTGAACTGGTATGCGGCGCAGCTTTCCGGCGAGGTCGAGGCCCTGCGGCAACACATGGAAAAGGCGGTGATGCAGGTCTTTCCACAAATTCCCGTCATCATGGATCCCTTGCGGCAAGCGCAGAGGCAACGAGATGCGCTGAGGCTTGCGCAAGGTTCGGCGGCCGATGATGACTTCATGCCCTTGGCACTTGCAGCTGCGCAGGTTCTCGACTTTGCGCAGAGCCATGTGCGCAGCCTGCGCTACGAGAACGGGGTGTTGACGTTGACGTTGGCAGAAGGCTATCTGCCGCCTACCAGCGATGCCGCTCTGGCACAGTCGGCGGCGACGCATCAGTTATTGATTCGGAAAGACGAGAGCCTGGCTCATGTATGGCATGCGCAGCGTCCGGCGCTCGCCCAACCCCAAGCGGGGCGGCGATGACATTTACGACCATACTTACTGGGCTTGACGGCGCATTGCGCGTCCGCCTGGAGCCGCTGGCACGCCGGACTCGCGCTGTCTGGCAACAGAGGACTTCGCGTGAGCAGGTTCTTTTGCGCGGTGGGGCGGCGCTTCTCGTTATTGTGCTGCTTTGGATGCTTGCACTGCGTCCCGCGTTGCAGACAGTTGAGGCCGCAGGGCAGCAGTTGCCAGTGTTGCAGGCACAGGCAGCGCGACTTGAGGCGGTCCTTCTTGAGGCTCAGGCGCTGACACGCGGGCGCTCCGGCAGCATACCTGCAGGGAGCGACACAGAACGAGCGCTGCAAACAAGTCTACGTGCAGCGGGGCTCGAGACGGTCAGTGCCCTCTCCAGGCTTGATGGCGCCGCCGTCGGTGCAACGCACTGGCAGGTGCAGTTCGTCAATGCTCCGGCAGGTCGCATCATGGAATGGATGGCCAACTTGCCGTTCGTCGCACAGATGCAGACACATCGGGCAGATCTGACCCGCAGCAATGTAAATGGCCGCGACCGGCCGGGACAGCTCAGCGGAGTCGTCGTGCTGGTCCAGACGCCGAAAAGGAATCCCTCATGATGCGCGGGTCTCGCGCGGCATGGCTGGCACTGCTGTTTGCGGTGGCGTTCGCAGCCGCACTTTGCGTGCTGCCCGCCCGCTGGGTCATTGCATGGATACCTGATTCATCCCCAGTCCTGATCACCGACGCTTCGGGCACCCTGTGGGAGGCCAGTGCAACAATGGCGGTCGGCATTGGCGGATTGCGGCGTACACTGCCTGATCCGCTGCAGTGGCGCCTGGGCTTCGACGGTGGGCCGATTTTGGTACTGACTCATCCCTGGCTGCGTGGGCCGCTGACGGCGACGCCCACTTGGCGGGGTCTGCGCTTGTCGGCTCAGTCTTTGCAGCTGCCTGCGTCCGTGCTGACCACGGTGCAAGGCATGTTCAACACGCTGGATCCCGGTGGCGAAGTGTTCCTTAGCTGGCCCGAGCTCGTTTTGGGAAAAGATATCGCCGCCTCCAACAACACAACTAAGTTGTTGACTGCGCAATGGCGCAATGCCTCTTCATCGCTGACCCGCGTACGTCCCATGGGGGAATATACCCTGGCACTACAGCGCGGCAGCAACAACAGCATCGCCTTGACCCTCGTTACCAATAAGGGGCCCTGGATGATGGAAGGCACGGGCACCTTGTCGCAGTTGGGCAAGGTGCAGTTCAACGGCAAGTCATGGGTCCACGAATCGGCCAGTGAAGACACCCATGCCGCCCTGCAAGGCGTTCTGGATGCTATTGGCCCCCGGTCAAGCCAGAGCGGCCACACAATGATGACAATACGCTAGCGTCCACCCACCTCCTATGAAACTGTTGCCATGACCACCTCAAATTTACTGCTTGAACGCCCGTCCTCGGATTCCGCCCGATGGCCGCTGCGCATGCCGCTGCTGGTGCTCGCTGTCGCACTGGGCGGCTGCGCGCCCACAAAGACGGGTCAGCAGGCGGCCAGTTCACCGCTGGTGACATACACAACCGTGGGTTCGGGGCAGCCAAGCAGGGCGCAGCCATTTTCCGCCCAAGCCGAATCGTCTCAGCCCCGATCGCGAACCTTGTCTCCGATACGCGAACGTGCGCGATACGAAGACGATACCGCTACTGGCAATCAAGCGGGCAAGCCTGCGACCGGAGAGCGGACGACACTGAATTTCAACGATGCGGAGCTGCATGGGGTATTGCGGGCGCTGGCTCAATTTACAGGGCGAAATTTCGTGGTGGATCCGCGGGTACGAGGACAGTTGACGCTGATGTCCGAGACGCCGGTGGACGCAGACACGGCGTATTCCATGTTGCTGAGCGCCTTGCGCATGCAGGGCTTCGCGGCCATCGAGGTAGACGGGGTGACCCGGGTAGTGCCGGAAGCCGATGCCAAGCTGCAGGGCGGTCCAGTCGTATCGTCCAGCCAGCGCGCACGCAGCGGTGAGCTGGTCACGCGCGTGTTTCCCCTGCGCTATGAAAGCGCCACCGCGCTGGTGCCCATCTTGCGGCCCATGGTGGCACCCAACAACACCATTGCCGCGCATGCTGGGAACAACACCCTGGTCATCACCGATTACGCCGATAACCTGGACCGTGTGGCCGAGGTCATTGCTCGTGTCGATACGCCAACCTCCATCAGTACCGATGTGATTCCCATCGAATACGGAGTAGCGCTGGACGTGGCGGCATTGGCGCGACAGCTTCTGCAAAGCAGCGGGGGCGACCAGATCAAGCAGGTGAATATTGTCGCCGACCCTCGCAGCAACTCGGTTCTGGTGCGAGCCAGCACGCCCGAGCGCCTGAAGCTGGCCCGCGACCTGATCCTGCGCATCGACACCCCCGAGTCTCGAGCCGGTAATCTGCACGTGGTGTACTTGCGTAATGCGCATGCCACCCATCTTGCCGAAGTGCTTCGAGGCGTGCTGACAGGGCACGGTGGTTCGAATCCCGCGCCGCAAGCCGATGCCCCACTGTCCGGCGGCAACGTTGAAGGAAACAGTGGTTCTTCACCTCCGGAAGGGGCTTTCGCCACGCGTGTCAGTGGCATGGCCATGGGTGGATCTAACGCGGGCGCACCCATGACCGACATGACAGGCGCCGCGCAGCAGCCCATCGCTTTCTCCGCAGGCGGCGCCACACTGCAAGCTGATCCAACGACCAACACCCTGATTATTTCTGCACCTGACCCGCTATATCGCAGTTTGCGCGAGGTGATCGATCTGCTCGACCAGCGTCGCGCCCAAGTGCTGATCGAAAGCCTGATTGTCGAAGTCAATGCCGAAGACGCCGCGGAATTCGGGGTCCAATGGACGGCCGGCGCCAATAACATCAATAGTGGCGGAACCTCGTTCCTGGGTGGCGCAAACCTGGGCGGCAGCGGCATTGGCACCAATCTATCCGGTGCAAGCACCACCATCGACGCGCTGGCAGGGGGTATGAGCCTGGGCGTGGTCAAGGGCACTGTCGACGTGCTGGGAACCCAATTGCTCAATCTGGGCGTGCTTGCACGCGCCATGCAGAAGCAGGGCGGCGTCAACATTCTTTCCACGCCCAACCTCATGACACTCGATAACGAGCAGGCCAGTATTGTCGTTGGCCGGACCGTACCGTTTGTGACGGGTACCTATACCACCACGGGCGATGGCGCCAGCAATCCTTTCCAGACTGTGCAACGTGAAGACGTAGGCCTGACGCTGCGTATCCGGCCGCAAATATCGGAAGGCGGCACAGTCAAGATGTCGCTGTACCAGGAGGTCAGCAGCATAGACCCATCGTCAACCCTTCCCAGCGCGACCTCGGGCGGATCCATCATCACGCGCAAACGCGCATTGGAAACCAAGGTGCTGGTCGACGACGGGCAAATCATCGTGCTGGGCGGCCTGCTCGAAGAAGTGACCGACGACAGCATTATGTCGGTACCGCTGCTGGGAGATATTCCCGTGATCGGCAACCTGTTCAAGTATCAGAAGCGCGGGCGCAGCAAGACCAACCTCATGGTCTTCCTGCGCCCGCACATCGTGCGTAACGCCCAAGACGGCGCCGGCCTGACGCTGGACCGCTACAACTACATGCGGGCAGCGCAGGCCGGCATGCCCATGAGGGCGGCGTCATGGCTGATACCCGACGCGAACACTGCTACCTTGCCCGCCATCCAGCGCGATCCCGGCACTGGCCTGCTGGATTTGCGCGGTCTGGAAAATAATGGCTCGGCGCCCGAGCCGGCGGCAAGCGCCGCGCCGAGTCTGCCCAATCCGGCGCGGGCGCAGCCCACCACGTCCGATAGCCTATGATTGTCCGCTTGCCCTATGCCTGGGCGCGTACTCATCGCGCCCTCATACAAACGGGAACCGCCGGGGCTGCGCTGACCGTTTCCGAGCGCACACCCGCTTGGGCGTTGGCTGAAATCCGCCGCCACCACGGTTCGCTGCCGGTAAGGGAGGTGTCCGACGAAGAGCTCGATACCCTCCTGGCCGCCGCGTATGCGCAGACGGGCGATGCTGCCGAAATCGTGGATGCCGCAGCCAATGAGATCGATCTTGATCGTCTGATGCAGGACATGCCGGAGATCGAAGACCTGCTCGAAACCCGCGACGATGCGCCCATCATCCGCATGATCAACGCGTTGTTCACCCAGGCCGCCCGCGATGGCGCCAGCGACATTCACATAGAGCCTTTCGAGACGCACTCCGTTGTACGCTACCGAGTCGATGGAACCTTGCGCGATATCGTCAGTCCGCGCCGCGCGCTGCATAACGCCCTGGTCTCACGCATCAAGATCATGGCCAGCCTGGACATCGCCGAAAAACGCCAGCCCCAGGACGGCCGGATCGCCCTGCGTGTTGGCGGACGGCCCATCGATGTCAGGGTCTCGACCTTGCCAACCGGCCATGGCGAGCGCGCGGTGCTGCGTCTGCTTGACAAGGAAGCGGGGCGGCTGCAGCTCGAACGTCTGGGCATGGCCGCCGATGTGCTGAAAGGCCTGGATGCGCTGGTTCGCCGGCCGCATGGTATCTTCCTGCTCACGGGGCCCACCGGCAGCGGCAAGACCACCACGCTGTACGCGGCTCTGGGTCGACTCGATGCCAGTACCACCAACATCCTCACGGTCGAGGATCCGATCGAATACGACTTGCCAGGCATCGGCCAGACTCAGGTCAATGTCAAAATCAACCTCACGTTCGCATCGGCGCTGCGAGCGATTTTGCGCCAGGACCCCGATGTCATCATGATAGGCGAGATCCGCGACCTTGAAACGGCACAGATTGCCGTGCAAGCCTCGCTTACTGGACACCTGGTTTTGGCCACACTGCATACCAACGACGCCGTTTCGGCTGTAACACGCCTTATCGACATGGGTGTGGAGCCATTTCTCCTTGCATCCACGCTGCAAGGCGTGCTTGCGCAACGCCTGGTACGCAAGCTGTGCGCACACTGCAAGGCGCCTCAGTCTGATGATGCGTCGGCTTGGGAGGCCAAGGGATGTTCTGTCTGCAGCCATACCGGCTACAGCGGGCGGACGGGCATTCACGAACTGTTCACGCTGGATGACACCTTGCGCGCCATGATCCATGCTGACGAAAGTGAGCAGGCCTTGCGCCACGCCGCCCTGCAGGGCGGCATGCGCAGTTTGCGGCAGGACGCCGAGCGCTGGATCCAGCAAGGGGTTACCTCGCGTGAAGAAATTGCGCGCGTGACCCGCGACGCCTAAGACCCACGGAGCCACGTCATGCCTTCATACCAGTACGAAGCCGTTGATGCCACGGGCCGGAGCGACAGGGGCATGATCGACGCCGACAGCGAACGCAGCGCCCGCCACGCCTTGCGCGCCCGAGGGTTGCTGCCCTTGGCGGTGCGCGAGACGCGCAAGCGGGCAGAGAAGGGCTGGAGCGCTGTCTCGAGGATCAGTGACGCTGATCTGGGCTGGCTGACCCGCCAGCTTGCCAGTTTGCTGGCTGCAAGGCTGCCGTTGGAGGCAGCCTTGCGCGCGACACTGGAGCAAGCCGAGCGCCGGCACGTCGCCCGCGTTCTGGCAGCGGTGCGTGATGACGTACGCGCCGGCCATCGTCTGGGTGACGCGCTGGCCGCCCATCCGAGGGACTTTCCAGAAATCTACCAGGCTCTGGTCGACGCCGGAGAGCAGTCGGGAGACCTCGCTCAAGTGCTTGAGCGACTGGCCGACTACATCGAGTCGCGAGGCGCGTTGCGGAACAAGGTGCTGACGGCTTTTATCTACCCCATAATCGTTACCATGGTGTCCATCGGCATCGTCATCTTTCTGCTCAGTTATGTGGTGCCGCAGGTGGTCGGCGCGTTTTCACAGGCGCAGCAGACCTTACCCCTGCTGACGCGCATGATGCTGTCCGCCAGCGACTTTGCCCGTAATTGGGGCCTGCATACGGCCATCAGCCTGGCAGTGCTGTTTGCATTGTGGCGCCTGAGGCTGCGCAACCCGTCGGCGCGCATGGCCTGGCACGCGCGTGCGCTACGGCTACCTGTGCTGGGCCGCTATACGCTGGGTGTGGACGTGGCACGCTTCTCAGCCACGCTGGCCATTCTGACGGGCAGCAATGTACCGCTGCTCGCCGCCCTGAGCGCGGCGAGGCGCACGCTGAAAAATCGCAAGCTGCAGTCGGCCGTGGACGATGCCACCGGTCGGGTGCGGGAGGGCAGCCCTTTGGCACAGGCGCTGCAGGCGCAAAGGGTTTTCCCGCCGCTATTGATCCATCTTGTAGACAGCGGCGAACGCACGGGCGAATTGCCCGCCATGCTTGACCGCGCCGCGAACGTGCTGTCGATCGAGCTGGAACGGCGTGCCATGACCATGACTGCCGTCCTTGAGCCGTTGATGATCCTAGTCATGGGCGGTATTGTGCTGGTGATTGTACTGGCGGTCATGTTGCCTATCATTGAGATCAACCAACTGGTGCAATGAGTGCCTGTCCTGACACATATGGCTTGATTCAAATATCGGTGGGATATGTTTGCGCCATGTCGGGGCGGTAGATGACGCCTATGGCGCGTTCCAGCCGGACGCCGCGGTCACCGTGCCCTGATGCGTCGTAAATCCGATAAGCACCGCGTCCGGCCACAGCGTTCACGCACGAGCTGGCCCGGGTTCAGTTCGACGCCCGTCGTGTCCGTATGATGCGGAGGTTTTATTGCGGCACAAAAAAACGATCCTTCAACTCCTGCAGTCCAATCCGCTCCAGCATTTCCGTCAACCTTTCCGCGGGCTTCCTGCGCGGCAGATCCTTGAACTGCGCAATGATCAGTTCATTCTTCATCGAATGCTCCCAGCCGACCAGCTCTGTCACACTGACCTGATATCCATGCGCTTCCAGCTGCAGGCAGCGCAGCACATTGGTGATCTGGCTCCCGAATTCGCGGGTATGCAAGGGATGCCGCCAGATCTCCGCCAGGGGGTCGGCCAGCGCCTTCCCCTTGTTCTTGCGCAACACTGAAGCCACTTCCGCTTGGCAGCAGGGCACCACTACGATGTATTTGGCATTTTTCGCCAAGGCAAAGCGGATGGCATCGTCGGTGGCTGTGTTGCACGCGTGCAAGGCCGTGACAACATCGACGGAAGCAGGCAGTTTGTCAGAGTTGATCGAATCCGCCACGGACAGGTTCAAAAACGACATGCCGCCAAAATCGAGTCCTGCGGCCAGTTCCCGGGAAGTCTTGACCAGCTCTTCCCGGGTCTCGATGCCATAGATATGCGAGGCATCCTTCAAGTCCTTGAAGAACAGGTCGTACAGGATGAATCCCAGGTACGACTTGCCCGCCCCGTGGTCCACAAGGGTGACGGCGCCGCGCTCTTCCTTGACGTCTTTCAGCAGAGGTTCGATGAGCTGAAACAAGTGGTAGACCTGCTTCAACTTGCGGCGGCTGTCCTGATTCATCTTTCCGTCGCGGGTCAGGATATGCAAGGCCTTCAGCAGTTCTATCGACTGGCCGGGGCGGATTTCATGGGTATTGGACATACAGGGAAGGGACGGCGCCCGCGTGTGGCGGGGCGCATGAAACGCGGAAAACGCCAGTTTAACGAAAATGCGCCGGGAAGGCGCAAAGGACATATGACTTGGCTCAAATACCGGTGGGATATGTTTCCGCCATGTCGCGTCTTTCTCCCGCCGCGACATATTCAAGAGGTTCTACGGCCCGCGTATCGTCGAAATGCACGACGGCATCAAATTGTTCACAGAGACTGGCATGAAAATAATGGCTTTGGCGTTCGGTTTCGGGGCGGTAGATGACGCCTATGGCGCGTTCCAGTCTGGGCTCGCGCAAGGCCTCTCGCAATGGCTGGTCGTCCCGCAAAAGCAGCAAGAAGCGCTCCATATCCGTGCTGTGGAACAGGTCTTCAAAACTGTTTCCCAGGCCGGGGCGAACGCGCTTGAGTTGTGGCGGCGTGTCCCAATCGGACGCCGCGGTCACCGTGCCCTGATACGTCGTAAATCCGATAAGCACCGCGTCCCGGCCACAGCGTTCACGCACGAGCTGGCCCAGGTTCAGTTCGCCGCCATCGCCCATTTCGGTTGCGCGGGCATCGCCCACATGCGAGTTATGGGCCCACACCACCGCCTTGGCGTCTTGTTGTTGATTGTTCAAATGGCGGATGAGCGCTTCAAGCGTTTGCGCCATGTGCCGGTCGCGATTGTTCCAGGACTCGATGCGCCCCTGGAACATGGAGCGGTAGTATTGCTCCGCATTTTTTACCAGTTCGGCATTGCGCCAGGCAAAAAAGAATTCGTCGCTTTCGACGTTTCCATCGCTATCGGCATAAGCGATTGCCTGCTTTTGCAATTCAAGCGCCTGGCTTAGCGCTTCCTTTTCGCACGAGGCGGAAAGATCGAAACTTGCCGCATAGCCGTAGGCTTGAGGATCCTCGCCGAAGTGGTCGAAACAGGAATAGCGATAACGCGCCCGCGCCGCTTGTCGTTATATCGGCGCAACCAATCGACAAAGTCCAGCACGTCCGAATTGCGCCACATCCAGACCGGGAAGCGCTTGAAGTCCTTCAGCGCATCGCGGCTATGGCGATCGACACCCATTGCGCGGATATAGCGATTGACCCGATAGGCATCCGGCCAGTCCGCCTCGACCGCAACGGCGCTGAAGCCTTTCTCCTGAATCAATCGTTGCGTGATCTGCGCGCGGGCATCATAAAACTCATGCGTGCCGTGCGATGCTTCGCCGAGCAGCACAAGTTTTGCATCGCCGATAAGTTCGAGCAGTGGATCGTAGTCGCGCGCCATTCTGTCCATTGGATGGGCCGAGTTGCGAATTGTCCGGAGTAGCGTGCTGTTGGTTTCATCGACCATGATCGATATCCTGTCTTTCGTATTCAGTAACTGATCCAACGATTCCATTTAGCGTGGTGAGGAGGGAGGCCGCGAGCTGTCCGCTTTTGATTGATCCTGCCGGGCCTGGCTCAGCAAATGCTGGACCTCCTTGTCCGTTGTCTGCGAAAAATTTTCGTACCAACGGCCTACACCGTAGAACGGCTCAGGCGTCGCAGCGCAGATCAACTCGTCAACGGTCGGCCTGATTTCATCGCAGGTTTGCGGGGCTCCCACGGGAACGGCGACGACCAAGCGGGAGGGCTGCTGCTTTTTGAGCGAGGCGATAGCCGCTCGCATGGTGGAACCCGTAGCCAATCCGTCGTCTATCAGGATGACGCTGCGGCCCTTTACGTCCAGCGGCGGCAGCCGGCCCCGATACGCCTGCTCGCGCCGCGCCAGTTCTTCTGTTTCCCTGTCTATTACGGCTTGCAGCGCCTGGGCCGAGATACGCAGGTGGTCTATAAGCATCTTGTCGATAATCACGACCTGCTGGGGTGCGATGGCGCCCATCGCTAGCTCTTCCTGGCCGGGGACTCCCAGCTTACGCACAATAAAGACATCAAGCGGCGCATTCAGGGCCCGCGCCACTTCAAAGGCGACCGGGACGCCTCCACGCGGCAGGCCCAGCACCAAGGTGCCGGATCGATCCGCCCAATGCATCAGGCGCTGCGCCAGAATGCGGCCGGCCTGAATGCGGTCTTCGAACAACATTGCGTCATCACCTTTGCTGCATGCCTAATCGGCCTGCCTCATGCACCGTCCCTTACCGTAAATATCGGCCAAACCAGCCGATCGCCAAATCGGCAACCGCTTTCAATGCGCCGGGCTCCTCAAGCAAATGCGCGGCGCCACCTCCCGTAATGTCGAAACTATCTTGCGCCCGAAAGCCTATAAAGGCTGGCGCGAAGAATCCAGCAAATACCATGCCGTGCCGGCGATTACGGGCGCCGTCCAATCATCCCGCGCTCCTGGAAGAAGCCAAGAAGCGTATTCCAGACGTCCGCCGGCTGTTCCTCGGGCGCGAAGTGTCCGCAATCGTCAATGATCGCGCCGCGAACGGTTTGGATTCCGCCGCCGCGAAGGCCCGCCAGATACTGCCCGATGTCGCCGGCTTCGTGCTGGCCGCGTATATAGAGCAGCGGGGTATCAATTGGGGTTGCGCCTTTCGCCTCGGCCTTATTGTCGGCAGCGTCCTTTGCAAAGGCGCGATACCAGTTGAAACCGGCGCCAAGGGCATGGGGCTTGGCGTAGGCGGCGGCATAAGCCGCGCGTGCCTGCAGTGAAATTCGCTCCGGATGCCGCGCCAGCGCCTCGTAGAAAAAATCGAAGTACGCAAGTTCCTTGCCGCTCACAAGAAGTTCCGGAAGCTCGGGAAGGGCGTGGAAGGCAAAGTGCCATATTGCAGGATTACGGAGCACCTCTTCCCATGGCGGAATCCCGGGTATGGCCACATCCATGATTGCGGCTGCCTCAAGAGTGTTTGCATGCTGGCACAGATAGGCGTAGGCGACCTGTCCGCCAATATCATGTCCCACGATGGCAAGCCTCTTGAGCTCCAGCGCGGCCACGACGCCATTCAACATATGAGCAATATCGCCCGTTGTGGCGGGCGGATTATTCATCACCGACTCGCCGATGCCAGGCAGGTCGACGGCGAACGCGTGAACATGCTCGCCGGCCAGCTCCATCACACGCATCCACGCCGACCAGTCTTCCGGCCAGCCATGCAGGAAAAGCACGGAAGCGGGGTGTCCCAGGCCGGTTTCCACGACATGGACACTGCCTCCATTCACCGGAATTTGCGAGTGTTTCAAAATGCGCTCCTGGTAAATAGTTACGGGGATATACGCGTAATCAGCGACTTGGCTGCAAGGGGATTGGCTACTTTGTGTCCGCCGATCACGTACATATAGACATCGCGCTTGCCGGTGCCGGGCAAATCAGGCGCAAGCCCGGGCAGGTCTTCGGGCGTTGCGCCTTTGGACCAGGCCTTTGCCCGCCGCGCCCACTGTTCCAGGCTGCGGGCGGGATAGCCTAGCGGTTCACCTTGCCGTGTGCCCATCAGCCGGACGTAGATGAACGGCGCAGTGGTGTCGGCGCTAAACGGGTGTTCCGAATCGGCGCCTATAACCACGGCAATGCCATGCCGCCGGGCCAGGGCTATGAATTCCGGCGTCTGGAAGCTGACGTGGCGCGCTTCAATCGCGTGCCGCAGGGCCAAGCCGTCGACTTTCCGCGGAAGCAGTTTAAGGAAGGCCTCGACGTCGGCGGCCTCGAATGCTTTGCCGGGCATGAGTTGCCAATTGATCGGGCCGAGCTTATGCTTTAGCTCCGCCAAGCCGCCTGTCAGGAAACGCTCGATCTTTTCCCCGGCGCCGGCCAGCTCCTTTCTGTGGGTCACATAGCGCGGCGCCTTTACCGAGAAGACGAACGTATCGGGTGTCTGTTCATACCACTTGGCGAAGCTTTCCGGCTTCTGGGCGCCATAGTACGTGCTGTTGATTTCTATCGACGTGAGCTGCCGGCTGGCATACTCAAGCTCGCGTTTTCGAGGATGCCCTTCCGGGTAGAAGGTGCCTTGCCAGGGTTCGTACGTCCAACCGCCGATGCCGACCCGGATGATGCCGTCGCTTTCCTGCTTCATAGGATTCTCCTCGCTAAGGAAAAGGCCGCCTCCTGTGGCTATTTATTGGTGTTCCAGGAACGATATGTCCAAATGGCGCTCTATTCAAGACGAGTAACAACTGTAAAGCAGTTTGGGGACCGCGCTGAGTGGTCGTCAATAACGAAAGGTAATCAAATACGATGGCATTTGTGGTGACCGAAAGCTGTATTGGATGCAAATACACCGACTGCGTCAGTGTCTGCCCCATGGACTGTTTTTATGAGGGGCCCAACTTTCTTGTCATCAATCCGGATGAGTGCATAGATTGTTCAATTTGTGTCGCAGAGTGTCCGGTCGATGCGATTGTCGAGCAAAGTGAAATTGCGCCTGACCAGGCGCATTTTGTGCAGATCAATCGCGATCTCTCGCGCGATCCCCGATGGACGCGGATTACGAGGGCCAGAAGCCCTCTGCCCGAGCATGCGGCCCGGGCCAAGGAAAAGGATAAATTGCATTTGCTGGAGCTGGGCTCGCTATATCGGTAGGCCTTTGGCGCGCAAGATGGCATCGAACCGTTCCGGGTCGGCCGTACCCGTGCGATTGCTTTCCCGGATGCGCGCTTCTTTTTCCAAATGCGCGCGCGTGCGGGCCAGTATGTCCGCCGCCTCGGCTCCCGGAACGGCAATCACGCCATCCGCGTCTCCAACAATGAGATCGCCCGGCATGACGGCCATGCCCGCACAGGAAATCGGAACGTTGATCTCGCCGGGCCCATCCTTGCCGGGGCCTCTGGATGTGTGGCCCTTTGCGAATATCGGCATGCCGTCTTCAGCCCATTCGCATACATCGCGCACGGCCCCGTCGATGACCAGGCCGGCCAGGCCCCTGGCGGCGCAGGTGGTGCGCATCAGGCCTCCGACCAGTGCCTGGGTCAAGTCCCCGCCGCCGTCCACCACAAGCACATCGCCGGCCTTCACCATCATCAAGGCCTTGTGTATCATCAGATTATCTCCGGGGCGCACCCTGACCGTCACGGCCGTGCCGCACAGTACTGTGTCAAGATGCTGATGATATTGGCGCAGTCCTATGCTGCCCGCATGACGGCTCATTGCATCGCCAATGGCGGCGACAGGCATATTCCTGAAAGCTTCGATGATATCCGTCGGGGGACCTTCCACGCGGGCGTTGATCCGATAGCCGGCTGGCCACTGCGCTCGCTCTTTGTTCATGTTCATTTTGCACCTTTTGAGGGATTGGGATCTTGATCGCGGGGCATACGCAAAGACACGCCGCCCGGAAGCGCCTTTCCGCGTATCGTTAGCTCCAGCAACTCAAGAAACTTTTGCGATATGGGGGAAAGCGAGCGAAGACGGCGCGTAATCAGGTAGATTTCTCGTTCCAGGGCGGGGCCGGTCAATAAGCGGAAAGAGAACCCGGAAAAAGCCTGGGTCGTGGCTGACAAGGCGGGGAGTATCGCGTAGCGGTCGCCGGATTTCAGCAGCGGATACAAGGATGATGTGCTCGATACAATGTCGTGCGACCTATCGAACAAGTCCCGTCTAGGGGACTTGGCTTCCAAAAACGAGCCGATTCCGGTGTCGGACGTGAAGCGGATATAGCTCTCTGGATCGAGTTCCGCCCAATCCAAAGGCGCGTCGTGCCTGGAGTAGGGGTGTGGGCTGGCGCACACGACGCCATAGGCGTCCGCGAAAAGGGGAGAATACGAAAGTTCGTCCAGGCCTTTGTGCGGGCTGGTGACGGCGAAATCGATTTCGCCTTCCAGCAGCTTGCTTTCAACCAGTTCCGCGCCGGCGTCCCGCAGCGAGATACCAATGTTCGGATACGCCAGCTTGAAATCGGTAACGGCGTCGGCAAGAAAATGTTCGATCACGGATATGGACGCCGCAATTCTTATTTGCCCCTGGCGCCCTTGCGCGAAAGCTTGCAGGTCGCCTATGGCATTGTCGAAACGGCTGAGAATGTAATCGGCCTCGATCTTGAAGCGCTGCGCTTCATGCGTCATGACTACGCGCCGCGTGTTCCGATCGAACAGCTTCAAGCCGACCACGTCCTCAAATTGCTGAATGGTGGTTGTCAACGATGATTGCGTCAGGAAAAGCCGGGATGCGGCCACCGTGAAGGATTCCGCTTCGGCTACGGCGACAAAGCACCGCAGGTGGCGTAGAGATATCCGTCTGTTCATGATTTTTTCCTTGAGTCCGATTGGCCCGGTCGCGGGTGGATATCGCGGGTCGCGCCGAGCCCTGGAACAAGGAGGCATGTTCCAGGGCTGCCGGGGCGCCCCTGGATGGCGGAGCTTAAGGAAGAACGTCGATAGCCGCTCAGTTGAGCTTGATGCCGGCCTCGTCGATGACTTTCTTCCACTTGACCGATTCAGTGCGCATCATGTCGCCCAAGCGCTCTGAGGAGCCTCCCGCAATCTCAAAACCCATTGTCGAGAGCCGCTCTTTGGTGGCCGGGTCCTGCAGGGCCTTGTTGAACGCCTCGTTCAGCTTCTTGATTATGGGTTTGGGTGTACCCTTCGGTGCCAGGAAACCATACCAGCCTAGAAGCTCATAGCCCGGAATCGATTCGGCCACAGTGGGAATATCCTTGTAGGCGGGCAGCCGCTGCGCAGTGGTCACAGCCAAAGCGCGAAGCTGGCCCGACTTAACCATGGGCATCGATTCGGGGAGTATCGCGAACATGAAACTCGTGCGCCCCGCAACGAGATCGACCAGTGCCGGCGCGCCGCCCTTGTAGGGAATATGCGCCGCTTCCACATTTGCCATCCGCTTGTAAAGCTCGGCTCCCAGGTGTGAGGGAGTGCCGTTGCTGGAGGAGGCGTAGTTCACTTTCCCGCCCTGGCTTTTGATGTACGCCGTCAGTTCCGGCAATGTCTTGACCGGCAGGCTGCTTGGTACGGCGACGATGCTGGGCAGGAACGTTGCCAGAATAATAGGCTCGAAGTCTTTCTGCGGATTGTAGGGCAAGTCGGGGTAGAGGCTTTGATTTACCGAAAGCGCCGTCGATGTTCCCAGGAACAGGGTATAGCCGTCGGACGGGGCATTCTTGACGGCGACAGCCCCGATATTGCCGCTGGCGCCGGCCTTGTTTTCCACGATGACGGACTGACCCAGTGCCGCGCCAATCTTGTCCCCGAGCAAGCGGCCCAGGGCATCGGTCGAGCCTCCAGGCGGGTAGGGCACCACGATGGTTATGGCCTTTTTAGGGTAATCGGCCGGAGCATCGGCTGCGACAGCCATGCTCAGTGGAAGGGTGGCTAATAGCAAGCCTATACCTAAATTAAGTTTTTTCATTTTGTCTCCTTGGCTGGTTATGTGTCTCTGGAAAATCAGGAAGCATTTTTATGCGCCGCAGGCTTGATCGCTATGCGGAGCCTTGACGTACCCTTGCGCTATATCCCTAAGCACGAGCGCATCGTTGCGCTGTGCTTGCGGGCCGTAGCCGCCGCCGCCCGGCGTGCGCAGTATTACCTCGTCGCCGGGCATCAGCACGTGTGGCGAGCGGCTATCAACCGCCACATCATTGATCAGGACGGCACCCAGTGCCCCGTTTGAGCCGCCGCCGATGCCCGGTGCCGCAACCTTGAGCCGCTCGGTAAGAAATACGATAGACATTGGTTTGCTGTGCACGCTGACGAAGCGGATGTCCTGGCCCAGGCCGCCGCGAAACTGCCCTGTTCCTCCCGAGTCCGGCCGGAGCATCTTGTTGATAAAGCGCAGCGGCGCCTCGCGTTCGGCAATCTCGACGGGCGTGGACGATATGTTGCTGGGCCATGACATTGTGGATGCGCCATCCTTGATCGAAGTGGCTCCCATGCCGCCGTTGAAGAAGAGCACGGTGGCGAACGGCTTTCCATCGTCGCGAGTGCCGCTGAGGTTGGCAATCCACAATGGTGAACCGACCCCTGCCATGACTTTCTTGGGCAACACTTGATACATGGCGCCGAAAATTACGACGGGAACGTAGTGTCCTGTGCAGGCGCGGCCCCCTACCGCGGCCGGGAACTTCGGATTGAGCAGCGAGCCCTCCGGGGCGACCGCGCTTATGGGGCGAAACAGGCCCGCGTTATTTGCCAACTGCGGCAACAACAGGCTTTTGATTGCGTAACATGTCATGGCACTGGTATAGGCCATTACGCAATTGATGCCACGCGGCTGCTGATCCGACGTTCCGTTGAAATCGCATTCGATCTCGTCGTCCCTGATCTTTATCGTCACCGCGTAATGGAAACGCTCATCGAAGCCGTCCGTCTCCATTTCGTACCGGTATTCGCCGTCGGGCAATTCCGAAATCGCCTCGCGCATGGCCGCCTCGCTGCGCGCAAAGAGCGATTCGGCCAAGTTGTCGATGCTGTCCAGCCGGTATTCGGACAGAATCTCGTCCAGGCGGCGGGCGATCAGTTCCACCGCGCCCACTTGCGCCCAGATATCGCCGGCGGTTTGCTCGGGGGTGCGCACGTTGGTCTTCAAGAGCAGAAATAGGGTTTCGTCGACCTCTCCCGCGCGGATGAGGTGCATGAGCGGGATATGGAAGCCTTCTTCGAACAGTTCGCGCGCATCGACCGACCGGATCTTGCCTCCGATATCGGGAACGTGAGCGGCCGTGGCCGCGAAGGCCACCAGCTTGCCGCCGTGGAATATTGGTTTGACCAGGGTGACATCGTTCAAATGCCCGGTCCCTTTCCATGGGTTGTTCGTGATGTACACATCGCCCGGACGCATGCCGTCCAGGCCAAAATGGCCGATGGCGTCGCGCACAGTGGCGGGCAAGGTGCCGATAAAGGAGGGAATGCTGCCTGCGTTCTCCGCAAGTTCTCGGCCCGCCGTGTCCGTCATGACGACGGCGAAGTCGTTGGCTTCCGTCGAAAGGGTGGAGAAAGAGGTGCGCACAATGAGTTTGGCCGCCTCATTGACGACGGAACGCACCCGAGTCCAGAAGACCTCGAGGAAAATCGGATCGCTTGCGGCATCACGCCCTTGACGTTGCTTTATGGTGCTCATTTTCCTGTTACTCCCCAATCGTAATCACGAGATTGCCCGTACCCAGCTGCTCGACACGCCCTTTGGGCCCGACGACCAGGGTCGACCCCGCATCCTCGATCAGCATGGGCCCCGTGGCCTGAAAGCCTGCCCGCAGAAGCTGCCGTTCGTACACCGGTGTGTCCACGTAAGCGCCAGCCTCGGAGAAATAGACTTTCCGCCGGCCTTTTTCCGAAGGCGTGGAGCCTGTGTTCAGGGTTTCTTCCGTAAATTCCTGGCGCGGAGGCGATTCCCCGGTCACGCGCAGATTGACCAGTTCGATAGGCACGTCCGGCGGCGTGCGTCCGAATTTTTCGCGGTAGCCCGACTCGAATGCCGCCAATAGATCTTTGCGTATCTGTTCCGGCTTGCGGCCATCCGTACCGTCGTATGGGCCCGCCGGCAAATGCACGGCCAGGGTGAATCCTTGACCTACGTAGCGGCCGTCCGCCTGGCGGCTCAGGCCAATGGGGCCGAAGGCCTCGGACAGCGGCTCCAGCGAATCGCGCGCCTGGCGTTCGAGATCCGCATAGGCCGATTCGAGCGTTTGCAACGAATCCGTTGCGGGCCGTACCCTGACCGTACGTGAACGGTCTGCCCGAGCCGGTGCGACCAGGAGTCCAAAGGCGGATGCGACGCCCGCGGCCGGCGGGCAGATAATGGTCTTGACCCCGATCTTCTGCGCAACGGCGTAGGAGTGCAGCGGCCCGCCGCCTCCGGTGCACAGCAGGACAAAGCCTCGTGGATCACGCCCGCGTTCAGCAATGTGCACGCGCGCGGCGCTTGCCATATTTTCAGCGACGATATCGTGTATGCCCCAGGCAACTTCCATCGCATCGCGGCCCAGCAGTCCGGCGACCTGTTCGATGGCAGCCCTTGCCGCATCGACGTCCAGCTTGATCGCACCGCCGGCAAAGTATGCGGGATTCAAGTACCCGAGCAGCAGGTTGGCGTCGGTCACGGTGGGCTGTGCGCCGCCTTGGCTATAGCAGGCGGGGCCGGGCTCGGATCCCGCGCTGCTGGGACCCACCTTCAGCAGTCCCAGCAGGTCCTTGTGCGCAATGCTGCCGCCGCCAGCCCCGATTTCAATAAGGTCGATGGTGGTGATCAGGATAGGCAAGCCGCTGCCTTCCGCAAAGCGCTTCTGGCGCGCCGCTTCGAAACCGAAAGTGATCGAAGGTTTCCCATTTTCCACCAGGCATAGTTTGGCCGTGGTGCCGCCCATATCGAAGGCAAGCAAATCGGGCTGCTGGTCGCGCAAGCTATAGTGTGCGGCGGAAATAGCGCCAGCCGCGGGGCCGGACTCCAGCAATTGGATGGGCGTGGCCTTAGCCTCGGCAATATGGGTCAATCCTCCGTTGGACAGCATCATAAGCACGCCGCTAGGCAGGCCCAGTTCCGCAAGCCTGTCTTCCAGCCGGTGCAGGTATTGATTGGCTAGCGGCTTGATGTAGGCATTGGCCAAGGTGGTGGAGATACGTTCGTATTCGCGCGCAACCGGGGCCACGTCGCTGGAGAGGGTAATGTCAAGGCCAGGGAAGGCCGGCGCGATGATGTCGCGCACTTGTTGCTCATGCGCCGCCGAGGCATAAGAGTGGAGCAGGCATACGGCGATCGATCTGGCGCCTGCTTCCACCAGGCGTCCAACGACATTCCGCGTCTGGTCCGCATCGACCGGCATCAATTCCAGGCCCGCGGCATCCGTCCGCGCGCTGATCTCGCCGCGCATCCGGCGCTCCACTAAAGAGGGTGCGCGTTCGATGTTCAGATCGTACAGATCGTATTTGCGCTCGTTCCCGATCTCAGCCACATCCGAGAAGCCTTCGGTTGTCAGCAGCCCGGTGGGGCATCCCTGCCTTTCTATCAAGGCATTGGTGAAGAGCGTCGTTGCGTGCACGATGCGCGCGACTTCGGCCGGCTTGATGTCATGCGTCTTGATTAGCTGGCTGATGCCGTTGAGCACGCCTTCCGCCGGATCCCCATGCGTCGTCAGCACTTTCAGGCTGCATAGGCGTCCGCTGCCGTAATCCAGGGCGACCACATCCGTAAATGTTCCGCCGATATCGAGTCCTATCGCCCACTTCTTCACGCTGTCCATCCTCTAGATTTAAGGTATGACAGAAATGATAGCGACGGCGATCTTTAAGCTCCAATGGGAAATAAATAATGATTATTCGGATTCATCCATATATTGGCGTTAACCCGAAGATCCATTCTGTTCCGGCTTGCGGGATTTCCGCCGGCCAGGAAGCGGAGTCAAGGCAAGGGCGGCAACGATTTCTCCGTCACCCGCGCCACTTTCTGCAACTGCTTCCAGAACGCCTCGGCCGCTGGAGACGGGTGGCGGTCCTTGCGCCGGAGAATGCCTATGGTGCGATGCGCGGTTTCATCCTGGACGGGGCGGCTCAGCAATCCTTCGATATGCAAAGCCGGCAGGGCCAGCCGAGGCAGCAGCGCGACGCCCAGCCCTTGCCTGACGAGCTGCACGGCAGTGGTCATATGCGTCACGTCATAGCGCAGCCCGGCCGCCGCGGTGCTGTTTCCCATTGCCCTGTCGAACTGGGCGCGGGCGCTGGAGCCTTGCGACAGCAGGATCAGGTCCAAAGGAAACAAGTCATCCCAGCCAAGCCGCTTGAGGACAGCGACCGGATGCTTGGGCGAGTAGACCGAAAAAAACGAGTCGCGCAGCAATGGCTCGAAATGCAGGTCCGGTACGGCATTGACCACTGTGGCCAGGGCGAATTCAATCTGATTCGTGCGAAGCATGGAGATCAATTCATCGTTGTGCGCTTCGACCACCCGGATCTGCAGGGAAGGGTGCAGCCGCCTGAGGGCTCCCAGGGTGGCGGGGATGAGCGTGAGGGCGACGGAAGGCAAGGCGCCCAGGACGATGGCGCCGCGTTCGACACGGGCCAGATCCAGCATGCTTAGATAAGCTTCCTCCAAGTCGGCAATGGGCCGCTGGGCCCGCTGCAAGAAGTCCTTGCCCGCCTCGGTGAGCTGGATGCTGCGGGTGGTGCGTTCGAACAGCTTCACTTCAAGAATCGATTCCAGATCCTGGATCAGGGAGGTGAATGAGGGCTGGGTCACCCCCAGCCTGTCGGCGCCATGCGTGAAGGATCCGGTTTCCGCCGCCAGCAGAAATGCCTTCACCGAGCGATATTTGATATTCATAGCCATAGGCTAATATTTTTACATAAATATCTATTTGTGCCTATGAGTACTTTGGCTCAAGATGCGGGATATTCTTTCGCGGGCTATAGAGCAAACAGGTACTTATGGACACACAGATCAAATCCTTTCAGGTAGGCGATGCTTGGCGCAGCGGCCAGGATGGCGAGCATGTCATCGTTTCCATCAATCCGGCGGACGGCTCGATTGCCGGCAAGGTGGCCCGCGCCACGCCCGAGGATGTGGACAATGCGGTTGCCGTTGCCTGGGATGCCTTCCGAAACCAGCCCTGGCGCAGGCTGCGCCCCGACCAGCGCGCAACGACGCTCTATGAGATCGGGCGCCGCATCCTGCTTGAAAAAGATGCGCTGGCGCGTTTGCAGATGGCCGACAGCGGAAAGCCGCTGAAAGAGTGCGTCAACATGGTCACCAGCGCGGCCGGCCATTTCCGGTACTATGCCGCAGTGTGCGAGACCTGGCAGAACGAAGTCACTTCTCCGCGCGGCGAGTATTTTTCTTTGGCTTTGGCGGAACCTTTCGGTGTCGTGGCCTGCATTACGCCATGGAATTCGCCGATCATGAACGAAGCGCAAAAGGCGGCCCCGGCTCTGGCGGCCGGCAATGCTGTACTGATCAAGCCATCCGAGGAAACGCCGCAGCTTGCCATCGAGCTGGCTCGAATCTGCGCCGAAGCCGGCCTGCCGCAGGGTTTGCTGACGGTGCTGCCGGGTTTGGGCGAAGACGTGGGCGCCGCGCTGGTCAAGCATCCGGGCGTCCGCATGGTCTCGTTTACCGGAGGCACGGAAACAGGCCGCGTCATCGGCTCCATTGCGGGTCAGCGCTTGATCCCGGTGGGTCTTGAGCTGGGCGGCAAATCGCCTCATATCGTGTTCGAGGACGCGGACTTCGACAAGGCGGTCGCGGGCGTCGCGTCCGGCATCTTCGGTTCGGCAGGGCAAAGCTGCGTTGCGGGCTCGCGCCTGTTCGTTCAAAAAAGCATTTATCCGCGCTTCATCGAAGCCCTGGTCGAGCGCACTCGCGCCATCCGTGTCGGCATGCCGGATGATCCCGGCACGGAAATGGGCCCGCTGGTATCGCGCGCGCATCGTGACAAAGTCGCGGCTTATGTGGATCTGGCCCGCCAGGAGGGCGGCAAGGTTCTGGTCGGCGGCGGCTTTCCCGAAGCGCCGGAGCTGGCCAATGGCTGGTTCTACATGCCCACGGTAATCGACGGTTTGAGCAACAAGGCAAGAGTTTGTCAGGAAGAAATCTTCGGCCCGGTGCTGGTTGCGCTGCCGTTCGAGGACGAGGCCGATGTGATTGCTCAAGGCAATGACACCGTGTTCGGCCTGGCCGCCGGCATGTGGACCGGCGACTACGCCCGCGCCTGGCGCGTTGCGCGGGAGCTGGATGCGGGGTCGGTGTGGATCAACACGTATAAGCAATCGCATATCGCGACGCCGTTTGGTGGTTTCAAGGACAGCGGCATCGGGCGGGAAAAAGGATTGCACGGCTTGCGTTTGTACAGCCAGGTAAAGAGTCTGTACTGGGGCATGCACGAAAAACCATTGTCGCTTTAGGAGACACAATATGTTGAAAGTAAATTCTTTGGTTGCAAGCCTTGCATTGGGCTTGGCATCGTCCCTGGCGGCCGCGCCGTCCTTCGCCTGGCCCGATCGTCCGATTGAGCTCATTGTTGGTTTCGCTCCCGGCGGCGGCACTGATATTACGGCACGTACTTTGGCCAGCTATCTGGAGAAAGAGCTGGGCGGGACGGTCATGGTCGTCAACAAGCCCGGCGCTTCGGGAGCGATCGGCTTGAGCTACGTGGCGCGGGCCAAGCCCGATGGCTACACGCTCGGCATGACCAACATGCCAGGCTTGCTTACGCTTCCCATCGAAAGGAACGCCGGCTTTACCGCACGGGACTTCACTTATCTGGCAACCCTGGTGCGCGACCCCAGTGCCTTCAGCGTCGGCATCAATTCCCCCTATAAAACCATGGCGGATCTCATCAAGGCCGCGCAGGCCAAGCCGGGCGAAATCAGCTACGGCTCAACCGGAGTCGGCACCGACGATCATCTGGCCATGGTGTTGTTCGAGCAGTCCACTAAAGCAGACTTGAATCATGTGCCGTTCAACGGCGCCGGACCGTTGCGCAACGCCGTCATGGGCGGGCATACCGATATCGGGGGCATGAATCTGGGCGAGGCCATGCCTTACAACGGCAAGACTATACGCATTCTGGGCCAGGCCAGCGAAAAACGATCGCCGCTGGCGCCCGATGTGCCGACGTTCAAGGAGCAGGGTATCGACCTTGTCTTTGCATCGGAGCGCGGCGTGGTCGCTCCCAAAGCGCTGCCGGCCGACGTCCAGGCCAAGTTGATGGATGCGCTGGACAAGGTGGCCAACGATCCATCCTTCCAGGATCAGATGCAGAAGCAGTTTACCGAGATGGACTATCTGCCCGGAGACAAGTGGCAGGCGCGGCTGAAGGCCGCCAACGAACAGTTCCAGGCTTTATGGGCCAAGCAAAAATGGGTTGAATAAGCGGCATAGAATTCATGCCTCTTATTGATACGACGCAACAGATTTACCGCCCATCCCGAAGGATGGATATTCATGCCGCACATCGGCGGTTCACAATAAAATGGAGATACAAATGAACGTTATCAAGCATGTTGCCAGCGCTCTTCTGATTGGGGGGCTTGCCGCCAGCGGTATGGCGCACGCCGCCTTTCCCGACAAGCCGGTCACCATCGTCGTGCCTTACCCCGCAGGTGGCGCGACCGACGTCATCGCACGGTTGATCGCCCAGAAACTGCCCGCCAAATGGAACCAGCCCGTCGTCGTGCGCAATCAGCCGGGCGCGGGCACGACCGTTGCCGCCGAGGCGCTCACGCGTGAAAAGGGCGATGGCTATACCTTGTACATGACGACGGCCGCGCACACCATTAGCGCAAGCCTGTACAAGAGATTGAGCTATGACCCCATCAAGGATTTCAAGCCGATCACGCTGGTTTCCACCATTCCCCTGGTATTGGTGACCACGCCATCGCTCAAGCCCAACACCCTGCCGGAATTGATTGCCGCGGTCAAGGCAACGAAAGAGGGCATGACAATCGCGTCGACCGGCAACGGCACGCCGCAACACCTTACCGGCGAGCTGTTCAAAGCCAAGCAGAACCTGGACCTGGTTCATATTCCATACCGCGGTGACGCGCCCATGATTACCGATCTTATCGGCGGCCAGGTGCAGATGGCTTTCGTCACGCTGTCGGCGGCGGTGTCCAACATCCAGGCCGGCAAGCTGAAGCCGATTGCGCTTGCGCACAGCAAGCGGGTTGACGCCATCGCCAATGTGCCCACCTTTGCCGAAGCCGGGATGCCGGGTTTTGAAGCGGCAACCTGGTTCGGCTTGTTCGCGCCGGCCAGCATTTCGGACGAGTTGCGCCAGAAAATCTATCAGGACGTTTCCGAAATTGTAGGCACGCCTGAAATGACGGAGAAGCTGGTATCCATGGGTGGCGATGTCAACAATAGTTCGCCCGAGCAATTCCAGGCCTTTATCAATAAAGAAGCCGCCAACTGGGCTGAAGCCGTCAAGATATCGGGCGCCAGCGTCGATTAAGCCTGATCACTATTTATAGAACCTGATTTTCCCCGGACAACAGTCATGAATGAAGATAAAAGCGCATTGCTGGATCGGTGTGCGGCCATTGCCACGAGCACTTGGGCCGATGCCATGGACACGCTGGGCATCGAGGGCGTAACGCAAGGCATACATCGACGCGGTGGTACTGGACGAATCGCCGGCTTTGCCGTCACCGCCAGGCATGTATGGGGCCAGCTGGGCGATTTCGACCGGTCGGATTTTTCGGTGGGCCGCCTGGTCGCCGCGACAGGACCGGGGAAAGTGGTCATGGTGGATGCCGGCGGCACCGCCATTTCCACCTTTGGAGGCATCGCCTCCATGGCGGCGTCCAAGCGCAATGCCACCGCCGTCGTTATCGACGGAGCCTGCCGCGACGTCGATGAAATTCAAGCAACGGGCTTGTGGCTGGCCAGCCGCCATGTCACGCCCCTGACCGGCAAAGGACGGCTCAAGCTGCAGGAAATGGGCGGGCCGATATCCATAGGCGGCGTCTGTGTCCATGAGGGCGACCTGGTTGTCGGCGACGATACGGGGTTGGTCGTCATTCCGCATGCCCGCCTTGACGAGGTGCTGGCCGCGGCGCAAGAGGCCTTGGCCACTGACGAGAAAGTCGAGCAGGGCATACGCAACGGCTTGTCTTTTGCCGAATCGGCGGCCGCGGCCAACTATATTCCAGCCAAGTAAGCATGGACAGCAAAACGGACAGCTGCGAGGTCATTCAACTGGCATCCCTGGGCGATGCCTTCGACGATCAACTGGCGAAACGCTTTCGCGTGTTGCCGCTGTGGCAGTCGGCATCTCCCCAAGAGGCTTTATCCGCTCTTGGCGCGTCCGCCCGGGTGGCGGTCACGTCGGTGCGCAAAGGCCTGTCGCGAGAGCAGATCGCGCTCATGCCCAGCTTGCAGGCCGTCTGCAGTTGGGGGGTCGGCTACGAAACCCTGGATATCGCGGCGGCGGTCGAGCATGGAATCAAGATCAGCAATACGCCTGAAGTGCTGGACGATTGCGTTGCCGACCTGGCGTGGGCCTTGCTGCTGACCGTGGCAAGGCAAACCGCCACCGGCGACCGTTATGTGAAAGAAGGCCATTGGAAGACGATAGGCGCCTTTCCGCTTTCCACCCGGGTATCGGGTAAAAGGCTGGGCATTCTTGGCATGGGCCGCATCGGCGCCGCGATTGCGCAACGCGGCACGGGCTTCAGTATGGAAGTCCGCTATAACAATCGCCGCGAGCGGCCCGAATCGCCATATCAATATATGGCTTCGCTTGTCGAATTGGCTCAATGGGCGGATTTTCTTGTTGTCGCCTGCCCCGGCGGCGACAGCACCCGTCATCTGGTGAATGCCGAAGTACTGGATGCCCTGGGGCCTAAAGGGTTTGTCGTCAATATCGCGCGCGGAAGCGTCATCGACGAGCAGGCATTGGAGTCCGCCCTGCGGGAAGGCAGGCTGGGCGGCGCCGGGCTGGATGTGCTGGAGCATGAGCCCAAAATGCCGGAGTCATTCAAAGGCATGGATCAGCTTGCGCTGATGCCGCATGTGGGCAGCGCCACCCATGACACCCGGGCCGATATGGCTCGGTTGGTCTTCGACAATGTTGTGTCCTACATGGAGACCGGCCATCTGTTGACGCCGGTTGCCGAAACCCGCGATTGACCATGACGCTGCTGCAATCCCTGATTGAATGCCTGGGCCCGTCCAACGTATTGACGGGTGCCGACGCGCAGCCCTACCTGACCGATTGGCGCCAGTACTCAACCGGCTGCGCGGTGGCCGTCGTCAGGCCGGCCAGCACGGACGAGGTGGCTGCCGTTGTCAAGCTATGCGCGAAGTATCGTGCCCCCATTGTTCCCCAAGGAGGGAATACCGGGCAGGTTGCCGGCGCCACGCCGGATCGATCCGGTACCGCCGTTGTCGTTAACATGCAGCGGATGAACCGTATCCGCGATATCGATGTCGACAATGAAACCATGACTGTCGAGGCGGGTTGTATCCTGGCGGCAGTCCAGCAGGCGGCCCGGGAGGCGGGAAAGTTGTTTCCGCTTTCCTTGGGGGCCGAAGGCAGTTGCTTTATCGGCGGGAATCTGGCGACCAACGCGGGCGGCACCCAGGTGCTGCGCTACGGCAATGCAAGGGAGCTGGCGCTTGGGCTGGAAGTCGTTACGGCCCAGGGCGAGGTCTGGCACGGCCTTCGGGGACTGCGCAAGGACAACACCGGCTACGATCTTAGAGATTTGTTTATAGGCAGTGAAGGGACGCTTGGCATCATCACCGCCGCAACGCTGAAGCTTTTTCCTCTTCCTCAAGCCCAGTACACGGCGTTTATCGCACTGCCGAATTTTGAAAGCGCCACCCTGGTGTTGAACCGGGTCAAGAAGGCGTTTGGCGCCGCACTGACGGGTTTTGAAGTGATGTCGGAGCAATGCCTGAGCCTTGTCGTCAAGACATTTCCAGAGCAGCGCATGCCCATAAATTGCGAGCAGCCGGCGCCTGAATGGTTCGCCTTGCTAGAGCTATCGGACTCAGAGGGCGGCGAGCATAGGCGGGACGGCTTCGAGCTGGTGTTGTCGGATGCCATGGAGGCATCGGAAATCATCGATGCCGCTGTGGCGGCATCAGAATCGCAGGGCGCCGATTTTTGGCATCTGCGGGAAAGCATCACTCTGGCGCTGGCATCGGAGGGAAAATGCATCAAGCACGATATCTCCTTGCCGACATCCAGGCTTGCCGATTTTGTAAGAGATGTCGATGCGATGCTGCTGGCGCGTTTTGCGGGGCTGCGCATGATGGTTTTCGGCCATCTCGGCGACGGCAACCTGCACTACAACATGCTGGCGCCCGCCACGCTTTCCAAGGCGCAGTTCGAGCAATTGGAAGCGCAGGCGCAAGCGCTGGTGCATGATCAGGTGGTCGCCCGCGGCGGCTCGATCAGTGCTGAGCAGGGCATAGGCCAGCGGCGTGTCCAAGACCTCTGCCGGTATAAGGACCCTGTCGAGCTTGCCTTGATGGCCCGCATCAAGCAGGCGCTGGATCCATTGGGCATTATGAATCCCGGAAAATTGCTGGCCTGACATCGCGGGCCTTCGCGGCACGGCTATGCCGTGGCGTTCAGCAGGATATGCTCGCTGATTTCGGACGCCGAAGCCAGGCCGCTGAGCCGCATGGCACGTATCAATTCTTCCTGTAGCAGAAACAGGGCCCGTTCCGCGCCGTCCTGCCCACCGACGCTGACACCGTAAAGCATGGGCCGGCCGACCATTACCGCTTTGGCCCCGAGCGCCATGGCTTTTATAACGTCGCTGCCGCGACGGATGCCGCCGTCCATGATGACCTCCAGCGTCGAACCGACTTCCCGCACGATGGCGGGCAGCGCTTGAAGGCTCGCGGGTGCGCTGTCGAGCTGACGTCCGCCGTGGTTCGATACGATGACGGCATCGCATCCGATATCCGCGGCGCGCCGGGCGTCCAGCGGGTGCATGATGCCCTTCACGATCAACCGCCGAGGCCAATAGTCGCGTATCCGTGCCAGGTCGTCCCAGTTGAAGGCAGGGTCGTAATTTTTCCCGACCGAGGACGCTATCGTGGAGCTGTCTATGGCGTTGGGCACGAATCCGATCATGTTTTCCAGCGTAGGCATTCCATGGCGGAGCAGGCGCAAGACCCATCCCGGCCTGCTGGCAAAATCCAGGACATTGCGCGGGGTGAACCTGAATGGCAGGCCGAAGTCGTTGCGCATGTCCCGTTCGCGCTTTCCGCCCGTCGGCATATCGATGGTGATGATAAGCGCTTCATAGCCGGCGTTCCTGGCACGCTCTATCAGTCCCATGGTGAACTCGCGCTTGCGCAGCATGTAGGACTGGAACCAAAGCCGGGTGTTCGGCGCTTCCCGCGCAACGCGCTCAATTGACGAGGTGGACGACGTGGGCAGCGCGTAGGGAATGCCCGCGGCGCCCGCGGCCCGGGCGATTGCCACGTCGCCAAAAGGCCAGCCATATCCGATGGCGCCCGTGGGCGCGACGGCCAGGGGAAGGGCCGCCGGACCGCCCAGCAGGTCAATGCGCGTATCGATGTCCGAAACGTCCACAAGGTAGCGCGGAACGATCTGCAGCCCATCGAAGCTGGCGGAGTTGGCGCGAAGCGTCCGCTCGTTTTCGGCGCCTCCGTCATAGAAGTCGAACACCGCCCGCGGCAGGGTCTGGGCTGCCCGGCGGCGCAGGTCTTCGATGGAGTAGGCCTTCTGCAAGCGGCTCTGCGCCAGGCTAGATGCCTTCGGAGACGAGGATGCGGGCAGGGCAGATGTTTCGGAGTACTGAATGTCCATGGCTTCGATTCCGGTCATGTCCTTCATCATCTGCACAGCAGCCAAGCTGCCGGTGTTGCTAACCCCGAGGATTGGCTAGCCTATTTGCCGGGGACCGCCGGCTTGCCCCAGTCCGCCCACACCTTGGCGATGGCCGCGTAATCGTCGCGGCCGTAACCGGCGGCCGATGCGATTTCGTAGATGGTGTGCGAACCCTGGATGGCGAACAGCGGCACGCCCAATGATTGGGCAAGCTCCAGCGCCAGCGTGGAATCCTTGCGTGCCGCGTCCAGCGGCATGCCGCCGGCATAGTCGTCATTGACGATGCGTTCCGCATAGCGGTGAGTCAGAGGACGGTGCAGGCCCATCTGCGGATCGGCCAGCAAGGAGATCAGCTTGTCGCAGCTGACGCCGGCGGCGGTGGCCAGCGAGCCGGCCTCCGCCACGACCACCATGACAGCATGCGCGACCGCGTTATTGATGACCTTTGCCGCGGCCCCCGCGCCGGAAGGGCCAAAGTAGATTTGCTTTTCGGCGATTGCGTCCAGGACCTCCTGTGCCGAAGCAATATCGGTTTCGTCCCCTCCGAGCAGCAAGGTGGCGCTGCCGGATTTCATTTGGCTTACGCCGGCCAGGATGGAGGCATCCACCAGAGACAGGCCGAACGGAGCCAGAATTTTCTGGCTGGCCTTGATGTCGTCGGGATTGACGGTGCTGGTTTCAACAATGACCGCGTCGGACGGCAGTCGGGGGGCTATCTGCTTGAGCACATGCTCGGAAGCGGCCGGGCTGGGCAAGCACAATACGACGACCTTGAGCTGCGACAGATCTTCAGTTTCGTTCAGAGGCTGTGCAGCGAAGCCGTCGCAAGCGAGTTGAACGCGGGCGGTGTCAAGATCGGCGACTTTGGTCGGGAAGTGTTTGGCGACCCGTTCAGCGATGAGAAAACCCATGTTTCCTAATCCGTATACGGCGACTTGTTTGCTGCTCATAGAGAGTATTCCGTGAATAATGCGAGAGAAGAATTTTTTAGGCTTTGCCGGCGCCCCAGGCCGATCCGAAGACCGCCTGGATTGATGGATGTTCCTGGCTCACCCAATTGGCACCTATCGCCGATATGAAATACTGCCGTATATCTTATATAGGCACAAATAGAAATTAGCTGCTTATTATTAGCTATAGCCTATGCGGCCCTTTTCTGTTTTTTCCGGTCGCCGCAATCCGGCTGGACGGATGTCGGCCCAGGGGTATAGTTGCATTGCAGGCGCGCCAGCGCGCGGCGCACATTGATTTACAGTCCAATTTGAAATTTATAGAGAGGTTGGTCATGAGACATTTTTTCCGTTTTTTCCTGGGCCTGGCCATGGCGGCGACGCTTGCGGCGACGGCGCAAGCCGGTCCACGCCTGGACCGCATCATGGACAGCAAGGTTATCCGCGTCGGCACGCCGGGCGACTACAGGCCTTTTGCCATCAAAACGGACAAGGGCGGGTACGAGGGTCACGATATCGACGTCATTGAAGCCATGGCCAAAGGGCTGGGCGTGAAGGTTGAATACGTACAGACGTCCTGGCCCAATCTGATGAAAGATTTGCTGGGCGACAAGTTCGATGTCGCGGTGGGGGGAATCACCCGCAATGCCGCCCGTATCCGGCAGGCGGCCATGCTGCCCGGCTATGCGCCTTTCGGCAAGGTTGCCCTGGTTCGCAAGGATGAGGCGTCCAAGTACAAATCCGTCAACGACCTGAATCAGTCTTCCGTTCGCGTGATCAAGAATCCGGGCGGCACCAATGAAGCCTTCGTGCTCGAAAATTTGAAGCAGGCGCAAGTCAGCACCCATGACAAGAACGCCGAAATCCCGGCGTTGATTGCCGAGGGCAAGGGCGACGTCATGATTACCGAAACCTACGAGGCCTTGCACTACAGCAAGGCCGACCCGCGCCTTGCCGCCATATTCGTCGACCATCCCTTGACGCCCAAGAACGAGCTGGGCTTCCTGCTGCCCATAGACGATGCCGATTATCTGCGGGTTATGCAATTTGCCTGGGACCTTGCCGATGAACGCGACGTCCTTGAGCAGGCCGAAGACCGCTGGCTCAAGTAAGAAGAGGTGGCGCAAGGCACGAGACTTGCTGTGGGCCGTGATGATGCCATCCAACCATCACAGGAACGTCCATGAACAAGTCACTCGCAATCGTGCTATGTTCGCTGCCCATTGCCCTGGCGTCCACGGGATATGCCCAGGGCACTGAAGGCATATCGGGCTCGGGCGCGGCCAGTCCCGAGCAGCAGGCCGAGTCCACCCACCCCAGCGGGCTTGCCGGCAGTACGGGCGCCAAGCGCCCGCCCAGCCAGAAGGAAAGCGCTGCACAGTCCTCATCGGGCACGGCCAGGCAGCCGGCGGCCCCGGCGACCAAGATCAATCCGCGAGGCGATAGCGGCACGGCAAGCAACCGATCATCCAGCGGCAGCAGCACCAATACGACAGCTAATCAGGCGCCAAGCGAAACCGGCAAGTCGGCAACATCGTCGAAGTCGGAAGCGCCATCGCCCAAACAATGACCTCGTCTGGCAATCGCGGGTGCCCGAATGCCGGGAAATGCCGCTTTCACAAGTTAGGCGGCGCAAGGTGCGGCCGCGGTTGTGGCGGCCGCCGTCTGCTGGATGTCATTGGCCCTTGATGCCGGCCTTTTTGATCACGTCGCCCCATTTTTTCATTTCTCCGGCGATGAACTGACCGAACTGGGCGGCGCTGCCGGGTTGCGGCTCCATGCCTTGAGCCAGCAGCGTCTTCCTCATGTCCGGTTCTTTCAGCGCGCGGTTGATTTCCGAGTCCAGGCGGGCAACGATGGGACCGGGAACGCCGCCCGGAGCCATGAATCCGTACCAGCCGGCGGCCACCACATTGGGAAGGCCTTGGCTTTGCAATGTGGCGGCTTGCGGATAGATTTCGCTTTGCGACTTGGACGCGACCCCGATCACCCGCAGCCTTCCGCTTTGTATATGCGGAAGCGCCGCCGTGATGGCGGTCAGGGTGGCATCGATGCGGCCCGCCACCAGATCCGTATAGGCTGCGACGTCGCCGCGATAATGGACCGCCAGGCCCTTCACCCCCGCATCCCGCAGCAGGAGTTCGACCGCCAGATGGGGCAGCGAACCATAGCCGGGAGAGCCGAAGGTCAGGCCGTTTTCCTGCGACTTGCCGTAAGCGATCAATTCCTGTGCGCTCTTTACCGGAGTTTGCGCATTCACGACAAGAAAGAGCGGAACGGTGGCGGCCATGGCGACCGGTTGCAGGTCCTTCCTGGGGTCATACCCCAGATCGCCGTAGAGGGCTTCCAGGGTCGAGTAGGGTGCTGCCGCATACAAAAGGGTGTAGCCGTCGGCAGGGGCTTTCGCCACGAAGTTGTTGCCTACCCGCGTGCCCGCACCCGTTTTGTTCTCGACAATGAAGGGCTGTCCCAGCCGTCGCGCCAGATAGTCTCCAAGCAGCCGCGCCGAGATATCGTTGGGCCCTCCCGCTCCGTATGGCGAGACGATTTTCACGGGACGCGAGGGCCAGTCATCCTGTGCGAAGGCGCGCGGTACGGCGCCAGCGCAGAGACTGGCCGCGGCAGCGCCCAACAGCGTCCGTCGTTTTATTTTCATGGTTGTCTCCTGAGCGTTCGAATAAGAATGGTAAGACCGGCACGGCATTCGCCTGAAAGAGCCGGCTACTCCGAAATGCGATAATAGATTTCGGCCTCTATTCGGACAAGCTGCAAATTCTTGAGAATCTAAAGGCTCAGCTTATAAATGGCGTTTTAGCCACCCCAACGCAAAGGAGGGTTCCATGGCATTTGAGGTAACGCTTAGGCAATTGCGCGCATTCGTTGCCGTACTCGAGTGCGGAAGCTTCTCCGAGGCCGCGGACACCATGCATCTGTCTCAGGCGGCGCTTAGCGGCCTGGTCAAGGAACTGGAAAGCCGCCTGGGCGTGCGCCTGCTGGACCGAAACACGCGTAGCGTCAACGCTTCGGTGGTCGGCGCCGAGTTCGAGCCCATGGTCCGCCGGGTGCTGGCCGGCCTGGACGATGCATTGGAAAGCGTCACCAACCTGAAGGAACTGCGCCGGGGCCTGGTGCGCGTGGCCGCGCCGGAAACCTTGTCCTGCACCTTGCTGCCCGAACTGATCGCCCGTTACGGCGAGTGCCATCCCGGCGTCGATGTCCGCTTCGAAGACGTGCCGATCGAAGAGGTGCTGGCCGGCCTGCATAGCGGTAGGGTGGATATCGGTTTCGGGCCGGCGGGCGTGCTGGCGGACGATGCGGTGCAGGCCCACCGGATACGGATCGATCCGCTTTGGGTCGCGTTGCGGGAGGACGATCCGCTGGCGGCTGGCGCATCGGTAAGCTGGAAGGACCTGCGTGACCGGCCGCTGATCAACTACATGCCCAATCTTGTGCTGAATGTGCTTAGCAACGTGCCGGCCCGGCATCACCCCAGGGATATCGTTCCAGTGCATCGTGTCAACACGGCGCTGTCTTTGCTGCGGGTGAGGCCGGGCTACGTGATATGCCCTTCGATGGCGCGATCGCTGGTGGAAGGATTCGGGCTGGTCTTCCTGCCTGTGCGCCAGCCGACGGTCACCTGGCGTATCGCCATCTTCGTCCGGGATCGCGCATCCCTTTCACCGGCGGTGGAAAGCTTTCTTGATTTCACGCTCGAGGCGGCGAAGAACTGGGACGATGGCCTGGCCGCTCCAGCCGCGCGAACGGAGCGCGTGGCGGCAATTGGTAATAGATAAGATAGGCTTATAAATAGATAGGAATTCTCGTCTTGTCTTATAAAAGGCGGCCGGGTATCTTTGGTGGTCAGGCCTGGGCGTATCCGCGTTTGCGGACGCCGGCAGCATTCTGCAATGGCATCTCCCTGAACCCTTACCAAGCAGCCCATGACCGTGTCGGACCTTGATTCTTTTCTGTCGCCCCGTTCCATCGCCATCGTTGGCGCCTCTTCTGTTTCCAGCAAAATCGGCGCCGTGCCTGTGCGCTATCTCGTTGAGCACGGCTATGCCGGAGAGATATACCCGATCAATTCGCGTGTGCAAGACATCGAAGGCCGCCGCGCCTATGCCTCGTTGCGTGCGGTGGGCCGCCCCATAGACCTTGCCATCTTCGCCATTCCCGCCTCTGGCGCCCAGGCCGCGCTTGATGATGCGATCGCGGCGGGTGTCAGGAACATTGTCATGTTCTCAGCGGGTTTCGCGGAATTGGGAAAGGAAGGCGCCCAAGCGCAGCAGCGGTTCGCGGACAAGGCGCGGGCCGCCGGCGTTCGTGTTCTCGGGCCGAATTGCCTGGGCTTCATGAATGTGGCCCAGTCCGTCTATGCAACCTTCTCGCCGGTGGTCTCGGTCGGCCTGGCCAAGCAGGGCAAGGTCGGCATCGTCAGCCAGAGCGGCGCTTTCGGCGCCTATGCTTATGCCATGGCGCAGCAGCGCGGCATGGGGCTTTCCATGTGGGTGACGACCGGCAACGAGTCGGACATCGATGTGGCCGACTGCATTGCGTGGATGGCGCGTGACGCGGCAACTGAAGTCATCATGGCCTACCTCGAAGGATGCCGGGATGGCGGAAAGCTCCGGCGGGCGCTGGATCTTGCGCATGCCGCGGGCAAGCCCGTGGTGATCGTGAAAGTGGGCCGAACTCCGCTGGGCGCCGAGGCAGCCGCCTCGCATACCGCCGCCCTGGCGGGCGACGATGCCATTTATGAGACGCTTTTTCGCCAGCACGGCGCCTGGCGGGCGCGGACAATAGAAGAGTTTTTCGACATCGCCCATTGCCTGGCGGTGTCGGGCATGCCGGACAATACGCGGGTGGGATTGCTGACCGTCTCGGGCGGGGTCGGCGTCATGATGGCGGACGATGCGGCCGAGGCGGGGCTGGATGTGGCTGAATTGCCGCCGGCCGCGCAAGAGATCATCAAGGCCCGCGTGCCTTTTTCCGCCACGCGTAACCCCGTTGATATAACCGGCCAGGTGACGGCCGAGCCTGACTTGCTGGAGACCGCCGCGCGTGCGATGCTGGGCGAAGCCGGCCACGGCAGCTTGCTCATCTTTCTTGCCGCGTTCGGCGGTACGCCAGCCATGCAAGCGATTCAGAAAAAGCTGGCGTTCGACTTGCGGCGCGATTTTCCGGGACGGTTGCTGATGTTCAGCACACTGGCGGACAAGGCTCAGCAGGAAGCGCTGGAGGCATCGGGTTGCCTGTGCTTTCCCGATCCGGCCCGGGCCATCCGCGTTCTGGCGGCCGTGGGCTTCTTTCGGGCGCAAGCCCAGCGGCCGGCGACGGACTTGGAAGCGGCCGCCACGGCCACCGTCTTCAGGCCAGGTCCGTACAACGAGGCCGATGCGCTCGATACCTTGCGCAGCTTCGGCATCCCCGCCATGCCTTTTCATCGCGCATCGTCTCGGGACGAGGCGATTGCGGGTGCGCGCGCGCTGGGGTTTCCGGTGGCCATGAAGGTGCTATCGGCGGCGATTACGCACAAGAGCGATATCGGTGGTGTAGTCCTTGATATACGCGATACGGATGCGGCAGGCGCCGCCTATGATCGCATCGTGGCCGCGGCCGGCGCCGCGGCGCCCCAGGCACATATCGACGGCGTGCTGGTGGCGCCCATGGTCCGGGGCGGCGTCGAATGCATACTGGGCGCGCGCCGGGATCCCGTGCTCGGGCCGGTCGTGATGCTGGGCTCGGGTGGGGTGAATGTCGAACTGTTGGGCGATGTCTCTTTTCGCCTTGCACCGGTGGACCGCGAGCAGGCGCTGGAAATGATTGCGGAACTGAAGATCGCTCCGCTGTTCAGCGGCTTTCGCGCAGCGCCTCCGGCCGATGTGGATGCCTTGGCCGATGCCATTGTCGGGATGTCCCGCTTTGCGCTCTCGGCCGGGCGCCTGCTCGACTCGGTGGAGCTGAATCCTTTTGTCGTGCTTCCCAAAGGGCAGGGCGCGCTTGCGCTGGATGCGGTGCTGTTGACCAGCGCCGCGCCGGGCGCGCCGTCTTCCGCCCGGCAGGCGGTGACCGCCACCTTGCCGCTCTTCGAGATGGCACGCATGCGGGCCTCGAATACCGCCCGCAAGCATCCGGTACAAGGCTTTGCCGGCGATAGCCCCGCGTCGAGAATGCGCTGGGTAAACCAGTTTACGCACACCCGGCGGCTGCGCGGCCCGGACGACAAGGAAGTCGTCACGCCGAACAACGACACGCTTTTCACCAATGCATGGCTGGACCTTTCGGCCGGACCGCTGGTCATCGAGGTGCCCGAGATGGGCGAGCGCTACTGGGTGCTCGGCTTTCTCGATGCATGGACCAATCCCTGGGCTTATGCCGGGCGCCGCACAACGGGAGGCAAGGAGCAGCGTCTGTTTGTTCATGGGCCGGGCTGGACAGGCGATGTGCCGGCCGGCATGCATCGCATCAGCGCGCCGGGCAACGATGTATGGGTCATCGGCCGGATACTGGCGGATGCGGATCCGGCGGACCTGGCACGGGTTCATGCGCTGCAGGATCGTTATGCCATCCGCCGGCCCGATGGGGCGCCTGCGCTGTCGCGCATCGATTGTTTGCTGAGCGGCCGCGATACCGGGGTGCCGGACGCGGGTGAATATGTGCGCGTGCTGGCGTCCATGCTGGCGCGCAATCCGTCGTCCATGCCCGAATGGCCGCGCCAGATAGGCGTGCTGCAGGATGCCTTGGCCGATGTGTACACGCAACTGCGCGAGGTCGCGCAGCCTTCCGAGCTGGGCGGCGGCTGGACGACCGCCGTCGGCGTGCGCACGAGTTTCGGCGACGATATTTTGACGCGGGCCCGGGTGGCGCGCAACTGGATCGGCACGCTGGGCATCGATGAAGCGATGTATATCATGGCTGAGGTGGACGCCGGCGGCGAGGCGCTTACCGGTGCGCGGCGCTATATGCTGCGTTTTGCAAAGGGAGCCGGGCCTCAAGTGGGCGCATTCTGGTCCATTACCCTTTATCGCCGCAGCGACTGCCTGCTTGTGGCCAATGCCATGGGCCGGCACTCCATCGGCGACAGGACGCGAGGCCTGCTGCACGATGCGGATGGCGGCCTTAGCATTTTGATCCAGGCCGAGGATCCGGGTCCGGACAAGAATTGGCTGCCCGCGCCGGCGGGAGAGGGCTTTTATCTGACCATGCGGCTTTACCAGCCTGCCTGTGCCCACCTTGAAGGCACATTCGTCTATCCCCCGCTGCGGCGGCTGGACTGAACCGGCGGAACAATGCCATGGAAATGGACATCCACATTGCCTGCGGAGCGCTGCGCGACGCGCCGGGCAAACACAGGAGCAATCATGTCTGAGCGATTGAAGGGCCGAGTGGCCATCGTGACTGGTGCCGGCGGCGGGCTGGGGCGCGCCCATGCGCTTGAGCTTGCGCGCCACGGCGCGCACGTGGTGGTCAACGATAGGGATGCCTCGGCGCAAGCCGTGGCCGATGCGATATGCGGAGCCGGTGGCGTGGCCATCGCCTGCGCCGGCGACGTCGCGCGGTACGACGAAATGGAGGCCATGGCCGCCCAGGCTTTAGCGGCGTTCGGCCGCATCGACATTCTGGTGAACAACGCGGGCATTCTTCGCGACCGGACATTCGCAAAAATGCCGCTCGATGAATTCCGCCTGGTGCTGGAGGTGCATGTCATGGGCTCCGTGAATGCCACCAAGGCGGTCTGGGGGCACATGCAATCCCAAGGCTATGGACGCATTGTGATGACCACATCGTCATCCGGCTTGTATGGAAGCTTTGGGCAGTCGAACTACGGCGCGGCCAAGATGGCGCTGGTGGGCCTGATGCAGACGCTGGCCCTGGAAGGGGCCAAGCGCAACGTGCGTGTGAACTGTCTGGCGCCCAGCGCCATGACGGCCATGACCCAGGGCTTGCTGCCCGACGAGGCGGCGGCGGTACTGACTCCCGAGCGCGTCAGCCCCGGATTGATTGCATTGGTGGGCGAGGACGCGCCCACGCGCATGATCCTTCTGGCGGGCGGCGGCGGTTTCGAATGCGCACACATCACGATGACGCAGGGAATCCATATCGGCGATGCCGGCAATCCCGCGGAAAGCTTGTGCGGCAGGCTGGACCAGGTTCGGGCGCAAACCGGCCAATTCATTCCGGCTTCGGGCTGGGAGCAGCCGCAACACGAAGTGGCCAAAGCCTTGGCGCAGCCACATTGAGTCCGCAGCGGGCGGGGAGCGTAAAATCTTCGGGATACTCTTTATCGAGGACCTGCCATGAACGCCCGTATACCCGATGATGCGCTGCCGCCCGCCCTGGATCCCGAAGCTTTGCAGGCGTTCGTGGATGAAAAATGGGACCGCGAGATCCTTCCCGCACTGACCGATTACATCGCGGTCCCCGCCAAGAGTCCGGCCTTCGATGCCGGCTGGGCCGAGAACGGCCATATCGACCGGGTGGTGCGCGATGCCGCACTATGGGTGGAGTCGCAAAAGCTCAAGGGGCTGATCCTGGAGGTCGTGCGCCTGCCGGGGCGCACTCCGGTCATCTACTTCGAGGCGCCTGCCACACGCAAGGACAGCGGCGATACGGTGCTGATGTACGGCCACCTGGACAAGCAGCCCGAGTTTTCCGGCTGGCGCTCCGACCTGGGGCCCTGGACGCCGAAGTATGAGAACGGCAAGCTCTATGGCCGCGGCGGAGCCGATGACGGCTATGCCGTCTATGCTTCGCTGACCGTCATCATGGCGCTGGACAAGCAGGGCATCCCCCGGCCGCGCTGCGTGGGCCTGATAGAAACCTGCGAAGAATCGGGCAGCTATGATTTGCTGCCTTATGTGGATGCATTGCGCGACCGCATGGGCAATGTGGCTTTGGTGGTGTGCCTGGATTCGGGCGCCGGCAATTACGATCAGTTGTGGATGACGACGTCTCTGCGTGGCCTGGTGGCCGGTACGCTGGAGGTACAGGTGCTGGACGAGGGCGTTCATTCCGGCGACTCCAGCGGAGTGGTTCCGTCCAGTTTCCGCATCTTGCGGCATGTGCTGGATCGCCTGGAGGACAGCGCCACGGGCCGGCTGCTGCCGCAAAGCTTCCACTGCGAGATTCCGGCGGATCGCGTCGAACAGGTCCGGGCGACCGCGCGCATTCTGGGTGACGAGGTCTGGCGCCGCTTCCCCTGGAGCTGCGGCGCCGACGGGGGCTTTGTGCTGCCCATGACGACGGAACCCCAGGAAGCTCTGTTGAATCGCACTTGGCGGCCGACGCTGTCCGTGACCGGTGCGGAAGGCTTGCCGCCCCTGACCAGCGCCGGCAATGTCCTGCGTCCACGCACGGCCTTCAAGCTCTCCCTGCGCTTGCCGCCGCTTATCGATGCGGCGGTCGCCGCGCAGGAGCTCAAAGCGCTGCTGGAAGCCGACGCGCCCTACAATGCCAAGGTGGTTTTCAAGCCCGACCAGGGTGCGGCCACGGGATGGAACGCGCCGGAATCCGCCGGCTGGCTGAGCCAGGCGCTGGATGATGCTTCCCGGCAATACTATGACGCTCCTTGCGGCTATATCGGGCAGGGCGGGACCATACCGCTGATGAGCCTGCTGCAGCAGGGATTCCCACGGTCGCAATTCATGGTGTGCGGCGTGTTGGGTCCGCAATCGAATGCGCACGGCCCCAACGAGTTCCTGCATGTGCCCTACGGCAAGAAACTGACTGCGGCGGTTGCCCAGACCATCGCGGCGCTGCCGGCCTAGCGTATCGTTCAGATCACCGGCAGATGGCGCGGTTCCGCGCCCCGTGGAAATGCGGCATCGATGCGCGCGGTTTCTTCATCCGCCAGCACGATGCTTCCCGCCTGGGCATTGGCCTGAGCATGGGCGGCCCTGGCCGATTTGGGGATGGCGAATACCGACGCATCGCGGGTAAGGAAAGCCAGGGCGATCTGGTGTGCCGTGGCATCATGCGCCTGCGCGATGTCGTCCAGAACGCGCCGCCCGTCCGTACCGGGCTTGGGGAAATCGTCGTGCCCGAAAGGGCTGTAGGCGACCAGAGCCATATCGTGCTGCCGGCAGAACGGCAGGACCGTATGCTCTATGGCGCGCTCGTTAAGATGGTAAAGCACCTGGTTGCAAGCCAGGCGGCCCGGCCCGGCCGCGTCCAGCGCATCCTGCAGGTCGTCGGCGTCGAAGTTGCTGACCCCGTATGAAAGTATCTTGCCGTCGCGCTGCAATTGCTCGAAGGCGGCGAAGGTTTCCTCCAAGGGATAGGATCCGCGCCAATGGAGCAGATAGCAGTCCAGCCTGTCGGTGCCCAGATGCCGGAGCGATCGCTCGCAGGCGCTGATCGTGCCGCGCCGCGACGCATTTCCGGGCAGCACTTTCGATACCAGGAATACCTGGTCGCGCCGGCCCTGTATGGCTTCGCCGATAACCTTCTCCGCAGCGCCGGAGCCATACATCTCGGCCGTATCGATGTGGTCCATGCCAAGATCCAGCCCGAGTTGCAAGGCGTCCATGGCAAGTCTGCGATCGGCAATGTCGATGTACCAGCTTCCCTGGCCGATGGCGGCGACGCTGCGCCCTGTCGCGCCGAAGATGTGTTTCTTCATGGTGCTTGTCCTTTCGTATTCCTGTCCCGGCCTTCGCCGCCTGGACATCGCCTTCTCGGTACAGCCATTATCGTTCAAGCCGTTGCATAAGCCGGCGTGCATCGACCGGGGCCTGGACCTTCTGGTCATTGTCGAAGTAGCAGAATACATCGCGCCCGGCGCGGCGCCGGGACCGGGTGTGGATGCGCCGGGCATCATCCGGCTCGCGTCCGGACGCCCATGCGGCGATCCGGTCCGCCCATCGGTCCAGGGCCTCATCTTTATACTCGCCGCCATATAAGGTCTCGGTGCCGTGCAGGCGCAGATAAACGAAATCGGCTGTCACATCTTCCGCATAAGGCCAATCGGCGACCGAGTCCGATACTACCAGGGCTGCCCGGTACCGGCGCAGCAGCTTGATGAACGTTGCATCGCAAAAGCTTGGATGGCGTATTTCGATGGCATGGCGCAAACGCCTTTTCCGGCCGGGTTCCAGGTCTGTTTCCTTGACATGCCTGTCGTGCTTGGCGGCCAGCGCCGCCGCTTGATGCGTGTCCGGCGGCAGGGCGGCCAGAATGGTCTCGAAGGCTTCGGCGTCGAACTTGAAGCTGGGCGGAAACTGCCAAAGAATCGGCCCCAGCTTTTCACGCAGGCGGAAAATCCCCGAGGCGAAGAAGTTGGCCAGGGCGGTCATGCTCTTTTCTTCGTCCCGGAAGCGCAGCATATGAGTCAGATAGCGCGGGCTTTTGACGCTGAAGACGAAATCCTTGGGTGTGGCCTCGTACCAATTGGCGAAGCTATGCGGCGTTTGCAGGGCGTAATGCGAGCCATTGACTTCGATGGTCTGCATCTGGCGGGAAGCGAACTCCAGTTCGCGCGATTGCGCCAGTTTGTCGGGATAAAACACCTTGCGCCATCCCGCATAGCGCCAGCCCGAGATGCCGATACGAATATGAGCCATAGGTTACATGCCGTTGTGCGGCTGTCATGAAGCTGTGCTAAAAGAAATGAAGCTGTCGGCAACCGGACAGCAATATCCGGACCCGGCAAATCGCGGCCCTACGACACGGAGTATTTACATGAACATCCTGATGGTGCTGACCTCGCACGACCGTCTTGGCAACACCGGCGAGAAGACCGGTTTCTGGCTGGAGGAATTTGCCGCTCCCTACTACATATTCAAGGATGCGGGCGCCGCGGTGACGCTTGCCTCCCCCAAGGGGGGGCAGCCGCCCCTCGATCCCAAAAGCGAGGCGCCGGACGCCCAGACGGCGTCGACCCGGCGCTTCCACAGCGATGAGCAGGCCAGGCAGGCGTTGGCGCATACCAAGGTCCTGGCCGATATGCACGAAGCCGACTTCGATGCCGTATTTTTTCCGGGAGGCCATGGACCGCTGTGGGACTTGGCCGAGGACGGCAATTCCATTTCCCTGCTGGAATCCTTTGATCGCGCCGCCAAGCCCATGGGCCTGGTGTGCCACGGCCCGGCCGCCTTGCGCCATGCGCGAGGCGAGGACGGCACTCCCCTGGTGCAGGGACGCAGCGTTACCGGTTTCAGCAATACCGAGGAGGCCGCCGTCAAGCTTGCCGCCGTGGTCCCGTTTTCCATCGAGGACGAGTTCCGCCGTCTGGGCGGCATCTACGAGAAAGGGTCCGATTGGGATAGCTACGTAGTGATCGATGGCCGCCTTGTCACCGGCCAGAATCCCGCCTCGTCCGAGGCGGCGGCCAAGGCTTTGGTCCGGCTGTTGCGGGACTGAAGGCTTTGGCGCCGCGTTGCGGCGCCATGCGGGACGGCCCTTAACGAGTGTGCCGGTCCGGACCCTAGCGCACGGGCAGGAAGTTGAAGAACAGCAGGCCTTGCATGTAATTGATGCCCACGCGCCGCAAATTCTCGTCCAGCAGATTGGCCACCAGGTCCAGGCGGCCGACCAGTTGCCCGAACTCGCGTTCGAAGCTCAGGTTGGTGGCTGCGCTGGACATTTCGTTGGCCAGCAGCAGAGGCCGGCCGGCCGCGTCGCGTCGGCTGGCCAGCAGCCAGGCGGCGACCTCGACGTTGCGGGCGGCGTTATACACATATTGGGCTTCCAGCGCGTCCGATACGTAAAAGCGCGTCTTGCCGCCATGGGCGCCGATAATCATGTTGGCCATGCCGAATATGAAGGCGCCCACGCGATCGCCGCGATAGGCCGGATCAAGGGCGACCGCCAGTATTTCTACGTCGTGCAATGAAGCCAATTCCATCGGCGCCTGTCCGGTCTGTATGGCCTGCCGTCCCTGTTGCACGGCGGCTTCCAGGCTGATCGCCCCGGTCTTGCGCCATTCGGCCGGATTGCGCCGATACAGTTTTTCGAGCAGGCGCGACAGGCTGTCCAGGTTATCGCGCATGGCGATGGTCACCGTGCGATTGAAATCGGTTTGCGCCAACTGGTCGAAGGACATTTCTTCGCTGCGCGGGCGGGCGCCTTCCGTACCCATCGAGGCGCAGCCCGTGAGCGCCGCGCCAGCCATGCAGGCCACGAGAATTATGCTTGCCCTTCGAGCGCCGTTCATTCCATCGTTGTCCGTTTTCTTGGTCTTGTATTGCGGCGCCCCAGCGGTTCCGGGCCTCCTCCCGGCCTAGACTTTATCAGATTATCTTTACCGCAACGATGCGTCCGCATGCCGCGCATTTACGATAGCCCGGTCAATATCAGCGGCGGAAGGCGCCGCTTCACGGGACTTGCCTTGACGATGGCGGTATTGGTTTGGGCCTGGTCGGCCAGCTTGTCCAGGATGGCGTCCAGCTGCTCCATGGATTGGACATTCAGGCGCGCCACGAAACAGTCTTCGCCGGTCACCTTGTCGCATTCGGTGAACTCGGGGGTGGCTTGTATCAGGCGCTCTATGGCATGCATCTGGCCGGGAAGAGGGCGCACCCGCACGATCGCCTGCAGCATATAGCCGAACGATTTCGGATCCACATTTACGGTGTAGCCCGTGAGCACCCCGCGTTCCTCCAGGCGGCGCAGCCTTTCGGCGACACTGGGCGAGGACAGTCCGCTGGCGCGCGAAAGCGCTTTCAGCGAGAGGCGGGAGTCTTCCATGAGGGCATTGATCAGGATACGGTCGATTTCGTCTGGCATGGCTTTTTATCAGGAAAGTATTTTTGTGTCCCTTCAAAAAAAAGGAGACCAGCTTATTTTGCCTTCTTTTTTCCATGGTGGATAGCGGCGGAAAACGTCACAATTTCACCCATGCGAAACAGGAGTTCGGCAAATGGATAATCAAGTGAAACGCGGTTCCCTGGAGATGGCCGGCGCCATGCTCATCTCGGGAACCATAGGCTGGTTCGTTCTCGTATCGGGACAGCCGGTTCTGGACGTCGTATTTTGGCGCTGCGCGATCGGCGCGGCCACGTTGCTGGCGATCTGCGCGCTCATGGGCTTCCTGCGCCCGGGCTTGCTGACCTGGACGCGTTTCGGCTGGGCGGTGATCAGCGGAGTGGCCATCGTGGGAAACTGGGTTTTACTGTTCGCCGCCTATTCGCGCGCTTCCATAGGCATAGCCACCGCGGTCTACAACACTCAGCCTTTCATGCTGGTGGCACTGGGCGCATTGTTTCTGGGCGAACGCATAAGCCTGGACAAGATGGCCTGGCTGGTCCTGGCTTTTGCGGGAATGCTGGCCATCACGCAGCAGCACGGTGCGCCGGCGTATGGCAGCGGCGATGCCTACCTGCTTGGCATTGTTCTGGCGCTGGGGGCGGCTTTCCTTTATGCCATCGCCGCATTGCTGGTCAAACGGCTTACCGGAACGCCGCCGCATTTGATCGCGCTTATACAGGTGTGCACCGGCGTGGCGCTGCTGGCTCCCTTTGCGCATGTGGCCGCCGTGGCCCAGCAGGCCCCGCCGGTCTGGTTGACCCTGTCGACGCTGGGCGTGGTGCATACCGGAATGATGTACGTCCTGCTTTATGGGGCCATTCAAAAGCTGCCGACGGCCATAACCGGCGCCTTGTCCTTCATTTATCCGATTGTCGCCATCATGGTGGACTGGTTCGCGTTCGGACATCGGCTTGAATGGCTGCAATGGCTGGGTGTCGCAGCCATTCTGCTGGCTGCGGCCGCCATGCAGCAGGGCTGGACCTTGCAGGCCTTGCGATCAGCTGGACGTCGCCCGCGGCGCGCCGCGCATGCCGCGCCCCAGCCCCAGCAGGGCCAGGCAGGCGATCAGTCCCAACAGGCTGGACACCCATAAAGAGGCCACGCCCCAGCGCTCTATCAGTATTCCGAAAAGAAATGGCGCCGACGCTTGCGCAATACGGGCGGGCACCATCAGCAGCCCCTGGCGCAAGCCATAGCCCAGCGGCCCGAAGATGACCAGGGGCAGGGTGCCTTTGGCAATGGTAAGAATACCGTTGCCCGCACCATGCAGTACGGTAAACAGCGCGGCGGCAGGTCCTCCGGCGATCATCAGGCAAGCCGCCCCGGCCGGATGCGCCAGTGCGGCCAATTGGGCGGAGATCAGCGGATGCATCTTGCGCAGCAGACCGAATTCCATCAGGCGCGCCGCGACTTGAGCGGGCCCGACCAATGCCGACACGGCCACGGCCGCCGCAAGTGTCAGGCCGCTGGCCTGCAGCAATTGCGGCAAGTGCGCCGCCATGGCGGTGCTGATGAACCAGGTTATGGCAAAGACCAGGGCGAGCAGCAGGCTGGCGTGCTGCGGCGGCTCCGTCCTGAGGGACGCTGAGCCGGGCCGCATGCCGGTATCGGCCCGGCTGGAAACGGCCGGCTCGGGTTCCGGCCGATCTTCGGCCGCCTTCGGCAACGAGGCATTGAGCGGCATGCCTGCGAAAAGATGCAGCGCCGCCCAGACCAGGCAGGCCGTCCTCCAGCCGAATTCGACTTCCAGCCAGGCCGAAAGCGGCCAGCCCACGGTGCTGGCGAAACCCGCAAACAGCGTGATCCCGGTTATGGCATTGCGCGCCTGTTCGCCATAGAGCTTGACCACCGTGGAAAAGGCCGCTTCGTACAAGCCGATACCCATGCCCGCGCCTATCAGCAGCCATCCGGCAAAAAACAGGGGAAGGTTGGGGGACCAGGCCAGGCATGACAGTCCGGCGGCGAAGATAAGGTTGCTGGCCAGCAGGACGGGACGGCCGCCGTAGTGGTCGATGCAGCGTCCGGCCAGGGGGCCAAGCAGCGCGGCCAGGACCAGAGCGGCTGAAAAAGCGGCGAATACGGTCTGGACGGACAGGTCGAGCTCGCGGGCCATGGAGCCGGCAAGCATGGCGGGCAGGTAGTAGGAAGAAGCCCAGGCTAGCGTCTGGGTAAGGCCCAAGCTGGTAACGGTGACTGCGCGCCGATCGATCCGCATAAGGTTCCTGGTTTTTTATGGCGATAATAATCGAAATTTGGCTATTGGCATTCCCGTATGCTAGTGTTCCGGGGCCCTTTAGCGATAAGCGCCCTTTATCGCCGGCTTAACCTCTTGTCTTGCTGCCCTTATGCCTGTGTTGCTTGCCGTTGCCGTGCTTTTCCTTATGCAGATCGCCGGCGAGGCGCTGGCCCGCCTGACCGGCTTGCCGCTGCCCGGACCTTTGCTGGGCATGCTGCTGATGCTGGCCGCCCTGATGGCATACGGCCGGGTTCCCGCGGGCCTGCGCGATGCCTGCCATCACATGCTCAAGCACCTGATGCTGCTTTTCATTCCGGCGGTGGCGGGCATCACGGTATATTTCGGCACGCTGGAACGGGAATGGATTCCTTTCCTGCTGGCCTGCGTTGCCGGTGTGGCGCTGACCCTTGCCGTGACGGCATTGACATTTCGGTGGATGCTGAAACGCGCAAAGGCGTCGGGTTCATGAGCGCGAATCTTCTGGCGATATGGGCGCATCTGGCCGATTCCCCCCTGTTCTGGCTCTGCTTCACATTGCTGGCCTACCTTCTGGCCGTCACGATCCATCAGCGCGCCGGCGGCCATCCCTTGCTGCTGCCGGTGCTGACGGCGGTCATCGCGGTCGTCGCCTTCCTGGCCGCGACCGGCACGCCGTATCCGGTCTATGCCAGGCATACCTGGTTTTTACAGTTCCTGATTGGACCGGCCACCGTGGCCCTGGCCATTCCGCTATATGGCCAGCTGGGCCGCCTCAAGCGCATGCTGCTTCCCGTGGCTGTGGCCTTGCTGGCCGGATGCGCCACGGCGGTGGTGTCGGCCGTCGGCATAGCGTGGGCGTTGGGCGCCTCCTTCGCCACGCAGGCATCGGTCGCCCCAAAGTCCGCCACCATGCCGATAGCCATGGAAGTGGCCGGGTTGAATGGCGGCTTGCCTTCCCTGACGACGATAGCGGTGGCCATCACAGGAATCGCTGGCGCCATTATGGCCGGCTTTTTGCTCAGGGCCTTGCGCGTGAACGACCCCGCTGTCCAGGGTTTTGCGTTGGGCTTGAGCGCGCATGCCATCGGAGTGGCGCGCGCATTCCAGATCAATGAAACAGCGGGCGCCTTTGCCGCGCTGGGCATGGGCCTGAATGGCATCGCCACGGCAATCGTCGTGCCATTGCTGTTTGCGCTGCTGGCGCTTTTTTAAGCCTAGGGCTATGATTTTGTTACAGGAAACGCCGGCCCGCCTGTTGCGCCGGCGTTTACGCGCGGCCGCGCCGACAGGCCAGGCCGGCAAGGGGCCGCGGGCGGTTGTATCATCGTCTTGATGGCAGCGCGAAAAAATAATCAAAGGAGACCAGCATGTCCAGTATTTACGACCACGATCTGCCGCAGACGCCGGCCAATTACGCAGCCATGTCGCCGCTTTCTTTTATAGAGCGTTCCGCCCAGGTGTATCCGCAACGTCTGGCGGTCGTCCACGGTTCGGGACCGCAAGCCCTGCGGCGCAGCTGGAGCGAGCTTTACAGCCGCTGCCGCCGGCTTGCCAGCGCGCTGGCGCGCAGCGGCATCCGCAAAGGCGACACCGTGGCCGTCATGCTGCCCAATACGCCGCCGATGGTCGAGGCGCATTTCGGCATTCCCATGCTGGGCGCGGTTCTTAACGCCCTGAATACGCGCCTGGACCCGCAGATGGTCGCCTTCATGCTGGATCATGGCGAAGCCAAAGTGGTGATTGTCGATACCGAATTCGCCCCGATCATGGATCGCGCCCTGGCCTTGCGCAAATCCACGGCGCCCATTCGGGTCATCGATGTGGCCGACCCCCTTTATACCGGCGCCAATCAGCCCATAGGCGAGCAAGGTTACGAAGACTTCCTGGCCGGGGGCGATCCTGAATTCGACTGGGATCTTCCCGCCGACGAGTGGGACGCCATCGCGCTGAACTACACCAGCGGCACGACGGGCAATCCCAAAGGCGTGGTGTATCACCACCGCGGAGCCGCGGCGGCCGCCATTTCCAACATTCTGGAATGGGACATGCCCAAGCATGCCGTCTATTTATGGACCTTGCCCATGTTTCATTGCAACGGCTGGTGCTTTCCCTGGGCGGTGGCGGCGCGCGCGGGCGTCAACGTCTGCCTGCGCAAGGTCGATGCGCAAACCATCTTCGACTTCATACGCGAGCATGGCGTCACGCATTATTGCGGCGCGCCCATCGTGCACAGCCTTCTGGTCAATGCTCCCGACGGCATGAAGCAAGGCGTGCCGCCGGGCGTAAAGGCCATGGTGGCCGGCGCCGCGCCGCCCGCGTCCATGATAGAAGGAATGGAGCGCATGGGTTTCGACCTGCTTCACGTATACGGCCTGACCGAAGTCTACGGCCCGGCCACGGTCTGCGCCAAGCACGATGCCTGGGACGAGCTGGATATCGGCGAGCGCGCCCGGCTGAACGCGCGACAGGGCGTCACGTATCACCTGGAGCGCGGCATCAGTGTCATGGATCCGGAAACCATGCAGCCGGTGCCGGCGGACGGCCAGACCATGGGCGAAATCATGTTCCGCGGCAACATCACCATGAAAGGTTACCTGAAGAATCCCAAGGCCACGCAAGAGGCGCTGGCCGGCGGCTGGTTCCATAGCGGCGACCTGGCCGTCATGGACCCCGACGGTTATATAAAGATCAAGGATCGCAGCAAGGACATCATTATTTCGGGTGGCGAGAACATATCGTCCATCGAGGTGGAGGACGTCCTGTATCGCCATCCGGCCATCCTGGCGGCCGCCGTGGTGGCGCGGCCCGACGCCCGCTGGGGCGAAACTCCCTGCGCTTTTGTCGAACTCAAGGACGGTGCCGAGGTTACGGCGGATTCGATCATCGAGCATTGCAAAAAGCACATGGCGGGCTTCAAGATTCCCCGTACGGTGATATTTTGCGAATTGCCCAAGACATCAACGGGCAAGATCCAGAAATTCGAGCTGCGCAAGCAGGCCGAGGCGCTGGAAACGGCCACGGCAAGCTGACGCCTTGTCCGCCATGGGCGGGCGGGCCTGCGATGTTCCCGCCAGCCCGCTTTTAGTACACTTGCGGTAGATTCACTAACAGGATTTGTTGTATGCCTTCTTTCGATGTCGTTTCCGAAGTCGACAAGCATGAACTGAGCAATGCGGTCGACCAGGCCAATCGCGAATTGTCCACCCGCTTCGATTTCAAGGGCAGCGATGCCAAGTTCGAACTCGATGGTTTTGTGGTGACGCAATCGGCGCCCAGTGTTTTTCAACTGAACCAGATGCTGGACATCCTGCGCGGCCGCCTGTCGGCCCGCAGCATCGATGTCCGCTGCATGGATGTCGGCGACCCGCTGGAGAACCTGGGCGGCGCGCGCCGCAAAGTCACCATCAAGCAGGGCATAGAACAGGCGGTGTCCAAGAAACTGATCGCCGAGCTCAAGGCGGCCAAGATGAAAGTCGAGGCGCAGATCAATGGCGAGAAGCTGCGCATCAGCGGCAAGAAGCGCGACGACCTGCAGGCGGCCATAGCCTTGCTGCGCAAGGCCGAAGTCGATCTGCCGCTGCAGTTCGATAATTTCCGCGATTAGGAGCCAAGCAGGCCTGCTTAGTTCTTCAGCCGGTATCCCGACTTGAATATCCACGCGACGATCGCCAGGCATAGGGCCAGGAAGAGCAGCGTCATGCCCAGGCTGACATATACGTTGACATCGGCGATGCCGTAGAAGCTCCAGCGGAAGCCGCTGATCAGATAGACCACGGGGTTGAACAGCGTGACCGTCTGCCAGAAGGGCGGCAGCATGTTGATGGAATAGAAGCTTCCGCCCAGGAAAGTCAGGGGCGTCACGATAAGCAGTGGCACCAGTTGCAGCTTTTCGAAGCCGTCGGCCCAAATACCGATGATGAAGCCGAACAGGCTGAACGTGACCGAGGTCAGCACCAGGAAAAGCAGCATCCACCCGGGATGGTCGATTTGCAGCGGAACGAAGAAGCCGGCGGTCAGCAGAATGATGGCCGCCAGTATTATCGATTTGGTCGCGGCGGCTCCCACATAGCTCAGGGTGATCTCGAAGTACGAAACCGGAGCCGACAGCAATTCGTAGATGGTTCCGGTGAACTTCGGAAAGTAGATGCCGAAAGAGGCGTTGGATATGCTTTGCGTCAGCAGGGACAGCATGATCAGGCCCGGCACGATGAAGGCGCCGTAGCTGATGCCGTCGATTTCCGTTATGCGGTGCCCTATGGCGGCGCCGAACACGACGAAATACAGCGAGGTTGAAATCACCGGGGCGATAATGCTTTGCAGCAGGGTGCGCCAGGTGCGGGCCATTTCGAATGCGTAGATCGCGCGGATTGCATGGATGTTCATCAAGTGGGGCTCCGTACCAGCTTTACGAAAATTTCTTCCAGCGAGCTTTGCTTGGTCTGCAAATCCTTGAAGGCAATGCCGGCCCGGCCCAGGTCTGTGAACAGATCGGTAATGTCGTTGTGGCGGCGCTGGGTGTCGTAGGTGTAGACGATTTCATCGCCTTCGCTCGAGAGCTCCAACTGGTATGGTTCAAGAATCGGCGGGAGCGCCTGCAAAGGCTGCAGCAGTTGCAGCGTCAGCTGCTTCTTGCCCAGCTTGCGCATCAACTCGGCCTTGTTCTCGATCAGGATGATTTCGCCGTTGTTGATCACGCCGACGCGGTCGGCCATTTCCTCCGCCTCTTCGATGTAGTGGGTGGTCAGGATAACGGTGACGCCGGTGTCGCGCAGCGACCTGACCACCTGCCACATCTCTTTGCGCAAGGACACGTCCACACCCGCGGTGGGTTCGTCAAGGAAAAGGATTTGCGGCTCGTGGGACAGCGCCTTGGCGATCAGTACGCGCCGTTTCATGCCGCCCGAGAGCGTGATGAGCTTGTTGTCTTTCTTGTTCCAGAGCGAGAGCGCCCGCAGTACTCGTTCGATATGCGCCGGATTGGCGGGCTTGCCGAATAGGCCGCGGCTGAAACTGACTGTCGCCCATACGGTTTCGAAGGCGTCAGTCGTCAATTCTTGCGGCACCAGCCCTATTTTGGACCGGGCCGCGCGATAGTCCCGAACGATGTCGTGGCCGTCGGCCATGACCGTTCCGGCGCTGGGTCTGACCAGGCCGCAGATGATGCTGATCAGCGTTGTCTTGCCGGCGCCGTTAGGGCCCAGCAGGGCGAATATTTCGCCCCGGTGAATATCCAGGTTGATATTCTTCAGCGCCTGGAAGCCCGAGGGGTAAATCTTGTCCAGCTTCGATACGGAAATAATGGGGGGCATGATGATTTTCCAACGTCACTGCGGCACAATACCATAATCATAAACAGGGCTTGCGGCCCTGTTGCGCAACCAAATGTGTTTCAAAAGGCGGCCAGGACATGAGCTTCACCGGATACACGGCATTATTGACGCCCGGCCAGATGGCCTTGGCCGATCAGGCGGCGATCCAAGGCGGCATTACCGGCATTGCGCTGATGGAAGCGGCCGGCGCCGCCGTGGCCAACGCCATCGCCGCGCGCTGGAGCAAGCGTCCGGTGCTGGTCGCCTGCGGGCCGGGCAATAACGGCGGCGACGGTTTTGTTGCGGCACGTCATTTGCGTGGCGCCGGGTGGCCGGTTACGGTGGCCGTGCTGGACGGCAAGGAGCCCTCTACGGGCGATGCCGCCTACCATGCCGGGCTGTGGGATGGTCCGTTCGAGCCTTTGTCCGTCAGCCTGCTGGAAGGCGCCGGATTGGTGGTGGATGCCCTGTTCGGCGCCGGCCTGTCGCGGCCACTGGACGGCTCGGCCGCCGAATTCATCGCCGCCGTCAAGCACAGCGACATCCCCGTTTGCGCCATTGACATGCCCAGCGGCCTGGACGGCGCCAGCGGAGCCATCCTGGGCCATGCCGCGACCGCCGAGCTGACAGTGACCTTCTTCAGGAAAAAGCCTGGGCACATCCTGATGCCGGGCAAAAGCCTGTGCGGCCACGTGCTGCTGGCCGATATCGGGATACCGGCCGCAGTGCTCGACCGGATCGGTCCCGATACCTTCGAGAATGCGCCTGATCTATGGCTGCATTCCTTTCCTTGGCCCAGCCTGGATGGACACAAGTATCTGCGCGGACATGCACTGGTGGTGGGCGGCCGCATCATGACCGGCGCGGCGCGCCTTACCGCTCAGGCTTGCGCGCGCATGGGGGCGGGGCTGGTGACAGTGGCGGCCCCCGCCACTGTCTGGCATATATATGCCGCCGCATTGACCAGTGTCATGGTCCACCCTATGCGCGAGTCGGGTGCGCTGGATGACATCCTGGCCGATGCCCGCATCAATGCGGTCGTCGTGGGGCCGGGCGCGGGGGTTTCCGATGTGACCCAGCGGCATGCCCTTCAGGCGCTGGCCAGCAAGCGCGCCGTGGTGCTCGATGCCGACGCCATCAGCGTTTTCGGCTCCGATCCGCAGTCCATGTTCGATGCCATACAGGGCCCTTGCGTGCTTACTCCCCACGAGGGCGAGTTCAACCGCATCTTTTCGGCCGGCGGCGACAAGCTTCAGCGCGCCCGCCATGCGGCGGCGCAAAGCGGGGCGGTGGTGGTGCTGAAGGGGGCCGATACCGTCATTGCCGCAGCCGATGGCCGGGCGGTCGTCAATAGCAACGCGCCGCCGCAATTGGCCACGGGAGGCACCGGCGATGTACTGGCCGGCCTGATCGCGGGCCTATTGGCCCAGGGCATGGATGCCTTCGATGCGGCTGCGGCCGCCGTGTGGGTGCACGGCGAAGCCGCCGCATTGTTCGGGCCGGGGCTGGTGTCCGAGGACCTGCAGCATAAAGTGCCCCGGGTGCTAAGGCGCCTGCAAGGGCTAATGAGACATCAGGACAGGCACCGTCATTGAATTGAGCAAAGTGCGCGAGGCGCCTCCCATGATCCATTGCCGCATGCGGCTATGGCCGTAGGCGCCCATGACGATCAGGTCGCTGTCTTCGTCGGTGGCGGTGTTCAGGATGATGTTTCCCACGCCGTAGTCTTCGCTTTCCTTGATGATGGCACGCGGCTTGGGGTAGCCCAGCGCCGCGCAGTAGTCGGCCAAGTCGTTTTCGCGTACGTCTTTGCCGCGAAGGTAGTCGGAACGCGGATCCACAGTCAGTACCGTCAACCGGGAACAGGCACGCAAGAGCGGAGCGGCATCCGAGAACGCCCTTGCGGCTTCGCGGCGATGATCCCAGCAAAATAGCACCCGCCGGCCTATGGGGTGTACTTCGCCCACCGCCGGTATCATCAGCACGGGTTTGCCGGCGGCCATGATGACGGCCTCGGCCAGATTGGGCATGAGCGAGGCCGTGGAGTCTTTGTTGTCGGCCTTGCTCATGATCATCAGATCGCAATAGCGCGCATGCAGGGCCAGGATTTCCTCGGGGCTGCCTTGGGGCGCGCGCCATTGCCCGCGTACGCCCGCAGTGGCGGTTTGCTCGAGAAACGTCTTTTTTACCGATTCTCGCTCTTGCGCAAACCGGTTGTCCGCCAGCCTTTTCATTTCATCGGGCAGGGCGGATGTCTCGGAGTAATAATGCGGCCCGGTTTCGGGGGGATAGACGCCGATGAGCTCGGCCTTGTGTTCGGCGGCCAGTTGCAGGGCGGCGCGCAGGCGGCGCGGCAGGCCGTCGTCGTGGCCGAGATGGATGGCGATGCGTCCAAGCATGATGAACCTCCTGGGGAGAGTGGGCCGGTTACTGCTTGCAAGACTCCGCTACATGCATGATACGCGGGTTGATGTGCAATTGAATAGCCCGGCCGGCTGCTTGCGGCCGGTGAAATGGCTTAATCGCGTTAAACTCCCGATGTTCATTACAGGGCCGGATGGACGATGACTTTCGGCCCATGCCGCGAGAACCTTGCATGTCCGATGTTATTGCCCTGATATTCGATTTCGACGATACGCTGGCGCCTGACAGCACCACCGGCTTTCTCGCCGACATTGGCGTCGACGTCGAGCGGTTCTGGAAGGACCAGGTTGGACCCTTGCTGTTCCAGCATGATTGGGACCCCGTGCCGGCCTACCTGTACCAGATGATAGAGCTGTCCAAGTCGGGCATGCACGGCGCCATCACGCGCGAACGCCTGGAGCAATGGGGCGGCCGCCTGCCGCTGCACGATGGGGTGAATACTTTATTCAGCCGCTTGCGCGCCATGGTCAAGGAGCAGCATCCGCAGGTGCAATTGGAGTTCTATCTGATTTCCAGCGGTATAGGCGACGTCGTGCGGCATACCCCGATTGCACAGGAATTTACCGATATCTGGGCTTCGGAGTTCATTTACGACGCCGCCGGCGGCATCCATTTCCCGAAACGGGTGGTCAGCTTCACCGATAAGACGCGCTATCTGTTCCATATACAGAAAGGCATCGTCGGGACCTCCTCGCGCAACAAGCCCTTTGAAGTCAATAAAAAAATACCCCAGGAAAAACTGCGCGTGCCGTTCGAGCAGATGATATTCGTGGGCGACGGCTATACCGACATTCCCTGTTTTTCGCTGATACGGCGTTCAGGCGGCGTGGCATTCGGCGTATGGGATCCCAAGCATCGGGATAAGCGCAGCCGGGCCTGGGGCTTTATCCAGGAAGGACGGGTATCCAACTTGAACCAGGCGCGCTACGACGAGCAGGCGGAGCTCTACCAATGGCTGGAGGAGGCCGTCGAGAGCCTGGCGGGCCGCATTTCCCTGAACAACCGTATTTATCGGGGGTAAGGCGGCCATGAGCGGGATGGAAAAACAGGGCTCAACAGCGCCCTTAGCGCAGGCCTCCCTGTCCGACGAGGCGGCCATGCGGCTGGCGCTGCAGCAGGCGGAACTGGCCTATGCGGCCGGCGAAGTTCCGGTGGGCGCCGTGGTCCTGGATGCGGGAGGGCGGGTGATAGGCCTGGGTTACAACCGCAGCATCACCGACCATGACCCCAGCAGCCACGCCGAAATCGTCACCTTGCGGCAGGCCGCCGCCTTCATGAAGAATTACCGGCTGCCCGGCGCAAGCCTGTTCGTTACCCTGGAGCCTTGCGCCATGTGCATGGGCGCCATGCTGCATGCGCGTCTGGATCGGGTGGTCTATGGCGCGACCGATCCCAAGACCGGCGCTTGCGGCAGCGTGCTGAGCGTTCACGCCAGCCCGCAACTGAACCACAGGACTACGGTTACGGGCGGGGTTCTGGCCGATGAGTGCGGCGACATGCTGCGCCGATTCTTTCGCGAGCGGCGCGCCAAGGCGAAAAGCGCGGGCTAAGGCGCCGGGGCGCTTGTATTACTATATCCGTCAATTTTTCTTATTCATTCCATCGACCACAGGCAAAACCATGACGCAGGCCGCGCACGACCACGATCACGATCACGACCACCCTCATGCGAGCCATGGGCAGGCGGCGCCTGGCGGCATTTACCTGATCTCGCCATCGGGCGCCGTGGCTGATCCGCAAGCACTGGAGCGGGCCACCGTCCGGTTGGCCGAGTTGGGCTTCAAGACCGCCATCGATCGCACGGCGCTGGCGGTGCACGAGCGTTTCGCCGGAACCGACAAACAGCGCCTGGCCGCCATTACCCGCGCCCTCAAGCAAAAGCACCCCATCGTCATGGCGACACGCGGAGGCTACGGCCTTAGCCGCCTGCTGCCTTTCATTGATTGGCGGGCGGTGGCCGACAGCGGCAAGACATTTATCGGGCAAAGCGATTTCACCGCATTCAACCTGGCGCTGCTGGCGCAAACAGGGGCTTGCAGTTACGCCGGCCCGACGGCGGTATTCGATTTCGGCGCAGCCAAGATGGACGACCTGACGGCGGCGCTGTTCGCCGAAAGCATGCGCGGCGAACTGGAGATACTCAGCTTCGAGTCGGCCGATTGCGATGCCGTCGATGCGCGCGGCGTGCTGTGGGGGGGCAACCTGGCTATGGTCGCCTCGCTGGTGGGAACTCCCTACATGCCCAAGGTCAGAGGCGGCATCCTGTTCCTGGAAGACGTTGCCGAGCATCCCTTCCGCATCGAGCGCATGCTGACCCAGTTGTGGCATGCCGGCATCCTGGCCCGCCAAAAGGCCATCGTGCTGGGGCGCTTTACCGATTATAGGCTGGGCAAGAACGACAATGGCTACGACCTGCCCAGTGTCGTGGCCTGGCTGCGCGCCCACGTGAAGGTGCCGGTGGTGACCGGCCTGCCTTATGGCCACGTCAAGGTGAAGGCCACGCTGCCCGTGGGCAGGAAAGTGGGGATTGCCACGGAGCAGGGCATGGCGCACTTGGTGCTTGAAGAGCATTTTTGAGTCCGGCTTGTTAAACTACTGGGTTGTTCTCACTAATTACTACGCGAAAACCACCCAGTGATCTCCACCGCAAATTTAACTATCCAGTTCGGCGCCAAGCCTCTATTCGAGAATGTCAGCGTCAAGTTCGGCGACGGCAACCGATATGGCCTAATAGGGGCCAACGGCTCGGGCAAATCGACCTTCATGAAGATCATCGGCGGCGACCTCGAGTCGAGCGCCGGCAATGTGTCGCTGGATCCAGGCGTGCGCCTGGGAAAACTGCGCCAGGACCAGTTTGCATATGAAGACATCCGCGTGCTGGATGTCGTCATGATGGGCCACGAGGAAATGTGGCAGGTGATGTCGGAAAGGGATGCCATCTATGCAAACCCGGACGCCACCGAAGACGACTACATGCATGCGGCCAACCTGGAAGCCAAGTTCTCGGAGTACGACGGCTATACCGCCGAGGCCCGCGCGGGCGAGCTGCTGCTGGGACTGGAGATTCCCGTCGAGCAGCACCAATTGCCCATGCGGGAGATCGCACCGGGCTGGAAGTTGCGCGTGTTGCTGGCCCAGGCCCTGTTTTCCAATCCCGACGTGCTGCTGCTGGACGAGCCCACCAACAACCTGGACATCAACACCATACGCTGGCTCGAGGATGTGCTTAACAGCTACCAAAGCACGATGATCATCATCAGCCACGACCGGCACTTCCTGAATCAGGTGTGCACCCATATGGCCGACCTGGATTACCGCGAATTGCGCGTCTATCCGGGTAATTACGACGACTACATGCTGGCCTCCACCCAGGCGCGCGAGCGCCAGAGCGCGGCCAATGCCAAGGCCAAGGAAAGGGTTGCCGAGCTGCAGGACTTCGTGCGCCGCTTCGCGGCCAACAAGTCCAAGGCCCGCCAGGCAACCTCGCGCCTGAAGCAGATCGATCGCATCAAGGCCGGCGCCGTCGAAGTCAAGCCTTCTTCCCGCGTGAATCCCTACATTCGCTTCGAGCAGAACAAGGTCTTGCACCGTCTGGCCGTCACCATCGAGTCGATCAGCAAATCCTTCGACAGGCCGGTCATCAAGCCTTTCTCGGCCATGATAGAGGCCGGCCAGAAAGTGGCGATCATCGGCGCGAACGGCGTGGGTAAAACGACGCTGCTGCGCATGCTGGCCGGCGATCTGGCGCCCGATACGGGAACGGTCAAATGGTCCGACAGCGCCGATCTGGGCTATATGCCGCAGGACGTCTCCGAGCAATTCCAATCGGACAAGAACCTGTTCGACTGGCTGGCCGATTATCGCCAGGCCGGCGACGACGACCAGGCCATGCGGTCGGTGCTGGGGCGGCTGCTGTTTTCGGGCGACGACATCGGCAAGGAAGTACGGGTGCTGTCGGGCGGCGAAAAGAACCGCATGAGTTTCGGCCGCCTGATGCTGGGCCGCCACAACGTGATGCTGCTGGACGAGCCCACCAACCACCTGGACATGGAATCCATCGAGTCCTTGCAGTTCGCCCTGGAACTGTATGCCGGCACCTTGATCTTCGTGTCGCATGACCGCGAATTCGTATCGGGCCTGGCCACGCGGGTGATCGAAATCATGCCCGATGGCGAAATCCTGGACTACCAAGGCAATTACGACGATTACTTGTCGTCGCGCGGCATAGAAGCCTGATCGACGGGAGCCATGTCTTTTGTCTTGACGGGTCCGGCATCCTACCAGGAGGACATCAGGAAAAGCCGGTTCTCGGCCCTGGCCGCTCCCGTCCGGAATCCTGACGAGGCCTTGCGGTTTTTTGCCGGGAACAGCTCGCCCGATGCCACGCACAACTGCTGGGCCTACCGAATAGGTAGCGAGTACCGTTTCAATGACGACGGCGAACCCGGCGGTACCGCGGGGCGCCCCATACTCCAGGCTATCGAAGGCCAGCGCTGCGACCGTGTCGCGGTGCTGGTGCTGCGCTGGTTCGGCGGCATCAAGCTGGGACCCGGCGGCCTTATCCGCGCCTACGGCGGCGTGGCGGCGCAGTGCCTGCGGCTGGCTGACAAGACGGAATGGGTGGACGAAGTGTTTGTGGAATGCCGCTGCGGCTTCACGGACCTGGCTTTGGTGCAGTCCCGCTTTGCCGCGTTCGATGTGCGCATCGTCGCCGAATCCTTCGATGGCGCGGGGGTGAACTGGCGCCTGGCCCTGCCCAGAAGCCGCGAACGGGAACTGGCCGCGCTGGTTACCGACCTGACGCGCGGGCAGGCGCTATGGGCGCCTTCTTCGGCATCCGATTGAAGCCAGGCGCGGCGGGGCGGGACTGGCGTCCCGCCTTGAACCGACCGGCCTAGGCCTGGCCGTTCTGCTGGGCCGCGATTTCGGCGTGGACCTGCTCCATGTCGACTTCCTTGACCTGTGTGATCAATTCCTGCAGTTGACTGGCGGAAAGCGCGCCGGGCTGGGAAAACAGCAGCACGCGCTCGCGGAACACCATCAGGGTCGGGATGGAGCGTATGCCCAGTCCGGCGGCCAACTCCTGCTCGTCCTCGGTGTTCACCTTGGCGAAAGTCACGTCATCGTGCTGCGCGGCCGCGTCGTCGAAGATAGGCGCGAAATTCCGGCATGGCCCGCACCATGGCGCCCAAAAGTCCACGATCAGCGGCTTGCTTTCCTGTATGGCCGTCTGAAAGGTATCTTTGTTCAAATCGATGGTGCTCATAGAACCCCCTAAATAAAAAAGCGGCTAGGGCAGCCGCTTGTTCTAACTGAATGTTGATGACGAGATTCCAGTGTAACGCCATTTCCGGCCGCTTGCGCGGACGTGGGGGCAACCTTTTGCCGCCGGGCCGCCCCAAGGCAAAAGGGCCCCCTTGGGGGGCAGCAAGCGGGCGAGCCCGCGCAGCGTGGGGGCAACCTTTTGCCGCCGGGCCGCCCCAAGGCAAAAGGGCCCCCTTGGGGGGCAGCAAGCGGGCTAGCCCGCGCGGCGTGGGGGCAACATCACTATTCGGGAAAGAAGGCGTACTTGATCACGAACAGGACGGCCACCAGAAGCGTGGCCGGATGGATATGGCGGAACTTCCCGGTGATGGCTTTCAGCACGACATAGCTGATGAATCCGAAGGCCAGGCCGTTGGCGATGGAATAAGTGAAGGGCATGATCATCGCCGCCAGAGCGGCCGGGGTGGCTTCGGTGATGTCGCTCCAGTCGATCTGGGTGATCTCGCGCAGCATCAATCCCGCCACGTACAGCAGGGCCGGAGCGGTGGCGTAGGCCGGCACCGACCCGGCCAGCGGGGCCAGGAACAACGCCAGCAGGAACAGCACGGCTATGGTCAGCGCGGTCAGACCGGTGCGTCCGCCCGCCTGCACGCCGGCGGCGCTTTCGATATAGGCCGTCGTGCTGCTGGTGCCCAGAAAGGAACCGGCGACGATGGCCGAGCTGTCGGCCAGCAGGGCGCGTCCCAGGCGATTCGGCTTGCCTTCCTGGATGAGATTGGCGCGGGTGGCCACGCCTATCATGGTGCCGGTGGCATCGAAGACCTCGACCAGAACGAGCACCAAGATGACATGGATGAAGCCGGTGTGCAGGGCGCCCATGATGTCCAGTTGGAAAAAGGTGGGCGCCAGGCTGGGCGGCACCGAGAATACGCCGTAGAACTGGCTATTGCCGGTCAGCATGGACAGGACGGTGACGATCAGGATGCCGATCAGGATCGCGCCCCTGACCTTCAAGGCGTCCAGGGCGGCGATGATGAAGAAACCCAGTATCGCGAACAGGGCGGGCGCGGATGTCAGGTCGCCCAGGGCCACCTTGGTGGCCGGGTTGGCCACCACAATGCCGGAGCCGCCCAGCGCGATGATGGCCAGGAAGAGCCCTATGCCCGCGGCGATGGCCGAGCGTAGCGAATGAGGTATGCCTGCGATCAGCCAGGAGCGGATGCCGGTAAGGGTCAGCGCCACGAAGATCACGCCCGAAATGAACACGGCGCCCAATGCCTGCTGCCAGCTATAGCCCATGGCGCCTACGACGGTGAAGGCGAAGAAGGCGTTCAGCCCCATGCCGGGCGCCAGGCCTATCGGCCAGTTGGCCATGAAAGCCATGATCAGCGTACCGAGAGCCGCCGCCAGGCAGGTGGCGACGAAAACGGCGCTCTTGTCCATGCCCGTGCTCGACAGGATTTCCGGATTGACGAAAATAATGTAGGACATCGTCAGAAAGGTCGTGATGCCTGCCAGGATTTCGTTGCGGACTGATGTCCCGTGTTCGCGCAATTGGAATAATCGTTCGAGCATTTCCTTCCCCAGGAGAGTGATGGTTCGAGTTCGACGGATAAACGATAATGAAGCCTGAATTCTAAGTCCGTTTACCGGCGGTAAACTAGCACTCATGATTATTATTGGTTTTGAAAGTTCCTGCGACGAAACAGGCGTGGCCCTGGTCTGCACTGAAAAGGGCTTGCTGGCCCACGCCCTGCATAGCCAGATCGCCATGCACCAGGAATACGGCGGAGTCGTGCCCGAACTGGCGTCGCGCGATCATATCCGGCGCATTCTTCCGCTGACGCGCGAAGTCCTGGACAAGGCCGGCCTGGCCATTGAACAGATCGACGCCGTGGCGTATACGGCCGGTCCCGGCCTGGCGGGCGCCTTGCTGGTCGGGGCCAGCGTGGCCCAGTCCTTCGCCTGGGCGCGCGGCCTGCCCGCCATCGCCATCCATCACCTTGAAGGGCATCTGCTGTCGCCGCTGCTGGCTGCGCCGCAGCCCGATTTTCCTTTCGTTGCCCTGCTGGTTTCGGGCGGCCATACCCAGATCATGCGCGTGGGCGGCGTGGGCGATTACCGGCTATTGGGCGAGACGCTGGACGACGCGGCGGGCGAGGCCTTCGATAAAACCGCCAAGCTCATGGGCCTGGGTTATCCGGGCGGTCCGGCCCTGTCCCGGCTGGCCGAATCGGGCGACCCCGCCGGCTTCGACCTGCCGCGCCCCATGCTGCACAGCCGCGATCTCGATTTCAGCTTCAGCGGCCTGAAGACGGCGGTGCTGACACGCTTGAAGGCGCTAGAGAAAGCGCCGGGAGGGATCACCGAAAGCCAGCGCGCCAACCTGGCCGCATCCACCGAGGCGGCGATTGTCGATGTGCTGGCGGCCAAGGCCATCAAGGCCATGAAACAGACCGGCTTGAAACGCCTGGTGGTGGCCGGCGGGGTGGGCGCCAACCGGCATCTGCGCGAACGGCTGCTGCAAGCCATGGCCAAGCTGGGCGGCGAGGTCTTCTTTCCGCCGCTGGATCTGTGCACGGACAACGGCGCCATGATCGCCTATGCGGGCGCGCAGCGCGTAAATGCCGGCCTGGCCGACTTGAACGACACCAGCCATGCCTTTACGGTCAAGCCCCGCTGGGATTTGCAGGATGCCTGCTCCCCGGCTGCCAGGACCTGACAACGCCGAAACGGACGCCTTAATGCTTCTTTGCGCCGATGCGGCTTTCCTTGCCCCTCATGAGGCGGCTGATATTGGCTTGATGCCTGAACAGCAGTACGACCGATATGACAACTATCGCCAAGGCCATGGCCTTGTCCAGTTCCCATGCCACGTTGCCGCCCAGCAGGTAGTACAGCGGAGCGAAGATGGCGGCGACGATGGATGCCAGGGATGAATACCGGAAGGCATAGGCCACGATCAGCCAGGTGCCGACGGTTGCCAGGGCCAGCCACGGATTCACCGCCAGCACCACCCCCATGGCGGTGGCGACACCCTTGCCGCCCTTGAAGCCCAGGAACACAGGATAGACATGGCCCAGGAAGGCGGCCACGGCGCATGCCGCCACCACGCCGGTGGGCAGACCCATGCGTTGCGCCAGGTAGGCGGCGGCGAAGACAGCCAGCCAGCCCTTGGCGGCATCGCCCAGCAGCGTCAGTGCGGCGGCCGTTTTGTTGCCGGTGCGCAACACGTTGGTGGCGCCGGGATTCCTTGAGCCGAAGCTGCGCGGGTCCGCCAAGCCCATGGCCCGGCTGACGACGACGGCAAACGGCACGGAACCCAGCAAGTAGGATCCGAGCACCAGGCCCAAAGACACGACGATAGAGGTGGCAACTGACATAATTCAATGACTCCGATGGCTTGTGCGGCGATTCTACCCAGTGTCGCCCAAAACAACAAAACGACCGGGTACAATTCGCTACGTTCGGTTGAATTTTCATGGAAGGCAATGCGCATACTGGTATCCAACGACGATGGCTACAACGCCCCAGGGCTGGAAGCCCTTGTGCAGGCTGTCAAGGGGTTGGGCGACCTCACGGTCGTGGCCCCTGAAACCAACTGCAGCGGCTCATCGAATTCGCTTACCCTGAATCGTCCGCTGTCGGTGCGGCAGGCCAATAACGGTTTCTATTATGTTAATGGGACGCCATCCGATTGCGTGCACATAGCCCTGACCGGCTTGCTGGATTTCCGTCCCGATCTGGTGATTTCGGGCATCAACAACGGGGCCAACATGGGCGAGGACACCCTGTACTCGGGAACGGTCGCGGCCGCCACCGAAGGCTATCTGTTCGGGATACCGGCCATCGCCTTCTCCCAGACCGAAAAAGGCTGGCAGCATATCGATGCCGCCGCGCGTATCGCGCGAACCATCGTCGAGCAGCAAACGCTCAATCCGCTGGCCAGCCCGGTCCTGCTGAACGTCAATATTCCGGCCGTGCCGTTTGAAACCATACAGGAAATGCGTGTCACCCGGCTTGGCAAGCGGCATCCTTCCGAGCCTGTCGTCAAAAGCAGCACGCCATATGGCGATCCGGTGTACTGGATAGGCCCGGTGGGCAGGGTATCCGATTCCGCGCCGGACACCGACTTCGGCGCCATAGAGCAGCATGCGGTATCGATCACCCCTTTGCGGTTCGACTTGACCCATCACGAGCAACTGAGCCAGGTCAGGGACTGGGCGGGGCCGCTATGCGCAAGCCGGTAGCCCCTTTCCCTTTTGCCAGCGGCACCACCAACCGCTTCGGCCGGTCCAGCCTCGGAGGCGGGGTTTCGGCGGCCAACAGCAACACCCGTGTTTTTGGTCCGGGCAACCCCGCGTCCAATGCGCCGCTGGTTGGACACCATAGATCAACAACGGTTAATTTGGGCTTGAACTCCGAGCGTTCGCGCGGCATGATGATCCAGCGTCTGCGCAACCAGGGCATTCAGGACGAACGAGTCCTGGATGCCATGATGGCCGTGCCGCGGCATATGTTCGTCGACGAAGGCCTTGCCAGCCGGGCCTACGAAGACGCGGCCCTGCCCATCGGGCATAGCCAGACCATTTCCCAGCCCTGGGTCGTGGCCCGCATGATTTCCGCCGTGTGCGAAAATCGTGTTCCGGTTAAAGTACTGGAAGTTGGCGCCGGCTGCGGCTATCAGGCGGCGGTGCTTGCCCAGTTCATCAAGGAGGTTCACGCCGTCGAGCGTATACGCGGACTGTACGAGCTCGCGCGCGAGCACCTCAGGGCGCAAAAGCTTATAGGCCGTGTCCGTCTGACTTTTGGCGATGGCATGGCAGGATTGCCCGGAATAGCGCCTTTCGATGCCATTGTCATCGCGGCGGCCGGTATTAAAATTCCCCAGGCTTTGCTGGAACAGTTAGCCATTGGGGGTCGTTTGATCGCCCCGGAGGGGACAACGGCGCAGCGCCTGATTCTTATCGAGCGTACCGGTGCGGCCACATGGCACCGCGAAGAGCTCGAATCGGTCCGCTTTGTCCCGCTCCGGCCAGGAACCCAGTCTTAAGCATTCAGGAGAGCCACATGCACGCAGGGACGTTTCGGTCTACCGCTACTCTGACACTTGAACACCCTAAACGCACATCCCGGTATTTGTTGCTGGGCGCCGTCATCGCGACCAGCATTCTGGCTGGATGCGCCTCCAGGACCACGCAGGCGCCCGTTACCGACATGTCGGGCGGCGCCGTTGCGCCGGCCGCCAGCGGCACCTATGTCGTCAAGGCGGGCGACACGCTCTATAAAATCGCCCAGGCCAACAATATCGAGGTGTCCGAGCTTAGCCGCCTGAACAACATCAGCGATCCCAGCCAACTGCGCATCGGCCAGGTGCTGCGTCTGGATTCGTCGGGACCCGCGCCCGCGCCGGCGGTCGCCACGCCGGTTCCCGTCACGCCGGTCAAGCCGGTCGAACCGACCACCAATGTCCGCGCCAGCGATGCTCACGTAATCAACTGGTCCTGGCCCGCCACCGGAAAAATCATCCAGAGCTTCAACGCCAATACCAAGGGCATCGATATCGCCGGCGCAACCGGCGATCCGGTGCTCGCGGCGGCCGACGGCAAGGTCATGTACGCCGGCAACGGCGTTCGCGGACTGGGCAACCTTATTCTGCTGGGACACAGCGACGGCTTCATCACCGCCTATGCCCACAATCAGACCCTGCTGGTGAAAACCGGGGAGCAGATCAAGAAGGGCGCAAAGATTGCCGCTATCGGCCAGACCGACACCAGTTCGCCGCGCCTGCACTTTGAAATCCGCCGCCGGGGCACGCCGGTCAACCCCTTGTCCTATCTGCCCGCCCGATGACGCCCACGCTGGTCTTTGACCTGGAGACCATACCCGATGCGCAGGGCTTGCGCCGGCTGAATCCCCAATGGGATGCGGGCCTGTCCGATACCCAGGTCATTGAAGCCGCGCTGACTGCCCGGCGGGAATCGCACGGCAACGATTTCCTTCCGCTGCATTTGCACAAGGTGGCGGTTGTGGGCTGCGTATTTCGCGACGACCAGGGCTTTCGGGTCAAGACGCTGGGCAGCGCCGACGATCCCGAGGCCGCGCTGCTGGCGGGTTTCTTCAAGACCATAGAGCGCTATACGCCCAGGCTGGTCAGCTGGAACGGGTCGGGCTTCGACCTGCCCGTGCTGCATTACCGCAGCCTGATCCACGCCGTTCCGGCCCCGCGCTATTGGGACACCGGCGAAGACGACCGGGATTTCAAGTACAACAACTACATTAGCCGCTATCACAATCGCCATATCGATCTGATGGACCTGCTGGCCAAGTACAACGGCCGGGCCAATGCGCCGCTGGACGAGCTTGCCAAGCTTTGCGGCTTTCCGGGCAAGCTGGGCATGGACGGCAGCCAGGTATGGAAAGCCTGGTCCGAGGGCAAGGCCGACGAGGTGCGCGCCTACTGCGAAACAGACGTGGTGAACACCTGGCTGGTGTATTGCCGCTTCCGCTACCTGAAAGGCGAACTGGACCGCATTGCCTACGACGCCGAGGTGCAACTGGTGCGCGATACCCTGCAGGCCAGCCCCGATGCGCATTGGAAGGAATACATGGCCGCCTGGGACGATACCGCCCAGTAGCGCCAAACGTTCTGAAACCGACTGAAAAGAATCGGGTTGCGCTGAAATAGGCTGGAAACGGGTTCGCCCGCACAATGAAGGCTCCTAACAGTTTTAAAGGAATCTTCCCTCATGCAAACCTCGAAACTCTCCGTATCCCTGAAGCTGGCCGCCATAAGCGCCGCCCTGGCTGTTTGCGGCGCATCCTATGCGGCCGCCGGTTCCGCCCCAGCCGCGACGGGTGCCGCCGCCGCGCAGGAAAGTTCGACCGCGGCGCCAAGCGCTCATATGGGCAAGGCGGGCAAGCATCACAAGTCTATGCATCGCCATCAACGGGATGCGGCCATGTGGGTGCCCGGCTATGGCCCCCTGGGCAAGGATTTTGTGCAATCACTGGCCTTGAACGACAAACAGACCGCTGCGCTGGAAGCCGCACAGGCCGGTCAGAAACAGGCGCGTGCCGAACGGCGCGCCGCATTCAAGTCGGCCATGAAGACCAGGGCCGAGCAAGCCAAGGCCGGGAAGATCGACCCTCGCGCGGCCTTGAAGCAGACCGAGCAGGGGCAGGAGCGAGCCCAGGCGGAACGCCGCGGTATTGATGAAAAATGGCTGGCCGTCTGGGATGCGCTCGATGCTTCGCAGCAGCAGAAAGTGGCCGCCCATTTCAGCGAGCGTGCCGAAAAATTCGCGAAACGCGCCGAGAAGCGCAAGCAGCATCGCGAGCAGGCGGCACCCGCCGTTGAAAAGGCGTCTTCATAAGCATCATCGTTCAACCGGCCTTGCGGCCGGTTTTTTTTGCGCCGGCTCCGAGCCCTCCCGCAGTAATGGGGTGACAGGCCCCAATCCGGCCTGTGCGGGGGAAAGGACGCTGCGCGCGCATCCGGGTAAAATTCGGGCCTGCTTTCTTGGATTTCCGGATAATGACGCTTGAAGTATTCGATATAGAGTCTCTCGACCTGGAGGCGCGCGGCATCGCGCGCCGCGAGGGCAAGGTTGTGTTTGTTGAAGGGGCGCTGCCGGGCGAAAAGGTGCTTGCCCGTGTCGTGAAGCAAAAGGCCAGCTTCGATACAGCCAGGATGGAGCGCATACTCAAGCCTTCATCGCAGCGGGTGGAGCCGCCCTGTCCGTATTTTGGAGTATGCGGCGGCTGCGCCATGCAGCATCTGGAGCCTTCCGCACAGGTGGCGGTGAAGCAGCGGGTGCTGGAGGATGCGCTTGGGCATATCGGCAAGGTCCAGCCCGCGATGATACTGCCGCCTTTGCATGGTCCGGCCTTTGGCTACCGCTATCGTGCCCGCTTGTCGGTACGGTACGTCGCGAAGAAGGGCGGAGCCCTGGTGGGCTTTCGCGAGCGCCGCGGCAGCTATGTGGCCGACATCAAGGAATGCCGGGTGTTGACGCCGCAAGTCTCCAGCATGCTGCTGCCTTTGCGCGAACTGATCGGCTCGCTTTCGCGCCCCGACCGGTTTCCCCAGATAGAAGTGGCGGTTGGCGACAGGACGACGGCCTTGCTGCTGCGCCACATGGAAGCGCTCAGTCCCGCCGATATCGCCTTGTTAAGGGAATTCGCCGTCCGCCACGATGTGACATGGTGGCTGCAATCCAAGGGGCCGGAAACGGTGCATCCGCTGGATCCCGCCGATGCCGACGCACTGGCCTATGCCTTGCCCGAATTCGGCCTGCGCATGCCTTATCGTCCGACCGATTTCACCCAGGTCAACCACGCCATCAATCGCACACTGATTTCCAAGGCCATCGGCCTGCTGGATGTGCAGCCCGCCGACCGCGTGGCCGACCTGTTCTGCGGATTGGGAAATTTCACCCTGCCTTTGGCCGTCCACGCCGCCGGTGTGGTGGGCATAGAAGGCAGCTCCGCGCTGACCGAAAGAGCCATGGAAGCCGCCCGCCAGCATGGCCTGGAAGACAAGACCCGTTTCGCCACCCTGAACCTGTTCGAGGTCGATGCGCAGTGGCTGCGTGATCTTGGGCGTTTTGATCGCGTGCTGATCGATCCGCCGCGCGAAGGCGCCGAATCGGTGGCGCGGGCGCTGGCGGCGCTGGCGCCGGCGGAAAGGCCACAGCGCATCGTCTACGTTTCCTGCAGTCCGGCCACGCTGGCGCGCGATGCCGGCATCCTGGTGCACGAGGGGGGCTACAAGCTGCTGAGCGCCGGGGTGATCAACATGTTCCCGCATACCGGGCATGTGGAATCGATAGCCGTGTTTGATGCCTGATTACGCCAGGTTTGCGCGGCGCTTAGCGCCTTTTTGGTTCGGGTGCTTACGTGCTTGTTGGTTCTGCCGGGGCGATACCCAGTGGTGATTCAAGATCCGTGTGGTATGGGACAAGCTCTGTGCAAGGTATTCTCTGACGCGTGCCGGGTGGCGGGAACCGGCCTTGCTCCTCGTGGCGAGTTCGCGCCCGACCCCGGCGCAAAGCGGCTGCAAGGGGACCCCGAAGGGGCGCAGCGATCCGAGCACGGCCCCGGCCCACCGGCTGCGCCGGTTGTATAAACGGTTGTACAAGCTAAAGCCACACGCCTACAGACCATGAAGCCAGCAAACACCTGAGCCGAAAATAGAAAATACGCTAGCCTTCGGCCGTGTCGTTCAGAACCCGCTTGGCTTCCAGCTTGACTCGTTCCGGCGCCGTTCCGCCGATATGCTTGCGGGCCGCCACAGAGCCTTCCAAGGTCAGTACCTGGTAGATGTCCTGCTCGATCAGTGGATGGAAGCCTTTCAGGTCGTCCAGCGACAGGTCGGCCAGGTCGCAGCCGCGCTCTTCGCAGGCCCGCACGGCGTGGGCGACGGTTTCGTGCGCGTCGCGGAAGGGCACGCCCTTTTTGACCAGGTAATCCGCCAGATCGGTGGCGGTGGCAAAGCCCTGCAATGCGGCGGCGCGCATGGCGTCGGCCTTGACGCGTATGCCGCCCACCATGTCCACGAAAATGGTCAGGGTGTCGCGTATGGTGTCAGCCGAATCGAACAGGCCTTCCTTGTCTTCCTGATTGTCTTTGTTGTAGGCCAGCGGCTGGCCTTTCATCAGGGTAAGCAGGGCGATCAGGTGGCCATTGACGCGGCCGGTCTTGCCGCGCGCCAGTTCCGGCACGTCGGGGTTCTTCTTTTGCGGCATGATGGAACTGCCGGTGCAGAAGCGGTCGGCCAGGTCGATGAAGCCCACGCGCGGGCTCATCCACAGCACCAGTTCTTCGGACAGGCGCGAGATATGCGTCATGATCAGCGCCGCGGCCGCGCAGAACTCGATGGCGAAGTCGCGATCCGACACGGCGTCCAGCGAATTGCGGCAAACCTCGTCAAAGCCCAGGGTGCGCGCCACCCGCTCGCGATCGATGGGGTAGGACGTGCCCGCCAGCGCGGCCGCGCCCAAGGGCAGGCGATTGACGCGCTTGCGGCAGTCAAGCAGGCGTTCGGCGTCGCGGGCGAACATTTCAGCATAAGCCAGCAGATGGTGGCCGAAGGTCACGGGCTGCGCGACCTGCAGGTGGGTGAAGCCCGGCAGTATGGTCGAGGCATGCTCCAGCGCCAGCTCGGCCAGCTTACGGCGCAATTGACGTAAAAGGTCGATGGCGATGTCGATTTCGTTGCGCAGCCACAGGCGGATGTCGGTGGCGACCTGATCGTTGCGCGAGCGGCCGGTATGCAGCCGCTTGCCGGCGTCGCCGATGAGTTCCACCAGGCGTTTTTCGATGTTCAAATGCACGTCTTCCAGGTCCAGCGACCAGGTGAAAGCGCCTGCGTTGATTTCTTCAAGTATGCGCGCCATGCCTTTTTCGATGGCGGCCTTGTCGTCCTTGCTGAGGATGCCGATGGATTCGAGCATATCGGCGTGGGCCAGCGAGCCCTGGATGTCGAAGGCGGCCATGCGCTGGTCGAAATCGACCGACGCGGTATAGCGCTTGACCAGGTCGGACACGGGCTCGGAAAAACGGGCGGACCAGGCCTGAGCCTTGTTCGCAAACTGGTCCTGATGTTCGGGAGAAGTATTTTTTGGCATAGTGGCACGATTATAAGGGAGGACGCTTACGTTATATTAGATGGCCCCGGATAGCCCCGGAATGACGACAGGTAGCGCTTGACCGATGCAAGAACAAACTCTGCTGGCCCAATGGATGGGCGACAACTGGATAGGCCACCACATGCCGGACACCGTTTGGGGGCAGGTGGCCCTGGGCCTGGCAGTCCTGGCCGTGCTGGTGATCGTGGCCGGCTGGGTCACATCGCGGGTCCTGACCACCATTGCCCGGCGCACCCTGACGGCGGTCGGGCACGACGACTGGTCGGTGGCGTTGTCGCGCCGGCGCGTGTTCCGCAATCTGAGCTATGCCGTTCCGCTGATGGTCATCATGTCCAATATCGGCCTGCTTCCCATCGACGAACGGTACGCCGGCCTGATGGCGCGCTTGTTCCTGTCGGGCGGCATTGTTTTCTTTTTCATGGCGCTCAATGGCGTGCTGTCCGCCTGGCAGGACATCCATGCGGCAAGCGTCCGGGCGCAAACCCGCTCCATCAAGGGGTATGTGGAGCTGGGCAAGATCGTTTTCTGGGCCGTCTGCCTGATACTGGTCATATCGATACTGGCCGATCGTTCGCCGCTGCTTATGCTGTCCGGCCTTGGCGCGCTGTCGGCCGTGCTGCTGTTGGTGTTCAAGGACACCTTGCTTTCGCTGGTGGCCAGCACGCAAATGACCTCCAACGACATGCTGCGCATCGGCGACTGGATCGAAATGCCGCAGGCGGGGGCCGACGGCTTCGTCATCGACATCGCCCTGCATACGGTCAAGGTGCAGAACTGGGACAAGACGGTTACCACCGTCCCCACCTACAAGCTGTTTTCCGAGAGCTACCGAAACTGGCGCTACATGTTCGAATCGGGCGGGCGCCGCATCAAGCGCACCTTGCGCATCGACGCCAGTACGGTTCGTTTTCTGCGCGAAGACGAAATCGCCTCGTTAAGGCGCTTCGCCTTGTTGAAGGATTACCTGGACGGCAAGCAGCAGGAACTGGACGAGAGCAATCGCGCCCTGGGCCAGCTGGCCGATCTGGAAGGGAACCGCAGGCGCCTGACCAATCTGGGCACTTTCAGGGCCTACGCACTGGCGTATTTGCGCCAGCAGCGCGAACTGCACCAGGACATGCTGATGATCGTGCGCATGATGGAGCCCGATTCCCAGGGCATTCCCATCGAGGTCTATTGTTTTGCCAACAATACGGCCTGGGTCGAATATGAGCGTATCCAGGGAAATATCTTCGATCATTTGCTGGCCATTCTTCCCGAGTTGTCGCTGCGCCTGTACCAGGCGCCTTCGGGAGCCGATTTCGCGCGAGTCTGGGACACCGCCGGCCGGCCGGCGGCCATGGAAGCGCCCACGGGCTCCCCGGGCGTATGAATGCCGGCCGGTTCCACCGTTTACGGGGCGGCCGTGCGATAATTTTTCTTTATCGTGGAGTCATGCAATGAAACTAGTCGCGGCAATCATCAAGCCCTTCAAGCTGGACGAGGTGCGCGAAGCCTTGGCCGACATCGGCGTCAACGGACTGACCGTCACCGAGGTGAAAGGCTTCGGCCGCCAGAAGGGCCATACCGAGCTGTATCGGGGCGCCGAATATGTGGTCGATTTCCTGCCCAAGATACGGGTCGAGGTCGTGCTGCCCGCGGCCATGGTCGACGCGGCGATCGACGCCATCATCAAGGCCGCTTTCACCGGCAAGATCGGCGACGGGAAAATTTTTGTCACGGCGGTCGAACAGGCAATACGCATCCGCACCGGCGAAAGCGGCATCGATGCGCTCTGAACTCTCCGGGCCGGGCGGCAAGCGTCCGCCGCGCGCGGCCAAGGCCTGACATGGCGCTGCGAGCTACTATTTTCAAGCTGGAATTGCATGTGGCCGACATGGATCGCGGCTATTACGGCAGCCACGCGCTCACCCTGGCGCGCCATCCGTCCGAAACCGACGAGCGCATGATGTTGCGTGTCCTGGCTTTTGCGCTGTATGCCGACGAGGGTCTGGCCTTCACACGCGGGCTCAGCACCACCGAAGAGCCGTCGCTGTGGGAAAAAGACCTGACCGGCTCCATCCTGAACTGGATAGAGTTGGGTCATCCGGACGAGCGGCGCCTCTTGCAGGCCGGCGGCAAATCGGAGCGGGTCGTGGTGTTCTGCTATGGGGGGCATGCCAGCCAGGTCTGGTGGCAGGGCGTGCAGGCGGCCGCGGCGCGTATCCGGAACCTGAGCGTGCTGTCGGTCAGTCCGTCCGCCATCCAGGCCCTGGCCGGCTTCGCGCAGCGCGCCATGACCCTGCATGTGACCATACAGGAAGGCGCCGTGCTGGTGGCCTCGGACAGCGACAGCCTGACGGTCGATATCGAGACCTGGCGGGCTGCTTAAATCTGCTTCAGTGACAGGCCCTGGTCGTAGGCCGATTTGGCGGCCAGAGGCCAGAAATCCGGCAGGAAGCATTCGGCAACCAATAAGGGCTGCCCGTTGCGCCAGAATACCGAACAGCGCGCCAGCATGCTATTGGCTGCCGGGCATTGGCGCCCCAGCATGCTGCGCGCCGACCTGTACAAAGGGTGCTGGTCGCGCAGCCGGCAGGCCAGAAAACCCGAACGCGTGATCTGGGGATTGTGATAAAGCATGTCGGCCAGCGGCCGCGTGCGCAGGCGCCGCATGCCCTGCCACAGGCTGTGGGAGGCGTGCAGCGGTGTGAAGCTGCGCGCAAATACGCTGTTTACGCCATTGATGGACATGATGATCTCGCGCACCCAGACCGGGCTTCGGACGGGCCGGTCCAGCATCCAGGCCTCGGCGGGAAGCAGGCCGGCGGCGTGCTCGCGGACCACCCGCAGCTGCACCGGACCGATGCGGCGCAGGCCGGCCGTCAGGGCGCCGGGGCGGAACAACCAGTACTTTTGTTGGCGGCTGAATGAAGGAGAGGGCGCCGCGATCCAGTCGGAGTAATCAGGTGGGTGTAATTCCATAAACTCTATTATCGCCAAAGTCATAAAATACCGCTTATGGAAAAAATACGAATTTCAAAATTGATGGCCGAGCGCGGCCTGTGTTCGCGACGCGAAGCCGATGCCTACATAGAACGGGGCTGGGTCAGAGTGGACGGGCAGGTGGTCTCCGAACTGGGCAGCAAGGCCTGGCCGAACCAGGAGATCACCCTGGACAGGCAGGCGCAGCGGCGCCAGACGTCGCGCGTGACAATACTGTTGAACAAGCCGGTCGGCTATGTGTCAGGCCAGGCCGAACAAGGCTATCGGCCAGCCGTGTCGCTGATCAGCGCCGCGACCCATTACAAGGCCGACAAGTCGCCGCTGCGCTTCGAGCCCGGCCAGTTGCGCGGCCTGGCGCCGGCGGGACGGCTGGATATCGACTCCCAGGGCCTGCTGATCCTGACGCAGGATGGCCGCATCGCCCGCCAATTGATCAGCGACGACTCGGAGATCGACAAAGAATACCTGGTGCGGGTGCAGGGAAAGATCGCCGGCAATGGGTTGGCAATGCTCAACTATGGCCTGTCCCTGGACGGCAAGCCTTTGAAGCGCGCGCAGGTAAGCTGGCAGAACGAGGATCAACTGCGTTTCATCTTGCAGGAAGGCAAGAAGCGGCAGATCCGGCGCATGTGCGAACAGGTCGGCCTGAAGGTGATCGGCTTGAAGCGCGTCCGCATGGGGCGCATCGTGCTGGGCGACCTGCCGCCGGGGCAATGGCGCTACCTGAAGGACGGCGAACGCTTTCTTTGATCCCCATCTGTCATCCGGCCCATTGGTTTATGGGCCGGCGCAGGGCTGCGCTTAGCGCTTAGGATTCCTGCTGTTTAAGGGTAAAGCCGGCCCTGTCGTCCTGTTTGAGCTTGTCGCTTAGCCAGGGCAGGGTCGCGGCCAGTTCGGCATGCAGCGTCCACGGAGGGTTCAGCACGAACATGCCGCTGCCATGCAGGCCGAAACCGTCGCTGGCGGGCTTGCGCACCGTCAGGCTGGCGTGCACCCACGGCGTTTTCAAGCGCTCCAGCGAGCGGGCCATCTCGTGGGCCTCGCGCCGCTGCACCAGTGGATACCAGATGGCGAAGCACCCGGTGGCAAAGCGCTTCAGGCCTTCATTGACCGCCTGCAGCGTTTTGCGATAGTCCTGCTTGTCTTCGTACGAGGGATCGATAATCGTGATGCCGCGCCGTGTGGCGGGTGGCAATTGGCTCTTCAGGCCCTCGAAGCCGTCCGCTTCATAGAGGGTCGTCTGCCGGGCCGCATCGCGGCCCTCGCGTTCCAAATTCTGCCGCAGCACATTGGCCTCGGAAGGATGCATTTCAAACAGGCGCAGGCGGTCCTGGCTGCGCAGCGCGCGCAGGGCCAGCCAGGGCGAACCGGGATAGAAATTGGCCACGCCGTCCGGATTGAAGTGCTGCACCTCTTCCAGGTAGCGTTCCACCATCGGCGGCATCGATGCGGCGCCCAGCAGCCTGTCCAGCCCGTCGATGAACTCGCCGTTCTTCAGCGCCCAATCGCTGCGCAAGTCGTACAGGCCGGCGCCGGCGTGCGTATCGATGACCCAATAGGGATTGTCCTTGCGGTTGTAGTAGTCCAGGATATGGACGAATACGGCGTGCTTCAGGACATCGGCGTGGTTGCCGGCGTGGAAGGCATGGCGATAGCTGAACAAAAAAACTCCTTGCGACAAGCGCCGCGGCGCGCCAGGGATGCGCGCGACGGCCGTCTTGCTATAGCTGCATTGTATAGCCGGGCTCAAGCAAACCAGGCGGGCGACATCGTCTTGATCTCGTCCGTGACGATGGCATTGCATCCCCAGTCAAGCAATTCGCGGGCACGCGCCGTGTCGTTCACTGTCCATATGGCCAGCGTGTAGCCGGCCTGGCGCACCGCCTGGACGACGGCCAGCGTCGTGTACTTGTGATTCAGGTTCAGGCCCACGCATTGCAGCCGGTCCACGCGATCGCGCCAGTCGGCGGGAACTTCTTTCGCGATCAGCAACGCCCTGGGAAGCTCCGGCGCCTCGTTCATGGCCGCCTCCAGGGCGGCTTCCGAAAAGGACGAAAGCAGGGGCGGCAGGTCGGCGCCAGTCCATAGCGTGCGCGCCAGCCTGGCCACCTGTTTACCGGTTTCCGCTTCCATGCCGGTATGCGGCTTTATCTCTATATTGCTGCGTATGCCGTTGGCGCGGGTGTAGGCGGCGATCGAGTAGAGCGTGGGGATGGGTTCGCCCGCGTAATCGCGCGAATGCCAGGCGCCGAAGTCGATCTGCGCCAGTTCCGCCAGGGTTTTGTCCGCCGCGTTGCCCACGCCGTTGGAGGTGCGCTCCACCGTATCGTCGTGCAGAAGGATGGCCACGCCGTCGCGGCTCAGCTTGACGTCGTATTCCATCATTAAGAAGCCATGCTGGGCGCCATGGCGCATGGCGGCCAGCGTGTTCTCCGGTGCGTAGCGGCCGGCGCCCCGATGGGCGATGAACTGAGGATAAGGCCATGCGTGGGGAGCGTTGGGCATTTTTCAGGTTCCAAGGATTTTGCAGGGGGAGAGCAATGCCGGCATTTTATCGCTAGCGCGCGGCTTCGCCCTGCAAATTGATGCATGTGTGGTGGTAAACTGCATGAAATTTTCGTGTTCTACTCGGTTTTTTCGTAATCTTGGCGATCCTTATCGCCTTTTTTGATGTAACCGTCGCGCAGGCCAAACAAGGGCTGCGTGTCAGTGGGTGATTAATGTTCGATTTCATTCGTACGCATCAACGCTTGATGCAGTTGGTCCTGCTGGTGCTGATTCTGCCGTCTTTCGTCCTGATCGGCGTCAGCGGCTATACCAATTATGTTTCAGGCGATCACGATCTCGTGAAAGTGGCTGGCACATCGATTACGCAGCAGAATTTCGACCAGGCGCGCCGCAATCAGCTGCAGCAATTGCAGCAGAACAGCCAGGGGGGCTTCGATCCGGCGGTGCTGGATAATCCCGCCGCGCGCCGTGCCTTGCTTGAATCGCTGATCGACCGCCAGGTGCTGGTGGCGTCGGCCACCAAAGAGCGCTTCAGCGTGTCCGATGCCGTGTTGCGCCAGACCATCGCGTCGATGCCGCAATTGCAGGTCGATGGGCAGTTTTCGCCTGAACGCTACAACGAAGTGCTGGCCTCGGCGGGTCTTACGACGCGCGACTTCGAGCAAAGCCAGCGGGCCGAACTGGCATTGGATCGGGTGTTGGGTCCGATTGCACTGACCGCCAGCGTGCCGACTTCGGTGGTCCATCAATTGGAAGTTGCCCTGACCGAACAGCGCACGCTGCGGCTGCGCGCCTTCCCGGCCTCCGACTACCAGAAAGACCTTGTCATCACCGATGCCGACATCCAGGCCTGGTACGACAAGAACAAGCAGACGCTGCAACTGCCCGAGCAGGTCAGCGCGCAGTACGTGCTGCTCAATGAGGCGGCTGCAATGCAGAATCTGCCGGCGGTGAGCCAGGAAGAGCTGAAAAAGTATTATGAGCAGAACAAGGCGCGCTTCGTGCAGCCGGCCCGTGTCAATGTCAGCCATATCCAGGTGAATATTCCCGCTGGAGCTTCCGAAGCGGAACGCAAGCAGGTGCATGTAAAGGCCCAGGAAATCCTCAAGAAGGTCCAGGCCGACACTTCCGCCTTTGCGGAAATCGCCAAGACTGAATCGCAGGATGCGGGCACGGCCAAGGACGGCGGCAAGCTGGGCTGGATCACCAAGGGATCGTGGCCCGCCAATCTTGAGCAGACTGTCTTTGCCCTGCAAAAGGGCGGCGTGTCGGATGTGGTGGAAGGCCCCGGCGGCTATCACATCTTCCAGGCCAACGACGTGCAGCCGGAAAAAGGCGAATCGTTCGACGAAGCCAAGGAAAAAATCGAAACCGAAGTGCGCCGCCAATTGGGAGCGGATCGCTTCGCCGATATGGCTACCCGCCTGACCAGCCTGGTTTATGACAATCCGTCCAGCTTGCAGCCGGCCGCCGATGCGCTTGGACTCAAGGTACGGTCGGCCGCGGGCATAGCGCGCGATCGCCTCCTGCCTTCCGACGAGGTCAAGGCCGATGCGGCTTCCGCGAGCCAGGATGCGGCCTTGCTGGACGATGCCCGCGTGCGCCGTGCGCTGTTCACGCCGCAGGCCCTGAACGAAAAGCAGAATTCGGGCGTTATCGAAATTTCGCCCGATACCATGGTCGCCGTTCGCGTCGACACGATCACGCCGGCCCATGTTCCTGAACTGGCCCAGGTGGCCGGCCATATACGCGAAGTCCTTACGGCTGAGCGGGCTCGGGAAGCCGCGGAAAAAGCGGGGCAGGCAGCGCTGGCCGAATTGCAGAAGGCCGATCCCACGCAGGTGCCGGAGGCTTTCGGTTCGCCGCTGACCATCAGTCGCATCAACGCGCAAGGCCTGGCCAAGCCGGTGGCCGACGCGGCGTTTGCCGCCTCGACCAAGGCCTTGCCGCAGTATGTGGGTGTCCAGGGGCCGCAAGGCTATGTGTTGATACGCGTTGAAGGCTTCGATGCGGGCAAGCCGGGTAATCCCATGCTGGCGTCCCTGCCTGCCGAACTCGAGCAGGCATGGGGGCGCGCTGAAGAGCAGGCCGTCTTGAAGGCCATGCGCGTCCAGGCCAAGGTGCAGATGCTGCCAGAAGCCGACCAGGCCTTGTCGGGCGAAAGCGGAAACCAGAACAATTAAGGCTTGGCCGCAAGGCCTTCCCTTGGCAAGCATTGGGCGGCCCTGGCTAGGGCCGCTTGCTATTCAGGGGGCCAACATGGGTTCGAGCTTTTGCCAGACGTTCCGGGCAAGTATGGCCTGGGCTTGTTCATTTGGGTGAATCCCATCCGACTGGAACATGCTTCGGTCGGTGGCCATGCCTTCCAGCAGGAAGGGAACCAGTTCGGCGCCGTGTTCCTGCGCCACCTGCGGAAACAATTGCTGGAACTGCTCGGCGTATTTCCGGCCGTAGTTGGGCGGTATCTGCATGCCGACCAGCAAGACCCGCGCCTGGGCCTGCTGTGCCATGCTTACCATGGTCGCCAGGTTGTCCCGGGTCATTTTCAGCGAAAGCCCGCGCAAGGCATCATTGCTGCCCAGCTCGATGATGACGATGGCGGGCTTGTGGCGCCGCAGCGCCTCGGGCAGGCGCGCCACGCCGCCGCTGCTGGTATCGCCGCTGATGCTGGTGTTGTGTATCTGGTAATCTTGCTGCTCGGTTTGCAAGCGCTGGGCCACCAGGGCAACCCATCCCGAGCCGCGCTGCAAGCCGTATTCGGCCGACAGGCTATCGCCTACGATCAGTATGGTCTGATCCGGGCGCTTGTCCGCGACGCCGGCCTGGGCGATGGTGCCCGCGAACAGAATGCCACTTAATGCAAAAACAACAGACCGCCAGCCTATCCACATGAAAAATTCCCATTCGATCCAGGTTAAACAGCTGTCCCAAAGAGTCGTCGATTCGTCAGGCACATTGGATATTTTAGACAATGTCAGTTTTACGGTGGACGAGGGTCAGGCGCTGGCCATCACCGGCAGTTCGGGATCGGGCAAATCCACGCTGCTTGGGCTGCTGGCGGGGCTGGATGTGCCCACTTCGGGGCAGGTCCGCCTGCTGGGCCACGATCTGTTTTCCCTGGATGAGGAAGCACGCGCCGCCGTGCGCGCGGCCCATGTCGGTTTCGTCTTCCAGTCCTTCCAGCTGCTGCCCAATCTGACCGCGCTGGAGAACGTGATGCTGCCGCTGGAACTGGCGGGCAAACCGGCCATGGAGGAAGCGCGGGCCATGCTGGAGCGCGTCGGCTTGAAGGATCGCCTGCATCATTATCCCCGCACGCTATCGGGGGGAGAGCAGCAGCGGGTTTCCCTAGCGCGCGCTTTCGTGGTCGGGCCCCGGGTCTTGTTTGCCGATGAGCCCACGGGCAGCCTGGATACCCGGAACGGGGCCAGGATCATCGACTTGATGTTTACCCTGCACCGGGAATTGAATACGACGCTGGTATTGGTGACGCACGACCCGCAACTGGCGGCACTGTGCCAGCGCGAACTCAGGCTGTCGGGCGGCCGCGTGGTGGCCGCCCCTTGATTACATCTTCATGTTCTTCGGTAACCAGGTAGCAATCTCCGGAGCGAAGTAGATAAGCAGCACGCCCACGATCATCAAGAGGAACATAGGCAGCGATACGCGCGCCAGGTAGGGCAGTTCTTTTTTGGTCATGCCTGAAAGCACAAACAGGTTGAACCCTACTGGCGGTGTGATCTGTGCCATCTCGATGACGAAGACCAGGAATATGCCAAACCAGATCAGATCGATTCCGGCCGCGTTGACGGTGGGCAGCAGTACGCCCATGGTCAGTACGACAATGGAAATGCCGTCCAGAAAGCAACCCAGGACAACGAAGAAGATCATCAAGGCGATGATCAATCCGAATTGCGAAAGCCCTAGCGAGGCGATCCATTCGGCCAGCGCGCGCGGCAACCCTATATATCCCATGGACAGCGTCAGGAACTGAGCGCCGGCAAGAATGAGCGCGATCATGCAGTACAGGCGCGTCGCGCCCATGAGGGATTCCTTGAACACCTGCCAGCTGAGCGAGCCTTGCGTGGCCGACAGGATCAAAGCGCCCACGACACCCACGGCGGCAGCCTCGGTGGCCGTGGCGAATCCGGTATAGATGGTGCCGAGCACGACGGCAATCAGGATGACCACCGGAATGAGGTGGCGCGATTGATAGATTTTCTGCGTAAAGCTGAGCTTCTGATCGGCTTCGGGTATCTGATCGGGATGCAGCATCGCCCAAATGGCGATATACCCCATGAACAGCGCCGCCAGCAATATGCCCGGGAAGATGCCGGCGATGAACAGCTTGGAAATGGAAACATCGGCCGCCACGCCATAGACGATCATGATGATGGAGGGCGGAACCAGCAAGCCTAGCGTGCCTGCGCCCGCCAGGGTGCCTATGATCTGGTCCTGCGGGTAGCCCCGGCGGGTAAGCTCGGGTATGGTCATCTTGCCTATCGTGGCGCAGGTGGCGGCCGATGAGCCGGACACGGCGGCGAATATGGCGCAACCGACCACGTTGGTGTGCAGCAAGCGACCGGGAATGCGGTCCAGCCAAGGGGCGAGCCCTTTGAACAAGTCCTGTGACAGGCGCGAACGGAACAGGATCTCGCCCATCCATAAAAACAGCGGCAGGGCCGTCAGCGTCCAACTGGATGCGGCGCCCCATATCGTGATGGCCATGGCGTCGCCCGCCGGGCGGCTGGAGAACAGCTCCATGCCCAGCCATGCTGTACCCGCCAGCGTCAGGCCGACCCATACTCCGCAAGCCAGGAAGCCGAAGATGGAGACCACCAGCAGAAAAATGACCAGGGTTTCATTCATAATGGGTTTCTTCAGCGTGCTTCGCTTCAGGGATGCCCTTGCAGCGCCTTATGGTTTCATCGGTGATGGCGATAAAGAAGATGAGCGTGCCGATCGCCATGGCGATCTGGGGTATCCATAAAGGCGTGGCGTCGTCGCTGGTGGAAATGTCGTTGTACGAGAAAGAGTCGAACACCAGCTTGCCGCTGAACCAGCACAAGTTTCCGACGATGAGGCAGGCGGCCAGCAGCGCGAAGATGTCCAGCCGCAGGCGGCCTTTGGACGGCAAGGCGGACAGCAGCAGGGTGACGCGTATATGTTCGCCGCTTTTGAACGTGTGGGCCAGCGCCAGGAAGCCGGCGGCGGCCATCGAATAGCCTGCGTAGGCATCCAGTCCACCGATATGCACCCCCAACTGGCGGGTGGCGATCGACATGACGACCGCCACCAGCACGCCGACCGTGAAAACGGCGGCCAAGCCGCCGGATACCAGGTATAGCCTATCGAGGAAGCGACGCATGCTTATTTATTGGCACGATAGGTATCGATGACTTTCTGGCCGTCGGGACCGGCGCGCTTGACCCATTCGGCAAGCATGGTTTCGCCCACCTTGTCCAATCCCTTCATGAGCTCATCGCTGGGCTTGATGATTTCCATGCCGTTCTTGGCCAGATTATCCAGGTACCACTGTGTTTTTTCCTTGGATATGGCCCAGCCGCGCTTCTCGGCATTCTCGGACGCCTTGAGCAGGGCTTTCTTGCTCTTGTCGTCGAGTTTGTCGAAGGCTTTCTGATTGACGATCACGGCGTTCTTGGGCAGCCAGGCCTGGGTGTCGTAGAACTTCTTGATGTATTCGTAGGTCTTGGTGTCCCAGCCGGTGGAGCCCGAGGTCATGAATGCGTCGACCACGCCGGTTGCCATGGCTTGCGACAGTTCGGATTGCTGGATGGTGACCGGCTGCGCACCTACCAATTCGGCGATGCGGGCGGTCACGGGGCTGTATGCGCGCCATTTCACGCCTTTCAGATCTTCGACTTTCTTGATGTCTTTGTTGGCGAAGATGCCCTGGGGAGGCCAAGCCACGGTGTACAGCAAGGCCATGCCTTGCGAGGCCAGCTTTTTGTTGAGCAGGTCTTTCTGAGCCTGGTAGAGCTTCCAGGCGGCGTCGTAGCCAGTGGCCAGGAAGGGCAGGCCGTCCAGCGCATAGATCGGGTCTTCGTTGGCGTAGTTGGTCAGCAGGATCTCGCCGGCCTGGGCCTGATTGCCCTGAACCGCGCGCTTGATTTCCGGTGCCTTGTACAAAGATGCATTGCTGTGCAGCGTGATGTCCAGTTCGCCGCCCGAGAGCTCTTTGACTTCTTTTATGAACTGTTCCAGGTTCTGCGTGTGCAGGTTGGACGCGGGGTAGGCGCTGGGCAGATCCCATTTGGTGGCGGCCTGGGCGTTGACGGCAAAAGCGGCGGCGCAGGCGGCTGTCAGCAAAGCGAGCGATTTTTTCATTGAACTATCCTTTGATCGGTAATGCCTGGGAAAACACACACGGGCCGGAAGGGCCCCCGCATAGCTGCCCGATTGTAGTGTGGGATAGTGTCCATATATGCCGCTGCATGCTTAATTTAGGGTAATTCCTAGTGGGGTGCATAGCGGGTTTGCGCGGCGCCGGGGAAGCGGAGTTTAATGGCTTCCTTTATGCTTGAACCAAACGGCCGATGGGCGGCCGGGCCGACCCGTTTCCTTTTTCCCGGGCCGGCGACAAGGAGAGTTTTGATGGCGAAGTGGCAGTTCTGGGTTGATCGAGGCGGTACCTTCACGGATATAGTGGCCTTGAGCCCCGATGGGCGGATTTCCAGCTCCAAGCTGCTATCCGAGAATCCGGAACACTATAGCGATGCGGCGGTCGCCGGCATCAGGCAGTTTCTGGGGGTGCCCGCCGGACAGCCCGTGCCTGCGGGGCTTATCGCCTGCGTCAAGATGGGCACGACCGTCGCCACCAATGCGCTGCTGGAGCGCAAAGGCGAAAGAACCGTCCTGCTGACGACCCGCGGCTTTCGCGATGCCTTGCGCATCGCCTACCAGAACCGCCCGCGCCTGTTCGACCGGCATATCGTTCTGCCCGAGCTGCTTTATGAACAGGTGCTTGAAATCGACGAGCGCGTCGACGCGTCCGGGCATGTCGTCAAGCCCCTGGACTTGGCCGCTGTGCGCTCGCAGTTGGCGCCCATCCATGCCCAGGGCATACGGGCCATCGCCATCGTATTCATGCATGCCTGGCGCCAGGCCGGCCATGAAGCCCAGGTGGCGCAATTGGCGCGCGACATGGGTTTTACCCAGGTATCGGCATCGCACGAGGTCAGCCCGCTGATCAAGTTCGTGTCGCGTGGCGATACCACGGTGGTGGACGCCTATCTGTCGCCCATATTGCGGCGCTACGTTGGCCAGGTGGCTTCCGAGCTGCCCGGCGTGCCCCTGCTATTCATGCAGTCCAGCGGCGGCCTGACGCATGCCGATCGCTTTCGCGGCAAGGACGCCATCCTGTCGGGCCCGGCGGGCGGCATTGTCGGGATGGCGCGTACCAGCGAGCGGGCGGGCTTCGACAAGGTCATCGGTTTCGATATGGGCGGCACCTCGACCGATGTATCGCATTATTCGGGCCAGTTCGAGCGCGAATTTGAAACGCAGGTGGCCGGGGTGCGCATGCGGGCGCCCATGATGAGCATACATACGGTCGCCGCGGGAGGCGGTTCCATTCTGCACTTTGACGGGGCCCGCCTGCGCGCCGGACCCGATTCGGCGGGCGCCAATCCCGGCCCGGCAAGCTATCGGCGCGGCGGCCCGCTGACGGTCACCGACTGCAATGTGATGCTGGGCAAGATACAGCCGGACTTTTTCCCCCATGTCTTTGGCCCGGCGGCGAACGAAGCGCTGGATTCCGACGCGGTGCGCCGGCAGTTCGAGGCCATGGCAAAGGACGTCGAGCAGGCCACCGGCAACAGCCTGGCGCCGGAAGCCTTGGCCGAAGGGTTTTTATCCATTGCCGTGGGCAATATGGCCGAGGCCATCAAGCGGATTTCGGTTCAGCAGGGCCATGATGTCACCGCCTATGTACTGACCGTATTCGGCGGCGCGGGCGGGCAGCATGCCTGCCTGGTCGCCGATGCGCTGGGTATGACGCGCATCTTTTCACATCCCTACGGCGGCGTGCTGTCTGCTTACGGCATGGGCTTGGCGGATCAGATCGAGATACGCCAGCAAACGGTGGAACAGGTGCTGGAGCCCGCCTTGCTTGCGGCCCTGGATCAGTATCGGGATCAGTTGAGCGCGCAGGCCGCGGAAGGCCTGCATGAGCAGAATGAAAAGCACGATCCCGTCCGGCTTGCATGCCGGATCCATGTCAAGTACGAGGGCACGGATACCGCGCTCGAGGTTCCGTTGACGGATTCGGTTGACGCGATGCGGGCGGCATTCGAGGACGTCTATCGCCAGCGCTATTCCTTTCTGATGCGCCAGCGGCGGCTGGTGGTTGAATCCATTTCCGTGGAAGCCAGCCTGCCGGGCGATGCGGCGCGCGAGGCGCCCGATTCCGGCACGCGCCGGGCCGGCCCCGCGCAGCCCCGGGCGCGGCGCGCCATGTTCAGCGGCGGGCAATGGCACGACACGCCTGTCTACGACAGGGCCGATCTGCAGGCCGGCGATGAGATCGATGGCCCCGCCATCATTTCCGAGCCCAACCAGACAATTGTGGTCGAGCCGGAGTGGCGCGCGGCGCTGTCGGTTCAGGATCATTGGGTCATTACGCGCTGCAAGCCGCTGACGGCGCAAGCCGCGGTCGATTCCAGCGTCAACCCCATCATGCTCGAGGTCTTCAACAACCTGTTCATGTCCATCGCCGACCAGATGGGCGTGCGCCTGCAAAATACCGCCTATTCCGTCAACATCAAGGAAAGGCTGGATTTCTCCTGCGCGCTATTCGACGTTGAAGGCAATCTGATCGCCAATGCGCCCCACATGCCCGTACACCTGGGTTCCATGAGCGAATCGATCAAGACGGTCATGCGCGAGAATGCCGGCAAAATGCGGCCCGGCGATGCCTATGTGGTGAACGATCCTTATCACGGCGGCACGCATCTGCCCGACGTCACGGTCATTACGCCCGTGTTCGATCGCGCCGGGACGCGCCTGCTGTTCTTTGTGGGTTCGCGCGGCCACCACGCCGACATAGGCGGCCTGACGCCGGGCTCCATGCCGCCGGACTCGCGTACGGTCGATGACGAGGGTGTGCTGTTCACCAATTTCCAGCTGGTTCGCGACGGCGAGTTCCGCGAAAAGGAAGCACGCGCCATCCTGGCCTCCGGGGCCTGGCCCGCGCGCAATCCGGATCAGAACCTGGCCGATCTGCGCGCGCAGATCGCGGCGAACGAGAAAGGCGCGCGCGAATTGCTGGCCATGTGCGATCAGTTCGGCCTGGAGGTCGTCAATGCCTATATGAAGCATGTCCAGGACAATGCCGAAGAAGCCGTGCGCAAGGTCATCACCAAGCTGCGCGACGGCCGCTTCGACTATGCGCTGGACAATGGCGCGCATATACGGGTGGCGATCACGGTCAGGCAGGAGGACCGGAGCGCGACCATCGATTTCACCGGAACCTCGCCCCAGTTGGAAAACAACTTCAATGCGCCGGCATCCATTGCGGTGGCCGCCGTGCTGTATGTATTCCGCAGCCTGGTGGATGACGACATTCCCCTGAACGCGGGATGCCTGAAACCGCTGGAAATCATCGTGCCGGCCGGTTCCATGCTGAATCCCAATCCGCCCGCCGCGGTCGTGGCCGGCAATGTGGAAACGTCGATGTGCATCGTCAACGCCTTGTATGGCGCGCTCGAGGTCCAGGCGGCCAGCCAGGGCACCATGAACAACTTCACTTTCGGCAATCAGCAATACCAGTATTACGAAACCATTTCCGGCGGCACGGGGGCCGGCCCCGAACGCATCGGCGAGCCCTTCGATCAGGCGGGCGGGTTTGCGGGCACCTCGGTGGTACAGGCCCATATGACCAATTCGCGCCTGACCGACCCCGAAGTGCTGGAGTTGCGGTTTCCCGTCCGCCTGGAATCCTATGAGATCCGCAAGGGCTCGGGCGGAGCCGGGCGCTGGCCGGGCGGAGATGGGGGAGTGCGCAAAGTCCGTTTCCTGCAAGCCATGACGGCCGCCATCCTGTCCAATAACCGCGTTTTTCCACCGCTGGGATTGGCGGGCGGACTGCCGGGCGCCCTGGGCCGCAATTATGTGGAGCGGGTCGACGGCAGCCGATCCGTGCTCGGCCCCCAGGACAGCACCGAGCTGCAGCCCGGTGATGTCTTCGTGGTGGAAACGCCCGGCGGCGGGGGCTATGGGCCGCCGTAGCGGCGCCAGGCCGGCCGTGTGGCCGGCCTGGGCCTGCCACAAGGTAGAATCGGGGTCGGCGCCCACAGCGCCGTATCAATCAGCAGCGGGAAGCCCAGATGCAGCGTGTCATAGCCTTTTTCATCCTTAGCCTGTCCTGGCCGGCCGCCGTGCTTGCGCAGGGCTATATGGCGCGCGTCCTGCATCATCCCGTGCCGGGCGGTGTGGCCGTCATCCCCCTGGGCACGGCCGAGCAGGCGCCCAAGGTGTTCTATGGCAAGGACAGGGTCATGGTGCTGCGCGACAGCGACCAGCAATGGATAGCCGTCGTGGGCATCGATCTGAAAACCGCCGCGGGCCGGCGCGCCATCCGGGTCGAGGGACCGCAAGGGGAAGTCGGCTTTCAGGTGGGCGGCAAGGATTACAAATCCCAGCACATCACCTTGAAGAACAAAAGCCAGGTGAATCCCGACTCCGAGCAGGTCCGGCGCTACGAGCGCGAATACAAGGAACAGATCGACGCCTACCGGCGGTTCCGCGACGCGGGGCCCAGCAATGTGGTCCTGGACAGGCCCGTGACCGGACGCTTGTCCAGCCCCTTCGGTTTAAGGCGCTTCTTCAACGGCGAAGAGCGCAACGCCCATTCGGGCCTGGATTTCGCCGTTCCGGCCGGTACGCCGGTCAAGGCACCGGCCGATGGCGTCGTGACCATCGTGGCCGACTATTTTTTCAATGGCAAAACGGTGTTCATTGACCATGGACAGGGTTTCATTACCATGTACTGCCATCTGTCGGCATTCCAGGTCCGGCAGGGCCAGGAAATCCAGCGCGGCCAGGTCGTCGGCCAGGTCGGCGCCACCGGCAGGGCCACGGGGCCGCATCTGCACTGGAACGTCAGCCTGAACAATGCGCGCGTCGATCCCGCGATCTTCATCAACGCCTTTCAACCATGATGCCCGGCGAGCGTATGCAAGAACATTCTTTGCCGCTGGCGGCTTATCGCCGTCAGTAAGCGCCTTATGAAATCCGCCTTTTTTCGCGGCCTGGCCGATAGCGTGTCGATCGCCGTGGGCTATGTGCCGGTAGCCATTTCCTTCGGCCTGGCCGCCGTCTATGCCGATATCTCCCCCTTCATGGCGGTGTTGACCTCGGTGCTGGTCTATGCCGGAGCCAGCCAGTTCATACTCGTCAGCCTGATCGCCGGCGGGGGAGCGGCCGCCAGCGTGGTCGGGATCGTGCTGTTGATGAATCTGCGCCACTTGTTTTACGGTCCCGCACTGATGGCGCGGTTCGACGGTGAACGGCGCTTGCCGCTGATTGCGATGGCCGCCGGCCTGACCGACGAGGTCTTCGCCACGGCGATCGGCAAGCTCGAGCGGTTGCCAGGCTCCGATCGCGAAGGGTGGTATGCGGGCCTGCAATTGGGTGCGTATCTATCGTGGGTGGGCGGTACGGCGGTGGGGGCTTATTTCGGCCACGACTGGATCCGCGATTCCGTCATTCTTTCGCAGACCCTGGGGTTCGTGCTGCCGGCCCTGTTTTTTGCCTTGCTGCTGGAGATCAGGCAGTTGGTTCCCCTGCGGGTGCTGGCCGCCGCGGCCGTGGCAACGCTGCTGGGCCTGTGGCTGCTGCCCCCGTATGGAGCCATCGTGCTGGGCATGTTGGCCGGGGCTTTGCTGGCGGGGCGCCAATGAACGAATCGAGCTTGTTGTGGGTTCTCGTCTTGAGCGGCGCCGGCACGCTGCTGATCCGGCTGCTGCCGATGATCTGGCAGGACAAGGGAATCAGGAAAGCGGCCGGGCGGGGCGGATTGCGCCGCGCGCTGGACGCCATCGGCCCGTCGGCCATTGTGGCGCTGTTGGTGGTTTCATTTTGGGGCATGATGGCGCCGCAGGCATCCGTCCAGGCGGCGGCGCCGATCGTGGCCGGGCTGGCGGGCGTGTGGCTGGGTAAAAGACTGCTGCGTACCATCGCCTGGGCGACGCTGGCCGGCGTGCTGGCCTATGGATTGACGCTGTGGGGACTGGCTAGCCTTTAAGACGGACGATCTTCTGCACCTGGGGCACGTGGCGTATGGCCCGTATCACCTGGGCCAGGTGCTTGCGGCTGTCGACCTGGACGGTAAGATGCAGCAGGCCGGTGGAGGCCGCGTCGTCCTGCATGGTCAGGTGCATGATGTTGGAGTCCGCCTCGGTGATCTCGGCCGCCAGGCGGCCCAATACGCCGCGCTCGTTGATGACGGTGACATCCAGGCGGGTCGACAGGTGGCGGGCGGTATTGCTGTCCCACATCACGGGTATCCAGCGTTCGGGTTCGCGCGCCCGCGCACGCTGCGCAACGGCGCATTCTTCCATATGCACGACCAGCCCATGCCCCAGGCGTATGCCGCCTATGATGGCATCGCCCGGCAGAGGTCCGCAGCAAGGGGCCAACTGGACCGCTTGCCCTTCGTTGCCGTGGATGAGTATGGGTGTGTTGGCGGTGGATGTGAGCTCGTCGACCGCGGCGGCCGTCGTGGCCAGTATGGCGTTCTCGGGGGCGAAGCGCCGGGCGACGACCGCCGCCAGCCGTTTCCCCAGGCCGATGTCGGCCAGGATTTCTTCGCGTGAGCTGGCGCCCGAGCTTTTTGCCAGCTTGTCCCATTCGGGATCGTCTTCGGCCGGATGAGGCAAATGCAGTTGGTCGAAGGCCTGATTGAGCAGGCGTTGGCCGAAGGCGATGGACTCTTCGTATTTGACGGTGCGCAGATAATGGCGGATCTCGGAGCGGGCCCGCCCGGTGCGCACATAGTTGAGCCATTGGGCGCTGGGCCGGGAGGCCGGCGAGGTGACGATCTCGACGGCGTCGCCGCTTTTCAGCTCGGTGCGCAACGGGGTGAATTCGCCGTTGATCTTCGCGGCCACAGCCTGGTTGCCGATGTCGGTGTGGATGGTATACGCGAAATCGACTGGCGTTGCGCCGCGAGGCAGCGAGATGATTTTGCCTTGCGGCGTAAAGACGTAGACCGCGTCGGGGAACAGGTCCACCTTGACGTGCTCAAGGAATTCGCCCGAGTCGCCAGTTTGGCTTTGTATGTCGAGCAGGGACTGCAGCCACTGATGGGTGCGCTTTTGCAGGTCGTTGAGTGTGACATCGTCGTCTTTGTACAGCCAGTGCGAGGCCACGCCTTCTTCGGCGACATGGTCCATGTCGCGGGTGCGGAACTGGAATTCGACCGGTGTGCCGTAGGGGCCCACCAGCGTCGTGTGCAGCGACTGATAGCCATTCAGCTTGGGGATGGCGATGTAGTCCTTGAACTTGCCCGGCACGGGCCGATACAGCTGATGCAGCGTGCCCAATGCCAGATAGCATTCGGGCAGGGTATGGACGATGACGCGGAATCCGTATATGTCCAGCACGTCGGAAAATGACTTCTTCTGCTCCGTCATCTTCGTGTAGATGCTGTACAGCGATTTTTCGCGGCCGCTGACTTCAGCCTCGATGCCGGCGGCGGGCAAGGCCACGCGCACGGCGTCCGATATCTTGCCCAGCACTTCGCGGCGATTGCCGCGGGCCGCCATCATGGCTTTGTGCAGTACTTGATAGCGGTTGGGATAGATGGCTTGGAAGCACAAGTCTTGCAGTTCGCGAAACAGGGCGTTCAAGCCCAGCCGGTGCGCAATGGGCGTGTAGATTTCCAGTGTTTCCCGGGCGATGCGCCGCCGTTTCTCGGGACCCACCGCGCCCAGGGTGCGCATATTGTGCAGACGGTCTGCCAGCTTGATGAGGATGACGCGCACATCGCGCGCCATGGCCAGGAGCATCTTGCGGAAGCTCTCGGCCTGCTGTTCCGCCTTGGTGGCGAACTCCAGCCGGTCCAACTTGGACAGGCCATCGACAATTTCGGATACGTCGGCGCCGAATTTTTCGGCCAGCTCTTGCTTGGTGACGCCCTGGTCTTCAATGACATCGTGCAGCAGCGCCGCCATGAGGGAGTCGGCGTCCAGCTTCCAGCCGGCGCAGATTTCCGTAACGGTGATCGGGTGGGATATATAGGGTTCGCCGCTGGCCCGGAATTGCCCCAGATGGGCCTGGTCGGCAAAACGGTAGGCTTCCTTGATGCGCTCGACGTCTTTGGGGTCGAGGTAAAGACTGATGATCTTGGTGAGCGGCGCCAGCGAGGCGATGGTATTGGGCGGCGTTTCGACGCCTGGTATCAGGGCTGGCGTCTTGGTGGACTTGCGCCTGCGCAGCCTCGGGCCTTTCTTGAGAACCGCCAAGAGGCCGGAAGACGCGCCGCGAAGACCTGAAAACGCCATGAGCCGCCCCGGTAAATCAGGTTGGGACTTTGCGCAGCATTTCCAGGCCGGTCACGCCAGCGGCGATCTCGCGCAAGGCGGTGACAGTGGGTTTGTCCTTGCTGTCCAGGCGAGGCTCGTGGCCTTGGGCCAGTTCGCGCGCGCGATAGGTGGCTGCCAGAGTCAGATTAAAGCGATTCGGAATTTTTTCGAGGCAGTCTTCAACGGTAATGCGGGCCATTTTTAACCTATAGATGTGGGGTTGGACGTGTCAGGCGACAGTTTTACTGATGCCCAGTTGACTAAAGAGTTCGGCATTGCGTGCCGACTGCGTGCCGTAACGCAGGCGGGTCGCGGCCAGGATTTGGCCCAATTGCAGCAATGCGACGCTAAATTCTTGATTAATAATAACATATTGGCACTCCGAGGCGTGCGACATTTCGCTGCCAGCGGCCAGAAGACGCCGCGAAATCACATGGGGAGCATCCTGGCCACGCTTGGTCAGGCGGGCCTCCAGCGCTTCGATGGAGGGCGGCAAAATGAATATGCCTATCGCTTGCGGATAACGTTCGCGTATCTGGCGCGCGCCTTGCCAGTCGATTTCGAGCAATACATCCTTGCCTTGCTGCAATGCTTCGTCGATACGGTCGCGCGGCGTGCCGTAGTAGTTGCCATGGACTTCCGCCCATTCCAGCAAGGCATCCTCTCGGCGCAGCGCCTCGAATTGTTCATGACTGACGAAACGGTAGTGCTTGCCGGCTTCCTCGCCGGGGCGCGGCGCGCGGGTCGTGCAGGAAATCGACAGGACCACGGACGGATCTTCGGCCAGCAGGGCGTTGACCAAACTGGATTTACCCGCGCCGCTGGGCGCCACGATCATGAAAATATTGCCGGAATAGGACGACATGATTATTGAATAGTAACAAATGAGAGGGGCAAGAATAGCAAATTCCCGCCCTCTTGTTTGTCTTGGCGCCGGTTTGACCACGGCGAAAGCGGCGTGCGCGTCAGTTCAACCGGCTTGGAAGGCCTGGGTGGACATCGGGGTCTTGTCCCAGTTCTTCCAGGGTATTCCGGAAAACCGAGACGTCCGCGCACAGGAAGACCGCGGCGTCGCCCGGATTCATGTTGAAGGCGATATCCTGGATTTGCTCGCGTGCCTGGTCGGGCTGGGCTATGGCCGCCACGTGCACATCGCCGTCCTGTTCGAATTGTTCTTTGGGCACGAAATCGGCGACCCGCTCGATATCGGGCTCGCTGACCACCACATAGGCGCGGAACTGCAGCTCTTCGATGGTGACGTCGAGGATCGCGCCCTGCTCCAGTGTGTCAACGAGGCGGCTCAGGGGATTCATGCTCATGGGGGGCGGGCAGCTTGGCTGTTCTAAATGAAAAGGTGGTGATGTTGGCGGGTGGCAGGTTGGCCCATACTATCTTCGAGCTGGTTTGCTGTGCCTGCAGGTGCCTGCGCCATTTGGGTTGGCGCAAATTGTACGTGAATTGAACGGCGATCCCGCCGTCGTGCAGCAGTTGCTGCCACTGCTGCAGTATGGATTGCGTCATGGGTTCGGGCAGCGAGCATAAGGGCAGGCTGGATACGATGGCGCGGACCCTGCTGCCTTGGGGCACCAGATGGCCAAGGTCGGCCGCATTGCCTTGCACCACATTGACATGGGGAAAGCGCTTGCGCAGGCGCTGGACGAAAGGGCTGGAAAACTCGACCACCAGCAGGCGTTCGGGGGATACGCCGTGATTGAGCAGCGCCTGGGTGATAACGCCTGTGCCGCCGCCCAGTTCGACGATCAGGCCGCTGTCGCTGCGCGGGACCTGCCTGGCCATATGGCTGGCCAGGTAGCGCGAACTTGGACAGATGGCGCCAATAATGCCGGGCCTGGCGCACAGCTCCTGTAAAAAAAGCCCTGGCGCGATGTTTCTAAAGTAATCGGACACCCGCCCGACACGCCCAAGCCTGAGTACCCGATGCATCATACGACTCCATCCTGTTCAAGTTTGCGCTACGTTAACAGCAGAATCAGCACAGCGAATGACGAAATGTAAAGCCGAATCAGGCCTAGGCCAGTCGTAAATTCCGCAAGTCGGGGGCGTGGCGGAAGTATATCGTTTCCACTTATAAAAAGATGCAGCCTATCGGTTGAAATCGAGCGTCGCGATAACGGGCGCATGGTCGGAGGGCTGCTCGTTGGCGCGCGGGCCCTTGTCGACCACGCATCCGCTGCAGTAGGGCAGCAGGGCGTCGGACAGCAGGACGTGATCGATGCGCAGGCCGGCGTTCCGCCGGAAAGCGAAACGGCGATAATCCCACCAGGTAAAAGTCTTCTCGGCCTGCTCGAACTGGCGGAAAGCGTCGGTCAGTCCAAGGTCGAGCAAGGCCGAGAACGCCGCGCGCTCGGGTTCGGAAACCAGCACGTCCCCCACCCATTTGGCGGGATCGTGCACGTCCTCGTCGGCGGGGGCCACGTTGTAGTCGCCCAATATGGCCAGGCGCGGATAGCGCGCCAGTTCGTCCTTCAGCCAATCGCGCAATGCCTGGAACCATCGGAGCTTGTACTCGTACTTGTCGCTGGCCAGGGATTGCCCATTGGGGCAATAGGCGCTGATGACACGTATGTCGCCGGCGGGGCAGGACAGGGTGGTGGCGATGATTCTCTGCTGGTGATCGTCGAAGCCCGGTATGTTGCGCTGTACCTCAAGGCATTCCATCGGCGCGATAACGGCCACCCCGTTATAAGTCTTTTGGCCCGCCCACTGCGCCTGGTAGCCGATTTCCCGGAAGGCGTCCAGCGGAAACTTATCGTCGGCCAGCTTCAATTCCTGCAAGCACAAGGCACTGACGCGATTCGCTTCCAGCCATTCGAGTACTTGCGGCAAGCGCACTTTAAGAGAGTTGACGTTCCATGTGGCTAGCTTCATATGGCTTCCGTTTTGTGTAAGTTATTGACGTTATTGATTTAATTTGCTTTATAGGGTACCCTAATAGAGTACGGGGGCGCACGGGGCGCCCTTTGTAATGCATCAAGGAGAATCAGCATGTCAAGCAAAAAACCGACTGCAAAAAAGCAGCCTTTCGTGATCGAACCGTTGAACTGGGTGGCTCCAGGCACCGCTCACGATGAATCGGAAAAGCGGGGTGAAGACGCCAAGCAGGGTGTTCCCGCAAAAGAAGCTCAAGACTAAGGGTTTTCTCCTCTGCTTGCCCAACACGGCAGGACGCATGTCCTGCCGTGTTTCATTTCTGGGCTAGATGATAGCGCGTTACTATTCTCTTATTGGCTGTACAGCCAAAACGGATACTGAATCAGGAGATCTCGATGGAAGACATTTTCGTGGTCGGCGCCAGCCGAACAGCCGTTGGCGATTTCGGCGGCGCCCTCAAGGATGTGCCGCCCTGCGACCTGGGCGCGCTGGTCTTGCGAGCGGTGCTTGACCGTAGCAATGTGTCGCCGGCTGACGTCGGCCACGTCGTTTTCGGGCATGTCATCAACACCGAACCGCGCGATATGTATTTATCGCGGGTCGCCGCCATGCATGGCGGCATCGGCCATGCCACGCCGGCGTTCAACGTCAACCGCCTGTGCGGCTCGGGCCTGCAGGCCATCATTTCCGCCGCGCAGGCCCTTGCGCTTGGCGACGCCCAGATCGCCATCGGCGCGGGCGCCGAAAGCATGAGCCGGGCGCCGTATATCGCTCCGTCGCAGCGCTGGGGCGCGCGCATGGGCGATAGCGCCCTGGTGGACATGATGGCGGGCGCCCTGTCCGATCCCTTCGATAAAACGCATATGGGCGTCACGGCCGAAAACGTGGCCCAGAAGTACTCCATAACGCGTCAGGACCAGGACGACCTGGCGCTGGTGTCGCATCAGCGCGCGGCGGCGGCCATCAAGCAGGGCTACTTCAAGGAACAGATCGTTCCGGTCATCCAGAAAACCCGCAAGGGGGACGTCGTATTCGATACCGACGAGCACGTGCGCCTGGACGCCACGGCCGAAAGCTTCGCCGCGCTGCGCCCCGTATTCCAGAAGGAGAACGGCACGGTCACCGCCGGCAACGCCTCGGGATTGAACGATGGCGCGGGCGCCGTCCTGCTCATGACGGGCTCCGCCATCAAGGAGCGGGGCCTGGCCCCGATGGCCCGTCTGGTGTCCTACGGGCATGCCGGCGTCGAGCCCAAGTACATGGGCATAGGGCCGGTGCCGGCCACGCGCATTGCGCTGGAAAAGGCCGGGCTTACCGTCGGGCAAATGGACGTCATCGAGGCCAACGAGGCCTTTGCCGCCCAGGCCTGCGCGGTCAGCAAAGAGCTGGGCCTGGACCCCGCCAAGGTCAATCCCAACGGCAGCGGCATCAGCCTGGGCCACCCCATCGGGGCCACCGGCGCCATCATCACCGTCAAGGCGCTGCACGAATTGAACCGCATACAAGGCCGCTATGCGCTGGTCACCATGTGCATAGGCGGGGGGCAGGGCATCGCTGCCATTTTCGAACGTGTTTGATCAGGAGCCGATGCTGGACGACTCCCCCACGCTGTCCGAACAGGGCGGCGTGCGTTACCTTCATTTCGGCACGGAATGGGTTCAAGGCGCGATGCGCATGGCCAAGCCGGACGAGCTGGTGCTGGCGTACACCCAGCAGATGATGGCCTGGCTGCTGTTTCTCGAGCCCCGGAAAACGGACGAGGTCGCCATACTGGGCCTGGGCGCCGGATCCTTGCTGCGCTATACGCTCAAGCATACGCCGGCCTTGATCGAGACCGTGGAATGGAACCCGGCCGTGACCGCAATCTGCCGCATGTATTTCCGCCTGCCCGAAACGCGGCGCTCCGCCATCGATCATTGCGATGCCGGACTGTGGGTCGAGAAGACCGCGAACTTCGGCCGCTACATGGCCTTGATGGTCGATCTGTACGATGCCCACGCTCAAGGCCCCGTGCGCGATTCGCTGGAGTTCTACCAGGGCTGCCATCGGGCGCTGGCGGATGCCGGCGTCATGACGGTCAATCTGTTCGGCAACCACGCCAGCTTTCCGCCCAATCTCAATAACATCCGCAAGGCATTCGGGGGAAGGGTGCTCGAACTGCCCGAGATCGATGCGGGCAATCGCATCGTGCTGGCGTTCAAGGGTCCCTTGCTGGATGTATCGACGCGGCAATTGCTGGAGCGGGCGCAGGATGTCGAATCGACCTATGGACTGCCGGCGCGGCGGTGGGTCCGCTCATTGCTTGTCCAGCATGGGCCCGGCGGGTCGCTGGCGATTTAACGGCAGGGATTTCCCTTGAGACAATCCAGCCTTCGACGCGTTAGACTTACGTCCATCCGCGACACTTTGCCGCTGTCGCCCGTATTCGTTAAGGAGCTCCACATGAGGTTTAACACGTCCGCCAAGCTGGCCTTCGGCGCCATGGCCATGATGGGGGCGCTGGCGCATGCGCCAGCTTCCGCTCAATCCGTTGCCGTCACGTCGATCGTCGAGCATCCCGCCCTGGACTCGATCAAGGATGGCGTGCACGAAGCCCTGGCCAAGGCCGGCTACACCGAGGCCAAGGGCCTGAAGTGGCAATTCCAGACGGCGCAGGGCAACACCGCCATCGCCGCCCAGATTGCGCGCAAGTTCGTGGGCGACAAGCCCGACGTCATCGTCGCCATCGCCACACCGTCGGCGCAGGCCGTGGTGGCCGCCACCAAATCCATACCGGTGGTGTATTCGGCGGTGACCGATCCGGTGGCCGCGCAATTGGTCAAGTCCATGGAGCCTTCGGGAACCAACGTCACCGGTGTTTCGGACAGCCTGGCGCTGGAAAAGCAAGTCGACCTGATCAAGAAAGTCGTGCCTCAGGCCAAGCGCGTGGGCATGGTCTACAACCCCGGCGAAGCCAACTCGGTAGTAGTCGTCAAGCAGATGCGCGAGCTCCTGCCCAAGTCGGACATGTCGCTGGTTGAAGCCACCGCCGCGCGCACCGTCGACGTGGGGGCCGCCGCCCGCAGCCTGGTCGGCAAGGTCGACGTCATCTACACCAATACCGACAACAA
>JBEBYL010000004.1:0-203354 GCA_040391135.1 Pusillimonas sp. | reverse complement strand
ACATGGTCATGTACCAAACCCCGAATTTCTCGGGCTTCCAGTTCGGCGTCGGCTATTCGTTCAACGTTGACGGCGGCCAAGCCTGGAAAGAGTCGGGTTCCGATGACACCAACAAGCGTGCCATCACGACCGGTCTGCGCTATGCAAACGGCCCTCTGGCTGTTGCTCTGAGCTACGACCAATTCAAGGTCAAGGGTTCGACTGCTGAAAGCGGCACCAGCCGTATCGGTACCGACTCCCTGGGTGGCGCAGTTGTTGGCTACACCGCAGCTGTCAACGGCGGCCAAGATGCAACCGTCAAGGCATGGAACCTGGGCGCAGCCTACGACTTCGAAGTCGTCAAGGCTCACCTGGCTTTCGGTCAAACGCGTAACGGCTACTTCGCCGGTAACGACTACGGTGGCTCGTCCGCATTCAAGACGCCTTCGTTCGGCGCCGCTGAAGGCCTGAAGATCAACTCCTACCTGGTTGGTCTGTCGGCTCCTATCGGCAACGGCAAGATCATGGCTTCCTGGACCATGGCTGATCCTACCAACGAACCCGATAACAATCCTGTCGGCGCCGAGTGGAAGAAACAGCAAACGTACAGCCTGGGCTACACCTACAACCTGTCCAAGCGCACCAACGTGTACGCTATCGGTTCGTACGCCAAGAATGCTTACTTCCTGCCTGATGCAAAAGCCACCCTTCTGGGCGTCGGCCTGCGTCACCAGTTCTAATCGGATTGCATAGCTAGCCTATGCGCCGAGGCCGCCCGGCTTGCCGGGTTGCCGAATGAACTGAAGCAAGTAGTATTTGCTAAGCAAAAACCACCCTCCGGGGTGGTTTTTGCTTTTGTGGTGACTTGGCTCGATTATGATTGAGGCGAGGGCGCATGAGGTCATGCATTCGGAGGCTATTGTCAGATCACGGTGCCGAGGTTTAACGGCGTGCCAGGCGCATTGGCGGCCTTCGCCGGCCTTGTCGCCACAAGGTCGGCGGCTGCGGTGTAGGCAATAATTTCCTTTGTTCCAGCGCCGCCGGCTGTCTGGGATTCGATAAGGCGGGTGATCCCGATCAAGCTGGTTCGCCAACATGTTTCCGAACAGGGTCATTCAGCAGAATGACGCTCTCAAAATGCTACAATCCTAGAGTTTACTTATCGTGATTGGATGCGTTCGCATGAATCTGGAACAGTACTTCCCCGTTCTGCTGTTTATAGTCGTTGCAACCCTGATCGGTTTCGCGCTGCTATCGGCAGGCCGCCTGCTTGGGCCCCATCGCCCGTACGACGAAAAGCTGTCGCAATACGAGTGCGGTTTCGAGGCCTTCAGCGACTCGCGCATGAAGTTCGACGTGCGCTACTACCTGGTTGCGATCCTGTTCATTATGTTCGACCTAGAAATCGCCTTCCTGTTTCCCTGGGCCATGGCCAACGGTACCATAGGCATGGTCGGGTTCTGGACGGTTCTTGTGTTTCTGGCCATTCTTACCGTCGGTTTCATCTACGAGTGGAAGAAGGGCGCGCTCGATTGGGAATGATCGGCGGTTGTTGCGGGTTGGCCGGCGTGCGTCAGCCCGTTGTTCAAAACTAAACAGATGCGAATTCAAAGGGATGGGTCAGGCGAGGTTGCAGCCGCAACCCCATGTGCGATGCGCTTCATCGCCGATCCATTCCAGGGCTAAAGGTAAATTATGGCTATCGACGGCATTATGAAAGAAGGTTTTATAACCACCAGCGCGGACAAGTTCCTTAACTGGGCCAAGACGGGCTCCTTGTGGCCCATGACTTTCGGTCTGGCCTGTTGCGCGGTGGAAATGATGCATGCCGGGGCGGCGCGCTACGACCTGGACCAGTTCGGCATCATATTCCGCCCCAGTCCGCGCCAGTCCGACCTGATGATCGTGGCGGGTACGCTGTGCAACAAGATGGCGCCCGCATTGCGCAAGGTGTACGACCAGATGCCAGAACCGCGCTGGGTCCTGTCCATGGGTTCCTGTGCGAACGGCGGCGGCTATTACCACTACTCGTATTCGGTGGTGCGCGGCTGCGATCGCATCGTGCCGGTCGACGTCTATGTGCCGGGCTGCCCGCCCACGGCGGAAGCCCTGGTCTACGGCCTTCTGCAAATGCAGAACAAAATCCGCCTGACCAACACCATCGCGCGCTAGGCCTCTTCGGCTTTCACCCTTAACGTTGAACTGCTTGAACTATGACTCGGCTCGAAACGCTACACACTAACTTGCTGGCCACGTTTGGCGAATCCGCCGCACTGAAGCTGGCCCTGAACGAGCTTACGCTCGAGGTTCCGGCCAAGGACTGGGTCGATGCCTGTACCGCCCTGCGCGACAATGCAACGCTGGGCTTCGATACATGCATCGACCTGTGCGGAATCGATTACTCCGGATGGGGCGCTCCCACCTACGTGGCCGAGCCCAGCCAGCACCCGCAACGTTTTGCGGTGGTGGTGCATCTGCTGTCGGTCAAGAACAACTGGCGGCTGCGAGTGCGGGCTTATGTGCCCAACGACGAATTCCCCGTGCTGCCCACCCTGGTCGATGTATGGCCGGCGGTCAACTGGTTCGAGCGCGAGGCATTCGATTTGTACGGCATCGTCTTCGAAGGGCATCCCGATTTGCGCCGTATTCTGACCGACTACGGTTTCATCGGCCATCCCTTCCGCAAAGACTTCCCCTTGTCGGGCAATGTGGAAATGCGCTACGACACGGAACAGAAACGGGTTATCTACCAGCCCGTAACCATAGAGCCGCGTGAAATCACTCCGCGTGTTGTGCGTGAACAAGGCTACGGAGCAGGGCGCTAGAACATGGCTGAAATCAAAAACTACACACTTAACTTCGGGCCTCAGCATCCGGCCGCGCACGGCGTGTTGCGCCTTGTGCTGGAACTGGATGGCGAGGTCATCCAGCGCGCCGATCCGCATATCGGCCTGCTGCACCGCGCCACTGAAAAGCTGGCCGAGCACAAGACCTATCTTCAGGCCTTGCCTTACATGGATCGCCTGGACTATGTGTCCATGATGTGCAACGAGCACGCCTATGTCATGGCGGTCGAGAACCTGATGGGCATCAAGGTGCCGCTGCGCGCGCAGTACATACGCGTCATGTTCGACGAGATCACGCGCCTGCTCAATCATCTTATGTCGCTGGGTTCGCACGCGCTGGACGTCGGCGCCATGGCGGTGTTCCTGTACGCCTTCCGCGAGCGCGAAGACCTTATGGATTGTTACGAGGCGGTGTCGGGCGCGCGCATGCACGCGGCCTACTACCGTCCGGGCGGCGTTTATCGCGACTTGCCCGATGCCATGCCCCAGTACGGCCAGTCCAGCAAGTATCGCGGCGAAAAAGAAATGCGCGCCATGAACGAAGCGCGTTCGGGTTCGCTGCTGGATTTCATCGAAGACTTCACCAACCGTTTTCCCACCTGCGTCGACGAATACGAAACGCTGCTGACCGATAACCGCATCTGGAAGCAGCGGCTGGTGGACGTTGGCGTGGTCAGTCCCGATCGCGCCAAGGCCCTGGGCTTTACCGGCCCCATGCTGCGCGGTTCCGGCATCGAGTGGGACTTGCGCCGCATGCAGCCCTACGAGGTCTACGACCGCCTGGAATTCGACATTCCCGTGGGCGTCAATGGCGACTGCTATGACCGCTATTTGGTGCGTATCGCCGAAATGCGCGAAAGCAACCGCATCATTCGCCAGTGCGTGGAATGGCTGCGCAACAACCCCGGCCCCGTCATCATCGACAACCACAAGGTTGCGCCGCCCAGCCGCGAACGCATGAAGACGGGCATGGAAGACCTTATCCACCATTTCAAGCTCTTCACTGAAGGCATGCATGTGCCTGCCGGCGAAACCTATGCCGCGGTCGAGCACCCCAAGGGCGAGTTCGGCATCTACATGGTGTCCGACGGCGCCAACAAGCCCTATCGCATGAAGATACGCGCGCCGGGCTTTGCGCACCTGCAATCCCTCGACGAGATGTCGCGCGGGCACATGATTGCCGACGCCGTCACCATCATTGGGACGCAAGACATTGTGTTTGGCGAAATCGACCGTTAACCGGCGCTAGCCAAGGTAAAAACCGGATTCAAACTATGCTGCTTTCCGAACAAGCCTATCAGAAAATCGACCGGGAACTGACCAAGTTCCCCGGCGACCAGCAACAGTCCGCCATCATGGCGGCATTGACGATCGCCCAGGAAGAAAAAGGGTGGGTGTCCACCGAAGTCATCGACGACGTCGCCGCCTACCTGCATGTGCCGCCCATCGCCGTGCAGGAAGTCGCCACGTTCTACAACATGTTCAATACGCACCCGGTGGGCCGCTACAAGATCACCGTTTGCACGAACTTGCCCTGTGCCTTGCGCGACGGCGTAAAGGCGGCCGATTACCTGAAGCAGAAGCTGGGCGTCGACTTCCGCGAGACCACGCCCGACGGCCTGTTCACCCTGATGGAAGGCGAATGCATGGGCGCTTGCGGCGATTCGCCCGTCATGCTCATGAACAACAGGCATATGTGTGTACGCATGTCGTCCGAGAAAATCGACGCCATGATCCAGGAACTCAAACAGCACGGGGAATCGGCATGAACGCGCCGGGTCTATTGCATCAGTTTTCTCAAGGTCTTACGCCCAATCCGGGCCCGGATCTTGCCACCAGCATGGTTTTCCACGACCGCCATATCAACCCGCAGATCGTGGCGGGCCTGGACGGCACGAACTGGGGGCTGGAAGACTACGTCAAGCGCGGCGGATACAAAGCCTTGCGCAAGATTCTGACCACCGGCATGAAGCCGGAGGACGTCATCGCCGAGGTCAAGGCATCCAGCCTGCGCGGCCGGGGCGGCGCGGGCTTTCCCACGGGCCTGAAATGGAGCTTCATGCCGCGCACCCTGCCGGGGCAGAAGTACCTGGTGTGCAACTCCGACGAAGGCGAGCCGGGCACGTTCAAGGATCGCGACATCCTGCGCTTCAACCCGCATATCGTGATCGAGGGCATGGCCATCGCGGCCTACGCCATGGGCATCACGGTAGGCTACAACTACATCCACGGCGAGATCTTCGAAATCTACGAGCGCTTCGAGGAAGCGCTGGATCAGGCGCGCGCGGCCGGCTTCCTGGGCGACAAGATCCTGGGTTCCGACTTCAGTTTCCAGCTGCACGCCTTTCATGGCTACGGCGCCTACATCTGCGGCGAAGAAACCGCCTTGCTGGAATCGCTTGAGGGCAAGAAGGGGCAGCCGCGCTTCAAGCCGCCGTTCCCGGCCAGCTTCGGCCTGTATGGCAAGCCCACCACCATCAACAACACCGAAACGTTCGCCGCCGTACCCTGGATATTCCGCCACAGCGCGCAGGAATACCTGGATATCGGCGTGCCCAACGCCGGCGGCACCAAGCTGTTCTCCATTTCCGGCGATGTCGAACTGCCCGGCAACTACGAGATCCCGCTGGGCACGCCGTTCAGCAAGCTGCTGGAACTGGCCGGCGGCATGCGTGGCGGCCGCAAGCTCAAGGCGGTGATTCCCGGCGGATCCAGCGCGCCCGTGCTGCCCGCCGACATCATGATGCAGACCAATATGGACTACGATTCCATCGCCAAGGCCGGCTCCATGCTGGGTTCGGGCGCGGTGATCGTCATGGACGAGACCCGCTGCATGGTCAAGTCCCTGCTGCGCCTGTCCTATTTTTATTTCGAGGAAAGCTGCGGCCAATGCACGCCTTGCCGCGAAGGCACGGGCTGGCTTTACCGCATGCTGGCACGCATCGAAAACGGCCAGGGCCGTCCCGAAGACCTGGATGTCCTGGATTCCGTCGCCCACAACATCATGGGACGCACCATTTGCGCCCTGGGCGACGCCGCCGCCATGCCGGTACGCAGCTTCATCAAGCACTTCCGCGACGAATTCGCACACCACATCGAGCATAAAAGCTGTGTGGTGCCTAAATATTTGTAGGGTCAGGACACGCTAATGGTTGAAATCACCATCGACGGTATCAAAGTAGAAGCTCCCGAAGGCAGCATGGTCATCCAGGCTGCCCACAAGCTGGGGGTCTACGTGCCGCATTTCTGCTATCACAAGAAACTATCCGTGGCGGCCAATTGCCGCATGTGCCTGGTCGACGTTGAAAAAGCGCCCAAGGCGCTGCCGGCCTGCGCCACGCCGGTCACCAACGGCATGGTCGTACACACCCGTTCGGAAAAGGCCATCGCCGCCCAGAAAAGCGTGATGGAATTCCTCCTGATCAACCACCCCCTGGATTGCCCCGTGTGCGATCAGGGCGGCGAGTGCCAGTTGCAGGATCTGGCCGTGGGCTATGGCGCTTCGGCCTCGCGCTACCACGAGGAAAAGCGCGTGGTCGCCGCCAAGGAAATGGGGCCACTTATTTCCACCGAAGGCATGCAGCGCTGCATACACTGTACGCGCTGCGTTCGTTTCGGCCAGGAAATCGGCGGCATCATGGAAATCGGCATGGTCAATCGCGGCGAGCATTCCGAGATCACCACTTTTGTGGGCCAGGCGGTCGAGTCCGAACTCTCCGGCAACATGATCGACATCTGCCCGGTGGGCGCGTTGCTGTCCAAGCCCTTCAAGTTCACCGCCCGCACCTGGGAAATGGCGCGCCGCCGGTCGGTCAGTCCTCACGATAGCCTGGGTGCCAACCTGGTCGTGCAGGCCAAGCTGGACCGCGTGCTGCGCGTGGTGCCTTTCGAAAACGACGACGTCAACGAATGCTGGATCAGCGACCGCGATCGCTTCTCCTATGAAGGCCTGTATACCGAAGATCGGCTGGCGCACCCCATGGTCAAGGGCGAAGACGGCCAATGGCGCGAAGCCTCCTGGACCGATGCGCTGCAGGTTGTGGTGCACGGGTTCAATACGGTGCGCGAGCAATTCGGCGCTGAACAAATAGGCGGCATCGGCAGCCATACCGCCACGACCGAGGAACTTGCCTTGCTGGGCAAGCTGATGCGGGCTCTGGGCTCCGAGAACGTCGATTTCCGCCTGCGCACCATCGATCCGGCCTTCGATGAGGCTGTGGCGGGTGTGCCCTGGCTGGGCATGCCGGTCAGCGAGTTCGCCCAGCTTGACCGCGTGCTGGTGGTGGGGTCCTTCCTGCGCAAGGATCATCCCTTGATGGCGCAACGCCTGCGTCAGGCGGCCAAGCACGGAACACAAATTTCCTTCATCGATTCGGCCGCGGACGATCCCTTGTTCCCGGTGGCCGCGCGCATGACGGTGGCACCCAGCGCCTTGCCCAACGCCTTGGCCGAAGTGCTGGCGGCGGTGGCCAAGAGCGCCGATCAAACCGTGCCCGAAGCCTTTGCGGGTGTGCAGCCTTCCGTGGTGGCCGAGCAGATTGCCGCCAGCCTGCTGTCCGGCGAAAGGGTGGCCGTGCTGCTGGGCAATATGGCGGTGGCATCGAACCAGGCGGCGCTGATTGCCGCCAACGCCTCGGCGCTTGCCCAGGCGGCGAAGGCCCGATTCGGTTTCCTGACTCCCGGCGCCAATACGGTGGGCGGCTACCTGGCCGGCGCCACGCCGGGACGCGGCGGCCTGACGGCCGAGCAGATGTTCGATCAGCCCCTGAAAGCGTACCTGGTGCTGCACGCCGAACCTGCTCTGGACAGCGATAACGGCGCCCGCGCGCTCGAAGCGCTGAAATCAGCCGGCTTCGCCGTGGCGCTTACGTCTTTCCGGTCCGCCGCGCAGGACTGGGCGGATGTCATGCTGCCTATCTCGCCCTTTACCGAAACCTCCGGCACCTTTGTGAATGCCGAAGGCCGCATCCAGAGTTTCAAGGGCGTGGCCGCTCCGTTCGCCGATACACGGCCAGCCTGGAAAGTCCTGCGTGTGCTGGGCAATCTGTTCGAGCTGCAGGGCTTTGACTACGAGACCTCGGAAGCGGTGCGCGACACCGTCATGGCCGGCGGCCTGGACGGACGCCTGTCCAACGAAATCAAGGCCCAGCCCGGCTTGTCCAAAAAGACGGACGGCCTGGAACGCGTGGCCGATGTGCCCATTTATCGCAGCGATGCCCTGGTGCGCCGTTCCGGACCTTTGCAGGAAACGACGGATTCGCGGCCGCCCAAGGCGCGCATGGCGGCCGGCACGCTGGCCAAGCTGGGCGTCCAATCGGGCGATGCATTGCGTATAAGCAGCCAGCAGGGCCAGATCGTCCTGCCCGCGCTGGAAGACAACACCGTCGCACCCGATTGCGTGCGGATCGCCGCCGCGTTCAATGAAACGGTGGCGCTGGGTAGCGGCTTTGGCCAATTAACGGTGGAGCGTGCCTGAAATGGAGTGGCTTACAGTTCTTCAAAACTACGGTACCGAGCTCATTGGACCGACCGCCTGGCTGGTCGTGTGGTCGCTGGTAAAGATCGTCGTCATCGCCGTGCCCATCATTCTTTGCGTGGCTTACCTGACCTACTGGGAACGCAAGATGATAGGCGCCATGCACGTGCGCAAGGGGCCGAACCGCGTGGGCTATCGCGGCCTGCTGCAGCCTTTCGCCGACGTGTTCAAGCTTCTTACCAAGGAAATCATCGTTCCCAGCAAGGCCAACAAGGTGCTGTACATATTGGCGCCCGTGGTGACGCTGATGCCGGCGCTGGCGGCATGGGCCGTGATTCCCTTCGGCCCCGAAGTCGTGCTGTCCGACGTGAATGCCGGACTGCTGTTCATCATGGCCATTACGTCCATAGGCGTTTATGGCGTGATCGTCGCGGGCTGGGCCTCGAACTCCAAGTACGCCTTTCTGGGTGCTTTGCGCGCCGCCGCGCAGATGGTGTCCTACGAACTGGCCATCGGTTTCGTGCTGGTGACCGTGCTGCTGGTGTCGGGCACGCTGAACCTTAGCGGCATCGTCAACGGCCAGGGCGCCGGCTGGTTCGCCGACAAGGGCATCAACTTCATGTCCTGGAACTGGCTGCCGCTGCTGCCGCTTTTCGTCATCTACGTGGTGTCGGCCGTGGCTGAAACCAACCGCCACCCCTTCGACGTGGTCGAAGGCGAATCGGAGATCGTGGCGGGGCACATGGTGGAATATTCCGGCATGGGCTTTGCACTGTTCTTCCTGGGCGAATACGCCAACATGATCCTGTTGTCGGCGCTGGCGTCCATCATGTTCCTGGGCGGCTGGATGCCTCCTCTGGAAATCGCGCCGCTGACCTGGATTCCAGGCTGGCTGTGGCTGGGTATCAAGACATTTTTTGTGGTTTCGATGTTTGTGTGGTTCCGTGCGACGTTCCCGCGCTACCGCTACGACCAGATTATGCGCCTGGGCTGGAAGGTATTCATTCCGCTGACCGGCATCTGGTTGCTGGTGGTGGCGATCTGGATGCAAACGCCCTGGAATATTTGGCAATAGGACACAGGGGCTAGATTATGGAAGCTATTAAGGATTTCTTCGGCAGCTTGATGCTGTCCGAGATGTTGAAGGGCATGCGCCTTACCGGCAAGTACTTCTTCAAGCGCAAGGTCACCTTGCGCTACCCTCAGGAAAAAACCCCCGCCTCGCCGCGGTTCCGCGGCCTGCACGCGCTGCGCCGTTATCCCAACGGCGAAGAGCGCTGCATCGCCTGCAAATTGTGCGAGGCGGTTTGTCCCGCGCTGGCCATCAGCATCGAGTCCGAAGAGCGCGACGACGGCACACGCCGCACCACGCGCTACGACATCGACCTGGCCAAATGCATTTTCTGCGGCTTCTGTGAAGAAAGCTGTCCGGTGGACTCCATCGTCGAGACGCATATTTCCGAATACCACGGAGAAAAGCGCGGCGACCTGTACTACACCAAAGACATGCTGCTTGCCATCGGCGATCGCTACGAGCCTGAAATCGCACGCCGTCGCGCCGAAGACGCCCCTTATCGTTGATGCCGGACCCGACACCTATGATTTTTTCTACCGTCCTGTTTTATCTGCTGTCGCTGGTGCTGGTCGTGGCCGCGTTTCGCGTCATCACCGCCACCAGCCCCGTCACCGGCGTGCTGCATCTCATCCTGACCTTCTTTACCGCCTCCATGATATGGATGCTGCTGGGCGCCGAGTTCCTGTCCCTGCTGCTTGTGCTGGTGTATGTGGGCGCGGTCATGGTGCTGTTCCTTTTCGTGGTCATGATGCTGGATGTGCGCATGGAAACCCTGCGTTCGGGGCTCAAGACCTACCTGCCTCTGGGCATGGTGATCGGCCTGATCATGGTGCTGGAAATGGCCTTCGTTCTGACCAAGACCTGGCTGGGCGCCGGTCCCGCGGCGCCGGTCGCCGACGACTACGACAACACCCATGCCCTGGGCGTGGCGATGTACACCGATTACGTGTTCGCCGTGCAGGTGGGCGGCGTGATACTGCTGGTCGGCATGATCGCGGCCATCGCGCTTACCTTGCGTAAACGCAGTGACGTCAAGCGCAACCGGCCCTCCGACCAGGTCAGGGTCCAGGCCAAGGACCGCGTGCGCCTGGTCAGCATTGCCTCGCAAACCGAGGCGCCTTCGCAGGCGCCCGATGCCGAACAAGCCCAAGGGGATTCCAAATGACACTGACTCTGGCTCATTACCTGATACTGGGCGCCATCCTGTTCGCCATCGGTATCTTCGGCTTCTTCCTGAACCGCCGCAATCTGATCATCTTGCTGATGTCCATCGAATTGATGCTGCTGGCGGCCAATATGAATTTCGTGGCGTTTTCAACATGGTTCGGCGATACCGCCGGACAGGTCTTCGTCTTTTTTATCTTGACGGTGGCCGCGGCTGAAGCCGCAATCGGCCTGGCGATTTTGGTGTTGCTGTTCCGCAACCTGAATACGATCAACGTTGAAGAACTTGACCAGCTCAAGGGTTGATGGGATTGCACATACTATGAATTCACCCAGTCTTTACCTATTGATTGCATTGGCGCCGCTGGCCGGGGCCATACTGGCCGGCCTGTTCGGCACCGGTTTCCTGGGCCGCTTCGTCGGCCGCCGCGGTTCGCACCTTGTCACCATCGCCTGCGTGCTGGTTTCCTTCATCGGCTCGGTCATGGTGCTGTTCCAGGTGCTGGACGGCCACACCTACGACGGCACGCTCTACACCTGGAGCGTCATCGGCACGACCCCGCTGGAGCTCGGCTTCCTGATCGATCCGTTGTCGGCGCTGATGATGGTGGTGGTGACGTCGGTATCGCTGATGGTGCATATCTACACCATAGGCTATATGGCGGACGATCCCGGCTACCAGCGCTTCTTCGCCTATATTTCGCTGTTCACGTTTTCCATGCTCATGCTGGTCATGTCCAACAACATGGTGCAGCTGTTCTTCGGCTGGGAAGCGGTGGGCCTGGTGTCCTACCTGCTGATCGGTTTCTGGTATACGCGCCCGACCGCCATTTTCGCCAATATGAAGGCCTTCCTGGTCAACCGCGTGGGCGACTTCGGCTTCATTCTGGGCATAGGCCTGCTGTTCGCCTATACCGGCAGCATGCATTATGGCGACGTTTTCGCGCAAAGCGACAAGCTGGCCGCCACGGCTTTTCCGGGCACCGACTGGCAGTTGCTGACGGTGGCATGTATTTCGCTGTTCGTGGGAGCCATGGGTAAATCGGCGCAGGTTCCTCTGCATACCTGGCTGCCCGATTCCATGGAAGGCCCCACACCCATTTCCGCCCTGATCCACGCGGCAACCATGGTGACCGCGGGCATCTTCATGGTAGCGCGCTTTTCGCCGGTGTTCGAGCACTCGACCACGGCGCTGTCGGTCATGATCGTGATCGGCGCCATCGGCGCGCTGTTCCTGGGGATACTGGGCATCGTCCAGAACGACATCAAGCGCGTCATTGCATATTCCACCCTCTCGCAACTGGGCTACATGACAGTCGCGCTAGGGGCGTCGGCCTATTCGGCCGCCATTTTCCATCTGATGACGCACGCTTTCTTCAAGGCCCTGCTGTTCCTGGGCGCGGGCTCGGTCATCATAGGCATGCATCATGACCAGGACATCCGCAATATGGGCGGCCTGCGCAAATACATGCCGATTACCTGGATCACCTTCCTGCTGGGCACCCTGGCCCTGGTCGGCACGCCATTCTTCGCGGGCTTCTATTCCAAGGAGCACATCATCGAAGCGGCGGGCGCGGCCGATGTCTGGGGCGCGGGCTTCGGCTACTACGCCACGCTGATCGGCGTGTTCGTGACCTCGCTGTATTCCTTCCGGGTGTATTTCCTGGTGTTCCATGGCAAAGAGCGTTTCAACACCGACGCGCATGCGGGCCATGGGCACGGCCACGACGATCATGGCCATCATGGCGGCACGCCGCATGAATCGCCCTGGGTCGTCACCTTGCCGCTGGTCCTGCTGGCCATACCGTCCGTCATCGCCGGCGCCTGGTTCATCGATCCCCTGTTGTTCGACGGCTTCTTCAATGGCGCGATCGCCGTATTGCCGCAGCATCCGGCCATGGCCGAGCTGGCCGAGCATTGGCACGGCTGGGTGGCATACGCCCTGCACGGTTTCGTCACGCTGCCTTTCTGGCTGATGATCGCCGGTTTCGTGGTGGCCTGGTACTGCTACCTGGTCAACCCCAGGCTGCCCGCGGCCATCCATGCGCGCCTTTCGTTCATCAATCGTGTGCTGGACAACAAGTACTACGCCGACTGGTTCAACGAGCAAGTCATCGCGCGCGGCGCCCGCTGCCTGGGCCACGGCTTCTGGAAAGCCGGCGACCGCGGCCTGATCGACGGCGTGCTGGTCAACGGCAGCGCCCGCCTGGTGGGCTGGGTGGCGGCTGTCAGCCGGCACTTGCAGTCGGGCTACATCTACCACTACGCCTTTGCGATGATCATCGGGATCATGGCTTTACTTTCCTTTTTTGTGCTGACGGTTAACTGATGGCTAGCGATATGGCGTCTTCTACTCTTCCCTGGTTAACGCTTTCGATCTTCGTCCCCATTGTGGCGGGGCTGATCGTGCTGCTGGTGGGCCGCGACGACAGGCCGGGCCTGACCCGCGTACTGGCATTGGTGGGTTCGGTGGCCGGCTTCCTGGTGACCCTGCCGCTGTACACGGGCTTCAATCCCGCTACCGCCGACATGCAGTTCGTCGAGAAAGCGTCCTGGATCGAAACCTTTGCGATCAACTACCATCTGGGCATCGACGGCATTTCGATCTGGTTCGTGCTGCTTACGGCCTTCATCACGGTGATCGTGGTGCTGGCCGGCTGGGAAGTCATCACCAGCAGGGTGTCGCAGTACATGGCCTCCTTTCTGATCCTGTCGGGGCTGATGGTGGGGGTGTTCGCCTCGCTGGACGGCATGCTTTTTTATGTCTTCTTCGAAGCCACCCTCATACCGATGTACCTGATCATCGGGGTCTGGGGCGGACCCAACCGCGTATATGCCGCGTTCAAGTTCTTTCTGTACACGCTGATGGGGTCCCTGCTGACCCTGATCGCCTTCATCTACCTGTGGCATGCCGCCGACGGCTCCTTCGACATCCTGACCTGGCATCAGCTCAAGCTGGACTACACCCCGCAGATCCTGATCTTTGTGGCCCTGCTGGCGGCGTTTGCCGTCAAGGTGCCCATGTGGCCGGTGCATACATGGTTGCCCGACGCCCACGTCGAAGCGCCCACGGGCGGTTCGGTGGTGCTGGCCGCCATCATGCTCAAGCTGGGCGCCTACGGCTTCCTGCGCTTTTCGTTGCCCATCGTGCCCGACGCCTCGCATAGCCTTGCGGGCATGATGATCGCGCTGTCCTTGATCGCCGTGATCTATATCGGCCTGGTCGCCATCGTCCAGGACGACATGAAGAAGCTGGTGGCCTATTCATCGGTCGCCCACATGGGTTTCGTCACCCTGGGCTTTTTCGTGTTCAACACGGCGGGCCTGGAAGGGGCCATCGTGCAGATGATTTCGCACGGCTTCGTCTCCGGCGCCATGTTCCTGTGCATTGGAGTCCTATACGATCGCCTGCACACGCGCCGCATCGCCGATTACGGCGGCGTGGTCAATGTCATGCCGCGTTTCGTCACGCTGTTCCTTCTGTTCTCCATGGCCAATTCCGGCCTGCCGGCAACCAGCGGTTTCGTGGGCGAATTCACCGTCATCATGGGCGCCGTCCAGTACAACTTCTGGGTCGGCCTGCTGACGGCCTCGGCGCTGATCTGGGGCGCGGCGTATTCCCTGTGGATGTTCAAGCGCGTTGCGCTTGGCGACATCGCCAACGAGCAGGTTCGGGGCATGGTCGATCTGACGCCGCGCGAATTCTTCGTTCTGGGAGTCATGGCGATTGCCGTGCTGTACATGGGCATTTATCCGAAACCGTTTACAGATGTCATGCATGTGTCGGTGGAAGCCTTGCTGCAGCACGTCTCTATCTCGAAACTGTAGACCTGAAATATTATGCAAAATCCATTTGACTTCGCCTTGGCTACGCCCGAGATTGTGCTTTTGATTCTGGCTGCGGTGGTCCTGCTTATCGACGCCTTCAACAAGACCGAGTCCCGCCACACGACCTTCACGCTAAGCATAGGCACCTTGCTGCTGCTTACCGTCGTTTCGCTGTGGCAATGGAACGGGGGAGTCCAGGGCAGTTCGTTCGGCGGCCTGTATGTGGTCGATTCCCTGTCTCACTTCCTGAAGGTGCTGTCCTACATTGCGGTTGCCGCCACGCTGGTCTATGGCCGCGGTTACGCCGAACAGCGCGACATGCTCAAGCACGGCGGCGAATTCTATTCGTTGACGCTGTTCGCCTTGCTGGGCCAGATGGTCATGATATCGGCCGGCAGCATGCTGACGGTGTACCTGGGCGTCGAACTGATGTCTTTCGCCCTGTATGCGCTGGTCGCTCTGCGCCGCGATGACGTCAAGTCCACCGAGGCCGCCATGAAATATTTCGTGCTGGGCGCGCTGGCGTCGGGCGTGCTGCTGTATGGCATGTCCATGATCTACGGCGCCACCGGCCAGCTTGATCTGCGTCTGATCGCCCAGGTCATAGGCAGCGGCAATGCCGAACGCCTGCCCTTGGTGTTCGGTGTGGTGTTCATTGTCGCGGGCCTGGCCTTCAAGCTGGCCGCCGCGCCGTTCCACATGTGGACGCCGGACGTCTATCAGGGCTCGCCCACATCGGTCACCCTGATCCTGAGCGCGGCGCCCAAGCTGGCGGCTTTTGCCATCACCTTGAGGCTGCTGGTAGAGGGCTTGCACGGCATAGCCGTCGATTGGCAACCCATGCTGCTGATTCTTGCGGTGCTGTCGCTGGCCATCGGGAACATCGCGGCCATCGCACAGACGAATTTCAAGCGCATGCTGGCCTATTCGACCATTTCCCATATGGGTTTTGTCTTCCTGGGCCTGCTTTCGGGCGTTGTCCAGGACCAGACGCTGGCCGGCCAGGCCTACGGCTCGGCGCTGTTCTACGTCATCATCTATGTGTTGACCACGCTGGTCACGTTCGGGCTTATTCTGCTGCTTAGCCGCAAGGGTTTCGAGTGCGAGGAAATCGCCGACCTTAAGGGCTTGAATCGACGCAACCCCATTCTGGCCGCCATGCTGCTGCTGTCCATGTTCTCGTTGACGGGCATCCCCCCGATGGCTGGCTTCTATGCCAAGCTGGCCGTATTGCAGGCATTGGTCGGGGCCGGACATGTGGCGATTGCCGTGGTTGCGGTCATCTTTTCACTGATAGGCGCGTTCTACTATCTGCGCGTGGTGAAGATGGCTTATTTCGACGAGCCCGAGGGCGAGCCGGTCGCGCTCGACAATGGCGTGGTCACGAACGGCCTGATGTCCGTGAACGGCCTGCTCATTATCGTTCTGGGCATTTTGCCCGGCGGCCTGATGGCGCTCTGCGTGCGGGTCATAGAAGGCTCGCTGAAGTTCTGACGAATGAATCAAACGTTTGCGGTCTGGATCATCATTGTCTTGTCCCTGGCGAGCGCCAATCTTCCCTTTCTGGCGCAGAGGCCCTTTCTGGCGCTGCCGTGGGCCCAGCCTGGCGAAGCGCCGCGTCCGATCTGGCTCAAGTGGCTGGAGGCGCTGGTGTTTTTCGCCTTGCTGTGGGGCGTGGGCTATCTGATTCTCGCCTTGATCGGCCAGGCTTTCTTCGTGGCATCCGATCCCGCCTCGGCGGCCTTGTTCATGGGCAAGCTGCTGGCCGCCGTCGGGCTGGCCGCGCTGGTGCTGGCCTATCCCGGCTGGCGCAATCGCGGGCGCGCCATACATAAGCCCTTTTTCGTGCGCTTGCTGGAACTGCTGGTGTTCTACGGCTTGGTCGGTACGCTGGGATTCGCATTCGAGGCCAATATGGGCAATGTATTTTCCCAGACCTGGGAGTTCTACGCTGTCACGCTAAGCCTGTTCCTGGTGCTGGGCTATCCGGGTTTTGTGTATCGCTATCTGATGCGGCACCGGAAGCCGCCGCAGAAGCCGCGGACTCCTTCAGCACCATCGTCGGCGGCTTGAGCAAGGACAGATTCGCCTCCCGAAGCCGCCGCAGTATGTCGAACAGCAGGGCGCTGCGCACCCGGTAGGCGGCGCGCGGCGAGATCACGTGGCCGGTTGCATTGAATATCAAGCCGCTGGCATCCACGCCGTCCAGCATGACGTCGGCGGCGGGCTCATCGAGGATGTCGGCATTTTCCCTGAACGCGGCCAGCATCAGGTCGTGGACCTGTTCGGCTTGCGTATCCAGGGGCAGCGCAAGCTTGATCTGCACCCGGCCCAGCGGGCTGGCGTGGGTAACGTTGCGCACGACCTTGGTGATGAATTCCGAGTTCGGGACGATGACGGTGGAATGATCGCCCATCTGGATTTCCGTGGCGCGTACATTGATGCGGCGGATGTCGCCTTCTATGCCGCCCAGCGATACCCAGTCTCCTACTTTGACAGGCCGTTCCGCCAGCAGGATAAGGCCGGATACGAAATTCTGCACCACGGCCTGCAAGCCGAAACCGATACCCACCGACAGGGCGCTGGCTATCCAGGCCACCCGCTCCAGGCCTATGCCGACGGCGGACAGGGATAGGGAAAACGCCAGCACGTAGCCCGCATAGCCGAACAGGGTTGCCGCTGAAAGGCGCATGCCCGGATCCAGGCTGGTGGTGGGCAGGTACTGACGGGCCAGCCAGGCCTGCACCACCTTGACTATCCCAAAGCCCAGCACCAGCACCAATAGCGCCAGCATGACCGAGGCGGGGCGTATCTGGACCTCGCCGATGGCGATGCCGTTATGCAGATAGTCCAGGCGCTGCAGCCACGCCGTGGGTCCGTCGCCGAAGGGCGCGGCCAGCAGTACCAGGGCGGACAGGACGACAGCCAGGCGCGCCAGGCCCGCCAGCAGAACGCTGGCCTGGCTGCGCACACGCGTCATGGGACGGCTGTAGTTCTCGTCGTTGGCATTGCGCCTGATGGCCGCCACGACGCTTTGGCAGGCATCGTCGATTAGGCCGTTCAGCAAATAGGCGGCGCCCAGCACAATGGCCAGCCAGGCCGCCTGCCGTACGATGAAGCTGCCCAGCGCAATATAGCCCAGCAGCAGGCTGGCCATGCTGGCGCTGACCGCCAGCCAGATCACGCCTCGGGCAATGGCATAGCCGACCGGGGCCGGTTCCGCGCGGCCTTTCTGTTGCTCGGAGCGTACGCGCCGGCTAAGCCGGGTGGCCCGGCGCATGGCCAGCGCCATGAGCGCGCCAAGAACCAGGGACAAAATGCAATTCTGGGCCACTGTTGCGGTCAGACTGGCATTGACCAGGGCGGCCAGCTTTTGCGCGATCCAGCCCATGACCAGCGCAAGGGCCAGCAGGGCGGGGAACCAGCGCAAGCCCGTCGCGACCTCGTCGGACAGGGAGGCAAGCCGCCAGGTGGGACGGTCGGCCGAAAGCAGCGCCCGGCCCAGGCCGGCGACGAAGCCGCCAAAATAGGCGGCGCCCACGGCCAGGCTAAGCAGGGTGTCCAGTTCATTGGACAGCGCCACGTTCCATTCCGCGCCCAGGCGCAGAATGGCTGCTATCACTCCGGGCGCGACAGTGGCCAGCACAACCTGGGCCGCCGCGTACAGGGAGCGCCGCAAACGGCCCGGCGCGACACGGGTGGTGGTCAGTTGCCATAGCAGGCGTCCGGCCAGCACGCGCAGGATGAGGACAGCAAGGACGGCCAGCAGCGTGGCGCCCCATACCGAAGCGCCGGCGCTCCGAAGGGATTGCGCCAGCTCGTCCCATAGCGGTTGCAGCCGGCGTAGATCGCGCGGCAGCTGGTCGCGCAACTCCGTCCAGAAGGGGCGGGCCAGGATCGAATCCGTGCGTACCCCCAGTTCGGCCTGGAACTGGCTGCGCCGCAATTTCAGTATCTGGTCGCCCGCCTGCTGGGCCTCGACCGCAATCAGGCGCGCCAGCTTGATTTGCGCATCCAGCATGCTGCTGTTCTTGTTCAGCTCCGCGCGTTGCGCGGCGACGTCCGGCGCTTCTTTGATGCCTTCGGCGGGCTGGCCCAATTCGGCCATGCGGGCCTGCACACTGGTCAATTGAGGTTCCAGGACAGCGGCGGCGGCCTGGGCCTGCTCTTGCGCCTCCTGGGCGGTGTTGCGCAGGTCGACCAGGTCGTGGTCCTGCAAGGGCTTGTCCGGAGCCGCGCCCAGCTTCTTCTGTACCCGGTCAATTTGCGCACGCGCGGCATCCAGCGTTTTGTCGATCTCGGCGGCGGCGTTCTTGTTCTGGGCGAACAGGGGCGTGGCCGCGAGGGACAGAGCCAGGCAAGTGGCCAGCAGGCAGCGGGCCATCAGGCTGCGCAGCGTCCAGGATCGGCGGATGGCGTCAGTCGATGCGGCGCGATGGCATGGGGTAGAGGTGACTGTGGCCGGAAGTTCTGGCAGTGGCATCGATTTCATTTTTGGAAAGAAGGCAGATTACCACCGGGGAAACGGCAAGAAGGATTCCAAGAGTAACGTCGGCCGGGAAAACGATGCAAGGCATTTCAGGTGGCGCGCTGCCATCATAGCGCCTGTGGCCGCGGGCCCGCCATTCGGGCTCTCCTCGGGGGCCCTTCCGGATGTTCCCTGTAAAATGGCCGCCGTATCTTGATTTTGCCCAGTTTCCTTGCTGGCGGACTTTCTTCTTGAATAGGCTTATGACCCACCTAATTCTTCAGGCTCCCAATCTCGCGACGGCCAATATCGAAAAAATCGCCGCCATTGCCAGCGCCGGCGGTGTGCAGGAACTGGGCAGCACCGCCGTGCGCTTGCTGGATGTGGATGCCGGCGCGCGCGCCGAGGTCATGGCGTGTTGCGAAGAATTCGGCATGGACTTCGCGTTTTTCGAGCAGATATCGCGCTTGCGCGATTGCCGGATACTGGCCATGGACATGGATTCCACTTTGGTCAATATCGAATGCATAGACGAGATTGCCGATATGGCCGGCCGCAAGGCGCAGGTTGCGGCCATCACCGAAGCCGCCATGCGCGGCGAAATCAAGGATTTCTCCGAGAGCCTGCTGCGCCGCGTCGCCTTGCTGGAAGGCGTGCCCGCCAGCGCTTTGGAACAGGTCTATGAAGAACGCCTGCGTCTCAATCCCGGGGCCGAAAAGCTGATTTCGACCGCCAGGAAAAATGGATTGAAAACCCTGCTGGTATCGGGCGGATTCACCTTCTTTACCGAGAGGCTCAAGGAAAGGCTGGGCCTGGATGCCTGCCATGCCAACGTGCTGGATGTGGCCGACGGCAAGCTGACGGGCAAGGTGCTGGGCAATATCGTCGATGCCCAGGGGAAGGCGGACCACCTTCAGGCGCTGGCCGATCGGCTGGGCGCCACGGCGCAGCAGATCATCGCCGTGGGCGATGGCGCCAATGACCTGAAGATGATGGGCCTGGCGCATTTTTCGGTGGCCTATCGCGCCAAGCCGGTGGTGCGCCAGCAAGCCAACTACGCCTTGAATGTCAGCCCGCTGGACGGCATCTTGAACTGGTTCCGTCTAAGCCATTGAGCCGTCGTCAGACCAGTGCCCTGAGCACGCCACGCACCGCATCGATGCGGGCCGGAACCTGCTGACCCTGCTTGATGTCGATTTTCAGCTTGTCCTGACCGGCCAGCCTGACGTCCCGGCGTTTTTGCACCAATTCGATAATGCGCAGGGGATCGATATTGGGTTTGGCCGAAAATTGAATCAGCGCCTGCGCATCGCTGGCATCGATCTTGATGATGCCCAGCGGCTCGGCGGCCAGGCGCAGGCGATGCGTGGCCAGCAGCGTTTGTGCGGCTTCGGGCAGTTTCCCATACCGATCGATCAGTTCTTCCTGGATATGGATCAGGTCGTCCTCGTGCCGGGCGTGGGACAGCTTTTTGTACAGACCCAGGCGCGCGTGGACGTCCGGACAGTAGTCCGAAGGCAGCAGCGCCGAGGCGTGCAGATTGACTTCGCACAGGGCCGAGAAAGGCGAGTCCAGATCCGGTTCTTCGCCCGACTTCAGGGCGCGCACGGCGGCGTTCAGCATGTCGGAATACATCGAAAAGCCGATTTCATGAATATTGCCGGACTGCGATTCGCCCAGGACTTCGCCGGTGCCGCGGATTTCCAGGTCGTGCATGGCCAGGAAGAAGCCCGCGCCCAGTTCTTCCATGGCCTGGATGGCTTCCAGCCGCTTCTTGGCGTTGGATGTCATGGCGTCTTCGCCCGGCGTCAGCAAGTAGGCATAGGCTTGGTGGTGCGAGCGTCCGACGCGGCCGCGCAGCTGGTGCAGTTGCGCCAGGCCCAGGCGGTCGGCGCGATGGATCACGATGGTGTTCGCCGTGGGCACGTCGATGCCGGTTTCAATGATGGTCGTGCAAAGCAGGACGTTGTAGCGTTGCTGATAGAAGCCCTTCATGACTTCTTCCAGTTCGCGCTCCGGCATCTGGCCATGGGCGACGGCGATACGCGCTTCGGGCACCAGCTCTTCCAGGCGGGCGCGACGGTTGTGGATGGTGTCCACTTCGTTGTGCAGGAAATACACCTGGCCGCCGCGCTTGAGCTCGCGCAGCAGCGCCTCGCGTATGGAACTGCCGTCTTCGCGCCGCACGAAGGTCTTGATGGCCAGGCGCCTTTGGGGTGCGGTGGCGATCACCGAGAAATCGCGTATGCCTTCCAGCGACATGCCCAGGGTGCGCGGTATGGGAGTGGCGGTCAGCGTCAGCACGTCCACTTCAGCGCGCAAGGTCTTCAGGGCTTCTTTCTGGCGGACGCCGAAGCGGTGTTCCTCATCGATGATGACCAGGCCCAGGTCCTTGAACTTCACGTCCTTGGACAGGATCTTGTGCGTGCCGATCACGATGTCGACCCGGCCTTCGCTCAGTCCCTCGATGGCGGCGGCGACTTCCTTGCCCGAGCGGAAGCGCGATAGTTCGGCAACCTTGACGGGCCAGTCGGCGAACCGGTCGGAAAAGGTCTGGGCGTGCTGTTCGGCCAGCAAGGTGGTGGGGCACAGCAGGGCGACCTGCTTGCCGTTCATGACCGCCAGGAAGGCGGCGCGCAACGCGACTTCGGTCTTGCCGAAGCCCACATCGCCGCACACCAGCCTGTCCATGGGCCGGCCCGAAGTCATGTCGCCGATGACGGCTTCGATGGCGGCGGCCTGATCGGCGGTTTCCTCGAAGCCGAAGCCCTCGGCGAATGCCTGGTAATCGCTGGCCGATAGCTTATAGCGATAGCCTTCGCGCGCCGCGCGCTGGGCGTACAGGGCCAGGAGCTCGGCGGCGGCGTCCCGCACTTGCTTGGCCGCTTTGCGCCGCGCCTTGTCCCACTGTCCGGATCCCAACTGGTGCAGAGGCGCATGCTCGGGGTCGGCGCCGCTGTAGCGCGCGATGACATGCAACTGGGCCACGGGCACATACAAGGTGCTGCCATTGGCGTACTCCAGGTGCAGGAATTCCATCACGCCTTCGCCCAGGTCCATTTCGATCAGGCCGCAATAGCGGCCTATGCCGTGCTGGGCATGCACCACCGGATCGCCCTCGCGCAGCTCCGACAGGTCGCGCACCATGGCTTCGACATCGCTGCCCGCTTCCTGCGCGCGCCGGCCGCGCCGCGTGGGCCTGGCCTGGCTGGGATACAGATCGTTCTCGGTCAACAGGGTCAGGTCTTTAGCCGCGACGCTGAAACCATTGGACAGCGCGGCGACGGCCAGGGCGAAGCGGCTTTCCGACTCCAGGAAATCCTGCAGCGTTTCGGTACCTGAATCGGGCGCAATGCCGAACTCGGCCAACATCTGCAAAAGCGTTTCCCGCCGTCCCGCCGAGTCGGCGCAGAGCACGACGCGGCCCTGGGCCCTATCGAGCAGGGCGCGCAGGCTGGTGACCGGATCCTGGGCCCGCCGGGCGACCGCCACGTTGGGCGCGGGGCGGAAATCGGGATGGGGCTCCGCCGCATCCAGCACCAGGCGCGCGAACGCTTTCAGGCGGACGAACAGGGCCTCCTCGTCCAGGAAAAGCTGCTCGGGCGGCAAGACCGGCCGTTCGCGGTCGCTTTTAAGAAACTGATAGCGGCTGTGCGTATCCTGGGCGAAGCGCTGCACGGCCTGGTTGACGTCGCCCAGCGTCACGGTGAACGACTGCTCAGGGAGATAGTCGAAGAGCGTGGCCGTTTGCTCGAAAAACAGCGGCAGGTAGTATTCGACGCCCGCGAAAGCGATGCCGTTGCCGATGTCCTTATAGGGCAGGGCGCGGGTGGGATCCCCCTCGAAGACTTCGCGGAAGCGCGCGCGGAACTGATTGCGCGCCGTTTCATCCATGGGGAATTCCCGGCCGGGCAATAATTGCACTTCCTTGACCGGATACAGGCTGCGCTGGGTATCGATGTCGAAGCTGCGTATGGATTCGATCTCATTGTCGAAAAGGTCCAGCCTGTACGGCAGGATGGAACCCATGGGAAAGAGATCGATCAGGCCGCCGCGAATGCTGAACTCGCCGGGCGCGGTCACCTGGGTGACATGGGTGTAGTTGGCCAGCGTCAGTTGGCGGCGCAACCCTTCCTCGTCCAACTGCTCGCCCTGCCGGAATGAAAAGGTGTAGGCGGCCAGGAACTCCGGCGGAGCAAGCCGGTAAAGCGCCGTGGTCACCGGCACGGTCAGAATGTCGACGCTTTCCTGCATTAAGGCATGCAGGGTGCGCAGGCGCTCTGAAATCAGGTCCTGATGCGGAGAGAAACTGTCGTAAGGCAGGGTTTCCCAGTCGGGCAACTGCCGCACGCGCAGGTCGGGCGCGAACAGCAAGATCTCTTCGGCCAGGCGCTGCGCGGTCAGCGGGTCGGCGCACAGCACGACGATGGTCTGCCGCGATGCCCGAGCAAGGTCGGCCAGCAGCCACGCGTCGCCGGAACCCGGAGGCAAGGGCTGGACGTGCCGATGCCCCGGCTTCAGTGCCGCCAGGATATGCTGGATAGAGGGAAGAAGGGGGGGAGGGGTTGTTTCTGTAGCCATGTAGCGCATCATTATAAAATGCCTTTCTTATGCATACGAAACTGATTGCAATCATTCCCGCCGCCGGCATCGGCGCGCGCGCCCGGGAGCCTGGGTTGTCCGGCGGCGCAGCCACGCCAAAGCAATATCGCTTGCTCAAGGGCGAACCCATGCTGCGCTGGGCGGTCCGCGCCATGCTGGCCGACGAGCGCATCGCGCAAGTCAGGGTGGCGGTGGCGGCGGACGACGTATGGGCCGAGTCCGCGCTGGCGGGTCTGCCGCGCACGGTATGGCGTCCTTGCGGCGGCCCGTCCCGCGCGGAAACCGTGTTGGCGGCCTTGCGGGATGCCGCGCCGGATCCGGATGACTGGGTGCTGGTGCACGATGCGGCCCGTCCTGGCCTGCCGGCGCCGGCGCTCAAGAGGCTGATCGATTGCTGCCTGCAATGGCAGGCCGGCGGGCTATTGGCGCAGCCGGTCGCCGATACGGTGAAACTGGCGGACCAGAGCGATACGCAAGCGCCGGGCGGCGGCGCTTTGGCAGGAGGACATGCGGCGCCGGCCCGGGTGGATCGATCGGTCGCCCGCCAGGGCTTGTGGCTGGCCCAGACGCCGCAGATGTTTCCCGCCGGCCGCCTGCAAAGCGCCTTGCAAGCCGCCGGCGCGTCCAGCGCCGCGCTTACCGACGAGGCTTCAGCCATGGAGCTGGCGGGCTATTCGCCCTGCCTGGTAGCCGGCTCGGCACAGAATTTCAAAGTGACCTGGCCGGAGGATTTTGGCCTGATGGAAAAATGGCTATAGGCCGCCGTGGGCGGCTGCGCGCCATGCGCGGTCAAACAGGGCGCGGGTTGCAGGTTTCAAGGAGTAGCAATGAGTTTTCCATTTCGAGTTGGGCAGGGCTTCGATGTGCATGCGCTGGTGGAAGGCCGGCCGCTGATCATCGGCGGCGTGGCCATACCGCATACGCATGGCCTGCTAGGCCATTCCGATGCCGATGTGCTGTTGCATGCCGTGACCGACGCCATATTGGGTGCGGCCGGCCTGGGCGACATCGGCCGGCATTTTCCCGACACCGACCCGGCCTACAAGGGCGCGGACAGCCGTGTGCTATTGCGGGCCGCCGTACAGAAAGTGGCGGACGCCGGCTGGAAGGTGGTGAACGTCGATGCAACCGTGCATGCGCAAGCGCCCAAGATCGGGCCGCATGCGGCGGCCATGGCCGGTAATATGGCGGCCGACCTGGGGATATCGGCTAAGGATGTAAATATCAAGGCTAAGACCAACGAAGGCCTGGGCTATCTGGGGCGCAAGGAAGGCATTGCGGCGACTGTCGTCGCCTTGCTGGCGAAATAAAACGGCGGTTGGACGAGGCGGGCGCGCCCATTCGCTGTCCCGCACCATTCATTCCCTTGCCGCTGCGGCCGGCTACTTGCCTTCCGCCACCAGGACCAGCGCGGCCGCATTGACCACCGAGGCGATACGGCCCACGTCGCGTAGCTGCTCGGACGTATAGCCCGCCTTCTTCAGGTTCTGGTAGTGCGAGCCGACGCAAAAATGGCATTTGCCCACAATGGATGCGCCCAGCGCGAAGAGCTCGAAACGGTTCTGGTCGACGCCGCCGTGATTGGCGTAGGCGTTCATGCGCAACTGAGCCGGCAAGGTTTTCAATTGCTCGTCGCCTGACATCTCCACATAGGGATAATACGTGTTGTTCATTCCCATGAGCGCGGCGGCGGTCAGGACCCCGGTTGCATCTTCCGGGGACAGGCCGCCTTTGAATGCGCTGATCAGTACCGGGCTGCGCGCCGCATAGGCGGCGGCGAGCGCCACCCCGATGGCGTCTTCGGGCTTGAGCGAGGAGCGCGCAATGGTGCCGTCCAGGTTCAGGCGTATGTCTTTGGCCCAATCAGGAATCATTGCCTTGATGGATGCAAGAAATTCCATAGTTTCCTTCCAGAAAAGGAATTGCCTATTATCTTATGCCGATAAAGCCCGGCGGACCGGGCTGAATAGCGGGATGGCGCGTTTTACAGAGTGTCGCCGCCCAGCGAGCGATTGCAAGGGCAAAGCTCGTCGGTTTGCAGGCCGTCCAGAAGACGCAGGATTTCCTCGGGGTTGCGGCCGACATTCAGATTGTTGACCGAGGCGTGCTGAATGACGTTGTCCGGGTCGACGATGAAGGTGGCGCGCAGGGCCACGCCTTCGGTTTTCTCGCGTATGCCCAACTGATCGATCAAGGCGCCGGTGGTATCGCCGAACTGATAATGCCCCAGCTTGTTCAGGTCGGGATGTTCGCGCCGCCAGGCCAGCTTGACGAACTCGTTGTCGACGGAACCGCCCATAAGCACCGCATCGCGGTCTTCGAAATCCTGTGCCAGATTATTGAAGCCCACGATCTCGGTCGGGCATACGAAGGTGAAGTCCTTGGGATAGAAATAAATGACTTTCCATTTTCCGGGAAACGAGCTTTCGGTGATGTCTTCGAAGGCCGAGACACCGTTTTCTTCGGGTTGATTGAAGCCGGGCTTGACGCCGGCGACCTTGAAGGGTTCGAGTTTATCGCCTACAGTTTTCATCTGAGCTCCTAAGTCTGGTGTAAACACGTGCCGGGCGCATGCGCCCTTACCGTTAAATTCTACGCTATCAGGCTTGGCTGTCGGCCTGATAATTACGGATGCGGACCTTGGGTATTTCGATGCGCGCAACCAGGCCCGACGGAGGGTGGGAAATCAGTTCCAGTTGTCCGCCCACTTGCCCCAGCAGGCGCTCGACAATGGCCAGCCCCAAGCCCGCTCCGCTGACGCCGGTACGCGCGGATTCTCCGCGCGAAAAAGGCCTCAGCAGCCGTTGAACGTCGGTAGGGGCAATTCCCGTGCCGCGGTCCCGCACTTCGATGGCCAGGATATTGCCTTGCTGCTTTGCGGACAGATCGATATAAGCCCGTCCGTCGGAAGGCGTGCGGCCGTAGCGGCGCGCGTTCTCGATCAGGTTGCTCACGATGCGTTTCAGATCGTGCGCGCTGATCTTGGCGTACAGATTCGGTTCGATGTCGGCGGTCAGCACCCCACCCAGGGAGTCGGTGTGCATGCGTTCGCGCTCGAACAGCTCGCGCAGCACCGACGATACGTCTATACCCTGTTCAGGCACGATGCCGGCGGGCCTGGCGTATTCCATGAGCTGGCCGATGCTGTGGTCGATCTGGCCCAGGTCTTCGTCGATGGCTTGGCGCGCCTCATCGGTGACGTTGCTCATTTCGATTTCCAGGCGCATGCGAGCCAAGGGCGTGCGCAAATCATGCGAAATGCCCGCCAGCATGATCTCGCGATCGGTCTCGGTCTGGCGCAGATCGCGCGCCATGCGGTTGAAGGCGATATTCATGTCCCGGATTTCAGCCGGCCCCTTTTCGGGCAGCGGCGAGGGGGTTTCGCCGCGCGCCAGCTGTTGCGCGACTTTGGCCAACTGGGCCAGGGGCCGGTTGACGAAGCGGACGCTGATCGCCGCGCCCACCAGCGCCAGCAGCAGCGCCGTGGCTCCCCAGCCGAACCATTCGACGCCGGCGGTCAGCCCAAGCTGTTCGCGATCGAAAACCAGCCAGTACTGATCATTATTGATTTCAAAGCTGACCCAGATGCCGGGTGCCTGGTTCACCGTCCACATGACATGCGTATCGGGCCCCAGGCGGTCCTTGATTTCGGCGGCGACGTGATTCCAGTAGTTGGAGTTGGGCAGCGGCTCGAGCACGTCGGCCCCTTCGCGCGGCTGCACCCGCAGGCTCTCCTTGGTGGCCAGATCGAGAAGCAGGGCGGGGCGCACGCTGGTGGGCGCATACACCAGCGCGGAACGCGTAATGCTGACCGCCGTCGTCACGCGTTGAGCCATCTGAGTGGCGCGCGGACCTTCCTCCATGCTGAAGAAGACCTGCAGCCAGGCGCCCAGGCTGACCAGCATCAAACCGGCCAGAAGCAGGAATGAGCGGCTGAACAGACCTAGACGGAAGCGCGATTTGGTTTTAGCTCTGGGCTTTTGCGGGGGCGATATGGCCATGGCGCTGCATCACGCCCGCAAGAACTCAATGGCCGCCATCGGGAACGAAAACATAGCCCAGGCCCCAGACGGTTTGAATGAACACCGGCTTGGAGGGATTGGGCTCGACCAGCTTGCGCAAGCGGGAAATCTGGACATCCAGGCTGCGGTCGAAAGCCTCGTATTCGCGGCCCCGGGCAAGTTCCATCAGCTTGTCCCGGGACAAGGGGATCTTGGGATGGCGCGCAAATACCTTCAGGACCGAGAATTCACCCGTGGTGATCGGAACCTGCTCGTTGTTGCGCGTGAGCGTGCGGGTGGACAAATTCAGGACGTAAGGGCCGAATTCGATGGATTCGTTTTCCTGGCTGGGTGCGCCCGGATGCTCTTCGGTGCCGCGGCGGCGCAGGATGGCATTGACGCGGGCAAGCAGTTCGCGCGGATTGAACGGTTTGGACAGATAGTCGTCCGCGCCCATTTCCAGGCCTACGATGCGGTCGATTTCTTCTGCCTTCGCGGTCAGGATGATGATGGGCGTGTTGTCGTGCCCCCCACGCAGGCGGCGGCAAATGGATAGCCCGTCTTCGCCGGGAAGCATAAGGTCGAGGACCAGCAGATCGAAGTGCTCGCGCTGCCACAATTTGCCCATTTCTTTGGCGTCTTCGGCGACAAATACATTAAAACCTTGTTCCGATAGATAGCGGCGGAGCAAATCGCGTAACCGTGGATCGTCATCGACGATAAGAATTTTGCGAGATAAGGATTGGTTTTGTGTGTTCATGGGGGAAAATGTAACAGGGTAGAGTTAACCCGTATAGGGGACGTAGCAAGATATTACATATTAAGCGTCTAGTAGAATATGCATTACATTTCAGGTCCTGTCCAAGCCGGCGTGGCGATATCGCGCCCATGCATTTTTGGCTGGGTTTATGTGACTGGACGAGGCTGCCGTATCGATCTGCTGCGAAGTGTGTATAGCCGTCTCCTGGTTTTTATTGGAATCGTAAGCTAAGACAGCACATTTTAGCCTTTACGCCCGCAGAGCGGTACTAATTTTAAACGATGAGAAATCAGCGGTCTGCCCGCCGAATGCCTTATGTTCCCGGCAAACGGGAATTCCGCCGGGCTGCGTTTAAAATGCCTGCATGACTGTATCTATTCTCGCTTTGGAAACGTCGTCCAGCCTATGCGGCGTGGCACTGCTGACGCAGTCGGACGGGGGTGTGCGCGTTCATGCGCTTCAGCATGACGCCACCGCCGAGCATGCCGAGCGCCTGTTGCCCATGGTCGACCGGCTGCTGGCCCAGCAGGGCATAGGCCGCGGCCAGTTATCGGCGGTGGCATTCGGCCAGGGACCTGGCGGGTTCACCGGTTTGCGGGTGGCCTGTGGCGTAGCCCAAGGCATGGCTTTCGCCTTGGGCATACCGGTGATTCCAATACCTTCCTTATTGGCGATCGCGGCGCGCGATCCCGCGCCTGTGCGCCCGGGCTTGTTACATGTTCTTGTGCAGGACGCGCGCATGGACGAGGTGTACCTGGCGGCTTATCGAGTGGTTGAAGGCGCGCAGGAGCCTGGATGGGAACCCGCGCAGGCGCCCATCCTCCTGAGTGCCGATCAAGTAGGCCGCTGGCTGGAGCATGCCTTCCTGGGTTTGCGCTCATCGCCTGGCGACGGCCCCGCCATACGGGTGCTGGGCGATGCCTTGCTGGCGTACCCGCAATTAAGCGAGGATCTGGCTGGCAAGGAATGGCTGGAGATCGGCGAGCCGCTGCGTCCCGATGGCCCTGCCGTCGCCCGCCTGGCTTTACGCGCCTGGAATGCCGGGCAAGCGATCGCCCCTGACCTGGCGGCTCCCTTGTACGTGCGCGACAAAGTTGCCTACACCACGCTGGAGCGCCAGCAGGGCGCGGGCGGGAATCCCAGAGCGCCCGGAATTCAGGCTTTTCTTGAAGACATGCGGGCGGAACATCTGGATGAGGTTGCGGCCATAGAGCAGCAGGTGCAGTCGTTTCCGTGGTCCAGGGGAAATTTCGCGGACGGCCTGCAGGCCGGCTATGGCGCCTGGGTGGCCAGGCAAGCGGGCCGCACCGTAGGGTTCTGCATGGTGATGTTTGCCCCCGATGTGGCGCATGTACTGGTCATTGCCGTGGCGCCCGACGGCCAAAGGCAAGGCATAGGAACACTGCTGCTGCAGCACTGCGAGACCGAAGCCCGTTTGCGAGGCTTGCCGGCAATGGTTCTGGAAGTCCGGCCGTCGAACGCGAAGGCGCTGGCATTTTATAAAAGCAAGGGCTTCGAACTGCTGGCCATGCGCAAGGACTACTATCCCGCGGCCCAGGGCCTCCGTGAGGATGCCTGTGTGATGCAAAAGGCGCTTGCCGCCGCTCCGGCGGGAGAGTACCCGTGAATACGGCTCCCTCCCTCAGTGCTTTGCAGCAGGCCTGGCTGCAGGAAATCGGCCTGGACAAACACATGCTGGCCCGCTATGTGGCCGATCCCGAGCCTTTTACGAGCGGCTCCGCAAGCGGCGTCCCAGTTGGAAAAGCCCGGGCGCCGGCCGGCATGGCTGCTCAACAGGTGCCTGCCGAGGCGGTCGAGCCGATCAGGATGAAGCCCGCCGCTCCCATGGTCAGGGCCGGAGATGCGCTGGCCGGCCGGGTTGCCGTCCGCACAAGCGAAACAAGTGCACCGCCTGCGGTGGCGGAGCCGATGCCGGTGCCCACCGACTGGGAGGCGTTGAAGGCGCATATTGCCGAATGCCGGGCCTGCGAACTGCATACTGGGCGTAGCCAGACCGTATTCGGGTCCGGAGCCAGTTCGCCGGAGTGGATGATCGTCGGCGAGGCGCCCGGCGACTTCGATGACCGCGCAGGCCTGCCCTTCCAGGGCAAGGCGGGTGTCCTGCTGGCGGCGATGCTGGCGTCCATCGGCCTGCGGCCCGATTCCCCGGTGTTCTTCACCAATCTGATCAAATGCAGGCCTTTGGGCAATCGAACGCCTAGGCCCGACGAAATCGCCGCTTGCCGGCCCTACCTGGAGCGGCAGATCGCGCTGCTGAAGCCGCGACGGATCCTGACCCTGGGACGGCTGGCGGCACAGGCTCTGCTGGGGTCGGAGGCCGACCTGGATGCTATGCGCGGACAGGTGCATCGCGTGCGCAGCGAAGCCGGACAAGAGATCCCGCTTGTGGCCACGCATCATCCAGCCTCGCTGTTGATGCGCCCTCAGCACAAGGCCGATGCCTGGCGCGATCTGAATCTTGCCCGCTCTATCGTTATCGAGGCGAACGAAGCGGCGCGGGCGGAAGGATAGATATCGAGTCAGTGCTGGCGCAGAGCCTGTCCGTGCCCGTGCTGGCCTATCGTATTTTCCAGGCCGGGGTTGGCTCGGTGATTCAGGCGGTTCCAGTACATGAACACCAGCATCAGTGCGGAAACCAGCAGGCCGAAGATGACAATGATGGCGTTGATGGGAAGATTCAGCCACAGCATCAGGCTGTAGATGGCCAGCATCAGCAGGATATTCAATTGCTCGTTGAAATTCTGCACGGCGATGGAGTGGCCGGCCGACAGCAGCACGTGCCCGCGGTGTTGCAGCAGGGCGTTCATGGGCACCACAAAGAATCCCGACAAGCCGCCGATCAGCAACAGGACGCTGTATACGGCCCACTGTTCGTGCACGATGGGCATGAGCATGACGGCAAAACCCATGATCACGCCCACCGGCAATACCATCAGGGCGCGTTTCAGCGGCACCCGGCCCGCCAGTATGGATCCGGCCACGGTGCCCAGCGCCGCCACGCCCATCAATACCGAGGCCTGATCCAGGCGGTAGCCCAGGTGCCGGGCGCCCCATTCGATGACGATGAATTGCAGCGTGGCGCCCGCGCCCCAGAACAGGGTGGTGACGGCCAGCGATATCTGGCCCAGCTTGTCGTGCCACAGTATCCGGACATAGCCGTGGAAGGCGCAAAGCAGCTTGATCGGATTGGTCTGTTGCTTGGGATAGCGCACATTCGTCAGCGGTATCAGCAGATTGGTAGTGGCGGCCAATAGATAGACGATACCGATGATCAGTATGGCGCCCTCGGTGCGGGTCTGCACGAAAGCGGGCAGCCAGGAATGCGACAGGACCGCATCCGAGACGGTGGGATTGATCAGCACACCCCCCAGGACGGTGCCCACGATGATGGACAGCACGGTCAGGCCTTCTATCCAGCTATTGCCCTTGACCAGCAATTCGGGCGGAAGCATCTCGGTGACAATGCCGTACTTGGCCGGCGAATAGGCCGCCGCGCCTATGCCCACCAGCGTGTAGGCGCAAAACACGAGCAGCAATTGATGATTGCTTCCCAGGCCGAAACAATCGTAGCTGAACATCAGCAGGCAGCCGCATACCTTGACGGCATTGGTCACGAACATGACCCGGCCTTTGGGGAAGGAGTCGGCAAAGGCGCCCACGAAGGCCGCCAACACGACATAGGCCAAGGCAAACCACCATTTCATCATGGGCGCCATCCAGTCGGGCCCATGCAAATCGGCTATTAGCGCTATGGCGGCGATCAGCAATGCATTGTCCGCCACGGACGAGAGCGCCTGGGCTATCATGACCAGATAAAAGCCTTTTTTCAATGGGAATCTCGTAGCTGTTAGGGGTTAGCCATGCAAACAAATAGCAAAAAAATGTTAACGAGTATAGCGTCAGCGGGCGGCGCAAACAGAAAATAATAGCGTAGTTTTCCTTAAGGGTATGGAAGCCGCCGCACGGTGCGTTATCATACGAGCCGGTCGCGCAAGGCGGTCGCCGACCCTGCCAGCCTGTTGTTTTCATCACCGTCCCGTATGAAATACGGAGTCTGCTGTCTTCTTTTAATTGTTCGCTTATTGTGCGTCTGACTCAGATAAAACTAGCCGGTTTCAAGTCTTTCGTCGAACCGACGGTTATCCCCACGCCCAGCCAATTGGTCGGCGTGGTGGGGCCCAACGGCTGCGGGAAGTCGAATATTATCGATGCGGTGCGATGGGTCCTGGGTGAAACCAAGGCTTCCGAATTGCGCGGCGAGTCCATGCAGGACGTCATTTTCAACGGCTCGGGCAATCGCAAGCCCGCCGCTCGCGCGTCCGTCGAACTGGTTTTCGACAATTCCGAAGGCAGGGCGGCGGGGCAATGGAGCACTTATTCCGAGATCGCCGTCAGGCGGGTATTGACCCGCGACGGCACCAGCAGCTACCTGGTCAATAACCAGCAGGTGCGCCGGCGCGATATCCACGACATCTTCCTGGGCACCGGCCTGGGATCGCGCGGATACGCCATCATCGGCCAGGGCATGATCAATCGCCTGATCGAGGCCCGCCCCGAGGAACTGCGTGTGTTCCTGGAAGAAGCGGCCGGCGTTTCCCGCTATAAGGAAAGGCGCCGCGAAACCGAGAATCGCCTGAGCGACACGCGCGAGAACCTGACACGGGTCGAGGACATTTTGCGCGAGCTCACCAGCCAGCTTGAAAAGCTGGAAGGGCAGGCCGAAGTCGCGCAGCAATACCGGGCCTTGCAGGAAGACGGCGAACAGAAACAGCATGCCTTATGGCTGCTAAAGGAAAGCAACGCTCGGGAAGAGCAGCAGGCCAAGTTCCTGGCGATAGAGCAGGCCCAGACCGAACTGGAGGGCGCGACAGCCGGCCTGCGCGCGGGCGAGTCGGCGCTTGAATCGCGCCGCCAGGCGCATTACGCGGCCGGCGATGCGGTGCACACCGCACAAGGCCTGCTTTTTGAAGCGGGAGCCCAGGTCAGCAGGCTGGAAGCCGAAATCCGGCATGTCGTCGATTCACGCAATCGCGTCCAGGCACGCCGCGGCCAGTTGCAGGAGCAGCTTCAGGAATGGGCCGATCAGCAAGCCCATTGCGTCGAACAGATAGCCCAGGCCGAGTCCGACCTTGAAGCGGCTGCCGCGCGTACCGAGGAAGCGCGGGTCCAGGCCGACGATGCGCAGGCCAAGCTGCCCAGCATCGAAACTCAGCTCCGGTCCGCCGCGGCATCGCGCGACGAAATGCGCAGCGTGCTGGCGCGCGTCGAACAGGATCTTGCCCTGGCGGCCCAGGCTCAGCGCGATGCCGATCGCCAGTTGCAGGCGCTGGAACTGCGCAAAGAGCGGCTGGAACAGGAATTGCGCGACCTGAATGCGCCCGATCCGGCCAATATCGAGCGGCTGGCCGGCGATAGCGCCGCCATGGAAGAGCAACTTCACGAGGCGCAAGCCCAGCTCATGGAGCTTGAAGACCGCCTGCCCGAATTGGACGAGCAGCGCCGCCATGCCCAGGGCGCGGCGCACGAAGAGGCGCAGGCCTTGGCACGGCTCGATGCGCGTCTGGCGGCATTGGGAAAACTGCAGGAAGATGTGCAGAAACAGGGGGCGCTGGAACCCTGGCTGGCGCATCACGAGTTGACCAGCCTGGGCCGCCTATGGCAAAAGCTGCATATCGAAACGGGTTGGGAAACGGCGCTTGAAGCCGTGCTGCGCGAGCGCATGACCGGCCTGGAACTGCGCCAGCTGGAGCACGCCAGCGCCTTCGTAGGCGATGCGCCGCCGGCCCGCCTGGCCTTCTATCAATTGCCGGTGGCCGCTGCCGCCGCGCCGCCCGTGCAGGGCATGACCTCGCTGGCCAGCCTGCTGCGCATCACCGACCCCGATCTGCGCACCTTGTTGAACGACTGGCTGGCGCAAGTCTATATCTGCGCCGACGTGGGCAAGGCGCTGGCCACGCGCAGCGAACTGCCCGAGGGCGGCTTGTACGTGGTCAAGGAAGGCCATCTGGTCGACCGGCACAGCGTGCGTTTTTATGCGCCCGATTCCGAGCAGGCCGGCATGCTGGCCAGGCAGCAGGAAATCGAGAACCTGCGGCGCGACCTGAAAGCCCGCCAATTGATTGCCGACCAGGCCTTGGCCGGGGTTGCCCGCGCTGAAAGCGCGTGGCAGCAGGTGTCGCAGTCGATGGGGCCGGCGCGTCAGCGGGTGGCCGAACTGACACGGCGCCTGCACGATGTTCAGCTGGAGTATTCGCGCTTGAAGCAACAGGCGGAACAGTCCGGCGAACGCGCGGCGCGCATCCGTTCGGATCTGGCCGAGATCGCCGTGCAGGTCGAAGACCTGCTGGCCAGCAAGGAAGAGGCCGAAGCCAGGTTCGAGGCGCTGGATATCCAATTGGGCGAGCACCAGGAAAACTTTTCCCAGGCCGAGATGTCGGGTGAGGACTTGCACGCCCAGGCCGAGAAGGCGCGCCAGCACTTGCGCGATCTTGAACGCGCGGTACATGAATCCGAGTACGCGGAGCGCGCCCTGCAAACGCGCATCGCTGAACTGAAGCGCAATCTCCAGCTGGCTGCCGATCAGGCTCAGCGTGCGAATGCCGAGCTGGAAGGATTGCAGGGGGAACTGTTCGAGCTGGATGCATCGGCCTCGCAGGCCGGCCTGCAGGATGCGCTGGAACTGCGCGCCGAGCGCGAAGAGGCGCTTAACCTGGCACGCATCGAACTGGACAATCTGGCTGCCATGCTGCGCAGCGCCGACGAAGAGCGCATCACGCTGGAGCGCTCGCTCGAACCTCGCCGCGCGCGCATCATGGAGCTGCAACTGCAAGAGCAGGCCGCCCGCCTGGCGGTCGAGCAATTCGCCGAGCAACTGGACACCCAACAGGTCGATCGCCAGAAATTGCGCGAACTATTGGAGCAGCGGCCGGAAGAATGGCGCCGGCCGAATTGGCTGCAATCCGAAGTGCAGAGAATCTCGCGCACGATAGAAAGCCTGGGGTCGGTGAACCTGGCCGCGCTCGATGAGTTGAACGCGGCGCGCGAGCGCAAAGGCTACCTGGATTCCCAGCATCAGGACTTGAGCACCGCCATCGAGACCCTTGAGGATGCCATACGCAAGATCGACCGCGAAACGCGCGAGCTGCTGCAAGACACCTTCGACACGGTCAATGGCCATTTCGGCGAGCTGTTCCCGCGCCTGTTCGGCGGCGGCGAAGCCAGGCTGGCCATTACCGGCGACGAAATCCTGGATGCCGGCGTACAGGTCATGGCTCAGCCGCCGGGCAAGCGCAACAGCACCATACACTTGCTGTCGGGCGGGGAAAAGGCCCTGACGGCGACGGCGCTGGTGTTTGCGCTGTTCAAGCTCAATCCGGCGCCCTTCTGCCTGCTGGACGAAGTCGACGCGCCGTTGGACGACGCCAATACCGAACGCTACGCTAAGCTGGTCGACAGCATGAGCGAGCAGACGCAATTCCTGTTCATTTCACACAATAAAATCGCCATGCAGATGGCCAGGCAGCTGGTGGGCGTTACCATGCAGGAACAAGGCGTGTCGCGCATTGTTGCGGTGGATATCGATTCCGCGCTGCAAATGGCCGAAGTCTGATGGTGCGCATGCATAAACGTTTGGCAATACGGCGAGGCTGACAATGAGTGACTTGCAAATCGGTTTGATTCTCCTTGGCGTACTCCTGATCCTGATCGTCCTTGTCTTCAACTGGTGGCAGGACAGGCGCGTACGGCAGAAAATGCAGGAGCACTTTCCGGAGCGCGAGCTCGATCCCCTGATGGGCAATAGCCCCATGGCGGCGGGGCGCCGGGAGCCGGCTTTCGGGACTATCGATGCGGCCGAGGAAACGGCGGCCGACGATACGGCTGAAGTCGATCCGTCCACCGAAGTCGTGATAGACATCAGCTTTGCGCAGGCGGTTCCCACCGATCAATTGCTCAAGGCCATTCATTCCTTCCACAAGGCAGGCAGCAAACCGGTGCGCATATTCGCGGAACGCGAAGGGGGCGGGCATCGGGCCCGGCTGCGTCCCGGAGAAGACTACATATCCATGCAACTGGCCGTATTGCTGGCCAATCGCAGCGGACCGCTTACCGACATCGAATGGTCGCAGCTATGGGGCATGGCGCAAGATCTGGCCGAGCGTTTCGATGGCGCCATCGAGGCGCCCGAACAGGATGAGGTCATGCAGCGCGCCCGCGAACTGGATGGACAATGCGCCAGCCTGGATGCCCAGGTGGCCCTGATATTGCAACTGCCCGGCACGGTGCCTATCGCAGACATCACGCGGGTGCTTCAAGAGGTCGGCTTCCTGCCTTACGGCAGGCAGCTTGCCTGGATGGCCGACACCGGCACGCCGCGCTTTACGGCCCTGTTCGATGGTGCGCGGCCGCAGGACGTGCAGTCGGCCGGTGTCGATCGGGTCGACCTGCTGCTGGATCTGCCGAACAGCCCGGCCGACGAGCAGGCCTTCAGCCGCATGGCCAGCGTGGGCCGCGACTTGTCCAAGCGCCTGAAGGCCGAGCTGCTGGATGACCAGGGCCGTCCGGTGCGTGAGGGCGCCGATGACGCGATCGACAAGCAATTGCTGGATTTGTATACCCGGTTGGCGCAGGCGGGTTTTGAAGCCGGCGCGGAGCGCACCGTAAGGGTCTTTTCGTGACCCACGGTAGCGATGGGCGCACAGACAGTGCGCAAAGGCTTGCGGCGCTGCGCGCGCAGATCGCCGAGCACAATCGTCGCTATTATGTGCTGGACGCGCCGGTGGTTTCGGACGCCGAGTATGACAGGCTGATGTCCGAGCTGCTGGAGCTGGAGCAGGCTCATCCCGATCTGGTCACCCCTGAGTCGCCCACGCAGCGTGTCGGCGCCCAGCCTCTGGCGGCGTTCAAGAGCGTCCGGCACGCGGTGCCCATGCGCTCCCTGGGCAATGCCTTCGAGGCCGAAGACGTGCTGGCTTTCGACAAACGGGTATCCGATACCTTGGCGGGCGCGGGCATGGCCGGCGCCGGCGGCCTGGTCGAGTATGTGGCGGAACTGAAGTTCGACGGCCTGGCCGTCAGCCTGCGCTACGAGCAGGGCCGCCTGGTACAGGCGGCCACGCGCGGCGACGGGCAGACGGGCGAAGACATCACCAGCAATATCCGCACGCTGCGCTCCGTGCCCTTGATGCTGGCGGGCGATTTCCCCCAAGTGCTGGAAGTACGCGGCGAGGTACTGATGAACCGCCGCGATTTCGAACGCCTGAACGAAGCCCAGCAAGCGCGCGGCGACAAAATATTCGTCAACCCGCGCAATGCGGCGGCGGGCAGCCTGCGCCAGCTCGATCCCCGCATCACGGCGCAAAGGCCCTTGCGCTTCTTTGCCTACGGCTGGGGTGAAATACGTATTGTCCACGATGGGCAGACCGAACTGTTCCGGCAAGAGGCGGGCGATGCCGGCATGCCGCGCACCAGCCATTCCGCCATGCTGGACTGGTTCCAGGAGTTGGGCCTGCCCGTCAATGCATCGCGTTCCGTCGTTGCGGGAGCGGACGGTTTGCTGGAATTCTATGCCCGAACCGGCGCCAGCCGCGGCGGGCTTCCCTTCGATATCGACGGCGTCGTCTATAAGGTGAACTTACTGGCGGCGCAGGAAGTGCTGGGCTATGTGGCCCGGGCGCCGCGCTATGCCATCGCGCACAAGTTCCCCGCGCAGGAAGAAACCACCGTGCTGCTGGGCATCGAAGTGCAGGTCGGGCGCACAGGCGCCATCACCCCCGTGGCCCGGCTCAAACCCGTATTCGTGGGCGGCGTGACAGTCACCAACGCCACCCTGCACAACGAAGACGAAATCCGCCGCAAGGACGTTCGCATAGGCGACACCGTCGTCGTGCGCCGCGCTGGCGATGTCATACCCGAGGTGGTCGGCCCGGTCCTGGAGCTGCGGACCGAAGGCGCCGGCCTGTTCATCATGCCGACAAGCTGCCCGGTTTGCGGCTCGGCCATAGAGCGACCCGAAGACGAAGCCATATCGCGTTGCACAGGCGGCTTGTTCTGCGCCGCGCAACGCAAGCAAAGCCTCACCCACGCGGCGGGGCGCAAGGCGCTGGACATCGAAGGCCTGGGCGAAAAGCTGGTCGACCAACTGGTGGAAAGCGGACGGGTCAAGTCCCTGGCCGATTTGTTCACGCTCGATGCGGACGAACTGGCCGCCTACGAACGCATGGGACGAAAGTCGGCCGAAAACCTGGTGGCCGCCCTGGACGCCGCCCGCAAGCCGCCGCTGGGACGCCTGCTGTACGCGCTGGGAATCCGCCACGTCGGCGAAACCACCGCGCGCGACCTGGCCCGGCATTTCGGTTCGGTGGATGCCATCATGGACGCCGACGAGGCGGCCTTGTTGCAGGTCAACGACGTCGGCCCGGTCGTGTCCGGATCCATCATCCGTTTTTTTGCGGAGCCCCATAACCGCCAGATCATCGCCGCCCTAGCCGAAGCCGGCGTGCACCCAGTGCCCGAAGCCGTGCCCACAGGCAACGGCCAGCGCCTGGCCGGCAAGACTCTGGTCCTGACAGGAACCATGCCGAACTGGACCCGCGATGACGCCACCCGCCACATCCTTGCCGCCGGCGGCAAGGTCAGCGGCTCGGTATCAAAAAAAACCGCCTACGTGGTCGCGGGCGAAGAGGCGGGCAGCAAACTGGCCAAGGCCCAGGAACTGGGCGTGCCCGTGCTGGACGAGGCCGGGCTGAAGGCTTTGCTGGGCGTGAGCTAGTAGCGGCGTTTCTACAAGCCGCGCCGCTAAAGAAAATTACCCCGCCCGATAAGCCGCCACCGCCACCATCGCCCACGCCACCAAAAAAGCCGCCCCGCCTATCGGCGTGATCGCGCCCAGCCACTTGACATCCGTCAGCACCAGCACATACAGGCTGCCGCTGAAAATAAGGATGCCCAACAACATCACGCTGCCGGCCAGGCCCAGCAGCGAAGGGCTGAATCGGGCGCATAGTGCAGCAACAATCAGCATCCCCAGGCCGTGTACAAGCTGATACAGCACCGCCGTTTGCCACACTCCCAGCATATCCGGTGAAATCAGGCGTTTCAGGCCATGCGCGCCGAAAGCCCCGGCGCCCACGCCGATCAGCAGCATAAGGGCGCCCGCAATAACAAGTTGACGGTCAGTCATTGAACCTTCCTTGACGGTGTGTGTTTAGATGCTTGCGCCCTTGGTCAGCCCGCGCGCAATGATGATCTGCTGAATCTGCGACGTGCCCTCATACAAGCGGAACAGGCGGACATCGCGATAAAAGCGCTCGATCGCGTATTCGCTGACGTAGCCGGCGCCTCCATGGATCTGTACCGCGCGATCCGCCACCCGCCCGCACATCTCCGTCGAAAAGTATTTCGCGCAGGACGCTTCGACCGATACATCGCGGCCTTCGTCGCGCTTGCGCGCGGCATCGATCACCATGCACTCGGCGGCGTAGAGTTCGGTCTTGCAATCGGCCAGCATGCCCTGCACCAGCTGGAAATCGCTGATCGGGCTGCCGAACTGCTTGCGGTTCATGGCGTAGTCCAGGGCATCGCGCAGCATGCGCTTGGCGGCCCCGATGGCCACGGCCGCGATATGCAGGCGGCCCTTGTCCAGTACCTTCATGGCCGTCTTGAAACCCACGCCTTCGCGGTTGCCGATCAGGTTGGCGGCGGGCACTTTGCACTGCTCGAATATTACATCGCTGGTGTGCGCCCCTTTTTGCCCCATCTTTTTATCGAGCTTGCCCAGCGACAGGCCGGGCGAGCCCGCCTCGACGATGAAGGCCGAGATGCCGCCCGCTCCCTTGGCAGCCGGGTCGGTGCGCGCCATCACGGTGAATATTCCGGCTTCGGGCGCGTTGGTGATAAAGCGCTTGGTGCCGTTCAGGACATAGAAATCGCCCTCGCGCACGGCGGTGGTGCGCAGCGAAGCCGCGTCCGACCCGGCTTCGGGTTCGGTCAGGGCAAAAGAGCCTATCAGCTCGCCGCTGGCCAGCCGCGGCAAGTAGGCCTGCTTTTGCGCTTCCGTGCCGTCCAGATAAATGCCCATGGCGCCTATCCCGTTATTGGTGCCGATCAGGGAGCGGAACGCCGGCGAAGTCTGGCCCAGTTCGAAGGCGATGCGCACTTCTTCCTCCATGGTCACGCCCAGGCCGCCATATTCCTCGGGCAGCGACAGGCCGAACAGGCCCAGCTCTTTCATCTGGACGACGATGTCGGCGGGGATCAGGTCGGTTTCGGCGACTTCGTCTTCGCGCGGCATCAGTACTTCCTTCACGAAGCGGCGCACGCTGTCTTCCAGCAGGGTTTGGGTTTCGGGATCGCGGATCATGGCTGGCTCTTTCGCTGCGTATGAAATATCAGGATGTTCAAAGCCGTACTTTAACAGCCCGCGCCAGCCGCCGGCGGCATGGTGCTATGATGATTTCACGTGTTTTGCATGGGTTCAGGCATGCTCGAGAACAGGGATGAAACATATGGCCGGCGATAGGACGGTTTTTGAGTCCGCCGACAAGGCGGTAATTGCATCCGTACTGTACCGCCCCGGCTGCGCGCCCGAAAAGGTGCCGCTGGACCGGGTGGATGCAAGCCTGGATACATCCGGCGGTTTGCTCTGGGTGGGCTTGAAGGATCCCGAGCCCGCCTTGCTGGAACAGATAGGCGGTCGCATGGGCTTCTCGCGCAAGGCGGTGGAGGAAATCATTTCGCCGCATCGCCGACCCAAGGTGGTCGAATACGAAGAGCTGACGCTGATCGTGGCCATTACGGTGGAAGTCGAGAACGTTAGGCCCAGCTTCGGCGATACGCAGATCCTGATCGGCAAGGGGTATTTGCTGACCATACGGCGCGGCGCGACGGCCACCCATCACGAACTGCGCGAACTGCTGGAAAATTCGCCCGAGTTTTTGGGCCGAGGCAGCGACTATGTAGCCTCGGCGCTGCTGGACCTGCTGGTCGATCGCTATGTGGCGGCGCTCTCCAAGCTGGAAGCCACGGTGGAGGGCGTCGAGCAGCAGTTTTTGCTGCGCGGTTTTCGCGAAAGCGATATTCGGCGCCTGTACCGCCAGCGCCGCGACCTGCTGCGCATTCATACGGCCATCGCGCCCATGGCTGAGATCTGCCGCCGGCTGTCGCGGGTGGAGATGCGCCACATCGATGCCGATAGCCGGGGTTATTTCGGCGAAGTGGCCGACCGCGTATTGCGGGCCAACGAATTCATCAACAGCCTGCGCGAGGCATTGGCCTTCGCCTTTGAAGCCAGCTTGATGATAGGCCAGTCGCAGCAGACCGACACCACCCGCAAGCTGGCCGCATGGGCGGCCATCCTGGCGGTTCCCACCGCCGTCGCGGGTATATACGGCATGAACTTCAAGGACATGCCCGAATTGGACTGGGCCTACGGCTACCCCATGGTCATGGGGCTGACCTTCGCGGTATGCGGCGTGCTGTACTGGAAGTTCAAGAAGTCCAAGTGGCTATAGGCCGCCGGAAGGCGGAAAGCGAGGTGCATCATGAGCTGGGTTACGCATGAAGTGACCAACCAGGTTCCCGATCTGGGCGACTACAACCTGTATGCCAGCGACACGGCGCTGCAAGAGGGCGTCTTCCGCGAAGGAGCCCAGGCGCATCGGGAATCGCTCCTGCACTACGGGGAGCGCCTGGGCCTGAAGACGAGCTTTGCGCTGGCGCACGATGCCAACCGGTACAAGCCCGAGCTGCAGACGCATGACCGGCAGGGCCATCGCGTGGACCAGGTCCGTTTCCATCGCGCCTGGCACCAGTTCGTGCGCCTGGCGTTTCTGCAGGGCATGCACAGCGGGGCCTGGTCGTCGCCCGGATCCGGCGCACAGGTGGCCCGGGCGGCGGCCTACCTGATGCACGGGCAGGTCGAGGCGGGTTCGCTGTGCCCCATCACCATGACTTCGGCGGCGATACCCCTGCTGCAAAAAGAAGACTGGTTCGACTCGGTTTCCACCCGCCTGTATTCCTTGCAGTATGACGAGCATGACGCGCCGCTGTCGCTTAAGACGTCCATGATGGTGGGCATGGGCATGACCGAAAAGCAGGGCGGCTCCGATTTGCGCGGCATCACCACGCGGGCCGAACCCCTGGGGCAGCCTGGACGCGGGCAGCCTTATCGCCTGACCGGACATAAATGGTTTTTCTCGTCTCCCATGTCCGATGCGCATATGGTGCTGGCCCGGCACGGCGAAGCCTATTCCTGTTTTTATGTGCCGCGCTGGCTGGACGACGGCAGCAAGAACCCGGTGCATATCCAGCGGCTGAAGAACAAGCTGGGCAATGCATCGAATGCCAGCGCCGAGGTCGAGTTCCTTGACGCCACGGGCGTGCTGGTCGGCGAAGAGGAGCGCGGCATTCCCATCCTGGTCGAGATGGCGTCGTATACGCGGCTCGATTGCGTATTGGGAAGCACGGCGCTGCTCCGGCAAGCTGTCGTGCAGGCCTTGCACCATGCGCGCCATCGGCTTGCATTCGGCCATCCGCTGATACGCCAGCCGCTCATGCAAAGCGTGTTGATGGACCTGGCCCTGGAAAGCGAGGCGGCCACCGCCCTGGCCCTGCGCCTTGCCCGCGCCTTTGATCCGCCCGGCGATATGCTGGACCAGGCCTATCGACGCATTCTCACTCCGGCGGCGAAGTTCTGGGTGTGCAAGCGAACGATGGAGGCGGCGGCGGAATGCATGGAGGTATGGGGCGGCAATGGTTATATCGAGGACGGTCCCATGGCAAGGCTGTATCGCGAGGCGCCGGTCAACTCCATCTGGGAAGGGTCGGGCAACGTCATGTGCCTGGATGTGCTGCGGGGACTGAAGCGGCATCCCGAGCTTGCACAGGCCCTGTTCGAGTCCCTGGAACATGACAGCGCCGATGAGCCCCTCCTGACGGAGCGCTTGCGGCATCTGCGCACCTTGTTGGCGGCGAGCGGCCCCGATCTGGAGGCGGCGGCGCGTTATATTGCGCAGGAATTGGTACTGCTGGTCCAGGCCGGCCTGCTGCGCCGCCATGCGCCCCAGGCAGTGGCCGATTCCTTTGTGCAAAGCCGCTATGCGGGCCCGGGAGGCCGGGTCTACGGACTGGCTACCTCGCCCTTGGCTCTGACCAGTGTGCTGGAGCGCGCCTGGCCGGTTTGATCACGGCCTGCTGGCGCAAGATCCGACGCCGGCGTGGGCTGAGTCTGGCTTTCGCCGCGGGGGATGGCCGCATACCGGGTCAACCCGCTGTTACAGGGCGCTTCCAACCCCTATAATCGACCGGCCAGGCCGGCTTGCAGCTTGCGCGCATGGGCTTGCATCGATACGAGGAATGAGTGAACAGTGTGATCAATATAGTGCTGCGCAGGCTGACCGCCGCCCTGATGGCCAAGCGCTGGACCAGGGTGCTGACGCTGGTCGTGGCTTTGGTCCTGGCGATGGCCGGCGTCATGGATTTCCGCAAGCCCGCGGCCCAAGCCCGCTCCACGCCGCCGGGCGCCTTGGCCGAACCAGGCAGCTACGAGTTGACCGGGCGCGTGGTCCGCATTGCCGACGGCGATACGTTCAATCTGTTGGTACAAGGCACGCAGCAGCGCGTGCGGCTGGCCAGCATCGATGCGCCCGAAGTAAGCAAGGACCGCGAACGGCCCGGCCAGGCTTATGCGCAAGCATCCAAAGAAGCGCTGGCCGCCTTGATCGGCGGCAAGACCCTGACCGTTTTATGTTTTGAACGCGATCGCTACGAGCGGAATATCTGCGATGTGCCGCTGGAAGGCGAAACAACGGCCAATCGGAAACAGGTCCAAAGCGGCATGGCTTGGGCCAATATGGAAGGGCGCGGAAAATTCATGCGCGACGGCGCGCTGCCCGAAATGGAACAGCAGGCCAGGCGCCGGCACCAGGGCATCTGGCAACAGCCTGATCCGATTCCGCCTTGGATATGGCGCTATCAATGCTGGCAGAAACAGCGGTGCTAGGCGCGGGAACCTGGCTGCGCGGCCTGGCGCCTATTTTGCTGACTGTGGCGGCAGGCCTGCTGGCGGGTTGTTCGCCACAGCCTGTAAACAGTCCTTATGCCGTTGGGCAGGAGCAGGCCAACGTGCTGTATACGGCGTTTACCCAGCGTTCGCCCAAATACCTGGATCCGGCCAGCTCATACTCCACCGACGAGACCCCGTTCACCTATTCGATCTATGAGCCGCTGTACGGCTACGATTACCTGGCGCGGCCGTATGTGCTGGTGCCTCGGGCCGCGGCGTCCATCGATCCGCCCGCCTATTACGACAAGGATGGCCAAGCCCTGCCGGCCGATGCGCCCGGCCAGGACGTGGCCGTCAGTGTCTACGATATCCGTATCAAGCCGGGCATCCTGTTCCAGCCGCATCCCGCTTTCGCCCGTAATCCGTCGGGCGGCTACGCCTATTGGCCCATCGCGCCCAGCCAGCTCGAGAACAAATTCGGCATGGACGATTTCGAGAGGACCGGAACACGCGAACTGCTTGCCGATGATTATGTGTATGCGTTCAGGCGATTGGCCAGCCCGCGTGTCGTTTCGCCCATTTATGGCGTGATGGCCGAGCACATCGTCGGCATGCGCGATTACGGCGATCGGCTGAAGCAAACGGACCAGGCGCTGCGCGCGCAAGCCGACCCGGATCGCGCGCATGCCTGGCTGGATTTGCGCGAAACGGGTTTCGAGGGCGTGCAGGCGGTCGACGATCACACCTTGCGCATCAAGGTCATCGGCAAGTATCCCCAATTCAAGTATTGGCTGGCCATGACATTCACCGCGCCCATACCCTGGGAGGCGGACCGCTTTTACCATCAGCCCGGCATGGCCGAGCACAATCTGTCCTTGAATACCTGGCCCGTGGGCACCGGCCCCTACATGCTGGTGGAGTCCATTGCCAACCGCCGCCACGTCCTGCAGCGCAATCCGAACTTCCGGGGCGAGCCCTATCCCTGCCGCGGCGAGCCCGGCGATCAGAGGGAAGGCCTGCTGGACGATTGCGGCAAGCTCACGCCCTTCATCGACCGCATCGTTTTTTCGCTGGAAAAGGAAAGCGTGCCGCTCATGGGCAAGTTTCTTCAGGGCTATTACGATATACCGCAGGTCGACCGGGGCGACTATGGCGTGGCCATGCGGGTCGCGGCCGGCGACTCCCGGGACAAGGCATCGCTGTACCAGGAGCACGGCTTGCAACTGCGCAGCTCCACCGAGGCGCAGCTTTACTATCTGGGCTTCAATTGGCTGGATCCCATTCTGGGGCAGGGCGATACACCCGAGCAACAGGAAAAGAACCGCAAGCTCAGGCAGGCGATCAGCATTGCCTTCGACTGGGAGCAGTTTGTGTCCATTTTCCAGAACGACGAGGCGCAGGTGGCTTATGGACCGGTACCTCCGGGCGTATTGGGCTATCAGGATCTGCCCGAGGGCTTGAACCGCCAGGTCTATACGCTGGAAAACGGCCGGGCGGTCCGAAGGCCGCTGGAGGACGCCAAGCGATTGCTCAGCGAGGCCGGCTATCCGGACGGACGCAGCGCGCAAACAGGCAAGCCCCTGATCCTGTATTTCGACTCGGCCGGCGGCATGGGCTCCAGTGCGATGCTGGACTGGATGCGCCGGCAGTTGGCGGCCCTGAATGTGCAGTTGGAAGTGCGCGCCACCGATTACAACCGTTTCCAGGACAAGATGCGTAATGGCAGCGCGCAGATGTATATGTGGGGCTGGGTGGCCGACTATCCGGATGCCGAGAATTTCCTGTTCCTGCTGTACGGGCCGAATTCCAAGGCCGCCAAAGGGGGCGAGAACGCCTCGAACTACCGGAACCCGGAATTCGACCGCCTTTTCGAACAGATGCGTTTCCTGGATGACGGTCCCGAGAAGGAAAAGCTGGTGCACAAGATGGTGGCCATCGTCCAGGCCGATGCGCCCTGGATGTTCGGCTATTTTCCCAAGTCGGGCGGCGCCTATCAGGCCTGGGTGGGCAACGCCAAGCCCACGCAGATGGTGCGCAATACCTTGCAGTATTACCGTATCGACCCGGTCATGCGCGCACAAAAGATAAAAGAATGGAATGCGCCTTTATGGTGGCCTTTGTGGCTGCTGGCCGCCTTGCTGGCGGCGGGCGGCGTGATGGCCTGGCAGGTGGCGCGCCGCCGCGACAAGGCGCCCGCCTTGGCGGATGCCGATTTTGCGGAGCGGCCATGATCCGATATATTGCTCGCCGGTTGATGTACGGCATTTTCATCCTGATCGGCGTGAACCTGCTTACCTTCGTGCTTTTCTTCGCCGTGAATACGCCCGACGACATGGCGCGCCTTGCCATAGGCGGCCAGCGCATCAGCCAGGGCGCCATCGAACGCTGGAAAGCCGAACGCGGCTACGACAAGCCGTTGTTTTTCAACGCTGAAGCCCAGGGGGCGGAACAATGGACGGATACGATATTCGCCGCGCGTTCCGTGCCCCTGCTGCGTTTCGATTTCGGCTTTTCAGACGAGGGGCGCGACATCGGACATGAGATCGGTGAACGTATGGGCCCCAGCCTGGCTCTGGCCCTGCCCACGTTTGCGCTGGGCCTGTTCGTATGCATTGCCTTTGCCTTGATGCTGGTGTTCTTCAAGGGCAGCCGGCTGGATTTCGCGGGGGTGGTCCTTTGCGTGGTCCTGCTGTCCATCTCGGGGCTTTTCTACATCATCGCCGGCCAATGGATGTTCGCCAAGATTCTGCGCTGGGTGCCGTACTCCGGCTATGTGGACGGCTGGGGCAGCTTGCGTTTCCTGGTCCTGCCGGTGCTGGTCGGCATCATTTCCAGCCTGGGCTCGCAAGCGCGCTTCTACCGCACCCTGTTCCTGGAAGAGGCCGGCAAGGATTATGTCCGCACCGCGCGCGCCAAGGGCCTGTCTGAAAGGGTGGTACTGTTCAGGCACATACTGCGCAACGCCATGCTGCCTATCCTGACCGGCACGGTGTCCGCCATTCCGCTGCTGTTCATGGGCAGCCTTATTTCCGAATCGTTTTTCGGGATCCCGGGGCTGGGCAGCTACACCATAGACGCCATCAATGCGCAGGACTTCTCCGTCGTCAGGGCCATGGTGTTCCTGGGTTCGGCCTTGTACATCGTCGGCCTGATACTGGCCGACATCTCGTACACGCTGGCCGACCCGCGGGTCCGTTTCGAGTAGCCGCCATGCCCAAATTCACCTTCCTGTGGACCGACATCTTTATTTTCCTCCTGGTGGCGGCCATGCTCGCCTATGGCTGGCGCATACGGGGCAGCGCATCGCTGCGTTCCGCCTGGGGCAGCGTCGCCAGGACGCCTTCGGCCATGTGCGCCGCGGTCGTGCTTTCGGGTTTCGCCCTGATAGGGGTGCTGGATTCCATACACTATCGGCCCCTCTTGCCGCCCGTGCACGTGAATGGCGCGCAGGCGCAAGAGCCGGAGGCGATCTTTTCGCCGGTGCTGCGCTCTGCGCTGGACGACCTGCTGTCGCTGACGCAACTGACGCAGCGCGAGAAAACCTATTCCGCGCCCCTGGCGATACGGCAGTTCGTCAAGGAAACGGAGATCATCGATGGCCGCCCGGTGCGCGATTTCCCCCGCCTGAAGCATGCGGGATTGTTGCTGGAGGACCCCGCCGGCCATGCGGACGACGTTATTGCCCGTTTGCTGCGCGGCATTGCCGCGGGGCTGGCCGCCTCGGCATTGGCGGCGTTCTTGCTGACCCTGGGCCACCTGGCCGGGCGGGGCGGCATCGCGCGCGCGGCGGCGTCCTGGTGGCGCGGCGAATCGGGCGTGCCATGGCGGGCCATGTGGGTCACTTCCAGCATAATCCTGTTGCTGGCCTGCGTCGCGCTGGCATTGGGCGCCGACTACCACGTGCTGGGCACGGACAGGACCGGCAACGATGTATTGTGGCAGTGCCTGAAAAGCATACGCACCGCGCTGGTCATTGGTACGCTGACCACGCTGGCCATGCTGCCGCCCGCGCTGGGTTTCGGCATTGCGGCCGGCTACTTCAAGGGCCGGGTCGACGATGTCATCCAGTACGTCTACACCACGCTCACCTCCATTCCCGGCGTGCTTCTGATTGCGGCTTGCGTGCTCATGATGCAGGTCTACATCGACAACAATCCCGGGATGTTCGACACGGTCGCCTCGCGCGCCGATCTGCGCTTGTTCCTGCTGTGCATGATATTGGGCCTGACCGGATGGGCCGGCTTGTGCCGCATGCTGCGCGCGGAAACACTGAAGCTGCGCGAGCTTGAGTACGTGCAGGCCGCAAGAGCCTTCGGCATAGGCCATTGGCGCATCATGCGGCGCCATCTGCTGCCCAATCTCATGCACATTGTGCTGATAACGATGGTGCTGGAGTTTTCCGGCCTGGTTCTGTACGAGGCGGTCCTGTCCTACCTGGGCATAGGGGTGGATCCCAGCACGCCTTCATTCGGCACCATGATCGATGCGGCGCGGCTGGAAATGTCGCGCGATCCGATGATCTGGTGGAATTTGCTGGGCGCTTTCGTCTTCCTGCTGGCACTGGTGCTGTCGGCCAATATTTTCGCCGATGCGGTCCAGGATGCATTCGATCCCCGCATGCGCCGCTTCCGGCCCGCCCGCCTTGCGCCGGTGGCCTTGGTCGGTGCGGCGGCCGCGGCACCCGCGCCACGGGATCCGGAAACCAAGGATGGCCATTCATGAACGGACTCATACCCGCGGCTTCCGGCTCCGCCGATGTGGACACGGTGTTGTCGGTCGACGGCCTGTCTGTGCAGATAGCCGGCGATGGCGGCCTGACACAGGCGGTGAAATCGCTGCAATTGACCATAGACCGCGGGCAAACCTTTGCCCTGGTGGGCGAGTCGGGCTGCGGCAAGAGCATGACGGCGCTGGCATTGCTGCGCCTGCTGCCCGATGCCGGAATGATATCCGCCGGACGCATACATCTGGGTTCTGTCGAGCTGAACGGCCTTTCGGAGCGGGGCATGCGCCAGGTGCGCGGCGGCCAGATAGGCATTATTTTCCAGGAGCCGTCCACCAGCCTGAACCCAGTCATGACGGTAAGGCAGCAGCTGTTCGAAACCTTGCGCGCACACACCCGCTATCGCGGCAAAGCCCTGGCCGACAGGGCGGTCTGGTGGCTGCGCCGGGTAGGCATCCCCGAGGCGGACAAGCGGCTGAACGATTATCCCTTCCAGTTCTCGGGGGGGCAGAAGCAGCGCATCATGATCGCTATCGCATTGGCGGCCGAACCCAGGCTCTTGATCGCCGATGAACCGACCACCGCGCTGGATGTCACGGTGCAGGCGCAGATACTGGACTTGCTGGCCGATATCCAGAAAGAGATGGGCCTGGCCATCATGCTGATCACCCACGACCTGGCCGTGGTGAAAAACGTGGCGGATTACGTGGCTTTGATGCGCGCCGGCGAGATTGTGGAAACCGTGGACGCGGCCAGCTTTTTCGCCGCGCCGCGCCATCCCTATGCGCGCCAGTTGCTTGCCGCCATCCCCACTTTCGCCAAGCGTGGACGGCCCCTGACGACCCGGGAAGACGGGTTGGCGCCGCTATCCTCACACCGGCCCGCTGCCGTTCCCGCCGAGCCCCTGCTCAGCGTCAGGAACCTGTCTGTGGCCTACAGCCGCAGGCGCAGCCTATGGACGCCAGGACAGGCGGACATCGGCGTGGTGAATGATGTTTCGTTCGACCTGCATGCCGGCCAGACGCTGGCGCTGCTGGGCGAATCGGGCTGCGGCAAGACCACCACCGCAAAGGCCTTGCTGCGCCTGCTGGACAAGCAGGCCGTGGTCGGAGGGCATGCCGGCCTGGATGGCGAAAACCTGCTTGCCGCCAGCGGCTCGGCCTTGCGCCGTTTGCGGCGGACCATGCAGATCGTTTTCCAGGACCCCTATGCCTCGCTGGACCCGCGCATGCTGGTGGGCGAAATACTGGATGAAGGCATCGCCGCCTTGCGGCCCGAGCGCAATCGAACGCAGCGCCAGGCCCAGATCCGCGACCTGCTGGATAGGGTGGGCCTGCCGGCCAACACGGCCGAGCGTTATCCGCATGAATTTTCCGGCGGACAGCGCCAGCGCGTGGCCATCGCGCGGGCGCTGGCGGTCGAGCCGCGGGTGCTGATCTGCGACGAGCCGACTTCCGCGCTCGATGTATCGGTACAGGCGCAAATCCTCGACTTGCTCAAGGCCTTGCAGGCTGAATTCAATATTGCCTATTTATTCATCACGCATAATTTCGGCGTCGTCGAATACCTGTCCGACCATATTGCCATCATGCACCAGGGACGGATCATCGAGATGGGTTCGACCGAAACCGTGTTGCAGTCCCCTGCGCATTCCGAGACCCGCCGGCTGCTGGCCGCCGTGCCGCGCCTTTAGGGCGATCGCGCTACCCTATAATCCGCTGGCTGGCGGGGTTTTTACGGCGCCGGCGACTTGAATTTGGGCTTGGCGCCCGCATATGGGTGTTATGTCACTAAAAGTTTTCGATCTTCAATGCGAGCAGGGCCATGTCTTCGAGGGCTGGTTCGGCTCCGACGGCAATTACGAGACCCAGCAGGCCCGGGGGCTGCTGAGCTGCCCGGTCTGCAACAGCGGCCATGTCAGCAAGAAGCTCTCGGCGCCCAGGCTGAATGTAAGCCATATACGCAATCCGGCGGCCCCATCTTCCCCGGAGGGCAAATCCGCCACGGCGGTGGCCGCGCCGGCGCCGCAGCAACTGGTTCAGCTCCAGGCGGAAATCCTGCGCCACATACGCCATATGGTGCGCAATACCGAGAATGTCGGAGCCCGTTTCGCGGAAGAAGCGCGCCTGATGCACGAGGGCGAGGCCCAAGAGCGCGCCATACGTGGCACAGCCACGCCCGAAGAGCGCGAAGAATTGATGCAGGAAGGCATTGCCGTCATGCCCATACCCGATTTCCTGGACGACGACCGCCTGCAATAAGCGGCGGGCAGCCGCTTATTGCCCCGGCAATTACATTACGCGGCTGCGGTATTCGCCCGTGCGGGTGTCGATTTCGATCTTGTCGCCGATATTGCAGAACAGCGGTACGGCCACTTCCATGCCGGTATTGGTCTTGGCGGGCTTGAGCACCTTGCCCGAAGTATCGCCCTTGACTGCCGGTTCGGTGTAGGTGATCTCGCGTACGACTATGGTCGGCAAGGCCACCGAGATGGCGCGCCCGTCGTAGAACACGACTTCGACCTTCATGCCTTCTTCAAGGTAGTCCAGCGCTTCGCCCATGCTTTCGGCTTCGACTTCGTACTGGTTGTATTCTTCGTCCATGAAGACATACATGGGATCGGCGTAGTAGGAATAGGTGCATTCCCTGTTTTCGAGCACAACCAGCTCGAATTTTTCATCGGCCTTGGAGACCGATTCGCTGCCCGAGCCGGTAAGCAGATTCTTGAACTTCAGCTTCACGACGGCCGAGTTGCGGCCCGATTTGTTGTATTCGGCCTTCTGGACGACGAGCGGCTCGCTGCCCACCATCACTACGTTGCCGACGCGCAATTCTTGTGCGGTTTTCATATTTAGAAAAACTCCGGGGGTTTAATTGCTCCGCCAGATACACTGCCGGGCCGGAGCATGACTTACAAAACCTGCTATTTTAACTCTTTCGTTGTTGCCGCGCGCAAAAGTCCGACAGCGAGCGGGCCAAATCCTTTCGTCCGGCCAATTCCGCGGTCCAGCTTGCCGAGGCGGCCTGCCAGTCGGCCCAGTCCGGCGGCTGTAGCGCTTGATCGAGCAGCCGCAGGCAATCCGCCGCATTCCCGCTATTCCAGCTTGTCATCAAGCGCCTGATTTCTGGCCCGAATGGCGACCGCGCCAGCCAGGCCTCAAGCTTGATCATGTGCGCATCGCCGTTCTGCGGATAAATTTGCCAGATCAGCGGCTTGCCGGCCCACAGCGCCCGCACCAGCGAATCTTCGCCTCGCACGCAATTCAGATCGCTGCTCCACAACAGGCGATCGAAGCCGTTCTGGTCGATGAAAGGCATTTCATGAACATGGACGGCGCCATGCTGCCCACGCCCAAGGGCGGGGCACACCCCTGCCGGCACCAGAATGACCGCATCCTGGTCCTGCCTTTGCAGTGCTTCCAGAAGCGTCTGTGCGGGCGCGTCGGGATAGCCGAACAAAAGGACTTGGCGGGCGCCTTGGCGCAGAATGTCCATTTGGGCTTGCGGCAGGCCGACGCGGCGCAGCAGTTCTTCACGCTGGGTGGAATCGGCCAGCCAACGGTCTCTCTGTGCAAGCAGGTCCGGCTCGCGCAGCAGTCCTCCCGTACCTTCGGTAAAGCCGGGAAAGAAGAAGGCCTTGCGCAATCCGCTGCCTTGCAACGACGGCAGGGCATGGCAGGATTCCACCCATTCTTCCGCGCTAAGATATTCCAGGTTGATCCACAGGCTGTTTTGCTGGACCATGCGCTTCACAAACTCCGCCGGTGGATCGCAGGCGAAGGCCTCGATCACCACATCCATGGGAGCCAGCACGGGTGGCTGATCCGTCCAATGTACGATGGCCACGCCTTTTACGGTCTGTTGCCCTGCTTGCGGATCGACGCCGGGCTCGATCCGCGCAAAACTGCGCAGGTCATCGACCCACAGGCGTACCGGATACTGTCCTGGCGTAGCCGCCAACTGCCTGGAAAGGCGCCAGCACACGCCGATGTCGCCGAAGTTATCGACGACCCGGCAGAAAATATCGAAGGAAAGGCTGGGCATTCAGTGGAAATGAATGGGTCCGAGATCGGTTTCTTCGGGCAGCTCGGGATGCAGCATTTCGCCCAAGGGGTTGGGAAAGTGCGGTGCGCCGCAATCGTCGCAGAATTCCGCCGGATAGATGCCGGGCAGGCGGCGCACGTCGGTAACCCCCATTTCCTTGAGCAGCGCGGCGACCTCGTCAGGCACGTCGATATGCCCCGCCTCCAGGCCGTCGGCCAGGGCTTCTTCTTTGCTCAGCACGGGCCATATGCAGCCGTAGACCACTTCGTTGCTTAGCCGGGTGGAAAAGCCTATGCGGTATTCCTCGACGCTGGACTCCCCGCAGCCGGCGATCACCGCCCGCAGGTCGCCGCCCGACAGGTGCGCGGCGGTTTGCAGCCAGGTGACGGCCGCTTTCAGCGCTAGCGGACGTATGCGGCGGTCGGCTTCGCGGCTGTTCACGTAATAGGCGTCGGGCTGAAGATATTCGACATGGCAGCCGGTAAAAAGAGCGGCCAGGGTGTCCGCGCAGGCGGCGGACCAATCATCATGGCATTGCTGGCGCGATGGAAAGCCATGGTCTTCCTGGCGAACCTGCCAGCGGAACAGGGCCTGCCCTTTGGGAACCGCAATCACGCCCACCACGAAACGGGCGTCGGCCAGCATGCCTTCCGAATCGGACGGCTGTCCCAGCGGGCATGGTTCATTGGCCAGGCTCAGGGCCTGGAGCGCCAGGCGCTGTGTCCAGTTGCGGGTCTCCTGGAAGGACTGCGGCATCTGGTCGAAGTTGACCAGGCGCGGAATGAGGGCAAGGTGGGCGCCGGGGGCGGCGATGTGCGCCGCCAATTGGGCCGTCAGCGCGCCGGCGTGGTCCTGCGTCAGTTCGCCTTCCGGCAACTGGTAGCGCGTCCAGGCGACGATGGGCGCGGAGAACAGCAGGGCGTCGTAATCGCCGCCGTTCAAAGCGACCGTGGTGGATTCGGACAGCGTTTCGGCCTGTTCGACCAGGATTTCATAGGCGTTGATATCGCTGGCAAGCAGATAGTCGAGCGTGGTCTCCACCGTCTTGTTTTTCTTGCCCAGCAGCAGTTTGTTCAACTGGTCGCCAAGCAGGTTTTCCCAATAAATGTCCTCGAGCCGGCTTCCGGATCGGGCAAGGGCTTCTGTAAGGGCAAGAAGGCGCTGGGCGTCTCGGCTCAGGCGGGATGGCGAAGTGACAGGCATACGAGGCATAAGGCAGGCTGATTTGGTGAAAATCCAGGGCCTGTTAACGTTAACAAGCCCTAGTGTAACGCCGTCCCCGTCCTGGCGGGCGGGACCGTGCGTAAAGGGAAATCCCTGGCGCACCATTGGCACGCCAGGGATTTGGAGAAACCGCGAATCCGGCCGGGATCAGGCAGCCAACAGCTCGCGCAGGACGTAAGGCAGAATGCCGCCGTGCAGATAGTAGTCGACTTCCGTCGCCGTATCGATGCGCAGCAGCATGGAGACTTCCTGCTTGCCGCCATCCTTGCGATGTATGGTCAGCGTGACATCCTGTTGCGGACGGATGCCGGCTTCAATGCCGGAGACGTCGTAGGTTTCCTCGCCCGTGATTCCCAAGGTCTCCACGCTGTCGCTGCCCTTGAACTGCAGAGGCAGCACGCCCATGCCGACCAGGTTGCTGCGGTGGATGCGTTCGAAGCTGCGCGCAACCACGGCCTTGACGCCCAGCAGCTGCGTGCCTTTGGCCGCCCAGTCGCGTGACGAACCGGTGCCGTATTCCTCGCCGGCGAATACGACGGTCGGTACGTTGGATGCCATGTATTTCATGGCTGCGTCATAAATGGAGAGGCGTTCGCCGCCGGGCTGATACAGGGTTTCGCCGCCTTCGTAGCGGCTGCCGTCGGGCAGCGCCGGAATCATCAGGTTCTTGATGCGCACATTGGCGAAGGTGCCGCGCATCATGATTTCGTGGTTACCCCTGCGCGAGCCGTAGCTGTTGAAGTCCTGCTTCATGACGCCGTGCGCCTTGAGCCACTCGCCGGCGGGCGAAGTTTCCTTGATGGAACCGGCCGGAGAGATGTGATCGGTCGTGACCGAGTCGCCGAACACCGCCAGGGCGCGCGCGTCCTTGACGACGGGCATGGCCGCCGGCCGCATTTCAAAGCCCTGGAAGAAGGGCGGCTCGGCGATGTAGGTGGACTGCGGCCAATTGTAGATATCGCCCTGCACGCCGGAAATGTTTTCCCACAGCTTGCCCGGATTGGATTTGATTTCGGCGTAGTTGCTGCGGAAGACGGCCGGATCCATCGCTTTGCCCATCAGGGCCTGGACTTCGGCGTTGGTGGGCCAGATGTCGCCCAGCCAGACGTCGCCGTTCTTGCCCTGGCCGACGGGCTCGGTCATGAGGTCGCGCAGCACCGTGCCGGCCAGCGCATAGGCGACGACCAGGGGCGGCGAGGCCAGGAAGTTGGCCTTGATGTTGGGGTGGATGCGCGCTTCGAAATTGCGGTTGCCCGAGAGCACGGCGGAGCAGACCAGGCCGTTCTTGATGATGGCTTCGTTCAAGTCGGGCGTCAGGTCGCCGGCATTGCCGATGCAGGTGGTACAGCCGTAGGCGGCCACGTCGAAGCCGAGCTTTTCCAGATAGGGCAGCAGGCCCGTCTTGGTCAGGTAGTCGGTGACCACGCGCGAGCCGGGAGCCAGCGAGGTCTTGATGTGCTTGGGCACCGTCAGGCCGGCTTCCACGGCCTTCTTGGCCATCAGGCCGGCGGCCAGCAGCACGCTGGGGTTGGATGTATTGGTGCAGGATGTGATGGCGGCGATAAGGATGTCGCCATTCTTGACCTGGGTGCCGGCGCTGGTCGTGAAGACCTGATGCATTTTCTCGGGGGGCTGGTTGAAGCCGGCCGCCGATTGCTCGGAGTAAAGCCGCGTATAGGTGTTCTTGACGTCGCCCAGTTCGATGCGGTCCTGGGGCCGCTTGGGACCCGCCAGCGAGGGGGTGACGGTGGAAAGGTCCAGTTTGACCAATTGCGTATAGCTGATGTCCTTGGCGGCGGGCACGCCGTACATGCCCTGGGCCTTGAAGTAGGCCTGCAGCGCTTCGATCTCTTCCTGGCTGCGGCCGGTGCCCTTGAAATATTCGATGGTGCGGTCGTCGACCGGGAAGAAGCCCATGGTGGCGCCGTATTCGGGCGACATATTGCCGATGGTGGCACGGTCGGTGACCGACAGGCTGGATGTGCCCGGACCGCAGAACTCCACGAACTTGCCCACGACCTTCTGCTTGCGCAGCAGTTCGGTGATGGTCAGGACCAGGTCGGTGGCCGTTACGCCGCCGCGCAGCTCGCCGGTAAGCTCGACCCCGACGACGTCCGGGGTAAGAATATACACGGGCTGGCCCAGCATGCCGGCTTCGGCCTCGATGCCGCCCACGCCCCAGCCGACGACGCCGATGCCGTTGATCATGGTGGTATGGCTGTCGGTGCCCACGAGGGTGTCGGGGTAGTAGACGTTATTGCCGGCATCGTAATGCACGCCGCGAGCCAGGTGCTCCAGGTTGACCTGGTGGACGATGCCAAACCCCGGGGGAACGACGCCGAAGGTATCGAACGCCTGCATGCCCCACTTCATGAATTGGTAGCGTTCCTGGTTGCGCTTGAACTCCAGCTTCATGTTCAGGTCGAGCGCATCCTTGGTGCCGAAGTAATCGATCATCACGGAGTGGTCGACCACCAGGTCCACGGGGACCATGGGTTCGATGCGCTTGGGATCCTTGCCCATCTTGGCGGCGACCGAGCGCATGGCGGCGATGTCGGCCAGCAGCGGCACACCGGTGAAATCCTGCAGGACGACACGCGCGACGACGAAGGGGATTTCGGTATTGCGCTGGGCGCGCGGCTTCCACCCGGCCAGCTGCTTGACGTGCTTTTCGGTGATCTTCTTGCCGTCGCAATTGCGCAGAACCGATTCCAGGACAATGCGTATCGATACCGGCAGGCGCTGGATGTCGATGCCCAGCGTTTTGCCTAGCGCCGGCAGGGAATAGAACTGGGCTGATTTCCGCCCGACCTTGAACTTTTGTAAGCTATTGAACGTGTTATGCGACATAAGAGCTCCAGGATGGTTTAAGGGCTTGTCGGCCGGCGAGTGTGCAGCCAGTGTATTGCTAGCGGTATTTTAGGCCTGATTGGACAAGTTTTGGGACTCCAAAATAAAAGCCCCCGACATGCAGCGTCGGGGGCCTGGACTAGCGGCGCTGACGCTGCCTTATACGCTGACCGAGTCGGCGATTTCCTTGAAATCCTCGATCTGGTCAAAGTTCATGTAGCGGTAGATCTCGCTGCTGTTTGCGTCCAGCACGCCCACGGCTTCCATGTATTCGGCGCGGGTCGGGATACGGCCCAGGCGCGAGCAGATGGCGGCCAGCTCGGCGGAACCCAGGAACACATTGGAGTTCTTGCCCAGGCGGTTCGGGAAGTTGCGTGTGCTGGTCGACATGACCGTGGCGCCTTCGCGCACCTGTGCCTGGTTGCCCATGCACAGCGAGCAGCCGGGCATTTCCATGCGTGCGCCGGCGCTGCCCAGCACGCCGTAATGGCCTTCCTCGGTAAGCTGCTTCTGGTCCATCTTGGTGGGCGGGGCGACCCACAGCTTGGAGGGCATGTCGCGCTTGCCTTCCAGCAGCTTGGACGCGGCGCGAAAGTGGCCGATATTGGTCATGCAGCTGCCGATGAAGACTTCATCGATGACGGTGCCGGAAACATCGGACAGCGTTTTCACATCGTCCGGATCGTTGGGGCAGGCGACGATGGGCTCATGGATATCGGCCAGGTCGATCTCGATGACCGCGGCGTATTCGGCGTCGGCATCGGGTTCCAGCAATTGCGGGTTGGCCAGCCAGGCTTCCATGGCCTTGATGCGGCGGCCCAGGGTGCGCTCGTCTTCGTAGCCGTTGGCGATCATCCATTTCAGCAAGGTGATGTTGCTGTTGATGTATTCGATGATGGGCTCTTTGTTCAGGCGCACGCTGCAGCCGGCGGCGGAGCGCTCGGCCGAGGCATCGGACAGTTCGAATGCCTGCTCGACCTTCAGGTCGGGCAAGCCTTCGATTTCAAGAATGCGGCCCGAGAAAATATTTTTCTTGCCTTGCTTGGCCACGGTCAGCAAGCCCTGCTTGATCGCATACAGCGGAATGGCGCTGACCAGGTCGCGCAGGGTGACGCCGGGCTGCATTTTGCCCTTGAAGCGCACCAGGACCGATTCGGGCATGTCCAGCGGCATGACGCCGGTGGCGGCCGCGAAAGCCACCAGGCCGGAGCCGGCGGGAAAGCTGATGCCGATGGGGAAGCGCGTGTGCGAGTCGCCGCCTGTGCCGACGGTGTCGGGCAGCAGCATGCGGTTCAGCCACGAGTGGATGATGCCGTCGCCCGGGCGCAGCGATACGCCGCCGCGCGTGCTGATGAAGGCGGGCAGTTCGTGATGGGTCTTGACGTCTACGGGCTTGGGATAGGCGGCGGTATGGCAGAAGGACTGCATGACCAGGTCGGCCGAGAAGCCCAGGCAGGCCAGATCCTTGAGCTCGTCGCGGGTCATGGGGCCGGTGGTGTCCTGGCTGCCGACCGAGGTCATCCGGGGTTCGCAGTAGGTGCCGGCGCGCACGCCCTTGCCTTCGGGCAGGCCGCAGGCGCGGCCGACCATCTTCTGGGCCAGGGTGTAGCCCTTGCCGGAATCGGCGGGGTTTTGCGGCAGGCGGAACAAGTCCGAGGGCGCCAGGCCCAGGGCCTCGCGGGCTTTAGCCGTCAGGCCGCGGCCAATGATCAGCGGAATGCGGCCGCCCGCGCGAGCTTCGTCGAACAGCACGTCGGACTTGACCTTGAATTCGGCGATGACTTCGCCGTTCTTCAGGGCCCGGCCTTCGTAGGGGCGCAGTTCGATGACGTCGCCCATATTCATCTTGGACACATCAAGCTCGATGGGCAGCGCGCCGGCATCTTCCATGGTGTTATAGAAGATGGGGGCGATCTTGTTGCCCAGGCAGACGCCGCCGAAGCGCTTGTTCGGCACGAAGGGGATGTCTTCGCCGGTATGCCAGAGCACCGAGTTGGTGGCGGACTTGCGCGACGAGCCTGTGCCGACCACATCGCCCACATAGGCGACCAGATGGCCTTTCTGCTTCAGGCTTTCGATGAATTTGATGGGGCCGATCTTGCCGGCTTCATCGGGCTGTATGCCCTCGCGCGGGTTCTTGAGCATGGCCAGGGCATGCAGGGGAATGTCGGGGCGGCTCCAGGCATCGGGCGCCGGCGACAGGTCGTCGGTATTGGTTTCGCCGGTGACTTTGAACACCGTCAGCGTCAGGCTTTCGGGCACTTCGGGACGGCTGGTGAACCATTCGGCATCGGCCCAGCTTTGCAGGATGGCGCGCGCATTGGCGTTGCCCTTGTCGGCCTTGTCCTTGATGTCGTGGAAGGCGTCGAACACCAGCAGTGTTTTCTTGAGCGCTTCGGCGGCGACCGCGCCCAGTTCCGCGTTGTCCAGCAATTCGACCAGGGGGCTGATGTTGTAGCCGCCCAGCATGGTGCCCAGCAGTTCGGTGGCGCGCTTGCGGTCGATCAAGGCACAGGTTTCCTTGCCCAGGGCAACGGCGGCCAGGTAGGACGCTTTAACCTTGGCGGCGTCGTCCACGCCGGCCGGCACGCGGTGCGTGAGCAGGTCGAGCAGGAAGCTTTCTTCACCAGCGGGCGGGGCTTTGATCAGCTCGATCAGCTCGGCTGTCTGCTGCGCCGAAAGAGGAAGAGGAGGAATGCCCGACGCGGCGCGTTCGGCAACGTGTTGACGATATGATTCCAGCATGATGCATGCCCTTTGGGTCGAGGTTTGTAGGAATGGCTCTATGCCTTCGATTGTAGAAGGAAGCCGGTCCGGAGGCAAATGTCTTATATCTTATATAAGACATAAGAACGACATCTGTGGCTTTACGGTCAAAAAACTTTGGGGGCGCTTAAAAACGGCCCCCGGTTTTCAGGCCACGAGGTCTTCGTATTGTTTATGGCGCCTTATATACGCCGCAACGTAGGAGCAAAGGGGGCGAACGCTCCAGCCTTGTTCCCGGGCGGTGTCGAGCGCCGCTTTGGCCAGGTCGGCGGCAATGCCGCGCCCGCCCACGGCCTCGGGCACGCCGGTGTGCGTAATGGCCATGACGCCATTCTGAAGCTGGTAGTCCAGCACGCTAAGCATGCCGTCTTCGATCCATTCGAAACGCTGTTGGGCAAGGTTGTGTTCGACTGCTCGGCTCATAAGCGGTAAAGTTCCTTTGGATGCTGGAAGGTCGTCAGACCATTGTAAGCAGGATCAGGGCCCAGAGCACCAGCAAGGCCACCAGGCCCACAAGGCAGCCGCCCCAGAATCCGATCAGCGGCCACTTCAGGCGGGTGGAAAGCTCGTCGGGCTGAACATGGGACAGCAGGCGGTTGGCCTGTCCGACGATCCAGAAATTGGACTTCGGAAAGCTGATGCGCAAAAAATAATCCAGCAAGATGGCGGCGCGTATGGACAGCGGATAGCGTTCCCACGATTGTTTGTCCAGGTAGGGATGCCGCAGCGCCTGGTTGGTAACCCGAATGCGGAACAGGAATAGAAACACGCCGCACACCACGCAGGTCAGCAGGCAGGCGACAAGCAGGGTGAAGGTGAAGGGCAGGGCATAGAACGCAAAGGTTTCGAACATATCAATTTGGGCGGAGCAGCCGGAATTCAACTAAAAAAGCCCCCGGGTGATGCGCAAGGGGCGCGTGGCGCAATGGAGCGGTGGATCCGTGCCATTTAATCATATTGGCACAATGATTTGCGTCAGATCGTATATAAGTCCACGTATTCGTGTACAGGCATGGCTTCCAGCGTTTTGAGGTCCAGCGAGGCGTCAAGTATCCGCCGCTGCTGCCGGGGCGGGAAGCGGCGCGCCAGGTTTGTCTGGAATTTGTCCATCAGCAAAGGAATGCCTTCACTGCGGCGCAGCCTGTGGCCGATGGGGAATTCGCAAACGACCTCGCCCAGCGCGCTGCCGTCGTGGAATGCCACGGTCAGCGCGTTGGCGATCGAGCGCTTGCCGGGATCGTGGTAATCGGCCGTGAACCCGGGGTCTTCCACACAGGTGATCTTGTCGCGCAAGGCGTCGATACGCGGGTCCGAGGCCACGGCGTTTTCGTAGTCGGCGGCGGTGAGCTGTCCGAAGATAAGGGGCACGGCCACCATGTACTGAATGCAGTGGTCGCGGTCCGCCGGGTTGTTCAGCGGGCCCTTCTTGTCGATGATGCGTATGCAGGCCTCATGCGTGCGTATGGTGATGCTCTTGATGTCGCCTTCGGTCTTGCCCGCGGCCGCCAGCGCGCCGTGAATTTTCATCGCGCATTCCACCGCTGTCTGGGCATGGAATTCGGCCGGATACGATATCTTGAACAGTATGTTCTCCATGACGTAGCTGCCGTAGGGACGCTGGAACTTGAATTCCCGTCCCTTGAACAGCACGTCGTAAAAGCCCCAGGTCTTGGCGGTCAGCGCCGAGGGGTAGCCCATTTCGCCGGTTCGGGCCATGAGCGCCAGCCGCAAGCCCCGGCTGGTGGCATCGCCCGCGGCCCAGCTCTTGCGGCTGCCTGTATTGGGCGCATGCCGATAGGTGCGCAGGCTTTGGCCGTCCACCCAGGCCAGCGACACCGCGTTAAGGGTCTCGTCGCGGCTCAGTCCCAGCAGTTGGGAAATCACGGCGGTCGACGCAACCTTGACCAGTACGACATGGTCCAGCCCCACCTTGTTGAAGGAATTTTCCAGTGCTATGCAGCCCTGGATTTCGTGGGCCTTGATCATTGCCGTCAATACGGCGCGCAGGGTGAGCGCGGGCTTGCCGGCCGCCACGGCGCTGCGCGAGAGCCAGTCGGCGCATGCCAGGATGCCGCCCAGGTTATCGGAGGGGTGGCCCCATTCCGCCGCCAGCCAGGTATCGTTGAAATCCAGCCAACGGATCATGGCGCCGATATTGAAGGCGGCCTGCACGGGATCAAGCTGGAATTGCGTGCCCGGCACCCGGGCGCCATTGGGCACGATCGTGCCCGGCGCGATGGGACCGAGCAGCTTGGTGCAGGCCGGATATTCAAGGGCTTCCAGCCCGCAGCCCAGCGTGTCGAGCAGGCACAGGCGGGCGGTTTCATACGCAAGCTCGGAGTCTACAGGGTAGTCGTGGACGTAGTCGACGATATCGGTCAGGACTTTGTCCCATTCGGGACGCTGGCTGGGTTTCATGCTGGGGTGGCCTCCGATTGAGCGGCGACCGCCCCTGGAACCTAGAGTGCGTCGCCGGGCACGCGGACCCAGCCTTCCATCAGGACTCTGGCGCTGCGGCTCATGATGGCCTTGGTCACCGTCCATTCCTGGCCTTTCCGGCTGGCTTCCGCTCCCACCCGCAAGGTGCCGGAGGGATGTCCAAAGCATACTGCGTTGCGTACGCCGCCGCCAGCCGCCAGGTTCACCAAGGTGCCCGGCACCGCCGCGGCCGTGGCGATGGCGACGGCCGCCGTCCCCATCATGGCATGATGCAGCTTGCCCATGGATACGGCCCGCACCAGCACGTCGATGTCGCCGGAGGCAATGGGCTTGCCGCTGGATGAGACATAATCGGCGGGTTGGGCAACGAAAGCCACCTTGGGTGTGTGCTGGCGCTTGGCGGCTTCATCGATATGCTTGATCAGGCCCATGCGCAGCGCGCCGTGCGCGCGTATGGCTTCAAGCATCGCCAAAGCCTTGCTGTCGCCGTTGATGGCTTCCTGCAATTCGGTGCCGATGTAGCCGATATCCCGGGCGTTGACGAAGATGGTGGGTATGCCGGCATTGATAAGGGTGGCTTTCAGTGTTCCGACGCCGGGCACGTCCAGGTCGTCGACCAGCGCCCCGGTCGGGAACATCGAGCCGCCCGCGCCGTCTTCCTCGGCGGCGGGGTCCATGAATTCTAGCCTTACCTCGGCGGCGGGGAAGGTAACGCCGTCCAGTTCGAAGTCGCCGGTTTCCTGCACCTGGCCCTGGGTGATGGGCACATGCGCGACGATGGTCTTGCCGATATTCGCCTGCCAAATGCGCACGACCGCCACGCCGTCCCGTGGAACGCGGTCGGCATCGACCAGTCCGTTGGCGATGGCGAAGGGCCCCACGGCGGCCGAGAGATTGCCGCAATTGCCGCTCCAGTCGATAAACGGCTTGTCGATGGATACCTGGCCGAACAGATAGTCGACGTCGTGATCGGGCCTGCCGCTTTTGGACAGAATGACCGTCTTACTGGTGCTGGACGTGGCGCCGCCCATGCCATCGGTGTGCTTGCCGTAGGGATCGGGACTGCCTATCACCCGCAGCAGCAGGGCGTCGCGCGCCGCGCCGGGCGCCTGCGCGGCCTGGGGAAGGTCTTGCAGGCGGAAGAACACGCCTTTACTGGTGCCGCCGCGCATGTAGGTGGCCGGCACTTTGATCTGGGCTGCTTGTGTCATGGGGTGTCTCCTTGCTTAAACAGCCGCCGCCGATTCGATGAAGTCCTGGGCAAAGCGTTGCAGCACGCCGCCCGCCTCGTAGATCGATACCTCTTCCGCCGTATCAAGGCGGCAGGTGACCGGCACCTGGATGCGCTCGCCGTTCTTGCGGTGGATGACCAACGTCAGCGTGGCCAGCGGAGTGCATGCGCCCTGGACATCGAAAGTTTCGGTGCCGTCGATATTCAAGGTGTGCCGGTTCACGCCCGGCTTGAACTCCAGCGGCAGCACGCCCATGCCCACAAGATTGGTGCGATGGATGCGTTCGAAGCCCTCGGCGACGATGGCTTCCACGCCGGCCAGGCGCACGCCCTTGGCGGCCCAGTCGCGCGAGGAGCCCTGGCCGTAGTCGGCGCCGGCCACGATGATGAGCGGCTGCTTGCGGTTCATGTAGGTTTCGATGGCTTCCCACATGCGCATGACCTTGCCTTCCGGCTCCACGCGCGCGAGCGACCCCTGCTTCACCGTGCCGTCGTCGTTCTTCACCATTTCGTTGAAGAGCTTGGGGTTGGCGAAGGTGGCGCGTTGCGCGGTGAGGTGGTCGCCGCGGTGGGTGGCGTAGGAGTTGAAGTCCTCTTCGGGCAGGCCCATCTTGTGCAGGTATTCGCCGGCGGCGCTGTCCATCAGGATGGCGTTGGACGGCGACAGGTGGTCGGTGGTGATGTTGTCGCCCAGCACGGCCAGCGGCAGCATGCCGCGCAGCGTGCGCTCGCCGGCCAGCGCGCCTTCCCAGTACGGCGGGCGGCGGATGTAGGTGCTCATCGGGCGCCAGTCGTACAGCGGGCTGACCGCGGCGCGGCGTTGGTCCTGGATGCCGAACATGGGCGCGTAGACCTTGCGGAACTGCTCGGGCTTGACGGCGGACTTGACCATGGCGTCGATCTCTTCGTCGCTGGGCCAGATGTCCTTCAGGCGGATGTCGCGGCCGCTGGCGTCCTGCCCCAGCACGTCGCGCTCGATGTCGAAGCGGATGGTGCCGGCGATGGCGTAGGCGACCACCAGCGGCGGCGAAGCCAGGAAGGCCTGCTTGGCATAGGGATGGATGCGGCCGTCGAAATTGCGGTTGCCCGACAGCACGGCGGTGGCGTACAGGTCGCGGTCGACCACTTCCTTCTGGATGGCGGGATCCAGCGCGCCGCTCATGCCGTTACAGGTGGTGCAGGCAAAGCCGACGATGCCGAAGCCAAGCTGTTCCAGCTCGGGCAGCAGCTTGGCGTCTTCCAGGTAGAGCTGCACCGCCTTGGAGCCCGGCGCCAGCGAGGTCTTGACCCAAGGCTTGCGGGTCAGGCCGCGCGCATTGGCGTTGCGTGCCAGCAAGCCGGCGGCGATCACATTGCGCGGATTGCTGGTGTTGGTGCAACTGGTGATGGCGGCAATGATCACCGCGCCGTCCGGCATCAGGCCGGGCTCGTTCTCGACCTTGCCGGAGATTCCCCTTGCGGCCAGTTCGGACGTCGGCACCCGGCGATGGGGGTTGGACGGACCGGCGATGTTGCGCACCACGGTCGACAGGTCGAATTTCAGCACGCGTTCGTATTCGGCGGTCTTCAGGCTGTCGGCCCAAAGTCCGGTGTGCCGGGCATAGGTTTCCACCAGCTTGACCTGCTCGTCGTCGCGGCCGGTCAATGTCAGGTAGTCGATGGTTTGCTGGTCGATGTAGAACATGGCCGCGGTGGCGCCGTACTCGGGCGTCATGTTCGAGATCGTGGCGCGGTCGCCCAGCGTCAGGCGGGAGGCGCCTTCGCCGTAGAACTCCAGGTAGGACGACACCACCTTTTCCTTGCGCAGGAATTCGGTCATCGCCAGCACCAGGTCGGTGGCGGTGGAGCCAGGACGCAACTGGCCGGTCAGTTCGACGCCGATGATATCGGGCAGGCGCATCCAGGATGCGCGGCCCAGCATCACGCTTTCCGCTTCCAGGCCGCCCACGCCGATGGCGATCACGCCCAGCGCGTCGACATGCGGCGTGTGGCTGTCGGTGCCCACCAGCGTATCGGGGAAAGCCACGCCGTCCCGGGCATGCACCACCGGAGACATACGCTCGAGGTTGATCTGGTGCATGATGCCGTTGCCGGGCGGGATCACGTCGATGTTCTTGAACGCCTTCTTGGTCCAGTTGATGAAATGAAAGCGATCGTCGTTGCGGCGGTCCTCGATGGCGCGGTTCTTCTGGAAGGCGTCCTTTTCGAAGCCCGCATGCTCGACGGCGAGCGAATGATCGACGATCAGTTGGGTGGGCACCACGGGATTGACCTGCGAAGGATCGCCGCCTTTTGCCGCGATCGCCTCGCGCAGTCCGGCCAGGTCGACCAGGGCGGTCTGGCCCAGAATGTCGTGACAGACCACACGCGCCGGAAACCAGGGAAAGTCCAGGTCGCGCTTGCGTTCAATAAGCTGCTTGAGCGAAGCGGTCAAGGTGGCCGGATCGCAACGGCGCACGAGATTCTCGGCGAGCACGCGCGAGGTATAAGGCAGCGTGGCGTAAGCGCCGGGCTGGATGGCATCGACGGCTGCGCGCGCGTCGAAATAGTCCAGCCGGGTGCCGGGCAGGGGTTTGCGGTTTGCAGTGTTCATGGCGTCCGAAAAAACGGGATGATGATCGGGAAATGCGGCAGGCTACAGCAGCCTCTGTGAGGAGCAAGGGGCCGCTTGCCAAGGCCCCTTGCGGCGGGCCTTAGCGCTTGCCGAGGGGAACGAACTTCCGGTCTTCGGGGCCGACGTAGTTGGCGGTGGGACGGATGATCTTGTTGTCGACACGCTGCTCGATGATGTGCGCCGACCAGCCCGCCGTGCGCGCGATGACGAACAGGGGCGTGAACATGGCGGTGGGCACGCCCATCATGTGGTAGGACACGGCGGAGAACCAGTCCAGGTTGGGGAACATTTTCTTGATGTCCCACATGGCGGTTTCCAGGCGCTCGGCAATGTCGAACATCTTGGTGTTGCCCTGCTTCTTGGACAGCTTGCGGGCGACTTCCTTGATGACCTGATTGCGGGGATCGGAAACCGTGTAGACGGGGTGGCCGAAGCCGATGATGACTTCCTTGTTCTCGACGCGCCGGCGGATGTCGGCCTCGGCTTCATCGGGAGTCTCGTAGCGCTTCTGGACTTCGAAGGCGACTTCGTTGGCGCCGCCGTGCTTGGGCCCGCGCAGGGCGCCGATGCCGCCGGCGATCGCCGAATACATGTCCGAGCCCGTACCCGCGATGACGCGGCTGGCGAAGGTGGAGGCATTGAATTCATGCTCGGCGTACAGAATGAGCGAGGTGTGCATGGCGCGCACCCAATCGTCGCTGGGCTTCCTGCCGTGCAGCAGGTGCAGGAAGTGCCCGCCTATGCTGTCGTCGTCGGTCTGCACGTCGATGTAGTGGCCGTTATGGCTGAAGTGGTACCAGTACAGCAGGGCGGAACCCAGGTTGGCCATCAGGCGGTCCGCGATGTCGCGGGCATCGGGCAGATTGTGGTCGTCTTTCTCGGGCAGGATGCAGCCCAGCACGGAGACCGCGGTGCGCATCACATCCATGGGATGGCTGGCCGCCGGCAGGGCTTCAAGGGCCGCCTGCAATTGAGCGGGCAGGCCGCGCAGGCTGCGCAGCTTTTCCTTGTAGGCGGCCAGTTCGGCCTTGTTGGGCAGCTTGCCATGGACCAGCAGATGGGCGACTTCCTCGAATTCGCAGGTTTCGGCGATATCCAGGATATCGTAGCCGCGGTAGTGCAGGTCATTGCCGCTGCGGCCCACCGTGCACAAGGCGGTGTTGCCCGCCACGACGCCGGACAAGGCAACGGATTTCTTGGGTTTGGGCGCGGCCGCTGGCTGTTTGATCGCGGCTTGCTTGTTTGCGGTTTGCTTGCTTTTTGCTTGGGCTGTGGCCATGTCTCAATTCCTTGAAAGGTTATTTTGATTTGCCTTGTTGAAACAGCGCATCGAGGCGGGACTCGAATTCGTGATACCCGATGCGGTCATACAGTTCTTCGCGCGTCTGCATCAGGTCGATGACATTTTTCTGGTGGCCGTCGCGCCGTATGGCCGCGTAGACCGTCTCAGCGGCTTTGTTCATCGCCCGAAACGCCGATAACGGATACAGTACCATGCCGACGCCCACCGATTTCAGTTCATCCACGGTGAACAAAGGCGTCTGGCCGAACTCGGTAATGTTGGCCAGCACCGGCACATTCAATGCCTTGGTGAAGCGCTCGTAGGTGGCCAGGTCGTAGGACGCTTCGGCGAAGATGGCATCGGCGCCGGCTTCGACGCAGGCGTGGGCGCGTTCCAGCGCGGCATCCACGCCATCGACCGCGATGGCGTCGGTGCGGGCAATGATGAAGAAATTGCTGTCGGTGCGCGCGTCGACAGCGGCCTTGACGCGGTCGGCCATTTCCTGTGTGCCCACAATTTCCTTGCCTGGGCGATGGCCGCAGCGCTTGGCCCCAACCTGGTCCTCGATATGGCAGGCCGCCGCGCCGAACTTGATCAGGCTTTTCACCGTGCGGGCGATATTGAAGGCGGAAGGCCCGAAGCCGGTGTCGATGTCCACCAGCAATGGAACATCGCATACATCGGTGATGCGTCGGATATCGGTCAGGACGTCGTCCAGCGTGTTGATGCCCAGGTCCGGCAAGCCCAGCGATCCGGCCGCGACACCGCCGCCGGAAAGATAGATGGCCTTGTATCCCGCGCGCTTGGCAAGAAGGGCATGGTTGGCGTTGATGGCGCCTATGATCTGCAAGGGTTGTTCTTGCCGCAGCGCCTCGCGAAACCGCGCGCCGGCTGAAGTGGGTTGGGGGTTTGCGTTGGACATCGGCACCTCTCTGTGTAGTGAAAAACGATAGCTGGGCCATCGAAGCATGCTTATCCGGCAATCATACGCAATAGTTGTGCCAGTTATTCGCCTCGGTCCCGGGTTTCAATCGCGACCCTCTAAGCCCTGTCGGCGAAACAATATTTACGGCTGCCTTGATATGGAAGCGGGCGCGGCGTTTGGGAGTATGTGTCATTTGTGAAACAATGGTGTTTCATTTGTTGCGACCATTTTGAAACGATCAGCGCCATGGCACTTTTTACTCCTTTGACCGGCTCCCGGCTACGCATTGTCGCCGTGGGATTTCATGGATTGCGCGCCCTTCTGGAAGAGCTGGCTCCCGTCTATAGTCCTTTGGCGGAAATCATCATACTGGACAAGGCCTATTCGCAGGCGGTTGAACGTATCGGCGCGATGCGCCAGTCGGGCGGCGTCGATGCCGTCGTGTCGGCGGGATCCAACGGCGGTTTTCTGCGAGAGCACCTGGATATTCCGGTCGTGATGGTCAAGCCCGGCGGCTTCGATGTCATGCGCGGCCTGGCGCGGGCATCGGGCAAGTCGCGCCGTATCGCGCTGGTCGCCTACGGAAGCATTCCCGCCGAGCTGGCACAGTTCAATGAGCGCTTTTCACTGCGGGTGGAGCTGCGGGCCTATTCCACCGAGGAAGAGGCCGAGGCTTGCGTGCAGGAACTGGTGGCGATGGGCGTCGAGTCCATCATTGCGCCGGGCCTGGTGGTGGACCTGGCGCGATCCTATGGCGTGGAAGGCATTTTGCTGTACTCGCAGGGCGCTGTGCGCGAGGCCATGGAAGATGCCATCGAAGTGGCGCGCGTCGCCCGGCTGGAAGTCGCCAGGCGCGAAAAGCTCAACACCATACTCGGGCAGTTGAAGGATGGCGTGGTCGCCGTCGATCTGGACGAGCGCATTGAAATCCTCAACCCCTCCATGGAAGCCTTTATCGGCGTGCCCGCGGAGCGCGCCCTGGGGCAGCGCCTGAGTATGCTGCAAAGCGAATTGAGCCTGGCCAACACCTTGCGCACCGGAGAGGCTGAGCTGGAGCAGGTCCAGCAAGTAAACGGCAAGACCGTCGTGGTGACGCGCATGGCGATCATGGAGCAGGGCAGGCATACGGGCGCGGTCCTTGTCTGCCAGGATCCCATAGCGATTCAACGGCTGGACCGCAGCTTGCGTTCTCGAAGCCAGCCTGTGGCGCGCAACGCCAAATACGGGCTGGCCAATCTTATTGGCGAAAGCCGGGCGTTGCAGCAGGTCAGGGATCGCGCCCTGACCTGCGCTCAGAGCAGCGCCACAGTGCTTATCGTGGGCGAAAGCGGCACGGGAAAAGAACTGCTGGCCCAGGGCATACACAACGCCAGCCCGCGCCAGGCGCAGCCTTTCGTGGCCATCAATTGCGCGGCCTTTCCCGATACCCTGCTCGAAAGCGAACTCTTCGGTTATGTGGAGGGCGCATTCACGGGTTCCAGCCGTGGGGGCAAGGTGGGCTTGTTCGAGGCGGCCCATACCGGAACGATCTTTCTTGACGAGATCGGAGAAATGCCGCTGTCGCTGCAGACGCGCCTGTTGCGGGTGCTTCAAGAAAAAGAGGTGCTGCGCATCGGCGCGACGGAACCCACGCCGGTCGATCTGCGTGTCATTGCGGCAACCCATCGGGACTTGGGAGAGCAGGTCCGCCGAGGCGAGTTTCGCCAGGATCTGTACTACAGGCTGAATATCCTGCTGGTGCATCTTCCTCCACTCAGGGAACGCGAGGGCGATTTGCCCTTGCTGGCCCGGCATCTGGCCGAGAAAATCGCCCTTCGCCTGAACAACAGGGCGCTTGCCGATGGGGGCTTGATCCGCGCGATTGTGGAGGCGTCCCGGGGTTATCTCTGGCCAGGCAACATCCGCGAGCTGGAGAACCTTATCGAGCGGACCATGGTGTTTCGCGGTCTGCGGAATGCGGGCGAGGGCATTGCGCGGGAAACCTTGAAAGAGATTGCGCCCGAACTTTTTATGTTGGGCGCCGAGACGGCTGGGGATTCGCTGCCCGCCAGCCGACTCTCCATCGAGCGCGAGCGCATACGCGCCGCGCTGGAGCAGTGCGCGGGCAATCGCGGCCTGGCGGCGGAAAAGCTGGGCATCAGCCGCAGCACGCTTTGGCGCAAGCTGAAAATCGTGGGCCTGGAAGAATAAAAAAAGACACCATGAAAAACAAGCCAGGAGTCGGGCTTCTACTGCCCGGCTCCTGGCTTGCGGTTCAATACGGCGCGGGCTTGTTCAGGGCGCCGGTGAGCGTGTCGCCGGTCGCCGCCGCAAGGCCGTGCTTATTTCAGCAGGTCTTGCACGCCCTCGCGTTCTTCAAGCAATTCCTTCAGGGTGAAGTCCATGCGCTCGCGCGAGAAAGCATCGATTTCCAGCCCTTCGACACGGGTGTATTCGCCATTGGCTGTCGTGACGGGCACGCCGTAGATGATGTCTTTGGGAATGCCGTAGGAACCGTCCGACGGAATACCCATCGTGACCCACTTGCCGTTCGAGCCCAGCACCCAGTCGCGCACATGGTCGATGGCGGCATTGGCGGCCGAGGCCGCGGACGACAGGCCGCGCGCTTCGATGATGGCTGCGCCACGCTTGCCCACTGTGGGGATGAAGGTGTCGCGGTTCCAGGCCTGGTCGTTGATCAGGGTGTCCAGGCTTTTACCGCCAACGGTTGCAAAGCGGGTGTCGGGATACATGGTGGGCGAGTGGTTGCCCCACACGATCAGCTTTTCGATGTCGGCAACCGGCTTGCCCGATTTGGCGGACAGCTGCGACAAGGCGCGATTGTGATCCAGGCGCAGCATGGCCGTGAAGTTCTTGGCGGGCAGATCGGGCGCCGACTTCATGGCGATGTAGGCGTTGGTGTTGGCGGGGTTGCCGACGACCAGCACTTTGACGTTGCGGCTGGCGACGTCGTTCAGGGCTTTGCCCTGCGCGGTAAAGATCTGGGCATTGACCTGCAGCAAATCCTTGCGCTCCATGCCGGGGCCGCGGGGGCGCGCGCCCACCAGCAGGGCAACGTCGACATCCTTGAAGGCTTCGCGGGCATCGCTATGCGCGGTCATGCCGGCCAGCAGGGGGAAAGCGCAGTCGTCCAGTTCCATCATGACGCCTTTCAGCGCTTTTTGGGCTTTCTCGTCTGGGATTTCCAGCAGTTGCAGAATGACCGGCTGGTCTTTGCCGAGCATTTCGCCTGAAGCGATGCGAAACAGCAAGGCATAGCCGATCTGGCCGGCTGCGCCGGTTACGGCGACACGCATGGCGGGTTTGGACATGAACAATCTCCCGGTAGATGGTAGGAATGGGTAAGAAGAGACAACGGACAGTGTAATTCTTTTGGCGGCTTTCTTTAACCCGGAGCGGGTTGGAAAAGCGATGCCGGATGCGGGCTGCGCGTCTTTGGCAAAATGGGAACCGCATGCGCGCGGACATGGCGCAATAGAGTAGCGAATTTTCGGCTCTTGGTCAATTGTCTTATATCTTATATAAGACAGAAGAGTGTTAGACAGAAAGCGCCAAGCATGCGAAAATGGCGGGCGTCGGAAATTCTTTCCCCGTCCTTAATTCTGTCCGTCACGGTACTCCATCCTAAGCGTCATGTCTGATTCGCCCTTAACAGATCGCGGCAACGCGCCTGATCGCTCCGCCAGCAGCGCGGCGTTCAGTCCGTTGTATCAGCAGATCAAGGGCCTGCTGCTGCAAAGCCTTGATCGCGGCGAATGGAAACCGGGCGAGGCCATCCCCAGCGAGCTGGAACTGGCGGCGCGTTTTCAAGTCAGCCAGGGCACGGTGCGCAAGGCCATCGACGAGCTCGCGTCGGAAAACCTGTTGCTTCGGCGTCAGGGCAAGGGTACATTCGTGGCAACGCACCACGAGGCCAAGGTCCGCTTCAGGTTCTTGCGGCTCACTTCCGATGACGGCAAGCAGCCCATGTCCGGAAGCCAGATCCTGGATTGCAGAAGGGTCAAGGCGCCGGCCGACATTTCTTCCTTGCTGGAACTGCGCAGCGGCGAGATCGTGGTCAATATGCGCCGTCTGCTTTCGTTCGATCAGGCTCCCACCATTCTGGACGATATCTGGCTGCCGGGCGCCGTGTTTCGCGGCTTGACGGCCGAATCACTGGCCCGTTACCGCGGCCCGCTGTATGCCCTGTTCGAGTCCGAATTCGGCGTCAGCATGGTCCGGGCGGAAGAAAAAATCAAAGCCGTCTCGGCTACCACGGATCAGGCGCGGCTGCTGCGGGTCGAGCCGGCCAGTTCCTTGCTTCAGGTGGAACGGGTGTCATATACCTACGGAGACCGCCCAATGGAAGTTCGCAGGGGTTTATATGTGACAGAGCGGTTCCACTATAGAAACAGTTTGAATTAGCACGGGTTTTCCGCCGATTTGATACCTCTGCCTTAAATCGGCGAAAATGCCTGTAGCGCTTTGCAATAAATTATTTTGTTTAACTCGAGGCCATCATGTCCGATTCAGCTTCAAAGCCGCGTCCGCAGTTTCGCAACCTTAGCGTACCGCAGATACTAAGCTACCGCCTGCCCCTGGCAGGGAAATCGTCAATCCTGCACCGCGTCAGCGGCGCTTTATTGTTTCTCTGTATCCCGATTGTCATCCTGCCGCTGTTCGCGCTTAGCGTCACATCGGCGGAAAGCTTTGCGAGCATACAGTCCTGGGTTGCGAATCCGCTGTGCAAGCTGGTTCTGCTGGCCCTCATATGGGGCTTCCTGCATCACTTCTGCGCAGGCATACGCTACCTGGTCCTGGACCTGCATATCGGCAACGACAAGCATACCGCCCAGAAGACGGCGGGCGTGGTGTTCGGCGTCAGCCTGGCGCTGACCCTGGTTTGCGGTCTTAAACTGTTTGGGGTGTGGTAATGGCTCAAGAACTTCTCGGTACAAAGCGCCTGGTCGTCGGTGCGCATTACGGCACTATCGATTTCATCGCGCAACGTGTCACGGCCGTCATCATGGCGGTATACACCATCGTGCTTTTTCTCGGCATTCTTTTCACCCCCGAAATGAATTTCGAAAACTGGCGCAATCTGTTCACGTTCACCTTCATCGGCATCCCGGCGGGGCAGTTGCTGGCCACCCTGGCTTTCCTGTCGCTCGCCTGGCATGCCTGGATAGGGGTGCGCGATATCTGGATGGACTACGTCCGATCGGCCGGCCTGCGCTTGTTCCTGCAAGTACTGACCATCTTGTGGCTGGTGGGCGCTATCGTCTTTTTTGCAAAAATTCTTTGGAGCTTATAAGCCGTGGCTGCTGTCAAAAATTCCTTACCGCGCCGCCAGTTTGATGTGGTGGTCGTCGGCGCCGGCGGGGCCGGCATGCGTTGCTCGCTGCAACTGGCTCAAGCTGGCTTATCGGTCGCAGTCTTGTCCAAAGTGTTTCCCACCCGTTCGCACACGGTGGCGGCCCAAGGGGGCGTCAGCGCGTCGCTGGGCAACATGAGCGAAGACAACTGGTACTGGCACATGTACGATACCGTCAAGGGTTCCGACTGGCTCGGCGACCAGGACGCCATCGAGTTCATGTGCCGCGAAGCGCCCAATGCCGTCTACGAGCTCGAGCATTTCGGCATGCCCTTCGATCGCAATCCCGACGGCACCATTTATCAGCGCCCCTTTGGCGGGCACACCGCCAACTTCGGCGAGAAGCCCGTGCAGCGCGCCTGTGCGGCGGCTGACCGCACCGGTCACGCCATGCTGCACACGCTGTACCAGCGCAACGTGGCCGCGCGCACCCAATTCTTCGTCGAATGGATGGCGCTGGACCTGCTGCGCAACGAAGCCGGCGACGTGCTGGGCGTGACCGCGCTGGAAATGGAAACCGGCGAAATCTACGTGCTGGAAGCCAAGCAGACCGTGCTGGCCACCGGCGGAGCGGGCCGCATCTGGGCCGCCTCCACCAACGCCTTCATCAATACCGGCGACGGCCTGGGCATGGCCGCCCGCGCCGGCCTGCCGCTGCAGGATCTCGAATTCTGGCAGTTCCACCCCACCGGCGTGGCTGGCGCGGGCGTGCTGATTACCGAAGGCGTGCGCGGCGAAGGCGGCATCCTGCTGAACAAGGACGGCGAGCGCTTCATGGAGCGCTATGCGCCCACGCTCAAGGACTTGGCTCCGCGCGATTTCGTTTCGCGCTCCATGGACCAGGAAATCAAGGAAGGCCGCGGTTGCGGCGACGGCAGCTACGTGGTGCTCAAGCTTGATCACCTGGGTGCGGAAACCATCCAGAAACGCCTGCCCTCCATTCGCGAGATCGCCATCAAGTTCGCCAACGTCGATCCCATCAAGGATCCGATTCCGGTCGTGCCCACCATCCACTATCAGATGGGCGGCATCCCCACCAATATCTATGGCCAGGTAGTCAGCGTCGCCAATGGCGCAACCACGCCCGTGAACGGCCTGTACGCCATCGGCGAATGCGCCGCCACTTCGGTGCACGGCGCCAACCGCCTGGGCACGAACTCGCTGCTGGACCTTATCGTCTTCGGCCGTTCGGCGGGCAACCACATCGTGCAATCGCATCCCGAGCGCCAGCACGCCCATCAGGACATCCCCGAATCGGCCATCGACTACTCGCTGGATCGCGTCAACAAGATCGAATCGCGCACCTCGGGCGAAAAGGTCCAGGACGTCGCCAACTCCATGCGCGTTTCCATGCAGCATCATTGCGGCGTGTTCCGCACGCTGGACTTGCTGCAAAAGGGCGTGGAGTCCATCGAAGGCATCGCCCAGCAAGTGGACAACATCTACTTCAAGGACAAGTCCAAGGTCTTCAACACGGCCCGCATCGAAGCGCTGGAAGTATCCAACATGATCGAAGTGGCCCGCGCAACGACCAAGTCGGCCGCCAATCGCACCGAGAGCCGCGGCGCGCATGCGCTTAGCGATCACCCCGAGCGCGACGATGAAAACTGGCTGCGTCATACATTGTGGTTCTCCGAAGGCAGCCGTCTCGAATACAAGCCGGTGACAATGAAGCCGCTTACCGTGGACAGCTTCCCGCCCAAGTCGCGGACCTTCTAAGCAGGATATCGAAATGAGCCAAAAACGTATCGTCAAATTTGAAATCTACCGCTACGATCCGGACAAGGACGAGCGTCCTTACATGCAGAAGCTCGAGGTCGAGCTGCAGCCCACCGACAAGATGCTGCTCGATGCCATCATCCGCATCAAGAACGACGTGGACGACAGCCTGGCATTGCGCCGCTCCTGCCGCGAGGGCGTCTGCGGTTCCGATGCCATGAACATCAATGGCAAAAACGGCCTTGCCTGCACGACCAACCTGCTGGAGCTCAAAGAGCCCATCGTGCTCAAGCCGCTGCCCGGGCTGCCCGTCGTGCGCGACCTTATCGTCGACATGACGCACTTCTTCAATCAGTATCATTCGATCAAGCCTTTCCTGATCAACGACCAGCCGCCGCCCGAAAAAGAGCGCCTGCAAAGCCCGGAAGCGCGCGACGAGCTCAACGGCTTGTACGAGTGCATTCTTTGCGCATGCTGCTCGACGGCCTGCCCTTCGTTCTGGTGGAATCCCGACAAGTTCGTGGGACCGGCCGGCCTGTTGCAAGCCTACCGCTTCATCGTGGATAGCCGCGACGAAGCCACCGGCGAGCGCCTGGACAATCTGGAAGATCCGTATCGCCTGTTCCGTTGCCATACCATCATGAACTGTGCCGACGTCTGTCCCAAGGGGCTCAATCCGTCGCATGCGATCGGCAAGATCAAGGAACTCCTGGTTCGCCGCACCATATAGGTAATGTGTCACCGATGAGAAAGTTGTCAGAACTGGAGCGTGCCCGCCTGCGATGGCGGGCGCGTCGGGGTCTGTTGGAAAATGACCTGATCATCACTCGATTTTTAGATCACTACGAAGCCGATTTAACCGACACCGATGTTTCCGCCTTGACCTTGCTGTTCGAGATGGGCGATAACGAATTGCTTGACGTACTGCTGGCCAGGACAGAGCTTTCGGGCGTATACGATACGTCCGATATCCGCAGACTGGTCGCGCAAATGCAAGAGCTGTAATTTTTAAGGAAGATTGTGATGCAATTGTCAGACAAGAAAGCCACGCTATCGTTCTCCGACGGCAGCGCTCCAATAGAGTTCCCTGTGTATCAGGGCACCATCGGTCCTGATGTCATCGATATTCGCAAACTGTACGGCCAAAGCGGCATGTTCACGTATGACCCCGGTTTCTTGTCGACGGCGGCATGCGAGTCGGGCATCACTTACATCGATGGCGACAAAGGCCAATTGCTGTATCGCGGCTATCCCATCGACCAGCTCGCGCAAAACTGCGATTTCCTGGATATCTGCTACTTGATCCTGAATGGCGATTTGCCCGACAGCCCCCAGAAGGCGGAATTCGATTCGCTCGTCACCAACCACACCATGGTTCACGAGCAAATGCGCATCTTCCTGCAAGGCTTTCGCCGCGATGCGCATCCGATGGCCGTGCTGACCGGACTGGTGGGCGCGCTGTCCGCTTTCTATCACGACTCCACCGACATCACCAATCCGCATCACCGCCACGTTTCGGCCATTCGCCTGATCGCCAAGATGCCTACTTTGGTGGCGATGGCGTACAAGCATTCGCTGGGCCAGCCTTTCATCTATCCGCAGAACGACCTGTCGTACACCGGCAACTTCCTGCGCATGATGTTCGCCACGCCTTGCGAAGACTATAAGGTCAACGAGGTGGTGGAACGCGCGCTGGACCGCATTTTCATCCTGCATGCCGATCACGAGCAAAATGCATCGACGTCGACGGTTCGCCTTTGCGGTTCATCGGGCACCAATCCTTTCGCGGCCATCGCCGCCGGCGTAGGCTGCCTGTGGGGTCCGGCGCACGGCGGCGCCAACGAGGCGTGCCTGCAAATGCTGGAAGAGCTGCAAGCCAATGGCGGCGTGGCCAAGGTAGGCGAGTTCATGGAAAAGGTCAAGGACAAGAATTCGGGCGTACGCCTGATGGGCTTCGGCCATCGCGTCTACAAGAACTACGACCCCCGCGCCAAGCTGATGCAGGAAACGTGCAAGGAAGTCTTGTCGGCACTGGGCCTGGAAAACGATCCGCTGTTCAAGCTGGCTATGGAATTGGAGCGCATTGCGCTTGAAGATCCGTACTTCGTGGAGCGCAAGCTGTACCCGAACGTGGACTTCTATTCGGGTATCGTTCAGCGCGCCATCGGCATTCCCACGTCGCTGTTCACGGCGATCTTCGCCCTGGCCCGCACGGTGGGCTGGATTGCGCAATGGAGCGAAATGCTGTCCGATCCGGATTACAAGATCGGTCGCCCGCGCCAGTTGTACACGGGTTCGCAAACCCGCGACGTGCCGACCAAGCGCTGATCGCGGTTTGCTTGTAGAAAGCGGGGCGCTTTTAAGCGCTCCGTTTTTTTTGCCTGCTGCTTCAGTGGCAGGCAGAGGTGCCGCCGGATATCTGGAGTGATTGTTGAGTCAATCTCTTGAGCCGGACGCTTGAGCGGTTCTTGAACAGTGCTTGAACTGTTCTTGAACAGGCGTACTGGCGCAGGCCGGGGCCTGCGCCAGTACGCCTTTGCAACATTAGCGGCTCATGATGCGTATTGGCTAACGTCTTTCCCTGCGAAGACACATTGTTCAATTAGTTTATTTATGAGGCGCGGTGGGCTGGCCTGGGCCGGGCGAAGTTTGAGCGCGCCGTGCGGGCTGGCTGGGTCGGGGGCCAAAGAGGACGCGCATGTTTGAATGAAATAAGCAGCCCGGGGGGCTGCTTATTTCATGAGTTCGCGCCCGTCCCCCGATTCAGACGGCTTGCGCGGGAAATCCCGGCGAAGCCGGGATCGCAGCGAGGCGCAGCACGGCCCAGGCCAGCCCACCGCGCCGTCTTAAGAAAAAACAAAATATCGACTACTTCGCCGAAAGAATAAATGCCATCATCTGCCTGACATACACCGGCAGGTCATCAGTCGGCCGGACGCATAGCATCAAATCCCTGTGAGCCCAGGCATCGGTCAGCTCAATACGCTTGATGCGAGCCGACTTCCCGCTACGCAGCGCCGCCGCCTTGGGCACCACGCCTATCCCGATACCCTGGCCCACCATCCGGCAAACCGCGTCGATGCTGCGTAGACGCACTCGATAGCTCAACAGCTTGCCAGAGCGGCGGGCATGGTGGGCGATATGATCCTGCAAGGCGCTACCCTCGGCCAGTCCGACGAAATCGTAATGGGCAACTTCCGCAAGACTGGTCGACTTGCGCTCCGCCAGTTCATGGTCCCGGGGTACGACCAATACCAGTGGGTCGGAGCGAAAAACGTGCGTTTCCAGGCCTTGCAAATCCACGGAATCGGCAACGATGCCGATGTCCGCGACTCCTGTGCGTATCGCATCAGCGATGTCATAGCTCATCCGTTCTTCCAGATCGACCGATATCCGGGGATATTCCGCCAGGAAACCACCAATAATGTCGGGCAGATACTCGCTGAGCGCGGCGGTGTTGCAAAGCAGACGCACATGGCCCGAGAGGCCTTTGCCATATAGGTCGAGCTCGCCCTGCATGCGGTCCATCTGCTGCAATACGGTCCGCGCATGATGCAGCAGCGTCCGTCCAGCCGGCGTGACTTCTACGCCGCGTCGACCGCGAAGCAATAGGGCCACCCCCACGGCGTCTTCCATGCCCTTGACGCGCTCGCTTGCCGAGGCCAGGGTCATATGCGAGCGCTGGGCGCCTTGGGTGATGGTGCCGGTTTCATGGATATTCAAGAACAGGCGCAGATCGGTCAGGTCGAAGCGCATGAAAAAAATCATAGCACGGCCAGGCTAAGGGGCAACCATAGGCTGGCTTAGACAAAGCCGCATTTCCATCACGCTGCTTTGGCGTCAGAATGGCGCCTGAATTCAAGTTATGGAGTCCCGACGATGTTGACAGAACTGCTTGCCGGTTTTACCCCTGAGTTGTTCTGGCCGGTGATCGCCGTATTTGTGCTGGCGGGCATGATCAAAGGAGTGGTGGGGCTGGGCCTGCCCACTATTTCGATGGCCTTGCTGTCGATATTCATGCTGCCGGCGCAGGCGGCTGCTTTGCTGGTGATCCCATCTCTGGTCACCAACGTCTGGCAGACCCGTCCCTTCCATAGTCTGCTGCCCATGCTGCAACGTGTTGGCGGCATGCAGGTGGGCGTTGCCGCCGGAACACTGGTGGGCGCCATCATCCTGGGTGCCCCGGCCGGCGCCTGGGCCGCCGTATCGCTGGGGGTAGCGCTGGTCGCCTATTCCGCCTGGACGCTGTTCGGTCATCCGCTGCTTGTCCCCGCCCATGCGGAGCGCTGGCTGGGTCCGCTGGTGGGCGCACTGACTGGCTTCATTACCGCGGCGACAGGCGTTTTCGTCGTGCCCGCCGTGCCTTATCTTCAGTCCTTGGGCTTGGCGCGGGATGAGCTGATCCAGGCTATGGGCATATCCTTTACCGTTTCGACAGTGGCGCTGGCTGCGGGCTTGTGGATCAACGACAGTTATTCGCTGGGCGCCGTTGGAGCGTCTTTGGTCATGCTGATTCCCGCTCTGCTTGGAATGGGAATTGGACAGCGCCTTCGCCAGTCGCTATCGCCCGCCATTTTCCGCCGCTGCTTCCTGATCAGCTTGGCTATCGTAGGCGTTTATCTGGCGGCTAAAGGCTTGTTCTTCTGATCGTCTTTTATGCCGCATGCCCGATTTGCAGGCGCTTCAGGCATTTGCATTCCAGTTCGACTCTATCCATTAAGCGGGCAGGGCGTACTGGCCGCCAATGTCGAAAGCCTTCTTCAGCATTGAATATCCAGTCGGGGTGATGCTGACTGCGCGTGTGCCGGCCACGCGGCGAATCCAGCCTTGGTCGAAGCAGCATTGGCATAGAGCCTTTCCGACGGCGCCTGCGATATGAGGCCGCCGTTCACTCCAGTCCAGGCAGGGCCGGCAGAACATCCTGCCGCTGCCCCGGCCGCCAGCGCCGGCCTGCGCGGCACCCAGTTCCACCCCAAGATCGCTTAGGAAATGGATGCCCTCGATGGTCAGGGCGCCGCCGTCCGCCGTGAACTCAATCTGCCCGCGCTCGGCCATCCGGTCCGTCATGGCTACGGCGACCTGGCCAGCCAGATGGTCGTAGCACGTGCGGGCGTGCCGCAAGGCGTGGTCGCGCGGGCCGGTCACCACCGATTTTTTCCGGCTGGCCCGGCCTGGGCCATCAAGGTCGCCGGCCACCGACATGATGCCTTCTATCATCCGGGCGACGGCGGGCGAGGCCAGCCGATGATAGCGGTGCCGTCCTTGACGTTCCACGGCCAGCAGGCCGGCATCGGTCAGTAGCGCCAGGTGTCCGCTTGCGGTCTGAGGCGCGATGCCTGCGACCCGGGCAAGCTCGGTCGCCGTAAGCGCGCGTCCATCCATAAGCGCTGCCATCATATTGGCACGCGCCAGGTCGCCCATCAGGGCGGCTGTTTCGGCAAATGATGAGGTGCTGAGCATGGGCTTCCTTTGCGACGGTTTTGCTCATCGTAGCACTGGAGGATCGAGGATTGCTTCGGTCTGGCCCGTAGCAATCGGATGGACGGCGCGGGCAGAATTTCCGGCATGAGAACGCAAATTTTTTATGCTGGAGCTTACCGATGATGCGAGTCGATAGTGAGTATGTACTTTTACGCCCTCTTGCATGGAGGCGGGTGTCTTTGTGGGTGCTATGGATGCGTTGGCTAGACGAACGCAGACAGATGGTTCAATTGGACGAGATGGACGAACGCATGCTGCGCGACATGGGACTGACCCGAGAAGATGTCATCCGCCGTGTCCCGTTCAACAGGCCTCGTGAGTTTCACTTTTAGACATGTTTTGATGTGCTGGCGGCTTTTGTTGACTTCTTATTGGCTGCTTGAGTCTGGTGCGCTGGTGCAGGCCGGGTCCGGCTCACCGTCCGCGATCCCGGTCCGGGCCAGCCCATCGTGCCATTTTAGAACTCGATGTTCGGCGATACAGAGTAAACGCCAAGCGCAGCAAACTGACAATTCAAATCTTGGCAACCAGCCACAAGCTATGCAAACCAGCATGCCGCAAAAGAAACGGGCGCCCGTCAATACAAACAGGCACCCGTAAATAGAAAGCTCAAGCTCTGCGAAACAGACGGACCTCAGCACAAAGCAACTGAAATTCGCCTGCCTGACAGCATCACAACTGAACCTGCCCAGCCTCCTGCTGCGCATCCACAACGGCCAGCGCCGTCATGTTCACAATGCGCCGCACCGTTGAGCTCGTCGTCAGGATATGCACCGGACGCGCCGCGCCCAGCAGCACAGGCCCCATCGCAACGCCATTGCTGCCCGTCATCTTCAGCATATTGTAGGTAATGTTCCCGGTGTCCAGATTAGGCGTGATCAGCAGATTCGCCGGACCCCTCAAGGTCGAATCCGGGAAGGCCTTCAGGCGGATTTTTTCCGACAAGGCCGAGTCCGCATGCATCTCGCCGTCCACCTCCAGGTCCGGCGCACGTTCCGAAATAAGCCGGCGGGCTTCCGCCATCTTGCGGGACGATGCCGACGAGCGGCTGCCGAAATTCGAATGCGACAGCAGGGCCACCTTGGGCACCACGCCGAACCTCTGCACTTCTTCGGCCGCCTGTATCGTCATGTCCGCGATCTGTTCGGCCGTCGGGTCCTCGTTCACATGCGTATCGCAGATGAACAAGGTCTGCGTCGGCAGCATCAGCACATTCATGGCCGCATACGTCTGAACCCCCGGCTTAAGGCCGATGACCTCCTGCACATACTTCAGTTGATTATCGAAGCGGCTGGTCACCCCGCACAGCATCGCATCGGCATCGCCCCGCTGCAGCAGCATCACGCCGATCAGCGAATTGTGCTTGCGCACCATCGCCTTGGCGATTTCAGGCGTGACGCCGTCGCGGCCCTTCAGCTTGTAGTAGGCGCTCCATGTTTCATTGAAACGCGCGTCGTCTTCGGGATCGACGATCTCGACATCCCGGCCCACGACCAGGCGCAAGCCGAACTTCTCGATGCGCATCTGGATGACCGAAGGGCGGCCGATCAGTATCGGATGGGCGATCTGCTCGTCGACAATGGTTTGGGCCGCGCGCAGGACGCGTTCGTCCTCGCCGTCGGCGTAGATGACCCGCTTGGGCGCGCTCTTGGCCTGCATGAACAGCGGCCGCATCAGTTGACCCGTGTGGTACACCAGGCTCATGAGCTTCTGGCGGTAGGCTTCCAGGTCCTGGATGGGGCGACGGGCCACGCCCGAAAGGGCGGCCGCCTCGGCCACGGCCGGCGCGATCTTGACGATCAGGCGCGGGTCGAAAGGCTTGGGAATAATGTAGTCGGGACCGAAGGCCAGTTCCTGGCCCGCATAGGCCAGCGCCACTTCGTCGTTCTGCTCGGCTTCGGCCAGTTCTGCGATGGCCTTGACGCAGGCCAGCTTCATTTCCTCGTTGATGACCGTGGCGCCCACGTCCATGGCTCCCCGGAATATGAAGGGGAAGCACAGCACATTGTTGACCTGGTTGGGGTAGTCCGACCGGCCGGTCGCGATGATGCAGTCGGGCCGGGCCGCCTTGGCGATTTCGGGGCGGATTTCCGGCTCGGGATTGGCCAGGGCAAGAATCAAGGGGCTCGGTCCCATGGTTTTCACCATGTCGGCGGTCAGCACGCCGGGCGCCGAGCAGCCCAGGAATACATCGGCGTCCTTGCAGACGTCGGCCAGGGTCCGGGCATCGGTATCCTGGGCATAGCGCGCCTTGTTCGGCTCCATGTTTTCTTCGCGCCCCACGCGGATGACGCCGCGCGAATCCACCACGTACATATTCGAGCGCTTCAGGCCCAGGTGCACCAGCAAGTCCAGGCAGGCAATGGCGGCGGCGCCCGCGCCGGAACACACCAGCTTCACATCGCCGATCTTTTTGTTGACGACCTTCAGGCCGTTGATGATGGCGGCCGACGAGATAATGGCCGTGCCGTGCTGGTCGTCATGGAAAACCGGAATCTTCATGCGCTCGCGCAGCTTCTTCTCTATATAGAAGCACTCCGGTGCCTTGATGTCTTCCAGGTTGACGCCGCCCAGGGTGGGTTCCAGCGCAGCGATGATGTCCACCAGCTTGTCGGGGTCGGTTTCCGCCAATTCGATGTCGAAGACATCGATGCCGGCAAACTTCTTGAACAGGCAGCCTTTGCCTTCCATGACGGGCTTGGCCGCGAGCGGGCCGATATTGCCCAGGCCCAGGACGGCTGTGCCGTTGGTGATCACGCCGACCAGATTGGAGCGGGAGGTGTACATGGACGCGGCGTCTTCGCCCTCGGCGTGGATGGCCATGCAGGCCACGGCCACCCCGGGCGAGTAGGCCAGCGACAGGTCATCCTGGTTGGCCAGCGGCTTGGTCGGCATGACCGAAATCTTGCCCGGGGAAGGATAGGCGTGATAGTCCAGGGCCAGTTTTGCAAGGTCGGCGTTGGCGTCCATGGGTGTAGCTCCTAAAAATGAAAAACGAAAAAGATAACCGTGCTTGAACGTTTACGCGACCGTTTTGATGCGGAAAAATGCAAGGTGTTTGTAAATGCCAACGCTTTCCCGGTTTTGGGATGCAATTCCCGTCTTTGGGTTTGTTGCCCTATGCTTCAAGGGTATACTAGTATGAATACGGCTTATTAAGGCGTCGTACTGTTGCCTTCTGCCCCGCTATCCGCTAACCGGTCTGGCCGTGTCGCGGAAGGTTTTTCCCTGCATCATAACGAGTGAGACACTCGGATAGGTGAAGCGCATATATGTCATCGGAAATAGAACTTTTATCCAATTCTTACCTGTTTGGTAGCAACGCTCCATATGTCGAGGAACTCTACGAGTCCTACCTCGATAATCCCGGTTCTGTTTCAGACCAGTGGCGTACTTATTTCGACCAGCTTCAGCATCAGCCTGCCACCGACGGCCGCGAAATCACCCGCGACCAGGCTCACGCCCCCGTGGTCGAGTCTTTCGCGCAGCGGGCCAAGGCCAACGCCTTTGTAGCCCGGGCTCAAGAGCCCGACCTGGCCATTGCCAGTAAGCAAGTATATGTTCAATCGATCATCGCCGCATACCGGTCGCTGGGTTCGCGTTTCGCCGAACTCGATCCGTTGAAGCGCCACGATCGTCCCGTCATTCCCGAACTCGACCCCAGTTTCTACGGCCTGGCCGAAGCCGATCTGGATCAGGTCTATTCCGCCACCAATACCTACTTCACCAAAGCCGACACCATGACCATGCGGGACATGCTCAAGGCTTTGCGCGATACGTATTGCCGCAGCGTGGGCGCCGAGTTCATGCATATCTCCGATCCGGCCGCCAAGCGTTGGATTCAAGAACGCCTTGAGTCCACCCTGGGCGTGCCCTCGTTCTCGGCCGATCGCAAACGGCACATTTTGCAGCAAGTCACCGAGGCCGAAGGCCTGGAACGCTTCCTGCATACCAAGTACGTGGGCCAGAAGCGCTTTTCGCTGGAAGGCGGCGAAAGCTTCATTGCCTCCATGGACGAAGTCGTCGGCCACGCCGGCGACAACGGTGTGCAGGAAATCGTCGTGGGCATGGCTCACCGCGGCCGCCTGAACATGCTGGTGAACATCATGGGCAAGATGCCCGGCGACCTGTTCGCCGAGTTCGAAGGCAAGCACGCCGAAGGCCTGACCGATGGCGACGTCAAGTACCACAACGGCTTCTCCAGCGACCTGTCCACGCGCGGCGGCCCCATCCATTTGTCGCTGGCATTCAATCCGTCCCACTTGGAAATCGTCAACCCCGTGGTCGAAGGCAGCGTGCGCGCCCGCCAGGACCGCCGCAATGACGAAGAAGGCTTGCAGGTGCTGCCCGTGCTGGTCCACGGCGATGCGGCCTTCGCAGGGCAGGGCGTGGTCATGGAAACCCTCAACCTGGCGCAAACGCGCGGTTACGGTACCGGCGGCACGCTGCACATCGTCATCAACAATCAAATCGGCTTTACCACGTCCGATCCTCGCGATACCCGATCCACGCTGTATTGCACCGACGTGGTCAAGATGATCGAAGCCCCGGTCTTCCACGTTAACGGCGACGATCCCGAAGCCGTCGTGTATGTAACCCAGCTGGCGCTCGACTACCGCATGAAGTTCCACCACGACGTCGTGGTCGACATTGTCTGCTTCCGCAAGCTGGGCCACAACGAGCAGGACACCCCCTCGCTGACCCAGCCTCTTATGTACAAGAGCATCGGCAAGCATCCCGGCACGCGCAAGATCTATGCCGACAAGCTGGTGGCGCAGGGCATCCTGGCCGAGGGCGAACCCGACCAGCTCGTCAAGGACTACCGTCAGCTCATGGAAGACGGGCAGCGCACCATCGAGCCCGTCCTCACCGACTACAAGAACAAGTATTCCACCGACTGGTCCGCCTTCCTGGGCGCCAAATGGACCGACCAGGCCGACACCGGCGTGCCCTTGGCCGAACTGACCCGCATCGGCGAAAAGCTGACGACCGTGCCGGAAGGCTTCACCGTTCACTCGCTGGTCAACAAGCTGCTCAACGACCGCCGCAACATGGCGCGCGGCGAGCAGAACCTGGACTGGGGCATGGGCGAGCACCTGGCCTTCGCCACGCTGGTATCCAGCGGCTACGCCATACGCATCACCGGCCAGGATTCCGGCCGTGGCACGTTCACGCACCGACATGCGGTATTGCACGACCAGAAGCGCGAGCGCTGGAACGACGGCACCTACATTCCCTTGCAGAACGTGTCCGACAATCAGGCGCCGTTCACGGTCATCGACTCGGTGCTGTCCGAAGAGGCCGTGCTGGCTTTTGAATACGGCTATGCCTCGGCCGAGCCCAACACCCTGACCATCTGGGAAGCCCAGTTCGGCGACTTCGTCAATGGCGCCCAGGTGGTGATCGACCAGTTCATCACATCGGGCGAAGCCAAGTGGGGCCGCCAGTGCGGCCTGACCATGATGCTGCCGCACGGCTACGAAGGCCAGGGCCCGGAACACTCGTCGGCCCGCATCGAGCGCTTCCTGCAATTGTGCGCCGACAATAACATCCAGGTGGTGCAGCCGACCAACGGCGCGCAGATCTTCCACGTCTTGCGCCGCCAGATGATCCGGCCCTTCCGCAAGCCGCTGGTCATCCTGACGCCCAAGTCGCTGTTGCGCAACAAGGACGCCACGTCGCCGCTGGCCGACCTGGCCAACAGCCAGTTCCTGCCGGTCATCGGCGAGCAGGACGAGTCCATCGATCCGGCGGGCGTCAAGCGCGTGCTGGTTTGTTCGGGCAAGGTCTATTACGACATCGTTCACGCCCGCAAGGAAGCCGGCCGCAACGATGTCGCCATCCTGCGCGTCGAGCAGCTGTATCCCTTTGCGCACAAGGCCTTCCAGGCCGAACTGCAAAAGTACGTCAATGCCAAGGAAGTGGTCTGGACTCAGGACGAGCCCCAGAATCAGGGCCCATGGTTTTATATTCAGCATCATTTGTACGAGAATATGGCTGAAGGTCAGAAGTTGGGCTATGCAGGCCGCGCCGCTTCGGCTTCGCCGGCGGTGGGCTACCTGGCCAAGCACCAGGAACAGCAGCGCAATTTGCTTGAACAAGCGCTGGCGCCCAAATTCAAAAGCTTTATGCTGACCAAATAACGAATACCTTACACAACGGAATACATACTATGGCTATTACTGATGTTCTCGTGCCCCAGCTTTCCGAGTCGGTTTCCGAAGCGACTTTGCTCAACTGGAAGAAGCAGCCAGGCGAAGCGGTCGAAGCCGACGAAATCCTGATCGAGGTCGAGACCGACAAAGTCGTCCTGGAAGTTCCCGCTCCCTCGTCGGGCGTCCTGAAGGAAATCGTGAAGGGCGACGGCAGCATGGTCACTTCCGGCGAAGTCCTGGCGCGCATCGACTCCGAAGGCAAGGCCACGGCCGCCGCGGCGCCCGCCGCTGCCCCTGAAGCCGCGCCGGCTCCCGCTGCCGCGGCCAGCGCGCCTGCCGCATCGGCCGTCGCATCGCCCGCCGCCGGCAAGATCCTGGCTGAAAAAGGGGTCGATCCCGCTTCCGTCGAAGGCTCCGGCCGCGGTGGTCGCGTCACCAAGGGCGACGCCCTGCAAGCGGGTACCGCCGCTCCCGCCGCCAAGGCGGCCGCGCCTGTCGCTCCGCCCACCTTGTCGCTGGACGGCCGTCCCGAGCAGCGCGTACCCATGAGCCGCCTGCGTGCCCGCGTGGCCGAGCGCCTGCTGCAATCGCAGGCTGACAACGCCATCCTGACGACTTTCAACGAAGTCAATATGCAGGGCATCCTGGATCTGCGTAAAAAATACAAGGACCAGTTCGAGAAAGAACACGGCGTCAAGCTGGGCTTCACGTCCTTCTTCGTCAAGGCGGCGGTTGCCGCCCTCAAGAAGTACCCGGTCGTCAATGCGTCGGTCGACGGCAAGGACATCATCTATCACGGCTACTTCGACATCGGCATTGCCGTAGGCAGCCCGCGCGGCCTGGTCGTACCCATCCTGCGCAATGCCGACCAGCTTTCCATCGCCGACATCGAAAAGCAGATCGCCGATTTCGGCACGCGCGCGCGCGACGGCAAGCTTACCCTTGAAGAGCTGACAGGCGGCACGTTCTCCATTTCCAATGGCGGCGTCTTCGGCTCCATGCTTTCCACGCCCATCATCAATCCCCCGCAGTCGGCCATCCTGGGCATACACGCCACCAAGGACCGTCCGGTTGCCGAGAATGGCCAGGTCGTGATTCGCCCCATGAATTATCTGGCCTTGTCCTACGACCACCGGATCATCGACGGCCGCGAAGCCGTATTGGCCCTGGTGGCCATGAAAGAAGCACTCGAAGATCCCCAACGCCTGCTGCTGGACGTCTAAGCATGCAGGAAAAAGCCTGAACAGACCCCGGAAGCGATCCAGCCGCGCTGGAACCGCTGGCCGGGGTTTTTTAAGCGCTTTTTATCGTGGAAGCGGGCGCTAGATTGTGTCGCCTCCTTCCGGCTCGCGAGCTCTGTCGAGCTTGCTTCAACACTATCCAGATCGAGAAAGAACATGGCTAAACAATTCGACGTCGTCGTCATCGGTGCGGGCCCCGGCGGGTACATCGCCGCTATACGCGCTGCGCAACTGGGCATGACCGTAGCATGCATAGACGCCTGGTCCACCGCCGACGGAAAGCCCGCGCCTGGCGGCACCTGCACCAATGTGGGCTGCATCCCGTCCAAGGCCCTGCTGCAGTCATCCGAACATTTCGAGCAGGTCAACCACCACTTCGCCGAGCACGGCATCCAGGTCAAGGGCGTCGAACTGAAGCTGGACACTCTGGTGGGCCGCAAGAACACCGTCGTCAAGCAGAACAACGAAGGCATTCTTTACTTGTTCAAGAAGAACAAGGTCACCTTCTTCCACGGCACCGGCTCGTTCGTGGCCCATGTCGATGGCGGCTGGTCGATCAAGGTGGCGGGCAAGGCGGAAGAAGACCTCGTCGCCAAGCATGTCATCATCGCCACCGGCTCGTCGCCGCGCGCGCTGCCCGGCCTGCCGTTCGACGAAGACCAGATCCTGTCCAATGACGGCGCGCTGCGCATTCCGGCCGTGCCCAAGAAGCTGGGCGTCATCGGCGCCGGCGTTATCGGCCTGGAGCTGGGCAGCGTATGGCGCCGCCTGGGTGCGGAAGTCACCATACTGGAAGCCATGCCCGATTTCCTGGCTGTGGCGGATCAGCAGGTTGCCAAAGAGGCCCAGAAGGCCTTTGCCAAGCAAGGGCTGGCTATTCATACCGGCGTCAAGATCGGCGAGGTGAAAGCCGCCGCCAAGTCGGTGACGGTGCCGTATACCGACGCATCGGGTGCCGAGCAAAAGCTGGTCGTCGACCGGCTTATCGTCTCGATCGGCCGTGTGCCGAATGTCGATGGCCTGGGCGTGGATACGGTCGGCCTCAAGCGTGACGAACGCGGCTTCGTCGTGGTCGACGACGATTGCAAGACCAACCTGCCCAATGTCTGGGCGGTGGGCGATGTCGTCCGCGGCCCGATGCTGGCACACAAGGCCGAGGAAGAAGGCGTGGCCGTGGCCGAACGCATCGCCGGCCAGCACGGCCATGTGAACTTCGGAACCATTCCCTCTGTCATCTACACCTCGCCCGAGATCGCCTGGGTGGGCAAGAACGAACAGCAGCTCAAGACCGAGGGCCGCGAATACAAGGCCGGAAGCTTCCCGTTCATGGCCAATGGCCGCGCTCGTGCGCTGGGAGACACCACCGGTTTCGTCAAGGTTCTGGCCGATGCCAAGACCGATGAAGTCCTGGGTGTCCACATTATCGGGCCCATGGCTTCCGAGCTGATCTCCGAAGCTGTCACCATCATGGAGTTCCGAGGCGCCGCGGAAGACATCGCACGCATCTGCCATGCGCACCCGACCTTGTCGGAAGCCATGAAGGAAGCGGCGCTGGCCGTCGACAAACGCACGCTCAACTTCTGATCCCGGTCGGCATGCATTGACCTTGCAAGGGGCGGGCGGACGGCTCGCCTCTTTTTTGCCGCCGGGCCGCCCCAAGGCAAAAAGCGCCCCCTTGGGGGGCAGCAAGCCGAAGGCGCAGCGTGGGGGCCCTTTTTTGTTGTGTTGTTGTGGTGAAGAGTCTTGTTTTATGAATGTACGCGAGTATTACGAACATGCCCTGCAAGAGCGTGGCTATCGGTCCGATGAGGCCCAGTTGGCGGCCATCGATCGATTGCAGGCGTATTTCGACGACTGGCTGGAATTCAAGCAGGATCGTTCCTCCACCTTGCGAAAGATTTTCCGGCGGCCCGACGTCCCCCGGGGAATCTACATGTGGGGCGGGGTGGGGCGCGGCAAAAGCTTCCTGATGGATGCGTTCTATCTTACGGTTCCGGTCAAGCGCAAGACCCGCGTGCATTTCCATGAATTCATGCGCGGCGTGCATCGCGAACTGGGCAATGTGCGCGGCCAGCAGGATCCGCTGGACGAGGTGGCGCGTCGCATTGCCAAGCGCTATCGCCTGATCTGCTTCGACGAATTCCACGTATCCGACGTTGCCGACGCGATGATACTGTACCGCCTGCTGTTGCGCTTGTTCGAGTACGGAACGTCCTTCGTCATGACGTCCAATTACGAACCGTCGACGCTGTATCCGGATGGCCTGCACCGGGATCGCATATTGCCGGCGATCAAGCTCATACAGGAAAGAATGGACATCGTGAACGTCGATGTGGGTACGGATTATCGCCGGCGCGCGCTGGAGCAGGTGCGCATGTACCTGACACCCATAAACGCGGAAACCCGCCAGGAACTTCAGGACAACTTTGACCGCCTGCTTGATACCGCACCGATGAAGCCGGTGCTGGTGGTCGAGAATCGCGAGATCAAGCCTATCGCGCTGGGGGGCTGCATCGTATGGTTCGATTTCGCCACGCTGTGCGGCGGTCCCCGCTCGCAAAACGATTACCTGGATCTGGCCAGCCGTTTCCAGACGGTGATCCTGTCGGATGTGCCGCGCATGAGCCCGCGCCAAGCGTCCGAGGCGCGCCGCTTTACCTGGCTGATCGATGTGTTTTACGATCACAAGGTCAAGCTGATCATGTCGGCCGAATGCGAGGCGGAAGAACTCTATACCGATGGCCCGATGTCCAACGAATTCCATCGCACCGTATCGCGCATCATGGAGATGCAGTCGCGCGAATACCTTGACGCCGAGCGGCGCGAGGCCGTGACCCTCTGATATCCGCCCGGTCCCGGCAGCATGGCGGGGCCGCGCTTATCCGTTTTTATTTGAAGCGATCTATGAATACTCGTGTATTGACCGGCATTACGACCTCCGGAACGCCGCACCTGGGCAACTATGCCGGGGCGATCCGTCCATCCATCCAGGCCAGCGTCCTGCCCGGCGTCGATGCCTTTTATTTCATGGCCGACTATCATGCGCTGATAAAGTGCGACGACCCGCAACGCATTGCGCGGTCGCGGCTGGAGATTGCCGCAACCTGGATCGCTGCCGGCCTGGACCCCGAGAAGGTCACTTTCTATCGGCAGTCGGATATTCCCGAGATACCCGAGCTGTGCTGGATGCTGACTTGCGTCACGGCCAAGGGCTTGATGAACCGCGCCCACGCCTACAAAGCTTCGGTCGACCAGAATGTGGCCCGGCAGGCGGAGCCCGACGACGGCATCACCATGGGCCTGTTTTCTTATCCCATCCTGATGGCGGCCGACATCCTGATGTTCAACGCGAACAAGGTGCCGGTGGGACGCGATCAAATACAGCATCTGGAAATGACGCGCGATATCGCGCAGCGATTCAACCACCTGTATGGCAACGGCACTGACTTCTTCGTCTTGCCCGAAGTCCAGATCGATGACGAAGTGGCCACCCTGCCGGGGCTGGACGGACGCAAGATGTCCAAGAGCTATGACAACACCATTCCCTTGTTCGAGGGCGGCACCAAAGGCTTGCGCTCGGCGGTGATGCGCATCGTTACCGATTCGCGCCAGCCCGGCGAAGCCAAGGATGCCGAAAACTCGCATCTCTATACCTTGTACCGTGCCTTTGCCTTGCCAGCCGAGTCCGCTGCTTTCCGGCAGGAGCTCGAAGGCGGCCTGGGCTGGGGCGATGCCAAGCAGCGTTTGTACGAACGTATCGAGCAGGACCTTGCACCCATGCGTGAAGTCTATGCGGAATTGATGTCCAGGCCCGATCGCATCGAAGATATTCTGCAAGCGGGGGCCGCCAAGGCGCGGCGTTTGTCGCAGCCTTTGATGGCGGCCTTGCGCGAGGCGGTCGGCTTGCGGGCATCGGCCACCGCCGCGCCCGCGTCGCCAGCGTCGGTGAAAAAGGCGGCCGGCAAGCGGGCCCGCTTCGTCAGTTTCCGCGACGAGGGCGGTCAATTCCGTTTCCGCCTGCTGGCAAGCGATGGCCAGGAGTTGTTTCTGTCCGACGGCTTCGACAATCCCAAGGCGGCCGGCGCCGCCATCAAGGGATTGCAGGATGCGCCCCTTGACAGCGTAATCGCCCAAGAGGGAAAAGAGGCGGCGATGTATTTGGACGGTGCAATCGTGGGGCGCTTCGACGCCGCACGCCTGGAGCAGGTCCGGGAAGCCCTGGCCGAACTGGCCCGGGACCGGGACTAGATCAAAGCGACTTTGTTTATTCGCAGAGCTCGGCCCGCAGGCCGAGCTCTTTGCATAGCGCCAGAATGTCCGCCGCCTGTTCGCGGTATACCAAAATGACCTGGAAGTCGTTGGTGTAGCTTTCGCCGAAACCGATCAAGCGGTACTTGCCGTGATGCTCCTGTAATTGCCGGTCGACCCATCGGTAGAAATCCGAGATCGTTTCGAAGTCATTGTCGTCGTAGGGATAGTCGGGCAGGGCGGGCTGTTCGAACGCGTCGACGATTTGTTCGTACAGCTCATCGACGGTGTCCGCCACGGCGAAATAGTCTTCAAGTTCCACGAAAATGATGAAGGCCATGACGCCGCCCGGATCGTATTCGGCGACTTTGGCGGCATCGGCCCCGTAGTTTTCGTGCAAGGTTTCGGCGGGCCGGTCTTTGGCCTGGATGCAGATGTTGACGATGCGGCTGGTCTCGTGCTCGTCAAGATCGCCGCAGCTTAGCATGCCGATCAGCTCGCCAAGGCGCTCGGCAAGCTTGTCGTGGTCGATGATGGAAGTCATGGCCGTCCTATTTTTTCAACTTGGCGAATGCGGCGGCCATGGCCCCTTGGCCCGCGGGTTCGGGAGCGCGTGACGGCGGATGGCGCTTGGCGTTGCCGTTGCCGCCCGGCGCGCCTCGCCGTTCGCCACCGCGCCGATCGTCGCCGCCCCCGCGGCGCACAGGCGCGCCATCGTCATCCAGGCGCATGGTCAGGCCGATGCGTTTGCGCGCAACGTCCACTTCCTGGACCTTGACCTTGACCGTCTGGCCCACCCGCACGACATCGCGGGGGTCCTTCACGAAGGTTTCCGACAAGGCGGATATGTGAACCAGCCCATCCTGATGCACGCCCACATCGACAAAGGCGCCGAAATTGGCCACATTGGTGACCACGCCTTCCAGAATCATGCCTGGATGCAGGTCATTGATGGTATTGATGCCTTCCTTGAATTGCGCCGTCTTGAATTCGGGGCGCGGGTCGCGGCCGGGCTTCTCGATTTCCTGAAATATGTCTTTCACCGTGGGCAGGCCGAAGCGTTCGTCCGTGAATTCGGATGGCGAGACGCCTTTCAGCGCGCCGGGCTGGCCCATGATGCTGTTTGCTTCTGTCTTGATCTTTTCCAGTATGCGCTGGACCACCGGGTAGGCTTCCGGGTGGACGGCCGAGGCGTCCAGCGGATTGTCACCGTTGGGAATGCGCAGGAAGCCGGCGGCTTGTTCGAACGCCTTGTCGCCGAAGCGCGGAACCTTCAGCAGGGTCTTCCGGTTGGGGAAGGCGCCGTTCTCGTTGCGCCAGGTGACGATATTCTTCGCCAGCAGCGAGTTCAGCCCCGAGACGCGGGTCAGCAGCGGCGCCGAGGCGGTGTTGACATCCACGCCCACGGCGTTCACGCAGTCTTCGATGACCGCATCCAGCGAACGGGCCAGCTCGCGCTGATTGACGTCATGCTGGTACTGGCCCACGCCTATGGCCTTGGGCTCGATCTTGACCAGTTCGGCCAGGGGGTCCTGCAAGCGGCGTGCAATGGAAACCGCTCCGCGCAGGCTGACGTCCAGGTCGGGGAATTCATGCGCGGCCAGTTCGGATGCGGAATAGACCGATGCGCCGGCTTCCGACACCATGACGCGCGTAAGCTTCAGATCTGGAAATTTCTCCAGCATGTCGATGACCAGCTTTTCGGTCTCGCGCGAGGCGGTGCCGTTGCCGATGGCGACCAGCTCGATCTTGTGCTTGGCGACCAGCGCGGCCAGGGTATTGATGCTTCCTTCGCGGTCGCGGCGCGGCTCGAAAGGGTAGACCGTGGCGGTGCCCAGCACTTTGCCGGTGGCGTCGATGGCGGCGACTTTGACGCCGGTGCGTATGCCGGGATCCAGGCCCAGCACCGATTTGGGGCCGGCGGGAGCCGCCAGCAGCAGGTCTTTCAGGTTGGCGGCGAAGACGCGTATGGCTTCCTGCTCGGCGGTTTCGCGCAGGCGGCCGATAAGCTCCGATTCGAAGGCGGTAAGCAGCTTCACGCGCCATGTCCATCGGCACACTTCAGCCAGCCAGCGTCCCCGGGGGGCGGCATCCAGGCTGAAGTCGGCGCCCACGCGCAGGAAGTCGGCAATGCGCAGCACGCAGGGGTGGGGCGTCTGGGCTTCCAGTTCGGCTTCCAGGCCCAGGCGGATATCCAGGGCGCCTTGCTGGCGGCCGCGCAGCAGGGCCAGCACACGGTGGGAAGGCAGCGAGCGCAGGGTTTCGCTGAAGTCGAACCAGTCGCGGAAATTGTCGCCTTCGTTCTCCTTGCCCTCGACGACCTTGGAATACAATAAACCGGTATTCCACAAGTGTTCACGCATATTCGCCAGCAAATCGGCATCTTCGGCGTAACGCTCGGCCAGTATGTCGCGCGCGCCATCCAGCGCGGCTTTCGTGTCGTTGATCGAGGCTTCGGTATTCAGGTAGCCTTCGGCCAGCAAGGCAGGGTCGCAATTCTCGTCCGCCAGGATCGCGTCGGCCAGCGGTTCCAGGCCCGCCTCGCGGGCGATCTGGGCGCGGGTGCGCCGCTTGGGCTTATAGGGCGCATACAAGTCTTCCAAGCGCTGCTTGGTATCGGCGGCGCCGATTTCCTGGCGAAGCTCGGGCGTCAGCTTGCCCTGCTGATGCACGGATTCCAGGATGGCCGCTCGGCGTGATTCCAGCTCGCGCACATAAAGCAGCCTGACCTCCAGGTTGCGCAGCACCGTGTCGTCCAGGCCGCCGGTTGCTTCTTTCCTGTACCGGGCGATGAAGGGAACCGTGGCGCCGCCGTCCAGCAATTCGACCGTGGCGGCGACCTGCGCGGCGCGTACGTTCAGCTCATTGGCGAGCAAAGCGACAATACGGGCGGGGTCCGCTGCGTCCTGAAAGGAATCGGATTTTGCGTGAACAGAGGTATCGGTCATTGGTCCATCTATAAATCGAGAATAACGCGGCGCATTTTGCCACAACGGCTGCCTCGCCGGAAAAATAGACGGGTATCATCACGTCTGGATTCTCCGGGGAGTGCATACTTTACCCTTTTTGCCGCGAACGATCCGCCGGCCATATTCCTAATTTACCTTTTGATGCTTTTGCAAGAACTTTCCGATATTTTTTCTTCCGATGGCCCGATAGCAAAGGCTGTGCCGGACTATCGCCCGCGGCAGGCGCAGCTGGAGCTTGCGCAAGCCATCGAGGAAGCCTTGCAGACCCATTCGACACTGATTGCCGAGGCCGGCACCGGCACCGGCAAGACCTGGGCCTATCTGGTGCCCGCTTTCCTCAGCGGGTCCAAAGTCCTGGTTTCCACGGGTACGCGCACGCTTCAGGACCAACTGTTCCGGCGCGATCTGCCCCGCCTGCGCCAGGCATTGGCGCTGCCCATTACCGTGGCGCTGCTCAAGGGCCGGGGCAATTATGTGTGCCACTATCATCTGGAGCGTCTGCAGGGCGACGACAGGGCATTGAAATCCCGCGCGGAAATCAGCCAGTTGCGCCATATACAGGTGTTTGCGCAGCAATCGCGCAGCGGCGATCGCAGCGACCTGGCCGAGGTCCCGGAAGACGCCGACATCTGGAACCGGGTCACCTCCACGCGCGAAAACTGCCTGGGCCAGGAATGCCCCCATGTGCGGGATTGTTTTGTCATGAAGGCCAGGCGCCAGGCGCAGGATGCCGACCTGGTGGTGGTCAATCATGCATTGTTCATGGCCGACCTGGCGTTGCGCGAAGAGGGCATCACCGATCTGCTGCCCACCGTCGAGCTGGTAGTGTTTGACGAGGCGCATCAACTGCCGGACATCGCCACGCGTTTTCTGGGCACCAGCGTGTCGTCGCACCAATTGCTCGACCTGGCGCGCACAGCCGAAGCGGCCGGCCTGGCGTATGCGCGCGAATCCACCAACTGGAGCGAAGCGGGCAAGAAGATCGAGCATGCGGCGCGCCAGTTGCGCCTTGCCGCGGCGCCCATCGAGAAAATGCCCGGACGCAAAGCCACCTTCCAGGCCATCCCCAACCCCGAAGAGTTCGACGCGGCCCTGGCTGAATTGCTGGACGTGCTGGATAAAAGCTCGCAATTGCTGTCGGTGGTCAGCGAGAAGCACCCCGACCTGGCGGCGGTCTCCAAGACCTGCCTCGACCTGCGCGCCCGCCTGTATCAATGGAGCCAGCCCGACCGCCAGGGCGGCAACACGCTCAAGCCGCCCGCCAAGGAAGGCGAACAGGCCGCGGGCGAAGACAATGCCGCCGTGCGCTGGGTGGAGCACAGCCTGCACCATATGCGGTTGCACAGCGCGCCTTTGTCGGTGGCGCAGATATTTTCCCGCTATCGCGGCAAGGAGCAGGCCTGGGTGCTGACGTCCGCCACGCTGTCCGTGCATGGCGATTTCGGCCATTTCCTGCGCCAGCTCGGCCTGTGGGATGCCAAGACGCTGCGCTGGGATTCCCCCTTCGATTATCCCGCCCAGGGCGTTCTGTATGTGCCCAAGGCGCTGCCCTTGCCCAGCGACCGCTATTTCAACGAGCGCTTCGTCGATGTGCTGTTGCCGCTGATCCGGGCATCATCGGGCGGCGTGCTGGTCCTTTGCACAACGCTGCGGGCGGTGGACCGGATCGCCGAGTTGCTTGAAGAGCGCTTCGAGGACGAGGATATCGATCGAGTCCTGCTGCGGCAGGGCGAAAGCTCGCGCCGTGCTTTGCTGGAGCGTTTCCGCGCCGCCAGCAATGCGGTGCTGGTAGGCAGCGCAAGCTTCTGGGAAGGCATAGACGTGCCCGGCAATGCCTTGACGCTGGTCGCCATCGACAAGCTGCCTTTTGCGCCTCCCGATGATCCGGTCCTGGAGGCCCGCCTTAACCTATGCCGCAACCAGGGCGGCAACCCTTTCATGGAATATCAACTGCCCGAAGCCGCCATTGCCCTGAAGCAGGGCGCGGGCCGCCTGATACGGTCGGAGCAGGATTGGGGCGTACTGGTGGTGGGCGATACCCGCATCGTGGAGAAGCCCTACGGGAAGCTTCTGTGGCGCGGATTGCCGCCATTCTCCCGCACCCGCGAGCCCGAGCAGGTGGTGGCTTTCTTCGAAAAGAAACAGGCGTCCTGAAACGGATCGCCCCGCGCAAGCCGGCCGGAGAGGGGCGGTGTGCGCGGGGCGATGGAACCGGCGGCGCCCTGCGAGGGGCGGCGTCCGGTCAGAACCAGTTGATGGGGTTCCAGTAGCTGCCGCCCGGTTCGTCCAGGCCTTGCTCGTAGTACTTGCTGTTGGGGAAGTTCTTATCGAGAACGCGCTTCGCGTCGTCGCGCAGCTCGGTCAGGCCCAGCTTATCGTAGGACAGGTAAATAATGTACAAGGCCTTTTCGGCGCTGGGCACGCCCTGGAAGTCGGTGATGACGGTCTGCGCCCGGTTGACCGCGGCGACATAGGCGCCGCGCTCATAGTAATACTGGGCAACGTGCACTTCGTTCTGGGCTATCGTGCCGACCAGCCAGGTGACGCGCTTCTTGGCGTCGGCGGTATAGCGGCTGTCGGGATAGCGCTTGATAAGCTCGTTGAACGATTCGTACGACTCACGCAGGCCCTTGGGGTCGCGTTCGCTGGGATCCTGGCGGGTGAATTTGGTGAACGAGGCGCTGGGGGGCGTGAAGGTGATCAGCCCCTTCAGGTACAACATATAGTCGGTGCCGGGATGGTTGGGGTACTGCTGCTGGAAACGATCGATGGCGGCAAGGGCCTGTTCGGGTTCGTCGTCTTTCCAATTGACGTAGGCCTGATCGATAAGTGCCTGCTGCGCATACCCGCCGAAGGGGTAGCGCGCTTCGACGGCCTCCAGGCGGGTGCGCGCGTCTTTCCAGTTGCCGGCGCTTATTTCCGTGCGGGCATCCTGGTACAGTCGATCGGCGCTCCATCCGGCCGTGGGGTCCGTGTCGCCTTTGATGGATCCGCATCCGGCGATCAGCACAACGGCAATGAAGGCGAGGGCGGCGTGACTTAACCGCGCGAAGCCGGAAAATCGAGATTGATTGAGGTCGATACGAGTCACAAAAGCATCCTTGGTGTTAGCATTGCACGCTGATTATATGATTTGTCGCCATGCCTGACACAGATATCGCCAAAGAAAGTTTTTCTTCGGCCGCGCCGCTTGAATTCCATATTCCCTTTACGGCGCTGCCGGAGCGCCTGGATAAAGTCCTGGCCCGGCTGGTGCCGGATCATTCCCGCAGCCGGCTGCAAGCCTGGATAGAGGCCGGACATGTGCTGGTGAACGGTCAGCCCGGCCGCATAAAACAGATGGCCAATCCGGGCGACACGCTGCTGGTCTATGAGCAGGAGGCTCCCGAATCGCAGGCCTTTACGCCCCAGGACGTCGACTTCACCGTGATCGCGGAAAGCCCCGACTGGATCGTCGTCTGCAAGCCCGCCGGCCTGGTGACCCATCCGGGGGCCGGCAACTGGCAGGGTACCCTGCTGAACGGATTGCTTTACCGTTATCCGGAATTGGCCCGCGTGGCGCGCGCGGGCATTGTCCATAGGCTGGATAAGGATACCTCCGGCTTGCTGGTGGTGGCCCGGCATGAGAAGTCCCAGACGCACTTGATCCGCCAGTTGCAGGCGCGCAGCGTCAGCCGCGAATATATCGCCCTGGTCCATGGCCGCCTGACCCGGCCGGGCGCCGTCAAGCTGGATATCGGCCGGGATCCGCGCGTACCGGTGCGCATGGCCGTGGACAACCCCATTGCCCCCAAGCCGGCCATCACGCATTACGCGCCGCTGCGGGTGGGTCAGGCCGATGCGGGCGAGGGCGCCACCGTGACCGAAGTCGCCTGCAAGCTGGAGACCGGCCGCACGCACCAGATCCGCGTGCACATGATGAGCTTGCGCCATCCTCTGGTGGGCGATGTGCTGTATGGCGGCAAGCCCGTGGGCAGTGCCCAACGGCAGCTCTTGCATGCGCAAGCCCTTGCCTTCGAGGATATTTCCAGCGGCGAGCGGCTGTCTTTCCAGGCGCCCCTGGCCGAGGATTTTCAGCGTGTGCTGAACGAGATCGATTGGGAGGCATGAACATGGACAGCGCGCTGCCGACCGTCACCGGCCTGCCATGGAAGGGAGTGAAGTACTTCAGCACCACACGCCAGGGAGGGGTCAGCGCCGGCCCATGGTCGTCGTTGAATCTTGGCCTGCACACCGAGGACGATGGCGGGCACGTGGCGGCGAACCGCAGGCGCCTGGGCGCCATCGTGCCATCGGAGCCGCTGTGGCTCAAGCAGGTGCACGGCACGGATGTGTTCGATGCGGACGGAATGCCCGAAGCCGTGCCGGACGCGGCAGGGCCGGCGCTTCCTCCCGTCGCCGATGCCGCCGTCACGACGGCGGCGGGCAGAGTGCTGGCCATCATGACGGCCGACTGCCTGCCGGTGGTGCTGGCAAGCGCCGATGGCCGCGTCCTTGGCGTGGCGCATGCCGGCTGGCGCGGGCTGGCCGGCGGCGTCCTGGAGAACACCTTGCTGGCCATGCGCCGGCGGGCGCCCGGCGCCGTCCAATGGCGGGCCTGGGTGGGTCCGGCGATCAGCCAGCATCATTTTGAAGTGGGCCAAGACGTGCATGAAGCCTTCATCGGAGCCGATCCGGGAGTGGCTGTGTTCTTCGCCGAAAAGGGAGGCGGGAAATGGCTGGCCGACTTGCCCTCGATCGCGCGGTATCGCCTGCACAATGCCGGCGTCGCCAATATAGAACTAAGCGGGCAGTGCACCTTTGGCCGGTCCGACCTGTATTACTCTTTTCGCCGTGCTTCCACCACCGGCCGTCTGGCCACCTTCGCCTGGCTCGAGTCCCCGGCCGGCCCGGAGCATCGCCCCGGACAGGTGGGTAGCGACTTACCCTGATTGACACGCTTTTAAATGCCATCCAACATGAGGTCAAAGCGTCGATAAGTGTAAGGTGTCTTAAAGTGAGAGCTCCGTCGTCATCCTCATGGCCAGTTCCGGTCAGCATTGCTCCGGACAAGATCGGAGCAATTCAGGCAGAGTTCTCCCGCGAATGGTTGCGCATTGCCGCCAGTGCCCAACAGGGATCGCTCCAGCCGCCGGCCGATCGCCGCTTCAGCAAACCGGCCTGGGCGTCCAGCCCCGCCTCGCTGTTTTCGGCGCACGCCTATTTGCTGTCGGCCAAAGCCATGAACCAGTTGGTCGAGGCCGCCGATGTCCCCGAAGCCGTGCGCAGCCGATTGCGGTTTTCGCTCATGCAATGGCTCGAGGCCGCATCGCCCGCCAATTTTCTGGCCAGCAATCCCGATGCGCAGCAAGCGCTCATCCAGACCCAGGGCCAATCCTTGGGCAACGGCGTGCGCAACCTGCTTGGCGATCTGCAAAAGGGGCGTCTTACCCAATCCGACGAATCATGCTTCGAGTTGGGCCGGGATCTGGGCGCCACGCCTGGCGCGGTCGTTTTCCAGAACTCGCTCATGCAGGTGATCCAGTACGCGCCGCAAACCGCCAAGGTCCACAAGAGGCCTTTGCTGATGGTGCCTCCGTGCATCAACAAGTTCTACATACTCGACCTGCAGCCTGAAAACTCCTTTGTCAGGCATGCCGTTCAGGAAGGCTTTACGGTTTTCCTGGTGTCCTGGCGCAATCCCCTGGACTCCGATGCCGACGGCATCGATACCGCCACGTGGGGCGACTACCTGCAGCATGGCGTGCTTCAGGCCATCGATGTCGCGCGTGCCATTTCCGGACAAGATCAAATCAACACGCTGGGCTTTTGCGTGGGCGGCACCTTGTTGGCTTCGGCGCTTGCGCTGGCGCGCGCACAGGGCGATGATCCGGCCGCCAGCCTGACCTTGCTTACGACCTTGCTCGATTTCGATGAAACCGGTGTGCTCGATGTCTTCGTCGATGAAGCCCATGCCCAGGTGCGCGACCATCAACTGGGCGGCCGCGGGCTCATGACTGCGCGCGAACTGGGTACGACATTTTCCTTTCTGCGCCCCGGCGAACTCGTCTGGAACTATGTCGTGAACAACTACCTCAAGGGCGAGACGCCTCCCGCATTCGACCTGCTCTACTGGAATGCCGACGGCACCAATCTTCCAGGGCCGTTTTTCGCCTGGTATTTCCGCAACACCTATCTCGAGAACAACCTGAAGACACCGGGGCGCATACAGGTCGATGGCCATGGGCTGGATCTGGGCACGCTCGGCATGCCGGCGTATATATACGGTTCCCGCGACGATCACATCGTGCCCTGGCATGCGGCTTACGCCACAACCCGATTGCTGCGCGGACCCATGCGCTTCGTGCTGGGCGCTTCGGGGCATATTGCCGGGGTCATCAATCCGCCCGCCAAGAAACGCCGCAGCTATTGGGATCATCAGGACGACTATCCGCCCTCCGGCATGCCCGGCGATCCGGCAAGCTGGCTCGATGCGGCTACCGAACATCCGGGTAGTTGGTGGAACGACTGGACGAACTGGCTGGCCCCTCATTCGGGAACCCAGGTGCGCGCGCGACCGACATTGGGCAGCGCGGATTACCGGCCACTGGAAGCGGCGCCCGGAAGCTATGTGAAGGTGCGTGCATTTTGACCGTCGTCGCTTCGACGGCAGGGACGCCCCGATGGCGGTCCGCGGTTAAACACTATTCGATTGTGGTGCCGCGGGGGCATCTGGAATTACGAGGAGATCGTCATGAGTGAAAAACTGGCTTATGTAACAGGTGGCATGGGCGGCATAGGAACGTCCATATGCCAGCGCCTGGCTAAAGAAGGCTATACCGTCGTGGCCGGCTGCGGCCCCAGCCGCAACTTCAAGCAATGGCTCGACGAACAGTCGGCGCTGGGCTATTCCTTTCATGCGTCGGTCGGGAATGTTTCCGACTGGGACTCCACAGTGGATGCGTTTCGCGTGGTTCGCGACAAGCTGGGCCCCGTCGATGTGCTGGTCAACAATGCAGGCATCACCCGCGACGGCCTGTTCCGTAAAATGAGCCAGGAAGACTGGCGGGCGGTCATCGATACCAACCTGAACAGCCTGTTCAACGTGACCAAGCAAGTCATCGAAGGCATGGTCGACAAGCAATGGGGCCGCATCATCAACATCAGTTCGGTCAACGGCCAGAAAGGCCAGTTCGGCCAAACCAACTACTCTACCGCGAAGGCGGGCATACACGGCTTCACCATGGCGCTGGCGCAGGAAGTGGCCAGCAAGGGTGTCACGGTCAACACGATTTCGCCCGGCTACATCGGCACCGACATGGTGCGGGCCATACGCCCCGACGTGCTCGAGAAGATCGTGGCGACCATTCCTGTAAAGCGTTTGGGAACACCCGAGGAAATAGGATCCATCGTCGCCTGGCTGGCGTCGGACGAATCCGGGTTTGCCACCGGCGCCGACTTCTCACTGAATGGCGGGCTGCATATGGGTTAAGCCCCCGTGCCGGCCAAGTCCGGCCCCATTCGATCCTTTCCGCTCCATCACGTATTCGGTCAATGTCATGACGCAATCCCAAGCCAGCAGTCCAGTCCGCCTGATAAAAAAATACCCCAACAGGCGCTTGTATGACACGCAGACCAGCACTTACATTACCTTGGCCGATGTCAAGCAGTTGGTGCTGGACAGCGAGAATTTCCAGGTTGTCGATGCCAAGTCGGGCGAAGACCTGACGCGCAGCATTCTTCTGCAGATCATCCTTGAAGAGGAAAGCGGCGGGATGCCCATGTTCTCGCCCACGGCCCTGTCGCAAATCATCCGCTTCTACGGCCATGCCATGCAAGGCGTCATGGGCTCCTTCCTGGAAAAGAACATACAGGCCTTCATGGACATCCAGGATCGCATGGCCGAGCAATCCAAAGGCCTGTACGGGCCTCAGTTCGGCCCCGAGGCCTGGGCGCAATTCATGAATGTGCAGACGCCGGTCCTGCAGAACATGATGAACAACTACGTCGATCAAAGCAAAAACCTGTTCGTGCAGATGCAGGATCAAATGCACGATCAAACACGCAATATGTTTTCGGCATTTCCCTTCAATCCGGCTCCGCCCAAAGACAACAAAAAATGATTCCGGCATAACGCCGGCCCATTGGCAAGGCCGGGTTTGCGTCATGGTTTTCAGATAACTGTAAGATCACTTGCTTCATAATAATGAGAATGAATCTTGTTTATGGAGCATGCATGAGAAAGCAATGGTTGGGCGTAGTGGTCGCGGCGGCGCTGGCTGTGCCGGCGATGGCGGCCGAGTATCCCATCGGTGAACCCTCCGAGCAGAACGGGCTGGAAATCGCGGCCGTTTACTTGCAGCCGGTTCAGATGGAACCGGCCGGCATCATGCGCGAAGCCAAGGACTCCGATATTCACCTGGAGGCCGACATCCATGCCACCGCCGACAACAAGAATGGATTGCCCGAGGGCGCCTGGGCGCCTTACCTGAACATAGGCTATGTGCTGCAGAAGGCGGGCGGCAACGTCCAGAAGGGCGAACTGATGCCCATGGTAGCCAACGACGGTCCGCACTATGGCGACAACGTGAAGCTTGATGGTCCCGGCAAGTACAAGCTGACGTTCATCATTGGGTCGCCCGACACGGCCAAGATGAACCATTTCGGACGCCACGTCGATAAGGAAACCGGGGTGGCGCCCTGGTTCAAGACATTTGAAGTGCATTACGACTTCGTCTATGCCGGCACCGGCAAGAAGGGCGGGTATTGATGTCTATTCTTGGACGCTGCCTGCTGGCCTTGTGCCTGGCGGCAGGCGCCGGCGGTACGGCTCTGGCGGCCGAGACACCCACCTTTACGCTGACCTTCAAGCCGGACGGCACGTTCGAGCCGGCCAGGCTGGAAGTGCCGGCCGGCCGCTTCAAGCTGTTGCTGGTCAACGAAAGCAAGGAGCCCGTGGAGTTCGAAAGCCTGCCCTTGCGCAAGGAAAAGGTCATGGGGCCGGGGGTCAAGTCCTTTGTCGTCATTACCATTTCGCGTCCAGGGGAATACCCCTTTTTCGACGACTTTCATCCCGATGTAAAGGGCGTGCTGGTCGTTGTGCCCAAGCCTTAGCGTCGGCGTGGCTTTTCTTTCAGCGTTAATGGATCCCGTCCGAATCGGCAGAAAATGGAACAAGTAGCATTCATCGTATGGCGCGAAAGCGTTGAAGCCCTGCTCGTCGTGGGCATACTTTTTACTTGGCTGCGTGCAAGCCCGGAAGGCCGCAAGGGCCTGCCCTGGCTATGGGGCGGCGTGGCCGCCGGGCTGGGGCTGGCGGTGATGCTGGCTCTTGTCTTGCTGGGCGTCTCGTCGTGGCTGTCCAGCGAAGGGCAGGAGTGGTTCCAGGCGATCATGGCGCTGGCGGCCTGCGCGCTGGTGGTGCAAATGGTGTACTGGATGAGGCGCCACGGGCGCACCCTGAAAAGGGAATTGGAAACGGGCGCGACCCGCGAACTGGCCGGGTCCAACTGGTGGGGCTTGCTGGCGCTGGTCATGATCGCCGTCGCCCGGGAGGGCAGTGAAACCGTGGTGTTCTTGTATGGCACCGTGGCCGCAGGAGCGGCCAGCGGCTCCGGATGGAGCTTGGCCCTGGCGGGCTTGCTGGGTTTCCTGGCGGCCCTGGCCTCGTTCTGGATACTGCAATTGGGCGGCAGGCTGATTACCTGGCGGCGCTTTTTCAGGCTGACCGAAATCCTGCTGCTGCTCCTGGCCAGTTCCCTGCTGGTCAGCGGACTGGACCACTTGATATCGCTTGATGTCCTGCCCACCTTGATCGATCCGGTATGGGACAGCTCCTGGCTTCTGAGCGCGGACGGCGGCCTGGGCAAGGTCCTGGCCGATTTCGCCGGCTACCGCGCCTATCCCGCGCTGTCGCAAGTGTTGATCTGGATAGCATACTGGGCGGCGGCCTGGGCGGTGCTTCGGCATGCAAGCGCGATGGCCGGGCGGGCCGGCCGGCCGCTGTCCGCCGCATCGGCATAGACGGGGACGCCATGGCTTTGGCTTTACGGACGGCAACAGGAAAGTTCGCCGATTTCCTGCGCGATCACGCGGCCTACTTGCGCATCATGCAGTGGGTCATCGTGGTCTTCTATCTGACATTGCTGGTGGTGCCGGCCGTGTTGCCCTTGCCGGACCGCACGGCGTCGGTATTCAACAACCTGACTGTTTTCGCTCAATTCGCGTTCTGGGGCATATGGTGGCCCTTCGTGCTGCTGTCCATGCCGCTGTTCGGACGCGCCTGGTGCGGCTGGTTCTGCCCCGAAGGCATGCTGTCCGAATGGGCCAGCGAGCATGGGCGGGGCGGCGCCATACCCAAATGGATGCGCTGGGGCGGGTGGCCTTTTGTCGCTTTTTCGCTGACGACCATATATGGACAACTGGTCAGCGTCTATCAATACCCATGGGCCGTCCTGGCGGTGCTGGGCGGCTCCACGGCCGCCGCCATGGTGGTGGGCTGGCTGTACGGGCGCAACAAGCGTGTGTGGTGCAAGTACCTGTGTCCGGTCAATGGTGTGTTCAACCTTCTGGCCAAGCTCGCGCCCTGGCATTACAAAGTGGACGAAGAGGCCTGGCGCCACCCGGAGCGGCGCACCGAGGCCATCAATTGCGCGCCGCTGGTGCCGCTGCGCCATATGCAGGGCGCTTCGGACTGCCATATGTGCGGGCGCTGCAGCGATTATCGCGGAGCCATACATCTGACGCCGCGCTCGCCGGAGGCGGAAATCGTCCATGTCGCCAGCGGCGACGGATGGCAGACCGCCTTGATTGCGTTCGGCCTGATGGGCTTGGCCGTTGGCGCATTCCTATGGAGCTCCAGCCCCTGGTTCGTGTACCTGAAGCAGGCGGAGGCCACTTGGCTGGTCAATCACGATATCTATTGGCCGCTGGCCCAGAATGCGCCCTGGTTTATTCTGACGCATTATCCGGACGTGAACGACAGCTTCAGCTGGCTGGATGCCAATGTCATTCTTACCTTTATTTTCGGCAGTGCGCTATGCGTGGGCGGTCCAGTCTATCTGGGGCTGTGGGCGGCGGATCGCTATTTGCCGGCCATGCGCAAACCTGGCGTCCGGCATCCTTGCGGAGCCCGCGTCGCAACCCTCAGCGGCTTGCACAAGCTGGCGCAAGGCCTGATCCCGGCGGCCGGCGTGGGTGTGTTCCTGGGCTTATCGGCCACCACGTTGACGCTGCTGCAGCACGAGGGAGTGTCGACCGGCTGGGCGACGGCGCTGCGCTTCGCCTTCCTGGGACTGGCCTTGCTATGGAGCTTGCGGCTGGTATGGCGCCTGACGGGCCTGCGTACGGAATCGCCCTGGCGCCGGGGGCTGGCGCTGTCCATGGTGGCGCTGGGCGTGGTCCCCTTCTGCATTGCCTGGGTCTTGTTTTTTGTGGTCTGGTAAGGGCCAGTCCATCATCCCCGCCAGGGCGGGATCAGCCTGCTTCCGGCTTCTTCCTGAACGGGCTGTGCTCGGCAAGTTCGTCGATGTAGGCCTCGATGGCGGGACTTTCGCGCGCCAGAAAATCGGCAATGGCATCGGCGTAGCGGCGATCCGAGATCCAATGCGCGGAGCAGGTCTTCACGGGCAGCATGCCGCGCGACAGCTTGTGCTCGCCCTGCGCGCCGCCTTCAAATACCGACAGGCCCTTGTCAATGCAATAAGCGATGCCTTGCATGTAGCAGGTTTCGAAATGCAGGCCCGGAATGTAGCCCATGCTGCCCCAGTATCTTCCATAGAGTGTACGGTCGCCGCGCAGGTTCAGGGCCGATGCCACGGGTTTTCCATCTTGTTCGGCAAGCACGATCACCATGTTGTCCGCCATGGCGCTGCGCAGCCGGCTGAAGAACTCATGCGTCAGGTAGGGCGCGTTGCCGTGTTCCAGATAGGTCTTGGTATAGCAGCGGTAGAAGAACTCCAGCACGCCATCGTCAATGTCCTGGCCTTGCAGCCATTGAAAGGATACGCCGGCCTGTTGGACCTTCTTGCTGTCCTGCCTTAGCTTCTTTCTTTTTTGCTGGTTCAGGCTCGCCAGGAAATCATCCAGGCTGCCGTAGCCCTGGTTGAACCAGTGAAACTGTACGTTCTCGCGAAACAGGAAGCCCGCTTCGTCCAGGGCCTGGCGGTCGTCGTCGCAAGGAAACAGAATGTGCAGCGAGGACACACCGTTCTGCTGACCGATTTCGATCGCCTTGCGCGCCAACAGGACGCGGTCCGCATGGCTGGCCGCCAGCAAGCGCGGCCCTGGAACGGGGGTGAAGGGAATCGCCCCCAGCAGCTTGGGGTAGTAGTTCAGTCCCTGCTGTTCGAAGGCTTGCGCCCACGAATAGTCGAAGACATACTCGCCGCGGGAATGGAATTTCAGATACAAGGGCATGGCGCCAGCCAGCTTTTCCCCCCGGTGCATCAGCAGGAAATGCGGCGCCCAGCCGGTGCGCGGGCTGGCGCAGCCTGTTTCATCCAGCGCCAGCAGGAACTCGTGGCGGACGAGCGGATGGTCGCCCGCCAGCCGATTCCATTGCGCGGCGTTAATATCATGCAGGCGGCGGGTCAGGCTGAAGCTTACTGGCAAGGCTTTCGGTATCGTTATGGCTGTGGAGTGTGGCGGATCGCCAAGTCAACACGCTGCAAGTGTAGTCCATGGGCAGCAAGCGCCGCGCGCGGGATGCGTTTTTTTTGTGTTGTATTGAACGGAGCCAGAAGGCCAGCCATGAGCGGCAAGATACCTGTGACAGTCATTTCCGGATTCCTGGGCAGCGGCAAGACGACGCTGCTTAACCGCATCCTGCGGCCGGAAGCCGGCGGGTTGGCGCAAGGGACCATGGTATTGATCAACGAGCTGGGCGACATAGGCCTGGACCATGCGCGTGTACAGCAGTTAAGCGATGCCGTCGTGCTGCTTGATTCGGGTTGCCTGTGCTGCGCCCTGCAGGGCGAATTGGTGGAAACGCTACGCCGGCTTTTCATGGACGCCCTGCACAAGAAGATGCCGCTGTTTTCCCGCGTCATCATAGAGACGACCGGCATCGCCGACCCAGCCCCCATCATTTATACGCTGCGGTACGAGCGCTTCCTGGCCGAACGCTATCGTTATGCCGGTTGCCTGTCGGTCATTGACGGCCTGAACGGCCTTGCGCAGTTGCAGCGGCATCCAGAGGCCGCGCAGCAAGCCGTGTTGGCCGATGTCCTGCTCATAGGCAAGACCGATCTGGCCGAGCCCGGCCAGATAGCGGCCTTGAGGCAGGCCTTGAGCGATATCAATCCCGACGCGCCGCAATACGAAGTCCAGTCCTTGCCCGGACCGGAACAATTGCTGTCGATGGCGGGGCAGGGAGCGGGTGGCGCCGGAAAGGGGCACGGGTTATGGTCGGGGCGGACCGGCGCGTCGGGGGCGGCCAGGCATGTGGGCGTGGACGCATTGACCCTGGAATGGGCCCAGCCCTTGACCCGGTCCGGCGTCATACAGACGCTGGAGTCGCTCTTGTCGGACGAGGGCCTGGCGCTTCTGCGGGTCAAGGGCAGGCTGCGGTTTCGGGGTCAGGCGCAAGCTTATTCGGTGCATGCGGTGCATAGGCAGCTTTACCCCATGGAGCCCATGGACGGCACGGAAGCGGATACCTTGTCCGTGCTGGTGTTTATTTTTCAGGGGTCGGACAAGGCCGCATTGAGCGCACGCATCCTGGCCGGACTGCCCGGGGGAGCATCGCCTGTTCCAATGTCGCCTGTCCACAACTTTGTTAAGTGAATTCTTGCATTGCGTGCCCGCAAATGGTGTAATGGAACTGTTACCGCCACAGGTCGGACACGTTGCCATCGAACATCGTCGTCCCGCTGTCTGCCCAGTTTTTAATTAAACAACACGCATTCCAAGCGCCTGCTGGTCATGGCTCGTGATGATTCCAACTCTCCGGCCAATCGCAATATAAATTGAATAATCTTTAAACAGGCGTCTATCGCATATGTCGGGCTTTGCTCATTTCATGGGCACGCCCCTGGCGGATCGGAAGCGCTTGAATTGCAATATTTCACAGTAGTCGGCTGCTTCTTCGTAGACGAGTTCGTGTTGGGGTCTCAGAACCGCCGCGCGTATTCGGACTAGCCGCCTGCTGAAACAGGAATAATGACTGATACCCCGTCTGAATCCGGCCTGCCGGGACTTTATGCAATCGACCAACGCAGCGCGCCGCTATGGCTGGCGATGCTTTGCCGTGTCGTTTTGCTGTTTGTACGGCCAGGCATGGAGAGCATGATGGCGGCGGGCCGCATTGCAAACACGGCGTGGATCGGGAATGCCGCCGATGCAAGCCTTGATAACGGGATCCATTCCCCGATGCAGTATTCCTCTATGCAAAAAGCATGGCTTGCATCGGCGGCCGCACTTGCCGGCCTGAATGCCATCGGCTTGAAAATTGCAGGTTTTGTTTTTTCCGGCCCAAACGAAAATGGGTCGATTGCTTGTAGCAATCGACCCATTCCTGAAACTGGTTGCGGGGACAGGATTTGAACCTGTGACCTTCGGGTTATGAGCCCGACGAGCTGCCAGACTGCTCCACCCCGCGTCTGAAGAAAAAGATATTAACCCATCCATTAATTTTATGCAAATCAGGCGGTCTTTTGCCCCATTTCATCGATGACTGAAACCGAGATCATCCGCGTGCTGGAAACGGCGCTTTTATGCGCCGACCAGCCCATGCCCATAGCCGAATTACGCAAGCTGTTCGCAATCGACGACTTTTCCAGCGATGATCTGCACCGCTACCTGTCCGCCCTTCAGGCGGATTGGAGCGAAAAAGGCCTGGAACTGGTCGGTCTCGCTTCGGGCTGGCGCTTTCAGAGCCGTCCGGAGATGCAGCGCTTTCTGGCCCGGCTCAATCCCGAGAAGCCGCCCAAGTATTCGCGCGCGGTGCTCGAAACCCTGGCCATCATTGCCTGGCGCCAGCCGGTCACCCGCGGTGACATCGAAGATATTCGCGGTGTAACGGTTTCGTCGCAAATCGTCCGGACACTTGAAGACCGGGGCTGGATCGAAGTGCTGGGCCATCGCGATGCGCCCGGCCGGCCAGCCTTGCTGGGCACCACCCGCCAATTCCTGGACGACCTGGGCTTGAAGGCGCTGGATGAGCTGCCGGAGCTCGAATCACACGAAGCCGTCGTTGCCCTGGCCGGGCTGGGGCTTGAAGAAACTAGCGGCGCGGTAAGCGCCGGCGCTTCGGCGGAGACCGGCATTTCCGCCGAGGGTCTTGATCAAGAGGGTGATATTTCCCCGAATGGCGCCCCGGACGAAAGCGAAGCGGGGACTGGCCAGGAGCCGCAAGGCGATCCCGCCCTTGCGGTCACAGAACATGAAAGCGGCAACCCCTTGCCGCTGAACGAACAGATAGAAACGGAGTACCCGAATAAAAATGACTGAAGCAAACGAAGAATACAGCCTGCCGGCAGGCGAAGCCCCCTCAAACGGAAGCACGGATGCCGCTGCGAATGAGTCCAAGCCGGCGGCGCCTCGCGGCCGCGGCCGCAAATTGCGGACCCCTTTCCGCCGGAGGCGCGGCGATGCCGAAGCCGCTCCGGCGGATGATGCCGATCAAGCGGCGGGGCAGACTGCGGGTGAAGGCCCGGACGGTCCGGCCTTGGCGGCCAAGCCGCCCCGCAGCCCTCGCCGGCGCAAGCCGGCCGCTGCCGCGCCCAATGCCGCAGAGGGCGCGAATGATGCCGCCACCGTTGCAAGCGCTTCCGATGGCGTGGGCGGACGCCGCAACAGCCGCGGTCCGCGGCGCCCGGATGCGGTCGAGAACGAGCAGGAAACAGAACAGGCATTGGCCTATCTGGATAGCGCCGCTCCGATAGCCCAGCGATTGGGCAAGTACCTGGGCAGCGATGCCTTGATGCCCAAGCTGCACAAGGTGCTGGCCGATGCGGGCATTGGCTCGCGCCGCGAGATGGAAGAACTGATCATTGCCGGACGCGTGTCCGTCAATGGCGAGCCCGCCCATATTGGCCAGCGTGTCGGCGCCAACGATCAAGTGCGGGTCAATGGCCGCGCCATAACCCGCCCCAACGCCAAGAAGCCGCCCCGCATCATTCTTTATCACAAGCCGGCCGGCGAAATCGTCAGCCACGACGACCCGGAAGGGCGCGCCACGGTCTTTGCCCGCTTGCCCAAGATGCGCGTGGGCAAGTGGCTTTCGGTCGGCAGGCTCGATCTTAATACCGAAGGCCTGCTTATTCTTACCACTTCGGGCGATCTGGCCAACCGGTTGATGCATCCCCGCTACGGCGCGGAGCGCGAATACGCGGTACGGGTATTGGGCGAGCTGGGCGAAGAACAGCAGGCCAGCCTGCTGAAAGGCATACAGCTGGACGATGGCGTGGCTCAGTTCGGCTCCCTGGAGTACCTGGGCGGCGAAGGCAGCAACCGCTGGTATCGAGTCACCCTGAAGGAAGGGCGGAACCGCGAAGTGCGGCGGATGTTCGAAGCGGCGGGCGTGACCGTCAGCCGGCTGATCCGCACCCGTTTTGGCGAAGTGGTTTTGCCGCGCAACCTGCGCCGAGGCCGTTGGGAGGAGCTTGACGGTTCCATCGTTACCGCGCTGATGCTCCAGTTGGGGCTTTTGCACGAGGACGATTCGGAAGGATACGAAGGCCGGGGCGGGCGCCGTGAGCGCCAGCCCGCTTCGCACGACAGCGCCTTGCCCCCCGGCTTCGGCACGATGGAACGCAATGGCATGAACGGCGCCAAGGTCAGCCGCCGGGGCAAGCTGTCGGGCGGCCGTCCGATTCGCGGCGCCACCGGCGAAGCCTATCCGTCCGATCCCTACGGTACCGGCTTGATGTTCAGTGGCGGGCTGGCCAACGGCCATCCGAATGGAAATGCCCCGGCGGGCGCGCGCAAGGCGGGCGGTCGCGGCAAGAGGCCCGCGGGCGCGCCGCGCGGGCCACAAGCCGAGGGGTCCGCGGCCGACGCAAGACGCCGCGGTCCGGGAACGCGCACGCCCAAGGCGGGCGGGAAAGCCGGCCCTCGCGCCGGCCAGGCCGAGGGCAAGCCCAAGGCCAAAACCGGCAAGCCCGGGGCGCCGAGATCCCGATCCGCCGCCGCCCGTGGCGACGATTGGCAGCCACGCGGCGCCTCGGCCCACGAGTCCCATTTGGGCAAGCTGGGCGGGGGGCGCGGCCGCTAGTGCGCGGTTTGCCTTGGCGGTGTATTCAAATTAGCCAAACAGCACATTAGGCGCCGCTTTCCGACCCGGCGGCTGGATCGCCGGCCGCGGGCCGCCTCATATGTTGCTTTTTATATGTAAGGCCCAGACATAACAGGAAATTTTCTGATTTTCTGTTAGAATGTAGGGCTTTACAGCTATATTGTTTTGTCCTGGCGGCTTTGCGGTTGCTGGCGGCAAGCCACAACTGCCATGGCGGCCGTGGCCGGCAACAATCATAGCGGCACATTTTCGAATGCGTCACGCGACGTGCCGGCTTGGACACATGCCAGGTGCGCGCCACGGACGCGATAACAGTGGGCTGGGGCATACAGCCCATTTTTTTTGGATTTTATGGCAGATATATTCGCTTTAACTCAAGAGGCTCTGGCCGGTATGGATATCGAGCTTGTCGACGTGGAACGCGCCCCGCTAGGGCTTTTGCGTGTCACGATCGACCGCCCCGAAGGTGTGCGAATCGAAGACTGCGAGCAGGTCTCAAAACAGCTGTCGCGCGTATTCGAAGTGGAGAACGTCGATTACAGCCGTCTCGAAGTTGGCTCGCCAGGCGTGGACCGTCCATTGAAGCAGCCTGCCGACTTCATCCGGTTCGCCGGCCAGCGGGTCGAGATCAAGCTGCGCGAGGCCATCGATAACCGCAAGGTCTATGCAGGGCTGCTTCGTGTAAGCGAGGACGCTGCCGATGCGTCTGCCACTCCGGTGTTCGGTCTTGAACTCGAGTCTCCGTCAGGTGAAGGCCAGGTACTGAACTTCTCCTTCGATGATGTCGATCGTGCCAAATTGAATCCCATTCTTGATTTCAAGGGTAAAAAGCGATGAGTCGCGAAATTCTTTTATTGGTTGACGCCCTAGCGCGTGAAAAAAACGTAGAGCGTGAAGTCGTTTTCGGCGCGCTCGAGAACGCGTTGGCGTCCGCGATGAAAAAGCGCTTCAAGGAAGACGCCGACATCCGGGTGACCATTGACCGGAACACCGGCGAGCACGAAGGCTACCGCCGTTGGCTGGTGGTGCCTGATGATGCCGGCCTGCAGGAACCCGATCAGCAGGAAATGTACTCGGACGCTCAGGAAATCGTTCCCGGCATCGAGGTGGGCGACTACATCGAAGAGCCGCTGGAACCCGAAGAGTTCGGACGCATCGGCGCCCAGGCCGCCAAACAGGCCATTTTGCAAAAGATCCGTGACGCCGAGCGCGAGCAGGTTCTGAACGACTTCCTTGAGCGTGGCGAAAACATTGTTTCCGGCACGGTCAAGCGCATGGACAAGGGCGATGCCATTATCGAAACCGGCAAGATCGAGGCCCGATTGCCCCGCAGCGAGATGATCCCCAAGGAAAATATCCGCGTGGGTGATCGCATCCGCGCCTGGGTGCACAAGGTCGATCACACGGCCCGTGGCCAGCAGGTCATTTTGTCGCGCACCGCTCCGGAGTTCATTCGCCAGCTGTTCGAAAACGAAGTGCCCGAGATCGAGCAGGGCCTGCTTGAAATCAAGGCGGCCGCCCGCGATGCCGGCGTACGCGCCAAGATCGCCGTCATCGCGTACGACAAGCGCATCGATCCCATCGGCACTTGCGTCGGTATGCGCGGTTCGCGTGTGACGGCGGTGCGCAACGAGCTGGGCGGCGAGCAGGTCGATATCGTTTTGTGGGCCGAAGATCCCGCCGAGTTCGTCATCGGCGCCCTGGCCCCGGCCCACGTCGAATCCATCGTGGTTGACGAAGACAAGCATGCGATGGATGTCGTGGTCGATGCCGAGAACCTGCCCAAGGCCATCGGCGCGCGCGGGCAGAACGTCCGCCTCGCTTCCGAGCTCACCGGCTGGCAGATCAACATCATGACGCCGGAAGAAAGCCAGAATCGCCAGGAAGAAGAGCGCAGCGAATTGCGTCAAACCTTCATCAGCAAGCTGGATGTCGACGAAGAAGTGGCCGACATCCTGATCGACGAGGGTTTCACCGGACTGGAAGAGATCGCCTACGTTCCTTTGCAGGAGTTGCTCGAGATCGAAGCCTTCGATGAAGACACGATCAACGAGTTGCGCACCCGTGCGCGCAATGCGCTTCTTACCGAGGCCATCGCCCAGGAAGAGCGTGTGCAGACCGTTGCGCAGGATTTGCTTGAAATCGAAGGAATCACTCCCGAGTTGATCGCCAAGCTGGCCGACAACAAGGTCCTGACCCTGGATGATCTGGCCGAGCTTTCAACCGATGAGCTGTCCGAAATCACCGGCCTGTCCGAAGACGACGCCAGCCAGATGATTATGCGCGCCAGGGCACATTGGTTTAATGACGATGCCTGACACTCGTGATGCATGAGCCAGGGTGTGTTTATTGAAAAATAGTTGTAGTAAGCAAGAGAGAGTCGAATGCCGAGTAACACCGTCGCCCAGTTCGCTGTTGAACTGAAAATGCCTGCGAACGTACTGCTGGAGCAGTTACGTTCCGCCGGCGTTGAACTCAAGTCGGTTGACGATGCCGTCACCGACGCGGACAAGGCGAAACTCCTTGAGTCGTTGCGCCGCGCCCATGGCGGGAGCGAGGGCAAGAAAATTACCCTGACTCGCCGTCAAACCTCCGAAATCCGGCAGGCCGACGGCTCTGGTCGATCGCGTACGATTCAGGTTGAAGTGCGAAAGAAACGCGTGTTCGTCAAGCGCGATCCTGCCGAATTGGTTGCCGAGGCCAAGGCCGATGTGGTGGAGCCCGCGATAGAAGCTCCGCCAGTGGAAGCGCCGGCGCCGGTTGCCGCGCCCGAAAGCGCTCCGCGCATCGAGCCCGATCACACTCCCGACCGCGAAGCCGCCCCGGTTTCGGAATCCGTGGATGCGACGGAGCCTCCGGCCGTGCCGGCCGAGCCTGCATCCGAAAGCGCTGCTGAGCCGCAAGCCCAGGAACAGGCCGCCGCACCCGCGCCGATTGCCGACGAGGCGCCGCAAGCTCCCGAGCAGCCCGAGGCTGCCGAGCCCGCCGTCCAAGACGAGCCCGCGGCGGTTCAGGCCGACGCCACCAAGACTGACGATTCCGCGCCGGCCCCGAAAAGCGCCGACGCCGCGTCCGAGCAGACCCCGGATGTCGCCGCCGAGAGCGGCAAGCAGGCCGCCAAGAGCGCCGCCCGTCCGGCCAAGACCGCCGCCAGGCGCGTCGTCGCCGAGCCCGCCGTGGACGAAGAGCGCGAGCGCGCCCGCCGCGCCGCCGAAGCGGAAGCCGCCGCCTTGCGTGAAATGCTCAACCGCCCCCGCAAGGTGCTGAAGGCTCCCGAGCCCGAAGCCGGCGGTATTTCCGGTACCTTGCATAAGCCCGCCGGCGCCAAGGGCGCCAAAAAGGACGGCAAGGTTGCCACAGGCGACAAGAAAGTCATCAAGGCATCCGAAGTCTCGTCCTCCTGGACCGACGACAGCGGCCGCAAAAAACCCGCCGCCAAGGCCGATGCGCCTCCGGCAAGCCCCAGCCGCGACGGCTGGCGCGCCGGTGGCAAAGCCGGCAAGGGCGCGAAGGGCGGCAATGCCCGAGGCCGCGGCCGCAATGCCCAGCCAGAGCGCAAAGAGCAGCAGCCGGCGGAATTCATCGCACGCGAAGTCCATGTGCCTGAAACCATCTCGGTGGCCGATCTGGCTCACAAGATGTCGGTCAAGGCCGCCGAGGTCATCAAGCATCTGATGAAGCTTGGGCAGATGGTTACCATCAACCAGGTGCTGGACCAGGAAACGGCCATGATCGTGGTCGAGGAATTGGGCCATACCGCCATCGCCGCCAAGCTGGACGATCCCGAGGCTTTCCTGGAGATCGCCGAAGGCCCCGAGGCCGAAGCCCTGCCCCGTGCGCCGGTCGTTACCGTGATGGGCCACGTCGATCACGGCAAGACTTCGCTGCTGGACTATATTCGCCGCACCAAGGTTGCGTCCGGCGAAGCCGGCGGCATTACGCAGCATATCGGCGCCTACAACGTCAAGACCGATCGCGGCATGGTGACCTTCCTGGACACCCCGGGCCACGAAGCGTTTACCGCTATGCGTGCCCGCGGCGCCCAGGCCACCGATATCGTGATTCTGGTGGTGGCTTCCGACGACGGCGTGATGCCGCAAACCAAGGAAGCCATACACCACGCGAAGGCGGCCGGCGTGCCGCTGGTCGTGGCGATCACCAAGATCGACAAGCCCGATGGCAATCCCGAGCGCGTCAAGCAGGAATTGGTGGCTGAAGAAGTCGTTCCCGAAGAATACGGCGGCGACGTTCCCTTCGTCGGCGTGTCCGCCAAGACGGGCGAAGGCATCGATGCTTTGCTGGAAAACGTTCTGCTGCAGGCCGAAATCCTCGAACTCACGTCTCCGGTCGATGCGCCTGCCAAGGGTATCGTCATCGAAGCGCGCCTGGACAAGGGCCGCGGTCCCGTGGCCACCATCCTGGTCCAGAGCGGCACGCTCAATCGCGGCGACGCGGTGCTGGCGGGCGCAAGCTTCGGCCGCGTCCGGGCCATGCTGAACGAAAACGGCAAGCCGGTGGCCAGTGCCGGGCCTTCGACGCCGGTCGAAATCCAGGGTCTTACCGAGGTTCCGGCGGCGGGCGACGAGGTCATCGCCATGGTCGATGAGCGCAAGGCGCGTGAAATCGCCTTGTTCCGCCAGGGCAAGTTCCGCGACGTCAAGCTGGCGCGCCAGCAGGCGGCCAAGCTGGAATCCATGTTCGACAACATTGGCGAAGGCACGCAGACACTGGCGCTCATCGTCAAGACCGACGTGCAGGGTTCGCAGGAGGCTTTGGTCTCCTCCTTGACCAAGCTGTCCACCGACGAAGTCCGCGTACAGGTCGTGCATGCGGCCGTGGGCGGTATCTCCGAAAGCGACGTCAACCTGGCGATTGCATCGCATGCCGTGGTGATCGGTTTCAACGTGCGCGCCGAACAAAGCGCGAAGAAGCTGGCCGAAAACAACGGCATCGACCTGCGCTACTACAACATCATTTACGATGCGGTGGACGACGTGCGCAATGCCATGTCCGGCATGCTGGCTCCCGAGAAGCGCGAAGAGGTCATCGGCATGGTCGAGATCCGCGAGGTCTACAGCCTGTCGCGCGTGGGCAATATCGCCGGCTGCATGGTGCTGGACGGCGTGGTGCGCCGCGATTCGCAGGTTCGCCTGCTGCGCAACCATGTGGTTCACTGGAGCGGCTGGATCGACTCGCTGCGCCGTTTCAAGGACGACGTCAAGGAAGTCAAGGCCGGTTTTGATTGCGGCATTACCCTCAAAGGCAATAACGACATCGAAGTCGGCGACCAGCTTGAAATCTTTGAAATCAAAGAAATCGCCCGGACACTGTAATCATGGGCCGTCATAAATCCAAGCCCAATCCGGGTCGCAACACCCGGCTGGCCGACCAGATACAAAAAGATCTGGCCGGCCTGATACAGCGCGAGCTCGACGTCTCCCGCGCCGGCTTGATCACGCTTACCGGCGTCGAGCTGTCGGCCGATTACGCCCATGCCAAGGTGTATTTCACGGTCATGGGCGCCGAGCCCGAAGCGGCGACCGCGGCGCTGGCCGAGAAAGCGGGCTGGCTGCACTCCCTGTTGTTCAAGCTGCTGCACATTCATACCGTACCGACCCTGCGCTTCATCCACGACGACCAGGTCGTGCGTGGCATCGAACTGTCGCAACTCATCGACCGGGCCAATCGCCCCCAGGCCGAACCCTTCAAGCCCTCGGAGCCCGAGGACCCCGACGAGCAGCCCTAAGAGGCTGTCGTTTTTGCATGGAACTTTAAACGATGGCTTCCCGACGCGGGCAGATGCTCGATGGTGTCCTGTTGCTGGACAAACCAGAAGGTTTGTCCAGCAATCACGCCCTGCAGCGAGCCAAGCGCACGCTGGATGCGCGCAAGGCCGGACATACCGGCACGCTGGATCCATTCGCCACCGGCCTGCTGGTCTGTTGCCTGGGCCGGGCGACTAAAATATCCAGTTATATGCTGGAGGCGGACAAGGGCTATACAGCCACTTTGCGCTTCGGCGAGGAAACCGATACGGGCGACCTGACCGGAAATATCGTCACGCAGGCAGCCGAAGGGTTCGGCGGCGTCGAGCGCGCCGAGCTGGAGAAGGCGCTGGAGGAATTCCGTGGCGAGATCGAACAGATACCGCCGATGTATTCGGCCCTGAAACGCGACGGCAAGCCGCTCTATGAGTACGCGCGTCAGGGAATAGAGTTGGACAGGCCTGCCAGGAAGATCACTATTCACAAACTGGAACTCTTGAGCCTTGACGGGCTTGAGGCGGAAATTGCGGTTCAGTGCAGCAAGGGTACGTATATACGCACCTTGGCTCAGGACATTGGCCGCCGGTTGGGTTGCGGCGCTCACTTGAAGGCTTTGCGGCGCACCAGCGTCGGGCCGTTCAGGCTGGACGACGCCATCGGACTGGATGCGTTGCAAGCCATGCCCGCGCCTCAAACCACTTTAATCGCACTCGATGCCTTGCCCGCCGGCCTATTGCCAGCAACCACCAAACAAAAGGATGAAGAATTATGAATCGCGCTTTGCGCAATGTGGCAATTATTGCCCACGTCGATCACGGTAAAACCACACTTGTCGATCAGTTGCTGCGCCAGTCCGGAACCTTCCGCGACAACCAGCACATTTCCGAGCGGGTCATGGACTCCGGCGACATTGAGAAAGAACGCGGGATCACCATTCTGGCCAAGAACTGCTCGGTGCAGTACGAAGGCACGCACATCAACATCATCGATACCCCGGGACACGCCGACTTCGGCGGCGAAGTGGAGCGGGTGCTGTCCATGGTCGATGGCGTGGTGCTGCTGGTCGATGCGGTCGAAGGCCCCATGCCTCAGACCCGCTTCGTGACCCGCAAGGCCCTGGCGCTGGGCTTGAAGCCCATCGTCGTGGTCAACAAGATCGACCGTCCCGGCGCGCGTCCCGACTTCGTCATCAACGCCACGTTCGACCTGTTCGACAAGCTGGGCGCGACCGAAGAACAGCTGGATTTCCCGGTCATCTACGCATCCGGTCTGGCCGGCTATTCGGGCTTGACCGAAGACGTGCGCGAAGGCGACATGCGGCCTTTGTTCGACGCCATACTCAAGCATGTGCCGCAGCGCGAGGACGATCCCGACGGCCCCTTGCAGATGCAGGTCATTTCGTTGGACTACAACACCTACGTCGGCAAGATAGGCGTGGGCCGCATCAACCGCGGGCGCTTGCGCGCGGCACAGGATGTCGTGGTCAAGTTCGGTCCCGACGGCCAGCCCATCAAGGGCCGCATCAATCAGGTCCTGAAGTTCAAGGGGCTGGAGCGCGAACAGGTCGAGGAAGCCCAGGCCGGCGATATCGTGCTGATCAACGGCATCGAAGATATCGGCATTGGCTGCACCATCGTGGACCCGGCCAATCCGGAAGCGCTGCCCATGCTGCGCATCGACGAGCCCACCCTGACCATGAACTTCATGGTGAACACGTCGCCGCTGGCCGGCCGCGAAGGCAAGTTCGTGACCAGCCGCCAACTGCGCGACCGCCTGGACCGCGAGCTGAAGTCCAATGTGGCCTTGCGCGTGAACGACACCGACGACGATACGGTCTTCGAAGTGTGCGGGCGCGGCGAACTGCACCTGACCATATTGCTGGAAAACATGCGCCGCGAGGGCTATGAGCTGGCTGTGTCGCGTCCGCGCGTGGTGTACAAGGAAGAGAACGGCGTCCGGCTGGAGCCCTACGAACTGCTGACCGTCGACCTCGAGGACGCCCATCAGGGCGGCGTCATGGAAGAGCTGGGACGCCGCAAGGGCGACCTGCAGGACATGCAGGCCGACGGCCGCGGCCGTACGCGCCTTGAATACCGTATTCCCGCTCGCGGCCTGATCGGATTCCAGGGCGAATTCATGACGCTGACGCGCGGCACGGGTTTGATGAGCCACATTTTCGACGACTACGCGCCGATGCGCGAAGGCGGCGTGGGCGAACGCCGCAACGGCGTGCTCATCAGCCAGGACGAGGGCGGGGCAGTGGCCTATGCCTTGTGGAAGCTGCAGGATCGCGGCCGCATGTTCGTATCCCCGCAGGAACCTTTGTACGAGGGCATGATCATCGGCATCCATAGCCGCGACAACGACCTGGTGGTCAATCCCATCAAGGAAAAGAAGCTGACCAACGTCCGCTCTTCCGGGAAAGACGAGCATATCGACCTGGTTCCGCCCATCCAGCTGACGCTGGAATACGCGGTCGAGTTCATCAGCGATGATGAATTGGTCGAGGTGACGCCCAAGTCCATACGCCTGCGCAAGCGCTATCTGCAAGAGCACGAGCGTCGCCGCGCATCCAGGGATGCTGCTTGATTTTTTGATGTAAAGAAAAGCAGTCTGCAAGGCGCCTTCGGGCGCCTTTGCTTTTTCTAGCGCATTTCCTGGTTCAGGTGTGGAGTTAGCTTATACAACCGCTCATACAACCGGCGCAGCCGGTGGGCAGGGGCCAGGCTTGGATCGCTGCGCCCCTTCGGGGTTCCCTTGCAGCGGCTTTGCGCGGGGGTCGGGCGCGAACTCGCCGGCCATCAGCCGCCTGTGGGCTGATGGCCGGCTCAAACATGCGCGCGAGGCCGGAACGGCGCAAGACCCCTTCCAGCAGCACCGAGCGCCACATAAAAAGGCCAAGCACAAAAACCGCCCCAGCGGCGCCGCAAACGCAAAACACCGCAGCGGGTCGGGTGGCGGGGGCCGGACGCGGCGACTTTCGGGGCCGAGCAAGCCGTCGGCGAACGCAGCCCGAAGGGGCGCAGGAGCCAGGCGCAGCGGCGTTCGGCGCGCAGGGCGCCGAACCGGGCACGAGGAGCAAGGCCGGCTCCCGCCACCCGGCACGCGTCAGAGCATACCTTGCACGGAATTCGCCCCGCAGTCCATAGTGGCACCGTCGCACACAAGAAGCTCGCGTCAGGGAACACCCCACACGGACCTTGAACCATCACTGAATATCGCCCCGGCAGAACCAACAAGCACGTAAGCACTTGAACCGAAAATGCTCTAGATCAAACGTGAACGCGAAGCCGACAAAGTGCACGTTTGATATGGGAATGGGCTTACATCCCGCCCAGGCAGACGTACTTGAGCTCCATGAAGTCGTCCATGCCGTAAACCGAGCCTTCGCGGCCCAGGCCCGATTGCTTGACTCCGCCGAAGGGCGCGACCTCGTTCGAGATCAGGCCCGTATTGACGCCGACCATGCCATATTCGAGCGCTTCAGCGACGCGGAAGATGCGCGTCACGTCGCGGCTGTAGAAATAGGAAGCCAGGCCGTACTCGGTGTTGTTGGCCAGCGCGATGACATGGTCTTCGTCGGAGAACTTTACAACGGGCGCAAGAGGCCCGAAGGTTTCCTCTTTCATGCACAGCATGTCTTCGCTTATGTTGGACAGCACGGTCGGCTGGAAGAAGCGTCCGCCCAAGGCATGGGCCTGTCCGCCCACCGTGACCTTGGCGCCCTTGTCGATGGCGTCCTTCACATGCTCTTTTACCTTTACGATCGCCGCATCGTCGATCAGCGGACCTTGCGTCACTTTGTCGGCAAAGCCATCGCCCACCGCAAGGGCGCCGACCTTCGCGGCGAACTTCTCGATGAAGCTGTCGTACACGGCTTCATGCACGTAGATGCGATTAGTGCAAACGCAAGTCTGGCCGGCGTTGCGGTACTTCGCCATCATGGCGCCGTCGACGGCGGCATCCAGGTCGGCGTCATCGAATACGATGAAAGGCGCGTGCCCGCCCAGTTCCAGCGACAGCTTCTTGATGGTCGGGGCGCTTTGCTGCATCAGTATGCGGCCGACCGCGGTGGAACCCGTAAAGGTCACCTTCTTGACGATGGGGCTGGCGCACAGGACTTTGCCGATGGCGATCGATTGGTCGCTGTCGGCCGTGATGATATTGAGCACCCCGGCCGGGATGCCGGCCCGTTCGGCCAGTTCGGCCAGCGCCAGGGCCGAAAGCGGCGTCTGTTCCGCCGGCTTGAGCACGACCGTGCAGCCGGCGGCCAGCGCGGGCGCCACCTTGCGGGTGATCATGGCGTTGGGGAAGTTCCAGGGCGTGATGGCGGCGCACACGCCTATGGGCTCGCGCATCACCAGCATCCGGTTGGCGCGGTTGGGCGAGGCCATGATGTCGCCGCTGACGCGCTTGGCCTGTTCGGCAAACCATTCCACGAAGGAGCCGCCGTAGGCGACCTCGCCGCGCGATTCGGCAATGGGCTTGCCTTGTTCCAGCGTCATCAGCTGGGCCAGGTCTTCGGTGTTGGCAATGATCAGATCGAACCACTTGCGCAGGATGCCGGCCCGGTCCTTGCCAGTGCGCGCCCGCCATTCCTTGTAGGCCCGGTCGGCGGCGGCGATGGCGGCCTGCGCTTCGTCCGCGCCCAGGTTCGCGACCTGCGCGATGATGCGTCCGTTGGCGGGATTATCCACCGCAAACGTGGCGCCGTCCTTGGCGTCCACCCATGTTCCGTTGATGTAGGAACGGGTTTTATACAGGCTGGGGTCGTTCAATTTCAAAGGAAGCTGCTGTGCGGTCATGTCATTCTTCCAGGGTAAGGGATTGATGGAGCGGAATAATCAATTGTATGCCCGCGCACGGGTCCGGGTATGCGCCGGGATTATTCCGGAAGGGCGGGCGCCGCATCGCGTTCTTCGGCGTAGTGTTGGCAGAACTCTTCGATTTGCCCCATGACAAGGTCGAGATCGTCGGTAAGAGTAAGCAGGTTCAGGTCGTGCGGGCCGATCAGCTGGTTGGCCAGCAAGTGGCTTTTTATCCAGCTTATAAGGCCGGACCAGAATTCGGTGCCGATCAGAATGATGGGCGCCGGGGGCACCTTGCGCGTCTGGACCAGGGTAAGGACTTCGAAAAGCTCATCCAGCGTGCCGAAGCCGCCCGGCAAGGCGATATAGGCGGCGCTATGCATGAAAAATGTGGCTTTTCGTGAATAGAAGTAATCGAACGTAAGGCTATGGGTTTGATAACGATTGTTGCTGGCCTCGCGGGGCAGCTTGATATTGAGCCCCACGCTGTTGCCGCCGGCTTCGAAAGCGCCTTTGTTGGCGGCCTCCATGATGCCCGGCCCGCCGCCGGCGATGACGGTCAGGCCGGCTTTGGCCAATCGGGCGCCGATGTCTTCGCTTAATGCATAGTAGGGTGAATCTGGACGGATGCGGGCGCTGCCGAAAACGCTGACGCCCCAACCGATTTCCTGCAAAGTCTCGGCAGCGACCTGCATCTCTGACATAATCCCAGGAATCTGCTGCGCTGCCGGCATACGGACTATTTTATTGTTTGACATGAAAAAAACCTTGTTACTTGTTGATGGGTCGAGCTATCTGTATCGCGCCTATCACGCCATGCCCGACCTGCGAAACGCCAAGGGAGAGCCAACCGGCGCCCTCTATGGTGTCATCTCCATGTTAAGGAGACTGCTGCAGGATTACAAGGCAGACTATGCGGCCTGCGTGTTCGATGCCCGAGGCAAGACATTCCGCGACGATATCTATCCTTTATACAAAGGAAACCGTCCGTCCATGCCTGAAGAATTATCAGCACAGATCGAGCCCATCCATCGGGCCGTCAGGGCGCTGGGCTGGCCCGTGCTGGCGGTGCCGGGCGTCGAGGCCGACGACATCATCGGCACGCTGGCCTGCCGCGCGACGCGCGAAAACGTGCATACGATAGTGTCCACGGGCGATAAGGATCTGGCCCAATTGGTGAACGAGCATGTCGAGCTGGTCAATACCATGACCGGAGAGCGGCAGGACGTGGACGGCGTGGTGAAAAAATTCGGGGTCAGTCCTGCGCAGATTGTAGACTTTTTAATGCTGACGGGCGATGCGGTGGACAACGTGCCGGGCGTGCCCAAGGTGGGGCCCAAGACGGCCGCCAAATGGCTGGGCGAGTTCGGCTCGATCGAGACTCTGGTCACGAATGCCGCAAGCATCAAGGGCGTTGCGGGCGAGAACCTTCGCGGCGCCATACCCAATTTCGAATTGACCCGGCAATTGCTGACGGTCAAGACCGATTGCGATATCCCCGATCTGGCGCTGGACCTTGCCGATCTGACGCCTCAATCCGTGGATCGCGAGGCCCTTATCGCGCTGTACGACGAGTACGGCTTCCGTTCATGGCTGCGCGAGCTTAGCGGAGAACCCGAACGCATCCCCTTGCAGGATAGCCGCCAGGCCGTCGAAGCGCCCGCGCCGGTGGTCGACCTTCAGTATGAAACCATATTGGACTGGGATGCGCTGGATCGCTGGCTGGCCAAGCTCCAGGGCGCCGAACTGGTTGCCCTGGATACCGAGACCACGTCTATCGATCCCATGGCCGCCCGCCTGGTGGGCATGTCGCTGTCCGTCGGTCCGGGTGTGGCGTGCTATATACCGGTGGCTCATCGCGGGCCCGACAATGTGCGCCAGCTGCCCAAGGACGAGGTGCTGGCGCGCTTGCGTCCATGGCTTGAGGACTCCTCGGCCCGCAAGCTGCTGCACAATGCCAAGTACGACGCGCATGTGTTCTTGAACGAAGGCGTGGCCTTGGCGGGCATAGCCGAGGACTCCATGCTGCAGGCCTATGTGCTGGAATCCCATCGGCGTGTCAATATGCAGGAACTCGCCCAGCGCTGGCTGGGCCGCACGGGCACGACGTTCGAGGATTTATGCGGCAAGGGCGCCAAGCAATTGTGCTTCGACGAGGTCGAGGTCGACAAGGCATCCCATTACGCCTGCGAAGACGCCGATTTCACTTTCCAGCTGCATCAGGTGCTGCGCCCGCAGCTTGCGGTGGATCCGGGGCTCGACGCCATCTATCTTCTGGAAATCCAGGTGTCGCGGGTGCTGACCATCATCGAGCGCAATGGTGTGCGCATCGACGCGGACGTGCTGGCGATGCAAAGCCACGAACTGGGCCAGCAATTGCTGGCGTTCGAGAAAAAGGCGTTCGAGCTGGCCGGCCAGCCGTTCAATCTGAACTCGCCCAAGCAGCTTGGCGAGATCCTTTTTCAGAACATGCAATTGCCGGTGGTCCGCAAGACTGCCAGCGGCGCGCCATCGACGGACGAAGACGTGCTGAGCAAGCTGGCGCGCGACTATCCCTTGCCGGCATTGTTGCTGGAATACCGGGGCCTGGCCAAGCTCAAGTCCACCTATACCGACAAGCTGCCCAAGATGATCAATCCCGCCACGGGTCGCGTCCATACGCGTTACGCGCAGGCGGCGGTGATCACGGGCCGGCTGGCCTCGTCGGATCCAAACCTGCAGAACATTCCGGTGCGGACCCCGGAGGGCCGGCGGGTGCGCACGGCCTTCATCTCCGATAAAGGGCGGATTCTCTCCGCTGACTATTCGCAGATCGAACTACGCGTCATGGCCCATGTTTCCGACGACGACAACTTGCGCAGCGCGTTCGAGCGGGGCGACGACATTCACCGCGCAACCGCGTCCGAAGTATTCGGCGTCGCACTGGAGGATGTCTCGGGCGAGCAGCGCAGGGCGGCCAAGGCCATCAATTTCGGCCTGATCTACGGCATGGGCGAATTCGGCCTGGCTTCCAATCTGGGCATCACGCGCGACGCGGCCAGGGCCTATATAGACCGCTATTTTGCCCGCTATCCGGGTGTGGCAAACTATATGGCGCAGACCAAGCAGATGGCGCGCGAGCTGGGCTATGTGGAAACCGTGTTCGGCCGGCGGCTCTGGCTGCCCGAACTGCGCGGCGCCAAGGGCCCCCGGCAGGCGGGCGCCGAGCGGGCCGCCATCAATGCGCCCATGCAGGGCACGGCCGCCGACCTGATCAAGATGGCCATGGTGGCTGTCCAGAAGTGGCTCGAGGCCGAAGGCCTGGAAAGCCTCATGGTCATGCAGGTGCACGACGAGTTGGTGCTCGATGTTCCCGCGGGCGAGGTCGATATTGTGGCCCGGCACTTGCCGGGGCTTATGTGCAACGTGGCCAATCTTAGCGTGCCGCTCGTGGCCGAAGTAGGGATGGGGCCGAACTGGGAACAGGCCCATTGACCGCTCGCGATCGCGCGCACTGGCAAGAACAAGGAGTCAAGATGTCGTTTTCATCCATTACCGGAGCAGCCGGTACCACTATCCATACCAGCGTCGACGGCTTGCGCCACGGACAGGTGGACATGCCCACTTTCGACGGCACGATACCGGCTTATTTCGCCGTTCCGGCCGATCAGGAAAATCCACCCGTCATCCTGGTCATCCAGGAGATCTTCGGGCTGCATGAACACATCCGCGATGTGTGCCGGCGCTTTGCGCATCAAGGCTATATGGCGGTGGGCGTCGAGCTGTACCAGCGCCAGGGCGACGCCAGCCAGTATTCCGACATGGGCGCCCTGATCAAGGACATCGTGTCACGGGTGCCCGACGAGCAGGTGCTCGCCGACCTGGACGCCGCCGTGAAATGGGCGGCAAGCCAAGGCGCCGACGCGACCCGCCTGGGTGTGACAGGGTTTTGTTGGGGCGGCCGCCTCACCTGGATGTATGCGGCCCACAATCCGCACTGCAAGGCCGGCGTGGCCTGGTACGGAAAACTGACGACGGGCCATGGCCCGCTGCAACGACGCAACCCCATCGACGTGGCGGCGGAGCTGCACGCGCCCGTGCTGGGCCTGTATGGCGGGCTCGACGCCAGCATTCCCCTTGAAGATGTGCGGCGCATGGAAGCCGCGCTGGCGCAAGGCAATGCCGCCGCGCAAAGCTCGGAAATCGTTGTGTATCCGGATTCTGGGCATGCCTTCTATGCCGACTATCGGCCCAGCTATCATGCGCAGGACGCGCAGGACGCCTGGGACAAGGCGCTGGCCTGGTTCGGCCGATATCTGGGTTAAGGCGGACGGCCTATTCGGGCGAGTCGCCGCTGTCGCGCAGGCGATTGGGCAGCAGTTCGCCATGCTTGGCCAGTATCGGGTAGGCGGCTGCTTCCACCAAAAATGAATTGATGGTTTTGGCGTCGCGCAGGATGTCCAGATAGAAGGACCCCAGCTCGGCCTGGTCCAGCCTGCCGGCCTGGATGTTCTGCAGGTTGCGCTCCGCCGCCGTGGCTTCCAGTTCGCGGAAGTGGTCTTTTTCGAATGCCAGATAGCGGGCGCTCCGGATGTCTTCGGCGACGAACAGCGCGGCGGTCTGGCGCTGGTTGCGCATCAGCCTGTCCAATATGGCGGTCAGTTCATCGCGCTGCGCGGCGGTGAAGGCCCAGCCCTTCTTGCGCAGGGTGGCCGTGTGTCCCAGCAGGCCGCCCGTGGCGATATTCCCCGCATGGGCCATGTTCGACGAGAAGGCCAGTATTTCGTCCAGCCGCCGGTGGTCTTCCTTGTTCATGGCGTCCTGGTCCAGCGTGGCCAGATAAGTGGTAATGGCGCCGTCCAGGCGGTTGATGGCATTGTTGATGTAGCGGGCGTGCGCAATCCGGTGCCGGTTGTCCCGCAGAAAGCCGGCGCGCGCCATGCCCAGCAGGCTTTGCGCCATGTCGGCGACCCGCAAGGCCTCGCGCGCGGCATTGCCCAATGCGATGGCGGGGACTTCGTGGGCGGATTCGTCCAGATACTGTGGACGGGACGGATCGTTCGGATCATTGCGCTTGGGAAGCAAGCGCACGAGCATGCGCGAATAGGGTGTCAGCAAGGGCAGGAATAGCAGCGCGACCGCCACGTTGAACAAGGTATGGAAGTTCGCCACCGCCCGGGCCGAGTCGGCCGTCAGGGCGCTCATCAAGGCGGGCAGCCAGGGCAGCAGCGCCAGCGCCAGCAGGCAGCCAAGCAAGCGCGTGCCCAGGTTGCCCAGCGGCAGGCGCCGGGCGGCCGGATCTTCGTCGTTGGTGCCTTCCAGCAGGGGATTCACGGCGGTGCCCAGGTTGGCTCCCAGCACCAAGGCATACGCCAGCGAGGGTTCGATCAGGCCATGGCTGGCCAGGGACATGATCAGCACGACCACGGCAACGCTGGAGTGCGATGCCCAGGCCAGGATGGCCGACAACAGCAGGGCGATCACCGGCTGGTCGGCCAGGGCGTCCAGCAGTATCTCCAGCAGGCGCGCATCCTGCAAAGGGGCGAACAGCAGCACGAGTTCGTGCAGCGACAGCAATAACAGTCCCAGCCCGATGAACACGCGGCCCAGGTCGCGCCGCCGGCTGGGCTGGTTGCGCCGGAACAGCCATACGCCCACCAATATAAAGGTGGGCGCCAGGGCGGTAAGGTTGAACGAAAGCAGCTGGACGATGATGGTCGTACCGACATTGGCGCCCAGCATCGCGGCCAGCCCGGGAGCCAGGGCAACCAGTCCCCCGGCGGCGAAGCTGGTGATCATCAGTCCGGTTGCCGTGCTGCTTTGTATGGCGGAGGTAATGGCCAATCCGGTGAAGAAGGCCCGTATGCGGGTACCCAGAGCCCGGCCCATCCAGACCCGGAGCGCGGCGCCGAAGGCGCGCTGCACTCCGCTCTGAACCATATGGACGCCCCAAAGCAGCAGCGCGATGTAGCCGCCAAAGTTCAGCAGGGCAAATAATTCCGTCATGTCCGCATGATAAACCAGGCTTTCGGCTTATGTTGCGGAAAAGTGATGGTTGCCGGCGCTTGGAGGAACAGTTCCTTTTACAGGCGCCGCAATCGTCAGGTCAGATGCGCTGCGCGGCCTGCAAGGCATGGATGCGCGCGGCAATGGGCGGATGCGAGGCGAACACGGCGCTGATGGAGCGGGTGCCTGAAATACCCGACGCCTTGAAGGCCTTGGGCAACTCGCCGGCCTCGACTCCGCCCAGGCGGGCCAGCGCGCGTATCATCGGTTCGCGCGAACCCAGCAGGTTGGCCGAGCCGGCATCGGCGCGGTATTCGCGTTGGCGCGAGAACCACGCGACGATGACCGACGCCAATATGCCGAAGACGATTTCGCAAACGATGACGGTAATGTAGTAGCCGGCCCCGATGCCGCGATCGTTCTTCAGTACGACGCGGTCCACGAAATAACCGACGATGCGTGCAAAGAATATGACGAAGGTATTGACCACGCCCTGGATCAGCGTCAGGGTGATCATGTCGCCGTTGGCCACATGGGCGACCTCGTGGCCGAGCACGCCGGCCACTTCCTCTTCGGTCATGCTGTCCAGCAGGCCGGTGGACACCGCGACCAGGGCGTCGTTCTTGAAGGCGCCCGTGGCGAAAGCGTTGGGTGCGCCGTCATAGATGGCAACCTCGGGACGGCCAATGCCCGCCCGGTCGGCAAGCTGGTGCACGGTATCCAGCAGCCAGGCTTCCTTGGCGTTGGCGGGGGCTTGCGGATCGATGACGCGGGCGCCGGTGGATTGCTTGGCCATCCATTTGCTGATCAGCAGGGAAATAATCGAGCCGGTGAAGCCGATCAACGCCGAAAAAATCAGCAATTGGGTCAGATCCAGGCCGTTGGCGGTAAGAAAGCGCCCCACGCCCAATACGTTCATGGAGGCGCTGAGCACGACCATGACAGCGACGTTGGTCAACAGGAATAAGAAGATTCGTTTCATGTTTTAAGTTTTCCGAATAACGCGAGCAAAGCCTTGGACTACCTATATGGAGGGTGGTTCCTCTGATTTAAAGGCTGGGCGCCATAATTTTTTCAGCATCAGAGTATAGTAGCGGCTTGGCGGTTTTAATCAGATTTTCGGTTGAGTGCATGCAGTCTCTGTGGATGTTACTGGCGAGTGTGATGTTTGCTGGCATGGGGGCCTGCGTGAAGGTTGCCTCGGATTATGGCGCAAGCTTGCCGCATGTGGTTCTGTTTCGCGGCATTCCTTCGGTCCTGCTGCTCTATTTCTGGACCCGCTACACGCACCGCAGTCTGGTTCCGTCCAGCTGGAAGCTGCATGTCTGGCGCAATGTCTCGGGCATTGGCTCCATGTGGCTGGGTTTCTTCGCGATCTCCCACCTGCCTTTATCCACCGCCATCAGCCTTAATTACACCGCTCCCTTGTTCATTGCGGGCTGGATGCTGGGCTGGGGCGGAAGCCAGCGCGACCCAATACGCATACTGGCCGTCTTGCTGGGGTTTTTCGGCGTCATCGCCGTGCTGCGTCCAAGCATCGCGCAAGACCAGTTTCTGCCCGCCGCGCTGGGCCTGGGCGCCGGCGGCCTGTCGGCGGTGGCCATGATGCAGATACGTCAGTTGGGCCGGGTGGGCGAGCCCGAGTGGCGCACCGTATTCATTTTTTCGTGCTGTGTATGCCTGACCAGCCTGGTCGGGCTGGCGCTGGAAGGCTGGAAGAACATCAATCTTGCGGCCTGGCTTGCGCTGACCGGCGTGGGCGTGCTGGGGCTGGTGGGGCAACTGGCGATGACCCGCGCTTTCGGCCTGGGCTCGGCGCTATTGACGGCGGCGCTGCAATATACAACCATTATCTTTGCAACCCTGCTGGGCATTGTTTTCTGGGGCGATCTGCCCGACGTGGTGGCTTGGGCCGGAATGGCGCTTATCATTGCTTCGGGCCTGCTCTCGATCTGGCGTACGTATAGCGAAGATCGCATCATGCGTGGCCAAACGGTGCTGAGCGAGCAGGCTGTCCTGGATGATGACAAGGAGACACGGAATGTATAAGTTATTGATAAGCGCGGACGAACTGCGCGCAAAGCTGCCTGCGCGCGATTGGCTTGTTTTCGATGTCCGCCACGACCTTGCCGACCATCAGGCAGGCAGGAAGGCCTACGAGCAAGGGCATATTCCCGGCGCCCTGTTTCTGGATCATGAAACCCAGTTGTCCGCACCGAAAACCGGCAGCAATGGACGCCATCCCTTGCCCGACCGGGACGATTTCGCGGTGCTGATGCGTTTGCATGGCTTGACCGGCCAGTCGCAGGTGGTGATCTACGATGGGGGCAACGGCATGTATGCGTCGCATTTGTGGTGGATGCTGCGCTGGCTGGGTCACGAAAATGTCGCCGTCCTGGATGGCGGCTGGCAGGCGTGGCTGGATGCTGGCGGCGCCAGTGAAACCGGCGTGCGCAGTGCTTCAGTGACGGAAGCGCAGGCCTTGCAAAGCCTGGAGCCGCGGGCGGCGGCCGCGATGCCCATGGTCGATGCGCAGGCTGTGCTGGAAAACCTGGAAAACCCGTCTTTTGTCGTGGTCGATGCGCGTGCCGCCAATCGCTATCGCGGCGAAACCGAACCCATGGACCCGGTGGCCGGCCATATTCCAGGCGCCTTGAACCGCCCCAGCTCGCTGAATATGCGCGATGATGGCCGATTCAAGGAGCCCGATGCGCTGCGGCGCGAGTTCGATGCCTTGCTGGATGGGCGTCCGGCCACGCAGGTCGTGCATCAATGCGGATCGGGCATCACCGCCTGCCATAATCTTTTTTCCATGGAATTGGCCGGCCTGAAGGGCTCGGCTCTGTATCCGGGTTCCTGGAGCGAATGGTGCAGCGATCCAGCCCGTCCGGTGGCGCGTTCCGCGCCGTAACGGGTCAGGTGCCGCGCCCGGCAAAAAAAACCGGCGCCTAGGCGCCGGCTCCGGTCATCATGCGGCGATACCATTCGTGGAAGTGGCGCATGCCGTCTTCCATGGGCGACTGGTAGGGGCCGGCCTCGTCGGCGCCGCGCCGCATCAGGGCCTTGCGGCCGGCGTCCATGCGTTCGGCGATTTCATCGTCCTCGATCGCCGTTTCCATGTAGGCTGCGCGCTGCGCCAGCACGAACTCGCGCTCGAAGGCAACGATGTCTTCCGGATAATAGAATTCGACGATATTCAGCGTTTCCTGGGGGCTGACCGGATGCAGCGTCGACAGTACGACGACATGGGGGTAGAGCTCTATCATGTGCGTGGGGAAATAAGTAACCCACACCGCGCCGAAATCGGGCTCCTGGCCTGAGCGGTAATCCATCAGGCGGTCGTGCCATTGCCCGTACACGTCGCTGCCTGGCTGGCTGAGCGATTTGTGCACGCCCACGCGCTGCAAACTGTACCAGTCGGAGAACTCCCAGCTAAGGTCGTCGCAGGTTACGAACTTGCCCAGGCCGGGATGGAAGGGTCCGACATGGTAGTCTTCCAGGTAGACCTCGATGAAGGTTTTCCAGTTGTAGCGGCATGAATGCACTTCGACGTGATCCAGCACATAATCCGAAAAGTCGAACTCGGGCCGGCCGAACAGGGCGGCCAAGTCTTGCGCCGGGTTGCGCGGTCCCTCGAACAGCAGGCCATGGCAGTTCTTCAGCGTATAGCGCTGAAGGTCCATGCAGGGGGTCTTGGGAAACTGCGGAGCGCCCAGCAGCTTGCCCTGCTTGCTGTAGGTCCAGCGGTGCACGGGACAAACGATGTTTCCGCCGGTATTGCGCAGATTGCCGTGTTCGCTATGCGTGCCGCCCACGTTTCCGTCTTCGCCGCCCAGCATGATGGCTTGCCTATGGCGGCACACATTCGACATCAGTTCCACGCCGTCGGCGTTGCGCACGAGAACGCGACCGGCCTGTTCCTGCGGCAGGGTACGCCAGTCTCCCGGTTCGGGCACGACTTTTTCGTGTCCGATGTAGAGTGCGGAATTCTTGAAAATGCGTTCCTGCTCTTGAGCAAAAACGGCTTCGTCAAAATAGCTGCTGACTGAAAGTTGCGTTTGCGCCAGCGCGAAATGCGCTTCCCGACCGATGTCGGTCATGATTCCCCCCGCTGTGATGAAACCAGGAAAAAACGCGGCAATCCATCGAGGTCATTTCCTTGCGGTCATTTCCTGCGGTTATCCCTGCTTTGATGTCCTGGTGCGAAGAAAAAACGGACTGGCCGATGAAATTTTTAGGAGCAAGAATTGTACCCCAGTTTTTCCAGCTCAAAGTCCAGCCCGGATGCTGTGTTTGGGCAGGCATGCCCGGCTTCTCGTACAATTTGGGCAGGATGCAAAACAAGCGCGGCCCCGGCTGTGCTGATTTTCTGGAATACGCTCATGAATGAAGCAAAATCCGGCTCTACGCCGGCCACCGATGATCAGGCCGACGGTAAGGCCGCCTTGCCGCAGGACTTTGAAACGGCCCTGGCTCAACTCGAATCGCTGGTTTCCCAGATGGAGACGGGCGCGCTGCCGCTTGATCGGTCGCTGGCCGCTTACGAGCAGGGCGTCGAGCTTGCCAAGATATGCCAGCGCCGCCTGGACCAGGCCGAACAGCAGGTCAAGGTATTGCAGGGCAACTTGCTCAAACCCCTGGCCGATGTCGACAGCGGCGAGGAATAGGCATGGTGCACAGAAGGCAAGACTTCCCGGAATGGCTGTCCCAGCGCGTGCAGCATGTCGAAGGCGTGCTCGACCAATTGCTGCCGCAAGCCACGGTAGCGCCTGAAGCCCTGCACGAAGCCATGCGTTATGCTGTGCTGGGTCCGGGCAAGCGCGTGCGCGCCGCCCTGGTCTATGCCGCCGGCGAAGCATCGCTGCAATCGGGAACAGCGGCGGCGGCGCAGGAAATCGCCCTTGATCACGCCGCGGCAGCTGTCGAACTGATACACGCCTACTCCCTGGTCCACGACGATCTGCCTTGCATGGACGATGATGCGCTGCGACGCGGGCGCCCCACAGTTCATGTGCGCTTTGACGAAGCCACGGCCATGCTGGCCGGCGATGCCCTGCAGCCCCTGGCGTTCGAGCTGCTGGCCTTGATGCCGATTGCCCCCGCACTGGTCGTGCAGGCCTGCCAATTGCTGGCGCGTTCGGCGGGCAGCATGGGGATGGTCGGGGGGCAGGCCATTGATTGCGGCAGCGTCGGCGTGGCATTGGACGATGCGCAATTGCAGCAGATGCACAGCATGAAAACCGGCGCTCTGCTCGGAGCCAGCGTGCTGCTGGGCGGCGTTGTCGCCGGCGCCGGGTCTTCCGCCCGGCAAGGTCTGGAAAGCTATGCGTCCGCGGTGGGCCTGGCCTTCCAGGTCGTCGATGATATCCTGGACGTAACCTCGGATACCGCGACGCTGGGCAAGACCGCCGGCAAGGATGCCGCCGGCAACAAGCCTACGTATGTGTCCATCATGGGCCTGGAAGGGTCCCGCGAGCTTTTGCAATCGCTGCATGCCCAGGCCCGCGCGGCGCTTTTGCCCCTGGGACCAGCCGCGGGCCGCCTGGCGGATATCGCCGATTACATTGTCGGGCGCGATCGCTGAGCCCCGTTTGAGCGCCGACGCCATGGACGGCCTAAAATGCAGTTTGTACCCAATCCCTTGACTTGTATGCCTACCGTAATCCTCGAAGATATCAATACGCCAGCCGATTTGCGCTCGCTGGATCGCGCCGAGCTCAAAGAGGTCGCCAGCCAGTTGCGCGAGTTCGTCCTGCAATCCGTATCCAGGACCGGCGGTCACTTGTCGTCCAATCTGGGTACGGTCGAGCTGACTATCGCCCTGCATCACGTATTCAACACACCCGACGATCGCGTGGTATGGGATGTGGGCCATCAGTCGTATCCGCACAAAATCCTGACCGGCCGGCGCGCCGGCATGGCCCGTTTGCGTCAGCAGGGCGGCATCTCGGGCTTTCCCAAGCGCAGTGAATCCGAGTACGACGCGTTCGGCACGGCGCATTCATCGACGTCGATTTCGGCCGTGCTGGGCATGGCGGTGGCGTCGCGCAACGCGGGACTCGATCAGCGGCAGCACATCGCCGTCATCGGCGATGGCGCCATGACCGCGGGCATGGCCTTCGAAGCCTTGAACAACGCCGGCGTGACCCCCGGCGTCAATGTGCTGGTCATACTCAACGATAACGATATGTCGATCTCGCCGCCGGTGGGGGCGCTGAATCGCTATCTGGCCCGCCTGTTGTCCGGCGGCTTCTATGCCGCCGCCAAGAACGTGGGCCGCGCGGTGCTGCAGCACGTGCCGCCCATGCTCGAACTGGCGCGCCGCTTCGAGGGGCATGCCAAAGGCATGGTCTCTCCGGCCACCCTGTTTGAAGAGCTGGGCTTCAATTACGTGGGCCCCATCGACGGGCACGACCTGGATGCGCTGGTGCCCACGCTGGAAAACCTCAAGGCGCTGGGCGGCCTGCAATTCCTGCATGTGGTGACCAAGAAAGGGCAGGGATACAAGCTGGCCGAAGCCGATCCCGTGCTTTATCACGGGCCGGGCAAGTTCGACCCCAGCATAGGCATCCAGAAGTCCAAGGTGCCCGCCAAGCAGACGTTTACCCAGGTGTTTGGACATTGGCTGTGCGATATGGCCCAGGCCGACAGCCGCCTGGTCGGCATCACGCCGGCCATGCGCGAAGGCAGCGGCATGGTGGAATTCGAGCAGCGCTTTCCCGCGCGCTATTTCGATGTCGGCATCGCTGAGCAGCATGCCGTCACCTTTGCGGCCGGCTTGGCCTGCGAAGGCCAGAAGCCGGTGGTCGCCATCTACTCCACCTTCCTGCAGCGCGGCTACGATCAGTTCATACACGATGTGGCGCTGCAAAACCTGGATGTGACCTTTGCCCTGGACCGCGCAGGCATCGTTGGTGCCGATGGCGCCACGCACGCCGGCAATTACGATATTGCCTTCTTGCGCTGTATTCCCAATATGGTGGTGGCCACGCCGTCCGACGAGAACGAGGCGCGCTTGCTGCTGAGCACCTGCTACCGGCATCCCGGTCCCACCTCGGTGCGCTATCCGCGCGGCGCCGGCCGGGGCGCCCCGGTGCACGAGGGACTGGACGAGGTCGAGTTGGGCAAGGGCGTCGTTCGCCGTCAGGGCGAAGGTATCGCCATCCTGGCTTTCGGCACTTTGACCGGTGCGTCGCTGCAGGCCGCCGAAGCGCTAGGCGCCACCGTGGCCGACATGCGTTTCGTGAAGCCGCTGGATGAGGCCCTGCTGGAAAGCCTGGCCGATACGCACCAGGCTTTCGTGACGGTCGAGGATGCCTCCATCATGGGTGGAGCCGGCAGCGCCGTACTGGAGTTTTTCAGCCGGCGCGGTATCGTCCGGCCAGTGCTGCAGTTGGGCCTGCCCGACCGCTTTATCGATCACGGCGAGCAGGCGGCCATTCTTTCCGAGCTGGGCCTGGACGGCGCCGGCATAGAACGCTCGATTCGGGAACGTTTCTCTTCCCTGGCGCATCCAATAGATGTGTCCACAGCCGGACTTGCGGTAAAGTAACAGTGAACGACCGCCATTCCGTCAGGGCTGTGGGGTTGATCGCGGCGGGCTTCCCGCATACTGTTTTGAGTAATCGGCGCACCGCCGTGGCGGGCGTCCACCAGGTTTATATTTCATGAATATACTGATTGATTCTGCTGTTGCCATGCCTGACGTGCAGAGCAGCGTCGATACCCGCCATATCGCCATCCAGCGCGTCGGTGTCCGGGGTGTGCGTCACCCCATGGCTATTGCCCAGGCCGATGGTTCGGCGCAAGCCACCGTGGCCAATTGGGAATTGACCGTGGCCTTGCCGGGGCACGAAAAAGGAACGCATATGTCGCGTTTCGTGGCGTTGCTCGAGCAATACCGCCAGACGCCGATGACGCCGGCCCTTTTTTGCGCCATGGCGCAAGACATGCTGCCTTTGCTGCACGCCCAGAAGGGCGATATTGCCGCGACCTTTCCTTATTTTCTCTCCAAGACCGCTCCGGTTTCGGGGGTTTCCAGCCTGATGGACTACGAGGTCAAGTGGTCGGCCCAGGCCCAGGCCGATGCTGCGGAATTCGCGCTTTCCGTGTTGGTCCCCGTGACCAGCCTGTGCCCCTGCTCCAAAGCCATTTCGCAATACGGCGCTCATAATCAGCGCTCGCACGTGACTGTCGAAATCGCCTACCAGGATCCTTCGCAGGCCGACGTTGATGCCCTGATCCGCAACATCGAGCAGCAGGCATCCTGCGAATTGTGGGGCCTGCTCAAGCGCAGCGACGAAAAATTCGTCACTGAGCGCGCTTACGAAAATCCCAAGTTCGTCGAGGATCTGGTCCGCGACGTGGCCGAGCACCTTCAGGGCCTGGCCGGTGTGCGCAGTTTCCGCGTCACCGCCGAGAATTTCGAATCCATACATAATCATTCAGCCTACGCTGTCATCGAAGGCTGATGGTGGGATTTGTTGGTCCTTGACCGCATTTTCCAGGTCTTAAGGGTTGCGGTCGCTTAGGCTGATCGTCCTTTGGGTTCTTGCGCGCCGCAGTGGGCGGGCCGGGGCCGTGCTCCCGATCGCTGCGGCCCTTCGGGCTACCCTTGTCCTGGCTTTCCAGCGGGGGACGGACGCGAACTCATGAATCAAGCAGCCCCCGGCTGCTTGATTCATTCAGACAGCGCGTCCTCTTACGCCCCCGCTTCCAAGCCAGGCCTGCGGCTGGCTCAAAGGTCGCCGTCCCCGGCCCGTCCACTGCGGCGAACATAAGAGCAGATGGAAGGATGAGGGCGCAAACCAGAAGAACGCCAAGTACACAGGCCACCCCAGCGACGCGACGCATTTCACCGATGCAGCCGTCGAGGTGGCGGGGGCCGGGCTGCGGCGACTTTCGGGGCCGAGCGAGCCGCTGGTGAAGGGAGCACGCATGTGCGGACGAACAAGGCGAAGCGATGTTCGGCGCGCAGGCGCCGAACCGGTCACGAGGAGCAAAGCCTGGCCCCCGCCACCTCGACGGCGTCACCGAAAACCATCAGCGTCACCGAAAACAACATGCATCAGCTGTACCAGCGACAACGAGACACACCGACTTCGATATGTTGGGATATGGCTTCATCTCCAGGCCAGTCCCAGATTCCAGCAGGCTAGCCATTGCCGGCAAGCCCCGAAAATGCTATTATGGTTGGTTTCTTGCTCGACCAGCATCTATTTTTTGATGCCGGCGGGCTGCCCCTTTTGGCGCGTGGCCGTGTAGTTGCATCATGTTTGCATGGCCGGAGGCGTCAAAAGATATCCACAAGGAGTTGTTTATGCGTCACTACGAAGTAGTGTTTATTGTGCATCCCGATCAAAGCGAGCAAGTGCCCGCCATGATCGAACGCTATCAAGCTGTCGTTACCAGCAATGGCGGCCAGGTTCATCGCCTGGAAGACTGGGGCCGCCGTCAGTTGGCTTACCCCATCCAGAAGCTGGTAAAGGCCCATTACGTTTGCTTCAACATCGAGTGCGGCCAGTCCGTGCTGGACGAGCTGGAGCATTCCTTCCGTTACAACGACGCCATCTTGCGCCACCTAGTCATCAAGACCAAGAAAGCCCAGACCGCCGCATCCATCATGATGAAGTCGGTCGAGCGCGAAGAGGCCCGCAAGGCCAGCGCCGAAGCGGTCACCGCCACACCGTCGGAATAAGGGCCTGTGTCCCGGGCAGCAACGTGAATCAACTGATCCTTACGGCGACGACCCTCGAGGTGCAGCCTTTAAGGTATACCCCGGCGGGATTGCCGGCAGTCGAAATGATCTTGAATCACGAATCGGAAGTCCAGGAAGCCGGCCATAACCGCCGGATCGAAATGGTTCTTTCCGCTGTAGCTCTGGGAGACATCGCCTTGTTGCTGGCAGACACCCCTTTGGGTGCGCTTTTGTCGATACAGGGGTTTCTGGCCCCCGCGCGCAAAGGCTCGAACAAACTGGTGCTGCACATACAACAGGCGAAGAGGGTTTTTGCCGGCGGCGCGACAGCCGTTGTATAGCAGGAATTCATGGCAAATCGTAGCGCGGACGCATTGAGCGCCAGGCGCATGGAATATACAGTTCGGGTTCGTCCCGGGCATTAAAGAGGCACATCATGGCTTACTTCAAAAAAAGCAAGGAAAAACGCAAGTTCACGCAACAGAATCCGCTGTTCAAACGCCGCAAATTCTGCCGTTTCACAGCCGCCAATGTTGACGAGATCGATTACAAAGACCTGGACACCCTGCGTGATTTCATCCAGGAAAACGGCAAGATCATTCCTGCCCGTTTAACCGGCACCAAGGCACACTACCAGCGTCAGCTGGACACAGCGATCAAGCGCTCGCGCTTCCTGGCTCTGTTGCCTTACACCGATAACCACAACTAATCCGGGGCCTATCGTCATGCAAGTTATTCTGCTCGAAAAAGTCGTCAATCTGGGTAATCTCGGTGAAGTCGTTCGTGTCCGCGACGGCTATGCCCGCAATTACCTGATTCCCCAAAAGATCGCCCGCCGCGCGACGGAAGCCGCCTTGAAAGAATTCGAAGCGCGCCGCGCCGAACTCGAAAAGGTCCAGGCCGAAAAACTGGCCGCCGCGCAAGCCACCGGCGAGAAGCTGGCCGGCCAGACCATTACCATTCTGCAAAAAGCCGGCGTCGACGGCCGCTTGTTCGGTTCGGTCACCAGCATGGACATCGCCGCAGCCATGGTCAAGGCCGGCTTTGCCACCATCGAAAAATCGCAAGTCCGCTTGCCCGATGGCGCATTGAAGGCCGTGGGCGAGTACCCTGTGCAAGTGGCTCTGCACGCCGACGTGGTGGTTGACATCACTGTGGTCGTGCAAGGCGAAATGGCCTAAGCCATCTTTGCCGCGCATGGTACATTCCTTTTCCAGGAAGGTGCCGCGCCCGCTCTAGTGAAGAAGCCGGTGTATGCCGGCTTTTTCCTTTTTTCACCCCGATTGTTCGGAGCCCGATTTTGGACAGCAAGAAAACAAGCAGCGACCCGCAACTGGATTATTTGCGCGTGCCTCCTCATTCGGTGGAGGCCGAGCAATCCGTGCTGGGGGGACTGCTGCTGGACAATGCCGCCTTCGACCGGGTCACGGATGTCCTGAACGAAGATGACTTCTATCGCTTCGATCACAAGATCATCTGGCAGCACATTACCCGTCTTATCAGCCTGGCCCGCCCGGCCGACGTCGTCACCGTCAACGAATCGCTGGCCAGCGCCGGCAAGTCCGACGATGTGGGCGGCCTGTCCTATCTGAATGCCCTGGCGCACAACACGCCATCGGCCGCCAACATCCGCCGCTACGCGGAAATCGTGCGCGAGCGCTCGATGCTGCGCAAGCTGGTGTCGGTGGCCGACGAGATTTCCGCCGCCGCTTTCCAGCCGCAGGGCAAGGAAGCCCGGCAACTGCTGGACGAGGCGGAATCGCGCGTATTTCAGATCGCCCAGGAAGGCGCGCGCGGCGCCACGGGATTCCAGGAAATCCAGCCGCTGCTGACTCAGGTGGTCGAGCGCATCGACGAGCTGTATCACCGCGAGGGCGATTCCGACATCACCGGAGTGCCCACCGGCTTTACCGATCTGGACCGCATGACCTCGGGCCTGCAGGCCGGAGACCTGGTCATCGTGGCCGGCCGTCCCTCCATGGGCAAGACCTCGTTCTCCATGAATATCGGCGAGCATGTGGCCATCGAGCAAGGCCTGCCCGTCGCGGTGTTTTCCATGGAAATGGGCGCCGTGCAGCTGGCCATGCGGATGGTCGGTTCCGTCGGCATGCTGGACCAGCATCGCATGCGTACCGGCAAGCTCACGGCCGATGACTGGCCGCGCCTGACGCACGCCGTGCAGCAGGTCCAGGAAGCGCAAATCTATATCGATGAAACGCCGGCGCTGACTTCCATGGAAGTGCGCGCCCGCTCGCGCCGCCTGGCGCGCCAATGCGGCCAGTTGGGCCTGATCATCATCGACTATATGCAGTTGATGTCGGCCAATTCGTCCGGCGAGAACCGGGCAACTGAAATTTCCGAAATCAGCCGCTCGCTGAAAGGCCTGGCCAAGGAATTGAATTGCCCCCTGATTGCCTTGTCGCAGCTTAACCGCAGCCTGGAGCAGCGTCCCAACAAGCGGCCCGTCATGAGCGACTTGCGCGAGTCCGGCGCCATCGAGCAGGACGCCGACTTGATCCTGTTCATTTATCGCGACGAAGTCTACAACCCCGATTCGCCCGACAAGGGCACGGCCGAGATCATCGTGGGCAAGCAGCGTAACGGCCCCATCGGCAGCGTGCGCCTGACCTTCCAGGGCGCCAGCACGCGCTTCCTGAACTTCACGACGGGCATGGGCTAGCCGCTCGCTTCCTGACTGCTTGGCGGTTCGTAATCTCATAGTCAGCTAGGTTGAACGCCATTAGCGGCCGGCCTGATATGCCGACCGCCCAACCCATCTCCTTTTCGAGGATTTTTCCAAGAAGCCCCTGGCCGGGTCTAGGGTAAGCCCTTATGATGCAAATGTTTTATTTATGATTAAATCATACAAATGATCTATTTATGCATAAGCAAGAACCGGCCGCTATCATGAACCAATCTCGCATCCTTCAACGAGCGACCCGTAGTTCCACTCCCATCGCGCACTCGGCAGATGGCATTTATATCTTCGACCAGGATGGGAAGCGATATATCGATGGTTGCGGCGGTGCGGCAGTCTCGTGTATTGGCCATACGCAGCCGACGATCATGGACTCCATAGCCGGGCAACTGGGCAAGCTGGCTTATGCGCATACCAGCTTTTTTTCCTCCGAACCTGCCGAGAAGCTTGCGGACCTTTTGGTGGCATCTGCCCCTGGAGATATCTCGCACGCGTATTTTGTCACCGGCGGTTCCGAAGCTGTGGAAGCGGCCTTGAAACTCGCACATCAGTATCACCAAGAGAACGGGCAACCGCAGCGGAATAAAATCATCGCTCGCTGGCAAAGTTATCACGGCAATACCCTGGGAGCGTTGGCGGCAAGTGGTAATAAGATGCGCAGGATCTCCTTCGCCGATATCCTGATCGATGTGGTTCACATCGAGCCTTGCTATCCTTATCGTTATAGCCGGCCCGGTGAGATGTCGCATGAATACGGCTTGCGTGCGGCCAATATGCTGGAGAGCCAGATCCTGGAGCTGGGAGCGGATACGGTTTCATGTTTCATCATGGAGCCGGTCGTGGGGGCCAGCCTCGGCGCCGTCGCAGCGGCCCCAGGGTATCTAAAGCGCATACGCGAGATTTGCGATCACTATGGCGTGCTGCTGATTCTTGATGAGGTCATGTGCGGAATGGGACGTTGCGGCACAACCTTTGCGTCCGGGCACGATCAAGTTTCGGCCGATATTTACACCATTGCGAAGGGGCTGACTGCGGGTTTTGTACCATTAGGCGCCGTTCTCCTAAGCCAGCGCATCTACGACATGATCAATAGCCATTCGGGCAGCTTTCGCAATGGCCATACCTTTTCGGGGCACCCAGTGTCATGTGCGGGAGCATTGGCCGTCCAACATTTCATACAGGACAATCAGCTTCTGGATAACGTGAAGCGCCAAGGCCAATTGCTTGAAAAGCTTTTGCTTGCGCGTTTCCAGGGCCATCCCCATGTCGGAGAGATACGTGGCAGAGGCTTGTTCTACGGCATCGAGCTGGTTGCCGATAAAGATACTCGCAGGCCGTTCAATGCGGCGCAAGGGATAGGCGGGCGAGTCAAGCAAGAGGCGCTGCACAATGGCCTGCTTGTTTATCCCGGTTCGGGAACGGCTGACGGCGTCAACGGCGACCACCTGTTGCTGGCTCCGCACTACATCGTCAACGGTGAGCAGATCGCCCGTATTGTCGAGCTTTTGGGAGAGGCAATCGATGGCGCAATTTATCGGGTCTCTTGAGTGTGTGCGACAGCATTCGGCTGTCCACTCAAGGCTTGGTTATCCGACTAGCGGTATGTGAACTTAACTGAAAAGGAAGAAGCAATGGAGTTTCATGGCAAAGCCGTATCGAACTGGCCGCAAGACAGGCGTTACGAACTGATTTCCGATTTGTGGGTTTCCTTGTGGAGCTCCATTCAATTGTGCATTTTGCGCGACAAAGGGGCGGATGACCTCGTTCGGTTTAAAACCCTGATTCTCCGCATGCATCAGAGGACTCATTTCCTGGATGGCCTGGATAAGCTGCACATAGATCGATCCCTGCCTCCGGCCGTTGTGGCGGCTCGCTATCATTACCTCTCCAACACGATTGGAGGGCTGAATCTGGAGTACATCGAAGAGTCGCCCAAAAAGGTATGGATACGCTACTTGCCCCCGGTCTGGAGCTACCCGGACTTGAGCCTGGTTGCGGTCCCATCGTCCGTGCAGCGGGCTGTTTTTTCTGGTTGGCATCCCTTCAACGGGATTTCGCTCGGAGCACCGCAACTTGGATTCGTCGTCACCAAGGTGGTTCAAGAGGGCGAGCCGTACGATGAAGGTTATTTTCTTGAATACGACCATCCGCTGGAACCCGATGAGCGCGTGCAGTACCTGCCCAGTCCGAGCTCTCCAGACTTCGATCCGTCCCTGGCGCCTCGACTGGATCCACTCGAGTGGCCCAAAGAGCGGCTGGACAAGGCAAAGTGCAATTTCGCCAGAGGGTATGTGGAAGATGGGATACGCACCGCGGTCCAAATGTACGGCGAGCACGCCGGATCGGCGCTGATCGCTCACGCCTCTCGATTGTGTGCGTTGGTCAAGTTTGAAAAACAGCGCGTAGAGCTGGGGGTGCAGGGAAGTGATGCGCGCAGCCTGGTGCAGGTCTTTGCGGCGCTGAGCCAGTGCGCCGGTGAAGAATTCAATGTGGAAGAGCGGTGTCCTGGCGAATACAGCGTGACCCGAAGGAATCAGCTGTTCGCCGGACAGCCTTTGCATCTGGATACGTTCACGGCGCTTTTCCAATACCAATTGATGGCGGCCAGGATGTTGAGCGCACGCATACGTATGACAATGGCTTCCGTGCAGGTCGAAGACGGCGCGGTGATTGAAAAATGGACCGTGAAGGACTGCGCCGAGCGGCTTTATTGACTATGGCTTGCTGCGCGGGCAGCATGAATAGGATCTCAAATGAGTGATTTCAAATTAACCTACTCAACGATGTTTTCCCCGCCACGGGAGCTTCACGACCGCTTTTCAAGTGCTGTCGCCGCCGCGGCCGAAAACCTGGGCAAGCATCATGGCTTGTTTATAGACGGTGTCGAGCTATACAAGGATAAAACCACGACCAAGCTCGATCCCTCTGACCAGGATCGCGTGATCGGCCGGTTTTCTTTAGCGGACGAGGCGGATGTCGATGCCGCAATCGGCGCAGCCCGCCGTGCATACCCAGCGTGGCGCAGCATGCCTTGGCGGCAGCGGGTAGCCCTGATGAGGGAAGCCGCCCGCTTGGTCGAGGAACGGCTCTACCAGATTGCCGCCGCCGTATCGTTCGAGGTTGGAAAGAGCCGCATGGAGGCTTTGGGAGAGGTGGCTGAAGTGGTCGAGTTCTTCGACTTGTATGCACGCCAGATGGAACAGAACAGCGGATACGATCATGCTCTGCCAGACGATCCGCTGCCCGGCATCAAGAGCCGCAACCGAAGCATACTCAAGCCTTATGGCGTCTGGGCAGTGGTGGCGCCATTCAATTTTCCGTTTGCACTGGCCGGTGGTCCCGCAGCCGCAGCCATGGTGGCCGGCAATACAGTCGTCTTGAAGGGAGCGGTGGATACGCCCTGGTCGGGAACGCTGCTTGCGCAATGCATCCATGATGCGGGTATTCCTGCGGGAGTGTTCAACTATCTGACCGGCGATGGAGCCACCGTGGGGGAAGCGCTGATCCGGCATGACGGAATCGATGGCGTCACGTTCACCGGCTCGTACGACGTGGGCATGCACATTGCACGCGCTCAATGGGCCCGCGCGTTTCCACGGCCGTGCATTGCGGAAATGGGCGGCAAGAATGCAGTGATTGTCACCGCTGCCGCGGATCTCGACGTGGCTGCCCAGGGCATAGTCAGATCGGCGTACGGCATGTCCGGCCAGAAGTGTTCCGCCTTGTCGCGGATTTACGTGGACACGCGGGTGGCCGACGACCTGATTGCACATCTTCAATGTGCAATCAGGTCGATTTCGCTTGGCGATCCGCGCCAGGAGCAGGCATGGATGGGGCCTGTTGCAACGCATAAAGCCTACGAGCGCTACAAGGAATATTGTTCAGCCTTGAATACCCAAGGAGCATCACTGCTGGCGGGGGGCCGTGTAGCCCCGCATGCCGGCATGGAGCGCGGCTTTTTCTGCGAACCTGCCCTGGCAGAGGCGCCGCTTTCGCACCCGCTATGGGATGTGGAGATGTTTGTGCCTATCGCGATGCTGGGTAGGGTGGACAGCGCCGCCCAGGCAATGGACTTGGTGAACGAAAGCAAGTTCGGCCTGACCGCGGGGATCTATGGTTCCGCAGAGGAAGTGGAGTGGTTCTTCGCCAACATTGAAGCTGGTGTCACCTATGCGAATCGGCCGCAAGGCGCCACCACGGGTGCCTGGCCGGGCTACCAGCCTTTCGGTGGATGGAAGGGGTCGGGCAGCACAGGCAAGGCCTTGGCATCTTTCTATTATCTTCCGCAGTACATGCGGGAGCAGTCGCAAACCCATATAGAACCCTGATCGGCTACTTCTCCTTCAGGATGTTGAAATGCCTGAGCTGGGCTTCGCTGTTGGCTATTTCTTCGAGCCGCTCCTCGCCGCCCGATGCGATCATCAGGGCGGCAAATGCCTGAGCCACGGCCAGGGCGGGCAGGACAGATGGAAACAATGAAGGGCTGGTCGTGGGAGCCAGCAGCGTAGCCGCATTTCCTGTCGCGACCGGCGACACCGGGCTGTCCGTGATCGCGATGATTTTGGCGCCCCGCTTGCGCACGAATTCGATTGCGGAAATGCTGCTCAAGGCGTAGGGGTGGAAACTGAAAGCCACCAATACGTCGTCTTTGTCGATACGGCGCAGTTCATCCGCGAAGGTACCGCCAACGCCGGTCAGCAGGGTCGTGTTCCTTGCAAATAGCGCGCAAGCATAGTGCAGGTAATAGGCGGCGGGGAAAAGGCTGCGCTGGCCGAAGATGTAAATTTGCTTGGCCTGTTCCAGGATTCCGTGAGCCACATTGAAGGCCTTCGCATTCTTGGGGCCGAACGTCTCATCCAGATTGCTGGTCTCTGCAAGAAAGATTTCGGCGAGCAAGCCGGTCTTGTCGGTGGAGGCCGATCGTTCCCGCAGATCGGCGGCTCTTTTATAAAAGGTTTTATTCTGCCCGGATAGCCAGTCCATATAGATCGAGCGGAAATCGCCGTAGTTTTCAAAGCCCAGTTCACGCGCGAGGCGCAGCATGGTGGCGGGCTGGAGGCTGGCATTTGCGGCTACGGTGCGCATGGAATGCAATGCGATTTCGGACGGAGCATCAAGCGCATGGCGTGCGGCTTGCTGCAGCTTCGGAGGCAGCGCTTCGAATCGTGCCTGGATAAGTTTATCGAGTTCTTCTTTAGTCATACTTCCGGGCTCTGAATGTGTAGGGCCTATCTATGGAGCGCTTCCCAAATGTTGTTGATTGCACCGGCGGGACGCCGTTTCGGCGACCCAGTGTGAAACATCGAATTCCGCTGGGCTAGCGCCCGAGAAACCTTGGATGGCGCTTTTCACGGAATGCGGCGGCTGCCTCGCGAACGTCCTGGCTTTTTTCGACCATGGCGATAGCATAATCGATCGCATCCAGGTTCTGGGAGAGCGTTTCATCAGCCAGCGCATTCAACTGCATTTTTGTTCCGGCGATCGCAAGAGGGCCGGCTCCCAGCATACTGTGAATCAAGGTTACGGCGATATCCCTGGGATCGCCTGTGGCCAGGTCGTCGACAAACCCCATTTTCCTTGCCTGGCCTGCAGAGAAGGTAGCGCCCGTATACAGCCAGCGCCGGGTATTTTGTATTCCTATCAACGAGGACAGCCTTCGGCATTGCTCTGTCGGGTACATGAGCGCCAATCTGGCGGCGGGTATGCCCAGCTTTGCGCTGTCATGCGCGATCCGGAAATCGCAACTCATGGCCAAGCCGCAACCGGCTCCCAGGCAGTAGCCGCGAATGGCGGCAACTACCGGTACGGGACATTTGCGCATGGCGTCATAGGTCCTCAGTATTTGCTGGGCATAAGCCTTGGCAGCGGCCTCATCATCACGGAGTGCTTCGTACTCCGTGATGTCGTCGCCGGCGGTGAAGTGCCCACCGGCTCCTTCCAGCACGACACCGCGCAGCATTTTGACTGAACCCAGCATTTTGAACGTCGCCTCCAGCTGCCGCCAGACTTCGCTGTTGCAGGCATTGCGGCGCTGGGGGCGGTTTATGGTAACGACTGTCACATCGCTACCCAGCTCGGTCAGCTCTACTGCGCTCATCGGACTATGTTCGCCTTTTTGACCACGTTGGACCATTTATCGATATCTGCTTTCATAAGCGTATCGGCCTCTGCCGGACTCCATGTGTAGGGCTCGATCGCCGCTCTGCGCAATTTCGCTTGGACCTCGGGCGTATTGACCGCCGCCACGATTTCCTTGTTCAACTGTTCGACAATAGCGGCGGGTGTTCCACGAGGCGCCAGCACCGCATATATGGAAGCGGCTTCGACTTCAGGGAAGCCAGCCTCCGCGGTGGTCGGAACGTCAGGGAGGGCGGGGCTGCGCTGCTTGGTGGTGATCGCCAACGCCTTGATCTTTCCGCCCGGCACATTCTGCACCACATTGGGCGAGGTGGCAAAAATGGACATAATCTGTCCCCCCATCAAATCCGTCATGGCGGGCACTCCTCCTTTGTAGGGAATGTGAAGCATGGACACTTGGGATGACAGTTGAAAAAGCGCGGCCACCACTTGCTCGGTCGATCCATTGCCCGACGAACCGTAGGTGACGTGATCGGGTTTGGATTTGGCCAGATCATAATAGTCTTTCATTGTCTTTATCGGCAGTTGGGCATTCACCGCGAGAAAGAAGGGAACCTGTCCTACCGCCGAAACCGCGACGAAATCCTTTTTCAATGAATAACCGGTTTCGGATCCCAGCACCGCCTCGGATATGGCATAACTGGTAAGTGGCGCAACCAGCAGGGTGTGCCCGTTGGGTTTTGAGCGAACCACGTCCAACGCGCCGATGTTACCCGAGAAACCCGGTTTATTCTCTACGACCATGGGCACGCCCAGCCTGGGTCCCAGGGCGTCGGCCAGCAACCGCCCCACGAGATCGACGGCCCCTCCGGCGGGGAATGCAACCACCAACCTTATTGGCTCTTTTTTAAGGGTTTCTTGAGCGTGGGCTTGGGCGGTGTGAGCCATCAAAAAGAACGTTGCCGCAACGGCAAGAAGGGTTCTGTGTGTTTTCATGTTTTGTCTCCTTACTACTGTTTATAGGGATACCGGCTGAAACCATGGAACGTAAATCGACGCTACCTGGACGGCCGCTTATTTAAGGAATCCCAGCATGTGGCCACTGACAATGAAAGATCTCCTTTTTTGATGCGCTGGGTGGGGGTGCGAGGGAAATCCTCTACGTATTCGACGTAACGCGGTACTTGAAAAGGAGGAAGGCTTTTCTCGCACCAAGCGAGAAAGTCGGTCGGATTGAGCAGTTCCCCCGGTATCAGCCGAAGAAAAATCTTCAACTCGTTTTCACCCAGTTCGCTGGGCACTCCGACCAAAGCGCATTCTTCGACTGCGGGATGCTCGGCAACCACATGCTCGACTTCCCAGGCGGATATATTGATGCCTCGCCGGCGTACGGAGTCCTTTTTGCGTCCAGCATAATAAAGGTACCCATCCTCGTCGGCCCAGCCCAAGTCGCCTGTTAAGAACCAGCCCTCCCGCAAGGACTGCTGAGTCGCGGCGTCGTTTTCAAAATAGCCGAGGAACCCCAGGCGGGGGTCGTGCGGCCGGACAGTGATCTCTCCGCATACCCCGGCAGCGACTTCGGCTCCCTCGTCGTTGGTCAACCGGACCTGGAAGTAATCCAGGGGTACGCCGATCGAACCTTCACGGCCCTCAAGGTTTGCGGTGACCAATGTAGTGAGTTCCGACAAGCCATACCCTTCATGGATCCTTACACCGAAGCGCTCTTCAAGTCCTCGCCAGATGGCTGGAGGACAACCGCCACCCCAGGCGATCTGGACGCCATGGGTTTTGTCTTCGACACTGGGAGGTTGCTTGTAAAGCATGGCCAGCACACTGCCCAGGTAGTGCACATGCTTCGCATTGTTGGCTTTCAGCTGCTTCCAGAGCCGTGAAGCGCTGAACTTCTCGACCATGACCAGCGTTATCCGTGCATGCAAAGCCGCCAGTACGACCGCGACACCAGCGCCATGATGAAGTGACTCCCACAACACAAAGGTGTCGCCCGCACGCGCCTTATTCAGGCGGAGAATGCCCAAGGCTCCCGCCCGTAGCGTTCGATCGGATTTGAGTACGCCCTTCGGAGGACCGGTTGTTCCGGAACTGGGCGTTATCGCCAGGATATCGTCCGCTTCGGGAGTGGGCATCGGCTGTCCGAGGCTTTCCTTGGCGATGTTTTCAATATCACGGCCCTCATGGAGCAGGGCAGGCGTTTCTTGATCTTGCCACACGAGTTTTTTCAATCCTGCAAAACAAGGCAGGGTCTTCAGGGTTTCAGTGAAGGTCTCGTCATGGATAATCGCCTCCGGCTTGAATGTGTTGAACACATGGGCAAGCGCCGCTCCTTTCAATTGTGTGTTTACCGAGACGCGTATCAGTCCCAGCCTGGCCAGCGCAAGAATGGATATGACGTGATCGGGATGGCTGGGAAGCATGATGGCAACCCTTCGGCCCTGAGTCAGTCCGATTGTCCGCAGCGCACGAGCCAGGTTTTCCACGCGCTTGTTGACATCGCGGATGGTGTATTGGGTGGTTCCGAACTTCAGAAAGACGAAGTCGGGATGCTCATGGGCCTGTGCTGCCAATTGTTGTGCAATGGTTTCGTCGCCGGCTTCAGGCATTGAAATCATATGGTCTCCATATCCACGTTGACCGCTTTTGATGCCTGGTCGAGCCAGTCCGTAGCGGTTTGCTATGTTCCAAAAAAACTAACAAATGATTTATTTTAGTGAACAATAAGTCATTTGTATTATTTGGTCAAGAACAAATGCATTGGATTTTTAGACGCTATGTATTTTTAGAGTGCTGGTTGCCGGGGCGCGCCCTGGGGCTATCCGATCCAATCGCCTGGGGTTGGCAATAAGGTACAGCCCGTGTACAGGGAGGGCCGCCGGTAGTGAAGATCAGCCGCTCTGCTCGGGCGTCATGGCCAGCGCCAGGTCGTAGGCGGCGCGCAACGAGCTTGGGTCGGCGATGCCTTGTCCCGCAATGTCGAAGGCCGTGCCATGGTCCACGCTGGTGCGTACGAAGGGCAGTCCCACCGTTACATTCACGCCTTGGTCCACGCCCAGGTATTTGACGGGAATCAGGCCCTGGTCGTGGTATTGCGCCACCACAATGTCGAACTCGCCGCGGCGCGCGCGCATGAATATGGTGTCGCCCGGCCAGGGGCCGCTGGCATCTATGCCTTCGGCTCTGGCCTGCTGGATGGCGGGCGAAATCACCTGGATCTCTTCCTGTCCGAATCGTCCGTCTTCGCCCGCGTGGGGGTTGAGCCCTGCAACGGCGACGCGCGGCCGCCGGACGCCCGCCTGCAGGCAGGCGCGCTGCGCCAGGCGTATGGTTTCCAGCTCGTTATCGAAAGTGATAAGCGGGCTGACCTGGGCCAGCGCCACATGGATGGTCGCCAGAATGACGCGCAGTTCGTCGTTGGCCAGCATCATGGCGTAGCGGCGCGTGCCGGTCCGCTCGGCCAGGATTTCGGTATGCCCCGGGTAGTCGATGCCGCCCGCCTGCATGGCTTTCTTGTTCAACGGCGCCGTGACGATGGCGCGCAGCTTTCCCGCCTGTGCGTCATCGATGGCGTGGCAGAGATACTCGTAAGCGCCGCGGCCTGCCTGGGCATTCAGTTGGCCGGCAGGCAGATCGTTCGGCAGGGCTTGCCAGCGGTTCAAGACGGGCAGGATGCCCGGCCGCCCGGTGGCCTGCTCGGGCGAGGCTATCAATTCCACGGATAGCGCATCCGACAGCCCCAGGCGCCGCAAGGTGCCATCCAGGATGCCCGCGTCCCCGTAGACCAGCGAGGGGCGCGGCAGGCCGCCAGCAAACAGCTTGACGATGATTTCAGGACCGATGCCGGCCGCATCGCCCATGGTGAAGCCCATGGGTAAGGATAACGATGCGGAGGCGTTCATGGGGCGGCCCTTACAGCGCCTCGCTGGCGTAATCGGCCAGGCGCGAGCGTTCGCCGCGTTGCAGCGTGATGTGCCCGGAGTGCGGCCAGCCCTTGAAGCGGTCCACGACGTAGGTCAGGCCGGAACTGCCCTCGGTCAGGTAGGGCGTGTCGATCTGGGCGATGTTGCCCAGGCAGACGATTTTGGTGCCCGGACCGGCGCGCGTCACCAGCGTCTTCATCTGCTTGGGCGTTAGATTCTGCGCCTCGTCGATGATCAGGAACTTGTTCAGGAAGGTGCGCCCGCGCATGAAGTTCAGCGACTTCACCTTGATGCGCGAGCGGATGAGTTCCATGGTCGAGTTCTTGGACCAGTCCTGGCCGCCGCCGGCGATTTCGTTGTTGCCCGCGCCCAGGTGCAGCACTTCAAGATTGTCTTCCAGCGCGCCCATCCAGGGCAGCATTTTTTCTTCTTCCGTCCCGGGCAGGAAACCGATGTCATCGCCCACCGGAACGGTTGCGCGGGTGATGATGATTTCGTTGTAGCGCTTGGTCTCAAGGGTTTGCGTCAAGGCGCTGGCCAGCGCCAGCAGCGTCTTGCCGGTTCCCGCCTGGCCCAGCAGCGACACGAAATCGCAGTCCGGGTTCATGAGCAGGTTGAGCGCGAAATTCTGTTCGCGGTTCCTGGCCGTAATGCCCCATACATTGTTCTTGCCGTGGCTGTAGTCGCGCAAGGTGGCCAGTACGGCGCTGCGCCCGCTGACTTCCTTGACTTGCGCCTGCAGCGGCAGGTCGCCGTCGAAATACACGAATTCGTTGACGATGAACTCTGAGCAAAGGGGGCCTTTGATGCGATAGTAGGTCGTACCGCCTTGCTGCCAGGATTCGACGTCCTTGCCGTGCTTGGTCCAGAAATTCTCGGGCAGCGGCATGACCCCGTCGTACAGCAGGTCGGAATCGTCGAGCACATGGTCGTTCAGGTAGTCTTCGGCCGGCAAACCGAGGGAGCGCGCCTTGAGCCGCATATTGATATCTTTGGATACCAGTATGACCTCGCGCTTGGCGTGCGCCAGTTGCAGTGCATGGACGACATTCAGTATGGCATTGTCGGCCTTGCCCAGCGGAAGCTCGATAGGCAGCTTGGAATGCAGGGCCGAGGTCTGGAAATGCAATTTGCCCAGCGCTTCCTGGTTGCCCAGCGCATCCAGCTCCACGCCTTTTTCCAGTTCTTTGGCGCCGGCCACCAGGCCGTCCAGGAAGCGGCTGACCTGGCGGGCGTTGCGCGCCACTTCGGACATGCCCTTTTTCTGGTGATCCAGTTCTTCGAGCACCATCATGGGCAGGAAAATATCGTGTTCCTCGAACTTGAACAGCGAATTCGAATCGTGCAGCAGCACATTGGTATCGAGCACGAACAGCTTGCGCTTTGCGACGGCCAGCCGCGTTCTTTTGCCTGGATGCGAGGTGACGACGGTCAAGGCGGGAACCTCGGGCGCCGGCGGAATCAAGGTTGCCTGGCCTGCGCCAGGCTCTGTTTGCTCGCGTTTTGCCGCGGGCTTGCTGGCGGCTGCCGCTGGAGTGGGCGCGACGGATGTCTTGGTCGGTGCATCGGCGGGGACCATGGCGCCCATACGGGTCGGCAACTGGGGTAGCGGCATAAAGTATTTGCTCCTGAGCGTTCTGGAATAACGGCGTTGCGGATATCGACGGCAGTCGTCCTAGGCGCCGCCGCGCACCGCTTGCAAGACTTCGTCGACATGGCCTGCTACGCGCAGGCCGCGCCATTCGCGCAGCAGCGTGCCGTCGGCGTCGATCAGAAAGGTACTGCGTTCGACTCCGCGTACCTGTTTACCGTACATGTTTTTCATTTTGATGACGCCGAACATCTGGCAGAGCGTTTCGTCGTCATCGGAAACAAGGGGAAAGGGCAGGTTCTGCTTTTCGCTGAAGTTGGCATGCGATTTGAGCGAATCGCGCGAGATGCCGATGACTTGGCAGCCCGCGTCGACGAACTTCTGGTAGGCGTCGCGGAAGTCCTGGGCTTCGGTCGTGCAGCCGGGCGTGCTGTCCTTGGGATAGAAATACAGTACGGCGCGGTGCCCCCGCAAGCTGTCCAGGCTGACCTGGCCTTGGGTGCTCTGGGCGGCGAACTCCGGAATGGGCTTGCCGACGGCTATCGGATTCATGCGACCTCCTTGTTGGGCAGCAGGGCGGCGACGACGCGCCGCCCTTCGGACATCAGGATGTTGTAGGTGCGGGCGGCGGCTTCCGTGCTCATGGCTTCTATGCCTATGCCCATTCCCAGCAGGGGTTGGGTTACATGGGACGCCAGCAGATGCTGTTTCAGGCCGGTGCCCACCAGCAGCACTTCCGGCGCATCCGCGGGCTTCTGCGCAGTTGCGCCCCCGTCCAGGAAGGCCATGGGGTCGGGCTTGCTTTCGCCCAGGCCCGCCACCTGGCGCAGAACGCCGGCGTCGATGTCGCCGATGCGTTGAACCATCCACTGGTGTACTTCGCCTTCGGGGGCGAAGTAGACGGCGTGCCCGTAGGACACCTCGTTGATTTCGATATAGTCGGGCCCGTATGCGGTGACCGTATTGAGGGCCGGGTTGGATTCGCTTTGTAATTGCACAAATAACTCCCTGGGTCATCTCGATCATAGCGCAAAGCAAAGTTTCCGATAACGCGCCATCCGCTTTTTTTTGAATGGATTAAACTAGGTGGTTATTTGCTCCAGGCGCCGGCTTGGGCTAGATTACTGCTTTTGCTGCACCGCACCCATCGATAGAAAACTCCCCCCTTTGTGACCCAAGGATAATCATGACGAATTTTCCGCGCATAGAGCGTTTACCGCCTTACGTTTTCAACATCACCGGCGAATTGAAAATGGCGGCGCGGCGGCGTGGCGAGGACATCATCGATATGTCGATGGGCAATCCGGACGGCCCCACCCCCCAGCATATCGTCGACAAGCTGGTCGAGGCGGCCAGCCGGCCCGATACGCATGGGTATTCGGTATCCAAGGGGATACCGCGGCTGCGCAGGGCGATATCAGGGTGGTACGAGCGCCGCTACGGGGTGCAGATCGACCCCGATTCCGAGGCCATCGTCACCATAGGCTCCAAGGAAGGCCTGGCGCACTTGATGCTGGCGACGCTGGATCGGGGCGATACGGTCCTGGTGCCCAATCCCAGCTATCCCATTCATATCTACGGCGCCGTCATCGCCGGCGCGAATATCCGCTCGGTACCCATGACGCCCGGCCTGGATTTCTTCGAGGAAATCGAGCGCGCGGTCAGGGAAAGCATACCCAAGCCCAAGATGATGATCCTGGGCTTCCCCAGCAATCCCACGGCGCAGTGCGTCGATCTTACGTTCTTTGAACGCATCATCGCCCTGGCCAAGGAACACAATATCCTGGTGGTTCACGACCTGGCTTACGCCGACATCACCTTCGACGGCTATGTGGCTCCGTCCATCATGCAAGTGGAAGGCGCGCGCGATGTCGCGGTCGAGTTCTTCACCATGAGCAAAAGCTACAACATGGCGGGCTGGCGGGTGGGCTTCATGGTCGGCAACCAGGAACTGGTCAATGCCCTGGCCCGCATCAAAAGCTATCACGACTATGGCACCTTCACCCCCATACAGGTTGCATCCATAGCGGCGCTCGAAGGCCCGCAGGAATGCGTCGCCCAGGTGGTCGAGCAGTACCGCAACCGCCGCGATGTCCTGGCCAAGGGGCTGCACGAGGCGGGCTGGATGGTCGATATTCCCAAGGCATCCATGTACATATGGGCCAAGATCCCGGAAGCCTATCAAAACCTGGGGTCACTTGAGTTCTCCAAGCGCCTGCTGGCCGATGCCAAGGTGGCGGTTTCCCCGGGTATCGGATTCGGCGAGTATGGCGATGAGTACGTGCGCTTCGCACTGATAGAAAACGAGCAGCGCACTCGCCAGGCGGTGCGCGGCATCAAGGAAATGTTTCGCAAGGACGGGCTGGCACCGGTCAGCGCAAAAAAAGAGATCCTAGAGAAATGAGTCCTATAAAAGTTGGTTTGCTGGGCCTGGGCGTGGTGGGTGGCGGCACCTGGAATGTATTGACGCGCAACGCGGAAGAAATCGCGCGCCGGGCCGGCCGGCGCATCGAGGTCGCGGCGGTGGCGGTGCGCGATGTCGACAAGGCCAGGCGCCTGGTCGGCGAGCATGTCCTGGTCACGCGCGACGGCCTGGAAGTCGTGCGCCATCCCGATATCGACATCGTGGTCGAGCTCATCGGCGGCGACACCCTGGCGCGCGAATGGATCATGGAAGCCATTGCGCAGGGCAAGCATGTGGTTACCGCAAACAAGGCTTTGCTGGCCAAGCATGGCAACGAGATCTTTGCCGCGGCCCACGAAAAGGGCGTCATGGTGGCATTCGAGGCGGCGGTGGCGGGCGGCATTCCCATCATCAAGGCAATACGCGAAGGCCTGACCGCCAACCGCATACAGTGGTTGGCCGGCATCATCAACGGCACCACCAATTTCATCCTGTCCGAAATGCGCTCGCGCGGCCTGCCGTTCGGCGATGTGCTGGCCGAGGCCCAGCGCCTGGGCTATGCCGAAGCGGACCCGACCTTCGATATCGAAGGCGTCGATGCCGCGCACAAGTTGACGCTGCTTGCCTCCCTGGCCTTCGGCATACCGGTGCAGTTCGACAAGGCCCACATCGAAGGCATTTCGTCGCTGGCGCAGGAAGACATCGCCCATGCGGAACGCCTGGGCTATCGCATCAAACTGCTGGGCATTACCCGGCGCCGCGCCGACGGCATCGAATTGCGCGTGCATCCCACCCTGGTGCCCATGGAGTGCCTGCTGGCCAATGTCGAAGGCGCAATGAATGCGGTGCTTGTCAGCGGCGACATGGTCGGACCGACCTTGTATTACGGCCAGGGCGCCGGTGAATTGCCCACCGCATCGGCCGTCGTGGCCGACCTGGTGGACGTCACCCGCCTGCAGGCCGCCGATCCCGAGCATCGTGTGCCGCATCTGGCCTTCCAGCCCGACGCCATGGACGATACCCCCGTCTTGCCCATCTCCGAGGTCCATTCCTCGTACTACCTGCGCATGCGCGTGCAGGACCGTCCCGGCGTGCTGGCCGATATTTCACGCATTCTTTCCGAGGTCGGCATTTCCATCGGCTCGATGTTCCAGCAGCCCAGCGGCGATGCGCAAGCCGACATCATCTTCCTGACCCACGAGGCGCGCGAAGGTTCGATCGACGCCGCCCTGCTGCGCATACGCACGCTAGCCTTCGTCCATTCCGATGTCACGCGCCTGCGCGTCGAGAGCCTGATATGAAATACCGTTCCACGCGCGGCGGCATGGCGCCGCAATCCTTTTCCGACATTCTGCTGGAAGGGCTTGCGCCCGATGGCGGACTGACCCTGCCCGAACACTTGCCCCAGATCGACGCCGACACGCTGGAATCCTGGCGCCGCCTGGGTTACGCGGATCTGGCCGCCGAGATTCTCGGCCTGTTCATCGACGATATTCCGAAGGCCGATCTGTCGCGCCTGACGCACGCCGCCTATACGCCGTCGGCGTTCGGCAGCGATGGCATCGTGCCGCTCAAGCCGCTGGATCGCGGCATGAGCCTGCTGGGCTTGTCGGAAGGGCCGACACTGGCGTTCAAAGACATGGCCATGCAGTTTCTCGGGCAGGTGTTCGAGTACGTGCTGGGCAAGCGGCAGGGCAGCCTGAATATCCTGGGCGCGACATCGGGCGATACCGGCTCGGCGGCCGAGTACGCCCTGCGCGGCAAGCGCGGCGTATCGGTCTTCATGCTTTCGCCGCAGGACCGCATGAGCGAATTCCAGCGGGCCCAGATGTATTCGCTGCAAGACGCCAACATCCACAATATTGCGCTGAACGGCGTGTTCGACGAATGCCAGGATATCGTCAAGGCGCTGGCGGGCGACTTGCAGTTCAAGTCGGAATACCGCCTGGGCGCGGTCAATTCCATCAACTGGGCGCGCATTGCCGCACAGGTCGTTTACTACTTCTGGGGATGGCTGCGCGCCACGTCCGGGCCGGGGCAGCAGGTTTCATTTACCGTGCCCTCGGGTAATTTCGGCAACATACTGGCAGGCCATATCGCCCGCCGCATGGGCCTGCCCGTGCGGCGCCTGGTACTGGCCACCAACGAGAATAATGTGCTGGAAGAATTCTTCCGCAGCGGCATCTATCGGCCCCGCGCCGCCGAGCAGACGCATGCAACCTCCAGCCCCTCGATGGACATCTCCCGGGCGTCGAACTTCGAGCGCTTCATTTTCGACCTGCTCGATCAGGATGCCGGCCGTGTGCGCGCCTGCTGGGAAGAACTGTCCCGGACCGGCCAATTCGATCTCAGTGCGCTCCAGCCCTTGTTCGAATCGCGCTATGGCTTCGTGGCGGGCGTCAGCACGCATGCCGACAGGCTGGCGACCATCAAGTCGCTGCATGAGCGCACAGGCGTGCTGATCGATCCGCATACGGCCGACGGCGTCAAGGTGGCGGCCGAATATGTCGAGGAAGGGATCCCCATGCTGGTGCTTGAAACCGCCTTGCCGGCCAAGTTCAGCGAAACCATCCAGGAAGCCATCGGCAGGCCGGCGCCTGTGCCCGCGCACTTGCAGGGTCTGGCCGATTTGCCGCAGCGCGTCCATGTCATGGATTGCAAGGCCGAGCTGGTCCGCGAATACATAAAGCAGCACGCGGTGGCGTGACGCCCGGAGGCGGGCGCGGGCCCGCCATCGCGGCAATGTTCGGTTGCAATGGCCTGAATTCGTTTTGCTACACTGGATTGACCTTCTAAGGAGCCTGATATGCCAAACGAAAATCATGCAGAAACAGAAGTCGTCGAAATTCATCCGGATGGCCGCCGCGCCGTGGTATGCATCAGGGCAAACGGCAGATCGTATTACCAGGCCTTCGGGCAGGACGGATTCGGCGTGGGGGTATATGATCTTCGCGACGAAGCGTCGGCCGCCGCCCAATGGGCCTGGGACTTTCTTCAGGAAGAGCCGGCCTTGCGCCGCCTTGCGCTGATGCAGCTTATCGTCGATAAACTCAAGCTTCAGTTTCCCCTGGAATCTCCCGAGATCGTACTCGGACTCAAGGAGTAGCCGCTAGAAAATGCTGACATTCGGTCATTGTCTTGCCGTCGCGATCGGCGCCGCCGCCGGCGCCGTCAGCCGCTGGCTTTTGGGACTATGGCTGAATCACGCGCATGCGGCCTTGCCATGGGGCACGCTGGCGGCCAATCTGGCCGGCGGCTATCTTATCGGTGTCATTCTGGGCGTAGTGTCCCTGTATCCGGAAGTGCCCGTCTGGCTGCGGCTTATGCTGGTCACCGGCTTCCTGGGCGGCCTGACCACCTTCTCCACCTTTTCGGCCGAGACTTTCGGCTTGCTGGAGCGCGGCGCCTACCTGCATGCCCTTGGGTACAGCGGCATAAGCCTGCTGGGCAGCCTGGCCCTGACAGCCCTGGGCTATGCGACGGTGCATGGCCTGCGTCCCGGCCTGTAGGATCAACTGGCGCTTCGCCCCAAGCCGCTACGGCAAAGCCAGGGCCCGATGCAGCAGATCGGCTGCCTGGCGGCCGCTGCGCACGGCGCCTTCCAGCACGGCGGGGTAGCCGGTATCGGTCCAGTCCCCCGCCGTCCATATGTTCGGCCATGGCGTGGCGTTGCCCGGCCGGACCAGGCCAGGCACGGCGGCAAAGGTTGCACGCTTCTCCACAATGAGGCTATGGCCGATGACGGCCGGCATGGGGCCGAAGCGCCCGGTTTGTTCCCGTATTTGTTCAATGACCGCCGTTATCATGAGTTCCCGGTCATGCTCCTGCATGGCGCGGGCATCGCTGACCACGACATGCAGCAAGCATGCGTCGGCATAGTCCGCGGCTGGCGTGTGGGTGGAGTGCTTGTATACGCTATGCCTGGTAAACAGCCATTGCCCGAAGCGCAGCCGCGCCGGCTCGTCGCGCAGCAGCAGCATGGCTGGGGGCGGCGTCCAGGGGCTGGCCAGCTGCAGGGTGATGGTGGCTATCGGTATGTAGGCGAAGGCCGACAGCGCGGCCAGATACTGCTTGCCTTCGGCTGAAGGGTCGAGCCGCTCCAGCAGCTTGCGGGCGGCTGGCGCGTTGGCGGCCAGGACGGTGGCGTCGAACATCATATCGTCCACTTCCACACCGGCGGCCGCGCACGCCAGCTTCCTGACGGTGCGGCCCCGATGCAGGCGGGATGGGCCCGGGGCGCCATCCATCAGATAGGCTTCCAGCCGGTCGGGCCACAAGCGCGACAGATCGACATTGGGAATCAGCACGTCCGAGGCATGGCGGGTACCGCCCAGGCTATCGCGCAGGACGTGGGCGAACAATTGGGCGCAGGCCTGCTCCAGTGGCGTGTTCAGCGCGGCCAGGCATAGCGGTTGCCAAAAGTTGCGCATGGCTTGCGGCGATTGCCCGCCGCGATGCAGCCAGCTTGCAACCGTCAGGCCTTTCTCGACCCGCCACCCGTTGCCTTGCAGTTTGGAGGTAATGGCAATCAGCCTCCATTTATCGCGCAGGCCCAATCCGCGAGCGCCGGCGATGGCGGCGAGCAGGTTCAGCGGGGCGGGCAGGGCGGCGGCCCGCAGCTTGAACCGGCCATCGGCGGATTCCAGCGACAGCCTTTCGCGATGGAACAGCGTGGCCGGGTCCAGGCCGAGTTCCCGCATCAAGTCCAGGGTCTCGGTGTAGGCGCCCAGCAAAATATGCTGGCCGTTGTCGATGTGGATATTCAGGGCGGGCGAATGGACGCGGCGCGCCCGGCCGCCGACCGTATGAGCCGCCTCGAATACGGTCACCGCATGCCCATGGCGTTTCAGGCGCTGGGCGGCGGCCAGGCCCGCCCACCCCGCGCCGACGACAGCGACTTTCATCGGCCAGGGCCTTAATCGGCCCGAAGCCGCTTGACCAGGCCGCGTCCCCCGCCCACCCATATCTTCCAGGCCAGCCAGAATTTGCGTATGGGAGTCAAGGAAATCCGCTGGTCGAGCACTTGCCAGTTATCGCGTTCGATCTCGCGCAGCAGGGCATGGTAGATGGCGGCCATCATCAAGCCGGGACGCTGCGCGCGGCGGTCGGCTTCGGGCAGCGCCAGCATGGCTTCGCGGTAGCATTGCCTGGCGCGTTCGGTCTGGAAGCGCATCAGTTCGACAAAGCGCTCGGAGTGCTTGCGGTCGATGATTTCCGCCGCCGTCACATTGAAGCGCTGCATATCGTCGACCGGCAGATAGATCCGGCCGCGCCGGGCGTCGTCGCCGACATCCCGGATGATGTTGGTCAACTGAAATGCCAGTCCCAGCTTTTCGGCGTAGACCAGGGTCTCGGGCCGGGTATAGCCGAAAATGCCGGCCGAAAGCTCGCCGACCACGCCGGCGGCGTGCCAGCAGTATTTGCGCAGGCCAGGCCAGTCGGCATAGCGGGTCTGGTCCAGATCCATCTCCATGCCCTCAACGATGGCGTATAGGCGGTCCGCGTCAAGATCGAAGGCTTGCACATGCGGCGCCAGCGCCTGCATGACGGGATGGTCGCCACGGCCGTCCTTATACAGCTGTTCAATCTGGCTGCGCCACCAGGCCAGCTTCATGCGGGCCACGGACGGTTCGTTGGACTCGTCGACGACATCATCGACCTCGCGGCAAAATGCATACAGGGCGGTGATGGCCTTGCGGCGTTCGGGCGGCAGGAACAGGAAGGCGTAATAAAAGCTGGAGCCGCTCTGGGCGGCCTTGTTCTGGCAGTATTCGTCTGGACTCATAGGGTGGTCGTGCGCTCTGGGGGCTATGCTTTGCGGATGTCGTCGGCGCCGGCCTCAGCCCAGCGCCCGCCACAAAAGCAGTATCCAATCGCGTTTTGCAAGCGTTGGCCGGTGAAAGAATATGTCGTAGTGTAATTGTTCCAGGCGTTCAAGGATACGCAATCCCCCATGCACGACCAGCTTGAGCTCGTAGCCTATCCGTCCCGGCAACTGGCGCGTCAATGGCAGGCCGGAGCAAAGCAAATGCCGGGCATGCCGCAACTGTTCCTCCATCAAGGCTTGCCAGGCCGGCGTGCGTGCGTCGTCCATATAGGCCTGGGCGCTCCCGGCGGTCGCCGCCTTGCCGGCCAGCTCGCTGTAATGCCCGATGTAGGACTCGTCCACCCCATGGCGCCGCAGGGCGTCTTGCGGCAGATAGACGCGGTCCTTTCGCCAGTCAATGGCCACGTCCTGCCAGAAATTGGTCAGTTGCAGCCCGGTGCAGATGGCGTCCGACCAGGCCAGGTTGGCATTGCTGGATTTCCCATACAGATGCAGCATGATCCTGCCCACGGGGTTGGCTGAGCGCCTGCAGTAATCCAGCAACTGGCTGTCGTTGCCGTAGCGGGTGGTGCCTATGTCCTGTTCGAAGGCGGACAGCAGGTCGAAGAAAGGTTCAAGCGGCAGCGCATGCCGCCCGATGGTGTCGGCAAGGGGTTCGAACACCGGCTTGCGGGGATCGTCGTCGGCCAGGTTCAGTGTATGGCCGGCGATGTCGCGCAGGGCGGCCCGGTAGCTTTCCAGCTGCGCCAGGCGTTCGCCGGCTGGCGCATCGCCTTCGTCGGCAATGTCGTCCGCGCTGCGCGCATAGCGGTAGATATCCTGCACGGGGATGCGCAGGCGGCGCGGCAGCAGCACGGATGCGACGGGAAAATTTTCATAATGATCGACGGCCATAGGCGCTGAGTATAAGACACGCCTTAACGAATCGGCGGCACTGGTTTAGACTTCGGTATCGATAGGGAGTAGCAATGCCACGTCCAATTTCGGCGACCATTTCGTTGTCGTCGCTAAGCCATAATCTGCATACCGTGGTCCAGCAGCTGGGCTCGGCCGCTGGAAGGCCGGCGCCCAGCGTCTGGGCCGTCATCAAGGCCAATGCCTACGGGCATGGCATCGCCAACGCGGTCCAGGCTTTCCACCAGGCGCAGGGACTGGCCATGCTCGATCTGGACGAGGCGGTCCGCTGCCGCGAACTGGGCTGGGACAAACCCATCCTGCTGCTTGAAGGTTTTTTCGAGCCCCGCGATATCGCCGTGCTGGACGAATACCGCTTGACGACGGCCGTGCATTGCCAGGAACAGCTCGACATGCTGCTTGCGGCCGGCGCGGCCCGACCCTGCGTGGCTCAGCCCATAGACGCTTTCATAAAGCTCAATACCGGCATGAACCGCCTGGGCTTCTCCGTCGAAGAATACGCCGCCGCGTATCGGCAAGCCCAGGCGGCGCAAGAGCGCGGCATCCTGGGTTCATTGGGCAAGATGACGCATTTTTCCCGTGCCGACGACGATCCCGTCGTAACCCGGCGGCAGCTCGATATCTTCACGCAGGCCACGCAAGGCCTGCCCGGCCATGCCAGCGTTTGCAATTCGGCCGCCACGCTTACATCGGGCTTGTGGGCCGACATTCCCGTGCCGGACGGCCAGAAGCAATGGCTGCGTCCGGGAATCTGCCTGTATGGCGCCTCGCCATTCGCCGACAAGACGGCCGCCCAGTTGGGCTTGCTGCCGGCCATGACGCTGTCGGCGCAATTGATCAGCGTGCGTGGCATAGCGGGAGGAGCCGCGGTGGGCTATGGGCATTCCTTTGTGTCTCCGGGGCCCATGCGTGTGGGCATCGTGGCCTGCGGCTACGCCGACGGCTATCCGCGCCACGCGGGCACCGGTACGCCCATTAGCGTCGATGGCGTCCGTACCCGGGTGCTGGGGCGGGTGTCCATGGACATGCTGGCGGTCGACCTGACGCCGGTGCCTCAGGCCCGGGTCGGAACGCCCGTGGTCCTGTGGGGCCAGGGCGGCCCGTCCGTGGACGAAGTCGCCCAGGCGGCGGGCACCATAGGCTACGAGCTGCTGTGCGCCGTGGCGCCCCGTGTGCCAAAAATTATTGCCTAGCCCGCGCCGGCATTGAGTACACTGTTGCGTCGTCTTTCCGTGTTTCGACGCACCTTGAAAAGGACATCGCGTGAAGAACAAATGTGTATTGGTAACGGGCGCAACCAAAGGAATAGGTTGGGCGATCAGCCAGCGCCTGGCGGACCTGGGATGCCATGTGGTGGGCCTGGCGCGCAATACGCAGGACATTGATTTTCCAGGCTATCTGTATTCCTGCGATCTCGCCAATGCCGGCGAAACCGAAGACATGCTGCGCGTGATCCGCGAAAAATATCCCATCGATGCCGTGGTGAACAATGTCGGAATGGTCCTGCCCGAACCGTTGGGCGAAGTCGACCTGGCTTCGCTCTATCAGGTGTTCGACCTGAATGTGCGCGTGGCCGTCCAGGTAACGCAAACCTTCATCCCTTCCATGAAGGCCAGGAAGGAAGGGCGCATTGTCAATATCTGCAGCCGGGTCACGCATGGGGCGGTCAACCGCACCAGCTATTCGGCCGCCAAGAGCGCGCTGGTGGGCTGTACCAGGACATGGGCGCTGGAGCTGGCGCCTTACGGCGTTACCGTCAATGCCGTGTCGCCGGGTCCCATCGAAACCGAGCTGTTCCGGGCCGGCCATCCCGAAGGCAGCGACACCGAGAAAAAAGCGTTGGCGTCCATCCCCATGGGGCGCTTCGGCGCGCCGGCCGATGTGGCGGCGGCGGTCACGTTTCTGCTCAGCGACGAGGCCGGCTTCATTACCGGGCAGGACCTGGGCGTGGACGGCGGAGGCAGCATTGCCGGCAGGTAGTTCCATGCTTGCCGGTTAAACTTGCCCGATGGCCAAAGCAAAAACCTTATTTACCTGTAGCGAATGCGGCGGAACCTGTCCCAAATGGGAAGGCAAGTGCCCGCATTGCAATGCCTGGAACACCTTGCAGGAAACCCGCGATCCCGGCGTGGCCGCGCATCGCTACGCGCCGCTGGCAGGCGCCAGCCCGGTGCGCAGCCTGGCCGAGATCGAGGCGCGCGAACTGCCGCGCCAGCCCACGGGCATTTCCGAATTCGATCGCGTCCTGGGCGGGGGCCTGGTGGCCGGCGCCGTGGTGCTGATCGGAGGCGACCCCGGCATAGGCAAATCCACGCTGCTTCTGCAGGCCCTGGTATCCCTGTCCAAGGCGGTCAAGGTTCTGTATGTGACCGGCGAAGAGTCGGCCGAGCAGGTCGCCTTGCGGGCCCGGCGCCTGGAACTGGTCACCGGCGAAGTCGATCTCCTGGCTGAAATCCGCCTGGAGTCCATCATGGCGGCCCTGGCCGAGCAGAAGCCCAGCGTAGCCGTCATCGATTCCATCCAGACCCTGTATTCGGGCGAACTCAGCGCGGCGCCGGGTTCGGTTTCCCAAGTGCGCGAGTGCGCCGCCCAACTGACGCGGCTGGCCAAGCAGACCGGCATCACCATAGTCCTGATCGGGCATGTCACCAAGGACGGCAGCCTGGCCGGCCCCCGCGTGCTGGAACACATTGTCGACACGGTGCTCTACTTCGAGGGGGATACGCATTCCTCTTTCCGGCTGGTGCGGGCCTTCAAGAATCGCTTCGGAGCGGTCAACGAACTAGGCGTTTTCGCCATGACCGACCGCGGCCTGCGCGGCGTCACGAATCCTTCGGCTTTATTCTTGTCCCAGCACGAGCAGAACGTGCCGGGCTCCTGCGTCATGGCCACCCAGGAAGGGACGCGTCCCTTGCTGGTCGAGATCCAGGCCCTGGTCGATACCGCCCACGTCCCGAATCCCCGCCGCCTCTCGGTCGGGCTGGAAGGCACGCGCCTGGCCATGCTGCTGGCGGTGCTGCACCGGCATGCCGGGGTCGTCACCTTCGACCAGGACGTCTTCGTCAACGCCGTGGGCGGGGTCAAGATCACCGAGCCGGCGGCCGATCTGGCGGTTCTGCTGGCCATCACGTCTTCCTTGGGCAACAAGCCGCTGCCCAAGGGTCTGGTCGTATTCGGCGAAGTCGGGCTTGCCGGCGAAATCCGGCCCGCGCCGCGGGGCCAGGAGCGCTTGCGCGAAGCCGCCAAGCTGGGATTCAGCGTGGCGCTGATCCCAAAGGCCAACGCGCCGAAGCAGCCCATCGAGGGGCTGGAAATATGGGCGGTCGATCGCGTCGATGCCGCCATGGCTCGCTTGCGCGACCGTGCTTGAGGGGTAGCGATTGGAGTGGTACATCATTGCCCTGGGCTGTTTGCTGTCGGGCGCCCTGATCGGCTTCACCGGCGGCGTACTGGGCATAGGGGGCGGCTTGCTGGCCATCCCTTTATTGGGCCTGGTCATGGAGCTGGACCAGCAGGCCGCGCAAGGGACGGCGCTGATCATGGTGCTGCCCGCCGTGCTGATTTCGGTGCGCAAGTACAACCAGCATGACAAGATCGATGTGCCCGCGGCGGTCGCCGGGGCGCTGGGCTCCATTGTGTTCACCTGGGTGGGCGCCAAGATAGCCCTGGGCATAGACCCCATCCTGCTGCGCCGCATCTACGCGATGTTCGTCCTGTGCGTCGCCTTGTTCTATTTTTACCAGAGCCGGCGTGCGCCGCGCGCCGGCAAGCCGTCCGCTCCCCGTGGCCGGCCGCAAGACTTTCACAAGGGCTGGTTTGCGTTGCTGGGTGTCTTCGCGGGGCTGGCCAGCGGAATATTCGGCGTGGGCGGATCGGTGCTAGCGGTTCCCGTGTTGACTACGGTTTTCCGCCTTAGCCAGACGGGCGCCCAGGCGCTGGCGCTGTCCATGATCATTCCCGGCATTTTCGTGGCGCTGTTCACCTATGCCTCGCACGGCCAGGTCGATTGGCTGGCGGGGCCGTTCATGGCGCTGGGCAGCATTTTTCTTGTTCCATACGGCGTTCGGCTGGCTTACGCCTTGCCGGAGCCCAGGTTGAAGCTCACCTTTGCGTGCATGCTTCTTGTTATCATGGTTTTATTGCTTTTGAAGGCCTGATTTCATGCATGCCGGCTTGCTGTCCAATATTCGACTCGGGGCAAGAGCCCTGCGGCGCGACTGGCGTTCGGGTGAATTGCGCCTGCTGCTGCTTGCCTTGCTGATTGCGGTGGCGGCGGTGACCAGCGTCGGCTTCCTGGCCGACAGGGTGGGGGGCGCCCTGGAACGCGATGCGGCGCAGATGCTGGGCGGCGATCTGGCCCTGCAGGCCGACGAGCCCATACCGGCGGAATTTCTGGCGCAGGCGTCGGTGCGCCGCCTGAATACCGCCCAGACCCTGCAATTTCCATCCATGGTCGGCAGCGGCCAGGCCAGCCAGCTCGTTTCGCTGAAGGCGGTGTCCGACGCCTATCCCTTGCGCGGCGAACTGCGATTGTCGGATGCCGTTGCCGGCCCGGTATTTTCCGCGAGCCAACCGCCCGCCGCCGGAACGGTATGGGTCGATGCCCAGGTGCTGGGTCTGCTGGGCGTCAAAGTCGGCGATGCGATCGATGTGGGCGACGCCAGCATGACGATATCGCACATCATTGCCTACGAGCCCGATCGGGGCATGCAATTCGTCAATGTGGCGCCGCGCGTCATGATGAATCTTGCCGACCTGCCGGCCGCGGGCCTGCTGGGGCCGGGCAGCCGGATCAGCTACTCCTTGCTGCTGGCCGGGCCCGAGGCGGCGGTGCAAAGCTATGAAAGCTGGCTCAAGCAAAATATGCGGCGCGGCCAGAAGCTGAGCACCGTCGAAACGAATCGTCCGGAAGTCCAGCGCGCCCTGACGCGGGCGCATCAATTTCTGGTCCTGGTCGCCCTGCTGACCGTCATGATCGCCGCGGTCGCCATTGCCCTGGGGGCGCGGCGCTTCAGCCTGCGCCACCGCGATGGGATCGCCGTCATGCGCTGCCTGGGCGCGGGCAAGGCGCAATTGGGCCACATGCTATGGTCGGAGTTCCTGTTGCTGGGCATTGCCGCATCGCTGGCGGGTTCGCTGATCGGCTATGCCGCGCATGAAGGCCTGGTGGCCGTCGTATCGAATTGGCTGGACACCCGCCTGCCCAGCGCCACATTCCAGCCGGCCTTGCAGGGAGTGGCGGCCGGCCTGCTGCTGTTGTTGGGCTTTGCCCTGCCGCCGCTGGCCGCCTTGCGCCAAGTGGCGCCTGCGCGGGTCCTGCGGCGCGACATGGCCATGGCCGCCACCGCGCGCTGGCCTGCGTACATCCTGGGAGCCGGCGCTTTCTTCCTGCTGATGCTGTGGATAGCCGAAGATTTAAGGTTAAGCGTCATCATGGCCGGCGGCTTTCTGGCCGCCCTGGCGATCTTCGCCATGCTGGCCTTTGCCTTGGTGGCGGCCCTGGGGCTGTTGCGCTATCGCGCGACGGGGCATCCGGCCTTGCGTTTCGCGCTGGCCGGCATGGCGCGCCGCCGGGGCCATACCGTTACGCAGCTTTGCGCCTTGTCGGTCGGCCTGATGATCATGCTGTTGCTGGCTATCACCCGCAACGATTTGCTGCAGGGCTGGCAAAGCACCTTGCCGCCCGATGCGCCCAACACCTTCCTGATCAATATCCAGCCGGATCAACGCCAGGCGGTGGCGCGGCGGCTGGAACAGTCCGGCATGGGGCCGGTCAGCCTGGCGCCCATGGTCCGCGGGCGGCTGCTGGCCATCAATGAGCGGCCCGTCAGCGTGGACAGCTACGAGGACGAGCGCGCGCGCCGCATGGTGGACAGGGAGTTCAACCTGTCATATGCCAGCTCGCTTCCGGCCAGCAACGACATTGTCCAAGGCCGTTGGCTGAACCCCGATCGGCACGAGGTTTCCCTGGAAAGCGGTTTGGCCAAAACGCTGGGCATCCAGGTAAACGACACATTGACCTTCGACGTGGCGGGCCGCTCCATCCAGGTGACCGTCAGCGGCTTGCGCAAGGTCGACTGGGATTCCTTCCAGGCAAACTTCTTCGCCATTGTCAGCCCCGCCGCCTTGGCCGATGCGCCGGCCAGCTTCATCACGTCCATCCATGTCGCGGGCGATGGCGGGCCGGCCATCCGGGATCTGCTGCGCGAGTTTCCCAACCTGACCGTCTTCGACGTCGGGGCGATCCTGGGACAGTTGCAGCATGTGCTGGATCAGGTGGTGCAGGCTGTCCAGCTGCTTTTCCTGTTTACCGTGCTGGCCGGCATACTGGTGCTGGGCGCCGCCCTGTATTCGACGCGGGATGAGCGCATGCACGAAGTGGCCATTCTTCGCGCCCTGGGCGCGAGCGGCCGGCAACTTTCCGCGGCGTTGCGTGTGGAGCTGCTGTTGCTGGGCGGCCTGGCCGGACTGCTTGCGGCGTCCGCTGCCGTGGCGGTGGCCTGGCTGCTGGCGCGCGAGGTGTTCGAATTTTCCCTCAGCCTGTCATGGTGGCCCTGGGCTACAGGCATCGGCGCCGGCATGCTCGCCTCCCTGGCGGGCGGCAGCGTTGCGCTGGCCGGCGTACTGAAGACGCCGCCGCTTGTGTCCCTCAGGGAGGCGGCATGAACGTCCCTGTGGAACCGCGAGCTCTGGATTTTCCGGATGGCGCCATGCTCTACGATGCCGTGAGCCTCCAGGATCCGGGACAGTTTCTGTTCGATCCGGCCTCGGCGGCGCTGGCTGCGGTTCCCGTCTCGGAAGGCGGCCGCCAGGCGGCCTGGTTCGTCCAGGGTGAGTTCGGCCAGGGCGTGCTGCGCCGCTACCGGCGCGGCGGCCTGATGGCCAAGGTCAGTGTCGACCGCTATGTTTGGCGCGGCGCCGACAGCACGCGCTCCTTCGCCGAATTCGAGTTGCTGCGTTTTATGTACGACAGCGGCCTGCCGGTGCCCAGGCCCCTGGCCGCGGCGTATTGGCGCCACGGCCTGACTTATCGCGCCGCCATCCTGGTGCAGCGGATTGCCGGCGTCCAGCCTTTGGCCAGCATGCTTGACACGGGCCGCACGGCGGTGGTGGCCATGGCGATCTTCGCCATGCACGAGGCCGGTGTCTGGCATGCCGACCTGAATGCCTACAATATTCTGCTTGACGGGCAGGGCAAGGCCTGGCTCATCGACTTTGACAAAGGCTACAGGCGGGTCCTTTCGGCGGAGCGCAGGCACGCCAATCTTTTGCGCCTGCGCCGCTCGCTGGTCAAAGTGGCCGGCGGCCGCGGTCTGGAGTGGTGGGAGCAACTGGCCCGCGACTACCGCTTGCTTGCAGGCGCAAAAGCACACATTTAGCGGGAAAAAGCTTTATCATCACGCCTTTTGACGTTTTTGCAATTGTCGGGGGAGCTCGCGATGAAATTCGGCACGGTAAAAAGACTGCTTCTAATGGCGGCCCTGGCTGCTTCACCCTTGGCCTGGGCGCAGGACAAGGTCGTGAACATCTATAACTGGGCCGAATACACCGCCCCTGACACGATATCCGGCTTCGAGAAGGCCACCGGCATCAAGGCGCGCTACGACGTCTACGACAGCAACGACACCTTGCAGGCCAAATTGCTGACCGGGAAGTCGGGCTACGACGTGGTCGTGCCGTCCACGCACTACGCCGCGCGCCAGATCGAGGGCGGCCTGTTTCAGAAGCTGGACAAATCCAAGATCCCCAATTGGAAGTACCTGGACCAGGACATCATGGATATCGTCGCCATGGTTGATCCGGGCAACCAGTATCTGGTGCCGTGGGGCTACGGCACCAACGGCCTGGGCTATAACGTGACCAAGGTCCGCGAGATCATGGGCGACGATGCGCCGCTGGGCAGCTGGGACATGCTTTTCAAGCCGGAGAACGCCGAGAAGCTGAAGGCCTGCGGCATCTCGGTGCTCGATGAAGCCGCCCAGGTGTTTCCCGCCGTCCTGCATTATCTGGGCAAGGATCCCAACAGCAGCAATGCCGACGATTACAAGCAGGCGCTGCAACTGCTTAAAACCATACGTCCGTATATCCGGCAATTCAGCTCCTCGGGCTATATCGACGAACTGGCCGCCGGCGACTTGTGCATGGTGTACGGCTATTCGGGCGACGTCATGATTGCCGCCCATCGCGCCCGCGAGGCGGGCAAGTCCTACAAGATCGATTACTACATTCCGCAGGGCGGAGCCCCGGCCTGGTTCGACACCATGGCCATACCCAAGGATGCCGCGCACGTCGACGAGGCCCTGGCCTTCATCAACTACATCGAGACGCCCGAGGTGCATGCCGCCATCACCAACGTCATGTTCTATCCCAACGCCAACAAAGAGGCGCGCAAGCACGTTGTCAAGGAAGTGGCCGACAACCCCATGATCTATCCGCCGGCGGACGTGGCCAAGACCTTGTTCGTGATCAAGCCGCAGCCCCTGGCCGCGCAACGCCTGCAGACGCGGATGTGGGCAGAACTCAAGTCGGGACGATAGACGCCATGCTGGACAACCGATCCGCTGCGCCGTCGTGGTCCGGCGATGCCGATGAATTCGTCCGTGTCGAGGAGGTCGTGAAGATCTTCGGCGACACGGTTGCCGTGCAGTCTGTCAATCTGTCGGTGCGCCGGCACGAGGTCTTTGCCCTGCTGGGCAGCTCCGGCTGCGGCAAGTCGACCTTGCTGCGCATGCTGGCCGGCTTCGAGGAAGTGACCTCGGGCCGCATCTACCTGGATAACGAGGACATCACCGCCTTGCCGCCGTACCGCCGGCCGGTGAACATGATGTTCCAATCCTATGCCCTTTTTCCGCACATGACGGTCGAGGCCAATGTGGCCTTCGGCCTCAAGCAAGAGGGCGTGCCGCGCAACGAGATCCATGAACGCGTATTCGAAGCGCTGGACCTGGTGCAGATGGCCGGCTTTGCCCGCCGCAAGCCGCATCAATTGTCGGGCGGGCAGCAGCAGCGCGTCGCCCTGGCGCGCAGCCTGGTCAAGCGCCCCAAGCTGCTCCTGCTGGACGAGCCCATGTCGGCCCTGGACAAGCAGATACGCCAGAAAACCCAGATCGAACTGGCCAAGATACTGGAGCAGGTCGGCGTGACCTGCATCATGGTCACCCACGACCAGGAAGAGGCCATGACCATGGCCCACCGGCTGGCGGTCATGACGGAAGGGCAGATCGTTCAATGCGGCACGCCGCACGATGTCTACGCCTTTCCCAATTCGCGCTTCGTGGCGGGCTTCATCGGATCGACCAATTTGTTCACGGGCACCATCGTCGTCGACGAACCCGACCATGTGCTGATCGAAAGCAGCGATCTCACCCGGCCCCTGTACGTCAACCACGGCGTCAGCGAGCCGCTGGGCATGGAGGTGCATGTCTCCATACGGCCCGAGAACATCCGCGTGCTGCGCGAGCAGCCCGAGGCGGAATCGAACTGGGGCCATGGCATGGTCAGCCACGTCGCCTGGATGGGCAGCTATGCGCGCTACCAGGTAAGGCTGGATGCGGGGCAGGTCATCGAGGCCAATGTGCCCAGCATGATGCTGGCGCAAGCCGATGCGCCCGGCCTGGACGACGAGGTGTATGTCGCCTGGTCCAACGACAGCGCCACCGTGCTGCCGTCATGAAGAAGATCTTGTGGAGCGGCCTGCCGGTTCGGCGATGGTTGTCGATCGGGCCCCCGTTCTTGTGGCTGGCCCTTTTCCTGCTCTTGCCTTTTCTGCTGGTGCTGAAAATCAGCTTCGCCGACTTGAAGTTCGGGATTCCGCCGTACACGCCGCTGGCCGAGCTGAAAGACCAGACGGTGACGCTGGCCCTCAGCCTGCGGGGCTACGCGCTTTTATTCACCGACAGCCTGTACATCGCCACCTACCTGAATTCGATCAAGATGGCGGCCGTCACCACCTTGTGTTGCGGGCTGATCGGCTATCCCATGGCCTATTACATCGCACGTTCGCACCCCTCGGTGCGCAACCTGCTGTTACTGGGCGTGATATTGCCGTTCTGGACCTCGCTGCTGCTGCGGGTCTATGCCTGGGTGGGAATCCTGCGCAACGATGGCCTGCTGAACAACCTGCTGCAATGGATGGGGCTGATTTCCGAACCGCTGGAAATCTATCGCACCGACCTGGCGGTGTATATCGGCCTGGTCTATGCCTACTTGCCGTTCTTCGTGCTGCCGCTGTATGCCACTTTGGTCAAGTTCGACCTGCGCCTTCTGGAGGCCGCCTACGACCTGGGCGCCCGTCCCTGGCGCGCCTTCTTCAGCGTCACGCTGCCCTTGTCCATGCCGGGCGTCATTGCCGGCAGCATGCTGGTGTTCATCCCGTCGGTGGGCGAGTACGTGATTCCGGAGATGCTGGGCGGGGCGAACACACTGATGATGGGCCGCGTGATGTGGACGGAGTTCTTCAATAATGCCGACTGGCCCATGGCGGCGGCGGTCACCTGCGTCATGGTCCTGATGCTGCTGGTTCCTCTGGTCATTTTCCAGTACAACCAGGTCCGGCAACTGGAGCGGCAACAAGGAAAAACACAATGACCCGGCCCGATCCCGTGCTGCGCGCCATCGTCCTGACCGTGGGGTATGCCTTTCTGTACATACCCATACTGTGCCTCATGGCGTTCTCGTTCAACGACTCGGCCATGATGAGTTCATGGACCGGCTTTTCGTTCAAGTGGTATGCCGAGCTTTTCAACGACCAGGCCTTGCTCAGCGCGGCTCGCCTGTCGCTGCTGATTGCCGCGCTGACCGCAACGGCGGCGGTGGCCATCGGCACCTGGGCCGGCTATGTGCTGGCCCGCATGGGGCGCTTTCGCGGATTCGCCCTCTACATAGGCATGGTCAGCGCGCCGCTGGTCATGCCCGAGGTCGTGCTGGGAATATCGCTGCTGCTGATGTTCGTCGAAGTCAGCCAGTTGTTCGGATGGCCGGCCGGCAACGGCATATTCACGATATGGGTGGGCCATGTGACGCTGTGCATGGCCTATGTGGCGGTCATCATCCAGTCGCGCATACGGGAACTCGACCGATCCCTGGAAGAGGCCGCCCTTGATCTGGGCGCGACGCCGCTGAAGGTGTTTTTCGTCATTACGCTGCCGCTCATCCTGCCGGCCCTGATGGCCGCCTGGCTATTGGCGTTCACCTTGTCGCTGGACGATGTCGTGATTGCCTCTTTCCTGTCGGGACCGGGCTACACTACCTTGCCGCTGGAAGTCTTTTCGCGCGTCCGGCTGGGGCTGAAGCCGGAGATCAATGCGCTGGCCACCCTGTTCATGCTGATCGTCGGCATTTTCGTGGTGGTGGCCAACCGCATGCAGCGGCGCAAGGAAATCTCGTAAAGGATGGAAATGGATACTGTGCAGCTTTATGGCTTGAAAAATTGCAGCACTTGCGTCAAGGCCATGCGCTGGCTGGAACAGCAGGGCATCGCTTTCGATTTCACCGATTACCGCGACAAGCCGGTGGCCCCGGCGCTGCTTTGCGCTTGGTCGGCCGAGCTGGGAGGCTGGGAAAAGCTGGTGAATCGCGCATCCATGACCTGGCGCAATCTGCCCCAGGAGCGCAAATCCCCCGCTTCCGACGATGAGTGGCTGGCACTGATTGCCCAATACCCGGCGCTGGTCAGGCGTCCGGTTGCTATAGATTCCGGCGGCCGTGTGAGCGTCGGTTTTTCAGAAAAAAAATACGGCGAGATCTTCGCCTGATAAATTGGAGCCTACTATGTTTACCCAAGACGAGCTCAAGCAGAATGTTGCGCGAGCCGCCGTGCAATACGTTCTGCCTTTCCTGAATCCCGAAACGATCCTGGGGGTGGGCACGGGCTCCACCGTGGATCTGTTCATCGATGCGCTGGCGATCCACAAAGACCGCTTCCGGGGCGCGGTATCCAGTTCCGAGCGCAGTTCGGCGCGCATGAGTGCGCTGGGCATAAGCGTTTTCGATCTCAATCAGGTCGAGTCCATGCCCTTGTATGTGGACGGCGCCGACGAAGTGGATCACGACCTGTGCATGATCAAGGGCGGCGGCGGCGCGCTTACGCGCGAAAAAATCGTGGCGTCGGTGGCCGACCGCTTCATCTGCATCGCCGATGAGTCCAAGCTGGTGAACACGCTGGGACGCTTTCCCTTGCCCATCGAGGTCGTGCCCATGGCCCGCGAAGCCGTGGCTCGTCGCCTGGTGCGCCTGGACGGCAGGCCCGGCCTGCGCGAGGGCTTCATCACCGACAACGGCTGCGAAATTCTTGACGTGTCCGGCCTGATCATCGACGCGCCCGCCGAGCTGGAACAAACCATCAACAATATTCCGGGCGTGGTCAGTTGCGGGCTGTTCGCGCTGTCGGGCGCCGATATCGTGCTGTTGTCCACCCAGAAGGGCGTGCGCCAGATGGACAGGCTGCAGGTCAACGACCTGGAGTCATGATTTCGTCATAATTGAACGGTAAGCTAGCCGGGCTAGCGGCCGTCCGGGCTCGCGGCCTTGTGCCGTCCCGCACGTCCTACACAAGCGGCGGCGATAGTGCTACGCTATTTATTCATTACCCATTTCCGCGATCATCAAAGGCCGATATGTCCGAGCATACCAACAAGCAATTCCACGCCGACCTGGAAACCACCCGTTCGCTGTTCCTGCAAATGGGCGGCCTGGTCGAGTCCATGGTCAAAGACGGCATGGAGGCCCTGGCCACGGGCGATCTAAGTCTCGTGGACAAGGTGCGGGAACGTGAAAAAGAAGTCAATCGCCTGGAAGTGGACATCGACGAACGCATCAGCCTGCTGATCGCGCGCAATCAGCCCACGGCGGTCGACCTGCGCCTGCTGCTGTCCATTTCCAAAATGCTGACGGATATGGAACGTTGCGGCGACGAGGCCGAGAAAATCGCCAAGATGGCGCGCCGCCTGCATGAGTCGGTCAGTCGCTACGAGCCCATTGTCGAACTGCGCCACATGGCCAATTTCGTTACCGCCATGATCCGCGATTCGCTGGATGCCTTTGCCCGCCTGGATCCCATCCATGCGGCGCAAGTCGTGCGCAACGACAAGGAAGTCGACAAAGAATGGAAGGGCTCGCTGCGCCACATCATTACTTACATGATCGAAGACCCGCGCACCATCTCGCACTCCATCGACTTGATCTTCATTGCGCGCGCGCTGGAACGCATCGGCGACCATGCCAAGAACATGTCCGAGCGCGTCATCTACATGGTCCGCGGCGACGACGTCCGCCACACCGGAATCAAGAACACCGAGCGCATGGCGCGCGGCGAACCAACGGAAGAAGAAAACGAGATCTGACGCCGGACTCTTTTCAATGCAAAGGGCGGCCCTGACGGGGCCGCCCTTGGTGTTTTTGGCAATGGGCGCTTAGGCCGACGGCGGCACGTAGCCCTGCGCTTCGACATCGGCGTCTTCGAACAGAAAGCTTTCCATCTGCTGCGCCAGATACTTCCGGGCACGCGCATCGGCCAGGTTCAGGCGATTTTCGTTGACCAGGCGGGTTTGCGTATCCATCCATTGGGCCCAGGCCTCTTTGGAGATGCTTTGCCAGATGCGCACGCCCAGATCGCCGGGGTAGGGCGGATAATCCAGGCCCTCGGCTTCGCGCTTGAGTTTCACACATTGGACCATACGTGCCATGACGGTATTACCTTTAAAACAAGTTAGCTGACGGTGCCATTGTACCCAGCGCGTCCGCAGCCGGCATCAAAGCCTCTTGATGAAAACCAGGCTGTTGCGCGAGCGGTTGTAGTGCGCCTGGCGCTCTTTGGGCAAATCGGATATCCCGCCCTGGACGAAGCCGCGCTTGATGAACCAATGCGAGGTGCGGGTCGTGAGCACGAACAGGCGTTTCGCACCCATGGCGCGTGCGCGCAGTTCGGCATGGCGCAGCAGCATTTCCCCTTCGCCGGCTCCCTGCCATTCCTGCTGCACGATCAGGCACGCCATTTCGGCCATGCCTTCGCCGATGTAGGGAATCACCGCCACACAACCATAGATGACGCCGTCGTGTTCCAGCACGGTGAATTTCTCCACGTCGCGCTCGATGACAGAGCGGCCGCGCGGCACCAGCGTTCCGTCCGCTTCCAGCGGCTCGATCAGTTGCACGATGGCCCCCACATCGTCGACCGAAGCCGGACGCAAGTCGTCCAGGGTATCCTCGACCACCATGGTGCCCACGCCGTCGTGGGTGAAGATCTCAAGCAACACGCTGCCATCCAGCGTGTAAGGCACAAGGTGGGCCCGCGCCACGCCGCGCTTCACGGCGCGCGAGGCGTGTCCCAGGAACGATGCGGTGTCCTCGTCCAGCGTGCCGGCGGCCAGCAGCTTGTCGGCGTCCTCGCGGGCCAGCTCGGTATCGACCGCGCCGTCTTCATCCAGGACGGTGCGGTCCTGAGTCAGAAAGATCAGCTTTTCGGCACGCAGGGCGGTGGCGGCGCTGGTGGCCAGGTCTTCCATGGCCAGATTGAAGGCTTCTCCGGTCGGCGAAAAACCCAAGGGGGAAAGCAGGACGATGGCGCCCTGGTTGATGACGTTCTTGATGGCGTCCAGGTCCATCTTGCGGACGGCGCCCGTATGCCGGTAATCGATACCGTCGATCACGCCCACGGGGCGCGCGGTCACGAAATTGCCCGAAATGACGCGGATCTGGGCATGCGACATGGGCGTGTTGGGCAGCCCCTGGCTGAATGCGGCCTCGATATCCAGCCGGATCTCGCCGGCGGCCTCTTTGGCGCACTCCAGCGCCTCGGGGCTGGTGGGTTCGGTGCCTCGGCCGAACTGCGTCTGGTAACCTTTCAGCTTCAACTGCTCGTTGACCTGGGGCCGCGAGCCGTGCACCAGCACCAGCTTCACGCCCAGCGCCGACAGCAGCGATAAATCCTGTATAAGGGTGTTGAGCGCACCGTCGCTGACCAGTTCGCCGCCGAAGGCGACCACAAAAGTCTTGCCCCGAAAGTCGTGGACATACGGGGCCACTTCGCGAAACCATCGCACGAACTGGGCCGGAGCGAATTCGGGGGCGTCCTGCGCAGAGAGCGTGGTATCAATGTCGATCGAAGTCATGGCGTCGTTAAATGCCTCGGTAAGGGGTTGCGTCCATCCAAAATTATAATAAGGGACTGCCTGTTCAAAAGAAGTTTTATGCAAGAGCCTGTTAGTTTGTCGGAAAACACACACAAACGCCCCGCGCAAGCCGCCGGCCGCGGCCCCAAGGCCGGGCCGCGCACTCAGCGCGCCTTGCCGCCGCTGATCTATCCGGAGGACCTGCCGGTCAGTGCGCGGCGCGCCGATATCGCGGCCGCCATCCGTGCGAACCAGGTCGTGATCGTAAGCGGCGAGACGGGTTCGGGGAAAACCACCCAGTTGCCTAAGATCTGCCTGGAGCTGGGGCGTGGACAGCAAAAAATCATCGGCCATACGCAGCCGCGCCGGCTGGCCGCCACTTCGGTGGCCAAGCGCATCGCCCAGGAGCTGCAAACGGAATTGGGCGACTGGGTAGGGTACCAGATACGCTTCAACGACCGGACCGGCCCCAACGCCGCCGTCAAGCTGATGACCGACGGCATCCTGCTGGCCGAATCGCAGCGCGATCCCCTGCTGCGCCGCTACGACACCATCATCATCGACGAGGCGCACGAACGCAGCCTGAACATCGATTTTCTGTTGGGTTTCCTGCTGCAACTGCTTCCCAAGCGGCCCGACCTGAAATTGATCATCACGTCGGCAACCATCGATGCCGACCGCTTTGCGCGCCATTTCGCCGGCAAGAGCGGGCCGGCGCCCGTCATCGAGGTCTCGGGCCGGCTGTATCCGGTCGATATCCTGTATCGCCCGGTTCGGCAGGAGACCGATTCCGACGCCGCGGCAAGCGACAGCCGGCGCTCCACCGCCGACGAGGAGCGCGACCTGATCGATGCCGTGGCCGACGCAGTGGCCGAGTGCTCGCGCCATGGGCCCGGCGATGTGCTGGTCTTTCTGCCCGGCGAGCGCGAAATCCGCGAAACCGTGGAGGCCCTGCGCAAGAATCATCCGCCCGCCACCGAGGTCCTGCCCTTGTATGCCCGCCTTTCGCAGGCGGAACAGGAGCGTATCTTCCGGCCTCAGGGCAATGCGCGGCGCATAGTGTTGGCCACCAACGTGGCCGAAACCTCGCTGACCGTGCCGGGCATACGCTATGTCGTGGACAGCGGCCTGGCGCGTATCAAGCGCTATTCCTGGCGCAACAAGGTCGAGCAGCTGCGCATCGAGCCCATCAGCCAGGCCTCGGCCAATCAGCGCGCCGGGCGCTGCGGGCGCATCGGGCCCGGCGTCTGCGTGCGTCTCTATGCGGAAGACGATTTCAAGGGCCGCGTTCCGTTCACCGATCCGGAAGTGCTGCGTTCGTCCCTGGCTTCGGTCATCCTGCGCATGAAGGCTTTGCGGTTGGACGATATCGAGTCTTTCCCCTTTGTCGACCCGCCGCCCGGCCGGGCGATTGCGGACGGCTACCATCTGCTGCAGGAGCTGGGCGCCATCGACGACGGCAACCAGTTGACCGATACCGGGCGCGAATTGGCGCGGCTGCCGGTGGATCCTCGCCTGGCCCGCATGATACTGGCAGCCAAGGACCAGCAGTGCCTGACCGAAATCCTGATCATCGCCTCGGCGCTGTCGGTGCAGGATCCCCGCGATCGGCCCATGCAGGAGCGCGAGGCCTCGGAAGCGGCGCACGCGAAGTTCGGCGACGACAAATCGGAATTCATCTCTTATTTGAAACTATGGCGCTGGTACGGCGAGCAGGTCGAGCACAAGGCATCGCAGCGCAAGCTGGTGACCTTGCTGCGGCAGAATTTCCTGTCGCCGCTGCGCCTGCGTGAATGGCGCGACGTTCACAGTCAACTGGCGGCGCTGGTGGGCGAGCAGGGCTGGCGCATGAATGCCGTGGATGCCACCTATGAGCAGACGCATATGGCTTTGCTGGCCGGCCTGTTGGGCAATATAGGCCTTAAAAGCGAGGATTCATCGGCCTATCAGGGCGCGCGTGACATCCGCTTCCAGATTCACCCGGGTTCGCGCCTGGTCAAGAAGGCGGGGCGGTGGATCGTGGCGGCCGAGCTGGTCGAAACCACGCGTTTATATGCCCGCTGCGTGGCCCGGATAGATCCTGCCTGGCTGGAAAAGGCCGGCGCGCATCTGATACGGCGCACATGGTCCGACCCCCGTTGGGAAAAGAAAGCCGGCCAAGTGGTGGCCAACGAACGCGCCACGCTATACGGGCTGCCCATCTATACGGGGCGCCGCATTCATTTCGGCAAGGTCGATCCGGTCCAGGCGCGCGAGCTGTTCATCCGGCAAGCTTTGGTGCCCGGGGAAATCGACTCGAACCTGCCTTTCCTGAGGCACAATCGGCAATTGATCGCTTCCATTGAAAAGCTGGAACATCAGACGCGCCGCCCCGACATCCTGGTGGATGACGCCCTGATTTTCGCTTTCTACGATCAGCAGATTCCCGCCGATATATTCCAGACGGCCACTCTGGAGAAATGGCACAAGGCCTTGTCGAAGGAGCAGTCCGCGTCGCTGATGCTGACGCGCGATGCCCTGATGCGCCATGATGCGGCCGGGATCACCACCGAGGTCTTTCCCAAGAAAGTCGAATGGCAGGGTGTGCAGATGGCGCTGGACTACCATTTCGAGCCCGGTTCGGTGCGCGACGGGGTGACGCTGACCGTGCCTTTGTTTGCCTTGAACCAGATCGATCCGATGCGCTGCGAATGGCTGGTGCCCGGCATGCTGAAAGAGAAGGCGCACCTCTTGCTGAAGTCGCTGCCGCAAAAGATACGGCGCCACTGCGTGCCTCTGCCCGATTACGCGGCCGGCTTCGCCGACCGCTGGTTCGAGCGCGCCGCCGATCCGGACCAGGGCCTGCTGGAAGCCATCGGGGCCGATATGTGGGAGCAAGTCAAAGTGCGTCCGCAACGCAGCGACTTCAAGCCTGAAACCCTGCCCGCGCATTTATTCATGAATTTCAAGGTTGTCGACGAGCATGGGCGCATGCTGTCCGGCGGGCGCAATCTGGACCAGCTCAAGGCCGAGCACGGCAAGCAGGCGCAGGCCTCTTTCCAGAAGTTCGCCGCGAGCGACGACCAGGTTGCGCAGGCGCTGGCGCACGAGCAACTGACGGATTGGACGTTCGGACCCCTGCCTGAGATCATGGAAATCAAGCGCAAGGGGCAATCATTCGTGGGCTATCCGGCCCTGGTCGATCGGCAGACTCACTGCGACCTGGACGTGTTCGACGATCCGGCCCAGGCGCGCCAGCAGCATCACGCCGGCCTGCTGCGCCTGTTTCGCCTGGCCTTGCGCGAACAGGTCAAGTTCCTGGAGAAAAACCTGCCTGACCTGACTCATATGAGCATGCTGTACATGAGCCTGGGCACGCAGGAAGAACTGCGTCAGCAAATCGTTGATGCCGCCCTGGATCAGGCCTGCCTGGCCGAGCCGTGGCCGACGGACCGGCAGGCGTTCGAACAGCGGCGCAATGAAGGCAAGGCGCGCCTGGGCCTGCTGGCTCAGGAAGTAGGGCGCCTGGCAAAGCTGATACTGACGGAGTGGTCCGCCTTGCAGAAAAAACTTCCGCAGGCCAAACCGCATGCGGCCGCCTACGCGGACCTGCAAAAGCAGCAGGGGGCGTTGATGGGAAAATGGTTTTTGCGCGATACCCCGTACCGCCAACTGACGCATTATCCGCGCTACCTGAAGGCGGCCCAGGTGCGCATCGAAAAACTGCGGGCCGATCCGGTCCGGGACGGCAAGTTGATGGCGGAAATGGCACCGCTGCTGGTGCAGTATCAGCGTGCGGCATCGGCGCTGAAAGGCGCCAGGGATGCGCAGCTGGACGAATTCCGCTGGCTCCTGGAAGAGCTGCGCGTGGCCCTATTTGCGCAAGAACTGCGCACCCCCATGCCGGTTTCCGTCAAGCGCCTGCAAAAGGCCTGGTCGGCCATGCAGCGCTAGCGTCTTGTCAGGCCTTGACCGTTCTCGCGGACAAGCCCATTTTGGCGGCCGTCAGCAAGGCGTTCTTCATGGCGCCCGGCGTGGCGATGCCTTGCTGCACGATGTCGTAGGCGGTTCCGTGCGCCGGCGTGGTCACCGGCATGGGCAAACCGTAGTGCACGGTGATGCCCTGCCCGAAGCTCATGAGCTTCATGGCGATCTGCCCCTGATCGTGATACATGGTCAATATCCCGTCGTAGCCGCCGCCATTGGCCTTGTTGACGGCGCGCACAAAGGTGGTGTCGGCGGGGAAGGGGCCCTGCGCGTAAAAGCCCCGGCTGGCGGCCAGCTTCACGCCCGGCTCAATCACGTCGATTTCATCCCGGCCGAAGGCGCCGCCGTCTCCGTTATGGGGATTCAAGCCGCAGACGGCGATTTTGGGCTGCTCATAGCCGGCCAACCGCAAGCCCTGCCACAATAATTCGATGCCGGTGGCGATACGCTCGGCGCTTAGCAAGCCGCTGACATCCTTGTGGGGAACGTGCGAGGTGACTCGCGATGTCCAGAGCTTGTCATTTACATTGAACTCCACCGTCTTGCCTTTGAAGTCCAGCACTTCGCAAAAATAATGCATCTCATCCGGATGCTTCATGCCGCCCGCGCGCAGCGCGGCCTTGTTCAAGGGCGCAACGCACATGGCATCGGCAATGCCCTGTTGACAAAGCCGCAAGCCCAAGGCCAGGCCATCCAGCATGAATCGTCCGTTTTTGGGCGTGACCTGCCCCAGCTCGAAGCCGTCGGCGTTTTCGTGTTCCCAATGCATCAATAGCGGGGCATGATCGCCGTCGGGCAAGTCGGCGGGGGCGTAGGCCAGTTCTGTGACCGCGCCTGCCGCGCGCATTCCCGCCTCGAGCACAGGGCGGCTGCCGATGATCAGCAGGTTCGCGGCATCAAGCGCTTGCTTGTCTGCCAGGACTTTGGCCACGATTTCGGGACCAATGCCGGCAGGGTCGCCGGTGAACAATGCGATGGTGGGCTTCATAGCGATAACCTTTTTGAAATGGGTGTTGAATTGAATTAATTTTATGCGTATTGTCGACAATCGTCAATGTAAGTATAATCAATCCACCCCTATACTAAGATCCAGGAGACAACATGAATAAAACCCGCCGCATACTTTTCACGGCCTGCGCCGCCATGTTCGGCGCCGCCTTGCTGGGCCCCGCCGCCGCACAGGCCTTTCCCGACAAACCGGTCAAGATGCTGGTGGGCACCGCGCCCGGCGGAGGAACCGATTTTGTGGCCCGCCTTGTGGCGCAAGAGCTGTCCAAGCTGTGGGGCCAGTCCGTTGTCGTCGAAAACCGCACGGGCGCAAGCGGAACCATAGCCGGCGGCGAACTCAAGAACGCCAAGCCGGATGGATATACCTTGTGGATTTCGCCTCAAACGGCGGTGGCGGTCGCGCCGCAGCTGCTGGCCAAGACCCCGTACGATCCGCTCAAGGACTTCACACCCATAACGGTCATCGCCTCCTCGCCGCTGGTGCTGGTCGCCCATCCGTCCTTCCCCGCCTCGAATTTCAAGGAATACATCGACTACGTCAAGAAGAACCCGGGCAGCATCAGTTTTGCTTCCGGCGGCGTCGGCTCGTCGCCGCACATGACGCAGGAACTCTTGAACAAGGAGCTCGGCCTGAAGATGATCCACGTACCCTATCGCGGCGAGGCGCCGGCCATTGCCGACGTCATCGGCGGACAGGTGCCGGTGTTGTTCGCCAACATCCCGTCGGGCATGCCCTATGTCAACTCAGGCAAGCTCAAAGCGCTGGTGACCACGGGCGCAACGCGTTCCCCCGAGGCTAAAGACGTTCCGACCATGATCGAATCGGGTGTGGTGAATGTTCAGACGGCAACATGGAACGCCCTGTACGCGCCTGCGGGGATGCCGCCGGAACTCACCCAGAAGATCTATGCGGACGTCGCCCAGGTGCTCAAGCAGGGCGCGGCCAGGGATCGCCTGCTGGCGTCTGGAAATGAGCCTGTCTTGAACACGCCCGAGAAGTTCAAGGTATTTCTGGCCGAGGAATACAAGCGCTGGGGCGATGTCATCAAAGCAGGAAACCTGCGCACCGAATAAGCGCCGCCAAGACGGGGGGCTGCAACGCAAACACCATAAGGAGAGCCACGTTGGACTACAAGCGAATTCTCATTACCGGAGCCGCCGGGCAAGTGGGGCGCTTGGCCCGCAAGGCCCTGCGAGGTCGCGTGCCGCATCTGCGCTTGAGCGATATTGCGGCGATGCCCCCCGCCGGTGACAACGAAGAGTTGTGGAACTGCGATCTTGCGGACGCGCCGGCGGTCGCCGCCATGCTGCAAGGCGTGGACGCGGTGGTTCATCTGGGCGCGAGCCTGAATGTCGACGATTGGCAGGATACCCTGCGGGTCAATATCGCGGGAAGCTACAACATCTATGAATCGGCCCGCCAGGCCGGCGTAAAGCGAGTCATATACGCCAGCTCGCATCATGCCGTCGGCATGTACCCGGTCGGCGAGCGCATTCAGGCCGATGCGCCCGCCCGGCCCGACAGCCTGTACGGTCTTAGCAAATGCTTCGGCGAAGACCTGGCCCGCTATTACTGGGACAAATACAAGATCGAGTCCGTGTGCCTGCGCATAGGTTCGACCCGGCCGGAACCCAACGAGTCCCGAGAACTGGCCACCTGGCTCAGCGAACCGGATTTTGAACGCCTGCTGCTGGCCTGCCTGGCGGCGCCTTCTGTGGGCTGCACCGTGGTTTTTGGCGTGTCCGGCAATCGCGACTCGTGGTGGGACAACGAAAAAAGCGCAGCCCGCTTGGGCTATGCGCCGCAAGACGATGCCCACGCGCATGCTGAACGAGTCCGCCAGCAGGTCGCGCGGGGGGAGTCCCCCGGGCCCTATCCCCTGCAAGGCGGCAAGCGCGCCGAATACGGATTGGTACGAGACGACAAGGCTCTTTAGGCAACTCCATCATGCTTACGAACGAACCCGCCCGTCTTCCCACGGGTGCTTGCGATACGCATTCCCACATCTATGGCGACGAGCAGCGCTATCCTCCGTGCGCGGGGCAGCGGCCCGAAGGCAATGCGACCATAGAAAACTACATTCAACATGCGCGGGCGCTGGGCATACAGCGGCATGTGCTTATACAGGCCAAGGCATACGGAACGAACCCGCAATGCATGCTGGACGCAATCGCCAGGCTCGGCGTGCATCAGGCGCGCGGCATCATTATGGCCGACGCCACGCTCCGCCATGCCGACATGGCCGGACTGCATGAAGCGGGCATACGGGGCATGCGTTTTCTTTTTCCCGAGGGCGCCTCCATCGATATGGCTGCCATTCAGCGCGCAGCGTCAATGGCGGCGGATTTGGGCTGGAGCCTGCTGGTACAGGCGGACGGACGCACGCTGGCCGGGGCCTGCGCCGGCCTGGCTTCCATGCCGTGCCCCATCGTCATCGACCATCTTGGACGTTTTCCCCCGGCCATGGGTAACGATGCGCAAGCGTTCCAGACCGTGGTGGACTTCATTGCAAATGGCGGCTGGATTAAACTATCGGCTCCGTATTATGGAACGCCCGATGGCGTATCGGACTTCAATGCGCTAAGCTCGCGAGTGCATGCATTTCTGGATGCTGGCGCCGAACGCGTCATTTGGGGCATGAATTGGCCACATCCCAATCTTCCCGCCGGACGCAAGCCCGATGACGCGGCGACGCTGGCTTCCTTGCTGGCCATCCTGCGATCGGATGCCGAAAAACGGGCTGCTCTGGTCGATAATCCGGCCAGGCTTTACGGATTCACCCCTGCTACCTAGGACTCTTCAGCGATACAGGCACCCTGGTGTTCTGTGCAATGCTTGATCTATATGGCTTCCAACATTTCCACCCTGACTGTGAACGAGCCGCGTCCGGCGGCGCCCGACGAGGCCGTGCAAAACGAATCCTCGGCGCTTGCCTTTCTTCGATCGGAATCGCTCACCACCGTCCTCCAGGAAAGAATTGAGCGGATGATATTGGGGGGCGAGCTGAAAGCGGGCGAGCGCATCAACGAGCTCGCTCTCGCCCAGGCTTTCGGGGTAAGTCGAAGCCCCATCCGCGAAGCCTGCCGCAAGCTGGAACAGGCGGGCATGGTCGAGATCGTCAAGAATCGCGGCATGTTCGTATGCAGCATTGATTTGCAGCGCGCCATGGATATTTACGAAATCCGGGGCGCCTTGGCGGGGCTGGCCGGAAAGCTGATCGTCCAAAGGGCTTCGGACGACGACATTGCCGCCTTGCGCCTGATGGTCCAAAGCATGGAGGACACGGTCCGGTCGGGAGTCGTGGCCGAATATTACCGGCAAAACATCGCTTTCCATAGCGCGCTCATACGATGCACCGGCAATCAGCGGCTGGTCGACATGTTCCTGGGCACGGATAAAGAGCTGCATCTGTACCGGCACCGCAGCCTGGTCCAGCCTTCGGGGATCGCCATTTCCAACCGCGAACACAAGGAAATCGTCGAGGCCATCGCGGCGCGCGACGCAACGCGTGCCAGTCGGGCGTTCAAACGGCATGTGCTGAATGGAAAAGCGCGGGCCGTGGCAGCGGCAACCGCCGCCGATGCCGGGCAGGGCGATATATCCGCTACATAAAGCGGCCGCTCATGTGGCCCACGTTCGGGCGCCAGGTGGGTACAATCCGACCATGAGCGAAGCGAATTTCCCCACCCCATTTGTGCATTTACGCGTCCATTCCGAATTTTCGGTGGTGGACGGCCTGGCCCGCATTCCCGATTTGGTGAAAAAAGCGGCCGAATACGGACAGCCGGCCATGGCGCTGACTGATCTTTCCAATCTGTTCGGCTTCATCAAGTTCTACAAGGCGGCGCGCAATGCTGGCGTCAAGCCTATAGCCGGCTGCGATGTCTGGCTTGAAAACGAACAAGACCGTGAAAAGCCGTCCCGCCTGCTTCTGCTGGCCTGCAATCAGCAAGGCTATTTGGCTTTGTGCGATATCCTGACACGCGCCTGGCTGGACAATCAGTACAAGGCTAGGGCGGAAGTGCGTCGTGAATGGCTGCTGGGCCGCGAGGGACTGATTGTGATTTCCGGCGGCAGGGCCGGAGACGTCGGCCAAATGCTCGAAGCCGGCAAGCCGGACGAAGCGGCGGTCCTCGCGGCAAACTGGGCCCGGGCTTTTCCGGACCGCTACTACATTGAATTGCAGCGCAGCGGGCACGATGGCGACGAAATCTATGTGCAGGCCGCCATGCGGCTGGCCGGCAAGCTGAACCTGCCTGTCGTCGCGACCCATCCGGTGCAGTTTCTCCAGTCCAGCGATTTTCGCGCCCACGAGGCGCGCGTCTGCATTGCCGAAGGCGAACAGCTGGGCAACGCCCGCCGGGTACGCCGCTTTACCGAAGAGCAGTATTTGCTCAGTTCCCAGGAAATGGCGCAGCGCTTTGCCGATGTGCCCTCGGCGCTGGCCAATTCGGTGGAAATCGCCAAGCGCTGCAGCCTGACTCTGGAGCTGGGCAAGCCGCGCCTGCCCGACTTTCCCACGCCGGACGGCATTACGCTGGACGACTACCTGGCGCACCTGGCCGAAGAAGGACTGGAAAAACGCATGGTCCAGCTCTTTCCGGACCCGGCCGAGCGGCAGGCGAACTATCCCCAATACCAGGAGCGGCTGCGCTGGGAGTGCAAGACCATTATCGGCATGGGTTTCCCGGGCTACTTCCTGATCGTTGCCGACTTCATCAACTGGGGCAAGAACAATGGCGTGCCGGTCGGACCCGGCCGCGGATCGGGCGCGGGCTCCTTGGTGGCTTACTCCCTGGGTATTACCGATCTGGATCCCATACGCTACGACTTGCTGTTCGAACGCTTCCTGAATCCCGAGCGGGTATCCATGCCCGACTTCGATATCGATTTTTGCCAGGATAATCGCGAACGCGTCATCGACTACGTCAAGCAGAAGTACGGCAAGGAAGCGGTCAGCCAGATCGCCACTTTCGGCACCCTGGGCGCCAAGGCGGTGGTGCGCGACGTGGGCCGGGTGCTGGAGATGCCCTATTCGCTGTGCGACGGCCTGTCCAAGCTGATCCCGTTCAGTCCCGCCGACCCCTGGACCCTGGGGCGCGCTCTGGAAGAAGAGCCCACGTTCAAAGAGCGCTACGAACAAGAGGAGGAAGTGCGGGCGCTGATCGACCTGGCGCGGCCGCTTGAAGGATTGACGCGCAATATCGGCATGCATGCGGGGGGCGTGCTTATCGCTCCGGGCAAGCTGACTGATTTTTGTCCTTTGTATTGCCAGCCCGGCACCGACAGCAACGCGGTGTCGCAATTCGACAAGGACGATGTCGAGGCGGCGGGGCTGGTCAAGTTCGACTTCCTGGGCTTGCGCAACCTGACCATTCTGGATTGGGCGGTGCGCTATGTGCGCCAGTTCAATGAAGACAAGCGCGACTTCGACGTCATGGAGCTGCCGCTGAACGATGCGCAAGCCTACAAGCTGCTCAGCGAGGGCAACACCACGGCGGTGTTCCAGCTTGAATCGCGCGGCATGAAGGAACTGCTCAAGAACCTGCGGCCCAACACGTTCGAAGACGTCATCGCCATGCTGGCCCTGTACCGTCCGGGCCCGCTCGAGTCAGGCATGGTGGTCGATTTCGTGAATCGCAAGCACGGCCGCGCCGAAGTCGATTATTTCCACAAAGACCTGGAGCCGGTGCTGAAAAGCACTTACGGCGTGATCGTGTATCAAGAGCAGGTGATGCTCATTTCGCAGATCGTCGGCGGGTACACGCTGGGCGGCGCCGATTTGCTGCGCCGGGCCATGGGCAAGAAAAAAGCCGAGGAGATGGCCAAGCACCGGGCCATCTTCGAGAAGGGGGCGGTCGAGAAAGGCTACGATGCCAAGCTGGCCGTCAAGCTGTTCGACCTGATGGAAAAATTCGCGGGCTACGGCTTCAATAAAAGCCACTCCGCCGCCTATGCCTTGATCGCCTATCAAACGGCCTGGCTCAAGCATTACCACCCCGCCGAGTTCCTGGCCGCCACCTTGTCGTCCGACATGGACGATACCGACAAGGTGCAGATTTTCTGGAAGGACGCGCTGGCCAACGGCGTCGAGGTCTTGCCGCCCGACGTCAATGCCTCGGCCTACCGCTTCGAACCGGTGCCCGATGCCCATTCCGCCAAGGGCCAGCCGCCCCGCACCATGCGCTACGGCCTGGGCGCCGTCAAAGGCACGGGGCAGGGCGCGGTCGAAGAAATCATCCGCATCCGGAACGAAGGCGGTCCGTTTTCCAGCCTGTTCGATTTTTGCCGCCGCGTGGACCGGCATACCGTCAATCGCCGCTGCATCGAGGCGCTGATACGCGCCGGCGCCTTCGACACGATCGAAGAAAACCGGGCGGCCCTGCTGGCGACGGTGGGCAATGCCATCGAGGCGGCCGAGCAGGCCGAGCGCAGCGCCAACCAGGTATCGCTTTTTGCCGACAACGCAAACGATATCGTCGAGGGCGAGCTGGCGAAGGTGGTGCCCTGGGATCTGCAAACGCGCTTGACCCAGGAAAAAGCCGCCTTGGGCTTTTATTTCAGCGGCCACCTGTTCGACGCCTGGCGCGACGAAGTACGCCGTTTCGCGCCCAAGCCGCTGGCGCGCCTGGAAGCATCGCGCAGTCCGCAGTGGTTCGCCGGCGTATTGTCGTCGGTGCGCCCCAAGATGACCCGCCGCGGGAAAATGCTGTATGCCGTTCTGGACGACGGCTCTGGGCAGGTCGAGGTCGCGATTTTCAATGAACTGTATGAGCAGCATCGCAATCGCCTGAAGGAAGACCGCCTGGTCATCATTCACGGCAAAGTCAGCAACGATGATTATTCAGGCGGCTTGCGGGTATCGGCCGAATCGGTGTTCGACCTTCAGCTTGCCCGGGAGGCACGGGCTCGCAGCCTGCGCATCACGCTCAATGGCAATGCCGATGCCGCACGGCTGCGGCAGATGCTCAATCCCTTCCGCGCCGAGCCCGAGAACGGCGTGCCGGGTGTGCCGGTCGAGGTCCGTCTGCACCGCGACGAATTCCAGTGCATGGTCCGCCTGGGCGAAGACTGGCGCGTCCGCATGGCCGATGCCATGCTGGATCAATTGGGCGACTGGGCGGTGCCGGACGGCGTGGAGATCACGTATTCATGACGCCTTTGCGCATCCTTCATTCAGAAGCCGCCACCAGCTTCGGCGGGCAAGAGCAGTATATCTACCGCATGATGCTGGCCATGCGCGACCGGGGCCATCACCTGGAAGCGGTGTGCCAGCCGCATGCCGTATTGACGCAGCGCTTGCGTGAACAGGGTTTCACCGTGCATACCACCTATATGGACGGGCCCGTCAATTTCGTGAAAAGCGCCGCCTTCATCCGCAAGATATTGCGTGCCGGCCGTTTCGATGTGCTGAACACCCATAGCCGCCGCGACACCATGGTGGCCGGCTGCGCCGGGCGGCTGGCCGGCACGCCGCTGATCGTGCGCACGCGCCATCTGGCCAACCGTGTGGGATCCTTGCTGTCCTACACCGTGATTCCCCATCGGGTGACGACGGCCAGCGATTTCGTGCGCGATCATCTGATTGAACGCGGCGTGCCGCCGGCCCATGTGGCCACGGTCTATCCCGCCGTGGAGCTGCCGCCCATACCCGAACGGTCCACCCTGCGTCAGGAGCTCGGCTTGCGGCAGGACGACATCGTGGTCGGCTGCGTGGCCGTCATGCGCGCACAGAAAGGGCATAAAGACCTGATCGACGCCATGGAACCCTTGTTCCAGGAAAGGCCCCGGCTGCACCTGGTGTTCGTCGGCGGCGGCTCGCCGGTCTTCGAGGATGTGCAGGCCTATATTGCCGAAAAAAACCTGGAGCGGCGCGTTCATTTGCTCGGTGCGCGCAGCGATGTGCCCAATCTGCTGGCCGGTTTCGATCTTTTTGCGCTGGCCACGCGCAAGGAGGCCTCCGGCACCGTTTTTGTCGAGGCGGGCGCGGCGGGGCTGCCTGTCGTGGGGACCCGCGTGGATGGCGTCCCGGAAATGATGCGGGACGGCGTCAGCGGCTTGCTGGTGCCGCTGGACGATGCTGCGGCGTTGACGGCGGCCATAAAACGCCTGGTTGACGACCCGGAGCTGCGCAGCCGCATGGGCCGGGCCGGCCTTGAATTCTGTCGCGAGCAGGGTCGGTTCAGCCTGGACGCCATGGTCGAACGCATTGAATCCTGCTATACCCGTTGGCTTACGGAGCGAAAGCCATGAAGCATACCCAGACCGTACCTGTATTGATGTACCACCATGTTTCTCCCGTCGAGGGCATGATCAATGTCACGCCGTCCAACTTCGAAGATCAGTTGCAGTGGCTGAAACGCCACGGCTATCGATCGCTGAGCAGCGACGAGTTCGCCGCCCATCTGGGCGGCAAGCCCGCGCCCGCACGGTCCGTGCTGATTACCTTCGATGACGGCTATCTGGACAACTGGGTCTACGCCTACCCCTTGCTGAAAAAATACGGCTATACCGCCCTGATTTTCCTGGTCACGGGCTGGGTGGGCGACGGCCCATTGCGGCATTGCCTGGGCCAGGGCCAGCTGCCCGAAACGCCTTCCCACCACGATTGCGAGGCGCGTATTGCGCAAGGGCGCGGCGACGAGGTCGTATTGCGCTGGAGCGAAATCCAGGCCATGAAGGATGACGGCGTCATCGAGTTTCACAGCCATACCCACACCCATACGCGTTGGGACCTGATTGCGCCACAGGAAAAAAATACGCGCATCGCCGAAGAGCTGGCCCTGTCGCGTACGGCGCTGCAAGCCGGCCTGGGCGGCGTTTCGGAACATTTCTGCTGGCCGCAGGGCTATTTCGACGCCGACTACACCCGTCTGGCCCAGCAGGCCGGCTTTCGTTACTTGTACACCACCCAGGCATTCGGCCAGAACCGTCCCGGCACCGATCCCGCGCGCATCTATCGTTTCGCGGTCCGCAATACGTCCGGCAATTCCGTGGGGCGGCGCATCCGGGTGGCCGCGCATCCGCTGATCGGGCCTTTGTTCAACAAATGGAAGCTCTGGAAGCGCAGCCTCCGGAAACGTGCATGAAGCTTTCAGTCATCATCATCACCAAGAACGAAGCCCGGCATATCGGCGATTGCATTGATTCGGTCGGCTTCGCCGACGAGATCATCGTGCTGGACTCCGGCAGCACGGACGGAACCCGCGAGATCGCCGAAGGCAAGGGCGCCAAGGTCAGCCTGACGGCGGATTGGCCTGGTTTCGGCCCGCAAAAGAACCGGGCGCTTGATCTGGCCGGGGGCGAGTGGGTGCTTTCCATCGATGCCGATGAGCGCGTAACGCCGGAACTGGCGCAGGCCATTCAGCGCGAACTGGAACAGCCGCGCGGCGAGGCCTACAACATAGCGCGTCTGTCGAATTTCTGCGGGCGCTGGATACGCCATAGCGGATGGTGGCCCGACCACGTGTTGCGCCTGTTCAAGCGGGGCACGGCCCGCTTCAAGGATGTGGCGGTGCACGAAAGTGTATTGCCGCGTAGCCAGCCCCTGGTTCTGGATGGTCATTTTCTGCACTATCCCTATGCCGACCTGGAAACCTTCATTGCGAAGATAAATCTTTATTCCTCCGAGGCGGCCGCCATGATGCATGCCCGGGGCAAGAAAACCAGCGTGCTGGGAGCCACGGGGCATGCGATATGGACCTTCATACGCATCTACCTGATACGACGGGGTTTTCTGGACGGAAAAGAAGGTTTCATTCTTGCAACAATGGGTGCCGCGGGCAGCTTTTTTCGTTACAATAAATTGCTGTTGTTAAACAAACAAAATAAATAAGCGGCGGAGCCGACGACGCGGGGGCGTCCAAGGATATCGCCGGCTCGCAATGAAAATCCTTATTACCGACATCCACCATGGAAATGGCGGCGGCCATGTCACGTATGTGCTCAGCCTGCTGAAGGGGCTGAAAGGCCAGTACGACCTGACCGTGGCCGCTCCACCGACTGGCCGTTTATATCAGGCCGCGTCGGCCGAGCGGGGCGTACGCGTCCTGCCCGGCCTGTATACCTCGCGGCCCCTGGCCCTTCTGAAGGAAGTCCGGCGTTTACGCAGCTTTCTTCGGCAAGAGCGCTTCGATGTGATCCATGTCAATGGCGGGGCCGATCATCGGCACATCATGCTGGCCAGCCTTGGCCTGCGGCATCGGCCGGCCATCGTATGGACCAAGCACAATACCAATCCCGTATGCAGCTTCGGCCACCGCCTGCGCGCCCGATTCGGCACGCATGCGTCGATTGCCGTATGCGAGTACGTTGCCCGCATCCTGGGCCAATCGGGCTATAGCCGCCACCCCATCAGTGTGGTCAGGAATGGAATCGACCACAATCATCTGCAACCCGCCGATCCGGCCAGCAAGCAGGCATTCAGGGATAAGCTGTTCGGTTCGCTCGACGACGATGTGCTGGTATTGGGCAGCATAGGCGGGACCGATTACAACAAAGGCTGGCTGGACCTGGTCCAGGCGGCTTCCCGCTTGGCGCCGGACCAGCAAAGGCGTTTGCGCATCGTGGTCGCCGGCGACCCTCCCACGCCTTGCATGCAAGCCAAGGTCGACTTGCTGGCTATGCGCCAGCACGTGATTTTTCCTGGCCTGGTCAAGGATGTGCGCACGGTGCTGGGCGCCTGCGATATCGGTTTCGTCCTGTCCTATCGCGAAGCCGCCTCGTATGCCAGCTGCGAAACCATGGCCATGGGCCTGCCCGCGCTGGTGTCCAACGCCGGCGGCCTGCCGGAGAACGTTCGCGGCGGCCTGGACGGTTGGGTGGTGCCCGCCGGAGACATCGACGCGATGGCCGATGTATTGCGCCGCATATTGGCGAATCCGCAGGTCCTGGCCCCAATGGGCAGGTCCGCGCGCGAACGGGTCGAGCACATGTTCTCGACGCCCGGTTTTATCGAAGACACCAAAAAAGTGTATGCGCAGGCAAGCCGCCTGGTACGGGATCTGGCTGCGCCGATATAATCAGCCGTATGATCCCGATTCTCATGTATCACCAGATAGGCCGGCCCGCAGTCAAAGGATCGCCGTATCGCAGCCTTATCGTGCACCCCGCGGATTTCCGGCGGCAAATGACATGGTTGCGCCGTTTCGGCTATCGCGGCCTTTCCATGCGCGACCTGCTGCCCTATGTGCGCGGCGAGCGCCACGGCAAGGTGGTCGGCATCACCTTCGACGACGGCTATCGCAATGTCTACCAGCACGCCTTGCCCGTCCTGCGCGAACAGGATTTCACCGCCACCAACTATTTCGTGGCGCGCCAATTGGACGGGGGCAATGTCTGGGACTACGAAAAAGGCATTGCGCACGCCGACCTGATGTCCGTTGACGAAATGCGGACCTGGGCCCTTGCCGGCATGGAGGTCGGCTCTCACACATTGGATCATCCTTTTCTACCCAAGCTGTCCCCTGAAGTCGCCGATTACCAGATCCGGCAATCCAAGCATGAGCTGGAAGCTGTTCTGGACAGCGAAGTGACCGCTTTTTGCTATCCCTACGGAGGCGAATCGCCCGATGTGCGGGCCATGGTGCGCAGTGCCGGCTATACCAACGCCACAACCACTCAAGGCGGCCTGGCCAAGGAAAGCGACGACCTCTTCGGCCTGCCCCGGGTCACAGTCGCCCGGTCAACCAATATCTTTCGCTTCCTGCAAAAATGCATGACACGGCTGGAAGAGAAGCGACGCAAGGAATAACGGATACCGCATGCCCATGCCCAGCCTGAAAATCGCCTTCGTCGTCGATCGATTTGGAAACCGTTACGGCGGGGCCGAGGCTTACGGGGTCGAGCTCATGCGCGAACTATCCGCCGGCCACGACATCACCGTGTTCGCCCGGGACTACGATCCGGATTGCGGTGTGAAGCTGTCTTTTGTTCCCTTGCGATCCTGGTCCTTCCTGCCCAGCTGGATGCGTGTGTTGCTGTTCGCGTGGCGAGCGCGCCGCGCTACGCGCAAGGGCTACGACATCGTCCATTCCCACATGAACGGCTGGTGCGGCGACGTGGAGGTCGTGCATGTCACGCCCGTACGCTACAACTGGAGGGTGAGGCCGCTGCCCGGGATCAAACGGCTGCTGTCCCACGTCAGCTTGCGCGTCCAGGCTTACCTAAGGCTGGAAGCGCGGCGTGTTGCGGCCAGGCCGGGCCACAGGACGGTCGCGGTATCCGGCTTGATCGCCGAACAGCTGAAGCAGGCTTACGGCCAGCATTTATCGTTTCCCATCATTCCGCCAGGCGTATCCCGAGCCGCGGCTTCGGACCGGGCCGCCAGGCCGCAGGCGCGCGGCGCATTGGGTTTTTCGGCTGACGATTGCGTATGCCTGCTGGTGGCGCGCAATCCCATGCGCAAAGGCCTGCCCACAGTGCTGAAGGCCCTGGCGCGGCTGCCGGCGCGGTACAAGCTGCTAATTGTGGGCAGCAACGCCGCCACACGCGATTTCATACACAAGTCTCCCGAAAACCGGGGCTTGTCCGAGCGCATAAAGCTGGTCGAGGAAACCGCCGACGTGGCGCCGTACTACCAGGTCGCCGACATTTATGTGCATCCCACGCTGAACGACAGTTTCGGCATGGCGCCGTTGGAGGCCATGTCCTTCGATCTTCCCGTTATTCTCAGCCCGGCACCGTGGTGCGGCTTTGCACAGTATGTGCAAGACGGGCAGGACGCCATGGTGCTGGATCATCCCGAAAATGACGAGCAATTGGCGCAATTCATTGCGCGCATCGACGGCGATGGCGCCTGGCGCAAGCGCCTGGTGCAGGGCGGCAGCGATGTCGTGGACAGGCATACCTGGAGCGAAGTGGCCGGCGAGTACTTGGGCTTATACCAAGAGATACTCAACGAGCGCGAGTCCGGCAAGCAAAACCGCCCCGAAGGGCGGTGACAAGGGCCACGGCGCTATCCGCGCAAGCGGGCTCCGTGGCGGATGCGTGGGAATAGGATCCGCGGTCAGGCCTGCAAGGCAGTGTTGTCGCGTTGCGTGGCCTGCGCCGCCAGGAAGATTGCCGTTCCGATCGCCAGGAATATCCAAGAGCCGGTGGCCATGGTGACGATCCCCAGCGCAATCGCGGCAAGAGAGCCAATGAAAAGGGATTTGTTGCGCGGTACAAGCAAGGCGCCGATGGCGGTGCCCACGAGCATGGCGGCGAGAATAAGGATGATGTAGTGCATGGAAGCCCCCGTTTTTTGATTTAATCCGCGGGCGGCACGAATACAACCCGCGTCGTCGTCCATACAGGACGGCCCGAGTGTAGCATCGATCAAGTGCGGGATTGCTGCTACGGGGCGGTAGCGTCTTCCAGGCGGGCTATCCAGCGGATCGCCTCTTCGCGGCTCGATCCGCACATTTCCTGCGAGGCTTGCAGTCCCGCGCAGACGGCCGGCCTTTCCGGGCGCCCGAAGATCCGGCAGCGATTATCGTCCGCCAGTTGCACGCAGCGGACTCCGGCAGGCTTTCCGAAGGGCATGCCGGGAATGGGGCTTGATATGGAGGGCGCAATGCAGCACGCTCCGCAACCTGCACGGCACTCCATGCCCTAGATCCAGCCCCGAACCCAATACACCAGCAGCCCCACGTATTCCTTGACGATGGAGCGGCTGGCGGAGAGGGCGCGCATATTGGGTTGCCAGAATGAAAACCTGGAATCGTCGGGGACGACGATCTGCGGCGGCGACGGAGAAGCGACGGCGCTGATGCCCTGTTTCTTGAATACGGCCATGGCGCGCGGCATGTGCAGGGCCGAAGTCACCAGCAGGACTTGGCCTATATGGCGCTCTTTCAGCTTTTGTGCGGTGTACAGGGCGTTTTCATGGGTGGTGAAGCTTCGGTTCTCCAATACCATCGCGCTGTCCGGGATGCCTTCCTCCCTTAGCGCGTTGGCCATCATTTGCGCCTCGCTGGTATTGCCTTCAAGAGCCGCGCCCGAAAGAATGATCAATGGAGCCCGCCGGGCTTTGTACAGGACGGCAGCCGTATCGACGCGCGCGGATGCCGTGGCGCTGTCGTAGGGCTCGAACCAGTTCTGCCGGCCATTGGCCGTGCTGCCGCCCAGGACCACAATGGCCTGCGCGGTGGGCAGCGCCATGACGGGCCTGTGCGGATACAACTGCTCCAGGCGGCCTCCCGCCCATAGCGACGAGGCGGGCAGGGACCAGAACAGCGCCCATCCCAAGCCCGAGGCGGCGATAAAAAACGCCGTTTTGCGCCGCCGTGCCATGAACAACACCGCCGCTATCAGCAGCAGGGTTATGCAAAGGTTCAGCGGTATTACCAGGTTGGTCAGGAAGCTCGAAATCGTCATGCGTTACCGTTCAATCTTTTCGGGCAAAAGGTCAAGTACCTGTTGTTCGGCTTGTTCCAGCGTGGGCCAGGCATGCATGGCACCCAGGCACACGGCCACGTCGGACCAGGGGCCCGTGCGCGCGGGCTGGGTAACGCCGAACAAAGTCAGCTGCCGGGCATGAGCGGCGGCGGCCAGGTGCGAAACCCCCGAGTCATTGCATACGACCAGCGCGGCAAGTTGGGTGAGTGTAGCAAACGCGCCCAGCTTCAAGGGCGGCAGGCAAACCGCGGTCGGCGCATTGCGCCGTGCTGCATCCGCCTCGGCAGGAGGCGGGCACATGGCAACGACATGGCCCAGCTCCTGCAGGCGGCGCGTCAGCGCGTCAAAGTGCGGCCAGACCTTGATCTTTCCGCGATGCAGCCCCGTCGCCGTGGGCGCGATCAGTATGAATTGACCTGGCTCCAGCCCGGCCGCGTCCACGGCCTGCATGGCTTCGGTGCCGTGTCGGCCGGCAAGGCGCAATCCCAGCTTCTTTTTTGCGGACAAAGGATGTACGGGAAGATTCCAGCGCTTGAGAGCCTGGCTGGTCACGTGATACCAGGATTCCACGGCATGCAGGTGCTCCGGCGGCTTGCTTATGGGCCAACGCAAGATCAGGCTGCGTCCATCATCGCGGTAGCCGGCGCTGGGGATGCCCGCAAATTTGAAGACCATCGCGCTGGATAGGGAATCGGGCAGCAGCAAACCCCGTGGATGCGCATGCTGCGCTTTTTTCTTGTGCTGCTGGACGGCCGCCCTGTCTTCCCGCCAGCGGCCTTTCATTTCCACGAATCCATCCAGCTTGTAGCCGGCCAGGAGGTCTCTGGCCCAGGGACGCGCGCAGACCACAACGGGGACCTGGGTATCCAATAACGCGTGCAGGCTGGGAAGACTCATGCAGACATCGCCAATCCAGTTGGGAAGACGTAGGTAGATGGCGGAAGGCATAGTCATGAGAGGAAGGGTGGGCTTGGGGCGGTATGATGGTTGATGTTTGCAATCGGCGTTCAGCGAAGGAACGTTAAAATGATTCACCCAATAGTATATAAGCGAGTTTATTGTTGAAGTCAGCCACTGAAGCCGCATCGTCCCGTTCGGACCCCGTCAAGCTGGACCTGTGGCGCCGCATCTACAGCCGCCTGGGCATCTACTGGAAAGCGGTCATCGTGGCCGTTCTCCTGGTCAGCGTCGCCGCCGCCACGCAGCCCACGCTGGCCATCATCATGAAGCCCCTGCTGGACGATGGCTTTTCGGGGGCGAAACCTTCGTATATATGGTCGATTCCCCTGGCGGTCGTGGGGCTGATGCTTCTGCGCGGCATATGCAGTTATTCCAGCACCTATCTGCTGGCCTGGGTGGCCAACAATATGCTGCTGGGCCTGCGCAAGGAGATGTTCTCGCGTTTGCTGGGATTGTCCGATGAAGAATTCAAGCGCGGCGATTCCGGGCGGCTGCTCAATCGCTTCACCATCGACGCCGGCACGGTCACCGGGCTGGCCACCGAGGTCATAACCGTCGTCGTGCGGGAATCGCTGGTGGTCGTGGCGCTGTTGTGCGTGCTGCTGTACATGTCTTGGCAACTGACCTTGATCGTCCTGGTCATGCTGCCTGTTTCGACTGTTATTGCGCGTATTTTCATCAAGCGGCTGCGACGCATCAATCGCGAAACCATAGGCATGAACGCCGAACTTACGCGCGTGGTGCGCGAAGGCATCGACGGCCAGCGGGTCATCAAGCTGTTCGACGGCTACGAGCGCGAATCGGGCCGCTTCGAGTACGTAAACGGCCGGCTCCGGCGTTTTGCCATGCGCGCGGCCAGCGCCGATGCGGCCATGTCTCCCTTGTCGCAATTCTCCATTGCCTTGTCGGTGGCCGCCGTCATTGCCGTCGCCTTGTATCAGGCCAATAACCAGGGCCTTACCGTAGGCAGCTTCGCCGCCTTCATGGCGGCGCTCGGCCAGATATTCGACCCCATGAAGCGACTGACCAATATCGCCAGCGCCATGCAGAGAATGCTGATCTCCGCCGAAAGCGTGTTTACGCTGATAGATCAAAAGCCCGAGGAGGATGGCGGGACGAAAATGCTGGAGCTGCCGGTCAAGGGGCGGGTCGAGTTCAGCGGCATCCACCATCGTTTCGCCAATGCGCAGACCGATACGCTTTCCAATGTGTCCTTTGTGGCCGAGCCGGGCCAGACGGTTGCGCTGGTTGGCCGATCCGGCAGCGGCAAGACGACCCTGGTGAATATGTTGCCGCGCTTCGTCAACCCTGCCAGCGGCGAGGTATCCATCGATGGGCAGAACATCAAGGACCTGAGCCTGCGTGGCCTGCGCGCCCATCTTTCCCTGGTCAGCCAGGATGTGGTGCTTTTCGACGGCACCATTGCCGATAATGTGGGCTATGGCGCCCTGCACGAAGCCAGCCGCGACGAGATCCGCAAGGCATTGGATGCCGCCAATTTGCTGGATTTCGTCGAAAGCCTGCCACAGGGAATGGATACGCCGGTAGGCGAAAACGCCAGCCAGTTGTCGGGAGGCCAGCGCCAGCGCCTGGCGATCGCGCGGGCGCTGATCAAGAATGCGCCCATACTCATCCTGGACGAAGCCACCTCGGCGCTCGATAACGAATCGGAGCGGCAAGTGCAGGCATCGCTGGAATTGCTCATGGCGGGACGCACCACGCTGGTGATCGCACACCGCTTGTCGACCGTGCAAAAGGCCGACCGGATAGTCGTGCTGGATGCGGGGAAAATCGTGGAGCAGGGCCGGCATGAAGAACTGCTGGAGCTGAATGGGCTGTATGCTTCGCTTTACCGCATGCAGTTCCGTGAAGAAGATTAAGCAAACGGCATGATGCCAAGCAAGGGAAATCACACGATATGAAGACAATGGCAATGCTCGCCGCGGCGGCGATACTGGCCGGTTGTGCCGCCACCCCACAGGGACTGCGTATCGGCGATGTGCGCGATCCCGCCTATTTCCGCGGCGAACGCGTCATACCGCTGACTTTTCCCAAGATCCAGATGGCCTTGTTCAAGCACGAGGCGGCTTGCGGAGCCTCGGCAAAATTCACTCTGGATCCGCGACAGACCGGCTACGCCACCCTTACGCAGATGCCGGAACCCTCCGCCTCCTATGAGCGCGCCATCGTCGTCGACCTGACCCAGTATCAAGGCTCCATGATGGCCGACGACCGGGTCAAGGCGCAGGTGTATTCCTATTATGCGGACAGCGCCACCAAGGCGCGCATCGAACAGCTGTTTGATTCGATCAGCCACCCCGAAGTCTGCCCGGCGCCAGAGGGCTGAGCCGGGCCGGACCCGGCGGCTTCGCGCTCGGCGTGGCTCTTGTGGATCAGTTCCAGTAAAGGCCCAGCAGCGACGCGGCCAGGATAATCGCCAGAACCGAGCCTGAAATGACCGCATACACATAGTCCCGCTCGCGCAGGAACAGGGTCAGCATCACGCCGACGCGCAGTATGGGAAGAAGTATGAATAGGGCAATGCCAAAGCCCGCCACATGCTCCCAATTGAGACCGGGCGGCGAATCCGCCGGCGAGCCGGCGAAGCCGATGATCATTCCGATGGCGATGACCAATGAGGCGACCCATGTTCCCCATCTAAGCAGCCTGGCAATCGCCTGATCCTTTCGCTCGCGAATGTCTGTGTCCCGCTTCATGATGCGCCTCCGGGAAATTTCATGCCTAGGCTGCTCATCAGCATCTGGATGGCCAGCAGCGATAGCACCAGCACGAAAAACACGCGGAGCCGATCAGCCGGGATGCGCAGCAGAAGGCGGGCCCCTGCGAATGCACCGAGAACGGAGCCCAGGGCCACGGGCGCGGCGACAGCCACGTCGATATCACCGCTTATAAAGTAAGCCACCGCGCTGGCCGAGGCGGTAACTCCGATCATGAAGTTCGACGTCGCCGACGAAACTTTGATCGGCAAGCGCAGCGCCGCATCCATGGCGGGAATCTTCAATACGCCGGAACCAATACCCAGCAATGCGGACAGCACACCCGCTCCGTACATCAGGAACAGGCCCATCGGGACGTGGCCGACCTGGTAGGCAATGGAGTGGCCCGGCCTTCCCGCCGGAAACTCCGAGTGCAGCCTTAGCCGTGTCGCCCAGCTTTCCGGGTCGGGCGTGTCCGTGATCACCCTTTCGCGCCGCCGGGCCAGCATTTGCCGGGCCGATATGGCCAGGATGACGGCGAACAGGCCATATAGGTAGGGCTCGGGAATCAGCCCGATAAAAAACACACCCGTGAGCGCGCCCAATGCGGTGGCTGTTTCCAGAACGATGGCAAGGCGGATATTCGTCAGCCCCGCTTTCAAGAAGGGCTGTGCGCTTGCGCAGGAGCAGGCGATGACCGACACGATGCTCGCCCCGATGGCGACCCGGATATCCAGGCCAAAGAAGAGCGTGAGTATCGGCACGATGAAGATGCCGCTCGCCATGCCGAGTACGCCGCCCAGCGCGCTGGCCCCAAAAGCCGATGCAAACAACAACAAAATAAGTATCCCGGACATACGCTGGTCTTGAAGCCTCCCTATCGGCCTTGCACTAAAAAAGCAGTGAGTTTACCGGGACGGTCAGATCAGGACGATATCGTATTGTTCCTGTGAGTACTGGCTTTCCACTTCCAGCGAGACGGGCTTGCCGATGAAGTCGCCCAGCATGGCCAGGTGGGCGCTTTCCTCTTCCAGGAACAGGTCCACGATGGCTTGCGAGGCCAGGATGCGGAACTCCTTGGGATTGAACTGGCGCGATTCGCGCAATATTTCCCGCAGGATCTCGTAGCACAAGGTGCGTGGCGTGCGGACATTGCCGCGCGACTGGCAGGTGGGGCAGGGTTCGCATAATTGATGCGCCAGCGAGTCGCGCGTGCGCTTGCGGGTCATCTCGACCAGGCCCAATTGGCTGAATCCGCTGACCGTCATGCGGGTGCGGTCCTTGCTTAGCGCTTTGTTCAGTTCGGCCAGCACCGAATTGCGGTGCTCTGCGTCATCCATGTCGATGAAATCAAGAATGATGATGCCGCCCAGGTTGCGCAGGCGCAACTGGCGCGCCACTGCTACGGCGGCTTCCAGATTGGTCTTGAAAATGGTGTCGTCGAAATTGCGTCCGCCCACGAAGCCGCCGGTATTCACGTCCACCGTGGTCAGCGCCTCTGTCTGGTCGATGATCAGGTAGCCGCCCGATTTCAGATCGACACGGCGCGACAGCGCACGTGCGATTTCCTCGTCGACGTTGGCTGTGTCGAACAAGGGGCGTTCGCCGCTGTAGTGCTTGATGCGGTCCAGGACCGACGGCGTGTAGGTCTTCGCCCATTCCAGCAATTGCTGCGTGGTGCTGCGCGAATCCACCAATATCGTTCCGGTATTGGGTCCCACCATGTCGCGCAGGACGCGCTGGCCCAGGGTCAGGTCGGTATACAGCACCGATGGCGTGGGCTGGCTCTTCGCTTTCTCCTGGATGCTGTTCCACAAGGTGCGCAGATAGGTGTGATCCGCCTGCAGTTCCTCGTCGATGGCGCCTTCGGCCTGGGTGCGGACGATGAATCCGCCCTTGTCGTCCCCCCTGAACTGCAGCACCCGCTCCCGCAGGGCGATGCGGTCCTCCTCGGACTCGATCTTTTGCGAGATGCCGACATGAGGGTCGTAGGGCAGGTAGACCAGCATGCGCCCGGCAATGCTGATCTGTGTGGAAAGCCGCGCCCCCTTGGTGCCCAGCGGGTCCTTGATCACCTGCACCATCAGCGACTGGCCTTCGAACAGCAGTTTCTCGATGGGGGTCACGGCCGCGCCGGTGCTGCGCTCCGTCCGATTCTGCCTAAGGTCGGCCACATGGATGAATGCCGCCCGATCCAGCCCGATATCGACAAAAGCGCTTTGCATGCCCGGCAATACACGCACCACTTTGCCCAGATATAGATTGCCCACGTGGCCCCGCTGTATGCTGCGCTCCATATGGAGTTCTTGTACCGCTCCTTGCTCTACCAGCGCGACGCGTGTTTCAAAGGGAGTGACGTTTATCAATATGTCTTCAGTCATGATGCTCGGGGGCGGGTTGTCTATATAGAGAGTATGGCGGATTCAGCGCATGCTGTGTTTGAATACAAAGATAAATGAAATAGGGAAGCTCGTCAGCTACCTGCTATTGCAGTCTTCGAGCGCCCTTGAAGGCGGAACGTCAGGCGTGTATCTATATAGATGGCATATATACGGATGGCCGACGCGACTTTCTGGACGGAAATGCAGCGTGTTCCAAGACCAATAAGGCGATATTTCCACTCAAGTTGCCTTTTTGATGGCGGTTTTGCCGGTAGCCCAAAAATATTTCATTTTTCTTAAAAATAGATTTCAGTGGTATTTCAAGGGCTTGGGCTAATCGGGGTATGGAAAGGGTGGTTTCCCCGGGATTTTTGGCCGGAATCGATTTGCACGGGCTAAAAAGCGGTGCTATAGTTCTGTTCTTCGCAGCACACGG
>JBEBYL010000003.1:0-235478 GCA_040391135.1 Pusillimonas sp. | reverse complement strand
GGAAGGAAGTCATGGGCGATGCTCCTTTGAGTAGGCGTCAGGGCGACGTTACTGCGTTATTGCTTGCGGCGCTAGCCGATTCTATGTCGGCTATAAAAAGACAGCTAGATTGGCTCGGGCTCCTGTTGCAGTCGAGGGCTAAGAAACTGAGCAAATTCTTTAAGCCTCGGCCCTATTTCTTTGTATATCGTTTCACTGTCGAACTCTGGACTGATGCCGCCGCAAGAAATCACAAGCTTTTCACTCTCGCCGGCCTCGGTCCATGTAGGGCACCCCACCGCATTGACTCCCACACGCCAGCCCCCTAGGCTTGTGCAAAAACCATAGCGCTGGAATTCGGTTTCGGCGGCGCGCAAACACGCTAGAGCGCTCTCGAATTTCCCGTCAGGCAACTGGCGCAACTCCTCCATCAGCCCCTCACGCGTAACTTCGTCCGTGCCGGCCCAAAAGGTTCGCCCCGCCGCCGACTCCCATAGCTTCAAGCGGGCTCCGACCCCTGTTCGTATACGCACCAGAGCAGGGCCCGCACAGTGGCCCACATAGATCATTTCGAGACCGGCATTGATGCTCAGCGCCACGGTCGAAGCTTCCATTTGATCCGCAAAGTCCTGCATGAAAGGCTTGATTGCGCGAATCCCAACGATATGCTCCATGGCTGCATAGCTCCACACGAGCGTGGCGGCCCCAAGCTTATATTTTTTTACCGAAGGCACGTAAACAAGATGGCGTGTTGCCACAAGCGTATAGGTCAGCCGGGTAACTGTTGAGCGCGGCAAACCGGTTTTCTGGGAAATTTCATCGTTCCCCAGCAAAGGAATATCGCGGCTGAATAAAGCAAGAATGTCAAGACCGCGGCTCAAAGCCGTCACAAAGTGACGCGACTGTTTTTTTTCATGCAACGTCGTTAAAGCATCTGTCAATAAATCGGATTTACGGGCCATAACGATAAGAAGTAAAGCAGTAAGAGGCCGTGAAACAGCTAGAACCACCGGCATTGGCTCAATCGACCATGGGAGTTACCGGCCAGCTAGTATGCGCGACTTACTCCTGCTAAGGCAAGCAAGCGCCCTGCCCCATTTTATGGGTTAAACACAATTATCTAATTCCGCTATGCAGTATTTAATACTGCCTGTTGATAATACACCGATAATCTTTTAAGCTACGCGCTACTCGACATCGACGTCGAAACCTTTGGGGGACAAGGTAGTGCACATTTCCAAGTCGGCGCTGGACGGCGTCGTGATCATCGATGCATCTCGGGTACTTGCGGGACCTTTCGCTGGACAAATCCTGGGCGACCATGGCGCTGAAGTCATCAAGGTGGAGTCCTACGATGGCGACGATACGCGCGGCTATGGCCCCCCTTTCGTCAACGGCGACGCCCCTTATTACCTGGGGCTGAACCGGAACAAAAAGAACCTTGCCCTGGACCTGTCCGACCCGAACGGAATCGCCGCGCTCTTTTCCATGCTTTCGTCGGCCGACGTATTGATCGAAAACTTTAAAGCCAGCACATGGGAAAAATGGGGCATTAGTGATCTTTCTCAAATCACAGATCAATTTCCGCGGCTCGTCCATTGCCGGATATCCGGGTTCGGCGAAACGGGAGACCTGGGAGGGCTCCCTGGCTACGATGCCGCAATCCAGGCCATATCCGGCCTTATGAGCGTGAATGGCGATCCGGCGGTCGACTCGGCCCGTATCGGCATCCCTCTGGTGGATACCTCGACCGGCATGAACGCGGCAATGGGAATCATGTTCGCCTTGTTCGAGCGCGAGCGTTCTCAGAAAGGGCAATGCGTTGAAGTAACCCTATTCGACACCGCATTGGCGCTGCTGCATCCACATACCGCCAATGTGTTGAATGGAGGGAAATCGATACGGACGGGCAACGGGCACCCCAATATCGTTCCGTATGACCTGTTCCCAACCAAGACGACGCAAATTTTTATCGCCATCGGCAATGACCGCCAGTTCAGGACGCTATGCGAAACGCTTGGCGATACGGATCTTGCAAGCGACAGCCGTTACAAAAACAACAAAGACCGCGTTATCAATCGGCTATCGCTGACAGCAAGACTGAATGAGCTTCTTTCAGAAGCCGATGGCATGAAGCTTTTTACAGACTTGATGGCCGTGGGCGTGCCGTGCAGCCCGGTACTTAATGTCGAGGAAGCCCTGGATCTTCCGCATGCCAAGCATAGGGAAATGACGGTCAGCCTTAAGCAGTACCAGGGCGTAGGCATCCCGATCAAGCTTAAGCGAACGCCCGGAGCTGTTCGTTTACCGCCGGCGCGCATAGGCGAGCACAGCAAAGAAGTCCTGCAACGTTTCGGCATTGACCCCGACAGCCTCGCACCAGAAGTCTCATTCGCCACAGGCGAATCAAGCAATTGAAATCATACGGTCGCTGACTTGGCAGACGGTAACCAAGCATCGGCTAATGCAATCACCACCCCCATCCTTAGAGCAATAAACAAATCAAAACTCAACCTGGAGACTCGATCATGAAATCAACCATTGCCTGCTCACGCATACTTCCGGCCATTGCCGCCGCTGCCCTATCCTTGCTTTGTGTCCACTCCACCGCGGCGGCGACCGATTATCCGAACAGGACTCTGACGCTTATCGTGCCATTTGCTCCCGGAGGAGGAACAGACATCCAGGCGCGCATGGTGGCCAAGGGCCTGGAGAAAACCATGGGGCAGCCGGTCGTTGTTGTAAATCGCCCCGGTGCGGCGGGTGGAATCGGCGCCCGCGCCGCCGCCGCATCGAAGGCGGATGGCTATACGCTTTTATTCGGTACAACATCATTGGCTTCAGAGTCCGCGATCAATGAGAACGCCGGCTTTGACATCATGGCCGATTTCATTCCGGTAAGCATGATCACCAACGTGCCCTTCATGATGGTGGTGTCATGCGACTCGAAGATCAAAACCATAGCCGACCTGATTGACGCGGCAAAAAAAGCACCCGGCAAACTGAACTATTCCTCTTGGGGGTATGGCAGCACCGGCAACATCATGGGCGAAATGTTCAAACTGGCGACGGGCACCAATTTAGTGCACGTCCCGTATAAAGGCGAATCGCCGGCCGCCATGAGCCTGCTGTCCGGCGAAACGGACATGACCTTTCTTTCTCCTGTGCAACTTCCCCACGTCAAGGGTGGCAAGCTGTGCCCTCTGGCCATTACGGGCGGCAAGCGGATGCCGGCATTGCCCGATGTCGCCACCATAGAGGAAACTGGCGTTCACGGTGTGGATATGCCTATGTGGTATGGAATCATGGTGCCCGCGAACACCCCGGATGAAGTGGTAAGCAAACTCAAAGACGACTTGTCCGCGGCAATTACGTCCGAGGAGTTCGTGACGACGGCGGCAAGCATGTCCCTGGATATCATCGGCAGCACATCTGACGCCTTCAAGCAGCAAATCCTGAATGACACCAAGACAGTCATTGATCTTTCCAAGAAAACAAAACTGCGCCAGTAAAACTTTTCCGGCCGGCAACAAACCGGCTGTCCGATCGCTTGCAATCAATAAAGGAGTCATTTTGAATCAGTTCGAACATTGCCATGTCGTCCACGAGGGACGCATCTGCATCATTACCATCAACCGTCCGGGCGTCATGAACGCATTGCATCGTCCCGCCAATCTGGAACTTCAACAAGCCTTCGACGACTTCGAGTCGAATCCGGACCTCTGGGTAGCCATCCTGACTGGTGCCGGTGATAAAGCATTCTGTGCCGGCAATGACCTGAAGTACCAAGCTCAAGGCAACGAAACCACTCATCCGAAAGATGGCTTTGCCGGAATCACGGCGCGCTTTAGCCTGACAAAACCGGTGATCGCCGCGGTAAACGGACTAGCCATGGGCGGCGGCTTCGAAATAGCCCTGGCCTGCGATCTTATTATCGCTTCGGAGAATGCCTTCTTCGCCCTTCCGGAACCATTGGTCGGCTTGGCCGCGACGGCCGGTGGACTGCTGCGCCTGCCTCGGCAGATTCCCATGAAGCAAGCAATGGGCATGATACTTACAGGGCGGCGCGTCACGGCCCAGGAAGGCCAATCCCTGGGCTTCGTCAATGAGATAACTCCGGTGGGAGAGGCGTTGGATGCGGCGCGCAAGTGGGCGGAACAGATGCTGCAATGTTCGCCGATGTCGATCAGGGCATCGAAGGACCTGGTACACAGGGGATTGGACTGCGACAGCATGCAAACCGCCTATGCCATTCAAAAGACCTTCCCCGATGTCAAGGCCCTATACGAAAGCGAAGACCGGGTCGAAGGCCCCAAGGCATTCTCCGAAAAACGCAAGCCGGTGTGGAAGGGAAAATAAGGGCGACTGACGCATGAAAACCTACACGGCCGCGCACTGGGGCATCTATGAGGTGGAAAAATCGCCATCTGGAAAGCCGATATTGAAAGGACTTCCAAGCGATCCGGATCCCTCACCCATCGGCTTTTCCATGCTGGAGGCCGCCAACGACGAGTCCACACGGATCAAGCGTCCGTCCATACGGACCGGGTGGCTTAAAGAGCGCAAGCTGGGCTATTCCAAAGGCACTCGCGGCTCCGACCCATTTGTGGAGGTTTCGTGGGACGACGCTGTTGAGCTGGTCACCGGCGAACTGTCCCGCGTCAAGCGGGAGTTCGGCAACGGCAGCATATTCGGCGGCTCCTACGGATGGTCGAGCGCCGGCCGCTTCCATCATGCGCAAAGCCAGGTGCACCGCTACTTGAATATCCTGGGAGGCTATGTTTCCCATCAAGACACGTACAGTCTGGGTGCGGGAAGGGTTATCATGCCGCACATCGCGGCAACGATAGAAGAACTGATGATTCAGCACACGTCGTGGGACGTGTTGATCGAGCACACCGAGCTTCTGGTGTGTTTTGGCGGAGCATCCAGAAAGAACGCGCAAGTGAGCGCGGGCGGCCCCGGGCAGCACATGGTCCGGGCCAGCCTGCGCGAGATGTCAGCCAAAGGCATCCAGATGGTGAACATCAGTCCCACCAAGGACGATCTGGACTCCAGTATCGATTTTGAATGGATACCCATCAAGCCCAATACCGATACTGCATTTATGCTCGGCCTCGCATACTGCTTATACATCAATGAAAACCACGACCAGCAGTTTCTGGACCGGTACACGGTGGGTTTCGATGTATTCAAGTCCTATCTTGTCGGACAGGCCGATGGCCAGCCCAAGACCGCCGAATGGGCGGCGGGCATCTGCGGCGTCCAGGCCGACGCCATAACCGGCCTGGCACGCAGAATGGCAGGCAAGCGCACCATGTTGAATGTGGCATGGTCATTGCAGCGCGCGGACCACGGCGAACAGCCCTTTTGGATGGCGATAGTCCTTGCCGCGATGCTGGGCCAGATCGGGCTGGAGGGCGGCGGCTTTGGCGTAGGCTATGGGCCCGCCAACACCATGGGCAACAGGGCAGCCTTGTTCCCGGGGCCGACATTTGCGCAAGGCAAAAACAGCATCAAGGAGTTCATTCCGGTTGCCCGCATCGCCGATATGCTGCTGCATCCCGGCGATGCATTCGAGTACAACGGCAAGGACTATGTTTATCCCGATATCCGCTTGATCTATTGGGCCGGCGGCAACCCCTTCCACCATCATCAAGACCTGAACAAGCTGCTGAACGCATGGAAGCGACCGGAAACCATTGTGGTTCATGAGCAATACTGGACATCGACGGCAAAGCTGGCCGACATAGTCCTGCCCGCCACCACGTCGTTCGAGCGTGAAGACATCTGTTATGCCAAGCGCGAACGTTATATGGCATTCATGTCCCAGCTGCAGGCCCCGCTGCATGAATCAAAAAGCGACTATGAAATCTTTGCCATGATGGCGCACAAGCAGGGTGTGGGCGAGGTATTCACAGAGGGGCTGGATAGCGCGGCATGGATCAGACGCATCTACGAAGCCAGTAGGGGACCCGCCGAGGCAAAAGGCATCAACCTTCCGGATTTCGAGACATTCAAGCGCGAAGGACTAATAGACCTGCATGCCTTGAAAGATCCCACGCCCGTCGTGATGTTTCAGGACTTCAGACGAAATCCTGAGCAGCATCCGTTGAAAACGCCTTCTGGAAAAATAGAGCTGTACAGCGCAACGATAGACTCCTACGGCTTGGCCGATTGCGCCGGCCACCCGCGCTGGTACCCCCCAAAAGAATGGCTGGATGACACAGCAGAAAAGAACGGGCTGTTTCACCTCATTACCGATCAGCCGCGAAATAAATTACATAGCCAGTTGGACCATAGTCCACATAGTCGTTCGGGCAAAATCCACGGCCGCGAGCCGGTAACGATTCATACCCAAGACGCGCGCGGACTGAAGCTGGCGGATGGCGATATCGCCCGGGTATTCAACGCCAGAGGCTCCTGCCTGGCCACCGTTGTTTGCACCGATGAAATCCGTCGCGGCGTACTTAGAATATCCACAGGCTCGTGGTTCGATCCGGTTCAAATGCCCGATGGCCGGCTGTTGGATGCGCATGGAAATCCCAATGTGCTCACGCGCGATGAAGGCGCATCCAGCCTTTCTCAAGGATGCGCGGCCCAGTCCTGCCTGGTTTCCATCGAGAAGCACCAGGGCGAACCTCCGCCCGTCCGCGCGTTCCTGGCCCCAAAATTCGTAAACATGGCGTCGATCAAGACGCCCTCCGGAAGCTAAGCCATGTCTAACTTTGTACTTAGTGAGCGCCATGGCGCGACCTTGCTGGTTCGAATCAACCGTCCGGAAAGACGTAACGCCTTCGACCTGGAAATTCGTCACGCGCTTTCTCTGGCCATCGCCGACGCGCGCGATGACGATACCGTCAAGGCCGTCATTCTGACGGGGTCGAATGGCGTGTTTTGCGCGGGAGGCGACCTTAAATCGATCTCCGACGGCAAACGCACAAGCTACCAGACACGCGACCGCATCCGTCGCATGCACCTGTGGTTCCGAGAACTCGTCAATCTGGAAAAGCCGGTCATCGCAGCGGTCGACGGCCCCGCATTCGGAGCGGGCTTCAATTTGGCCCTTGCTTGCGACTTCATCATCGGTACCCCGGCTACGCGTTTCTGCTCGGTATTCGGAAGGATAGGACTGGTTCCCGATCTAGGCGGCTTCTTTCTTTTGCCCCGGATGATAGGCCTTCAACGAGCAAAAGAAATCATATTCACGGCTCGGGAAGTACCTGCGCAAGAGGCCCTATCGCTTGGGCTTCTATACCGGATCGTTCCGTCCGAAACCTTGTTGGACGAGGCGTTGGCACTGGCCGCGCGCTTCCACGATGCGTCGACCGAAGCGATAGGCATGTCCAAGAATATACTGAACCGTTCTTTCAACCTCGACCAGGATACGCTAGCAGAGCTGGAATCCCACGCTCAGGCGGTCTCGCTTCACTCCGACTACCATCACGAGGCGGTGAACCGGTTCCTTGAAAAGCAGCCACTGGCTTTCGTCTGGGACAAACCCTAGCCCTGAGCCTCTAAAAACCTCCGCTCTTCTGTATTTTTTGGTCGAATCGGGAGCCGGCAGTCCGCTGGGCGGCGTTTCAAATCAGGATGTGCGGTATTCGCTGGTGGTTTTCCCCGTCCACCGTTTGAAGGCGCGCCGGAAATTGGTCGGCTCGGAAAAGCCCAGGAACAGGGCGATATCGTCGGTATTCATTTTTGTCGTTTTAAGATACTCGACGGCGAGTGAACACCGGATATCGTCCAGAATCGCCGCAAAGGAACTGTTTTCCGCTTGCAGCCGACGCCGAAGGTTGCGGGGCGTCATATCCAGCTGCTGGGCGATGATCTCCATGCTGGGAAACTCGCCGGGCCTTCTTAGCAGCCGCTGATACACCTCGCCTGAAATTCCGGACGACACCTTCGCCTGGCCGATCAGGCGCTCGCAAGTCTGCTGCAGGACGGCTGCGGTCAGCCTGTGGGCAAGATGCGGTTTCTGGTCCAGGATAACGCCGTCGTAGTGCAGCTCGCACTGCTCATGATCGAAGACGCAGGGGCAGCCCAGATACTTGGAGTAAAGATCCGCATGCGCAGGCGCCGAATGAGAGAAATAGGCTTTGAGCGGCGAGCAGGGCTTTCCAAAAACATCCTGCAAATGGGTAACATGCTGCGTGAATTGCTGCTCGATCAGGAAGCGCCGAATTTCCCTGGACTCGTTGAAGAGCAGCGCATCGGGAAAGGTCCATACCGCCTTGCCGTCGTACTCCGACCATTCGATGGTCAAGGTCGGCGTCGCCAGCGTATGGTATTTCACGCCCAGCCTGAAGTAATCGCGCATCGTAAGACAGGACATCAGCGCGTAGCCGTACATGCCATAGGCCGACAGATGAAGCCGGCCCCCCGTCTCGAAAGGAGTCGACGGACGTGCGCCAAGCGCTATCGCGTTATTGCAGACATCCACATATTGACGAACGGACGTAAGGGCTGTGGCATCGTAGATACGGTCCTCGTCGACACCGCTGCCTTTCAAGCTGGATGACGGCGCAATGCCTTGCTCGCTCAAGACCTCGACCAGGGCGGCGATTTTATAGGGAGCATAGATGCGCTCATTAAACAGTGGTGCTTTATTTCGCATAGCATCAAGTCCTGAAAACGCCGATAAAGATATGCTCATGTCCGTTATTGATCTTATCATCAATTTGAAACTTCGTTAAGCTCACGCTACATCACCATGCGTCCGTGCGCGCTTAGCCTTCGACGCCCTATATTTTGCATTTCCAACAGCGGTGTATTTATGAGACTAAAAGGAAAAATCGCGATTGTTACCGGCGCCGGCCAAGGCATCGGAGAAGCGACGGCGTTGAAGTTCGCTCGCGAAGGCGCAACCGTGGTGGCCTGCGACCTTAACAAGGAGGCGGTGGACAGGACGGTGGCCGCCTGCAATGGAATCGGCACGGACGCAATCGGATTCTCATTGGACGTCGCCGACCGCCCCGCGGTCGATGCAATGGTCGCGCAAACACTGGAACGCTTCAAGAAAATAGATGCCCTGGTGAACAACGCAGGCATTACGCGGGACGCGCGCCTGGAGAAAATGAGCAGCGAGCAATTCGATGCGGTCATCGACGTCAATTTGAAAGGCGTTTTCAATGTGGCGCAGGCCGTGGTTGCCACCATGATCGCCCAGGGCGGCGGAGTGATCCTCAACGCCAGCTCGGTGGTCGGCGTTTACGGAAACTATGGACAGACGAATTACGCCGCCGCCAAGTTCGGCGTGATAGGCTTTACCAAGACCTGGTGCCGCGAGCTTGGCCCCAAGGGCATACGGGTCAACGCCGTGGCGCCCGGATTCGTCCAGACGGCCATGCTTTCCAGCGTGCCCGACGCCGTCTTGGCGAAGATGTGCGAGCAGGTGCCCTTAAGGCGGCTGGGCAGGCCGGAGGAAATTGCAAATATCTATGCCTTCCTGGCCAGCGATGAAGCCAGCTATATCAACGGCGCCGTGATCGAGGCCAGTGGCGGCCTGACCCTTTGACACAGAGGAAAGTCATGAAAATTGCAGACCGATTGAAGGTTCCCACTGGCCTGAAGGTATTGATCACAGGCGGAGCGGCGGGCATAGGCGCCATGATCGCCGCCGGTTTCCACGAAGCCGGCGCCCAGGTCTTTATCTGCGATATCGACGCCGATGCCGTGGCCCGGATCAAGCAGGACTATCCCGGCATGCAGGGCGCCGTCGCGGATGTTGGCGTGCAAAAGAATGTCGACCGCACAATGGACATCGCGATCGCCGCACTGGGAGGCCTGGATGTCCTGGTCAATAATGCGGGCATTGCGGGGCCGACGGGCGGCATCGACGATCTGGATGTGTCCGCCTGGGAACAGACCATGTCCACCAATCTGAACAGCCAGTTCTATTTCCTGAGGAAGGCGGTTCCGTTCCTTAGGAAGTCCGAACGCAATCCCCATGTCATTACGATGTCCTCCGTGGCCGGCCGCCTGGGATACCCCTTCCGCGCGCCCTACGCCGCCACAAAATGGGCGATCATCGGGCTGATGAAAACCTTGGCCAACGAATTGGGCCCCGATAACGTCCGGGTCAACGCGATTCTTCCAGGCCTGGTCGCGGGCGAACGCATGAGCCGCGTCATCCACGACAGGGCGAAGGCGCTGGGCATCAGCGACGAAGCCATGCATGCGCAATATATGGAGAAGATATCCCTGCGCCGGATGGTAAGCATGGAAGACATTGCCGCAATGGCGTTGTTCCTGTCCACGCCGGCGGCGGCCAATATTACAGGCCAAGCCATCAGTGTCGATGGCAACGTCGAATACCTTTGACCTCGGCGCGATCCGAGGCGCGCCGCCGCGCCTCGGATAAAGCTTAGAAGCCCACCGCGTCGGCGCCTTTCAGGCACAGCATGGCGCGGGCCTCGTCCGGGGTTGCTATGTCGAAGGACAGCTCCTCCAGTATCCGCCGGATCTTCCGGACCTGCTCGGCGCTCGATGGCGCCAGTTCGCCCTTGGTAAGGAAAAGGCTGTCCTCCAGCCCCACCCGCACATTGCCGCCCATGATGGCCGACAGCGTCGAAAGCGGCATTTGATGGCGGCCCGCCCCCAGGACGGAAAAGCGGTAGTTCTCCCTGCCGAACAGGCGATCCGCGGTGGTCCGCATGTGGATCAGGTTTTCGGGGTCCGGCCCCATGCCACCCAGGACGCCGAACACGCATTGAATGAACAAGGGACTCTTGATCAGGCCCTCGTTCACAAAATGGGCCAGGTTGTAGAGATGGCCCAGGTCGTAGCACTCGAATTCAAAACGCGTTCCGTGGGCATCGCCCAGCGTGCGCAGAATATGCTTGATGTCCTTGAACGTGTTGCGAAAGATAAGGTCTTCCATGCCCTCGACGTAGGGCTTTTCCCATTCATGCTGCCAGTGCTCGATCTTGCGCGCCACGGGATGGATGGAAAAATTCATTGACCCCATGTTAAGGGAACACATTTCCGGCTTGGCGATAAGAGGATAGGCCAGGCGCTCCTCCAGGCTCATGCGGGTGCTTCCGCCCGTAGTGATGTTGATCACCGCGTTCGTGGACTGCTTGATCAAGGGAACGAACTGCTCGAAGACTTTCGGATCCGGAGTGGGCCTGCCGTCGGCCGGATCTCTTGCATGCAAATGCAGTATGGCGGCGCCCGCCTGGCTTGCGGCGATGGCGTCGGCGGCAATTTGCTCCGGCGTCAACGGAAGATAAGGCGACATCGATGGCGTGTGCACGCCCCCGGTCACCGCACAGGTAATGATGACTTTATCTTTGGTTCGTTTCATGTTGATTTACTCTAGGCCTTCAAATTCCTGCGCCATGCGATATGGCTTAAACGGCAAGCCAGTCGGCAAGAAGCTGGTCGTTGCCGGCGACTTCGCGCGGGGTTCCCTCGTATACGATGCGCCCCTGCCCCATGACGTATATCCGCGTGGAGACTTTCAGGGCGATAGCCAGCTTTTGTTCCACCAGAATGACCGAGACGCCCTTCTTGTGTATGTCCTGAATACAGTCTCCGACCGCCGCCACGATTTTCGGAGCCAGGCCTTCGGTCGGTTCGTCGATCAGGATGGCTTGCGGGTTTCCCAGCAGCGATCGGCAGATCGTGAGCATCTGCTGCTCGCCGCCCGATAGGCTGCCCGCCATCGTGTTCCGTCTTTCCTTCAGCCGGGGGAAGTAGTCGAACATATGATCGATGTTCCAACGATAAGGCCCCGTAGCAGCGGGCTGCTCGCCCATGCGCAGGTTTTCGTCGACCGTCAAATTGGCAAACACCTCGCGCTCTTCAGGAACATAGGCGATCCCGGCGCGGCAAATTTCATAAGGCCTGGATCCGGACAGCTGCTTTCCTTGCAGCGTAATGCTGCCGCCGGAAGGAGGCAGCAAACCCATGATCGCCTTCAGCGTCGTGGAGCGTCCCGATCCGTTGCGGCCGATAAGGCTGATGACCTCATTGGCTTGAAGATGAAGCGACACGCCGTGCAGCACATGGCTTTTTCCATAATGCGCGTGCAGGTCCTCGACGCGCAGCAAAGGCTGGTTGGACGTCATGCCGCAACCTCCTCGCCCAGATAGGCCTCTTTCACATCCGCATTGCACCGGATCTCGTCCGGCGTGCCGGTTGCAATCAATTGGCCATAAACCAGCACGCTGATTCTGTCGCCCAGGGAAAAAACCACTTCCATATCGTGCTCGACAATCAGCAGCGCCCTTCCCGTGGTAACTTCCTTGATCAACGATGTCGTGTAGCCGGTTTCCTCCTTGGACATGCCGGCCATGGGTTCGTCCAGCAGAATGACCTTGGGGTCGGACGCCAGCGTCATGGCGATTTCCAGCGAGCGTTGCTCCGAATACGACATCTCACCCGCTATCGTCGATGCGCGCGGGTGCAGCCGGACCCGCTCCAGCAACTGGTCGCTTTGCTGCTTGACCTTTTTATTGGCGTTGACGAAACGCCAGAAGCAATATTGCAGGCCGTGCGCGCGCATGACGGCAAGCCTGATGTTTTCATACACCGTAAGCCGGGGAAATATATTGGTGATCTGAAAAGATCTGGCCAATCCGAGACGATTGATCGATTGCGGCGTTTTCCCCACGATCGAACGATCGTCCAGCAGTATCTCGCCGGAGTTCGGGCGAATATTGCCGGAAATCAGATGGAAAAGCGTCGACTTTCCCGCGCCATTGGGGCCGATGATTGCATGACGCTCATCGGGCAGCAGCGAAAGACTGACACCCCGGATGATTTCCGTCGCCCCGAAGGATTTCCGCAGATCGTGAAGACTCAGTATGGGATGCGTCATGCGGGCCTCCGCGCTGGGGTTGCGTCGGCGGGGCAAGCGGACAACGCCGCGTCGGCCTGCGCCTGGCGCCGCAAGCTGCCGCCGGCCAGCTTCCAGCAGACAACTCCCAGCGCCAATAGGGCCAGCGGCAGCATCCAGGTAAGCAGGCTTGATGGAGGCCAACTCCATCCAAACAGCGGTATGGAAGGCAGCTCGCCGGAGCCGGCAGCCTGCGCCAGGGCCTTGTAGTCCTGCGAGAACACGCGGCCCAACAGCTCTGTAAGAAAGACAATGGCGGCAGTCAAGGCGGCGAAGGCCGCCAGGTACAAGCCGGCAGCCGGCGCGACCGCCCTGATTCCATACCGCTTTGCAAAAGAGATCGCCAATACGGCCAGTCCGCTCAGGCCGGTGGGCATGAACATCATCACCAGGACAAACAGCAGGCCTTGGTACAGCAGCCATGATTGCGTCATATCGGAAACCGCATACCCGAAGAACGTCATGAGGGCTGCGCCCAGGGCAGGGCCCAGGAATACATTGACCCCGCCGATATAAGTATTGAGCACGACCGCCGCCGACAAGGAAGGATCGAAGACAACGTAATTCGCCGCTTCATTGCTGATGACCTGCAGGCCGCCCGCCACACCGGAGAACATCCCCGAAATGGCAAAGATCAGGACATTGATGCGATGCACTTCGTAGCCGAGAAAGCTCAGCCGATGGCTGTTCTCGCGCACGCCCAGCGCAAGGCGTCCAAGCGGCGTGCGCGTAATCAAATATAGAAGCGCCAGGCAAAATGCAACCCATAGGAGAGTCAGGTAATAGACCTCGTTGGTCGTCCCGAACGTAAAGCCCCACGCCGGCATGCGCATGGACGACAAGCCCGCCTCGCCGCCGAAAACGCCTTTAAGATGCGGAGCCAAGGCGTGTATCAGCTCCGCAATGGCCAGGGTGATCATGGCGAAGTAGGTTCCGCTGCGCTGTGTCGCGAACCAGCCCGCCATGGCTCCGAAAATCAGGCCGCCCGCGGCGCCTGCAAGCGGCATCAGCGGCGTGGGCAACAAGCCCGCGCCCCCCAGGGCATTCATGGCATGGATGGTGGAGAACGCGCCCACCCCGAAATAGGCGGAATGCCCGAACGACAGCATGCCCGCCTGTCCGCACAGCAGGTTATAGGCGCAAGCGAACAAGGCGGCGATCAGCATGGGGATCGCGGCATTCACCAGCCCCTGCGACAGCGCGAACGGCACCGCCGCCAGCATTGCAAGGCCGATCGCAATCCAGAAAAATCGAGTCTTCATGAGCTAACCCTTGCCTCCCATCAAACCGTTGGGGCGCAGCAGCAGCACCAGAAGCATCAGCGCGAAAGGAATGGTCGCGGCCAGGCTGGATACCTTCAGGACGAATATGCCGCCCATCTGTTCGGCCAAGGCGCGGGCGCCAAATAATGCGAACAGATCGGCCAGCGTGGCATCGATGCCGACGGCAATGGAGGTCACGATGCCTATCAGCAGCGACGCCGCCATGGCGCCGCCCAGCGACCCCAGTCCGCCCACCACCACGACCACAAAGACCATGACGCCCAGCTCCAGTGCCATGTTGGGATTGGTCGTGTAGAAAGCGCCCGCCACGGCGCCGGCCAATCCCGCCAATGCGGCCCCGACGCCAAAGACGCCCATGAAGACCATGGGAACGTTGTGCCCCAGCGCCTCGGCCATCTTCGGACGGTAAAGGGCCGAGCGAACCACAATGCCCACCCTTGTGCGGGTCAGCAGCTGGTAGATGGCGATGAACATCGAGATGGCGACGATCCCCATGAAGACCCGGTAGGCGGGATAGTTCAACCCGCCCAGTGAAAACGCCGAGAAATCCAGGTCTCCGGGAACCCGGTAGTTGACCGGGTAATTGCCAAAGAACAGCTTGACCAGCTCTGCAATGATGAAAGACAGGCCGAAGGTGACGAGCAGCTCATGCGCATGGCCATGGTGATGAACCCGACGCAAGATATAGCGCTCCACGACAACTCCCACCAGGCCCACCAGCAAGGGCGAGGCGACAAGCGCCCCCCAGAAACCAAGCGGACCCTGCAAGGCGTAGGCAAAATAAGCCCCCAGCATATAGAAGGAAGCATGGGCAAAGTTAAGTATGCCCATCATCCCGAATATCAGGGTCAGGCCCGCCGACACCATGAACAGCAGCAAGCCGTAGATGACGCCGTTCAACAGAGAAATGACAAGATGTTCCATGGCAATCCCTACCAGGCCGCTAGCCCGGCCGCTTCATTTTGCAGGTGGCCTGCGCCGGTGTGGAGGCTTGTTCGGCGCTGAACTTCTCGACGGGCTTGAATCCCATATCGGTGCCATCCGCTTTGTAGACGGCATCTTTCGAGGCCATGGACACCACCATAGGCATCAATGCCTGATGATCATCGGCGCGCATGCTTGTTTTCCCCATGGGGGTTTCGATCGATGTCTTTTCGAGTTCGTAGGCAAGCTTGTTGATGTTGAGCTTGCCGTCTTCCGGCTTGACCCGGCCCATGGCGTCGGCGACCATCATCAGCCCGAAAACGGTCTGCGGCTCGATGAAGGTGGGGGGATGGCCCATCTTGGCGTTGTAATCCTTGACGAAGGCTTCGCCCGCCGCGCCGGCGGCTTCCGGATTGAAGGCCTGCGCAACAAAATGGCCCAGGGCCAGATCGCCCGCATTGGCCAGGTTGCCGGGCTGGTCCAGGTAGACGGTGCCGAATCGCGCCTTCAGGCCCGCGGCCTTGGTGGCCTTCATCAACAACAGCAAGTCATTGGACCAGTTCCCCGTCATCACCGTGTCGGCATTGCTTGCGGCGATCTTGTTCACATAGGGCGCAAAGTCTTGCACCTTGTTGACGTCGTGCAGCGTCTTTTCGACGACCTGGTAGCCGCCGGCGGCCGCATTATCGACAATCGCCCGCTCCATATCCTGGCCCCAGGAATAATTCTGATTGATTGAATAGACCTTTGTGCCCAGAGCGTCGGCCTTCTTCATGCCGGCAATCAGCACCTTGGTGCGCACCTGCGCATTGCCTGCGACGCGGAAATGATAGAACTGGCATTTGGTGCCGGTCAGTTCCAGGGCTTCGGCGCCGACATTCAGGTAGATGAGCTCCTTGCCGGGATTGCGCAGGTTGTGCTTACGCACGTCCTCGGTAATTTGTCCGCCGATCGCGGAGGACGCGCCCTGCACGACGATTTGCACGCCGTCGACGATAGCCGCCTTCAGCTTGTCGGCCGCGCCGGCGGGGCCGCCCTGGTTGTCGTATTCCAGAAGCTGGACTTCTTCGCCGTTCCATCCTCCGGCCGCGTTCATTTTATCCACGGCATAGCGCGCGGCGGCGCGGTATGTCAGGCCCGTGGAAGCCTGGGGACCCGACAGGGTCTCCAGAATGGCAATCTTGACCGGCGCCGCCACAGCCAGCGTGGACGCCAGCAAAAGGCCGGGGGCCAAGGTAAAGCTCAGCGTGTGATGCAATTTCATTGCGTGTCTCCTGGGGGTAGTTTGTTATCGGCGCCAATTCGTTTTCCGCTGCGTTTACGGGAAACCGCAGCAGGCTTGGCGGCGGCGCTCGACGGCACTTGTATGAATCAGCCGAATCATAGAAGCCCCTCGCCCGTTGTCATAGATCATTAGCGGACGATGCGATGTCTATATGGGACATGGGGCATCAGTGCTTACCCTAGGGGGTCCCGCTACTCCGCCTCTTATTTGAGTCACTACATTATCCTAACGGTACGGAGTAGCCTCATGTGAACCGCAGTAGCCGTCAAGAAGTGGATATAGCCACCATACGTCCCGCTTGCGCGCGACTGGGAGATCGCAATGAAAAGAAGGGGATTTCTGATTGCGGCGGCTGCCGCTGCGATGGGATCATTCAAGCTGGGAAGTTCGCATGCCGCGCTGGATTGCAGCCCGTACAACATGTACGGCTACCAGCGATGCACGGCTGGCATCAGTTCCGGCCATCTGAATACGGTGTATGCACGCCAGGAGTTATCCCAGTGGTGCTGGGCGGCTTGCATCGAGATGGTTTTTCGGCACTATGGCTATCGCATTCCCCAAAGCAGAATCGTTAGTGAAACCTGGGGCGATATTTATAATTTGCCTGCGCAACCACAACACATTTTGGTGAATCTTAATCGCCCCTGGCTGGATGACAACGGCAGACATTTTCAGGTGCAAAGCACGACCTATACCAGTAATGCAATAACCGCGGCACAGGATCTGTCATTGGATATGCCCTTGATCATCGGATCGGGCTCGCATGCAATGCTGCTCACCTCTGTTACCTACGAGCGCCATGCGTCTGGAGCGGGGCTCCTCTTGGCTGCAAGCGTGCGCGACCCTTGGCCGGGCCAGGGGAGGCGCTATCTTTCGCCTGACGAACTTGCACAGACTCATTTCTTGGCGCGCATTCGTATCCAAGACGCTTATTAAACCGGCAACGTATTTTCCACCCGCTTAGCGCACCAGGCAGGGCCGCTTCGCGTCGAAGGTCCAGCCGGGCACCAGATACTGCATGGCTGACGCGTCGTCGCGCGCGCCCAGGCCATGCCGCAGATAAAGCTGGTGAGCTTTTTCGACTTCGGCCATATCCAGCTCCACGCCCAGGCCGGGCTTCTTCGGTACCTGGACATAGCCGTCCACGATCTGCAGCGGCTCCTTGGTCAGGCGTTGGCCGTCCTGCCATATCCAGTGGGTGTCTATGGCGGTGACGCGTCCCGGCGCGGCGGCGCCCACATGCGTGAACATGGCCAGCGACACATCGAAGTGGTTGTTGGAATGCGAGCCCCAGGTCAGGCCGAAGGCCTGGCAGGTTTGAGCGACCCGCACTGAACCCGACATGGTCCAGAAGTGCGGGTCGGCCAAAGGGATGTCCACCGATTGCAGGGACAGCGCATGCGCCATTTCGCGCCAGTCCGTGGCCACCATGTTGGTGGCGGTGGGCAAGCCGGTGGCCCGGCGGAACTCGGCCATCACCTCGCGACCGGAGAACACGCCCTCCGCGCCGCAAGGGTCTTCGGCATAGGCCAGCACGCCGTGCAGGTCGCGGGTAAGCCGCACGGCGTCTTTCAGCAGCCAGCCTCCGTTCGGATCCAGCGTGCAGCGGGCCTGCGGAAACCGTTCGTGCAGCGCGCGGATGGCCTCGACCTCTTCTTCGCCGCGCAGCACGCCGCCTTTCAGCTTGAAGTCCTGGAAGCCGTAACGGGCCTGGGCGGCCTCGGCCAGCCGCACGATCGCTTCGGGCGTCAGGGCTTCCTCGTGGCGCAGCCGGATCCAATCGTCGTCGGCATCGGGCTCGCTGCGGTAGGGCAGATCGGTCTTGCGCCGGTCGCCCACATAAAACAGATAGCCCAGCATCTGGACGGCGTCGCGCTGCTGGCCCTCGCCCAGCAACGCGGCCACCGGCACGCCCAGGTGCTGGCCCAGCAGATCGAGCATGGCGGACTCCACCGCCGTCACCGCATGGATGGCCACACGCAGATCGAAGGTCTGCTGGCCGCGCCCACCGCTGTCCCGATCCGCGAACCGTTGACGCATGGCGGTCAGCACAGCGTTGTAAGCGCCTATGGGCTGGCCCACGGCCAGCTCGGCGGCGTCCTCCAGCGTCTTGCGGATTTTTTCCCCTCCGGGAACTTCCCCCACGCCGGTATGCCCACTGCTATCCGTGACGAGGACCAGGTTGCGAGTGAAGAAAGGCGCATGCGCGCCGCTAAGGTTGAGCAGCATGCCGTCGTGCCCGGCAACGGGAATGACGCGCAATGCGGTGACAACGGGTGTGGATGCGGACATAGGGTTACCGGCCTTGTTGCGTGATTTATTGGGGACCCAGCTTGGCGATCAAGGCCCGAAGCTCTTCCAGTTCGGCGGGTTTCAGGTCCGTCAGCGGCGGGCGCACCGGCCCTGCCGAATGCCCAACCAGGCTTGCGCCGGCCTTGACGATGCTGACGGCATAGCCCGCCGAGCGATTGCGCAGTTTCAGATAAGGCATGAAGAATTCGCGCAGCAGACGGTGCTGGGTCGCCATGTCGTCGTTCGCCACCGCGTGATAGAACTGCATGGCCGTCTTCGGTATGAAGTTGAATACGGCCGACGAATAAACAGGGGTGCCCAGCGCCTTGTAGGCGGCGGCATACACCTCTGCCGTGGGCAGTCCGCCCAGGTAGGAGAACCGGTCGCCCATCGTCAGGAAAATGGAGGACATCAATTCGATATCGCCTATGCCGTCCTTGAAGCCGATCAGATTGGGGCAGCGCTCGGCCAGGACAGCCAGCGAATCGGGGGTCAAGCGGCACACATTGCGGTTGTAGATGATGACGCCGAATTTCACGCTCTTGCACACGGCTTCCACGTGCGCAACCAGGCCTTCCTGGCTGGCCTCGGTCAGATAGTGCGGCAGCAGCAGGATGCCGTGGGCGCCCTGCCGCTCCGCTTCTTGCGCGCACTGGATGGCGAACCGGGTCGGGCCACCCGCGCCGGCGATGATCGGCACCTTGCCTTTGCAGGTCTGCACGGCCGTCTTGATGATGGCTGCGTATTCGTCCCCGGCCAGCGAAAAGAACTCCCCCGTGCCGCCCGCCGCAAAGAGCGCGCTGGCGCCGTGCGGGGCCAGCCATTCCAGGCGCGCCGCATAGCCGGCCGCATTGAATTCGCCGTGCGCATCGAAATCGGTCAATGGGAACGACAGCAGCCCATGCGACATGATGGTTTTAAGTTCTTGGGGATTCATGGATGTCCTTCTGGATGAATAGATAGGTAAATGTGGGCTTGGAGGAATGGAAAGAGGCGATTTGGTACCGCTACCATCTCCGAATAACCGAATGGTAGCGGTACCAAATCAAGGCGTCAATGGGAGAGTGCCTAGGGTTTCCACTAGTCTGTGGTTTCGCGTTCGATGATGGAAAAGCCGACGTCGACGACACGCTGTTCAACCGGACGGTCATCGGCCCTGTCGATCAGGCAGCGGGCGGCCAATTTGCCGATATTGGCTCCGTTGATGTGCACCGTGCTAAGCGACGGAACCATATCGGCCACAAACGGCACATCGCCGAAACCCATGATGGCGATGCGCCCGGGTATGGGGATGCCGCGCGCACGGGCCTCGGTCATGACGCCCAGGGCCAGCAGATCGGAGCTGCAGAAAATCGCATCCACGTCCGGCGCCGCGGCCAGCATCCTGCCCAGCGCATCGCGTCCGCTTTTGATCGAGCGCGAAGCGCCCACATCCACGATGGAAACATCGGCCAGGCCGCTTTGAGCGGCCACTTCGGCGAATGCGCGGGACCGCCGGTTGGCCCGCTCATCGTTGGCTTGCACGATCCCCAGGCGCCGGCGCCCTTTTCCGATGAAGAACTGGGCCACTTGGTGGCCGATTTCCTGGTGTGAAAACCCGACCAGCATGTCGATGGGCGTAGGGGTCAGGTCCCAGGTTTCCACCACGGGAATGCCCGATGCCAACAGGCGGGTTCGACCTTTGCCCTGCTGCATGACGCCCGTAAGAAAAATCCCATCGGGCCGCCGGCCTATGATGGCTTCCAGCAGCAGTTCCTCGCGGCGGGGGGAATAGCTGGACTGTCCCAGCATCAGTTGGTAGCCCGCATCGAACAGCGTGCCGTTCAGGGCTTCGATGGTTTCCATGAACACCGACATCACGGTACTGGGCACCACCGCCGCGATCAGGCGGCTGCGCGACGAAGCCAGGCCGCCGGCCATTCTATTGGGCACATAGCCTGTGCGTTGAACGGCATCCAGCACCTTCTGCCGGGTTTCCCGCGCGACTTGATCAGGCGTATTCAATACCCGGGATGCGGTAATGGGCGACACGCCCGCCAATCGGGCAACGTCCCTGAGCGTGATGGCGCCGCTGCTTCGCCGGGATCGCTTGGTTGTGTCTTTTTCGCTCATGTAGGGTTCAAAAATGGCGCCTGAGTTGGAAGTGAATGCCTATCGGAAGAATGCGGCCGGGACGTGGCGAGCTCGCCGATCCAAAGGGCGAGTATACGTGCGGCCCGGCCACACTGCCAAAAGATCGCGGTCGAACATAAAAAATCGCGCATGATGCCGATGGGCTCATGCGCGATTTTGTTTTCCCGCCGGCGGATGACAGCTGGCCGGCCTAACGCTTTAGTTGGCGCTGATCTTGCGGGCTTCGATCAGGTCCTTCCAGCGTTTGAATTCAGCGGCCTGGAAACGGGTGAACTCTTCCGGCGTGTTGCCGACGATCTCGAACCCCAGGTCCAGCAGCTTGGGTTTCACGGCCGGATCGTTAAGGCCTTTGACCAATGCCGCATGCAGCTTGGCCTTGACGTCGGCCGGCAATCCATGCGGAGCCGCAATGGCTTGCCACGAATAGACGTTGGCGTCCTTGATGCCGGATTCGGTCAAGGTCGGCACGTCCGGCAACAGGGGCGAGCGCTTGGCGCTGGTGATGGCCAGTGCCTTCAGCTTGCCGGACCTGATCTGCGGTATTGCGGTATTGATGTTCATGAACGAAGCATCCACTTGGGAACCCAACAGGGCTGCCAGCACCGGGCCGCCGCCCTTGTAGGGCACATGGACGCCGCTGGTGTCAGTCTGGCGCCAGAAGAGCTCGGCCGTCAGGTGATCGCTGCTGCCGCTCCCCGACGAGGCGAAAGTCATGGTGGCGGGATTGGCTTTTTCAAATGCGATGACATCGGCGACGGATTTATGCTTGGACGTTTCCGGCACCACCAGTACGTTGGGCGCCTGCACCGCCACCGTCAGGTAGTCGAAATCCTTGAGCGCATCATAGGGAACCTTGCTGTACAGGTGCGGCGCGATCACGTAAGGGCCGAGCGACGATACCAGCAAGGTGTAGCCGTCGGGCTTGGAACGGGCGACATGGGCCGCGCCGATCGTGCCCGTTGCGCCGGCCTTGTTGTCCACCACGAAGGTTTGTCCCAACTGGGCTTCCAGCTTGGATGCCAGCAAGCGTCCGATCAGGTCCGTGGAGCCGCCCGGCGGGAAAGGAACCACCAACGTTACGGTTTTGTCTGGCCAAGCCGCCTGCGCCGATGTCATGACCAACGTTGCGGCAAGCGCGCCTAGTATTTTTTTCATGTTGCCTCCTGGGCATATTTTAAAAGAATTGTGAGGCCAGTCCGGGCCGCTTGAACCGGCAGTCGGGGATGGTATCGCTACCATTTGAAGTGAATGGTAGCGATACCAATTATCAGCGTCAATGATTTTTCTTAGGTGTTTCCACTAGGAATCCATTAATTTTCGTTTACCGCAACAACTTCATGAAAGGACCATGCCCGGTGACTGTAGCGCATGAAGTCTTACTATGAAACGGCATGGCGCCCTGCTGAAGCCCGAGGATGGGAACAAGGATATATTGGATTTTCCCGGGCAATAGGGTTTAGAATGGTACCGCTACCAAATTCCCGGCTAATCGGTGCCAGCCGCTTATCGGGCATTGCCGCCAAATCGTCCAGGAGAGAAGGATGTCCGTTGTTCCCCGCGCAGCGCCTCAGGCGCCCCTGACCATCATGATGCATGCCCGCGATAATGTGGCCATCGTGGCCAATGACGGCGGCCTGCCCGCCGGCACGACGTTGCCCTCGGGCCTGGTTTTACGCAATGGAGTGCCGCAAGGCCATAAGCTCGCGCTGGTCGACATACCCGGCGGCGCAGAGGTATTGCGCTACGGCATAGCTATCGGCTATGCCATTGAAACCATCCCCGCGGGCAGTTGGGTGCACGAGCGCTTGTTGAAGATGCCCGAAGCCCGCGAACTCGACGGCTTGCCCATGGCCACGGTAAAAGCCCCGCCGCAAGCCGCACTGGAAGGCTATACATTCGAAGGCTACAGAAATCGGGACGGATCGGTCGGCACGCGCAACATACTGGCCATCACCCAGACGGTGCAATGCGTGGCGGGCGTCACCGAGTTTGCCGTCCAGCGCATCAAGACCGAACTGCTGCCCAGGTTTCCCAATGTGGACGATGTCGTGGCCCTGGAACACAGCTATGGCTGCGGCGTGGCGATCGATGCGCCGGACGCCGTGGTTCCCATCCGCACCTTACGCAACATCAGCCTGAACCCCAATTTCGGCGGCGAGATCATGGTGGTCAGCCTGGGCTGCGAAAAGCTTCAGCCCGAACGCCTGCTGCCGCCGGGCGTGGTCCCGCGCGTCGATCCGGACATAAGGCCTTCCAGAGGCGCAGACGGCGAAAGCGCCCTGGATGTCGTATGTTTGCAGGACGATGCCCACGTGGGCTTCATGTCCATGGTCGAATCCATCATGCGCCAGGCCGAGGGCCATCTTCGGCGCCTGAACACCCGCAAGCGGGAAACCGTGCCCGCCAGCGAGCTGGTGGTCGGCGTGCAATGCGGCGGCAGCGACGCCTTCTCCGGCGTCACGGCCAATCCCGCCGTCGGCTTCTGCACCGACCTTCTGGTCCGCGCGGGCGCCAGCGTGGTTTTTTCCGAGACCACCGAAGTGCGCGACGGCATTGCCCAGCTTACCGCCCGGGCGACTTCGCGCGAAGTCGCCCAAGCCATGATCCGCGAGATGGCCTGGTATGACGCCTACCTTGAGCGCGGCAGCGTGGACCGAAGCGCCAACACTACGCCCGGCAACAAGAAAGGAGGCTTGTCCAACATCGTCGAGAAGGCCATGGGCTCCATCGTCAAGTCAGGCACGGCGCCGATTTCCTGCGTGCTGGCGCCGGGCGAGAAATTGAAGGCCAAAGGACTGACGTTTGCCGCCACCCCGGCAAGCGATTTCATCTGCGGCACCCTCCAATTGGCCGCCGGCATGAATCTTCATGTCTTCACCACGGGCCGGGGAACGCCCTATGGACTGGCGGAGTGCCCCGTCATCAAGGTGGCGACGCGCAGCGACCTGGCCAGGCGCTGGCACGACCTGATGGATATCAATGCGGGCCGGATCGCGGATGGCTCGGCAAGCATCGAAGAGGTAGGCTGGGAACTGTTCCGCCTGATGCTCGATGTGGCCAGCGGCCGCAAGAAAACCTGGGCCGAGCATTGGAAGCTGACGAACTCGCTCGTCTTGTTCAACCCCGCCCCGGTAACCTGAGTTCGCCGCCGCGCAGAATCGCCCAGCGGGCTTAGCCGGCCCTGGGCAAGGGGTATCATAAGCAGCTCCGGCTCACGTATCTCCCATGCCTTCCAAAGAAAGCCCATCATCTCGGCTGCGCGCCAGATCGGCTCGCGGCGAGCACATCAAGGCCACGCGCAGCGGTTCCGCGCGCCATCTGCTGTCGCGCATGCAGTTCCAGGAAAGCCTGGCGGTCAGCCCCCCTCCGTCGATCCGGAATGCGGGCATCGCCGGCTTGCAGGCGGCACTGAGCATCTTGGCCGCACTGGCGACCGTCCATTTGTCGCCGTGGCCCTATCTGGTCGGCTTCCCCGCATTGGGCGCCCTGGCAGCGCTATTCGGCCGCTATGCATCCATACCCCGCCGCCGGAAAATCGTGCTGATCTGCGGCGCGCTCCTGACCACGGGCGTATTCCTGCCCTCGCTGATCTCGTTTTCCGGCGCTCCGCCGGCGGCCATGGTACTGCTGCTGGCGCTTTTCGCCGGTGCATCGACGATTGCGGTTTCGCGCTGGGGGCTGGGGGGCCCTGGCGCCGTCATTTTCGTCTTCGCGGCAGGCGCCGTAATGGGGCCCGTGGACTCATGGACCACCATTATGGAGCGCAGCCTGGGAACCGCATGGGGCGCCACGCTGGCGTGGCTGGTCTGCACACTGACCGACCGGCTGCGCTCGCAGGAAGTCATCATCCCGGGAGTGTCCAAAGGAAAGCCCGCGCTGTTCTCGCATCAATTGACGGCGGCCGGCCGGATCACGATCGGAGCCGCCATTGCGGCCGGAATCGCCTATGCGGCCGGCTGGCACTACCCTGCCTGGGCAGCCATAGGCGCCACCTCGGTCATGCAGGGCGGCCATCTGCATGTCACGATGAATCGTTCATTGCAGCGCATGGCCGGCACCGTGCTTGGTGCGTGCATCGTCTGGGCCATTCTGGCGCAAGACCCGCCATTCTGGTTCATGGTCGGGGCCATCGTGGTTTTCCAGTTCGTGACCGAAATCATCATAGGCTACAACTACGCGCTGGGACAGATAACCATAACGCCCATGGCCTTGCTGATGACCCACTTGGCCTCTCCGGTGGCCCATGGCAACATGCCCGTGGAGCGCGTCATGGACACGATAGTCGGTGCGGCAATAGGCATCGTCTTCGCGGTGATTTTTTCCACCGTGGACGACCGCGCCTATCTGGCCAGGCGCCGCAAGAAACTCAAGGCCTGGCGATAGCGGCCGGATCAGGGTGCCGCATTGACCGCCGCGCCGCCTTGCGGCTGCTGGCCAAGCCAGCGCAACACGCCCTGGCCCGCCGCCCGCCCGCTGGCGAAACAGGCCGTCAACAAATAGCCTCCGGTGGGGGCTTCCCAGTCCAGCATTTCCCCGGCGCAGAAGACACCGGGCAAGGCATGCAGCATCGAGTCCTTCGTCAGGCCGTCGAACAGCACGCCGCCCGCCGTACTGATCGCCTCGTCCAAAGGCCGCATGCCGCGCAGGCGCAGGGGCACGTTCTTGATGGCCCGGGCCAAGGCCTCGGGATGGTCGAAAATTTCTTTGGGCAGGCATTCGCGCAGCAATCCGGCCTTGGCGCCGCGCAAGCCCAGCCGGCCTGCCAGATGGCTGGACCAGGAGCGCGAGCCGCGCGGCCGCGCGACTTCGTCGCACACCTGCGCCATACTATGGTGGGGTAATAGATCGATACGCAGCACTGCGTTGCCCTCGGCCAGCAAGGCCTCGCGCAGATTGGCGGACCACGCATAGATCAGGCCGCCTTCAATCCCGTCCGCGGTGATCATGCATTCTCCCGCCCGCATATCGAAGCCCGGCGGCGCCGCCGCGATAGCCTTGAGGGGCTGGCCGGCAAAGCGCTCCGCAAAATAACTTCCCCAATCAGCCAGGAAACCGCCATTGGCCGGCTGAAAGGCTGAAACCGCAATGCCTTTTTCTTCCAGGAGTCCGCGCCAGGCACCATTCGAACCCAGGCGAGCCCAACTGGCGCCGCCCAGCGCCAGCACCACGGCGTCGGCATGCCTCGTCACCTCGCCATCCGGCGTCTGGAAGCGGCATGATCCATCGCCGGCCCAACCTTGCCATATATGCCGGGCATGCAATGTCACGCCGCCGGCCTTCAGCCTTTGCAGCCATTTGCGCAATAAAGGCGCCGCTTTCATTTCCGCCGGAAAGACGCGTCCCGAGGATCCGACGAATGTCTCCACGCCCAGTTCGCTCGTCCACTGGCGCAAGGCCTGCGCATCCAGCAGGTCCAGCCAGGGCGCGACCTGCGCCGTCCGGGCGCCAAAGCGCGAACGAAACACGGGGTCCGGCTCGCTGTGCGTCAAATTCAGGCCGCCGCGGCCGGCCAGCAGGAATTTGCGGCCGACCGACGGCATGGCGTCGTAGACATCGACATGGACGCCGGCGAGCGCCAGGGTTTCGGCCGCCATCAGGCCGGCGGGGCCGCCGCCTATCACGGCTACAGAGCAAGAGGGCATGGGTAGGGAAGGATGAGCCGGAAGACGATCCGGGAAAATCGTAAGGTAGCACAAAGCCGCCATGCTTCAGGTTCAAACTTATTTCCTTGTAAACGGACGATCGACCGGCTACCATTTGCTCAAAAAAACGGCAGCGGGCCCGACTCGATGCCATAAACCACAGGAGACAAGCATGGCTACGATAGATCGTCGTATTTTTCTCAAGCTGGCAGCGGCATCGGGCCTGGCGCATATACCGGGCGCTTTGCCATCGGCCTTTGCGGCCGATCCGTACGCGCTGGCCAAGCAGCAAGGCAAAGCGGTGTTCTACGCCAACATCACCGCGGTTTCGCCCATCATGAAGGCCTTCGAAAAGGAAACCGGCGTCAAGGGCGAATACACACGGACCTCGAGCTCCAAGTTCCTGCCGACCATCCTCACCGAGTTCAATGCCGGCAAGCTGCTGGCCGATGTGGTTCAGGCGCCCTTGCCCATGCTGGAGATCCTGAAGGAAAAGGGCGTACTGGCCCCCTACCGCTCGCCCTCCACGGCGGGCTATCCCGAATGGGCCACCAAAGACGAGTACATCACGCTGTTCGGCATCGAATACGTTTCCTATCTTTACAACACCGACCACGTCAAGCCGGCCGATGCGCCCGCGCGCTACGAAGACCTGGCCGACCCCAAGTGGAAAAACAAGATCGTCATGGCCGACCCGGCCACACACGCCTCGACAATCGCCTGGCTGGTGGGACTGAAAGAACAGGTCTTCAAGTCGGAGGACGACTGGATGCAGTTCCTCAAGGGCCTGGCGGCCAACCGGCCCATGTTCGTCGCCTCGTTCGGCCCCACGCCCGCGCCGGTGGAAAGCGGCGAAAAGCTGATCGGCATCTCGATGCCCAAATACATTCTGACCAAGGCGCCCGCCCCGCTGGCATGGGCGCCTCAATCGGGCCAGCCTTTGCTGGGAACGGCACGCGCCATCGCCATGACGACCAATGCCCCGCATCCCGACGCGGCCCGCGCCTTCCTTGATTTCTGGCTATCGAAGCAGGCCATGGGGCTATTGGCCAATGAAGTGGGCGAGTATGTGCTGGCTCAAGGCGTGTTCCCGCCCATTAAGGGCATCGAGAACGCGAAGGTCCAGCCGGTGCGCGATCTTGCCGACGAGGAAATCCAGAAATGGGGCCGCGAATTCGGCAAAATCTTCGCCGCCAAATAAGCCATGGAAATCCGCATACAGGGACTTGCCAAGCACTACGTATCCGAGGGGAAAACGGTCAAGGCCCTGGATAATATCGACCTGACCATTCCGGCCAACAAGATTTTCACGCTGCTCGGCCCCAGCGGCTGCGGCAAGACGACCTTGCTGCGCTGCATAGTGGGGCTGGAGACACCCGACGACGGGGAAATTTCCATCGGCGGCGAAGTGGTCTGGTCCAAGGCCCGAGGCATCGCCGTCCCAACCGAAAAGCGCGGGCTGGGCATGGTGTTTCAGACCTATGCCATCTGGCCCCACATGAGCGTCTTCGACAATGTGGCCTATCCCTTGCAGATCCGCGGCGAACGCAAAGACGATATCAAGCGCAAAGTCGCCCAGACACTGCGTTTCGTCCAGCTCGAAGGCGTGGAGAACCGGTCCGCCACCAAGCTTTCCGGCGGGCAGCAGCAGCGGGTGGCGCTGGCCAGGGCGCTGGTCGCGGAGCCCAAGGTCATCCTGTTCGATGAACCTCTTAGCAACCTGGACGCCAAGCTGCGCGAGGAAACCCGCAAGGAATTAAGAAGCTTCCTGAACACGCTGGGAATCACCGCCGTCTATGTCACCCATGACCGGGTCGAAGCGCTGGCCCTGTCCGACTCCATCGCGGTGATGCAGACAGGCCGCATCGTGGAAATCGGCTCGCCGCAGAAAATCTATTTCGATGCGGATCACCGCTATGTGGCGGACTTCATCGGACGCGCCAACCTGATAAGCGCCCGGGTGATTGGCCAGGACGGCGAGTCGACCCTGGTCGACTGCGGTTTGGGGACCATAGCCTGCCAGCATCGCCCATTGCCGCCCGGCAGCGTGGCCACCTTATGCATACGGCCGGAGTTCATACGCATCACCAGCAAAGACGCCAGCACCGGACAAAACATCGTCAGCGGCGACATTGAATCGCTGGAATTCATAGGCGAAGTCTACGAGGCCCAGATCCGCATAGGCCAAGAGCGCCTGCTGGCCAGAGTCGATCCCGATATTCCTCTTGAAGAAGGCGATACCGTCAGCGTCAGCCTGAACCCCGCCCATTGCCTGCTGGTTTCGGCCTGAACGGAAACATGAATCCATCACGCACAACACTGACCTGGTCCTTGATCGCCATCGTCGGCTTCCTGACGCTGTGCCCGGTATTGATGCTGCTGCTGGGCAGTTTTTCGCAAGGGCTCACGGCATTCGGCACATTCACACTGGATAAGTACGTCGCCGCGTACACCGATCCCTTTCTGCTGGAAGTCTCTGTCAATACCCTCGTATTCGTACTGGGCTCGTCCTTGCTGTCAACGGGGCTCGCCCTGGTACTGGCCTATCTGAACACGCGCACCGACATCCCGTTCAAACCGGTATTCACCGTGCTGTCGATTGTTCCGATGATGATCCCCCACTTGTTGTTCTCGGTCAGTTGGGCATTGCTGCTGAACCCTTCCAACGGCCTGCTCAACACCCTGCTGATGAATGCCTTCGCGCTGGACGAGGCGCCCTTCAACATCTATTCGCTATGGGGCATGATATTGGTCGAAGGGCTGCTGAACATGCCCATCGCCTACCTGATCATCGCGCCGGCGATGGCATCGTTCGACGTTGCGCTGGAGGAATCTTCGCGGGTCTTCGGGGCCGGCACCTGGCGTACCCTGCTCAGGATCACCCTGCCCGTTCTTCGCCCGGCCATCCTGGCCGCCTTCATTCTGGCCATAGTGCGCAGCCTGGCCTCGTACGCCGTACCCCGGGTGCTGGGCATGCCCGGCCAAGTCGACGTCCTGGCAACCTATTTGTACCAGATGGTCGCAACGGGGTTCGCCCCCGATTACGGCAAAGCCGCCGCGCTGGGCATGAGCATACTGAGCGCCTCCATTGCCCTGATCGTGCTCTACCGGGCGCTGACCGCCGAGAGCGGCAAATACGTAACCATATCCGGCCGCGGCTACCGTCCCGCCATCATAGAACTGAAGCGCGCGCGAACTCCGCTATTCATCGGAATCAGCGTTCTGTCCTTCATGATGGTCGTGCTGCCCGTGGCGATATTGCTCTACACCTCGCTGGTGCCCTATTCCATGGTTCCCAGCGCCCGCGCGTTCTCGCTGATGAGCCTGAAGCACTGGGTTGAGGTCCTTGAAGATCCCTTGTCCTTGCTGGCCCTGAAAAACAGCCTGTTCCTGGCGGTGGTCGGCGCAAGCCTGGGCGTCCTGCTGTCGGCTTTCGTGGCTTATGTCATTGTAAAAATACGGACCCGCGCGTCCGGCCTGCTGGAGTCGCTGAGTTTTCTGTCGTTTTCCTTTCCTGGCATCGTCATCGGCATAGGCTTCATGTGGTTCTTCGTGCAGACGCCGCTGTATGCCACCCTTACCGCCTTGCTGCTTGCCTACGTCGCGGCCTACCTGCCCTACGGGATACGGCCGCTGGCCAGCGCCTTCGTGCAGGTGCATGCCCATCTTGAAGAATCGTCGCTGGTTTGCGGAGCCTCCAACCTGACCACGATGCGCCGCATTATCGTGCCGCTGCTGATTCCCGGAGTGGTGTCGGCCTGGATACTGATGGCGACCATGTTCGTGCGCGAGCTGACCGTTTCCGTGGTGCTTTCCAGGCCCGGCAGCGAGGTTCTGGCCGTCCAGATTCTCAGCTTCGCCGACGACGGCCTGTGGGGCAAGCTTTCGGCCCTGGGCATCATCATGATCGCCATATCGACCGCGCTCGTATTGCTGGCCATGGTGGCGGGCAGGCAATTCAAGGGCATGCAGGGCGGAAACTGAAATACGCGCGGCTTGCATGGCAGCCGCGCGCGCTTGATACGTCGGCGAATACTTATTCGTTGACGGTGATGCCTTCAGCCTTGATGACGCCGCTCCATTTCTTTGTGTCTTCGTCGATCAGCTTTTCAAACTCTTGAGGCGTCGTGGGGGTCGCTTCCAGCCCGCTCATCCGCACGTATTTCTGCACGGCCTCGCTGCCCAGCGCTGTCCGCAAAGCCTGATTCAATTCATCGATTTTTTCCGCCGGCGTGTTCTTGGGCGCGAACATGCCGTACCAGTTGTTGGCATGCACATTCTTGATGCCCAGCTCGTCGAAGGTGGGGACGTCGGGAAGGACAGCCGAGCGCTTCGCCGCGGCAATGGCAATGGGCCGCACACGCTTGTCCTTGATGAAGGACATCAAGCCCGAGATATCGCCGAAGAAGCCCCCCACCTGACCGCCGACTGTATCCTTTATTGCCGGCGCCGCACCTTTGTAGGGCACATGCAGGATGTCCGCCTTGGTGGCGATCTTGAGAAGGGAAATGGCCATGTGCGGCATGCTGCCGATCCCGGAGGAGGACAGCGTCATGCTGCCGGGCTTGCTCTTGGCGCTGTCCAGGAATTCGCCAAGCGATTTGATGCTGCCCGACGCGGGCACGACCAGGACTTCAGGCGTGGATACCAGCATGGTCACTGGCTGCAAATCTTTCTTGGGGTTATAGACCAATTTGGGATACAGCGGCGGGTTGATGGCGATGGCGCCTGCGGAGCTCAGGAACAGGGTGTGTCCATCGGGCGCCGCTCGACCGACATAGCTGGCGGCAATGGCGCCATTGCCGCCGGGCTTGTTCTCGACCACGACGGTGGACTTCAACGTTGCTTCCAGTTCGGCCGCAACCACGCGGGCCAGCGTGTCGGCGGGTCCGCCCGCCGGAAAAGCCACCACGACCGTCGTGGGCGCAGTAGCCGATGCGCCGGCGCCAAACATGCCCAGCACGAGCGCCAAGGCGCACTTCTTGAGTAAAGCGTTCTTGAATATAGACATAGATATCTCCTTCAGGCCTCAGCCTCCCGCAATTCCTTGCGTGTTGACGTATAGCGAGTAAATTGACGTACACGACGCCATGAACAAACGATTCCGGTGCTTGCCACCGAAACATAGATTCGCGCAACGCTCAGGCAGCGCGATTTTTCCAAGCAATTCCCCTTCGGGCGAAAAAACCCGCACACCATCCAGCTCGGGAGTGCCCATGCCCCAGCCGCACCACAAGTTGCCGTGCACATCCACCCTGAAGCCGTCCGGCGTGCCGTCTCCGGCATCGAACAGAACGTCCCCGCCCCGCAGCGACTTCCCATCGGCCGCCACGTCGAAGTTCAGGATATTGCGCGGCCGGGCGCGCGACTCCACCACGTACAGCTTGCTTTCGTCGGGTGAAAACGCCAAGCCGTTCGGACCGTTGACGGAGTCCGCCACGACGGCAAGCTCCCGGGTATCGGGATCCAGGCGATAGACATGGGCGGGCAGTTCCTGCTCCGCCTTTTCGCCCTGGTAATAGCCCACGATTCCAAATGGCGGATCGGTGAACCAGATGGATCCATCGGACTTGACGACCACGTCGTTGGGCGAATTCAGGCGCTTGCCCTGGTAATGGTCCGCCAGCACGGTAATCGTTCCGTCGTGCTCGGTCCGGGTCAGGCGACGTCCCAGGTGTTCACAGGTAATCAGCCGTCCTTGCCGATCGCGGGTATTGCCGTTGGCATTGTTCGAAGCCTCCCGGTATACCTGCGTCTGGCCGCTGATCTGGTCCCATCGCAGGATGCGGTCATTGGGTACGTCGCTGAACAGCAGATAGCGGCCATCGCCAAACCAGACCGGGCCTTCGGCCCAGCGCGCACCCGTGCTTAGCCTCTCAACGACGGCCAGGGACAGGACAAGCTCATGAAAGCGCGGGTCCACAGCAACAATGCCCGGATCCGGATAGCGGGAGGAAAGATTAGCCGCAGCGTACACTCATGCCTCCGTCGACCAGGATTTCGGTGCCGGTAATGAAACGCGCCTCGTCGGAGGCCAGGAATAGCGCGGCGTTGGCGGTGTCGATGCCGTCGCCCATGAAAGGCAGCGGAATGCGCGCCTGCCGCTGCGCCAATAGCTGCCGCACATCGCCGCCCGCGCGCTGGCCCGCCAGCCGCGTCTCGACCATGGGCGTATGCATCTGACCCGGAATGACCGTATTGCAGCGGATATTCTTCGGGGCGTACTCAACCGCCACCACGCGCGAAAACTGTATGACCCCGGCCTTGGCGCTGGCATAGCCCACTTGCGCCGCGCCCGTCCAGCGTATGCCCGACGTGGAAGAAACGTTGACGATGGCTCCGCCGCCCTGCCCCTCCATGATGGGCAGTACATGCTTGCAGCCCAGAAAAACGCTTTTCAGGTTGAAGTCCAGCTGCTGGTCCCAACCCGCTTCGTCCAGATCGACAGGCCCCCCACGCTTGGATCCACCTACGTTGTTGACCAGGATATCGATCCGGCCGTAAGCATCCAGGCAAGCGCCGGCCATCTTGCGCACCGCTTCGCTGGACGTCACATCGGCCTGCCAGGTCGTGATGCTGCCGCCCGCCTCTTGCACCTTGTCGACAGTCTCCACCAGCGCTTGCGCATTCAGGTCAACCGCGAAAACCTTGGCGCCTTCCTGGGCAAAGCGGTAGGCGATGGCGCGGCCATTGCCCCAGCCCGGACCAACGCTGCCCGCACCCGTAACGATGGCGACCTTGCCCTGTAAACGTCCAGCCATGTAATGCTCCTGTCAGGTCAATCTTGGTTGAATTGCCGTGGTTCGCCCTCGGGCGGCTGTATGTCGAATACGTTCAGCGTCATGGAAATCATGGTGTAGTAGCCGGCCAGCCCAACCAAATCGACCACCCTGTCCCGACCCAGAACATCCAGCGCGCGCCGGTAGAGCGGGTCCGGAACATTGCGCGCCTGAACCAATGTATGGACGAACTCATACACCACGTCCTCATCCTCGCGGGAGAACACGGGGCGGTCCTGGCGGCGCAGGCTTTCCGCCGCTTCGGGCGATAGGCCGGTCTTGATCGCGATCGGATAATGCGCCCACCACTCGAATTCCGAACGCCACAGGGCCGCCATGGTCAGGATGGCCAGCTCGGACAGCAGCGGTTCCAGGCTGGAGTCGTAGCGGCAGTATTGACCCAAGGCCTGCGCATGTTCGGCCAGGCCGGGACGATGCAGCCAGACGGCCAGCGGCCCGCGCACACGTCCGCGCGGACCGGACATGATGGCGTCGTAGACGCGGCGTTGATGCTCCGACATCTGCCCGGGATCGGGCGGCAATAATTTCGGCATATCAGGTTTCCTGTTGCGGCGGTACCCGCTTGAACATGGTTCGCTTGGTATTCATGAAGCTGGGGCGCACGCGTGAACTCCATTCTGTGGCGCGCACGGCAAGCCACGGCCCGGACCCGAATGTCTCCAGGGTTTCCAGGTCGTAGGCGGCGTAATACCGGGGCGCGGCGGGCCGGGCCAGGTAGCGGCGCGCCCGCACCGTGCCGGGGACGGCGGCCAGACCGGGCAAGTGCTCGGTGGAATACCAGTCGTTGAAATCCTGCTCGGCTTGCGGCTGGATATCGGTTTCGACGATGTAATGCCAGGGCGCCGGCCGGCCGGCCGCCCGGCCCGCCACGTCCAGCGTGCAGCTCAGTTCTATGACCTGGGCTGCCGAACAAGTCGCGGGCAGCTCAGTATCGAAAACCCGGCGGATGGCGCCCGCCGCCGTTGTGGCCAGGGCTTCGGGAACATCCAGATAGGCATAGGTTTCCGTTGCCTCCATGGCATGAAAGACCTCCAGCCCAAGCTCGTCTATGCCCAGGGCGGCCGGCCCAAGCAGGCTGCGCAGTTGTTCGGGACTCCAGGCCAGGCCTGTCAGCTTCAATAAAAAAGTGCTCATGTTCCAACGCCACTCAAGACTGCCGCGCTATACATCGTCGAACCTGTAAAGGGTTTGCGGGTTCGACACCAAAATTCTTTCCTGCTCGCCTCGGTCCGGGCATATCCGGGTGAAGATGTCCACCAGTTCGCCATCGTCCGGCATGTCGCCGCGCACATTGGGATGAGGCCAGTCGCTGCCCCATAAAAGCCGGTCGGCCATGGATTCCACCAGCGCCTGCACGAAAGGCTGACCGTCGCTGTACGGACGCTTTCCCGACGAAGAGATGCGGTCCACGCCTGAAATCTTGACCCAGGCTCCACCGTGATCGCGCAGCGCCAGCAATTCGCGAAAGATATCGCTGTCCACGCCCTCGGCGGCGGCCACGCGGCCCATGTGATCCAGCACGAAAGGAACTTCTAGACGCTTCAATAAAGGAAGCAGCTCCGGCAGGGACTGCCGGTCGCTGTGTATGCAGACATGCCAGCCGAAAGGAGCGATCAGGCGGGCCATATCCCGCACTTCGCCCCAGGCCACATTTTTCAGGTGCGCCACGAAGTTGAATCGCACGCCGCGCACGCCGGCCGCATCCAGGCGCTTTACATCGGCCGCCGTTGCCGTGGACGGCAACAGCGCCACGGCGCGGTACTGTCCGCGCCCCTTGGCCAAGGCATCCAGCACCGCCGACATATCGTAGCCATGGCAGCCCGGCTGGACGATCACGCCTCGCGAGATGCCAAGCTTGGCATGCAATGCGCGCAAATCCTCGAACGAGGCATCGGGCGGCGTATAGGTTCGATCCGCCGCATACGGGAAAACCGAGGCGGGACCGAATATATGGGTATGCGCATCGCAGGAGTGGGCCGGCAGCCGGCTGGCCGGCCTGGTAATCCGATCCAGCTCCATGGGCGGAGGACAATCGGCGGCGGTGATCGCTTGTTTCATAAGCGCATCATGCCCCGGGGCGGAAACAGGAACAAGAACGCTAAGCTGACTTCAGATATACAAAAATCCTATATCATATCCAGAGCCTCTCTACGCTAAAAGCAAAGCAGCATGAACAGAAACAGCTATCCATAGAGCCAGGGATGAACCTTAAACAAATCCACTATTTCATCGCCGTGTGCGAGCAGCGCAGCTTTTCGCGGGCGGTGGATATCCTGGATATCGCCCAGCCGTCCATCAGCCGCCAGATCCAGTTGCTGGAGTCGGAGTTGCAGCAGCATTTATTGCGGCGCACCGGCCGGGGCGTGGAACCGACAGAGGCCGGCCTGCGCTTTCTTAGCCATGCGAAATCCATTCACGCGATGGCCATCCACGCCAAGCAAGACCTGCTGGCTTTCCGTTCATCGGTACAAGGCAAGGTAAGGCTGGGCATGCCGCCGCGAATTGCCCGCCGGCTGACGCCGCATATCGTGCAGCAGTTTCGCCTGATGTTCCCGGACTCGTCCATTACCATCGCGGAAGGGCTCAGCACCGAAATGCGCGAGTGGCTGATAAAGGACAGGGTCGATCTTGCATTGCTGTACGAACCGCCGCCTTCGGTGCTGATGGTTTGCGAGACCATTTATCGCGAGGAGCTTGTACTGGCTTATCCCAAAGTCCTGCGTCCCGCGCCGCCCAGGAAAGTCAAGGTGGCGGACCTGTCCCGCTATCCGCTGGTTCTACCCAGCGCACCCAACACCATACGGGCGCTGGTCGACAACACCTGCCGCGATCTGAACGTGGAATTGAATGTGGTGGCCGAGGTGGATGTCGTGCATTCCATACTGGAGACGACCGCGCGCGGGAATGTGTTCACCGTCATCCCGCGCTCGGCCATCACCGACCACGCGGGGCATGACGAATTGGCCTATTCCCAGATCGTCGAGCCCATGATACGGAACAACCTGACGCTGGCGCTTCCCACGGATGGCTCAAGCTCCAAGCTGGCCATCGCCACGGCCGACATCATCCGCGGCTTGAACATTGCGGATCATATGCACTGATCGTCCTCACGGCCCGAAGGCGGGCGGATCAGTGCGCGAAATACAGCTCGTGCAGATGCTCCATGTCGATATCGGCCGCGCGCTCGGACAGCACGACCTTGCCGCTTTGCAATAAATACACGTGGTCGGCCACCCCGACCGCCCTGTGCGTGCTTTGCTCGACCAAAATAATGGTCCTGCCCTCTTCCTTCAGCCGGGACAGCGTCTGGAACAGCTCGTTGACTATGACCGGCGCCAATCCCAGCGACGGCTCATCGATGATCAGCACGCGCGGATCGGCCATCAGCCCCCGGCCCATGGCCAGCATCTGCGCCTCGCCGCCCGACAGCGTTCCCGCCGGCTGATTGCGCCGTTCGCGCAAGCGGGGGAACATTTCGTAGGCCTTCTCGCACTGGCGGCGCGAACCGGCCCGGTGCCTTTTGGTGAAGGCGCCGAGCATCAGGTTTTCTTCTATGGTCATATCCTTGAAGATCATGCGGCCTTCCGGAATCATGACCACGCCCAGGTCGGGCATTTTCCAGGTCGGCGTGCCGCCCAGCGCCTTCCCGTCCAGGCGCACCGACCCTTTAGCCAAGGGCACCAGTCCCATGATCGCGCGCAGCAGGGTGGTCTTGCCGGCGCCGTTGGGGCCGATGATGGTGGTCAGTTCGCCGGGGCGGATCGAAACCGAGACGTCCCACAGAATATTGATCGCGCCATAGCCGGCGCGTACGCCCTCGACTTCTATCATGCCTGGCCTCCGGTATAGCTTCGCACCACGTCGGGATCGCTGAATACCTCGTCGGGTGTGCCCAGCGCGATCAAGCGGCCGAAATCCAGGGCCGCCACCCGGTCGCACAATTGACTGATGGTTTCGATGTCATGCTCGATGATCAGGATGCCCACGTCGAACTGCTTGTGCAGTTCCTGCAGCATTTTCATGAAGCGGCGCTTGCCGCTGGTTTCCAGCCCCGCCAGCACTTCGTCCAGCAAGAGCAGCTTCGGGTTGGTACACAAGGCCTTGGCGATTTCCAGGGCCTTCAATTCGGTAAGGGCCAGTTCCGTGGCGGCATTGCGGTCGCCACGGCCGCTGAGATTAGTGAATGCCAGCACCTGCTCGATCCGCGCGTTGTCGACGCGGCCGGTGGCGAAGCGCTGGGCCACCACCAGGTTTTCCCACACCGTCAGCTCATGCAAGGGCTGCGGTATCTGGAAAGTGCGGCCTATGCCCATGCGCGCCCGCCGGTGCAAAGGCATGGACGCCAGGTCGGCTGAATCGAAGGCGATGCGGCCGGCCGACGGTCGGACCAGCCCCGACACGGCATTGAACAGGGTGGTCTTGCCGGCGCCGTTGGGGCCCACCAGGCCAAGGACTTCGTCACGGCCCGCCGCAAGTGTCACGGAATCGACCGCCGTCAGGCCTCCAAAACGCACCGTCAGTGCATCAAGCTGCAGCATGCTTTCTCCTGGCGGGCTTGCGCAGCAGGGGCAGCAAGCCGCGCGGACTGAAAATGATCATGGCGACCAGCAGGCCGCCCAATATCAATTGATGGCCGGACGGAATCAGGTTCTTGAACACCAGCTGGTCGACCAGGTAGACGGTCAGCGCCCCCGCCACAGGCCCCCATAAGGTACGGTATCCGCCGAAGATGGCCGCGATGATGGGCAGCGTCACCCATACGCCATTGAAGGCGTAGTCGGGTTCAAGGAAGCTGATGTAATGGACGTTGAACGCGCCCACGACGCCCGTCATGAACGCCGAAACGAACAGCATCAAGGCTTTCAGCAAGGTGCTGTTGACACCGATGACGCGAGTCGCGTCCTCGCTGTCGTGCATGGCGCGCAGGGCAAGGCCGTAGTGGCTGGACCGTATGGCGCGATAGCACAGCACGAAAACCACCAGGATGGTAAGCAGGATCAGGTAGCTGCCCACTTTGCCGGCCAGGTCGATGCCGAAAATCTGAGGAAGGCGCGGAATGCTCGACAGGCCGCCTGAACCGCCCGTGACCGAAGCCCACTCCGTGGCGACGATCTTGAAAATGTGGGCATAAGCCAATATGGCCAGCGCAAAATACGGCCCGCGCAGGCGCAATACCGGCAGCATGACCACCGATGCCACCACCGCGCCCAGACCGCCCAGCACCAGGCCTGCCATGACCGGCACGCCCGCCTCCATGGTAAGGATGGCCGAAACGTAGGCGCCTACGCCGAAGAAAGCCGAATGGCCGAAACTGACCATGCCGCCCAGATTGCCCAGCAGGGCCCAGGCCAGAGCTATTCCGCCGATGACCAGCGCGGCGATGATCAGGCTCATGACATAGTTGTTATTGCCCAGCAGCAAGGGCACGCCGATGTAGGCCAGCAGGCCCGCCGCCAGCGCCAGTTTGCCTGTTTTCATCCCCGTCTCCCCGCCGCGCCGAACAAGCCGTTGGGCAGCACGAACAACACCAATAGAAACAACAGCATGCCGACCAATTCCTGCAGGGCGGAGCTGGCCAGGGTAATGGTCAGCGCTTCCGTGATTCCCAGCAGCAAGGCGCCCACCAGCACGCCCGGAATCGAACCGATGCCGGCAAGCACCGTAATGATGAAAGCCTTGATGGTCAGCACATGGCCCAGCGAGGGTTGGATCACGCCATAGCTGAATATGGCCACGCCCGCGAACGATGCCAGGATTCCGGCGATCAAAAAGGACACCAGCTCGGTGCGGCGTGGGTTGATGCCCATGAGCCGCGCCGCATCGCGATTGCCGGCCACCGCGCGCACCGCCCTGCCGTACCAGCTGCGCGACAGCCACCACCACAGCACGCCCATGAGCAGCACGCTGACCAGGAAGAACACCGGTTCGCTGCGCATGCTGTACAAGGGTCCCACCACGACGGCCTCTTGCAGCCAGGCCGACGAGGTGGACTTGATGTCGGCCGACCAGATCAGCAGGATGCCGTTGGTCAGGATCACCCCGATGCCATAGGTCAGGATCAATGAATTCAATTCCCGGTCGGTCTTGATCAGATCGACCAGGAAATACATGATGACCGCCGACAGGCAGACGATCACCAGGGCGACGGGGATGGCGAAGACCGGGTTCAAGCCCAGCGACGACTCGACGCTATACGCGATATACGCCGCCAGCAATACGAGTTCGCCGTGCGCCAGGTTGATGACTTTCATCGTCCCGAACACCAGGGCCAGGCCCAGCGCGATCAAGGCGTAGGAGCCGCCCTGAAGCACGCCCGAATAAAGCGCCTGAAGGATGAGTTCCGTCATGGGTCAGCCGTCTTTACCAGGGAACACCGGGAAACTGCATGGGCGCCGTCGCCGCATCGGCCGGCCAGACGATCTCGATCTTGTCGCCCTGGTGCTGGCCCATGTGATGGACGAAGTTAAGGTTGTCGCCCTGCGTGAACTGCACACGGCCTATCAGCGTATTGCGGTCGGTCTTGGCCATTTCCTCGGCGATTCCGCCGTTCTTGATGGTGCCCTTGTCCGCCGCGCGCGCAATCGCCTCGAACAGAATCATGGATTGCACATAGCCGAATTGGCCCAGATAGTCGGGATCCTTCTTGTACAGCTTCTTGTAGGCGTCGTAGAACACCTTGCCTTCTTCCGTCTTGAAGTTGGTCGGATAGGGCAGCAGCGCCGTGCCGTACACCTTGGGCATCAGGTCGGGAAAGTCGGCCGCCATCTTGGGCGTCGCCAGCGACCACACGCCTATCATCGCCTTGACGTCGGGCTTGAGCACCTTGGCCGCGCGCAGGATGCCGACGTAATCATTCTCGTAGCCCACCATGAGGATGACCTCGGACTTGTCGCGCAGGCGCACCTTGTTGACGATGGGCTTGAAGTCCGAGATGCCCGGATCGAAGGGATGCATGCCGACCTTCAGGCCCTTGGCGGTCAGATCCTTCTGCACGTCCTCGGCCAAGTGCGCCGTGGCCTCTTTGGTGGAATAGATGACGGACGCCGACTTGACCTTCATGTCGCCCAGCACGCCGACCATGGCCTTCTGGTAGCCGGCGGTATTGTTGATGCGGAAAAAGGTCTTGTAGCCGCGCTGGACCAGTCCGTTATCCACGCCGCCGGAGGTGATATAGGTCAGCCCCAGCTTGTTGGCCGCATCGGAGGCCGGGCCGATGTTGTTCGAACCGTAGCCGCCGGTGAACGCCACCACGCCTTTCGAGGCCAGCTTCTCGACGGCCGCGATGGCCTTGGCCGGCGACGATTCGTCGTCTTCCGTCAGCACCTTGATGGTGTGCTTGCCATTGGTCTTGTTGAACACCTCGACCGCCACCGCAATGCCTTCATGCATGCCGGTGCCCACGCGGGCCAGGGCGCCGGTCAGGGGCTCCTGCTCGCCCACCAGGAATTCCTCAGCCAAGGCGCTGCCGCCGCTTATGGACAGCGTCAAAACGGCCAATCCGATATTTCTGCATAGCTTTTTCATTGTCTCTATCCTCCTGGGATTATCTGGACTCCGGATGGAGTTCTTCTTTACGCAACTGCTGCGCCAGCTCTTTGAGCCGGCCCTTCAGAATCTTTCCGGTGGCCGCGGCGGGCATGGCATCCATCACGATGATGCGGGCCGGCCTTTTATAGGGCGACAAGCGCGGCTCCAGCCAGGCATGCAGCGCCAGCGGATCGACCGGACCCAAGGCCGGATCAAGCTCCACGAATGCCACGACCTCTTCATTGCCTTCCTCGGCCTGGCGGCCCACCACGGCGGACTGGATCACCGCCGGATGCGCGTTCAGCGCCGCCTCGACCTCGACGGGATACACATTGAATCCGGAACGGATGATCAATTCCTTCGTGCGGCCGACAAGAAACAGCGCGCCTTCGCTATCCTGGCGCACGATGTCGCCCGTGTTCAGCCAGCCGTCCTTGTCCAGGACCTGCGCCGTCAGACCGGGATCGCGGTAATAGCCTTTCATGACATTGGGACCGCGCACCCATAGTTCTCCGGCTTCGCCTTCCGGCATATCGGCGCCCGCCGCATCCACGATACGGATATCGACGCCCGGAATCGCCGAGCCCACCGATGTATCGCGGCGCGGCGACTCGATGCGCGTCTGGCTGATGGTGGGCGAGCTCTCGGTCATGCCGTAGCCATTGTGCAGAGGGCGCCCGAACAGGCGCTCGACCTGATCCTTCAGCGTCTGGTCCAGCGGCGATCCCCCCGCATAAATGAACCGCAGGCGGCTGTCGGCCGGATCCCAAGCGCCGAAGTCGCACTCCAGCAAGCGCGCATACATGGCGGGCACGCCCTGCACAATGGTCAAGCCCTCGTTGCGCAATGCATCGATCAATGCCCCCGGCGTATAGCGCGCAGCCAGGTACAGCGACGCCCCCGCATACAAGGTGCCCAGCGCCACCGACGCCAAGCCGAACACATGCGTGATGGGCAGCACGCCGTAGGCGCGGTCCGATGGCAGCAGGCCCCGCACCCGGCTGGACGTCGCCGCAATGAAAAGCAGGTTGCGATGCGTAAGCATGACTCCCTTGGGCTGGCCGGTGGTTCCCGTCGTGTAGATCAAGGCCGCGACCTGGTCCTTGCCATCGGCCTGGACGGGTTCGGGTACGCAGCTTTCGTCCAGCTTGCCCAGAGCGATATCGCCCACGCCCGGCAAATGGATGAGGGCGGCGCCGTGGCGGGACGCATGGGCCTGCGCCTCGGGCGAGACACTCACGGTATAGACCACGCGGCGCGGCCGGCTGTGCTCTCGTATGGCGTCCACTTCACGATCGGACAGGCGCGCATTGACATTGACCGCCCATGCATCGATGCGCGCGGCGGCAAAGATCAGCACGACCTGGGCGATGCAGTTTTCAGCCAGTATCATCAGCCTGTCGCCAGGCCGCAGTCCGCTCTCGCGCAGCTGCGCTGCGGCGTGATCCACCGCATCCGCCAGCTGCCGATAAGTGAAACGCACAGTTCCCTCGGCCAAGGCCACGCGCTCTGGCGCAAGCGTCGCCCACCGCAGCGGAATATCGCTCAGGCGCTGCGGCAGGCTGGACAGCAAGGCCTCGGTTTGCGCGGACATCAGTTCCTGGCCTCCCGGATCATGTTGCGGGCGATCACCAGTTGCTGAATCTGCGTCGTTCCCTCGTAGATGCGGAACAGGCGCACATCGCGGTAAAAACGTTCGATGGAATAATCGGCCACATAGCCGGCCCCGCCATGGATCTGCACGGCCCGATCAGCCACCCGGCCGCACATCTCCGAGGCGAACAATTTGCAGCAGGATGCCTCCGTCGAAACATCGTCGCCCGCGTCGCGGCGGCGGGCCGCGTCCAGCACCATGCAGCGCGCCGCATAGATTTCGGCGCGGCTGTCGGCCAGCATGGCCTGTATCAGCTGGAACTCCGCGATCGGCTGGCCGAATTGCCGGCGCTCCATCGCATAGCGCAGGGCATCATCCAGCATGCGCCCGGCCACCCCAACGCAGACGGCCGCAATATGCAGGCGGCCCTTGTCCAGGACCTTCATGGCCGTCTTGAATCCGACGCCCTCTTTTCCGCCTATCAGGTTGTCGGCGGGCACGCGGCAATCCTGGAACACCACGTCGCAGGTATGCGCACCGCGCTGCCCCATTTTCTTGTCCACCTTGCCCAGGGACAGGCCGGGCGTGCCCTTTTCGGCGATGAATGCCGAAATGGCGTTGCCGCCCTTGCCGTTTGGATCGGTGCGCGCCATGACGGTGAAGATATCCGCTTGCGGCGCATTGGTGATGAAGCGCTTGGTGCCGTTCAACACATAGTGGTCGCCATCGCGCACCGCCGTCGTGCGCAGCGAGGCCGCGTCCGACCCGGATTCGGGCTCGGTCAGGGCGAAGGAGCCGACGATTTCGCCCGAGGCCAGACGCGGAAGATATTTCCGCTTCTGCGCCTCGGTGCCGTCGATGACGATGCCTTGCGAACCGATGCCGTTGTTCGTCCCGATCAGGGAGCGGAAGGCCGGCGAGGTGCGCGCGATCTCGAAGGCGAACAGCACTTCTTCTTCCATGGTCAGCGCCAGGCCGCCGTATTGCTCCGGGATGCACAGGCCGAACAAACCCAGCTCACGCATCTGCTGGACAACGCGCTCGGGCACCCGATCGGTTTCGGCCAGTTCGTCCTCCAGCGGGATCAACTGTTCGCGCACGAAGCGCGACACGCTGTCCAGCAGCAGACCCAATGTTTCCTCGTCTCTGATCATTCTTTTCCCTTGTAGCCCGGCCTATGAGCGGCCCATTTGTTTTTCAACGTCCCGGACCAGCGCGATCAGGCGCGGCCCCAGGTCGGTCTCCAGCTTGTCGTGCGGCAAGAGATAAGCCGGGCCGCCGCAATTGAATGCCATCTGCTTTTCGCCGCGAACGCCAATAAGAGGCACGCCCACGGCTCGGATCTCCGGCTGCCACTCGCCCAGGGCAATGCAGAATCCCAGCGTCTCGTAGTCACGGAACGCCTTTTCCAGATCCTTCTTGATGCGCGGCCAGTTTTCCTTGTCCGCCTTCCGTATCTCGTCCAGCACCCCATCACGCTCGTCGTCGGGCATGCCGCAGATCAACGCCTTGCCCATCGAGGTCGTGGCGATGGGAATACGCGAACCGACATCAAGTCGCAGAGTCACCCTTGCACTGCTGCGGCAGGTCTCCACATAAATCATGCCCAGACGGTCGCGTACGCCTATGGCGACCGACACGCGGGAGTATTCGGCCAGCTCCTGCATCGCGGGGCGAGCCAGATTGCGCACATCCAGATTGGCCAGCATGGAGTAGCCCAGGCCCAGCACGCCGGAGGCGAGCATGTACTTGCCCATGGCTTCGGAATAATCCAAATAGCCCAGCTTTTTCAGGGTATGGGTCAGCCGCGACACCGTCGGTTTGGGAAAGCCGGTGTCTCGCGCAAGATCGGCATTGGTCAGATACGCCTTGCCCGGCTGGAAGCAGCGCAGGATCTCCAGCCCGCGCGCAAGCGCGTTGACAAATTGGCGGTCTGTATTCTCGTCCCCATCGGTCATGCGTAGCTCATGACTCATCTCCATGTCCTCCCGCCCACCGGCCGACCTGTCTGAAAGCAGGATTCAAGGCCGGTATGGCTGCGTCATTCTGTCACGGAGAAAATCGACGGGTCAAATTTTTCGAAACAACCGTTCGCTGTGCGAAACAGCAATTAGAATCGGTAGTGGCGCTTGTCCACGATAAGATCCAGATTGGCCACGCGGTACCGTCCGGGACAGTCGCGTAAGGCTTCCCGTCGTCCAGCCTGTGCTCGATCTCTTCATGGAATACCGGCGGCAAACCGGTCAGGAAAATGACCAGCAGAAAACCATGCAGACCAAGTTGGACCACTTGTGTATCCAGTCCCAGGTGTGAGCTTGGCGGCCGAGGTCACGCCCCACAAGGCGCACAAATAAGTTTGTAAGAATCCGTTTACCGGTTTCCGGGGAAGCCCAGATGATGGCTAAGCCGGGCAGCATGCTCAATAAGCGCGTGACCCAAAATCTTTTCTTGAGCAGGATCGAAACGATTCCGCGGAATGGTCAGGCAAATCGAGCCCACGACACGCCCGTTGGCTCCAAAGAAAGGAGCCCCCAGGCCCACGGAGCCAGCCACACGCTGTCCTGGCGTGAAGGCGTACCCACGCTCCCGAGTGGCGGCCAAATCCGCATACGTCCTTTCATCAATGGGCTCACCGCTGACTTGCGAAGGGCCGGAAGCCGACAGGATTTCATCGATTTCGGCTTGAGGCAGAAAGGCCAGGATACTTCGGGCGGACGCACCCCATGCCAGAGGCAAGGGAGTGTTTTCCTGGATGTCGTAACGCAGCAATTGCGTACCGTGTATTGCCTTGGCGATCGTGTAGCGCTTCTGCTGCTCAAGGTAGAGGCAGAGCATGCTGCTTTCGTTGAACCGCTGCGCCAACGACTGAAGTATGGGCTCGGCCACATCGGCGATGCTGGAGGTCTGGAGTACCAGCGATGAAATCCTGACGAACTCCGCTGCGCAATAGTAGGTTTTGCTTGCCGGGTTTCGTCCAACGAGGCCTTCTTTAGTCAGCAGAGCAAGCAGGCGATGTATCGTAGAGGGCGCTAGGCCCATCTTTTCCGATAAAACGGATAGCGTCAGATCGTTGTTGCTTTCCGCCAATAAGCGCAGCAGCGCAATGACCCGCGCCACAGTGCCTAAAGATTCACCCGCCTTGCTCATGCTTCCCGCCCTCCAGTTTGGGCAAAATGATATCACTTACCAGAAGTGAATTTCATTATCTGGAATGGCGCCCAATCAAATCATTGAGGGACGGGATCCCGCCATTGCACTGCCTTGCAGGCAAGCAGTTGTGCGACATGGGTGTTGTCCAGGCCGAGCCAGGAGTCCAGTATAGCCCGGGCGTCGGCGCCCAGCTCGGGAGGGTAGCGCCCGGCCTCTTCTTCCACCCCGACGAATTTGATCGGATTTCCCACCACATCGATGGACGTGCCATCATCCTTGACCAGCTCCATGACCATGCCGCGTCCGCTTTCGCGGGCATCGGATAAGGCCTCGGGCACCGTCTTGATCAGAGCGACCGGCACGCCAGCGACCGCTAGCGGCTCGATCCAATCGGCTGCGGGCCGGGCCAGGAATGCGTTTTCAAGCAGAACCCACAGAGCTTCGCGGTTTATCAGCCTTTTGTCGCCGCTGGCGAAACGCGGATCGGACGGCAATTCGCTCAACTCGAGCACATCGCACAGGCTGCGCCACATTCTTTCGGTATTGGCGGTGATAACCAGTTCGCGCCCATCGCCACCGACGAAGGAACGGTAGGTTGGAATAGAGTCGTGCCGCGCTGCCTGGCGCTGCGGCGTGACGCCGGCCACCAACGCATAAGTGCTTTGATAGGACAGCATCGCCAATTGGCAATCCAGCATCGCCACATCGATATGACGGCCTTCACCGCCACGCTCACGATCGGCCAAAGCCGCATTGACGGCTATGGCGGCGTACATGCCCGCCACCATGTCTCCGGCGGGGATGCCAAGGCGGACGGCGGGGCGTCCCGGCTCCCCCGTCAAGCTCATTACGCCGGACAATGCCTGAACAATCATGTCGTACGCCGGGCGGTCCCGGAAGGGGCCATCCTGGCCGAATCCGCTGATGGAAGCCCAGATAAGGCGGGGCAGTTCCTTGCGGATTGATTCAATATCCAGCCCTATCCGGCCAGCCACGCCGGGTCGAAAGTTCTCGACCACAACATCGGATTCCGCAATCAGCTTCCGCACCAGCGCCAAGCCTTCCGGCACCTTCATGTTGACGGCTATGCTTTTTTTGTCTCGATTTATACCCAGGAAGTAGGCGCTGTCCCGGCCTACGAAATGAGGAGGAATATGGCGGCTGGAGTCTCCTTCCGGCGCCTCCAGCTTGACGACCTCCGCGCCAAGGTCGGCCAGTATCTGGGTGCAGAACGGTCCGGACAAAAAAGTGGTTAAATCCAACACCCTATAGCCTGCCAAGGGCTTGCTGCCTGTAACGGTCATGTCGATGGAATCCCTTACGCTGCTTCGTACAAATGAACGGTGCAAGCCCCATGATCGAGCCCGGCAATACCCCCGCCCGTGACGTGGCTGAGGCCGCGCCGCGCCCCTTCCACTTGCCGCGCTCCCGCCTGTCCGGTCAATTGCCAGTACATCTCGACAGCCTGTGCCACACCGCTGGCGCCGACCGGATGCCCCTTGGATAGAAGGCCGCCGCTGGGATTCACAACTACATCGCCTCCATACGTCGTCTTACCCGCACGCAGATAGTCGGCCGACTCGCCCGCGGGACACAAGCCCAAGGCCTCGTAGTACACCAATTCGGCTATAGAGAACGCATCATGCAATTCGACCACATCAAGATCCTTGGGGCCGAAGCCGGCTGCCTCATAGGCATCGGATGCCGAGTCGGAACTGATTTCGGGATCCAGCATATTGCGGAAACCCGCCGTGACCTGTCCTGAATGCAGCACGGATGCCGCTATGCGCACGGCCGGACCTGCCATTTTTCGCCGCGCCTTCTCGGAAACCAGCACCACGCAAGCGGCGCCATCGCCCGTCGGACAACACTGGAGCAGCGTGAGCGGATCGCAGATGGCGCGCGACTGCAGGACTTGCTCTATGGTGACTTCGCTTCGGAATTGCGCATACGGGTTGCGCGCGCCATGATGACGGGCCTTGACGCTTACGCGGGCCAGATCATCCACCGTCGCATCCCGCTCATGCAGATAACGGCGGGCGCGCATGGCGTATACCGCCGGCATGACTATGCCCTGCCGCACCTCCGGGTCTTCGACCACCAAGGGCAAGGTACCGCCCCCAAACTGCGTGAGCTTGTCCACCCCGATGACCAGTACGATATCGTGCCTGCCGGCCAGAATATCCTTCCAGGCCATATGCAGCGCCGTCGCGCCCCCCGAGCATGCGTTGTCCACATTGGTGACGGGAATGGAACCTATCCCAAGCTCCTTGACAATACGCTGTCCGGTCAACATGCCGCCAAAAGCGTGTCCGCACACCACGGCATCGACTGCTTTGGAATCGATCCCGGCGGAAGACAGCGCATTCAGCACCGCCGGAACAGCCAAACCGGAGTAGCTGGAGTCGCGGTGTTTTCCCATGGGTATCATTGCGGCGCCCATAATATATGCTTGACTCATTGTTGCTCTCCGGATCCAGGTTTCTTAGCGACAGGAACGACATACCAGGTGTCCCCTTCGGCTCTTAGCTGCACTGCTTGGTCGCAAGCGGCCAAGACATTGGCGTCCGTTTCCCGCACATGAGCCAAGACCCGGATTCCATTGGGAAAGTCCACATATCCCAGCATGTAAGGCACTTCACGGGACGATGAAACATGTATGGTGGTATATGAATAGAGGACGCCATCCGGCCCAAACAGGAACGGCGCCATATCGCGCGCACCGGTCTCCAGGCAAACTTGCCTTTCGGGGAATGCCATGCTTCCCGATGAACTGCTTCGGCTGCCGCGTAAATAGACAACACCATCCTGCAACACAAAGGAGGGCCCATCACTGTTCTTCAGGTCCTCGATCGGAAGCGCATCGCCGGCAAAGCCCGCTCCCGATGTCACCAAGGCAATATCTGCCACGTTCATAGTTGATACTCCACTTGTTCAATCGATGTATGGTTCGATAATCAGGGCCCGACCCGCGCCAATGCGCCGCCGTCCACAGGCAGATTTACTCCGGTGATGAATGCCGACAGGTCGGATGCCAGGAATAATGCTGCGTTCGCCACATCCCACGACGTCCCCATGCGGCCGCGTAGCGGCACTTGCGCATTGCGCTGGGCAACGATCTGGTCCCGCGGCCGCCCCGTCAGCGCGACCCGCGTTTCTATGGCCATTGGCGTATCGATCAAGCCTGGCAGTATCGCGTTGGCTCGGATTCCCCGTGCCGCGTATTCCACGGCGATATGCTGCGTCAGGCCCAGGACGCCCATTTTGGTGGCCTTATAGGCCACATTTGGATATATGGCCGAGACGGCTGACGAGGCCACATTGATGATCGACCCGGATTCCTGTTCGCGCATGACCGCAAGCACATGCTTGCAGGTCATGGCCATGCCGCGCAGGTTGACCGCGTACAGCCGGTCGAATGCCTCTTCGCTTATCTGCTCAATGGGCGCATCGCCTCCCGCACCGGCAATGCCGACATTGTTATGAAGAATGTCGATGCGTCCATATGCCTTGCGCGCGGTTTCGACCATTTCGACCAATGTCTGCTCGCTGGCAACGTCGGCGGCACACGGAATGGCCGCTCCGCCCTCGGCTTCGATCATGCGGACTGTTTCCAGGGCCGATTCCCGGTCCCGGTCCACCACCACCACTTTCGCTCCCTCACGCGCAAAGACGATTGCGGTGGCGCGGCCATTGCCCACCGTGGCTCCCGGAGCCTGCCCCGCACCCACCACAATGGCAACCTTGTCCTGCAAAACCTTGTGCATCGTTATTACCCTGCCCATTCAAAAATAGCCTATGCCGGGAGGGCGCGGCCCTGCGGCCGTGCCCTTGGCCGATCAACTTGGTTCAATGCCCGCGTCCTGGATAATCTTCGTCCAGCGGATCTTGTCATCGCCCACTTTCTTGGCAAAAGCTTCGCCCCCCGTGGTATCCGCTTGCGCGCCCATGGACTTGTATGCCTGGCGGACCTCTTCGCTATTGACTGTGTTTACCAAGGCTTTATAGAGGGTCTGCTCCACTTCCTTGGGCAAACCCGCGGGCGTGGCTATCCCGTACCAGATGGACATGTCGAAAGGTATGCCCACTTCCGCCAGGCTGGGCAGGTCCGGATAGGACGGGTCTCTTTCTTTCGTCGTCACCGCAATACCACGCACCTTATCGGCCCTGATCTGTGCCGACGCCGAGCCCGAGGTATCAATGGCGAACTGGACATTTCCCGCCATGAGATCGACCATCATGGGACCCGTGCCTTTGTAGGGTATGTGCAGGGCTTCCGCATTTGCGGCGGATAGAAAGGACTGGGTGGCCAGGTGCAATGCCGCTCCCACGCCTGATGAACCATAGTTCAGCTTGCCTGGATTGGCCTTCAGGTAGGCCAGAAATTCCTTGACGTCCTTTACCGGCAAGTCTTTGTTGATGAGCAGGACACAAGGCACCTGCGCCAGCATCGAGACATGATCGAAATCGCGCTGGAAATCGTAGGGCAAGCCTTTGTACAGGGCGTCCGCGGAAGTGAGCGTTACGTTGGTCAACAGCAGGGTGTAGCCATCGGCTTTCGCCTTGGCAACCGTTGCCGCTCCTATCGTCCCCCCCGCCCCGCCACGGTTCTCGACCACGACAGATTGATTCAGTTCTTTTGCAAGCGACTTGGCGATCACGCGCGCCAGCATGTCGGTGGAACCGCCCGCGGCAAACGGCGCGACCAAGGTTACAGCCTTGCTTGGGTAGGTATCGGCTGCGGCCTGGCCAAGCGGAAACAAGGAAAACGCCAAGGCCATGGCAGCGGCGGCCAACCTATATCGGGATATGGAGGCCGGAATAAGGCCCGTGCCCGCACAATAAGGCGGTTGCTTCTTAAATACCGTGTTCATAATGCTCCTCGTTTTTTTGGTTGATTCATTAGGGATATCGCGCGCAAACTGCGGGCTGTGATATTATTTTTTCCGTTAAATGGAATTAACTTCCATTTAACGTAATTTTAAGAGGGCTTACCCAACTGAGTAATACGGGATAACCCTTGGTATCATGGTATTTATTTCTCGAATCCAAGCTTGCCTGTAAAACACACGAAGCCGGCTTGTCGCCAGTCCAATAACCCAGGAGCGGAAAATGAAAGCAGCTTGTTACGATGAACGTGGAAATGCGCAAGATGTCCTGATAGTGCGGGACATGCCCAAGCCCGTTCCCGGCGATGGCGAGGTGCTGGTGCGCCTGCACGCGACCGGAGTCAACCCTTCCGACACCAAAGCCAGAGCGGGAAAGCGGTCGCGGAACGCTGCGTTCAAGACGGTCATTCCGCATCAGGATGGAGCGGGCATCATCGAGGCGGTCGGCAAAGCGGTAGACCCCGGACGAGTTGGAGAGCGCGTATGGCTGTACGAAGCCCAGCTTGGACGCCCTTTCGGCTGCGCGGCGCAATATACGTCGGTCCCGTCCGCGAACGCAGTGCCTCTTCCCGACACCACAAGTTATGAGGAAGGAGCATGCCTGGGCGTTCCAGCAATCACGGCGCACTATTGCGTAAGCGCCGACGGACCGGTACGCGGCAAGGTCATTCTTGTAACCGGCGGCGCGGGCGCGGTGGGTTTCTACGCCATTCAGTTCGCCAAGCTCGAAGGGGCCAAGGTGATAAGCACGGTACGAACCCAGGAACAAGCCCGTATCGCCGAAATGGCGGGGGCGGATCTGATTGTTTTTCGTGAGACCGACGATATCTGCTCTCGCATCGCGGAATTCACGGGTGAGCAAGACGGACGAGGCGTAGACCGCATCATCGAAGTCGCGCTTGGAGCAAACCTGGCGACAAGCGCAAGGGTGCTCAAGCGCAATGGTGTCATCGCCGCATACGCCTCTGATCGGGATCCGGCACCAGCGCTACCCTTCCATGAGCTGCTCGCCCTGAACGCCACCATACGTTGCGTACTGGTCTATTCGACGACGCAGCAGGACCATGCAAAGGCTGTCGACGCCATTACACGCGCATTAAAAGAACACAAGCTCAAGCACAATATCGGCCGGCGGTTTACCCTGGACCAGATTATCGACGCGCATCTGGCCGTGGAAGCGGGGACAGCGGGAGGGAAAGCCATCATCACTATTGAATGATGAGGGCTTCTTGCCGAATCATTTTGCCGTTTTGACGCTATCGAGCTTCTGCTTCAGGGCGTCCAGCGGCAAGGCGCCGTTCACCCTGCTGCCGTCGGCAAAGATAATGGCAGGCGTGCCCTGCACCATCAGCTTTCTGCCCAGCGCCAGCACGGTCTCGACCGGAGTCTCGCAATTGGCCTCGGCCGGCACCTTGCCGTCCAGCATCCAATTGCGCCAGGCGGCCGCCTGGTCCTTGGCGCACCAGATGTTGCGGGCCTTCACCGTGGAGTCCGGCGACAGGATGGGGAACAGGAAGGTATATACAGTGATGTTGTCGACATCCTTCAGCGTCTGGTGCAAGCGCTTGCAGTATCCGCAGTTGGGATCTTCGAACACGGCGATCTGCCGCAATCCGTCGCCCTTGACCTGCTTGACGGCCAGTTCCAGCGGCAAGGACGAGAACGACACCTTGGAAAGTTCCTCCAGGCGTTCGGCGGTAAGGTCGGTGCGCGACTTGGCGTCGATCAGGGAGCCCTGCATCAGGTAATCGACATTGGCGTCCGTATACAGCAAATCCATGCCGACCTGCACCTCGTACAGCCCGGGGAAGCGCGTGTGCTTGACCACCACGATATCGATTCCCGGAAAGCGCTCTTCGAACGATTTGCGCACCGCTTCGGGCGTGGCAAGGTCTTTCGTGGATATCACCCGCGCCGGCGCCGCGCCTTCGTTGCCTTCGGTGGACAGCACATTGGCGGGGGCGGCCCGCTCGTTGCCTTGCGTGGACAGGACACGGGACTGAGCCATTGCCGGACTACCCATCAAGGACAAACAGGTTGTGGCGGCAATGGCCAACAAGCCCATGGAACGCAAATACATAAAAACTCCTGATCGATTTTTCAATAACTCTGTGAGCATGCCATACGCAAGCAGCGGATTCGAATCCAGCCGGACTATCTGCCCGCCGCGCCGATCAGCAACTGCTTGATGAAGGGCAGGCGGTCGATACAACTCATGCCGAAATTACGGGCCCATGCCACCGGCGCCGCCTGGGCGGCAAAAAGGCGATGCAAGCCATCCGTCGCCGCGCTCATGGCCATTACGGCCTCGGCGCGCGCGCGCCGGTAGCGGTGCAATACGCGTAGATCGCCAACGGCACGGTAATCTTCCCTGGCGGCCAGTATACGCAACAGGTCCTCGACATCGGCCAGGCCCAGGTTCAGACCCTGTCCGGCCAAGGGATGCACCCTGTGCGCGGCGTCGCCGACCAAAGCCACGCCGGGCGCCAACATGCCGCTTTTCTCCAGATGCAGCGGAAAGCCGAACAACGGACTGCGCACGGTCAAGCGACCCAGCCGCCCGCCGCTGGCCATGGACAGCCTGGACTCAAGCCTGGCATTGCGTTCGGTTTCGGGCAGCGCCATGAGCTCTTTGGCCATGGCATCAGGCATGGACCACACCATGGAAACCTGATGCCCGTCAGACGTTGTGGGCAGAGGCAGCAAGGCCAGGATGCTATCGCCGGTGAACCATTGCAGGGCCACATTCTGATGCGGCAATTCGGCATTCAGGTGAACCACCAGGCCCATGTCGCCATAAGCACGCGCATGATGGCTGATGCCCGCCGCCTCGCGTACCGGGGAGCGCGCGCCGTCGGCTCCCACCAGCAAGCCGGGCTGGAGCTTGCGGCCGCTGTCGGTCAGCACCGTGCCGGAGTCCAGCCGCTGGAATTTCTCGGCATGCCATGGCACGCCGAATACCTGTACCGCCTGCTGCAATACACGTTCCATCTCGCTGGACTCGACGATCCAGGCCAAGGCGGCCTGCGCCGTCTGCCAGGCATTCAAGTGCAATGCGCCGCTGGCGTCGCCATAGACCTCCATGGCTTCCACAGCCGTGATCCGGCTGGGATCCATCATGCCCCACACGCCCAGTCCAGACAGGAAAGCCTGGCTGGACGCCGACAAGGCATACACCCGCGGGCAGTAGACGTCGGCGGCCGGAGCCGGCGCCGCCGTGCGCGGACCCAGCAGGGACACATCGATGCCCGCCTTGGCCAAGCCCAGCGCGGCGGAGAGCCCGGCAATGCCGGTGCCGCATACCAGAACGGATTCCTTGTTCATCGCGCCGAGGGAGCTCCCGCCTGTTTAGGCCACAGCAGCCATGTATCGCCCTGCTGCTTCATGCGGCCCGCCATGGCGCCGGCCTCGTCGCCGAAGCCCCAGTAAAAGTCGGTGCGCCCCGCGCCCTTGATGGCCGCGCCGGTATCTTGCGCAAACACCAGCCGCCGCAAAGGCTGGCTGGACGCCGGATACGTCGTGGACAGGAACACGGGTGTGCCCAGCGGCACAAAAGTGGTGTCGACCGCAACCGAGCGCTGGCCGATCAGCGGAATGCCATAGGCGCCTTTCGGGCCAAGCTCGGGGTCGACAACCGCTTCTTCGTTAAAGAACACCATGGCGGGATTGGCGTTGAGCATTTCCTGGACGCGCGAAGGATTGTTCCGGGCCCAGGCCTTGATATTCTGCATGGATGCCTTGGCCAGGGGCAGTTCGCCTTTCTTGGCCAGCCACTGGCCTATGGACACATAAGGCCTTCCGTTATGGTCGGCGTAGGCCAGGCGGACTACGGAGCCGTCTTGAAGCTGTGCCCGTCCCGAGCCCTGTATCTGCAGGAAGAAGGCCTCGACCGGGTCACTGGCCCAGACGATGACGGGCGGCTGCCGCGATTCGGATGCGGCGATTTCGGCGCGGGTATCGTAAGGCACGACCCGCTTCCCCACCAGTTTGCCGCGTACACGCTTGCCGGCCAGTTCGGGATAGACCGTGCCCAGGTCGATGGTAAGCAAGTCGGTGGGCGCCGCATACAAGGGCCATTGGTATTCGCCTTGGCGCGTACGGGAGGCATGCACCAGGGGTTCGTAGTAGCCGGTAACCGTGTTGCGGGCCGTCTTGCCGGACGCATCCAGCAACTGCCAGGGCTGCAAATGAGTTTGAAGGAACTGCCGCAAGGCGGGAGCGCCGGGATTGCCGGCGGCAAGTCCCGATTGAACCGCCGCCGCGCAAACAGGCTGCCAGGCGCGCGGCGTGGCGCGCGCCTGCATGGCCAGCGAGCCGGACACCGGCCGCATCAGGCCCTTGCAGTTATTGACGAAGGCTTTCCAGACATGCGCCAGGTCGTCGTCGGCCCACCCCGGCAAGGATGCCCAGGACACCTGCCGGAATTTTCCCGCCAGCGGCCGGGCGGGAGTGTCCCGCATGGACTCCAGCGCCGGCACGCGCAGCGGCTGCTCGGCGATATTGACGGCTTGTCCCGATGGGGCTTCGGCGCCCGTACCGGGAGCGGGGGCCAGGGGCACAGTGCTGCATGCTGCCAGCACGGCCAGCAGGCATGAGGAAAGCAGGATTCGTTTCATAAAGTCAGGGTAGCGTGATTCAATGCAAAGTGCGGGGCATGGCCAGGACGAACTCCTGGATGGGGACTTCGAAGGGAACGCCGTTTTCGCCGACGCAATGATACGTGCCGCGCATGGTGCCCACCGGCGTGGGCAAAGGACAGCCGCTGGTGTATTCGAATGATTCGCCCGGCCCCAGCAAAGGCTGCTGCCCCACCACCCCCAGCCCCCGGACTTCCTGGGTATGCTGCTTGCCATCGGTAATGATCCAATGGCGGCTGATCACCTGGGCGGCGTGCTGCCCGTTATTGGTAATGCGCACGGTGTAGGCAAACACGAACTGCTGCTCGTTGGGCTCGGATTGTTCCGGCAGGTATTGGGGCGTGACGGTCACCGCGAGGTCATAGGGTTTCATGTCCAGTTCCAAATTAAATGATTCCGCCGTATTTAAAAGGAAAGTCAGCGCTTACCTGCAATAATGACATATTCGCAGCTTTGGTTCTTGCCCACTTCGCACCTTGAAATTCACGACCATGACAACTACCCAGCCCACCCGTATCGCCCCCAGCCTGCTGGCGGCTGACTTTGCCCGTTTGGGGGAAGAAGTAAAAAACGTTGTCGCCGCCGGCGCCGACTGGATTCATTTCGATGTCATGGACAACCATTACGTGCCCAACCTGACCATCGGGCCCATGGTTTGCGAAGCCTTGCGGCCGCATACCGATGCTCCGATAGACGTACACCTTATGGTCGAGCCGGTCGACGCCATTATCCCGCAATTCGCCCAGGCAGGTGCCAATATTATTACTTTTCACCCGGAAGCCTCGCGCCACGTGGACCGCAGCCTTTCCCTGATCAAGGAGCATGGCTGCCGGGCGGGACTGGTCTTCAACCCGGCCACCTCACTGGATTGGATGGACTACGTCATGGATAAACTGGATGTCGTCCTGCTCATGTCCGTCAATCCCGGTTTCGGCGGCCAGCGCTTCATTCCCGGCACACTGGCCAAACTGACCCAGGCGCGGCGCAAGATCGATGCATGGATGAACGCGGGCGGCCAGCCCATCGCGCTTGAAGTCGATGGCGGCGTGAAGGTCGACAATATCGCCGCCATACGCGCGGCCGGCGCCGACACCTTCGTTGCCGGCTCGGCCATATTCAGCCAGCCCGACTACAAGACCGTCATCGACGCCTTGCGCGGCGAAATCCTCAAGGGTGAATCCCTGTCAGCCTGATCGGCCCCGGCACCGCCCTGTCCATGGGCGGCCCACCCGGTCCGCCTGCGGGGCGGACATGGCCTTGGACTCAAACGGAATCGGCGTCCGGCATGGCTTGCGCGCCAATGCCGTAGGCGGCCCGCAGCAATGAGCGCTGCTCGATGAACAAGGAATTGCCGGTGATCTTCTTGGCTTCCGACTTGGCCTGGGCGGCGAACTCGGCAATCTGATAGCTGGAGTAGGGCAAGGCCGTGTCCACCTGCACCACACCCATCGAAAAACTGATCAGCGGGTGGAAGACTTCAGCGCCCTGGCGGTTCTCCGTCACGTATCCGCCGGCGGACAGATGTTCGGGCTTGTACAAGTGCGAGGTGGCAGAGGCGAACTGATCCAGCAGCTTCCCGCAACGCTCGCGCCAATCCGTGCTTTTGAACACCACGATGAAATCGTCGCCGCCGATATGGCCTATGAAGTCCAGGGTGGGATCGGCATGCTCGCGCAACAATTTGGCGGTGATCTGTATGACCTCGTCGCCCTTCCGGTAGCTGTATAAATCGTTGAAGGGCTTGAAGTGATCCAGGTCGCCGTAACAGACGGCAAAGGGCTCTTCATTGAGCAGCAGGGTTTCGATATGCTCGTTGATGGGCACATTGCCGGGCAATTGCGTCAGCGGATTGGCGTAGCGCGCCGCATGGATCTGCATCTGGGTAATCTCGCGTATCAGGTCGAAACCCGTGCCCACCCCGATAAACTGGCCGTCCTGGGTAATGATGAAGCCGTCCGACAGATGATGCGGATCGGCCTCGGTGATCAGGTTGCCCAAGTCCTGCAAGCTGGTCTTGTGATCGACGATAAGCGGCACGTTTTCGATAAATTGGGCGCAGGGCTTGTTTCCGTACAACTCGCGGTGATAAGGCCGGGCCAAGCGGTCAAGCATGCGCAGGCGCTGTATGAGGCCTATGGGAACGCCATCGCGCAGCACCGCCAGCACATTCAGATCGGCCTGCTTCTGGAAAATATCGTAGACATCGTTGGTGGCGGTGGAATCCGCGACCGCGGGCACAGCGCGCAGGATCTTGCGAGCGGTCGCCACGCTTCTATAGGCTTCATTCATAGGGGGTCGCTTCGGATGGGCGCCCTTGCCGAACAGCCGCAGTGTTTCGGCCGGCAGCACCGAAACCGGGGGCATGGCCGGCCTGGCAAGCAGATAGCCCTGGCCGTATTGGATGCCCAGGCTGCGTACCGCCTGCAGCTCCGCTTCGGTTTCGATGCCTTCGGCAATGACGCTGGACTTCGACTGCAGGGCAATCTCGGAAATGGATCGCACAAATTGGCGCTTGACCGCGTCCTTGTCGATGCCCTGCACAAAATACTTGTCTATCTTGACGTATTCGGGACGCAGTTCCGACCACAGGCGCAGGCTGGAGAACCCCTCGCCCAGGTCGTCGATGGCAATCTGCAAGCCAAAGCCCCGATAGTCCGAAGCGGCTTCCCTTAGCCGGGGATAATTGGACGTGGAGTCGGACTCGGTCAGCTCGATCACGATATTTTCGGGAGTGATTCCGGCAAGGGCCGGCGTAAGCAATGACGCGCCCGACTCGATCGCCGGCATCAGCAGGACGTCGGGGCTCATGTTCAGAAAAAGCTTGCCGGACAAGCCCATCTGCACGAAATTTTCGATGTGGACTTTGCGGCACAATCGCTCGAGCTCCACCGTTTCGCCGCACAGGCGCGCCACGTTGAACAAGGTGGTGGGCACATGCAAGGGGGAATCCGAGGGGCCGCGTATCAAACCTTCGTACCCCAGGATTTCCCCGGATTGCAAGTCGACGATAGGCTGATACAAGGGCGTCAAAGCCTCGTCTCGCAAAACCTTGCGAAAACTCGCCAGCATTTTCATATTCTCGCCATGCGTCGACCCATTGCCCCTGCCGGGCACTCCACTCCGCCTCGATACCGCGTCCATTTGCGTCGAATCAACCCATAAAAGCTCCGACACAACAACAATACGAGCCGGCCAGGGCAATCTAGCATCCGCATATTACAGGCAAGTGTCGGCAACCCGCCACCGCCCGCCTTGCATGAAGCCCATGGCCGCGGCCAGCCATCTACAATATGGCAAGCTTCTTATTTCAGGAATCCACATGCCTTTTTCCGCCGTTCTGCTGGACCTCGATGGCACTTTGCTCGATACCGTTCCCGATCTGTCCAATGCCGCAAACGCCATGCGGCTTGAACTGGGCCTGCCGGCGCTCGCGCAAGAAACGATTGCCACCTATGTGGGCAAAGGCACCGAAAACCTGGTCATGCGCGCGCTGTCCAACAACGACACGGGCAAGCAGCCCTCGGAAGAAGAGCTCCGGCAGGGCCTGAAGATTTTCGAGCGCCACTACCACAGCCACAACGGCCTGAAATCAACCTTGTATCCGGGCACCCTCGAAGGACTACAGGCCTTCAGCCGCGCAGGCATGAAAATGGCCATCGTCACCAACAAGCCGACCGAGTTCACCCACCCGCTGATTGCCCGTTTCGGCATAGACCGCTATATCGACCATGTGGTGTGCGGCGATACCTGCGAACGAAAAAAACCCCATCCCATGCCGCTGCTGCACGCCTGCGAGCTGCTGGGCGTCCGCCCGCAAGACGCCCTGGCCATAGGGGATTCCGTCAACGATGCGCTGGCCGCGCGCGCCGCGCAAATACCGGTGCTGGCCGTACCCTACGGCTATAACGAAGGAATGGACGTGCGAAGTCTTGAAGTCGATGATATAGTTACGTCCATAGCCGACGCGGCCGAATGGGCCGCCCGGAACTGAAACGAATAAGAATCTCCATGACCGCTGCCCTTTATTACCACACCACGCCCCGCGCCTACTGGCGCTGGTGGCGTTTGTGTTCTGGGTAGCGGTAATCCACTCCCGGCGCCAAAGACCTTGTCTTTCCGTGCCGTCAGCATTACCAGAAAAGCGCAACCCGGAACCACAAAATGGCCGGGTTTTTTTTGATTCTGTCCCGGCCTGTATGCAAACATCACACAGAGACCACTATGACAGAGATCGAATTCAACGCCCTGGCGGCACAAGGCTACAACCGCATTCCCCTGATTGCGGAAACCTATGCCGACCTGGACACGCCCCTGGCCATTTACCTGAAGCTTGCGCATAGCGGTCCCGAAGGCGGACGCAATAGCTGCCTGCTCGAGTCGGTCGTGGGCGGGGAGCGTTTCGGCCGGTACTCCTTCATCGGTCTGCCCGCCAAGACCGTCATCCGCTCCAGCGGCGCCACGACCGAGGTGGTGCACCTGGGCAAGGTGGTGGAGCGCCACGAAGGCGACCCCCTGAGCTTCATCGAGGCCTATCAACAGCGCTTCAAAGTGGCCATACGGCCCGGCATGCCCCGCTTCGCGGGCGGCCTGGCCGGCTACTTCGGCTACGATACCGTGCGCCATATCGAACCCCGCCTCGGCCCGGCCGTAAAGCCCTTTCCCGCCGGCCAGGACGGCGGCACGCCCGACATCATGCTCTTGCAGGTCGATGAGCTGGTCATCGTGGACAATCTGGCGGGGCGCACCTACCTGGTCGTCTATGCAGACCCGAGCCAGGCTGAAGCGTTTGCACTGGCCCGGCGCAGGCTCAAGGATCTGCGCGAGAAGCTGCGCACCCCCGTGGTCATCCCCTATGCCTATGCCAGCATGCAAACGGAAAGCCGGCGCGATTTCGACAAAAAGGACTATATCGACGCGGTCCTGAAAGCCAAGGAATACATTGCCGCGGGCGACCTGATGCAAGTGCAGATAGGGCAGGTCATTGCCAAGCCTTTCCGCGACTCGCCGCTGTCGCTGTATCGCTCCTTGCGTTCGCTGAACCCCTCCCCCTACATGTACTACTGGAATTTCGACAACTTCCAGGTCGTGGGCTCTTCGCCCGAAATACTGGTCCGCCAGGAAGTAGCCAGCGAGGCCGATCGCCACAAGACTCTGGTCACGATACGTCCGCTGGCCGGCACCCGCAAACGCGGCGCCACTCCGGAAGAAGATGCCCGCCTGGCCGAAGAGCTGATCGCCGATCCCAAGGAGCGCGCCGAACACGTCATGCTTATCGACCTGGCCCGCAACGACGTGGGCCGCGTTGCCAAGACCGGCTCGGTAAAAGTGACAGACACCATGACCATAGAGCGCTATTCGCATGTCATGCACCTAGTCTCCAATGTGACTGGCGAACTGCACGAGAACATGAGCAATATGGATGTGCTGCGCGCCGCCTTCCCGGCGGGCACCCTGACCGGCGCGCCCAAAGTGCGCGCGATGGAGATCATCGACGAGCTCGAACCCGTGCGTCGCGGCATCTACGGCGGCGCCGCCGGCTACTTGAGCTATGGCGGCGAAATGGACGTGGCCATCGCCATACGCACCGGCATCGTCAAGGACGGCATGCTGTATGTCCAGGCGGCCGCCGGCATCGTGGCCGACTCCGATCCCGAAAAGGAATGGCAGGAAACCGAAGCCAAGGCGCGCGCCGTGCTGCGCGCCGCCGAACAGGTGCAGTACGGCCTGGACGAACCCATTTAACACCCAAAGCATCGACCCCTAGGAGAAGCACATGTTATTGATGCTTGATAATTACGATTCGTTTACCTATAACCTGGTCCAGTATTTTGGCGAACTGGGCGAAGACGTTCGCGTACTGCGCAACGACCAGACCACCGTGGCCGACATCGCGGCCATGAAGCCCGAACGCATTTGCGTATCGCCGGGCCCCTGCTCGCCGGCAGAAGCCGGCATATCCATCGAGCTGATACGGCACTTTGCCGGCAAGCGGCCCATACTGGGCGTGTGTCTTGGCCACCAGGCCATAGGCGCCGCCTTCGGCGGCGACATCGTGCGGGCGCGGCAGATCATGCACGGCAAGGTATCGGACATCACCCACACGGGCACCGATGTATTCAAGGGCCTGCCTTCGCCGTACGCCGTGACGCGCTACCACTCCCTGGCCATCAAGCGCGACACCCTGCCAGACTGCCTGGACATTACCGCCCAGACCGACGATGGGGAAATCATGGGGGTGCGCCACAAATCCATGCCTTTGTATGGCGTGCAGTTTCATCCCGAATCCGTGCTCAGCGAACATGGCCACGCCTTGTTGAAGAACTTTCTGGAACTCTGACGGCCTCATGCCTCTAATGGAATAAAAACATGACGATCACACCTACCGAAGCGCTGTCGCGCTGCATTGAACACCGCGAAATATTCCACGACGAAATGCTGCACCTGATGCGCATGCTGATGCGCGGCGAGATGACGCCCCAGATCGCCAGCGCGCTGCTCATGGGCCTGCGGGTCAAGAAGGAAACCGTCGGCGAAATCACCGCCGCGGCCCGCGTGATGCGCGAATTCGCCCTGCCGGTAAAGACATCCAACCCGCAAGAGCTTCTGGACATGTGCGGCACCGGCGGCGATGGCTCGAACACCTTCAATATTTCCACCGCCTCCATGTTCGTTGCCGCCTCGCAGGGTGTGAAGATCGCCAAGCATGGCGGACGCAGCGCATCGTCGTCATCCGGCAGCGCCGACGTGCTCGAGGCGCTGGGCGCCAACATTGCGCTCAGCCCCGAACAGGTCTCCGAAAGCATCGAGCGCACCGGCATAGGCTTCATGTTCGCGCCCGCCCATCATGGCGCCATGAAGAATGTCGCGGCCGTGCGCAAAGAGCTGGGCGTGCGCACCATATTCAATATACTGGGCCCGCTGACCAATCCCGCCAATGCCGCCAATCAGCTGATGGGGGTGTTTCATGCCGATCTGGTGGGCATACAGGTGCGGGTCCTGCAATTGCTGGGGTCGAACCACGTGCTGATCGTCCACGGCAAGGACGGCATGGACGAAGCCTCGCTGGGCGCCGCCACCCTGGTCGGGGAACTGAAGGACGGCAAGATATGCGAGTACGAAATCCATCCCGAAGACTATGGCATGACCATGGTCTCGAACCGCTCCATCAAGGTCGGCAACCGCGACGAATCGGCTCAAATGGTTCTTAGCGCGCTCGATAACGCCAGCGGACCCGCTCGTGATATCGTAGGACTTAACGCCGGCTTGGCCATCTATGCGGGCAACAAGGCCAACTCCATCGAAGAAGGCCTGAAAATGGCTTTCGAGGCGCTGGCCAGCGGTGCCGCCCGGGCCAAGCTGGATGAATTCTGCACCTATACACGGACGCTGAAAGCATGAACGATATTCTTGCCAAAATCCTTGAAACAAAAAAAGCGGAAGTCGCCACGGCCCGGCAAATGCGCAGCGAATCGGACATGCTGCGCGAAGCCAAAAGCCGCAAGGACCTGCGCGGCTTCGCCCGCGCCCTGGAAGAAAAAATCGCCCAGGGGAAACCCGCCGTCATTGCCGAAATCAAGAAGGCCTCTCCTTCGAAGGGCGTGATCCGCGAGAACTTCAATCCCGTCGAGATCGCCTCCTCGTATGCGGCGCACGGCGCGGCCTGCCTGTCGGTGCTGACCGATGTGAAGTTCTTCCAGGGTTCGTACGACTATCTGCGCCAGGCCCGGGCGGCATGCAGCCTTCCCGTGCTGCGCAAAGACTTCATGATCGACCCCTACCAGATCGTTCATGCCCGGGCGCTGGGCGCCGACTGCATCCTGTTGATCGTTGCCGCCCTGTCGCCGCAGCAACTACGCGAATTCGAAGGCATCGCCACCGAATTGGGCATGGATGTCCTGGTCGAAGTCCACGATCGCGCCGAGCTGGACATAGCCCTTGAACTAAATACCTCGCTGATCGGCATCAACAACCGCAATCTGCGCAGTTTTGAAACTTCGCTGCAGACCACGCTGGACCTGCTGCCCGCCATTCCCGAGGGCAAGCGCGTCGTCACCGAAAGCGGCATCCTCGCGCCGCAGGACGTCAAGCAAATGCGCGATCACCAGGTCCAGGCCTTCCTGGTGGGCGAAGCGTTCATGCGCGCGCCCGAACCGGGCGCCGCGCTGCACGACCTGTTCTTCAACGCCTGACGTCCTGACACAGGCCGCGCATGGACACCCTGTTTTCGGTAGCCGAATCAGACCCGGTCTTTGCCGGCGAAAAAGCCCAGGCCGCCGAAGCCCGCCTGCGCACCGCCTTGCTCAAGGCGCAGTATGCCCGCCTGTCGCAGGCGCGGCGGTCTTTGCTGATCGTTATCGCCGGGATCGACGGCGTGGGCAAGGGCGCCTCGATCAGCCTGCTGAACGAATGGATGGATGCGCGCCATATCCACACCCTGGCCTTCGGCGAACCCACGCAGCAAGAGCAATCCCAGCCTTTCCTATGGCGCTACTGGCGCAATCTGCCCGCCAAAGGCAAGACCGGCATCGTGTTCGGTTCCTGGTATGGCCCCCTGCTGGCCGAGGCGGCCCGGAAGAATCCCGATCAGGAAAAAATCCAATCGCTGGCGCGCGCAACGCGCGAGTTCGAAAGCACGCTGGCCAGCAACGGCGTGCAAATCGTCAAGCTGTGGTATCACCTGTCGCAGCAGGCGCAAAAGAAGCGAACCGCCGAGCTGCTGTCGGATCCCGACACGGCATGGCAGGTGCGCCCCGAAGACATCAAGGCCGGAAAGAAGTTCGAGCGCCTGCGCAACGCCGCTGCGCTGGCGATATCGCTGACCCACGACGAACATGCTCCCTGGCGGGTAATACCCGCCGCCGATCCGGACATGCGCGCCATCAGCACCGGGCAGGCCGTATTGGCGGCCTTGCGGGAAACAAACCGGGTTCCTTCCGTTCCCATCCTGGACACCAGCCTGATTGCCGCCGCCCCCCGTCCCCCCTCGCTGCAAATGCTGGACTACATGGCAAAGCTGGCGGATGACGAATACGACGAACAGCTGATCCATTGGCAAAGCCGCCTGGCCCGTCTGGCACAGCATGGCAAATTCCAGGACACGCCCGTGGTGCTGGTGTTCGAAGGCCAGGACGCGGCCGGCAAGGGCGGGACCATACGCCGCATTACCCATGCCCTGGATGCCCGCCAGTTCCGCGCCATTCCGGTTTCCGCCCCAACCGACGAAGAACTGGCGCACCCCTATTTATGGCGGTTCTGGCGCGATCTGCCCCTGCCTGGAAACATCGCCATTTTCGATAGATCCTGGTATGGCCGCGTGCTGGTCGAACGCGTGGAAAAATACGCAAGCGCCGCTCAATGGCAACGCGCCTATCAAGAGATCAATCAATTCGAATCGCAACTGCTGGACAGCGGTGCGCTGGTACTAAAATTCTGGCTGGCGGTCACCAAAGAAGAGCAATTGAAGCGTTTTCACGAACGCGAAGAATCGCCGTTCAAGTCGTTCAAGATCACGCCGGAAGATTGGCGCAACCGCAAGAAGTGGGATGCCTACGTCCAGGCAGCCAACGACATGTTCGAACAAACCAGCACCCGCGATTGCCCATGGCACCTGGTGTCGGCCAACGACAAGCGCCACGCGCGCATCGCGGTACTTGAACGCATCGTCAAAGCACTGGAAAAGGTCCAGAAGGGAAAGAAAAAATAATGTGGAACGCCGGCGACTGCCCCTTATGCCTGAACACAGGCGGCGACGAAATCTGGAGCAACGCGCTTGTTCGCGTCATCGCGGTCGACGACGCCCTGCATCCCGGCTACACACGGGTAATCTGGCAAGCGCACATCGCCGAAATGACCCAGCTGCCTGCCCCCGCCCGGCAAACGCTCATGGAAGCGGTCTGGCGGGTCGAACAGGCACAGCGCGATGTCCTGCAACCGGACAAGATCAATCTGGCCCAATTCGGCAATATGGTGCCGCATCTTCACTGGCATGTCATTCCGCGCTGGGCGGGCGACAGCCACTTCCCGGAAGCCATCTGGGCACCGGCGCCCAGCCGTTCCCCCCAGCAGCTTTCCGCCTGGCAGAACCGCAGCGCGCTTGTCCAGGCCCGCCTGCCCCAGTACCATGGCGTGCTCCGGAAGGCTTTTGCCCACTTCGTTGCATATTAGCAACCTAGGGCTTACCCTAGATCGTTAATCCGTATATAATTCTGGCACTGCATTTTCCAAGCGTCGACATTTTCATACAGCACAAGCTGTCGCATAGCAGTTGACTGAGCTTTCAGCACCCATGTCGAACGCCATCGCTCCCTGACCCCCGAGCCTTTCGCCGCGTCTTTCAAGACAAACGCTGCACTTTAGGTTGATTCGGTCGGCACGATGCTCCAATCAACCAGCGCAACGGGCTAACTTCCCCTGCCTAGCGCTATGTGTATGCCGTTTCCTCGGCAAAGGATACTCATGTCTTTCGATACTTTAGGTCTCGCGCCTACCCTGTTGTCCGCCGTTCTGAAAGCGGGCTTCACCGAGCCCACTTCCGTCCAGGCCGCAGCCATTCCCAAGGCCTTGGCAGGCCACGACCTGATGGTCTCGTCGCAGACGGGCAGCGGCAAGACCGCCGCCTTCATGCTTCCCGCCCTGAACCGCATCTCGAACATGCCACCCAACAAAGGCAGCGGCGTGCAAGTGCTGGTCCTGACCCCCACACGTGAACTGGCCATGCAAGTGGCCGATGCCACCAAGCAATACGGCGCGCATATCAAAGACCTGCGCATCGCCGTGGTTGTCGGTGGCATGCCCTACGGCGCCCAATTGAAGGCGCTTTCGCGCCGTGTCGACGTGCTGGTCGCCACGCCCGGCCGCCTGATCGATCACCTGCAAGCCAAGCGCGTCAATCTTTCCACCGTCCACACCTTAGTGCTGGACGAAGCCGACCGCATGCTGGACATGGGCTTCATCGAAGACATCGAAACCATCGTGGGCAGCACCCCGAACGACCGCCAGACCCTGCTGTTCTCGGCAACCCTGGATGGCACGATCGCCCGCCTGGCCGCCAAGATGATGCGCGACCCGCAAAAAATCGAGATTTCCGGCCAGAAGGAAAAGCACAGCAATATTACGCAAAGCCTGCTGTACGCCGACGACAACGGCCACAAGATGCGCTTGCTGGACCACCTGTTGCGCGACGCCAATATGGACCAGGCCATTGTCTTTACGTCCACCAAGCGCGGCGCCGACGATCTGGCCGACCGCCTGGCCGACCAGGGCTTTGCCGCCGCCGCCCTGCATGGCGACATGAACCAGCGTCAGCGCACCCGCACTCTGGGCATGCTGCAAAAAGGCCAATTGCGCATTCTGGTCGCCACCGACGTCGCCGCGCGCGGCATCGACGTGCAGGGCATCAGCCATGCCGTCAACTACGACTTGCCCATGCAAGCCGAAGACTACGTGCACCGCATCGGCCGTACCGGCCGTGCCGGCCGCAGCGGCCTGGCCTTTACCCTGGCCGTCCACTCCGAGCGCCATAAAGTGCGCCGCATCGAACATTTCATCGGCCAGCCCATCCCGGCTGAAGTCATCGAAGGCCTGGAGCCCAAGAAAACAGTGCGCCCCACCTACACCGATCGCAAGCCCGGCGGCAAGAGCTTTGCCCCTCGCGGCGGTTTCGGCGGCGGCAAACCCGGCTACGGCCGCAAGCCCGGCGCTGATCGTGCCTATGGCGACAAGCCGGCCTATGAAGGCAAACCGCGCTTCGGCGACAAGCCCGCCTACGAAGGCAAGCCACGCTTCGGCGACAAGCCGGCGTACGAAGGCCGTCCCGCACGCAGCGGCGACCGTCCCGCCTACGAAGGCCGTCCTTCCTATGACCGCGGCAACGACAGCCGCAAGAGCTTTGGCGGCGAAGAACGCAGCGGCGGCTACAAAGGCCGCAGCGAGAAGCCCGCTTTCGGAGACCGTCCCGCACGCAGCGAACGTCCGGCATTCGGCGATCGCGCCGCCGCTGACCGCCCTGCGTTCGGCGACCGTCCGGCTCGCAGCGCCCGCCCCGAGTTTTCGCACAAGGGTACCGGCAAGCCCGCCGCACGTCCCACGGCTCGCCCCGGTTTTGCCGGCAAGCCTACCTCGACGCGTGGCAAAAGCGCGGCTCGGCGCAGCGACTTCGCCGGCTAAGCAGCCAGTGGCGCCAGCCTAGGCTGGCGCAACAACAAACAAGCCCCGCGCATTATGGCGGGGCTTGTTTGTTGTTGCATGTCTTGTAGCGACTAATCGACGATGAACAGCTTGGCACCGTGCACGGTGCTGGAACGGTGAGCCTCTGCGCCGTCCGCCACCTGATAGCTCATTCCGGGAGTCAGCACGAATGTTCGGCCATCGGCCAGCTCGGTATGCAGCTGGCCTTCCAGGCAAAGCAATATATGGCCTTTGGAACACCAGTGGTCGGCAAGGTAGCCAGCGGAATACTCCACCATCCGTACCCGGACCTCACCGAAAACGCGTGTCCGCCAGTAGGCGGTGCCTGTGTCGCCCTTGTGTTCGGTTTTTTCCACTGTCGACCAGTCGGTGGTTCCAAACGGGATGTGCTGTAGTTGCATACGAGGTATCGACTCCGGACGATTTGTCGAAAGGATGAGTGCTGCATATCCGGCTATTCTAGCTTGAGGCCGACGCGGGCCTTTATACCGTCTCTTCGGTTGCGGCCTCGCTACAATGGCGGAATGAAACAACTCGTCCGTAAGCCCTTGCTGCTGGCATTCCTGTTGTCCATACCCTTATGGATCGTCTTCGACAACTACCTTGTTGCCGGCATGGCGGCGTTGCTGGCGGCTTTCCTGGCCGCCATGTGCCACGCGCTATATACCCTGGGCAAAAAGAAACGCCAATGAATACTGCTTCCATCGTGCCAGCCGGACTGCCCGCGCTGGATGCCGCCTCCGAAGAGCATCGGCTCTTGGTGGAGAAATACTTGCTTCAGCAAATCCGTGGCAAGGACGCCGGCTTCCTGCCGTTCGAACAATGGATGGATCTGGCGCTCTACGCGCCAGGGCTTGGCTACTATGCGGCCGGCAGCGTCAAGTTCGGCGGCGATCTGCCCATCGGCGACTTCGCCACCGCGCCCGAGCTCACACCGCTGTTCGGCCAAGTCCTGGCCAATCAGGTCGCCCAGGTACTGCAGGCTTGCGGCTCGGCCACCGTGCTGGAGTTCGGGGCCGGCTCCGGCGCGCTGGCCGCAGCGGTCATCCCCGCCCTGCGGCGGCTGGGGATAGAGCCGGAATACCAGATACTGGAAGTATCCGCCGATCTCCAGGCGCGCCAGCAGGCAAGGCTGGCTTCCCTGGATGCCAAAGTGAAATGGCTATCGGCCCTGCCGGAAACGTTTTCGGGTTGCGTGCTGGCCAACGAAGTGCTGGACGCCATGCCCGCCACGCTTTTTCGCTGGGACGAGAACGGCACACTGATGGAGATCGGCGTAAGCCTGGCCGGTGCGGATGCGGCGCGGAACGAGGCCACGGCTGATGCGCAGGAAAGCGCAGCGGCCGCTGCGGCACCGTTCAAATGGGCGGAACGGCCGGCCTCTTCGGTATTGCGGCAGGCCATGGCGCAGCGCATGCCGCCCTTGCCCGGCTATCAATCCGAGATCAATCTGCGGGCCGAAGCCTGGATCGCCCAGATGGGCGTATGGCTGCAGCGCGGCGCCGCTTTGTTGATCGACTACGGTTTTCCACAGCGCGAGTACTACCATCCGCAGCGCAAGGAGGGTACGCTCATGTGCCACTTCCGCCATCATGCGCACAGTCAGCCCTTGATTTATGCGGGGCTGCAGGACATCACCGCGCATGTCGACTTCACCGCCATGGCGGACGCCGCGCTGGAAGGCGGCCTGGACGTGCTGGGCTATACCTCGCAGGCGCGCTTCCTGATGAACGCGGGGCTGGGGCAAGCCCTGACTGAATCAGCCGGCATGGAACAACAAGCCGGCGCCGAAGATGCCGCGGCGGCGGCATCCCGCGCAAACAATATGTCAGCCGTCCAGAAGCTGGTATCGGAAGCCGAAATGGGAGAGCTATTCAAAGTGCTGGCTATCGGGCGCGGGCTGGACCAGGTCTTGATCGGCTTCATGCGTGGCGATCGGCGCGACCGCCTATAGCTTGCCGCGCGCCACAAAAGGTTCAGGAGACGCCGTCCAGGGCCGCCAGACGGGCCTCATGCACAGCCTGCTTGATGCGCGCAGGCTGGCCTTGCAGCGTCCTGGCTATCGCCCCCCCATCGACCGCGCGAACAGCGGCCATGCGCGCGCGCCAGGCCTGCTGATCCACCGTGGCGGCGCAAGATGCGGCGGCAAGCAAGTCAAGGAAGCGATCAGGCTTGCGCAAGGCATCGCAGCGCTCCATCAGGTCCAGCCATCGGGCCTGCAGGTTGGCCTCCTTGTCCTCGTGGTCGACGGTGGCCAGCGCGACGGGCAGCAGCCTGGCATAATCCTGGCACTCGCTGGGCGCGCGCACCCGCCGGCCTATGCTTGCGGGATCGTCGGACAGCCTGCATGCCAGCGCAAAGCGCGCGGCCAAGCCCAAGCCTTTGCCGGCAGCGCAGGCCAATTCGGCGTCCGTCTTCTTATCATCGAACAACAAGCCCGGCAAAACGCGGGATAAGGCGCCCGCCGACTCAAGCACCTGGAACAGCCGTCCGGGATGATCGCTCATCAGTCCCTTGGCGACCTCGCGCCACACGCGTTCGGGCACCAGCGCATCGACCTCGCCCTCGTCCACCAGCCTGCGAGCCAGTGCCAGGGTTTCCGGCGCAATGGAAAAATCATGGAAGCGAGCGGCAAACCGCGCCAGCCTGAGCAGGCGCACAGGGTCTTCGGCAAAGGCCTGTCCCACATGGCGCAGCACCTTGCGACGGATATCCGACTGCCCATCCAGGGGATCGACCAGCCTGCCATCCGGCGTCTGGGCAATGGCGTTGATGGTCAGGTCGCGGCGCTGCAAATCGTCTTCCAGCTTGACGTCGGCGCCGGTATAAAAGGTGAAACCCTTGTAGCCCTTGCCCGATTTCCGTTCGGTGCGGGCCAGTGCGTATTCTTCTTTGCTGCGCGGATGCAGGAAGACGGGAAAATCGCCGCCCACCGGGACGAATCCACGTCGGGCCATCTCGTGAGGAGTGGCGCCCACCACCACCCAATCCCGATCGCCGGCGGGCAGACCCAGCAGGGCATCGCGCACGGCGCCACCGACGATGTACACGTCCAGCCCGGCAGTGGCCGGATCCACGCCGGAAGCGTTGCCGGGCGCCGTCAAGGCAGATCGACCTTTTTATTGGCCGCGGGCGATATGGTCCCCAGGCGCTGCTTGAGCGACTGCGGCTTGCCCGTGAACATCATGGCGTAATAGGTTGCGTTGGACATGACGTTCTTGACGTACAAACGGGTTTCCGTGAACGGTATGGTCTCGGCGAAAATGGCGCCTTCCACCGGCCCAGCCAGCTTGGAACGCCATTGCACCGGCCGCCCCGGGCCCGCGTTATAGCCGGCCGTGGCCAGCACTTGCGATCCGTTCAGATCGTTCAGCACCATGCTAAGGTAGTTCGTGCCCAATACCGTATTGGTATCGAAGTCATTGACCGACGATGGCGTGAAGTCTTTCATGCCTATCTTGCGCGCAACCCAGCGCGCGGTGGCCGGCATCAATTGCATCAGGCCCGACGCCCCCACCCGCGAGCGCGCATCGGTGATGAAGCGCGACTCTTGACGGATCAGCCCATAGACCCAGGCAGGGTCCAGGTTGATCAGGCGGGCCTTCTCTGTCACCCGCCCTTCGAACGGCGCGATGAAGCGCTGCGAAAAGTCGATTTCCTTCTGGGTTTGCAAGGACGTGTTCACCACCCGATCGTAAATATGTTCTTGCCGGGCCAGCTCGGCCGCCGCCAGCAGCTGGCGATCGGTCATGCCCCGGAGGGTGTAGTTCCATTCCGGCACGGCCTCGGGCCGCCAGCCCAGATCGAACAGGGCGATGGCGCGCTGCAAGCCCGGATTCTGGCGGGCCAGCAGCAATTCGCCGGTCGTCACCGCGGCGGGCGCCTGCGGTATCGACGGCGTCTGACCCAGCTCTTCGCTGGCCAGTTGACCGTAGAAATTGAGTTCGCCGGCTATCGCCTGAAAATACTTCGTCGCGGCCTCCTGGTTGCCTTGCGCGCGCAGCGCCCGGCCGTACCAGTACATCCAGACCGGTTCGGCCGCCTGCTGGGCCGACATGCGCCGTATGGATTTGGCCACCCAATCCCAATCGATACGGGCTTGGCGCAACTCGGAGCGCACCTGCCAGGCGTGGTTGTAATCGGTCAGGCGGGCATTGCCCGAACGGCGGTACCAGTCGACGGCATTGAGCTCGACATTCAGGGCGGCCACCAGTCCGAACTGGCTCCAGACCCATTGCAGGTTGGACTTGGGCAGCGCCTTGGACCACTCGCGCTCGACATAGGCGGCGTTCTGCTGGCGCTCCGAACCGTAGGCCAGGCGCGACAAGGCGATGGTGACCAGTTCAGTATCGTTGCGGGATTTGGGCGGCTTGCGGCCAGCCAGCCATTTCTTGGGATTCTTCATGAGCGCCGCGTATTGCACCATATCGGCGGCATCGAACATAATGGCCGCCAACCGCTGCGCATTGCCGGTCTTGCTGGTTTCCAGCATTGCCCGCAGCAGGGGCTCAAGCTCTTTCCAGCCGACGACCTTGCTGTTCTCGAACTCGTCCAGCATGGTCCAGCAGGCCCGGTTGGGCTGGAAGGCATCTATAGCCTGAGCCGCCTTGATCCGCTGGCCGGTCATATGTTGCGCCAGCAGCAGCGAACATGTTTCTTGTGCATTGCTGTTGACCACAGGCCCCAAGCGGGCCGCCAGCGCATAATTGCCGGCGCGCGTTGCCGCCACCAGCCAGTCGCCCTTCAGGCGATCGGCCAGATAGCCGTCGGGGTGCGCCTGCATGAAACGCTGCATCTCCTGGTCCGGCACAGGCTGCGTGCTGTCCTGCAGCTTCTGGCGCAGCAGCCAATATTCTGCGTAAGTGCCCAGCACCGGGTCCGACTTGGCAATGGGCACCAGTGTTTCAAGCACGGCCCATTGCTTTTTCTGCATGGCTTCGCGCGCCCGGACAACCGCCTGGCGGGACTGCGGCGGCGTCACCAGCGTAATGGTGTCCGGCTGCGCCGCGGGCGCGGGCACGGCCCCCGGCAGCGCAGCCACTTGTATTGCGCCCGCCGCATCCATCGGCGCAAAAGGCTGACGCAGGTCGGCGCCGGCCAGCGCGGGTGCGCCGGCACTGGCCGAATCGGCCGGCCGCTCCGCCCCCGCGCACCCCACCAAGCCCACCGAAAGCGCAAGCCAAAGACTGGCGCGCGAGCGGCGCGAAAGCAGCATGCCGGACATGTTCCGGGTTTTCTGATACCGTTGTCTATTGGTTAACATCGTGATTTGATTCCACTTGACATCGCCCCATGAATAACAACACAGAGAATAACGCAGTCCCGCTAAGGACACGATTAAAACAGTTGCGCGCCGCACAGAATCCGGTCGATCGCAACCGCGGAGCGTTGCTGATCAGGGGCCGCCTGTTTACCTGGCTGGCCACCACGCGCACCCGGTTGCGCGAAGCCGGCAGACCGGCTCCTCAAAACATTGCCGCTTTCTGGTCCACCAGCGATGAGCCCCAATTGCAGCCATTGCTGCAGCAATGGGTCGAAGAAGAAGGATACCGCGTATCCCTTCCCGTCGTCACCGCCGACAACGCTCCGTTGCATTTCAAAGTATGGACGCCCGGCGCGCCCATGCAGGAAGGCGCCTACGGCATACAGGAACCCGTGGGCGAGCCCGCCCCGCTACCCGACCTGATCCTGGTCCCCACCTTGGGCTACACCCGCCAGGGCGATCGCATCGGCTACGGCAAAGGCTATTACGACCGCACCCTGGCCGCCATGAAAGCGCAAGGCCATGCCTTCACCAGCATAGGCATCGCCTGGGCCACCGGCGACCTGTCCAGCGAAGCCCACATACCCGCCCCGCACGACGTCCGCCTGGACTCCATCCTGACCGACAAAGGCTGGGCCGTCCCCGCCCCCGTATTGAGCTGAGCCGATGCCACTGTCCGCTTAGAAGCGCACAGTGGCCATCACACAAGCTCGTCCAAATGGCAGAAACGCAATCCCACGAGAACAAAGCCACAAAGCCAAGCCAGAAAAAGCGCCCCCCTCATCAGCCCCTTACGGAGCGGGCTTCCGGGTGGGGCGGCGCGCCGGCGGTAGGCGTGCGCCGCGTGCTGACGAAGGGAAGGCGGGAGATGTCGGCGGACGCTGTCTGACCGGAGCGGCACGCAGTGGCGCGCAGGGAGTTCGTCCGCCGCCCGCCTGTACGAGGCAGACGCGGGAACAAGCACGCCGTGCCGGCGCGCCGCCCCACCCGGAAGCACGCGTTCAAAAGCGCGAAAGGTTGCCGCGCTCAGACACACCCACGCTTCAAAGCCGCTACGGCTACCGCAATAGACATCAGAGCAGAGTTTACGCAGTAGCGGCAACCCGACAGCCGCGGGTTTTAAAACAGCAGCCCCTTACCCCAGGCGCAGCTGCTTCCAGATCCCCATCGTCACTTCCGCGTTATTCAGCGTATAAAAATGCAGCCCGGGCGCCCCGCTGTCCAACAGATCCTGCGACAGCCTGGAAATCACATCCATCCCGAACGCCTTGATCGACGCCTTGTCGTCGCCGAAATCCGTCAGCCGCAAACGCATCCATCGCGGAATCTCCGCCCCGCACATATTCGAAAAGCGGGCCAATTGCGAATAATTGGTGATCGGCATGATCCCCGGAACAATAGGAATGTCCACACCCCTGGCGCGCACCCGCTCCACAAAATCATGGTACGCATCCGCATTGAAAAAATACTGCGTGATCGCGCTATCGGCCCCCGCCTTCACCTTTCCGATGAAATGGTCCAGATCGGCCGCCGCGCTGGACGCCTGCGGATGCACCTCCGGATAGGCCGCGACCTCGATGTGAAACCAATCGCCGCTGTGCTGGCGGATGAACTCCACCAACTGGCTGGCATAGTGCAGCTCGCCCGCATCGCCGCCCATGCCCGACGGCAAATCGCCGCGCAGCGCCACGATACGCTTGATGCCCAACTGACGGTAGGAATCAAGGATATCGGCCAGCACCGCACGCGTCGCGCCTATGCACGACAGGTGCGGAGCCGCATCGCAACCCAGGTTTTGCATCAGGCGCACCGTATCGGCCGTGCCCGACCGCGTCGATCCGCCCGCACCGAAAGTGACGCTGACATACGCCGGATGCAAGGCCAGCAACTGCTTGGCCGACCGCACCAGCTTTTCCTGCGCCGCGATATCGCGGGGCGGGAAAAACTCCAAACTTATAGCCTGCTTACTACTCATGAAGCCAACAACCTGGATAAAAGACCCGACACAATGCTGTAGACGAAAGCACCCAGCAAAGCCCACCAGAAGCCATTGACCTGGAAGCCCTTCAACACCGAACCGGCGAACCAGAAGACCAGCGCATTGAGCACCAGCAGGAACAAGCCCAGCGTCACGATGGTAATGGGCAAGGTCAGCAGGATAAGAACCGGCTTGACCAGCGTATTCAGCAAACCCAGCACCAGCGCGGCAATCAGGGCCGAGCCGAAAGAGGCGACCGTGATGCCCGGCAGTATGTAGGCCACGATCAGCAACGCAACGGCGTTCAGTATCCAGACAAGAATGATTTCCATGATCAGCACTCCTTCGATAAGTCCTGCTTGAATCGCCGGGGCGGCGCCCCGGCGGCGTACTTGCCTACCGCAAACCCTGCTTAGTAGCGATAGTGGTCAGGCTTGTAGGGCCCGGCCACCGGCACGTTGATGTAGTCCGCCTGATCCTGGCGCAGCTCGGTCAACTGCACGCCCAGCTTCTTCAGATGCAGGCGCGCCACTTTTTCATCCAGGTGCTTGGGCAACACATAGACCCGCCCTGTATCGTAGGCTTGGCCGCGTGTGAACAGTTCGATTTGTGCGATCGTCTGGTTGGTGAATGAAGCCGACATCACGAACGAAGGATGGCCTGTTGCGCAGCCCAGGTTCACCAGGCGCCCCTTGGCCAGCAGAATGATGCGCTTGCCGTCGGGGAAAATGATGTGATCGACCTGAGGCTTGACCTCTTCCCACTCCAGGCCTTCGACCGAGGCGACGTCGATCTCGTTGTCGAAGTGCCCGATGTTGCAGACAATGGCCTGATCCTTCATGCGGTCCATGTGCTCGCGGGTGATCACATGGTAATTGCCGGTGGCGGTCACGAAAATATCGGCCTTGTCGGCGGCTTCGTCCAGCGTAACGACCTTATAGCCTTCCATCGACGCTTGCAGCGCGCAGATGGGGTCGACTTCGGTCACCCATACCTGGGCGCGCAGGGCGGCCAGCGCCTGCGCGCAGCCCTTGCCCACATCGCCGAAGCCGCATACCACGGCGATCTTGCCGGCCACCATGACATCGGTGGCGCGCTTGATGCCGTCGACCAGCGACTCGCGGCAACCGTACAGGTTGTCGAACTTGGACTTGGTGACTGAATCGTTGACGTTGATGGCCGGGAAGGCGAGCTCGCCCTTCTTGGCCATTTGATACAGGCGATGCACGCCCGTGGTGGTTTCTTCGGTCACGCCCTTGACCTGCGCCAGGCGGGTCGAATACCACTTGGGATCGCGCGCCAGCTGGGCCTTGATCGAGGCGAACAGCACGCGCTCTTCCTCGCTGCCGGGCTTGCCGAGCACGGAGATATCGGCTTCGGCCTTGGTGCCAAGGTGCAGCAAGGTGGTGGCGTCGCCCCCGTCGTCCAGGATCATGTTGGCGTGCTGGCCATTGGGCCATTCAAAGATCTGGTGCGTGTAGTTCCAGTAGTCTTCCAGCGTTTCGCCCTTCACGGCAAAAACGGCGGTGCCGCTGGCGGCAATGGCGGCGGCGGCGTGATCCTGGGTGGAAAAGATATTGCATGAGGCCCAGCGCACTTCGGCGCCCAGCGCCTTCAGTGTCTCGATAAGCACCGCGGTCTGGATCGTCATGTGCAGGCTGCCGGCAATGCGCGCGCCCTTCAGGGGCTGCGAGGCGGCATATTCTTCACGGGTGGCCATCAGGCCGGGCATTTCGGTTTCGGCAATCGCGATCTCGCGGCGACCCCAGCCCGCCAGGGCGATATCGGCAATTTTGTAATCGGTGAACGTGGCTTCGGCGACAGTATTCATGGTGTAGGCATCCAATTGGCCTGTACCAGCCGAAGCGCGGAGCATTCAACAAAACATCGCAAGTCGCGACATGTGCTCATCTTCGCCTGTACAGGAAACGATGAGCGCCGTTGAAACAAAGAAAGTCCTGAGCCTAGCGGTGTGAAACACCGTTGCAGCGCCCCTCAGGAAGGTTCGATTGTAGCGTAATTAGCCAGGTCTTTGCCAGGAAGTCAGCCTTTGCGGCGCGGGTACCCCTGCGCCGTGATGCGCTGCCAGACCTGCCGCTTTTCGTCCTCGTCCAGGAACACCCAATTGGCCACTTCCATGGCTGTCCGTCCGCAACCCCGGCAGATCTCGTCATACAGGGTGGAGCAGACGGCAACGCAGGGGGAGTCGCTGGGATTCAGGCTGTGCGCCGAATCGCGCCGCGCCTGCACCGTTTCCATGACATCTTCGGGTTCCGGCGTGACGGCCGGGTCGAAGGGCGTATTGGAATCGGACATGGGAACTCCTTGAAAAACGCCGAGGCCCGAAGGCCTCGGTGAACTGCCGGGGGACTTGTGCAAAGCCTCCTCGCCGCCTAGGCGGCCTTCTTGAGGATTTGCACCTTATCGGTGGCTTCCCAGCTGAACTCGGGCTCGGCACGGCCGAAGTGGCCGTACGCGGCGGTCTTGCTGTAGATGGGCCGCAGCAGGTCGAGCATATTGATGATGCCCTTGGGACGCAGGTCGAAGTGTTCGCGCACCAGGCGGGCGATCTGGTCGTCGGGAATCACGCCCGTGCCTTCCGTGTAGACCGTGATGTTGATGGGTTCGGCCACACCGATCGCGTAGCTGACCTGCACCTGGCACTGGCGGGCCAGGCCGGCGGCCACGATGTTCTTGGCCACGTAGCGCGCGGCATAGGCGGCCGAACGGTCGACCTTGGAGGGGTCCTTGCCGGAAAACGCGCCGCCGCCGTGCGGGCATGCGCCGCCGTAGGTGTCCACAATGATCTTGCGGCCGGTAAGTCCGCAATCGCCCTGGGGACCGCCGATGACGAAGACACCCGTGGGGTTGATCATGAACTTGGTCTTGGGCGTAAGCAGGCCATCGGGGAAGCTGGGCTTGATGATGTGTTCGATGACGGCGTCGTGGATATCGCTTTGCGAAATCTCGGGCGCGTGCTGGGTCGACAGCACCACCGTGTCGACCTCGGCCGGCTTGCCGTCGATATAGCGGAAAGTGACCTGGGACTTGGCGTCGGGGCGCAGCCAGGGCAGGCGGCCGTCCTTGCGCAATTCGCTCTGGCGCTGCACCAGGCGGTGCGCGTACCAGATGGGAGCGGGCATCAGGTCGGGGGTTTCGTCGCAGGCATAGCCGAACATCAGGCCTTGGTCGCCCGCGCCCTGGTTCAGGATTTCTTCGCTGCTGCGATCCACGCCCTGGGCGATGTCGGGCGATTGCTTGTCGTAGGCCACCAGCACCGCGCAGCCCTTGTAATCGATCCCGTAGTCGGTATTGTCGTAGCCGATGCGCTTGATGGTGTCGCGCGCAACCTGGATGTAATCCACATTGGCCGTCGTGGTGATCTCGCCGGCCAACACGACCAGCCCGGTATTGCACAGGGTTTCGGCCGCCACGCGGGCGTTGGGATCTTGCGTGAGGATGGCGTCGAGGATGGAGTCCGAGACTTGGTCGGCGACTTTGTCGGGGTGACCTTCGGAGACGGATTCGGAAGTGAAAAGAAAGTCGTTATTTGCCACAGCGATACGTCCTATATAACGCCGGTTGCCCGGCATGGAGGTTGAACGGTATGCGTTGCACCTCGGACGTCTGCATAGCAGTGGTAATCAGGGCGCGACGCTTTAGCGGATTATTTGCGGGCCGTTGTTGAAGACGGCCCGACATCGCCCCGCAAGTTGTCGGTTAACTCAGCGATGAACCTCATTTTAAGCGAAAATACGCCAGCGCATCATTTTTCACATATCGCACAAGGGTTATTGTTGCACTCATGCTCCTGGTCTTATTCCGCCTTATCGCACGCTTGCCGCTACCGCTGCTTCACGGCCTGGGCCGCGCGGCGGGGCGCCTGGTGTACGCCTGGCCGGGCAGGTACCGCAGGCGCCTGAAGGCCAACGCCGCCCAAGCGGGCTATGCCGACCCGGCTTTCGCGCGGCGATCGGCGGCCGAAACGGGCGCAATGATCATGGAAACGCCCAAGGTCTGGCTGCGCAATCAGGAATGCCTGCGCATGACCCACAGCGACGACGATGCCGTCGTCCACCAGGCTCTGGCCGAAGGCCGGGGCATCCTGTACCTGACACCGCACCTGGGCTGCTTCGAGATCACGGCGCGCTATCTGATCCAGCACGGCCCCATCACCGTCATGTACCGCCCGCCGCGCCAGGCCTTTCTGGAACCCGTCATGGAGCAGGCGCGCAACACCTCGGGCCTGAAAGCCGTGCCGGCCGCCATGCAGGGCGTGCGCGAATTCGTCCGCGCCTTGAAGCGCGGCGAAGCCGTGGGCATGCTGCCCGACCAGGTGCCCGGCAGCGGCGACGGGGTCTGGGCGCCATTTTTCGGCAAACAGGCCTATACCATGACGCTGGCCGGCAAACTGGCCCTGCAAACCGGCGTTGCCGTCATCCTTACGGCCGGCGAACGCCTGCCCCAAGGCCAAGGCTGGCGCATCCACTACCAGCGGCTGGCCGAGCCGCTGGCCACAGACCCGCAAGCCCTTGCCGCCTCCATCAACAGCGCCATGGAAACGCTGATCCGCCGTTTTCCCCAGCAATACCTATGGAGCTACAACCGCTACAAAATCCCCCCGGACGCGCCGCCGCGCCCCGGGGACGCATTGCCATGACGTTCAACAAACTCCCCCTGCTCCGTTCTGTCTTCGCTTATTTCGGCCGCTGCTCCACGTCCACCCGCCAGCGTTGGGCGCGCGCGCTGGGCTGGCTGGCGGCGCGGCTGATGCGCTCCAGGGCGCATATCGTGCGCACCAACCTGGCCCTGTGCTTTCCCGATAGATCCAAACAAGAGCGCGAAGCGTGGCTGCATAGGCATTTCCATCTGCTGGCGCAATCAGTGGTGGACCGCGGGCTGTGCTGGTTCGGGCCGGCGCCCGCCATAGTCGACGCCACGCCTATAACAGGGCTGGAGCACCTGGATGGCCTGCTCAAGGAAAAACGCAAGATCATCCTGCTGGCGCCGCATTTCATCGGGCTGGATGCCGCCGCCACGCGCCTGACGCTGTTCCTGAAAGAATCGGCCACGATGTATACACGCCAGAGCGACCCGGACGTGGATACTCTGGTGCGCGAAGGCCGGGGCCGGTTCAACACTGTGCATCTGGTCAGCCGCCACGATGGCGTGCGGGGGCTGATGCGCCATTTGCGCAACGGCATACCGGTGTACTACCTGCCGGATATGGATTTTGGACCCGCCGGCGCCGCCTTCCTGCCCTTTTTCAATGTGCCGGCGGCCACGCTGCTGACCACCGCCCAAATCGCCAAGACCTGGAATGCCGCGGTGGTGCCCATCATCAGCCGGCTCGACGCCGCGACAGGCCGCTACCATGTGGACGTCCTTCCGCCGCTGGACGATTTTCCCGGAACCCAAACGACGGAAGAAGCCACGGCCCGCCTGAACCAACTGATAGAAAGCTGGGTCCGGACGGATCCGCCGCAATATTACTGGGTGCACCGGCGATTCAAGACCCGGCCGGAAGGCCAGACCCGTTTCTACTGATCCATTGCGGACAAACCATCGGTAATCCGGGATAATCATCATCATGATCTGGAACTTCGTAAAAATGCATGGCGCGGGCAACGATTTCGTTGTCCTGGACGGCGTGCGGCAACCGATAGACATGACGCCCGAAAGGGCGCGGGCGCTTGCGGACCGCCATTTCGGCGTGGGCGCCGACCAGCTGCTGCTGGTCGAAAATCCGGCCCATCCCGAAGCCGACTTCCGTTATCGCATCTTCAACGCCGACGGCAGCGAAGTGGAGCATTGCGGCAATGGCGCGCGCTGCTTCGTGCGCTTCGTCCATGAACAGGGCCTGTCAAGGCGCAACCCCTTGCGCGCGGAGATCAGCACCGGCCTGATCACTCTGGACAATTCCGATGCGGACGGCGTTTCAGTCGAAATGGGCCAGACCCGCTTCGAGCCCGCCGCGCTTGCTTTTGACACTCGGGGCCTGCAATCGGCGCCCTGCGGCGACGATACCTTGTGGACGCTGCCCCTGCCTGGGCATGACGACGCCGCGCTCTCGCTGGTAGCCATCTCCAATCCTCATGCGGTCCAGGTCGTCGCCGACGTCGACACGGCGCCGGTCGGGACGGCCGGGCCGCTTATCGAGTCGCATCCGCGTTTCGCGCAGCGCGTCAATGCCGGATTCATGCAAGTGCTGGACCGCCACGCCATCAAGCTGCGCGTCTACGAGCGCGGGGCCGGCGAGACCCTGGCCTGCGGGACCGGCGCCTGCGCCGCCGTGGTCGCCGGCATCAGGCGCGGACTGCTGGACAGTCCGGTCCAGGTCCATACGCGCGGCGGGCGGCTGACTGTCGCCTGGGAAGACGGCAGCCTGCGCATGAGCGGCCCCGCCACCACCGTGTTTTCCGGCCAGATCGATATCGATGCTTTGACCCAACAATTCACCAACAAGGACGCCCCGACGCCATGACCGAAGATAGCCTTTCCGCCGACGACGTTGCGCGCTTCCTGCAAACCAATCCGGCTTTCTTCCAGGAGCATGCCGAACTGTTTGCCAACCTGCGCGTTCCGCACCCCAACGAAACACGGGCCATATCCCTGGGCGAACGGCAGATCATGACCTTGCGCGCCCGCGCCAAAGACCTGGAATGGCAACTATCGGGCCTGGTCCACAACGCCAGCGGCAACGAAAGAATCAGCAAGACGCTCAACGACTGGTGCTGCCGCATGCTGGCCGAGGACGACGCCCGCCAGATTCCCGCCCATATCGTGCGCAGCCTGGGCGACCTGTTCGACCTGCCCACCATCGCCTTGCGCGTCTGGGACCTTCCCAAGCTTGCCGACAGCGAATTCAACGAAGACGTCACCGAGTCGATCAGGGCGTATGCGCGCGAACTGGTCAAGCCGTATTGCGGCCCATTGCGGGACCAGGAAGCGGCGGGTTGGCTGGGCACCGCGCCCGCCTCGCTGGCTATTATCGGCTTGCGGCCCTCTGGCAGCAGCGAGCCCATAGGCCTGCTGGTCCTGGGGTCCGACGAAGCCGAGCGCTTCACTCCGGACATGGGCACGGCCTTCCTGGACACCATCAATCAACTGGCCAGCGCCAGCCTGTCGCGCCTGCGCGGATCGCCCGACCAGGACGACTACGCTTAAGGCCGGTCAACGCCAAAAGGGAAGCCGCATGCATGCCCTGCCCGCGCCCATGGAGCAATGGCTTGCCCACCTGCGGGGCAATCGGCGCTATTCAGAGCACACTCTGGCGGGCTACCGCCAGGATTTGCACCACCTGACTCAATGCCATGCCGCCACCGCGCTCGAACAGTACACCGAGAACCACATCCGCCAGGCCATTGCACGCCTGCACGGACAAGGACTCAAGCCGCGCAGCCTGGCGCGGGCGCTTGCCGCCTGGCGCGGCTTCTACCAATGGTGGGCGCCCACAGCCGGCATGGATTCCAATCCGGCGGCGGGCGTACGCGCGCCCAAGGCGCCCCGCGGACTGCCCAAGGCCTTGTCGGTGGAACAGACTCAGGTCCTGCTGGACCGGCCCGGCCTGCCGGCGCCCAAAACCCCTATTGAATGCCGCGACCAGGCCATGTTCGAAGTCCTGTATTCCAGCGGCCTGCGACTGGCCGAATTGGTCAGCCTCGATTGGCGCTACACCCGCCAGGGATCGTACGAGTCGCAAAGCTGGGTGCAATTGCCGGAACACGAAGCCATCGTCAAGGGCAAGGGCGGCAAAACGCGCAACGTGCCGCTGGGAACAAAAGCCATTGCCGCCGTCGAACGCTGGCTGGATGCGCGCTCCGGGCTGCTTGGTCCCGGCGCGGACATCGACGCCTGTTCCGCCCTGTTTCTGGGCGCCCGCGGCAATCGGATTTCGCCCAGAGTGGTCCAGCTGCAACTGAACAAGCTGGCTACGCTGGCCGGCCTGCCCGTGCATGTGCACCCGCACAGCCTGCGCCACAGCTTTGCCAGCCACATGCTGCAGTCGGCCCAGGACCTGCGCGCGGTGCAGGAGCTACTGGGCCACGCCAATATTTCCACCACGCAGATTTATACGCGACTGGATTTCCAGCACTTGGCCCAGGCCTATGACAAGGCGCATCCGCGCGCCGGCAGGAAACGCTGAAGCTCCCTGGCCGCGGCCAGGGATCAGCGCGTCAGCACATAGATCAGCCGGCCCGCGTTCCAGCTGAACATGCCCAGATAGCTTGCGGCCGGCGCGTCGGCCGACGCCAGCGCGTCGGAATACAGCGTGCCGCCCATCCTGATTCCCGTTTCGCGCGCAAGCTGCTTGACCAGCCTGGAGCTGGTGCCGCTTTCGATGAAGACGCCCGCCACGTGCTCCTTCCGGGCCCGATCGACAATGGCGGCCAGATCCTTGGCCGAGGGCTCAGCCTCGCTGGACAGGCCCGCAACCGAGATAAAACGTATCCCATAGGCTTGGGCAAAGTAGCCGAATGCGTCATGCGAGGTGATCACGATGCGCCGGTTCGCCGGAATATCCGCCAGCGCAACCCGGATTTCGGCGTCGAGCTTGGTCATTTTGTCGATGTAGAGCTTCGCCCGCATCTTGTAATAGCTGGCCCGCGAAGGATCGGCCCGCGCCAGGCCGTCGGCGATATTCTGGGCATAGATCATGCCGTTGCGCAGGTCCTGCCAGGCATGCGGATCGATGTCGCCGACGGCATGATGATCGTGATCATGCGCATCGCCGTGTCCATGCTCCCCGCCATGCTTCTCCGATTCCTCGCCATGATCGTCGCCATGATCGCCGCCCCCCACCTCGTCGGCGCTCAGGCGGCGCACGGCGACACCTTTGGATGCCAGGATCTGGCGTCCCTTGAAGCCCGATGACTGCACCAGGCGCGGAAGCCAGGTCTCGAAACCCAGTCCATTCAATACCAGCACCTCGGCCTCGGACAGCGCTTTGGTGTCCCGCGGCGACGGTTCGAACGAGTGCACATCGCCGTTGGCCCCCACCAGCGTGGTCAATGCCACGCGCTCCCCGCCGATTTCCCGGACCATGTCGCCCAAAATGGAAAAGCTGGCAACGACGTTCAGCGGCGGGGTCGCCGGGGCGGGCCGGGCCGCGGATGCCGCAGGCGCCACGACGGCAAGCGTAGCGCCGGCCAGAGTCCCGAGGACTCTTCGGCGCGTCATACGGAGACTATAAGCTGTGTTGGCGAGGACCATTAAAGTTGCTCCGAGATGCGGGACAGGCGCTGGCGGCGGGCACGCGCTTGGCGCGCGGCCTGCAGCAGCCCTCCCAAAGGGCCGAAAAAGATCGACAGGAAATAGATACATCCTGCCGAAAGAATAATCGCGGGTGAAGCCGGGACGTTGGCGTAGTACGAAAGCAGCAGGCCCGCATAGGACGCCACGGCGCCCAGGGCGGCCGACAGCACCATCTGGCGGCCGGCGGATCCTGCCCAGAAACGCGCGGCGGTGGCCGGCAGCATCATGATCCCCACCACCATCAGCGTACCCAGCACCTGAAAGCCGGCAACCAGCGTCATGACCAGCAGCACCAGAAAAACCATATGGATGAACGTGCCCGCCGACCCGTGGCTGCGCAGGAAAAGGGGATCCAGGCACTCCAGGACCAGCGGCCGGAAGATCACGGCAAGCACCAGCAAGGTCACGCTGGACGCCGAAGTCACCAGCAACAGCGCCGCGTCATCCAGGCCCAGCACCGTGCCGAACAGGACGTGGATCAGGTCCATATTGGAGCCGCGCAAGGAGACCAGCAACACCCCCAGGCCCAGGGAAACCAGGTAAAAGGCGGCAAAGCTCGCATCTTCGCGTTGCGGTGTAAGCCGAGCCACGGTGCCCGCCAGCACGGCCACCACCAGGCCGGTGACCATTCCACCCAGGGTCATGGCGCTAAGGGACAGGCCGGCCGTCAGGAAGCCCACCGCCACACCGGGCAAAATGGCGTGGGCCATGGCATCGCCCATTAGGCTCATGCGGCGCAGCACCAGGAATACGCCCAGGGGGCCGGCGGCAAACGCCAGGGCAAACGACCCGGCCAATGCGCGGCGCATGAAGCTGTAATCGATGAATGGGCCGAATAGCCAGTCGACCAGCCACATCATAAATAGTCCCCCGCGCATAGATGGCGCGCCAGATGCAGGTTCTCGGCCGTCAGGACATCTTCGGTCGCGCCCCAGGCCACCGCCTGCCCCGCCATCAGCAGGGCTTGCGGAAAATGAGTCCGCACCAGATCCAGATCGTGCAGCACGGCAATGACCGTGCGCCCCTCGCCATGCCATTCGTGCAGCAAGGCCATCAGGTCTTCCGTCGTGTGCCGATCGACGGCCGCGAACGGCTCGTCCAGCAGCAAGGTGTGCGCATCATGCAGCAGCAGGCGGGCAAACAGCGCCCGCTGCAACTGCCCGCCCGAGAGCGTGCCGATAATGCGCGGCCCGAAGTCGGCCAGGCCCACGACTTCCAGCGCCGATTGCACGCGCTCGCGCTCGGCCGCATCGAAGCGCTTCCATGGCCCCACGCGCCGCCACGCGCCCATGGCGACCAGATCGTAGACAGTGATGGGAAAGCTGCGGTCCAACTCGCCCAATTGCGGCAGGCAGGCAATCTGCGTACGGGCATCGTCCGCCAGGCGTATCTGGCCGCGCAGCGGGCTGACAAGACCCATGATGCCCTTGACCAGGGTCGATTTCCCGGCGCCATTGGGTCCCACGATGGCGGTGAGCGAGCCGCGCGCAAAGGTGCCGGAAACATCGCGGACCGCCACGCGGTCCCGCCAGCCCAGCGACACCTGATCCAGTTCGATGGCCGCTTCCGCCATGGCCGCCGCTACCACCACTGCAATGCCCAAGCCGTCAGGCACCACAGGAAAACGACGGCCAGCAGCATGTGGGCCACGCGCCGCATGCATGAAGCCAGCAACGCCGACCCGCGATAACGGCGCGGGCCATGGGATAGAGAAGAAGGAGATCGGTGCATGAAAGCAAAAAAAACAATGCGTGGCGGCAGTCCGCGTGTGCGTTTAACTGTTATGTTATAACATAGCTAGGGGTTTTGCCGCGCGGCGCCGCCTTCCACGTACTACACTGGCGCCACGCACACCCTCTTTTTACACACCTAGAGCCGAATCATGCCAGCCAAACATTCGACACAGCCGGCTGCCCTAGCAGCACAGTTGCGCACCGCCGAATCGCTGTGCGTGCAACGGGGCAAACGGCTTACCCCCATACGCCGCAAGGTCCTGGAAATCCTGTTGGCCCAACACCGCAGCGTCAAAGCCTACGAGCTGCTGGATCTCATTCGCGCCGTCCAGCCCGGCGCCGCGCCCCCCACAGTCTATCGCGCGCTGGATTTCCTGGTGGACGAAGGCCTGGTCCACAGGCTGGACGCCATCAACGCCTGGACGGCCTGCATGGACGCGGCCGGCGAGCCGCACGACCTGCTGGTGGTATGCACCCAGTGCGGCGCCGTGGCCGAGCTGAGCGATCCCGACCTCAGCCGCCAGCTGGCCAGCAAGGTGGCCGATGCGGGATTCGAGCTCTCCGACCACGAAACAGAGCTGCGCGCGCTGTGCAATGCGTGCCGGCCATATGCTCATTAATGCATATATCAAGCGCATGTTTGCTCTAAAGCGTATGCTGTGATGTAATCGCACGTTGAGTTTTTTTGCGCGGTACGAATAGTTGATATAGCCGCTTGCTGACATGCCGGCGGCGCATGTATTCGGGCCGCGCTATGCGAGGCACACGATGAAAACCGCTACTGACGCCGGCAAAATGGTTCCGGTAACCATACTTACAGGTTTTCTTGGCGCAGGAAAAACCACCCTGCTCAAGCGCATTCTGACCGAGTATCACGGGCGCCGGATTGCAGTCATTGAAAACGAGTTCGGGCCGGAAAGCATAGACAACGACCTGCTCGTCCAAGACAGCGAAGAAGAAATCGTCGAACTGAGCAACGGCTGCGTATGCTGCACGATACGCGGCGACCTCATGCGCACCCTTAACGATTTGCGCATCAAGCGCCAGTCGGGCCAGCTGAATTTCGAGCGCATCATTATCGAAACCACCGGCATGGCCAACCCGGGTCCGGTCTGCCAGACGTTCTTCATGGACGACGAAATCGCCGATTACTACCGGCTGGATGCCGTGATTACCGTGGTCGATGCCAAGCACGGCATGGAAACGCTGGACAAGCAGGAAGAATCGCAGAAGCAGATCGGTTTTGCCGACCGCATTCTCATTTCGAAGAAAGACCTGGTCAACGATGTCGATTACCAGGCGCTGCGTGCGCGCATCGTCCGCATCAACCCGCGCGCGTCGATCACTCCGGTGAATTTCGGCGAAACCGACTTGAAATCGCTGCTGGACATCAGCGGCTTCAACCTGAACACCATACTGGACATCGACCCGGATTTCCTGGCCGATGAACATCCCGACGCCGCGCACGACCACGGCCATGGCCACGATCACGATCACGATCATGATCATGATCATGACCACGAAGGCGAATGCGGCGCCCACTGCGGACATCAGCACGATCACCATCACGCGCATCACGACGATGAGATCGGCGCTTTCGTTTTCCGCTCAAACAAAGCCTTCGATCCGGAGCGGCTCGAGGAATTCCTGGGCGGCATCGTCCAGGTATACGGACCCGATCTGCTCCGCTACAAAGGCATACTGTTTTTGAAAGGAATCAATCGCCGCATGCTATTTCAGGGCGTCCACATGATGATGGGCGCCGAGCCTGGAAAACCTTGGCTATCCGGCGAAAAGCCTAATACCAAAATGGTGTTCATAGGCCGTAAACTTCCCCAGGAGATCTTCACCAGGGGTCTGGAACAATGCTTGGTCTGATAGTGGGCCCGTCGCAACAAAGGTAAATGGCGATACGGCCCCAAGCACCAACACTACAAAAAGAGGACACATCATGGCAAGCAAATCAGCCGCCGCAAAAAACCAGCCGCATTTGCTGACAGAGAAAGAGTTGTTGGCAATGCCCGAATCCGACTACATGAACGCGGAGCAGCTCGCTTTTTTCAGGAACCGACTGAAGGAACTTGAACAAGAAATCTTGAACAATGCGGACGCCACCACCGAGAATTTGCGTGAAACCCAATTTGTGCCTGATCCGGCCGACCGCGCCACGATAGAGGAAGAACACGCTCTGGAACTGCGCACCCGCGACCGCGAACGCAAGCTTCTGAAAAAAGTGCAACAGTCCATTACCCTGATCGACTCGGGCGAATACGGCTGGTGCGAAGAAACGGGTGAACCCATAGGCATCGCACGCCTGTTGGCGCGCCCCACCGCCACCTTGTCCCTGGAAGCCCAGGAACGCCGCGAGATGCGCCAGAAGCTGTACGGCGACTAAGCCGCCGCGGTTCCCGCACGAACCGATCGGGCCGCATCCGCCGGCCCGATCGGCCACGGCAGGGATTTTCCCCTTGAACTTTTCCTTTTCATCCCCAGATGAAGAGTTCAAAGGAAGATCCATGGAACAATTTCACGCCACCACCATCATTTGTGTCCGCCGCGGCAACGACGTCGCGCTAGGCGGAGACGGCCAGGTTACCCTGGGCAACATCGTCATCAAAGGCACGGCGCGCAAAATACGCCGCCTGTACCAGGACAAGATCCTGGCCGGCTTCGCCGGCGCCACCGCCGATGCCTTTACCCTGCAGGAACGCTTCGAGGCGAAGCTGGAAAAACACCAGGGCAATCTCATGCGCTCCGCCGTGGAGCTTACCAAGGACTGGCGCACCGACCGCGTGCTGCGCCGGCTGGAAGCCATGCTGATCGTCGCCGATAAGGACCACACCCTGGTCCTGACGGGCAACGGCGACGTCCTGGAACCCGAGCACGGCCTGGCGGCCATCGGCTCCGGCGGCGCCTATGCCCAGTCCGCCGCGCTGGCGCTGCTGAACAACACCGACATGGCGCCCGCCGACATCGTCAAGAAATCGCTCGAGATCGCCGGCGACCTGTGCATCTACACCAACCAGAACCACATCGTCGAAACTCTTTAAGCCGCGCGCATCGCCCTGCCCGACGCCGCCGCCATTCACGCACCTGAAGAAAAAACCACGCTATGTCCACCAACATGACTCCCGGAGAAATCGTCTCCGAACTCGACAAAAACATCGTCGGACAGGATCGCGCCAAGCGCTCCGTGGCGGTCGCCCTGCGCAACCGCTGGCGCCGCCAGCAGGTGGCCGAGCCGCTGCGCAACGAAATCGTCCCCAAGAACATACTCATGATCGGCCCCACCGGTGTGGGCAAGACCGAGATCGCCCGCCGCCTGGCCAAGCTGGCCAATGCGCCCTTCATCAAGATTGAAGCCACCAAGTTCACCGAGGTGGGCTATGTCGGCCGCGATGTGGACACCATCATCCGCGATCTGGTCGAGATTTCAGTCAAGCAGACTCGCGATGTCGAGATGCGCCGAGTCCGCACCCAGGCGGAAGACGCCGCCGAAGACCGCATCCTGGACGTCCTGGTTTCGCCCGCCCGCAACGCCAGCGGCGAGCCCGACCGCCAGGAGAACACCGCACGCCAGACCTTCCGCAAACGCCTGCGCGAAGGCAAGCTGGACGACATGGAGATCGAAATCGAGGTCGCCCAGGTCGCGCCGCAAATGGAAATCATGGCGCCTCCGGGCATGGAGGAAATGACCGAGCAGTTGAAGGGCATGTTCGCCGGCCTGGGCCGCGACAAGAAGAAATCCCGGAAGATGTCGGTCAAGGAAGCGTTCAAGCTGTTGACCGAAGAGGAAGCAGGACGCCGCATCAACGAGGAAGATCTGCGCACGGCGGCCGTGGCCAATGCCGAGCAGAACGGCATTGTGTTCCTGGACGAGATCGACAAGATCGCCACGCGCCAGGAACACTCCGGCGGCGACGTCTCGCGCCAGGGCGTGCAGCGCGATCTGCTGCCGCTGGTCGAAGGCACAACCGTCAACACCAAGTACGGCGTCGTCCGCACCGACCACATCCTGTTCATCGCTTCAGGCGCCTTCCACCTGTCGCGCCCCTCCGACCTGATCCCTGAATTGCAGGGGCGCTTTCCCATACGCGTCGAGCTGGACTCCCTTTCGGCCCAGGACTTCGTGCGCATACTGTGCGACACCGACGCCTCGCTGACCAAGCAATACAAGGCTTTGCTTGGAACAGAGGATGTTTCGCTGGACTTCACCGACGAAGGCATACAACGCCTGGCGGAACTGGCTTTCGACGTGAACGAGCGCACCGAGAATATCGGCGCGCGGCGCCTGTACACCGTCATGGAAAAACTGCTGGAAGACTTGTCGTTCGATGCCACGGCCAGCAGCGGACAGACCGTCGTGATCGATGCGGGCTACGTCAATGCCAAGCTGGAAGAAGCGGCCAACAGCCAGGACCTGGCACGCTACGTACTGTAGTAAGCCATGACGCGCCCGTCGCGGGGCGTGGACAACTTGCGGCGCGCAGCGCCGCAGACACACGGGGCGCCCTATTCAGGGCGCCCCCTTTCATTTATTTTGAGATCTCGGTGATCACGTACTGGCCGCCCTCGCGCTTGGCGGTGAACTTCACCTTGTCGCCCGGCTTGATGGCCGCCAGCAGCGCCGGATCGGCCCGGTACACCAGCGTCATGGCGGGCAGCTGCAGATCGGATATGGCTCCATGCTTGATGGTGATCTTGCCGGCCGCCGCATCGACACGGCGCACCTCGCCCGATGCGCTGGCCTGCTGGGCCTGCGCGGCCACCGAATAGAACGAAGTCAGCGCAATGGCCGCCGCCAATGCCCGCATACGCTGTCGATTCGTGAAACCCATAAGCTAAACTCCTGATTGATACGCTTCCAGCATAACGCCAAACCAAGGAACAGGCTTGTCCAACGCAACACCCTCTTACCAATTGCGCCCCGCCCGCCAAGCGGACATGCCCCATGTGCTCGCGCTCATGCGCGAAATGGCCGAATTCGAAAAACTGACCGACATCTTCAAGGCCACCGAAGAAAGCCTGTTGGCCAGCTTCTTCGGACCCCAGCCCGCCGCCAATTGCCTGGTCGCCCATACCGATGACCAGCCCGGCCTGCCTGTGGCCTACATCATGTGGTTTCATAACTATTCCAGCTTCCTGGACAAGCGCGGCCTGTATCTGGAAGACCTGTACGTACAGCCCGCACATCGCGGCCAGGGCCTGGGCAAGATGGCCCTAAAACACTTGGCCAGGCTGGCTGTCGAACTGGATTGCGGCCGATTCGAGTGGACCGTGCTGGACTGGAACCAGAACGCCATCGACTTCTACAAATACCTGGGCGCCGACGTCTTGCCCGAATGGCGCATCGTGCGCGTCACCGGCCAAGCCCTGCACCGCCTGGCCGCCTAAGCAAGGACACCACCATGAGCACACGCCTCTCGGTCATCACCACGCGCACCGGCGACCAAGGCAACACCGGACTGGGCGATGGCAGCCGCATCGACAAAGACGCGCCGCGCATCGCCGCCATGGGCGACGTCGACGAACTGAACAGCACCCTGGGCCTGCTGCGCAGCGAAGCCCTGCCTCCCGCCATCGACGCCTTGCTTGCCCGCGTGCAGAATGACCTGTTCGACCTGGGCGCGGAACTATGCATTCCCGGCCATGTCGCACTCAAGAAAGAACATGTGCTGTTCCTGGAACACGCCCTGGCCGAACACAACGCGGGCCTGGGCAAGCTGCAAGAATTCATCCTGCCCGGCGGCACCCGCGCCGCAGCGCTGGCCCACGTCGCCCGCACCGTGTGCCGGCGCGCAGAGCGCTCGGTGATTGCCCTGGATAAAGCGGAATCCGCCGCCGACACTGACACAGACAACAGCCCGCCGGCGCCCGCCGTCAACGACCCCGTCAAGCAATACCTGAACCGCCTCTCCGACCTGTGCTTCGTCCTGGCCCGCGCCCTGAACCGCGCCGCCGGCCAATCCGACGTACTCTGGGGCCGCTAGCGTCCGATCGCGCTATTGCGCAACCCGCCATAAAATCCGCGCGCCTTGGAAAAGCACTATCGATCCAACAACGCCAACGCAGCCGCAGCGCACGCCGTTCCAGCCAGGCAAATCGTGGGTTCAAGGGTGTGGCTGTCTGAGCCCGGCGCTTATGGGCAGCCGGGGGCTGCCCATTCGGGCGAGTTCCACACCCGCCACGATTTGCCTGGCTGGAACGGGCAGCCTTGGCAACGCCAAGGCCGTGACGCGCGAAGCCGGAGCAGCCCCTGCCGCGGCCGCCTTTCTTAAGAGCGTCTAAAGTTGGGCATCAAAAGAGATGCGTCCAGAATTTTGTGTTCGGGCCTACGATCATCTTCAAAGAGATGATCCATCGCACGAAAATCAAGAATCACCGCTCATCATGCGTATGAATCTGCAGCGCCTCCAGAAACCTGGACACCATGTTGTACGTCGCAATCGTAGCCGTCAGCTCCACCATCTGACGCGGCTCGAAATACCCTTTGACAGCGTCAAACACCCCATCCGGCACCTGGATATCGCGCGTCATCGTATCCGTATAAGCCAGCACCGCCCGCTCCTTCTCGCTGAACAGGCTTGACGATTCCCAGCCGGCCAGATCATCCAGCTGAGCCTGCGTCATCCCTTCCTTGAGCGCAATCGGCGCATGCTGATCCGCCTCGTAAGGCGCGCCATTGACGATCGCAATACGCATGATCACCATCTCGCGCAGATCGCCCGGCAAAGAACTGTGATGACGTATCCCCGTAAGATGATTCAGCCATCCCCGCGCCACCGGCGGGCTTTGCAACAGCATCTGGTACAAATGCAGCACACTGCCGCGCTCGGCAACGATCTGCTCGACCAGCGGACTGACATCGGGATGAGACAGATCGGCGTAAGGTAAACGGGCCATGAAGCACTTCCTGAAAATATCGACAAAAGATTGAAAAAGGAACCACGCGGCGCCGGCTAAGCCGTCAACACCTGCCGTACAGTCCCGGTAAAGCGGGACACGATTTCGCTGATATCGGCCGCCGTGCAAATAAAAGGCGGCGCCAGCAACACATGATCCCCATGCACGCCGTCTATCGTCCCGCCCATGGGGTACATCATCAAGCCATTCTGCATCGCCTGCTTCTTCAGCAAGGCATGCGTCTTGCGGGCCGGATCCAGAGTCGCCTTGCTTTGCCTGTCTTGCACGAACTCCACACCCACGAATAGACCGCGGCCGCGCACATCGCCCACATTCGGGTGATCGGCCAAGGCGCTGCGCAGTTCATTGCGCAACTGCTCGCCGCGTGCCAGCACATTGGCCAGCAGATTATCGCGTTCAATAACTTGCTGGACCGCCAGCGCCGCCGCGCTGGCCGTGGCATGACCCATATAGGTATGGCCATGCTGGAAGAAGCCGCTGCCCGCCACGATCGCGTCGTAGATGCGGCTGCTGGCGATCATGGCGCCTATGGGCTGATAGCCCGCGCCCAGGCCCTTGGCGATGGTGATGATATCGGGCACGATGCCGTCCTGGGCGCAGGCGAACAAATGCCCCGTGCGTCCCATGCCGGACATCACCTCGTCCAGGATCAGCAGAACACCATGGCGGTCGCAGACCTCGCGCACGCGCTGCAAATAGGTCTTGACCGGCGCGAGCGCGCCGGCGGTCGCGCCGACCACGGTCTCCGCCACGAAGGCGGCCACATTTTCAGCGCCCAGTTCCTGGATTTTGTCGTCGAGTTCCTGCGCCAGGCGCTGCGCGTAGCTTTCCTCGGTTTCACCGGCCAACTGATCGCGGTAGGCATAGCACGGAGACACATGATGTGCCGGCACCAGCAAAGGCAGGAAAGGCTCGCGGCGCCATGCGTTGCCGCCTATGGCCAGCGCGCCCAGCGTATTGCCGTGATAGCTTTGCCGCCGCGCAATGAAATGGCGGCGCGATGCCTGACCGGTTTCAACGAAGTATTGCCGCGCAAGCTTAAGAGCCGCCTCGACCGCTTCCGACCCGCCCGATACAAAATACACATGGTCCAGATCGCCGGGCGATCGCTGCTGCAGAAAATCGGCCAGGTCTTCGGTGACCTGCGTGGTAAAAAACGACGAATGCGCGTAGGCCACCTTGTCCAGCTGGTCTTTGATGGCCTGGATGATGTCGGGGTGGCCGTGTCCAAGACAGGAAACGGCGGCGCCGCCCGACGCGTCGATATAGCCTTTGCCGTTCTGGTCGAAAAGCTGGATGCCTTGACCGCGCACGGCCAGGTTCAACGGTTGTTTGGGATTACGGTGGAAAACGTGTGTCATGGGAATCAGGCCAAAATTCAACAAATGTTGTTTATATAATATACCAAGCAACAAATAAATCAATATAATCGTGCTTATGACAGACATGCAAATTCCGCAAAGCCTGGATGCGCTCAGTGCGCGCATACGCCGGGCTTTTTCCGCCATGACGCCGCAGTTTCAGGTGGGCGCCAAGTACCTGCTGGATTATCCCCACGAGGTACCCATAGCCTCGATGCGCAAGGTAGCGGCACAAGCCGGCGTGCAACCCGCCACGCTGGTACGCTTGGCCCAATCCCTGGGCTACGAAGGCTGGGGCGACCTGAAAGGCGTATTCGTCCAGTCCCTGCGGCAGACGCCCAAAACATATGCCGACCAGGCGCGCAAGCTTATACGCGGCAAGAACCCGCGCGATGCGCTCAGCCGCGCGGTTGCAACCCAGGCCGACAACATGCGGCTGCTGGAGCAGGCGAACGCGCAGCGCCTGCCGGCGGCCGTCCAGCTTCTGTCCAAGGCAAAGCAGGTGCATGTCGCGGGCTTTCGCGCCTCCTTCGCGCCCGCCTTCACCTTCCAGTATCTATACCGTTTGTTCCGCCCCTCGGTTACCGCCTTGCGCGGCGACGCCGGCACGCTGGAAATGGAATTGCGCACCATCGCCAAAGGCGATGCCGTCGTCATCATCGGCTTCGCACCCTACTCGCAGGAATCCATGCGTGTTGCCCAGGCCGCGCGGATGGCGGGCAGCCGCATTCTGGCCATTTGCGACAGCGTCGTGGCGCCCATTGCGCTGGACGCCGATTGCGTCCTGGTGTTCTCGACCGAAACACCGTCCTTCTTTCCTTCCGGCGCCGCAGCCACAGCCCTGGTGGAAATCCTGATCGAGCAGCTTCTGGCCAAGGCCGGCTCGCAGGCCATCGACGGAATTGCGCGCGCCGAAGATCAATTGCACCGGACTGGTGCATATCTAAAATAGGCTTATCCATGTTGAAACTCATCGAACTGTCCGGCTCGCCCTTCCAGATCGGACAAACGCTGGGCCGGTTCGGCGCCGAGGCCGCCCATTCCTACCTGGTCAAATCGCCCTCCTGGCACAGCGTCATGGCTTGGCGCGGCAGTGCGGCGGCGAAGGCCATGGCGGACCTGACCGAACAGCATTTTCCCGAAATCCGGCAAGAGCTCCTGGGCCTGGCCGATGGGCTGCAACTGCCGCCCGACGATGTGTTCCTGTGGAATTGCCGGGGCGACGTCTGGTCCATGTCGCCCGACGGCTGCACCACGGTGCAGCTGCCCTTGCCCGGCGGATCCCGCATCACCCACAACGAAGACGGCGACCCCGGCTTCGCCGGCCATTGCGGCCTCGGCCTATTCGCTCCATCAGTCGGGTCGCGCTTCGCCTCGTTTCTCTACCCGGCGTCGATACCCGGCCATACCTTCGCGGTGACCGAGGCGGGCCTGGCCATGACCGTCAACAACCTGCGTTCCCGCCAGGTCGCCATCGGCCTTCCCCGCATGGTGCTGACGCGCGCCCTGCTGAACCAATCCGCCGTTCAAGACGCCATCGGCGTTTTGCGCGACGCACCACGGGCGGGAGGCTTCCATCTAAGCCTGGCGCAACGCGGCCTGCCCGAGCTGTACAGCGTGGAATTCAATGCCATGGGCGTATCGGCGCAAGCCATACACCAGGCCAGCCTGCATGCCAACCATGTGATCCACCCCGGCATGGCCGGCTTTCCCCAAGTCGTCACCGATTCGTCGCGGCACCGCCAACAGCGCGGCGATGCGCTGCTTGACGGCACACAGACCGATCCCCTGGCGATCCTGGCCGACCAATCGAACCGCGAATTCCCCATTTATCGCGACGCGTCCGACGACAGCGACAACGAAAACACCATGGCCACCGCCGACATCCATGTGGGCGCCGACCGCGTCAACTGGCAAGTCTACGAGCGGCCGGGGCGCCCTCCCCGGTACACGCTGGCGGATGCCGATCTGGCATGAGGCCGCAGCGGCCCGCTACATGACCGACCGGACGAACTCCGCCACCGTTACGCTCAGCTCCGACAGGTCGCGCTGCAAATTCTGGAAGTTGGCGGATCGCTCGTAGGACTCTTCATCCATATACAAGCTGCGATTGACCTCGATCTGCAGGCTGTGCCGGTTTTCCTCCGGCCGGCCGATGCGCGCGATCAGGGCCACGCCCTTGAATGGATCGTTGCGTGCCACCGTATAGCCGCGCTGCAACAGGAAGTCCTCGATGATCCCGATCAAGGTCGGGTCGCAGGTCGTACCATCGCGATCGCCCAGCACGAAATCGGCCAGCGGCTTGTCGGTGTCTATCTCCAGCACCTCATAGGAATCCGAGGGCATGGAATGCAGATTCAAATGCCACACCACGCCGAAGCGCTCGTGCGCCGCTTCGATCTGGCGCCGCAAGGCCTGGTGATAAGGCTGGTGATAGGTGGCTATGCGGTTCTCCACTTCGGCCACCCACAGCTTGCGGTCATACAAGGGCTGCTTGCGCGCCATGCTCCAGATCAATCCGTGCCCCAGCCGCGACTTCTCGGTGGGATGCAGTTCGCTCGCCCACGGTTCGGCCAGGATATTGGGGTCGATATCGTCCTCTTCGCGATTGGGATCGATATAGGTGCGCGGGAAATTGGCGGCCAGCAAGGTTCCACCCACCGAAGGTATGGCCTGCCACAGTTCTTCCACATAGGTGTCCTCGCCCGAACGCAAGATCGAGGTCGGCAGGCAGCTTTGGAAATCGGCGGGGTAAATCACCCCGCTATGCGGCGAATCGCAAACCAGCGGTATGGCGCTGCACGTAGGCAAAGACAATACATAGGGGTCGAATTCCGAATCGGCGAATCTCATGTCGTCTCCTGAAATTGGGCTGCGTTCTGTTTATCGTTAACGTACACATCGTTCAAATGGCAAGCGCTGGCATGCTGTCCCTGAATCGCGTCGACCGCCTTCAGCAAGGGGCGTTCCACCCTGCACCGGTCCATGGCGTATGGACAGCGAGGATGGAAGGCGCAGCCCGATGGCGGATGCAGGGAAGAAGGGAGCTCTCCCTTGATGGGGTCGAACTGGCGCCGGTCCGTGCGCAGGGACGGCAGTTCCTTGATGAGCGCTTGCGTGTAAGGGTGGTTGGCGCGCTGGAATATGGTGTCGGTATCGGCGATTTCGACGATGCGGCCCAAATACATGATGGCCACCCGATCTGAAATATGGCTGACCACGCCCAGGTTGTGGCTGATGAAGAAATACGTCAGCGCGAACTCCCTGCGCAATTGCATGAACAGGTTCAACACCTGCGCCTGAATCGAAACATCCAGCGCCGCCACGGCCTCGTCGCAGACAATGACGGCGGGCTTCAGCGCCAAGGCGCGGGCTATGCCTATGCGCTGGCGCTGGCCTCCCGAAAACTGATGCGGATAGCGGAAGCGATAGGCGGGATCCAGGCCGACTTTCTGCATCAGGCCGGCCACATAGGCCTCTTTGCCGGCCCGGCTGACCAAGCCGTGCACCATGGGCCCTTCGCCGATGATGTCGATGACGCGCATGCGCGGATTCAGCGACGAGAACGGATCCTGGAAAATCATTTGCACGCCCAGCTCGTACTCGCGCCTGGCCTCACCCGTCAATTGGCCGACATCCCGCCCTTTGTAGAGAATTTTTCCGGCACTGGGCGTCAGGATGCCGGTAAGCATGCGGCCCAAAGTGGATTTGCCGCAGCCTGACTCGCCCACGATGCCGATGACCTCGCCGGCCATGACATCCAGATCGACGCCCGCCACCGCCTGAACCGATTTGGGCTTTCCGCCCCCTTTCAGCAGCCGGCCCAGGCGTTCGACCATATCGGCCGGCTGTGCATAATCGCGCCGGACATCGCGCAGGGACAGAATGATATCCGGGCCGCTCATGCCTGTACTCCCTTGTGCCAGCAACGCACCCATTGTCCCGGAGCCGCCTCTTCCAGCACGGGATCGGCGGCGCATTGCTCCGTGGCGCGGTAACACCGCGTCCGGAACGGACAGCCCGCGGGCAGATTCAGCAGGGAGGGCGTGGATCCCGGTATCTGAAAGAGTTCCTGTCCGCGTGTGCTGACGGACGGAATCGACGAAATCAAGCCATGCGTATACGGATGCTGGGCGGCGCCGACAATGTCCAGGGTGGAGCCGGTTTCAACGATACGCCCGGCGTACATGACCGCCAGCCTGTCGGCCAGGCCCGAAACAATGGCCAGGTCGTGCGTGATCCAGATCAGCGCCGTGCCCATTTCGCGGCACAGCTTCTGGACCTCGTACAAAATTTGCCCCTGTATGGTGACGTCCAGCGCCGTCGTGGGCTCGTCGGCAATGATCAAGCGCGGGGAATTCAATAAGGCGATAGCAATGGCGATGCGCTGGCGCATGCCTCCGGACAGATGATGCGGGTACACCAGCAATCGCTCTTGCGGAGAAGGTATGCCCACCATGCCCAATACCTGTATGGCGCGGTCGCGGGCGCCCTTGCGCGATACCCGCTCGTGCGCCCGGACCGCTTCCACCATCTGCGTGTCCACCCGCAAGACCGGATTCAAGGTCATCATGGGATCCTGGAAAATCATCGCCATGTCGCGCCCGCGCAGCTGGCGATACTCCTGCGCCGTCAGCTCCCGCAGATCGCGGCCGTTGAACCACATGCGTTCGGCCTGTATCCGTCCCGGATGCTCGACCAGGTTCATCAATGAAAAACCGGTAATGCTCTTTCCCGATCCCGATTCCCCCACCAATCCCAGGATTTCACCGGGACGCAATTGCAGGGACACGCCGTCCACGGCCTTGACCACGCCGTCGCGCGTGTGGAACCAGGTTTTAAGATTGCGCACATCCAGCAGAAGATCGCCGGACGCAAGGCCCGCGGCGGACTCGCTGCGGCTGGGAAGGGTGGCGCATTCGTTCATGGTCGCCCTTCCTAGATTTCGTTGCGCGGATTCAGGATATCGCGCAGATGGTCGCCGACCAGGTTGATGGCGATGACCACCAGCGCCAGCGCGATACCCGGGAAGAAAGATATCCAGTAATTTCCGGACAGCAGGAATTCGAAGCCGTTGGAGATCAGCATGCCCAGCGAGGGTTCGGTGACCGGCACGCCCACGCCGAGAAAGGACAAGGTGGCCTCCAGCGCAATGGCATGGGCCAGGTCGATGGTGGCGATGACCATCAGCGGCGGTATGCAATTGGGAAAGACATGACGCCATAGTATGCGCTGCCACGACAGCGACATGCAGCGTGCCGCCTCGACGTACTCGCGATTGCGCTCAACGATGGCCGCCCCTCTTGCCGCCCGCGCAAAATACGCCCACTGGACGGCAATCAGCGCATAGATGACCTTATCGATGCCCTTGCCCAGCACCGCCAGGAGTATCAGCGCGACCAGTATCGATGGGAAAGACAGCTGGATATCGACAATGCGCATCAGCAAGGCGTCGATGCGTCCACCGAAATAGGCCGACACCAGGCCCACCGCCGCGCCGATCAGGAAGGCCACCGATACCGACACAAAACCCACGAACAGGCTGATGCGCAGTCCATACAGAATGGCGGAGAAAATGTCGCGCGCCTGCCCATCGGTGCCCAGCCAATAGGTGATGGTGCCATCCATATTGGTGCTGCCCGGCGGCATCTTCGAGTCCATGATGTCCAGCGTGCCGATGTCGAAGGGATTCTGCGGCGCGATCCACGGAGCAAATATGGCCAGCGCCAGGCAAGCGAGCAGCAGGATCAGCCCGAACACGGCCAGCTTGCTGGACAGGAACTGGGCCAGAAAAACCCGCCACAGGCTTTCATGGGCCGGCACCATCGGCTCCGGCGAGTCGGCCGGCATGCCTGCAGGTCCCATGGCGGGATCCATCCGGAGCTTGCTCATGCCGAAGCCTCCAGCCGCACGCGCGGATCCAGGATGGTGTAGGCGATATCGACCAGCAGATTCAATGTGGCCAGGAACACCACCGTCAGCATCAGGTAGGCGACCACCACGGGACGGTCCAGCGTAATGATGGAATCGATCAGCAGCTTGCCCATGCCCGGCCACGAAAACACGGTTTCAGTCACGACGGCAAAGGCGAAGACCTGGCCGTACTCCAGGCCGCCTATGGTCACAATGGGAATCAGGATGTTCTTGAGCAGATGCACGCCCAGCACCCGCTTTTCACGCAGTCCCTTGGCGCGGGCAAATTTGATGTAGTCCTGCGGCAGGCATTCGCGCGTGGCGGCCCGCGTAACCCGGATGATCAGGGCGCACTTGGCCGTGGCGATGGTACAGGCCGGCAAAAGCAGGCTTTTAAGCCCTTGCCAGTTGAATACGCTTAAGTCCAGGGGACCGTATGATTCGACCGGCCCGCGCCCTCCGGCCGGCAGCCAGCCCAGCATGACCGCAAACAGCATGATCAGCATCAGCCCCACCCAGAAATTGGGCAGCGAAAAACCCAGGACGGAACCCGCCATGATGCCGCGCGCGCCCGGGCTGTTGGGCCGCAGGCCCGCATAGACGCCCAAGGGTACGCCTATGGCCAGCGACAGGAACATCGCCAGCGTCGCCAGTTCCAGCGTGGCCGGCATGCGCTCGAGAATAAGCCTCATGGCCGACTCGCCGGTCAGGAAGCTATTGCCGAAATCCAGATGTATGGCTTTGCCTAGAAAAATGAAGTACTGCTGCCAAAGAGGCAGATCCAGTCCCAGCGTTTGGCGAATCAGCTCGCGCTGCGCATCGGTGGCTTCCGGGCTGGCCAGCATCAGCACCGGGTCGCCGACCAGATAAAGGCCGGCGAACACCAGTGCCGACATGACCAGCACTACAAGCAGCGTCTGCAGTAAGCGGCGGACTATAGCCGATAGCACTGGGGCGGCCCCGCGCTATTTGGCCGGCGTCATGTACTGCGCCAGGGTCATCTGGTCGGCGCGCCCCCCATAGCGGATGTCCTTTTTCATGGCCCACACCGAAAGCTCGAACTGCAGCGGCAGGATGCCATAGTCGTCCATGGCCAGGCCGCTGGCTTTCTGCAGCAGCGCCGAACGCTTGTCGTCGTCCAGGGTCTTGGACGCCTCCATAACCAGTTGGTCCACCTCGGGATTGGAGTATTTGCTCCAGTTGGTCGTGCCCAGGCCCTTGGCCGGATCCTTGGTGACCACCAGCGAAGTCATGGGGTTGAGCATCTCGCCCGAGCTGGCCGCCCAGCCAGCAAGATAGGTACTGAACGCATACGCGTTGCGCTGCTTGAAGAACACCGGGGGCGCCATGGTCTGTACATCGGTCTTGACGCCGATGCGGGCCCACATGGACGCCACCGCCTGCGCGATGCGCTGGTCGTTGGTGTAGCGGCCGGCCGGAGAACCCAGCGACAACGCGAACCCATCCGGGTAGCCGGCTTCGGCCAACAGCTTCTTGGCCTGCGCGGGATCGGCGGCCGCGGCCTTGGAATATTTTTCGGATGTGCCGAAAGCTGGATAGGCCAGCAGATTTGCCGCCGGCAAACCCACGCCATCCATGATGCGCTCGACAATGGCCTTGCGGTCGATGGCCAGCGACAGCGCATGGCGCACGCGCTGGTCGGTCAGGGGATTCTTGCCGTCGGTGCCCGAGACGCCCGGCGGCACATCCTTGCCCTGGTTGAGCGCAATATAGATGACGCGTACCGAGGGGGTTTCCTGTATATGCAGGTTCTTGTCTTTTTTCAGCCTGGGCAGGTCATCGGTGGGGGGATCTTCGATGATGTCCACGTCGCCGGCCAGCAAGGCCGCCACCCGGGCCGCCGAATTGGAGATGGGGCGGTATGTGACTTTGTCCCAGGCGGGCTTGTCGCCCCAATAATGATCATTGCGCTCGAAGACGATTTCGGCGCCGCGCTTCCAGGACACGAACTTGTAAGGTCCCGTTCCCACCAGTCCGTCGCCCCGGTTAAGCTCGACGGTGGTCTTGCCTTCGGGTGCCTGCCCCGCCGCCGCCTTGTGCGACATGATGGGCACCATGGACAGATTGGCCAGCAGCACCGGCGAAGGCCCCTTGGTGGTGATGCGCACCGTCATGGGGTCGGGCGCCTCGACCTTGTCGACCGTACTTAAATACAGCGAATACGACGATGGACTGTTGGGCACCTTGGGCACCCGCGCATAGGTAAACAGGACGTCTTCCGCCGTAAAGGGCGAACCATCGGAAAACTTCACGTTGGGGCGCAGCTTGAACGTCCAGACATTGCCGTCGATCGTCCAGGATTCAGCCAGCGAGGGCACGGGCTTGGCATTGCCGTCGGTGCGCACCAGCGGGTCGAACAGGGTTTCGGACAACTGCGTGTTGGGCGTCAGCGAATGGAACTGCGGGTCCATGGAGCTGGGTTCGGAGCGCAGCGCTATGGTCAAGTCGCGCGCCTGCGCCAGGCCGGACAGCGCGAAGAAGCTTGCGGCCAGGGCCGACAACAAAATGGTTTTGCGTAGAGACTTCATGGTTATGCTGCCCTTTATATGAATCAGTTAGACGGGTAAGCCGATAACACCGCGGAAGAACGAAAAAAAGCTCCATGCCAAAGACATGGAGCGAGTGTAGCCAGCTAAGCGTTGTTAAATGATCGGTATTTTCCCCATGAAACGTATGAAGTTATTGCACCGTTCCGATCATGTATTCCACAGCGGCCCGCAATGTGGCATCGTCGGCCGATGATGCGCCCCGGGGCGGCATGGCGCCTTTTCCCTTAAGAGCGACTTCCATCAATGAATCCATGCCCTTGGCGATCAGTGGACTCCAGGCCGCCTTGTCGCCCAGCTTGGGTGCGTTGGCCACGCCGGTGCTATGGCAGGCTACGCAAGCCGACTTGTACAGCTTCTCGCCGGCCGGATGCGAAGTGGCCTTGCTTGCTCCCGCGGTGGCTACCGCCTTGGCGGCCGGAGCAGCCGTTGCGGCGGCTTGCTTGGCTGCCGGTGGCTTGGCGTTTGCCGCAGGCGCCGCAGCGACCTCTTTCTTCGCCTTGGCGTCCAGCAAGGCGGCGTTTTCCTTGGTGATGGGGGCCGGCGCCTTGATCTGTTTCATCAAGTCGTCGTTCCATTTGCCTTCGACCACGAAGTGCCCCGCCGCGCCCAGCTCGAATGCCTCGATCAGGTTGTGGTTGACGTAGGCATACACGCCGGGCTGCTTGAAGGTGTACAGCGCCGCACCCGCCGAACCGCCGCGTATGAACCAGGTTTCAAGGTTCTTTTCAGGCGCGTTGGCGAACTTGCCGGTTTCCCACACCCAGTCGCCGTGTCCGCCGATCAGGTGCGGACGCGTATCGCGGTTGGCCTGCGAGTGGATCATCAGCACGGTTTCGCCCACCTTGGCTTTCAGCGCGCCCTCGCCCGTCAAGGCTCCGACCTTGCCGTTGAACACAACGTGCGTGGGCGTCAGCTTGCGCATCACCTCGACCGTTTCGGCATAGCTGTCGGCCAGGGTCTTGTAGTCCTTGTACTTGCCGTTCTCGTCTTTGGGAATGTACAGATCGAACTCGCCTATGGTGTAGGCCTTGTCGTAGTGCAAGGGCTTGCCTTCGGGATCTTTAAGGCCTTCGCGCGGCAGAACCATCAAGGTTCCGCTCATGCCCGACACCACATGCCAGGGCACCATGCCCTCAGGCGCGCAGTGATAGACAAACACGCCGCTGCGATCGGCCTTGAAACGCAAGGTGGCCTGCTCGCCCGGATTGACATTGGTCAGCTTGGCGCCGCCCAGCGCGCCCGTGGCCGCGTGGAAATCCACATTGTGCGGCATGGCATTGCTGGCCGGATTGATCAGCGTGATCTCAACATAATCGCCTTCATGCACCACCATCGTGGGCCCCGGCATGGAGCCATTGAAGGTCATGGCCTGCAATGTGGTGCCCTTGTCGTCGATCACGACCTTCTTCTCTTCGATCGTCATGCGGAACTCAACGACTTTGGGGCCCGATGTGGCTTTCTGTTCATGCGCATGCACCATGGGCGGCGCGAGCAGGTCGACCTTGACGCGATCCAGCTTATCGGCCGTATCAGCCAGGGCAGGGACACCAGCCATCAAGGCGGTCATGACGGCGGCTAACAAGGTTGGACGGAACGCTTTCATTTGCAACTCCCTTCTTATCAATATGTCGTGAATGTCGACAGCTCTATTGAACGATCCGGGGAGGTTTCCTTCTTTGTTGCAGCGCAAACTTCAACACATATTCCTAGGGTTTTCACCTATAAAACAACACTCGGCATTTGGCACATTCAGGCAAACACCTGCGAAAAATCAATGATTTAGCGAAAGTCCCGCAGCAGGCCGATGGTAGAATCAAGGCATTGCCAGCAGCAGGGACATTCCATGCCATCACAGCTTAGCCGGACGCTGATCAAGAACCTTGAGCTTTTCAGGGCATTGCCCGACGAGGCCCTGGATGCGGCCCTGCAACATGCGCAAGTCCGCCGGCTGGCCGACGGCGACACCGCCTTCCAGCAAGGCGAAGAAGCCACGCATTTCTTTGTGCTGCTGCATGGGCATCTTAAAGTGGTACAGGTCACCGCCGAAGGCGAGCAAGTCGTGGTTCGCTATGTGAATCCCGGCGATGTCTTCGGCATAGCGCGTGCCATGCGCCGCAGCCACTACCCCGCATCCACCATCGCCGTCCAGGAAAGCATCGCCCTGGCCTGGCCCTCGTCGGAATGGGATCAGTTCATTGCCGGCAATCCCCATTTCGCCTCGAACGCCCTGCAAACCGTCGGACAGCGCCTGCAGGATGCGCACTCGCGCATACGCGAGCTGTCCACAGAAGAAGTCGAGCAGCGCGTTGCGCGCGCCATCTTGCGGCTGGTCGACCAGTCCGGCGAAGAGACGCCCGAAGGCATACAGATCAACTTCCCCATCACCCGCCAGGACATCGCCGAAATGACCGGCACCACCCTGCACACGGTCAGCCGCCTGCTAAGCGCCTGGAAAGAGCGCGGCCTGGTCAACAGCGGGCGCAAGCGCATCGTGGTCTGCGCCCTGGACGACCTTATCCGCCTGGCCGAAGGGCCCGCGCCGGCCTCCACCTTGCAGCCGGCGCGCAGCGCCGGCTAGACATAATTCAGTTCATCGATCAGGATCCGGCAACGGCATCACATGATGCGCAGCCGTTCGCGTAGCGGCGTCGCCGCGCCGGCCTTGGCGTCGTCGCGCAGCAGCCGGAACCCCAGATTGCTGGGCGGCACGCCCACCGAGCAGGCGCCGCCCTTGGGGTCGCGTATGAAATCGGTGATATAGCTGCGATGCGGCCCCGCCACCACCCGGACTCCGCAATTCTCGCCCGCCGTCATGACGCTGCCATCCCTCGCATCCAGATGCTGCCGCGTATGGCAGGTATCGGTCCAGTCCCACACATTGCCCGCCATATCCAGTAAGCCCGCCGGATTTTCTCCGAAGCCGCCAAAAGGCCGCAACGATGCATCCACAGCCACCTTGCGCTGCGTTTCCAGCGCGTACTCGGCCAGCCAGCGCTGCGCCGGATCGGCCGGGTCGAAGGCATCCTGTATCACGTCTTCCTTGTAAGCGGGTCCCGCCGCGTACACCCATTCGGCGTAGGTCGGCAGCCGGTAATGGTTTCCTGTCGCCTTCGACAGCCACGCCGCATAGGCCGTGGCATCGTGCCAGCTTACGCCCACCGCCGGCAGGTCGGGCGCGATCGCTTCGCGCAGCACCCCATCCAGCTTCTTGCAAGCGCCGGCCGCCACACAAGTTGCATATTCGGCCTGGCTGACCTGCCGCTTCATCATGGCCAAGCCGCTATCGAAGCGGACCACAACCTGCGGCGGCGTAACCGGATAACCGCCCTTCAGGTATTCGCCTGAAGGATGATAAGTGATCGTGCCCGCAGGTACTGAAACCAGATCCACCGCAACAGCCCCGGCGGCGACGGGGATGCGTCCCGCCCTATCGGACGCGTTCGTCCAGCCATCCATCTTGCATCCCGCAGCCAGGCCGGCCAACAGGACGACAACCCCAATTTTTGGAATGCTTCGGGTGCCGCGCATGATTCAATACCTTCAGTGTTCGCCGGTATTCCGGCTGTACACCCATATTGAACCCGGGCAGCGCAGCCCCGTCTTTGTTGCAGCGCAAAGAAAACATCAGGTCACCCGTATCAGCCCAGGGCATCCAGGCAAACCTGCGGCGCCCTGTCCAGCACACGCAACAACGCCTTCGCCGCACCCGTGGGGTATCGACGGCCCTGCTCCCAGTTCCTGATCGTATCCAGCGACACATTGATACGCGCCGCGAACTCCCGCTGGCTAAGGCCAAGCCGCCGCCGGATATCCCGGATGTACTCACCCATATCGACCAGAGCTTGCGCATCGTCTTCATGCTGCTGCCGCAAAAGGTCGGCTTCGGTCGTTTGATCAAGAACCTTGGAATCAAATCGGCCTTCAGGCAAAGATGCCGGTTTGGCCGGATTCACCTTCACTCGCCTAATACTCATAAAGCCTCCTCTCGCGCTCGTTTGCTTTTCGAGCAGAAATAATCCGGATATTTTCCGAGCGCAAGGTATAGATGACAACAAACAAGCGTCCATCAATATTGCCAAGCAATTTATACCGCTGTTCGCCGTAATCCCATCTTTCATCCCTCCAAGCAATTTTTTTGGGATCAAAAAAGACACGCAGCACATAGGAAAAATCAAAACCTCGACTTGCCAGGCAAGCCTCGCTTTTCAAATCATCCCATTCGAACGTCAGTTTCATAGTAGTCCAATGACCTACCATCCGCAAGCAAGCCGCGCATTCATTCTTAGAAAGAAAAGACAAATAGAAGAGTCTCCAGCACCCGATAGTTATGCGCCATTGAGGCTTATACGCTATGTCATGCTTCAGGCAAGCAGCGAAAGAATCGCCGCTCTGTGCCTGGACCAGGCGTTTATGGCTGGGCCTGGCCCGGCGATTTACGCGTGCGCCGTGTGGCGGCTTGATTCAGGGAGGCAAGGCCGCGCTGCTCGAGCACGGCGCTTTCGGGCAGCCGGGGGCTGCCCGACGTGCGAGTTCGCGGCCGCCCTGAATCGAGCCGACACGCGGGGAGTTCTGGCGCAGCCAGAACCGCAAAGCGTCCAGCCGGGTTGGGCTCAGCCATAAACGCCTCGCCATAAAAATATAGAGATCGCTTTTTTAATCCCGATATCTGTTTCAACTATTACCAAAACCCGAGCATCATAAAAAAGGGCCTCTGTTCCAAGAACAAAGACCCCTTTCAAACCATCAACGGCCTTAAGCCGCCCGATAAAACTTAAGGCAAGCCGATCAAGCCACCCCAGCCTTATGAGCCTGCTCGTCCGCATGATAAGAAGAACGAACCATCGCGCCCACCGCCGCGTGCGAGAACCCCATCGCGTATGCCTCGCGCTCCAGCATCTTGAACACATCCGGATGCGCGTAGCGCAGCACCGGAAGATGGTGCTCGGACGGCTGCAAATACTGCCCTATCGTCAGCATATCCACATTGTGCGCCCGCAAATCCCGCATCACATCCAGGATTTCCTCGTCCGTCTCGCCCAGGCCCAGCATAAGCCCAGACTTCGTCGGGACATCGGGATGCAGCGCCTTGAACTCGGACAGCAGCTTCAGCGAATGATGGTAGTCCGAACCCGGACGCGCCTGCTTGTACAGGCGGGGCACCGTTTCCAGATTGTGGTTCATCACATCGGGCGGACCCTCGTTCAGGATGCCCAGCGCGCGATCCAGGCGGCCGCGGAAATCGGGCACCAGCACCTCGATGCGCGTCGTGGGCGAAAGCTCGCGCACCTTGCGTATGCATTCCACGAAATGGCCGGCGCCGCCATCGCGCAGGTCGTCGCGGTCGACCGACGTAATCACCACATACGACAGCTTCATGGCGGCAATGCTGCGCGCCAGGTTCACCGGCTCGTCCACATCCAGCGGATCGGGGCGTCCATGGCCCACATCACAGAAAGGACAGCGGCGCGTACACTTGTCGCCCATGATCATGAACGTGGCCGTGCCCTTGCCGAAACATTCGCCGATATTGGGGCAGGACGCCTCTTCGCACACCGTATGCAGATTGTGCTCGCGCAGTATCTTCTTGATGTCGTAGAAGCGCGAGCCCGGCGCGGCGGCCTTCACGCGTATCCATTCCGGCTTCTTCAGGCGTTCGGCCTGGACCACCTTGATGGGGATGCGCGAGGTCTTGTCGGCCGACTTCTGCTTTTGCGTGGGGTCGTAAGGCGCGGGACGCACGGTGGGTTTACGGACGGCAGACTGATCAACGGGAGTAGTCATACGGATTCCTGCGCAAAGCCCCTGGGCCTGGCGCTAAAAGCGGCGGCGTGCTTCACGCCTTCGCCATTCAATGAAAGAGACCACAGCCGGAGACCGCCTTGGCGTCCGCCGGACATGCAATCGGAACGTCATTTTAACGCGCCCGGCCCTGCCCCGCCTAATCGCCCTTTCCGCGGCCCGGATATAGAGGAGCCCTTGCGGCGTTCAGCGCCCCTTCCAGACGGGCTGGCGTTTTTGCGTAAAAGCGTCGATGCCTTCGGCCACGTCCTCGGCCATCATGTTTTGCGCCATCACCTGGCCGGCGAAATCGTAGGCGTCGGCCAGGTTCATGCCGCGCTGGCGCTGAACCATGGCCTTGCCCGTGCGCACCGCGACGGGGCTCTTGCTGCAAATTACCTGCACCAGGGCATCGACCTGGGCGTCCAGCTCGTCGGGCGGCACCGCGCGGTTGATCAGGCCCTTGTCGGCCGCGTCGGCCGCGCTGATGAATTGCCCGGTCACCAGCATCTCGAAGGCGGTCTTGATGGGCACATTGCGTGTCAGCGCCACCGCCGGCGTCGAGCAGAACAGGCCTACGTTAATGCCGGATACCGCGAATTTGGCGGTTTCCGACGCGATGGCCAAATCGCAGCTGGCGACCAGTTGGCACCCCGCCGCCGTGGCTGTGCCATGAACCTTTGCGATCACGGGCACCGGCAGGTTGACAATGCTTTGCATGACCCGGCCGCACTGGGCGAATAGCTGCTCGTAATAGCGCTGGTCGGGATGGGCGCGCATCTGCTTCAAGTCATGGCCCGCGCAAAACGCCCGGCCATTGGCGGCCAGCACCACACAGCGCGCCTGCTCGTTGCCCGCGATATCGGCCAATGCACGCTGCAGCGCACCCAGCAATTCCTCGGAAAGCGCATTGAACTGATCGGGCCGGTTCAAGGTAAGCGTTACCACCCCATCGACATTGTCGATCAATAGCAGTTCAGCGTCATTGCTCATGGTTGTCTCCGAATTATTGTCAGGCGTCTTGCCGGCCGATTCGATTGCTGGATTAAACAGCCGTGAATCGCCCTGGATAATATTTGTTCAAGGGGCTGTTGCCGCCGCCTGCGCTTCCAGATGGGCGTCGAACGCGTCATTCAGGCGGACCGCCAGCAATTGACCCACATCGCCAACGGTAGCGTGTATGCCGCAAGACCGCAAATCGACGGTTTTCAGCCCCTCGTAGCCGCAAGGATTGATGCCCAGGAACGGCGACAAGTCCATGTCGACATTCAAGGCCAGGCCATGGTAGGCGCAGCCATTGCGTATCTTGATGCCCAGCGCGGCGATCTTGGCCAGTTCGCCGACCGCCGCCTTTGCCCGCGGCTCCGCCAGGCTGGCATAGGGCACATATACGCCGGGCGCCCCCGGCTTGCGGCAGGCGCCCGCCAGACCCAGCTCGCCCAGCACCTGGATCAGCACGTCTTCCAGCAAGGCCACGTATTCCTTGACGAAGATCTTCATGCGCCGCAGGTCGACCAGGCAATAGGCCACGACCTGTCCGGGGCCATGGTAGGTAACCTGCCCGCCCCGGTCGCATTGCACGATAGGGATGCCGCCGCTGTTCAGGATGTGCTCGGGCTTGCCCGCCTGGCCCAGGGTATAGACCGGATCATGCTCCACCAGCCAGATGCGGTCGGGAGTGGCGGCATCGCGGGCTTCGGTGTAATCGCGCATGGCTTGCCATACTTCCGCGTAGCTTGCGGGACGGGGCAGCCATTGAGAGTCGATCATTGCGGCGGCCTAGAGAACGATGGACACCATATGATGGGCATGCAGGGCTCGATACAGCTCGTCCAGTTGCTCGCGCGAGGTCGCTCGCACCGTGAATGTCAGTCCGATGTATTTTCCGCCCTTGCTTGGCCGCATCTCGACCGTGGCGGGATTGAAGTGCGGATCGAACTGCAGGACGATATCGGTCAGCGTCTGGGCGAAATCAGGATGCGCCCTGCCCATGACCTTGATGGGGAAATCGCTGGGGTATTCGATCAGGGATTGTTCGGGCGGGATTTCTTGCATGGTCCTGGTACGGCCGCCATTGCCCGCTTTACACGGGCATGACGGCCTGCTCCTTAAAGCGCCGCAATGGCCTTGTCGTAGCCGGCGCGCAATGCGGCATATACGGGGCCTGGCTTGCCACTGCCCACGGGCTTGCCGTTGTAGGTTGTGATCGGCAAGAGCTCTTTGGTGGCCGACGACAGCATGAGTTCGTCGGCGACGTCCACTTCCTGCTGGGAAATGGGCCGCGCGTTGAAGGCAATGCCCGCCTGGCTGGCCAATTCTTCGACGAAGCCATAACGGATGCCTTCCAGGATCAAGTTGCTGCGCGGCGGCGCCAGCAGCATGCCGTCCTTGGCGACCCAGATATTGCATGACGACCCTTCGGACAGAAAACCGTCGCGAAATTGCAGGACCTCGTCGACGTCGGCCTCGACAGCATGCTGCTTGGCCAGGACATTGCCCAGCAGCGATACCGATTTGATCTCGCAGCGCAGCCAGCGGATGTCAGGGATGCCAACGGCGGACAGGCCCTGTTCGCGCGCCTGGGCGCCGGGCCGCGTGAAAGGCGAGACCATGCAGAAAACGGTGGGCGCGGCATCGGCCGGAAAAGCGTGATCGCGCTTGGCCACCCCGCGGGTAACTTGCAGGTACACCATGCAATCGCCCAGGCCGGAGCGCTTGAGCATATCCAGGACCAAGGCTTCCCAGTCGCTGCGCTGAAAGTTCACCTTGATGCCGATGGCGGCCAGGCTGCGCTCCAGGCGCGCCAGGTGGCCGTCCATGCGAAAAGGCTTGCCGTTATAGGCCGGCACCACATCATAGATGCCGTCGCCAAAGATAAAACCGCGATCAAGCACTGAAATGGTGGCATCGCCCAAACGGACATGCTTGCCGTTCAGATACACAATACTGTCGTTATCGACATCGGGAATCATTATCTACGCCTTGCGGGGAACAAATTAAAAGGAAATGGGCCTGCGCCGGAAAATACCGCCGCAGGCCTTTATTTTATCTATTCGAACAGCAGGCGGATCTTGTCATAGACGCGCCCGAAGAAACCCGCCTCGGCGACGTCGTTCAGGACATACAGAGGCTCTTGCCGCAACAGCTTGCCATCCAGCGACAAAGACACCGTTCCCACCTTGGTGCCCTGCTTGAGCGGCGCGATCAACGGCTGGGTGTATTGGGCCACCGGCTTGACTTGCGGTCCCTTGCCGCGCGGCACGGTAATCCAGGTGGCCGACTGGGAGCCCAGGCCCACGGTTTCGGCCTGGCCTTCCCAGACACGGGCATTGACAGCCGGCTTCTCGTTGTCGAACAGCTTGATCGTATCGAAGTTCTGGAAGCTCCAGTTCAACAGCTTCAGGCTGTTCTCGATGCGCGCCGAATCGCTGGCCGCGCCCACGATCACCGACACCACACGGCGGCCGTCGCGCAACGCGGTAGCCACCAGGCAATAGCCCGCCGATTGCGTATGCCCCGTCTTCAGGCCATCGACCGTGGGATCGGTCCAGAGCAGCCGGTTGCGGTTGTTCTGCTTGATCTTGTTGTAGGTGTATTCCTTCTGGCTGTAATAGTGCAGATACTGCGGAAATTTTACGACCAGGTTCTTGGACAGAATCGCGAGATCGCGCACGGTGGTCAAGTGGGTGGGATCGGGCAAGCCCGTGGAGTTCACGAAATGGGTGTCGCGCAGGCCTTGCTTGGCCGCTTCCTGATTCATCAGCGCGGCAAAGGCGCCTTCACTGCCCGCGACCGCCTCGGCCAGCGCCACCGTGGCGTCATTGCCCGACTGGACGATAACGCCCTTCAGCAGTTCGTCGACCGTCACCTGGCTGCCGGGCTTGATGAACATGCGCGAGCCTTCGGTCTTCCAGGCCTTTTCGGAAACCGTCACGTTCTGGTCCAGTGCCAGGCGCTTGTTTTCCAGGGCCTCGAAAACCAGATAGGCCGACATCAGCTTGGTCAAGGAGGCCGGCTCGACCTTTTCGTCGGGATTCTGCGATGCGATGATCTGGCCGCTGGTGGCGTCCAGCGTCAGCCAAGCCTTGGCGGTAAGACTGGGGGCCGGTACGGTGGCCAGCTCGCCTACCGCCGTAATAATGGCGGGCGCCGCAGGAGTGGCGCCGGTGGGCGGCGTTGCGTCCTGAGCCGAGCCCAGCGCGGGGGCCAGGGCCAGAACGATGCCAGCGGCAAAAAGTGAAAGTGGGGGAAATGCAAGGCGGGGAGTTTTTAAAGTCATCGGCATATCGTATAGGGAGAATCCGTTGGAGCAGGCACGGAGCAAAAGGCCATTATAGGCAGACGAAGCTGACGGTTACACCCGCCAATCCACTGTTTCATTAAGAAAACCGCAAGCGGATGAAACCAGATTTATGTAAACGTAGCACTGTCTCGCACGCCCACCGGTGCAGCTTAGACCGATGCCAGCCTTTGCTGCAACAGTTGCTTGAGCACAAGCAGCTTCCCATGGAAGAAATGGCTGGCATCGGGAATCACCACCATGGGCAGGCCGCGCCCGCGCGCGAAATCCATGGCTTCGGACAGGGGCACGACCTCGTCGGCCTCGCCATGCGCAAGAAATGTATCGTCCGGAATCGCTATGTCGCGGAACTTGAAGCGTTCCACCGCCGAACCGACCAATAACAATGCATCCGGCACCGTCCGCGACTGGGCGGCCAATTCTGAATACAGTTGCGCCGCCACCGAGGTGCCAAACGAAAAGCCGGCCAGCACCCATTTGCCGGCTGCCGCTTCGGGATAGGCTTCATTGAACTGGCTTACCAATTGGACCATGTCGGCGGTTTCGCCGACCGCCGCGTCGAACTCGCCCGCCGACTCGCCCACGCCCCGGAAATTGGGACGGACGGCCACCAGGCCGTGCTGCACGCAGGCCCGCGCTATGGTGGTCACGATCTTGTTCTCCCGCGCGCCGCCATGCAAAGGGTGCGGATGCAGTACCAGAGCCCAGCCCCTGGGCTCCTCCATGGGCAGGTCCAGCACGCAGTCAATGGCGCCGACCACGCCCTGAAACGCTATCTTTTCGGTGCGAGCAAGCATAATCTTCAGTTTGAGTTATAAATAGATTGGCTGATTTTACGCCACGCGCACTTACCGAATTGCCGGAATCCATGACCGCCGCTCCCCATCCTCCCCTGCCTTCCCCCTGCCAACTGGTGGCCGAACTGCGTTCGACCCTGCCGCATTTCAAGCAAATCCAGTGGCTGGAGCGCACCGAATCGACCAACGCGGATCTGCTCAGCATGGCGCGCGCCAGGGGCGGACCCCAGGCGCGCCCCTGGCTGCTGGGTTCGCACCTTCAAGAGCGAGGACGCGGACGCGCCGGACGCCGATGGCAGAACCGGCCCGGAGCCAACCTGATGTTCTCCTGTGCATTCGACGTATTCATTGCACCGCAGCGTCTGCCCACCTTATCGCCCCTGGCGGGGCTGGCGGCCTGCGAAGCCCTGCGCGAGCTGATTGAAGCCAGGCACCGCGGCCACATGACCATGAAGTGGCCAAACGACGTGCAATGGCACTCCGCCAAGCTGGCGGGCATTTTGGTGGAAGTCACACGAGCCGGCGCATCGCGCCTGTCTTCCGATCACTATGTGGTCATTATCGGCATGGGCCTGAATCTGGACGATGCCCGCGCGCTCAGCCTGTCGCTGAACCGCCAGGTGGCCGACTGGTCCGAGATCGCCCGGCAAGACGAGCAGGCGGCCGCCGTTTCCGCGGCCGGCCTGGTCGCGCAAGTGGCCCAGGCCTGGTACACCAGCCTGAACGAAGCCACCGCCTATGGGTTCGACGCGCTACCCGTACGCTATGCCCAGGTCGACGCCCTGGCCGGACAGCACATCAACGTACTGGACGACGGACGCATTGCGCAGGCCGGCATTGCCAGCGGCATAAACAGTTTCGGCCAATTGCTGTTGCGCACGCCGGAGGGCGAGCAGTCCATATCCATTGGCGAAGTATCCGTGCGGCCACGCCAGGAATACGCCCCATGATCGTCCTGATCGATGCCGGCAACACACGCCTGAAGTTGGGCTGGATCGATCCGGGCACCGGTCGACGCGAAAGCCATCCCCTGGCCATCAGCCATCACGACCTGCATCGGCTGGCAGACTGGCTGGACCACCTGACTCCGGAACCGCATGCCGCCCTGGGCGTCAACGTGGCCGGCAAGGCCCTGGCCGACGCGCTGGATGAGCTGCTGCGCCTGCGCTGCGGCTGTCCTGTGTCCTGGATCGGCGGGCAGGCGCAGGCCGCCGGGGTGCGCAATGCCTATGACAACCCGGCGCAACTGGGCGCCGATCGCTGGGTGTCCATGATAGGACTGGCCCGGCATGCGCAGGATGGGCCGCTGCTGCTGGCCAGTTTCGGCACCGCCACGACCCTGGACACACTGGGTCCGGAGCCGGGGATGCCCCTTGTCGGCGAGACTGCCGGGCGCCTGGTGTTTCATGGCGGCCTGATCTTGCCGGGACCGGCGCTGATGCGCAGTGCGCTGGCTACCGGCACCGCCAATCTGCCCGAGGCCGACGCAACGATTGCGGCCTTTCCCACGCATACGCAGCAGGCCATCAGCAGCGGCATAGCCGCGGCGCAGGCCGGTGCGCTGCTGCGTCAATGGCGTGAAGGGCTGGAGCGATTCGGCCAGGCGCCGCGCGTGTACAGCACGGGCGGCGCCTGGCCCTTGGTGGAAGAGGAAGTGCAGCGCGGCCTGGCCAGGACACAAGGCGACCTGGGCCTTTCCCGGCAAGCGGCGCAATGGCTGGCATCGCCGGCCCTGGACGGATTGGCGCAACTGGCCCTTAGCGGCGCTGAATAGCCGACTGGGGAGCACCCAAGGTGATGGCGTGCTGATTTCTTTCAGACAGTTGACGCGGCTCGCGTCCCCTTTCGCTGGGCGGCGGCCCGAAGAAACCCTGGCCGAAAGCCAGCAGGGCCAAATTGGCCAGAAGCACAATCAGGAATAAAGATCGCATAAGCGGCAACGAAATGGTGTTGGCATCAGTGTAATGCAGATCGGGCATGCAATCCCATGCCCAGCCGCCGGCGCCGCTTGCGCAACGCGTCCCGCAGCGAGGCGCTATCCGCCTATTGCCAGCGCTGCATGGGCACGGACAGGCGCGATGCGGCCACCATGCTGGGCAAGGCGGTGTGCCGGGAACCGGTATCGAAAAACAAGTGCTCCGGCGAAGCCTCGGCCAGTTCCAGGAACGGGCGGGTGCGGGCATTGATATGCGCGGCGGCCGCCATCATGGCGGCATCCTCGTCGCGCTCGCTGAGCGCCTCGAACAGGCGCTGATGCTCCTGCCAGGCCTGCGCGGCCCACTCGGCGCTCAATTCGTCCTGTTGCCGGCGATAAGGGTTGGTACGCTTGCGTATGTGCAAGATCTGCGACCTAAGATAGCGATTCCCGCAGCATCCATGGATGTAATCGTGGAATTCCAGGTTGTATTGCGCGAAGGCGTCCAGATACTGGTCTTCCAGGGCCTGCCGCCCTTTTTTCTGGAGCATGCTCAATTTTCTGATCTGCGCCGCCGTGATGCGCTGGCTGGCCAGCCGGGCGCACAGGCCTTCGGCGTAGGCGAGCGTTTCGAACATCTCGGCCAGTTCCCCGGCCGAAAGCTGGACGACATAAATGCCTGCCCGCGGCACGATGCGCACAAACCCTTCGGCCGACAGCTGCAGCAGGGCTTCACGCACCGGGGTGCGCGATACGTCGAACATTTGCCCCAATTGCGCCTCGTCCAGCGTAACGCCGGGCGGCAAGATCCCCGACACTATCTGGCTTTCAAGCTCGGCACGGACGCGATCAGTATTGGTAATGAACATATAAGGGATAAATTCAGGCAAGCAGGATAGGCTTTTTCCCTAGTGTAACGACGTGTTAGCAGCCGCCAAACCCCGATTACCCGGCACAAACCCCCGTATATGGCCGGTTTGACATTCCCGGGCCTCCCGGCCGGCGGCGGGCATAAGGCTTGCTATGAAGGGCTGTCGGTATAGAAAATCGTTATACATGACACTATGGACACGACGATGTCCCATAAACCAGATAGCGTATGATTCGCTCCGAAACCCTTCCATAAGCGTTCACCCTATGAAGCCTATTCGAAAAGCTGTTTTCCCGGTCGCCGGGCTGGGCACACGTTTCCTTCCGGCCACCAAGGCCATGCCCAAGGAAATGCTGCCCATCGTAGACAAACCCCTTATCCAGTATGCCGTCGAAGAGGCCATCGCGGCCGGCATCACCGACCTGATCTTCATTACCGGACGCAACAAGCGCGCCATCGAAGACCATTTCGACAGCGTACCGGAGCTGGAGGCCGAACTGGCCGCCAAGAACAAAAACGAGTTGCTGGAAATCGTACGCAATATCCTGCCCTCGAATGTCAATTGCATCTATACCCGGCAGCCCGCACCGCTGGGGCTGGGCCACGCCGTACTGTGCGCCGCGCCCATCGTCGGCAACGAACCTTTCGTGGTGCTGCTGGCCGACGACCTGATCGACGCCAAGATCCCCGTCACCCAGCAGCTGGTCGAAGCGGCGCACCGCCATAACGGCAGCGTTATCGCCATTCAAGACATAGACAGCAATCACACCGATAAGTACGGCATCATTTCCGGGGAAGCCGTCGACGAAAAAACCACCCATTTGACGGGCATCGTCGAAAAGCCGGCCCCGTCGGCCGCGCCATCGAACCTGGCCGTGGTGGGGCGCTACGTGCTGGAGCCCGAGATATTCGAGCACCTGCGCAAAACACAGGCCGGCGTAGGGGGTGAAATCCAGTTGACCGACGGCATTGCCAGCCTGCTGGCGGCCCGGCCGGTATTCGGCCTTCAGTATGAAGGCATGCGCTATGACTGCGGCAGCAAGGCGGGGTTCTTCCAGGCCACGCTGGAGCTGGGCCGCAAATACCACGGCCTGTAGCCGCCAGCTTTCGCTTTCTATTTCTTGATTTCGTTAAGCCCGGCCATCACACGGGCCACCGCGCCCCGGTGCATCTGCACCCAATGGGCGCCGGCCTCGCCCATGCGGCCCAGGCGTTGCGCATCGTCCAGCAATTGCAGGGCGGTCTGCAGGGCCGCGTCGGCATCGTGCACCCGCAATGCCGCGCCCTCGTCCATGGCGTCGACCACCGCCTGTTCAAAATTGCGCGTATGCGGCCCGACCAGCACCGGAACACCCACGGCGCAGGCCTCGATCAGATTCTGGCCGCCCAAAGGCTGGAAGCTGCCCGCCACGATAGCCACCTGGCCCAGGGCGTAATACCAGGGCATCTCGCCCAGCGTGTCGCCCAGCAGGACGGCCGCATCGGCGCAGGCCTGGAGCGCGGTCGAGCTGCAATCGCCCGCCTCGATAAGCTGCGACCGCCTGACATACGTCAGGCCCGCGCTGGCCAACTGCCGCGCCGCTTCGTCGAAACGCTCGGGATGCCGGGGAATCAGGCAGAACAAAACCCGTTCGGACAGATTGCGTCCCTGGCCGCGCGCGCGCTTCAACTGCCGGCCGATCGCGTGTATGAAAAGCTCGTCTTCCCCCTCGCGGGTACTGGCGATAACGATCACCTTGCGTCCCAGGCCGGCGGCGAAATCACGGCCGCGCTGTATTTTGTCCGTCGGCAGCGATACATCGAACTTGAAATTCCCCGATACCCGCACCGCCACGGCGCCCGCCTGCTCCAGGCGCTGGGCGTCGTTCAAGGTCTGCGCGTATACGGCATCGAACTGCCCATAGGCTTCGCGCATCACACTGCCCACGCGCAGGCTCTGGCGCAGCGAATGGTCCGAAAACCGTGCGCTGACCAGCATCATGGGTACCTGGAAGCGCCGCGCCGCGGCCAGCAGATTAGGCCAGACTTCGCGCTCGATCAGGATACCGGCGCTGGGCCGGTAGTGGCTTATGAACCGGCGCGCACTGCCCGGGAAATCGTAGGGCAGCCATTGCTGCGCCAGCCGGCCCTGGGCAATGGCCGACGCAAACGCGCGTTGGCCTTCAAGCCGCCCCGTGACGGTCATGTGCGTCAGCAGCACACTTTCGCCCTGATCCAGCAGGGCCTGTATCAAAGGCTGGGCGGCGCGGGTTTCGCCCAGGCTGACCGCATGCACCCATACGGGCTTGCTAAGCGGACTGTATTTCGGGTAGCGGCCGAAGCGCGGACCCGAGCATACTTCCCAATCGCCGCCCGAACGCCGCGCGCGCAAAGCCATCCAGCCCAAAAGGGCCGGCGACAATAGCCGGATAAGCGCGGTATAGAAGTAACGGTTCAAAGCTTTGCCTGCGGCCGCCAAATGGATAAACTATTTTAAGCCCCAAGCAATGAGGCGTATGTCGGGCAAATGCCCGGACTCACTCCGGCGCGCCGCCGGCCAGCCCGATGTGCTGCGGCTCGTTGGACGCCAGCGCCTGCTCCACCGCGCTTAGCACGGTTTCGGCCGAAGGCGCATTGCCGCGCTCGCCCAGGCTGGCCGTATAGCCCGGCCCTTCCAAGGGGGTGCGCACCGGCGTGGATGCCTTGTAGATGCCTATGGTCGGACGCCCCAGCCCCGCCGACAAATGCGTCAAGCCGCTATCCAGGCCCACCATCATACGGGCTCCGGCCAGCACCCCGGCCACTTCGGTGAGACTCATGCGGGGCAGTACCTGCGCGCGGGGGTTCCCCTCCACCAGTTGGCGCGCCCTTTCGGTTTCGGCCGGACTGCCCGACAGAAGTTTCAAGTCAAGATCGTGCTCGTGCAAGCGGGCAAATACCTTTTGCCAATCGGCTTCAGGCCAAAGCTTGTCGTCTCGGCTGGCCGAAGGCATGATCACGGCATAAGGCTGCACGCTGATGCCGTCGGTAATGCCGTGCAGGCCGAAATCGGGTTCGCCGCTATAAGAATAGCCGAAAGCGGCGGCGGCCAATTCACGTTGCCGCGTCACAGCCGGCTGCCAGAATTCGACCGTGTGTTTTACGTCGTAGAAGAAGGATGCAAGCGGCTCGCGCGCGGACTTCCTGTCCAGGCCATGGCGCAATCCATGCGTTTGCCGCAGCAGCCATACCGACTTCATCAAAGCCTGCATGTCCAGCACCACATCGTACTGCCGCGCATCAAGATTCTGGCGCAGGGTGGCGCGGGCGGCGCGTGTTTCAGCCGACCACCAGTGCTTGCGCCAGCGCCGATGCGCCACGGTAATGACCTCGTGCACGGCGGGGTGCCAGGCCGGGATCTCGGCAAAGCTTTCCTCGACGATCCAATCGATTTGCGCAGCCGGCACATGCAAGGCGATGTCGGAAATAGCCGGCAGCATATGCACCAGGTCGCCCAGCGAGGACGTGCGAACGATCAGGATTCTTTTACTCATGCGGCCATTATAATTTACGGCCCCGCCATTCCACCACGGCTATCGTCATGCCGCTGGCGCAAATGACTGCAATGCCCAGCCAACTGAAGGCATCGGGAAACTGTCCCCATATCAGCCAGCCCAGCGCGGCCGCGCTGATGATCTGCAGGTAGATGAAGGGCGCCAGCACTGACGCGGGCGCATATCGGTACGCCTGGATTTGCAGCAGATGCCCAACCGCGCCCCAAAAACCGGTGGATATCAGTATCAGCCATTGCCATCCGTTCAAGCCCGCCAGCAAGGGCCACACGGAAGGAAGCACGAACGGCAGGATCACGGTCAGGCACAGGCTGCCCACCGCGCCGCTCCAGACCAGTGTGGTGAAAGGATCGTCGACCGCCACCCGCCGCGTGGCGATGTACTGGCCCGCGAACAGGAACGCCGTCAACAAGCCGAACAATGTCCCGACGGGGTCCAGCCCCGCATCGGGCCGGATAATGATCAACACACCCAGGAAGCCCACGCCCGCCGCCACCCAGCGCGACAGCCGGGCCGGCTCTTTCAGCACCCAGGGGGCAAGCGCCAGCATGATAAGCGGCGCCAGAAAATTGATGGCGGTGGCCTCGGCTTGCGGCAAGTAATGCAAAGTCGTGAAGAACGACAGGGTCGCCAGCAGCATCACCGAGCCGCGCGCAATCTGGGCGGAGGGGCGGACACTGCGCAAGATTTTCTTGCCGCGCAGCGGCAGCACCAGCCCCAGCACCAACAGCAAATGCACCACGTATCGCACCCAGCACAGCACCAGCAAAGGCACACCGGCGCCCATGACCCATTTGCCGCTGGCATCCAGCGTCGACAGCGCCCAAGACGACAGGACCAGCACGACAATGCCCGCTATCGGGCGCGCCGCGCCGTAAGCAGGCGTGGAAATCGGTAGGGAAACAGCCCGACCCATCATGAAACTCCAGCAAAGTAGCCGCCACCGGCGGATATAGCGCGAATAAAGCGGCCCGCTTGCTTTATGATGGCGCGATGAACAATTGGTATATCTTGCCCAACGGCAACATCAAGCATACGAACGGGCTCGAACTGCAGCCCGAAAAAGACTGGCTTCCGACAGAGCAAAGCATGGAGGCATTCAGCAATGCGCTGCGCGCCCAGGGCAAGCCCGACGCCCTGATCATCAAGGCCATGATGGACCTGGCCATCGAATGCGAAACCTGGGTGCAAGAGAATTTGCGCTAGCCTACAAGGCCTGCAAGCCGGTCTTGTAGTGCGAGGCGCGCTCGGCATAGTCGCGGGCGCTTTTTTGCAGATTCGCGACTTCCTCGTCGCTTAGCGTGCGCACCACCTTGGCGGGCGCCCCCAGTATCAGCGAACGTTCGGGAAACGACTTGCCTTCGGTCACGACCGCGCCCGCGCCCACCAGGCAATTCTTGCCGATGACCGCCTTGTTCAGGACCACGGCCTGGATGCCGACAAGGGCTCCGTCGTGCACGGTGCAGCCATGCAGCATGGCCTGATGCCCCACCGTCACGCCCTGCCCTATGGTCAGCGGGCAGCCCGGATCCACATGCAGCACCGCGCCTTCCTGGATATTGGAGCCCTGTCCAATGACGATGGGCTCGTTGTCGGCCCGGATGACGGCGCCCGGCCATATGCTGGTATTGGCCGACAAGGTCGCCTGGCCAATAACGGTGGCCTCGGCGGCGATAAAAGCGCTGTCGTCGATGCGGGGGGCAAGGTCGCCCAATTTATAACAGGTCATGGCTGGCGTCCGGCTTGGTTCGTGAAGTGAAAAGATCGTAGCATACGAAAAAATCAGGCACTTTGACAGGAGACTTGGCTATGAGCAGACCCCAGCCGCGCCCGCGCGCGGACTTCAGGCTTTTCGTGCCCATAAGCACGCGCTGGATGGACAACGATGTATACGGCCATATCAATAATGTGACGTATTACTCGTTCTTCGATACCGCGGTGAACAGGTACCTGATGGACAGCGGCGTGCTCGATATCGCCCGCAGCCCGGTCATAGGCCTGGTCGTGGAAACAGGCTGCCACTATTTTTCGCCGCTGGCTTTTCCCGACGATATCGAAGCGGGCCTCAAGGTGGCGCATATGGGCAATACCAGCGTGCGCTATGAAATCGGCATCTTCAAAAAGGGACAAGAGCTGACTGCCGCCCACGGCCATTTTGTGCATGTTTATGTAGACCAGGCCACACGGCGGCCGGTGCCCCTGCCCGCCGAATTGCGGCAGGCACTGGAAAAATAAATATTTATATCAATATAAATCAAAATGTATCATAATCCGGGCGTCGCAAGCGTGACGTATTAATCTACCGGAGAAATACTATGATGGCTCAAGATGCATCGCAGTTGCCGTGGAAGACATATTTTGCCAAGCCGGACATCCTTCATAAATGCCGATACGCGTTCGCCGCCGTGGCGACCGCTTCGTTTCTGAGCGCAAGCCAGGCCGCTCTGGCCGATACCATAAGCTGGGCATCGGCCAAGCGCAAAGACCATCCCTTGTCGCTGGCGCTCTGGTCGCCGCCACCCGAAGCTATCCACTGGATACATGACGAGGCGCAATTGGGTCCACCCAATGCGCCTTTTGTTTTTTCGGGCGACACCTTGTATACCGCCGGGTCCTTTGCTTCCTGGCGTTCATTCCTGATCGATCAGCAAGCGCAAGTGCATACCGCCGGGGACACGGTTTTGAGGCTTGAAGGCGGCATTTCGAACCTGGGCGGATCCCGGCAAGGCCTGATCAAGCGCGGCGCGGGAACGCTGGTGCTTTCCGGCCCCAACAGCTATCAGGGCAACACCTTGCTGCAGCAAGGCACTCTTCGGGTGGAAGGCGATAGCGCGCTGGGCCAGACGTATCGGACGCTGGACATGTACCAGGGCACGACGCTGGACTACGCCCCCGGTTCCATCGTGTACAACACCATGCAATTGCGGCACGACACCGAAGGCCATTCCGCCCAGGCGCCGGCCGACTATGCAGGCACTGTGCAATGGCGGGTGGATAAAGGCAGCGCAACGCAGGCCGGCATCGTCAACGGTTCTGTCCCCATCGTCAAGCAGGGACTGGGGACCTTGCGCATGCTGGGCTTCGTCACCAATCCCGCCGCGGCCACCGTCAACCAGGGCACGCTGGCCATAGAGGACTTCTTTGGCGGCGCCATACAGGTCAACCCGGGCGCGCGCCTGGAAGGCCATGGAACCATCGGTTCGGCGGTGCTGCGCGGCGGCGCCACGTTGGCGCCCCGTATGGACGGCGCAATGGGAGCACTGTCGGTGCTGGGCGACCTTCAGTTCCAGCCGGGCGCCCGGCTGGAACTGAGGGCCGACGCGGCGGGCCGTTCGGACAGCCTACAGGTCATGGGCCGCGCATTGCTGGACGGCCAGGTCATTGCATTGGCGCAAGCCGGCGATTGGCAGCCCAACACGCGGTATACCGTGCTGCGGGCTGGGCTGGGTTTCGAAGGCTCCCGCTTCGAGTCGGCCCATACCAACCTTCCCTTTCTTGATCCCGCGCTCAGCTACGACGCACACAATGTGTACCTGACTTTGAGCCGCAACGGCAGGCCGCTGGATGACGTGGCGGATACTCCAACCGAAGGCGACACCGCCGGCGCCATCGACGACGACAACCGGGATCTGCATGACCAGATCATCGTCATGGACCGCGAACAGGCCAAAGAAGCATTCCGGCAATTATCGGGAAGCTGGCACGCCTCGGTATTGTCGGGCCTGGCCGAAGACAGCCGCCATCTGCGTCAGGCGGCGCTGCTGCATGCCCTGCCGGAACCCTTCTCGCCAGCGCGTTCAGGAACGCGGTTCTGGCAACACAGCTTTCATGCCTCGGCCGATCGCGCTGCGCAGGACGGCACGCCCGGCGACACCCGCGACCTGGGCGGCGTGGTGGCGGGCCTGGCCCGCCCTGTGGGCGACCACTGGCACATCGGCGCCCTGGCCGGCGCCCAGCACAGCCATGCGCGCCGAGCGGCGGACATGGCCGGCGCCCGCATCGACAGCCTGCATGCCGGCGCCACCCTTGCGGGCCGCTGGAGCAGCACGGACCTTATCGTAGGCGCAGCGCATAGCTGGCACGCCTTACGCAGCCGCCGAAAGGTTGCGGCGGCCGATCTGCATGATGCCTTGTCGGGCAACTACCAGGCGCGCACCCTGCAATTATTTGCGGAAATCGCCGCCCCCTTGCGCCGGCTGGCCGGTGCCGCGCAGCGCACGCCCGCCGGAACACGAGTCGAACCCTTTCTGCGGCTGGCCTGGATCAGGACAAACGCTCGAGCACACACTGAAAGTGGGGGGCCGGCAGCGCTGAGCGTATCGGCGGCCAGCCATACGCTGGGCATTGCCATGGTGGGCATCAAGGCGGCTCATGTCATGGAAACGGCTCACGGCGCCGCCCGCCTATACGGTTTGGCAGCCTGGCGCCATGCCGGCGGCGACGTGCGCACATTCTCCCGCCAGCACTTTCGAGACGGAAGCCGGCGGACGGCATTCGAATCGGAAGGCCTGCCAGTGGCGCGCCAGGCCTGGTCGCTGCGTCTGGGCATGGATGCCGCGGCGTCCCGGAACATGAAGGTGGGCATGGCCTACGCCGGCCAGTTCGCCCGGCGCCGGCAAGAACACGGCGCCCGCCTGGATATATCGTGGGCTTTCTGATCTAGCCCTGGCGCCTGGGAAACAGGCTAGTCCTTAGCCGGAAAGCCAGGTTATGAACCAGGCGGGCCAGCGCATCTTTCAGATTGGCGTACTCGCGCCGGAGCGTGTCGGACAGGCTGTGCCTGCTGCCATCGTCCGGCACATTGATCGATGACTCAAAATCATCGTCCTGCGTCACGCAAACCGGATCCAGGCCTATGGATTCCACTTTATGGTCGTAGAAGCGATCCATCGTGTTGTCCACCGGATATATCCATTCCGAACAATAGTCCAGCAGCGCCTGCGCCGTCTCCGGGGTAATCAAATAGCCGGTGGTTCCCGCAAAACCCTTGGCGAATTTCTTGACGGTGAAGGGGCCTATGGTTTCCAGAACCAGCCCGGCCTGCCCGGAAATTTTCCGGTTGGGCTGCAGCCATACCAGGCCGTAGCGGTCGGCGAATCCGGCGGCGCTTTCATAGAACGCCATGAACTCCGGCAACAGTATGGCGTCGTCTTCCAGCACGATAATCGCGGCGCCCGCAAGCACGCATTTTTCCCAAAGCAGATAATGGCTGGCAAAGCACCCCAATTGAGACAGCCTTAGCGAGGCACCCGCCCCGCGCAGGCTGGCGCGCTTTCTGTCGTCGTATTTACTGAACAAGGGATGGCCGGGGTTCTGGGCGCCATGAATGGCATCGAAAAACTCGTAAGGCAGGCCCAACCGGCCAAGCTGCGTGTCCATGAAGGAACGCCTGTCCTGCGCCGACACAAGGCTGATGACATGAATGCTGAAGGTGGCCACTATCCCAACCGCGGTTACAAGGGGGGTTAATATTACACCCGCTTGCTTACATGCGGCGCTTGATCACCATCCATTTCGGCACGCGAAAATGCACCAGCGCCCTGTATATCCATACATAAGCAACCGCGAAAAAAAGCGTGAAGCCAATCAGAACAGGCTGGTTCCGCCAGAAGAGCAGCGCCGGCACGCCTGCCAGCGACGAGAAAACCCATAAAAAGGGCGAAGTCATGGCATTGCGACGCGTTTTGCAGCGCTTGTCGTTGTAGAAATCGGCGTCGACCCAACGCACGATCCGCTTGTAGATCAGCATGTGCAAATGCACGCGATCGGGTTCCACCGGCGAATGCCGCCTGACAAAGGCCTTGCGGTAGATGGAAAACAAGGTTTCGAATACCGGATAGAAGCAAAGCAGCAAGGGAAACCAGGCGGAGACATGCGGATGCCGCGCCAATAGCAAAATTGAAACCATGCCCATCATGTAGCCGATAAAGTAGGCTCCGCCATCGCCCAGGAAGATCAGCCCATTGGGGTAATTCCACACCAGAAATCCGCAGATCGCGCCTATCATGCCGACCGATGCCACCAGCAAAAGCCTGTCGTCCAGGTAATAGGCCACATAGGCGAAACCCGCAAAGATCAGGGCCGACACCACGGCAGCCAGGCCGTTATAGCCGTCGATAATATTGATGGCGTTGGCGGCCCCGCAAATCGCAATAAGGGTGGCGATGAAAGACAGCGCGGCAAAGCCCAATAGCCAATCGATGCCTGGAATGTCCAGATGCGTCAAGCGCGCATCCAGCAAGACATAAACCAGGATCCCCGAGCCCGCGATCAGCGCCAGCCGCAATTTGGCCGATGCCTTTTTCGTAAAGTCCTCGATCAATCCGGCCGCCAGCGCGGGCAGCGAACACGCCCATATAAGCAGCATGGGTGCCAAAACGCCAGGTTCGCGAATGGCCAGCGGAAGGCTGGCCGCCAGCATGCCCAACGCCACCGCCATACCGCCTACCCGCGGCACCGGACGCACATGGTATTTCTGCGCCCCCGTCAAATCGCTGTCAGCCGTATAGCGGCTATGCAAATTCTTGTACCGCACTAGCATGGCTGTCAGGACCAGCGAAGCCAGAAAGGCGGTGAATAAATACACCATGCAGACGAAACCAGTAAGAAAACATGCTGAAAAAGCGGACGGCCGCCGCCGGACATGCAAAGCCGGTGAAGAAAGCGTTACGGCATCTTTCCATGTTGCGGCAAGCATGAGAGACAGCGTAGCGGCAAGCAATAGGACATCCAGCCAATAATCGATACAACGCGTTTCCATGCATTTCGCCCAGGCATATATCTTGCATGGAAGGCAGGTCCACGGCCGAAAAACGCAACCGACAACTTCTCTTACAGCACTTGCAAATTGCCAATGGTCATTTCCGCGCAGAACGCCACAAACCAGATCGGGAAGCCGCGGGTGGCCATCCTTCTGGGCACCTATAACGGCGAACGATTCCTTAAGGAGCAGTTGGAGTCATTCGCCGCGCAAACACATGGAAACTGGGTGGTCTGGGCATCGGACAATGGATCCACCGACGACACGCTGGCCATACTTGAGCACTACCAGCAAGAATGGGGCCGCGACAAGCTGCATATTTTGCACAGCCAGGCGGATGGACCCACGCGGAACTTCATGTCCCTGGTGCATAACGAAGACATCTCGGCCGATTTCTATGCCTATTCCGACCAGGACGATATCTGGGAAGCGGACAAGCTGGAACGCGCCATAGGGATGCTGCGCGCGGCATTGGAATCCATGCATCGAAACGCCCTGGCCTTGTACTGCACACGCACGCGCTACGTCGATGAGCACAATCGGGAACTCGGATATTCGCAATGCTTCCTGCGCCCTCCCAGCTTCGCCAATGCGCTGATGCAGAATATTGCCGGCGGCAACACCATGGTGTTCAACGCCGCCGCCTGCCGGCGCTTGCGCAGCGTGGATCATCACGCCGACATCGTGATCCACGATTGGTGGACCTACCTGGTCATCAGCGGCTGCGGCGGCGCGGTCGTTTACGACAGCTACCCATCGGTGCGCTACCGTCAGCACAGCGGCAACGTGATAGGCATGAATGCGAACTGGCCCGCGCGCTGGGTGCGCATACGCAAATTGTTCAAGGGACAATTCAAGCACTGGAACGATCAGAACACGCTGGCCCTGATGGGGCTGGAGCCCTGGCTGACCCATCGTAACCGCCTGGTCCTGCAGACCTTCATGCGCGCGCGCGGGCGATGGCTGCTGCCCCGCCTGGCGGGGCTGTTCCAGGCCGGCGTCTATCGACAGACACTGCTTGGAAACCTGGGCATAGTGGTTGCTGGAATCTTTGGGAAACTGTAACGATACTCAACGCCGGCGCGGCTCCCGGGGATTCCATGCATGGCCGTTCCAAGCAAGGAAAGATGCCGGCGTGCGCAAGGCCGCCGAGCAAAAATTAGCAAAAATTAGTGAACGCTTACATACCCCTCTCCCTTCAGCCTATACATTGAATGCAAGTCAAAGAATGAAGAAGGAAACGCGGCATCCAGCATGAAAATACTGCTCACAGGAAAGAACGGCCAAGTGGGAACCGAGTTACAGCGCAGCTTGTTGCCCTTTGGCGAATTGGCGTGCCTGGGCCGGCAAGAGGCCGATATGCAGGACCTCGCGGGACTGCGGCGGGCAGTCGGCAATCATGCGCCTGACATCATCGTAAACGCCGCGGCGTATACCGCCGTCGACCAGGCCGAGAGCGACGAAGCGGCCGCACAGCAGGTGAATGCGCACGCCGTCGCGCTGCTGGCCGACTATGCACACAGCACCCGCGGTCTGCTGGTGCATTACTCAAGCGATTATGTCTTCGACGGCAACAAAGCAGGCGCCTACATCGAGACCGACGCCGCCAACCCGCTCTCGGCCTACGGACGCAGCAAGCGCGCGGGCGAAGTCGCCATCCTGGACAGCGGCTGCAACGCCCTGATCCTTCGGACCAGTTGGGTGTACTCCGCGCATGGCGGCAATTTCATCAAGACCATACTTCGGCTGGCCGCCGAACGCGACACCTTGAGCATCGTGGCCGATCAGTTCGGCGCCCCCACCTCGGCGGAACTGCTGGCCGATGTGACCGCCCTGGCGATTGCCGCAAAACGGCAGGGCGCCCTGCCATCCGGCCTGTACCACCTTGCCGCCTCGGGCCAGACCAGTTGGCACGAGATGGCCGTCCATACCGTGCGCCAACTGGCTGAAAGGGGTGCGAACCCGCGCCTGGCGCCCGAGCAGATACGGCCCATCGCTACAGAAGAATATCCCTTACCGGCCAAACGGCCGAAGAATTCACGCCTGCATACCGGCAAACTGAGCGCAGCGCTTGGACTGCAACTGCCGGATTGGCGCGTCCACCTTGACCGCGCCATACAGCAACTTACTCGAACGGAAACCCCATGAAACGCAAAGGCATCATCCTGGCAGGGGGATCGGGCACCCGATTGCATCCCGCCACACTGGCCATCAGCAAACAGCTGGTGCCCGTATACGACAAGCCCATGGTGTATTACCCCCTGTGCACCCTGATGCTGGCAGGCATACGCGACATCCTGCTTATCTCGACACCGCAAGACACTCCTCGATTCGAACAGCTGCTGGGCGACGGCGCCCAATGGGGCATACACCTGCGCTATGCCGCTCAAGCGCAGCCCGACGGCTTGGCGCAAGCCTTCATCATTGGTAAGGAATTCATCGGCAACGACCATTCCGCGCTCGTGCTGGGCGACAACATTTTCTACGGCCACGATCTGCATCAGCAACTGCGCAACGCCATGCGGCGCAGCGAAGGGGCCAGCGTGTTCGCCTACCACGTCAATGATCCCGAGCGCTACGGCGTGGTGGAGTTCGATGGCGAGGGCAAAGCATTGTCGCTCGAGGAAAAACCCAAGAAGCCCAAATCCAGCTACGCCGTCACCGGCCTTTATTTCTACGACAAGCAAGTCGTGGACATGGCCGGGAATCTTAAGCCGTCCAAACGGGGCGAACTGGAAATCACCGACATCAACCGCCTTTATCTGGAGCAGGGCTTGTTGAATGTGGAAATCATGGGCCGCGGTTATGCGTGGTTCGACGCAGGCACGCATGAATCCCTGCTTGAAGCCGGCCAGTTCATCTCCACACTGGAAAATCGCCAGGGGCTGCGCGTTTCCTGCCCGGAGGAAATCGCCTACCGCAACAAATGGATTACGGCCGATCAGCTGGAGAAGCTGGCGCAGGCACTGACCAAGAACGGCTACGGGCAGTACTTGAAACGCATGCTGGACGACAAGGTGTTCTGATGAAAGCCATGCCCCTTGCCCTTCCCGAGGTCGTCCTTCTTGAGCCCAAGGTATTCGGCGACCGCCGAGGCAGTTTCTTCGAAAGCTACAACCATGCGCAATTCGAGGAAGCCATAGGGCGACAGGTGGAGTTCGTGCAGGACAACCATTCCCGCTCGGCCCGCAACGTGCTGCGGGGGCTGCACTACCAAATACAGCACCCGCAAGGAAAGCTGGTGCGCGTCGTCAGCGGCGAAGTCTTCGACGTGGCCGTGGATGTGCGCAGAAGCTCGCCCACCTTCGGCAAATGGGTCGGCGAACTGCTCAGCGCCGAGAACAAGAAGCAGCTATGGGTTCCCGAAGGATATGCCCATGGCTTTCTGGTGCTCTCCGACATCGCGGAATTCCTGTACAAGACCACGGATTATTACTTTCCCGAGTTCGAACGCGGCATACGATGGGATGACCCCGCCATAGGCATACAGTGGCCCGCCGACAGCCAGCCGGTGCTTTCGGAGAAGGACAGGAATGCCGCCTTGCTGGCCGACGCCGAGGTGTTTGCCTGATGAGGGACTTTTCCGCGTCCCCCCGGGAGATGCTGGCCAGCCTGTGGCGCAACCGCCACCTGGTTCATGCACTGGTCAAGCGCGAGGTCCTGGGCCGCTATCGCGGTTCCTTCATGGGGATACTCTGGTCCTTCTTCAATCCCCTGCTGATGCTGGCGGTATACACCTTCGTGTTCAGCTATGTCTTCAAGGCGCGATGGAATACAGGCGGCGATTCCAAGACCGAATTCGCCCTGATCCTTTTTGCCGGCCTCATTGTTTTCAATATCTTTTCCGAATGCGTAAACCGGGCGCCCGGCCTTATGCTTGCGAACGCCAATTTCGTGAAGAAAGTCGTTTTTCCGCTTGAGGTGCTGCCCTGGGTGGCTCTGGGCGCCACCTTGTTTCACGCCTTGGTAAGCGTGGCCGTATGGCTGGTCGCCTACGTGGTTTTTTTCGGCCCGCCCCATCCGACTGTCCTGCTGCTTCCCCTCGTGGCCCTGCCCTTGATGCTGTTCACCATGGGGATCAGCTGGGGGCTGGCCTCGCTTGGCGTGTATTTGCGCGACATCGCGCAATTCATCGGCATATTGACCACCGTCATGATGTTTCTGTCCCCCATTTTCTATCCCGCCACCGCACTGCCGCCGCAGTATCGGCATCTGATGCTGCTCAATCCGCTGACCCCCGCCATAGAGCAGGCCAGAGCCGTGCTGTTCTGGGGCCGGACGCCCGACTGGACCATTTTCTTTCCATACCTGGCCGGCTCCCTGCTGATCGCCGGGCTGGGCTTTGCGTGGTTCCAGAAAACACGCAAGGGGTTCGCCGATGTCATCTGACACATCCATCAAGGTGGAGGGCCTGGGCAAAAGCTATCACACCTACAACAGGCCCCAGGACAGGCTGAAACAATCCATCTGTCCGCGCCTTCAACGGGCCCTGCACCGCCCGGCCAGGCAATATTTCCGCGAGTTCTGGGCGCTGCGCAATATCTCGTTCGAGGTCGGCCGCGGCGAAACCGTCGGCATCATCGGCCGCAACGGCAGCGGCAAATCCACCTTGCTGCACTTGATTTGCGGCACGCTGAATCCCAGCAGCGGCACTATCCAGACCAAGGGGCGCATCGCCGCCCTGCTGGAACTGGGATCTGGGTTCAACCCCGAATTCACCGGCCGCGAAAACATTTACATGAACGCCATGCTGCTGGGCCTGACGCCCGCGGAAACCGATGCGTGCTACGGCGACATCGTGGACTTTGCCGATATCGGCGATTTCATCGACCAGCCCGTCAAGACCTACTCCAGCGGGATGACCATACGCCTGGCATTCGCCGTGCAGGCGCAGATCCGTCCCGACATCCTTATCGTCGACGAGGCCCTGTCGGTGGGCGACGCCAAGTTCCAGGCAAAATGCTTCGAACGCCTGCGCCAATTGAAAAACAATGGCACCAGCATTCTGCTGGTCACGCATTCCAGCGAGCAAATCGTGGCGCATTGCTCGCGAGCCATATTGCTGGATCACGGCGAACAAGTGCTGATCGGCGAACCGCGCAAGGTGGTCAACCGCTATCTGGATCTGCTCTTCGGCAAAGACAAGGCGGTACTGCCGGCGGATGCTTCCGGCGAGCGCCGGCCAACAGAACAGGAACACGGCAAGATCGCCAGCGGGCCGGCAGCCGGGACCGGTCCCAGCTATCAGCTTAGCAGGCAGGACGATCTGTTCACGACCCGCCCGGGCTACAACCCCCATGAGTATCGCTGGGGCGACGGCAGCGTCGCCATCCTTGATTTCTATCTGGGCGCCGATGGGGAAAGCTACCCGTCTTCCATTGCTCCCTCGCAACGTATCGTTCTTGCGGTCTCCGTAAAATTCCTGGCCACCGTGGTACGCCCCATTCTGGGCATCACCATCAAGACCAAAGAAGGCGTAACCGTCTACGGCACCAATACCGAAATGCTGGGCGACCGCCGGTTTCAGAACGCCGGCCGCCCGCGCAGCAGCCTGAGCGCCGAGTTCGAGTTCGACTGCCGTCTGGCCGGAGGCGATTACTTCATTTCAATAGGCGTGGCCAAGCGGCATGGCGAAGACATCATTCCGCTGGATCGCCGTTACGACGCCATCCATCTGAGCGTGCAGCCGGGCGGGAAGGAGCTGTTTTTCGGCCTGGCCGACATGGGCCTGCGCATCAACGCCATCCAGGAAACGACATGATGGACCTGCTTGCCGCAAGCGGCTATGTATTGAACGAGCAAACGGGCGTCTGGGCCCGCCCGGACCATATCGACATTGCCTATAACGATGGGGATGAAACCGAAATCCGGCTGGCGAGCATCATCGAGCAGGCCCGCGATCTATCGGTGTTGTCGCCCGAACTGCGGCGGCACTGCGGCGACTGGCCGTCCACGTATCATCTGTCGGCGGCGCGCGCCAATCTGCTGCGCCCATTCCGGCATGAGCTGCAGGGCGACATACTTGAAATAGGATCGGGTTGCGGCGCCATTACGCGCTATCTGGGCGAATGCGGGGCAAACGTCCTGGCCCTGGAGGGCAGCGCACGCCGGGCCGCCATGACGCGGTCCCGGACGCGGGACCTGCACAATGTGGCGGTGGTGTCCGAAGCGTTCGATCATTTCCAGCATCCACGTCAATTCGATGTCATCACGCTTATCGGCGTGCTGGAATACGCCAATATGTTCACACGGGGGCCATCGCCCCACCTTGCCCTGCTCCAGCGGGTACGGGCGCTGCTCAAACCCAATGGCTTCCTTCTGCTTGCCATAGAAAACCAGATGGGCCTGAAATACTTCGCCGGCGCGCCCGAAGACCACCTGGGCCTTGCCATGTATGGGATCGAGGGCCGCTACCGCGCCGACCAGCCGCAGACCTTCGGCCGTCAAGAACTGAACGAGCTGGTCAAGGCGGCGGGATTTCCCGATACGCAATTCCTGGCTCCATTTCCGGACTACAAGCTGCCGTCCTCCATCATTACCCAGGCGGGCCTGGACAATGCCGGCTTCGATGCCGGCGCGCTGGCCTGGCAAAGCGTGATTTCCGACCCGCAACTCCCCCCACACACCTTCTTCTCGCTGGTGCTGGCCTGGCCGGAAGTCTTCAAGAACGGACTGGGCCTGGAACTGGCGAACTCCTTCCTGATCCGGGCGGGGGCCAAGGCGCCGCAAGCCGACGATGAAATCCTGGCCTATCACTACAGCACTGGCCGCATACCGCAATACTGCAAGCAAACGCTGTTTATCCAGGCTCCGGGGCAAGACCGGGTCACGCTGCGCTATGAGCCGATAGCGGCGCTGCCGCCCCCGGCGGCCCAGGCCGTCGACGGGCATCCGCCCATCCGATACACTCGCCCCACCACGGCGCCCTATATACGCGGACACACCTTATCGTGGGAATTCGTTCAGATCATTACACGGAGCGGCTGGTCCACGAACGACATGGCACGCTTCATCGAACGCCATGTCGATGTGCTGCACAGGGTGCTGGGCGATGCCGCGCCATCGGCCGGCTGGCGCGATCCACATACCGTGCTGCCGGGCAAGGCCTTCGACCTGGTTCCACAGAACATCATCGTGCAGGCCAATGGCGCGCCCACGGCCATCGATGAGGAATGGACGCTGGAGGGCGGAGTTCCGCTGGGCCACCTGCTTTTCAGATCCTTGCTGCTGTTGCTGGCCTCGGTAAAGGAACTGGGCAGTCCCGGCGAGCCTTATCCGGAATCACGCGGCGAGTTCGTACGGTCAGCCCTGGAACAGGCCGGCTATCCGCTGGCGGAAGAAGATATCCATGAATTCGTAAAACAAGAGGCGCAGATCCAACAGCACGTCACCGGCCTGCCGATAGAGCGATTCCTGGAATGGCACCCCGATCAGCCGCTGACCATCCGGCCCGTCTGGCGCCCGAATCGGGATGGCGCAACGCATGATATGGCAGTGCATATCGACAACCTGGAGGCCTCCATTGCGGAACTCCGGTCGTCGCTGGAGCATTCCTCGATCGAATCGGCGCAATTGAATCAGACGATCCTGGAAAAGGAAACGCACATCAGGAACCTGGAAAAATCGGCGCTGGATTACCAACATGCGCTGAACGAGCGGAACATCCAGAACAATATGCTGCTTGGCGAGATAAAAGCCTTGCGGGCATCCAGCAGCTGGAAGCTGACCGCTCCGCTGCGGTGGCCCAGCGACCAGGCAAGGCGCGGCGTCCGGCTGGTGGGCGTGCTGGCGGCTTCGGTGCAAGGCGCCGGCGGCTGGCGCATGGCTTTCCATAAAACGCGCGCCATTGCACGCCGCGAGGGCCTGCCTGGAATGCGCCACCGGCTCAAGCGCCTGACCCGACGTGCCGTCCGCAACGCATCCGGCGATCAACCGCCCGCCGATCCCAATGATTATGCCGAGTGGCTGCGCCGCTATGGCGGCATCGATGATGCCCTGCGATCGGATATTCGAAAACGCATCAAAGGCATGCCGCGCAAACCCCTGATCAGCGTCCTGATGCCGGTGTACGATCCCCCGCTGGACTTGTTGGACCAGGCCATAGCATCAGTTCGCGCGCAGTTGTATCCAGAATGGGAGCTATGCATCGCCGACGATGCATCCAAGGATGATTCCGTCAGGCAACTGCTTGCACGGCATGCCGCCGAGGATGCCCGTATCAAAGTCTGCTATCGCAAGCAGAACGGCCACATATCGAAAGCCTCGAATTCAGCACTGGAACTGGCCACCGGCGAATTCATCGCCCTGCTGGACCACGATGACCTGCTTTCCGAACACGCCCTGTTCCATGTCGCCCAAGCCATCCTGGACAACCCCGGCGCGGGGCTGATCTACTCGGACGAAGACAAAATCGACGCAGCAGGCAATCGAACAGCCCCCTACTTCAAGTCCGACTGGAATCCCGACCTTTTCCTGTCGCACAACATGATCAACCACCTGGGCTGCTACCGGGCCGAACTCGTCAAGAAATTGCAGGGCTTTCGCGTAGGCTACGAGGGGTCGCAGGACTACGACCTGGCCTTGCGCTGCATCGAGACGTTGGCCGACTACCAGATCGTGCACATACCTCGTGTTCTGTATCATTGGAGAGCGGTTCCAGGCAGCACCGCTCTTTCGGGGCAAGCCAAGAGCTATGCCCTGCAGGCCGGAAAACGCGCCATTGACGATCATTTCCGCCGCTGCGCAATCGACGCGCAGGCGCAACTGCTGGACATGGGGATGTATCGCGTGCGCTATGCGCTGCCCGAGCCATTGCCGCTGGTAAGCCTTATCATTCCCACACGCAACGGCCTTGCGCTGATCAAGCAATGCATCGACAGCATCGTGGAACGGACGAGCTACGAGAATTACGAAATACTGGTCGTTGACAACAACTCGGACGACCCGGCGACGCTGGATTATCTGGTCAGCCTGCAAGGCAGTCCGCGCATACGCATAATTCGCGATGAACGCCCCTTCAATTTCTCGGCGCTGAACAATTCCGCAGCCAGGAAGGCGCACGGCGAATACCTATGCCTGATGAACAACGATATCGAAATCATCAGCCCCGACTGGCTGGAAGAGATGATCGGCCTGGCGAGCCAGCCCGGCGTGGGCGCGGTGGGGGCACAGCTTTGGTATCCCGACGACACCGCCCAGCATAGCGGCATCATCATCGGATTGGGCGGTGTGGCGGGCCATTCCCACAAGCACTTCCCCAGAAACCATCCAGGCTACTTCGGGCGCGCCTCGCTGATACAGACCTTGTCCGCTGTTACGGCGGCCTGCCTGGTCATCAAGAAATCCATTTATGAGGAAGTCGGCGGACTGGACGACGCCAATCTGCCCATCGCGTTCAACGATGTGGATTTCTGCCTGCGGGTCGCCAAAGCCGGGTACCGCAATATATGGACGCCTTACGCCGAAATGTATCATCACGAGTCGGCTAGCCGGGGGTATGAAGACACTCTGGAAAAGCAGGCCCGCTTCACCAAGGAAGTGAACTACATGAAGCAGCGCTGGGGCGAAAGCCTGCTTAGCGATCCCGCCTATAACCCCAACCTGACGATATGCAGCGAAGATTTCAGCCTGGCCTGGCCGCCACGGGTTTGGGAATAACCCGGTAGAAGCTGCGCACGGAATCCCTGCTTTCCAATTCGACATAGGGATTGCCGGACAAGTCCAGACCCGCAGGCGCCAGCACGATCTGCGCTCCAACCGAGCCAAAATCGAAGCGCTCCGGGTTGATGAACACCCTGACGACATCGGGGAAAGGGGCTTCGATCTTGTAATCGGCCACCTTGCCGGTGGGATCGCTGTTGTACAGCATATGCTGATACCGGTTCGTCAGTGATTCGTTTTTGCCGTAGGGATCCAGCGCTTTCCATATGGAGCGCTGCGGATAATAGAACACGCCGCTGGCAACGGGCACGCCCGCCGCGAAAAGCTCCATGGCCTCGATCTGCGTTCCCACGACCAGCACCCGCTGCTTGTTTTCGCGTGCGGCCCGCAAAACATCGCCGACCGGAGCGACCTCCGATGGCGCCCGTACCAGGGGGTTGAAAGGCAGCGACATCGAGCAGGTCAGGAAAAGGCCACCCAACACAAAAGACCTTGCGTCCTTGCGCAGCAGCCAGTACGACAGAAAGAAGATGAACGGCAAGACCAGCAGGCACATCGAAAACGGCACCCGCCCTATCGCACCCTCGGGAGTCTTCGCCACCGCCAGCATCGCGGCCACCGCGCCAAGCACGCTGATGGCGATTGCCTCCCAATTGCGCAGGCCAGCCGCCGTACGGACCGACGCCACCGTTGCCCCGCAAAGCAGGATGGAAGCCAGGCCTATCGCCACATCGGTGCGCTTGGGCTGCACCCGGCCCCACAGCGTCCATTCCGCCAAGGTGGGTCCGATGCCCACGTACTGGAACCACAACACAAACAGGCAGAACAGCATCAAGGCCGCCTCGGGCCACGCCGGCAGACGCTTGCGGCACAGGCCCAGCAGGATGGCGGCGATAACCACCGGAAACAGCAGGATGAAAGATGAGGTTTCGCTTTGATTGGTCAATGTGGCGAATTCATAATACAGCGAGTGATTGTTCACCAGGCCGCGAAAAGTCTCCCACACCGAAAGACCTCCGCCCGGAGCGGCCGTACGCTGGCCCGGATACACCGTGGCCTGCATGGCCTCGATGGCGGGCTGGGCATCGCTCCACCACGCCCAGCACATATAGGCGGCGACCACTCCGGCCACGGCAAGCGCCAGCATCCGGGGCGCGGTCACACACCGCCATAGCCGGTCGCGCAGGGCCACGCCCGCCGTCAGGAAAAGAAACAGATAGCCCACCGACACCTGCCAGGGCGGATACAGGACAAATACGAAACCCGCCAGCGCCAGCCCAAGCCCCAGGCCCAGCGCCAGCAATCGAGGCCACGACACGCTGCGCAATATCTGCATGAACATGCAGAACCCCATGGCGGGAAACATCACGGTATAGGCCGGCCAGTTCGACCAGGCCGCCACATACGCCGAGGTAACGAAGGTTGCCGCCGTTCCCAATCCCACCGCCCATCGTCCCGGCGCCAGTATGCCCATTACTCCCCATACCGCGAACAGGGAACCGAACACCGGCAACCACCAATACCACGCCAGGGCCCTGCGCAAGTCGAACACATAGAACCCCCATGTGGAAGGCTTGGCCAGTTGCGATACATGCTTGACCGGCACGCCGGCCATACCCGCCACCAACATGTTCTGCCCATCGGGGCCCAGGTTCGTGTTGACGATGGGAAAACGGGGTTCGTGGTTGTACTGAGCGATAGCCATGGGGGTGAACACCACCCATTCGTCCGATCGTATGGGTCTTTCCTGCCCCAGCAAGCGTTTCTGGTCCGCACTGACCAGGCCCGATTGCTGTTCCAGGCCCAGGCCCAGCGAGGAGCCCGTAAGTCCGGCCCCCACCAGAATGGCAAACACCAACAGCAACAGAGCCGCCGCCCGCGCGGGCGCCGTCATCCTCATGCCCTTACCGCCAGAATGATCCCCGCCATGATCAGCGCCACCCCTATGAAGTACTGTGCCTGGAAACGCTCGCCGAAAACGAAGTGACTGGCCACCGGCACCAGCACGAATGCCAGCGCCATCAACGGATACACCCGTCCCAGTTCTATCCGTTGCAGCACCCATACCCAGCCCACGGACGTGATGCCGTACAGGACCATGGCGGCCAGCAAGGCGCCGGCGACTCTGGGGGAAAGAAAGGTGCCGGCTTCAGCCAATGCCGTAGCGCTGACCTTGAACAAGACCTGGCCCACGGCCAGGCCCAGCACGCAAAGCAGGGCAGCCAGGTAGGTGATCATTCCGCCTCGTCCTGTTTGGCCACTTTCGCATGAAAGGCGAAGAACAGGTTCAGGTCGATCGAGGCCAAAGGAAAAGGCCACCACGCCTCTTTCAAGGGCTCAAAATAATGCCGCAGGATGGCAATCAGGTTATTGCAGGAATTCACGTGCTCGCGCGCCATGACATAGTCATAGGCGATGCCTTGCGCCAAGGCGTTCTTGCGCGGCCCGATATGCCTGCCCAGACGCCAGGCCATGCCTGGATCGGTGGGAATCAGTATGGAAAGCACACCGCCCGGTTTCAGCACCCTGGTCCATTCCTTCAAGACGAGATGCGGCTGGTAGATATGTTCCAGAACGTGCGTGGCCACCAATCTGTCGAATGAGTTGTCCGGATAGTCCAGCCCCCCCGCCGCCTGCGCCTGAAAGCGCAACTTGCCCAGATGGAGGCCGCCCAGCTTCCTTTCGGCCACTTCCAATGTTTTGGCGTCCAAGTCCGTCAAGACATATTCATCGAAGCCATGGCGCACAAAAGGCAGATGTTCGCCGGTCCCGGCGCCGATTTCGATCACGCGCTGGAAGTGATCCCGCGGTCCGAAAGGCTTTTCGGTCAGCTTGTGACTAGCCCGCATCACGAATGACTGCAAAGGGCTGGCGTAGTTGGACTCGTCATAAACCTGCGCAAACCGTTCCCGGTATTCGACCCAGGCCTTGTCCTCATTTACCATATTTCAGCTCCATCTCGCTTTTGCTCGCGTCCCGCTTGCGCTTGAGTCGATGAAAGGGGCGTTTCGGCACCGAGCTGATATCGTGCCCCAGGAAGGCCAGGATGAATTGCAGGCCGATAATGACCGGCAGGGCCGACAGCATTACCGTACCCGCCGACGAGGAAAGCCCCCTGCTTATCGACAGCAGCCATTGATATCCCCCGAATCCCACGCCGAAGGCAAACAGCGCCAGTCCAAGGGGCAGTTCGATCGATGCCAGCGACATATCGCGCAGATAATAGTTATAGAAAACTCTTTTCCAGAAATTCCTGAAATGCTTGTACAGGAATTCGCCGATGACCTTGTGGATCCTGAGATTGCTGACTTCGTCGCCGTATCGGGCTTCCATGGGAACATCCACCACCACGGCGCGCAAGGTATTCAAGCGGAACAGCATGTCCGTCTCAAAAAAATAGCGGCGGCTGATCTTGTCGAACGGCAGCTGCCGCGCGACCGCCGAATGTATGGCCGTATAGCCATTCGTCGGGTCCAGGATGTCCCAATAGCCCGAAGAGAGCTTCGTCATGAATGAAAGGACGGAATTGCCGAACAGGCGCACACGGGGCATGGCGCGGACCTGGTCCAGGTAGAAGAAACGGTTCCCTTTCACATAGTCCGCTTCGCCGGCCAGTATGGGTGCGACAAAATCAGGGATCAGGGCGGGGTCCATTTGCCCATCGCCATCGACCTTGACGATGATGTCCATGCCGTCCGCAATCGCGGCGCGATACCCGGCCATCACCGCGCCGCCCACGCCCTGGTTTTTACGCAGCCTGATCACCGTCAGACGCTCATCGTTACAGCTGCTTTCCACGAGCTCGCCGCTGTTTTCCGGGCAAGCGTCATCCACGACATAAATCTTGCAAATCGCCGCGCCCAATCCCGTCACAACGCCCAGGATATGATTGCGCACCTTGTAGCTGGGAATGACCACTGCAATTTTGGGGTGCTTGTTCGTCACTTATGACCCTGTGTAGACCGCAAGTAAATTTCCCGGATAACAATTATTGAATCCGAAAGCGGACGCCGGCAAGGTAGCCAAATACCGTATGGCACCATCAGCAAACCGCATGCCCGGGTAGCGGGCATGCAAGAATCACAATAACTTCAGGTTTTTTTCAATGCGGTAACGACAGGCAAGAATTTGCGTCGTAAAACGTAGCATCCGCCGGCCGCTACGCCAAGGCCTGTTCCACCTTTGCCGCAAGCATCCGCGCCGTCGCGGCCGACAGCGTCCAACCCAGATGGCCATGCCCGGTGTTGTAGAACACGCCCGGCCGCTTTCCGGCGCGGACCCGGGGCATCATGTCGGGCATCATGGGCCGCAGACCGGTCCAGGGCACCACGCGCGACGTATCCACGCCGGGAAAATTGCGCCTTACCCAGGCGGTCAGCGGCTGGATGCGGTCGGCCCGGATATCCTGGTTGAAGCCGTTGAATTCGGCCGTGCCGGCAACGCGGAAACGATCGCGGCCCAGGCGGCTGGTTACGATCTTGGCCTCCTCGTCCAGCAGGCTGACCCAGGGCGCGGCATCGGCGCTGGCCTCGTCATCCAGATTGACCGTGATGGAATAGCCCTTGACCGGATATACGTTGATCCTGTCGCCCAGCATCGCGCCAAAGCGCCGGCTGGCCGAACCGGCGCAGACCACAACGGCGTCCGCCTCCAGGCAGCGCTGTTCGTCCGCGCCCTTGAGCGCAAGCCGATGCGCCGAGCCCGCCGAGTCTATGGCCTGCACCTCGGTTTCCATTTGGAACACCACACCCATGCGCAGGCAGGCCTTAGCCAGGCCCCGCGTGAATTTATGGATGTCGCCGGTGGCGTCGGACGGTGTGTAGAAGCCGCCATAGCAATCGTTCAGCAACGCGGGCTCGATGCCGCGCGCCTCGTCGGCCGTGACTTCGTGGCGCTCCAGGCCGCCCTGCTTCAACAGCTCATTGACCCGCCTTCCCGCCTCGAAGCTTTTGCGATCGTGATACACGTGCAGGATGCCGCGCTTCTCCAGGTCGAAGTCGATGTCCTCGTCCTGGGCCATTTGGTACAAATGCTGCCGGGCTTCGATGGCCAAGCGCGTGGTCGCCACCGTGTTCTTGCGGTAGTTGACGACGTTGCGAACGAACTGAGCCATCCATGAGTATTTATGCCAATTGGGCGAAGGGTTCACCAGCAAGGGAGCATCGCGCGTAAGCATCCAGCGCACTCCCTTGATCAGCGTTGCGGTGTTGTTCCAGACTTCGGCATTGCTGGCGGACAGCTGGCCGCCGTTGGCGTACGAGGTTTCCATGGCGCAATAGCGCTGGCGGTCGATAACGGTAACGTCATGGCCCTGCTTGCGAAGGGCATAGGCAGAGGTGACGCCGGTGATGCCGGCGCCAATGATGGCAATGTGGGGCATAGGAGCTCCAAGATAGCGGTTGGCCGCCGCCCTATGACGGCGACGCCCCATCTGTCTCGGTACCTGAGAGTTTCACCCGGCGCCGCAGGCGTAGGCTGGCCGCGCATGGTTCCCCTTCGGTGGGCCATTGAAGGCCGCTCTCCAGATTGTCTGTAAGCCTGCAGTCCTGTTTGCCTGAGAGTTTCCGGGGCGGTTGCTCCGTCGGCGCCGGCGCGTGCGGCCGGTCTCTTCTACACGCTTCTTGAATCGACGAGCGGGATCATACCATCGCCATGCGGGCTTGCGGTATCGGCCAGCACCTCGCGCACGAACAAGGCCGCGTTCGGAGACAAGGTCCGGTCGCGCCGCGTAATCAGGAAGTAAGGTTCGCTGCGCGATTGCAAGCGCAGGGGCAGGATCCGGGTCATGCCGAAACGCGTGCAAAACTGGGCCACGTCGACTGACAGCAGCGCCACCATAGAGGGGTTGCGCTGCAGCATGGACAGCGTGGTAAAGGCCGACGTCGTTTCAAACAGATTCAGTGGAAACAGCAAGCCCGCTTCGTGGAACTCGCGCTCCAGCAGCAGCCGCATGGGCATGTTGGCGGAATAGACCACCCAGCGGCAAGCGGCCAGGTCCGACAACTGCAAATTCCTGGCCCCAGCCAATGGGTGATTGATATTGGCGACGATGGCCAACTGCTCTTCCCGTATATTGACCGCTTCGTAAAGATCGGGGTGTTCGCTGATGCTGGTCCGGCATATGGCGACATCCAGCCTGCCATCGTCCAAGAGGCGCAGCAGCCTGGCGCTGGTGTCCTCCACGATCTGCACCGACAGGCCCGGCCTTTGCTCCAGCCAAGGCGACAGCATATCGGTCAGCAAAGGCACGGCGCCCATGATCACGCCGATGGACAGCCGGCCCCCGTAGCCTTGCAGGATGCCGACCATCTCCTCGCGCAGATGGATCATGTCGGTGGTGATCAGGCGTGCATAGCGTATAACGCAATAACCCAGGTCCGTGGGTTCCAGCCCCCGATTCGTGCGGCTGAAAAGCTCGGCGCCCAATGCCGACTCGATTTCCTGCAGCGCCTTCGTGGCGCCCGGCTGGCTAAGCGCGACCTGCTCGGCGGCCTTGACCAAGGAGCCGCAATCGTCCAATGCCACCAGCAAGCGGAAATGCTTCAGGCGCAACCTGGAAATGATGGAGTTCAACGGCGGCAGCATGGGTATGAGAAATAGTTATGGCCATATCAGAAGCTGTCATTATGCAGGGTCGGCATTATTTCTTAAAGTCCCAAGGATCGCCGCCGCGCTTTTCCTCGCCAAAACCGGAATAGGCGCCGCAAGCGGCAACTCCAGGGAAGGAAGAGACAGATGAGCCTTATAAACTATATAACCCCGGTCCAGTTCGGATTCGGCGCCATAGACCTTCTGCAGCAGGAATGCGATCGTCTTGGCATACGCCATCCTTTGATCGTGACCGACACCGGCGTACGGGCCGCGGGCCTGTGCGACCGGGTGGTGGACAAGCTGGCCGACCGCTCCAAAGTCGGAATATTCGACCAGACGCCGCCCAATCCCAACGAGCAATCCGTGCGCGCCGCCGCCGACATGTACCGCGACGGGCGGCATGACGGCATCATTGCGATAGGCGGAGGCTCGTCCATCGACCTGGCCAAAGGCACGGCCGTCTGCGCGACCCACACCGGTTCCCTGAAGAGCTTTGCCTTGATCGAGGGCGGAGCCGGGCGGGTCAGCTCGGCCACGGCGCCCATCATCGCCATCCCGACCACGGCCGGCACAGGCAGCGAAGTCGGCCGGGGCGCCATCCTGATCCTGGACGATGGACGCAAGGTCGGCATTATTTCTCCGCACCTGGTTCCGAAGTCGGCCATCTGCGACCCCGAATTGACAATGGGCCTGCCGCCTTTATTGACGGCGGCAACCGGCATGGACGCCATCGCGCATTGCCTGGAAACCTTTATGTCCCCCGCTTTCAATCCGCCGGCCGACGGCATCGCCCTGGATGGCCTGATGCGGGGCTGGACGCATATAGAACGCGCCACCCGAAATCCCGGCGATCGCGACGCCCGCTTGAACATGATGAGCGCCTCGATGCAAGGCGCCATGGCATTCCAGAAAGGACTGGGCTGTGTCCACAGCCTTAGCCATTCGCTGGGCGGTATCAATCCCAAGCTGCATCACGGCACGCTCAATGCCATCTTCCTGCCGGCCGTCATCGAGTTCAACAGCCCGTCCGATTCGATGCGGAAGGAAAGAAAGCTGGAGCGCATCGCCCAGGCCATGTCGCTGTCGGATCCGCGAAACATCGGCACCGAACTTGCCGCGATGACGCAGCGCCTGGGCCTGCCAGGCGGGCTGCAGCAGCTAGGCGTCACGCGCGACCTGTTTCCGCGAATCATCCAGGGGGCATTGGCCGACCACAGCCACAAGACCAATCCGCGCGATGCATCCGAAGAGGACTACGTCCGGATGCTGGAGCAATCCATGTAAACAACGCCGGGAACGAAAAGCGCTGACAAGCCGCGCCACCGTTCTTTGAGCGCTTAACTCGAATCACTTTTTTCAGGAACCGATATGTCAACTTACGCCAACTACATCAACGGACAATGGGTCGATAGCGGCAAGACCACGCGCAACATCAATCCGGCGGACCTGTCCGACGTCATCGGCGAATTCGCCCAGGCCAGCGAGCAGGACACCCAGGCCGCCATTGCCGCCGCGCGCAAAGCGGCCCCCGCCTGGGGCTTGTCGACGCCGCAGCAGCGGTTCGACATCCTGGACCGGGCCGGCAGCGCCATCCTGGCCCGCAAGGAAGAGCTGGGCAAACTGCTGGCACGCGAAGAAGGCAAGACGCTGGCCGAAGCCATAGGCGAAGCCGGACGCGCGGGCCAGATCTTCAAGTTCTTCGCCGGCGAAACCTTGCGCCAAACAGGCGAACTGGTGCCCTCGGTGCGGCCCGGCCTGACGGTCGAAATCACGCGCGAGCCCGTCGGCGTCGTCGGCCTGATCACGCCGTGGAATTTCCCCATTGCCATTCCCGCCTGGAAAATCGCCCCCGCGCTGGCCTTCGGCAACTGCGTCGTCATCAAGCCCGCCGACCTGGTTCCCGCCTGCACCTGGGAACTGGTCAAGATCCTGGCCGACGCAGGCCTGCCCGCCGGCGTGCTGAATCTGGTCATGGGCCGCGGATCGGTGGTCGGCGAAGCCCTGGTCAATTCGCCGGATGTGGACGCCATCAGCTTTACCGGCTCCGTCGGCACCGGCCGCTCCATCGCTCAGAAATGCATGGCGACCGGCAAAAAAGTGCAATTGGAGATGGGCGGCAAGAATCCCATGGTCGTGCTGGACGACGCCGACCTGCCGACCGCCGTCGAGGCCTGCATCAACGGCGCATTCTTTTCGACCGGCCAGCGCTGCACCGCCTCGTCCCGCCTGATCGTGACCGAAGGCATACACGACCGCTTCGTCGAGGCCATGCTGGCGCGCATGAAGCAATTGCGCGTGGGCAATCCGCTGGACGCCGAAACGCACATCGGCCCCGTGGTGGACGACAAGCAGCTGAAGCAGGACCTGGACTACATCGACATCGCCCGATCGGAAGGCGCCACCGTGCATGGCGGCGAACTGGTGGAACAAGGCGCCAAGGGCCACTTCCTGCAACCCGCGCTGGCCGTCAATACCCATAACGACATGCGCATCAACCGCGAAGAAGTCTTCGGCCCCTTTGCCACGGTCATCAAGGTCAAGGACTACGACGAGGCGCTGAAGCTGGCCAACGATACGGAATTCGGCCTGGCGGCGGGCATCTGCTCCACTTCGCTGAAATACGTGCAGCACTTCAAGCGCCACGCCCAGGCCGGCATGGTCATGGTCAACGTGCCCACGGCGGGCGTCGACTACCATGTTCCCTTCGGCGGCCGCAAAGGCTCCAGCCACGGCCCGCGCGAACAAGGCAGCTACGCCAAGGAGTTCTATACCATCGTGAAAACGGCGTATGTGAATGCGGGGTAAAGGCTTAGGCGGCGCCAAAGTCCCGCGCAATAATCACTAGGTGTTTAAACTTTAATGCCCCAGCGGAGCAGATTCCGCTGGGGCATTACATGGGTTCAAGGCGCGAGCTCCAGCAAGCTGAACTCGGAAAATCGCCAAAGATTTCGTTGCGCCTTATGCATGTTCCAACGGCGTAATCTTGGCCAGTACATCGGCCAGCGCATCTTTAGCAACTTCAGTGTCGTGCACCACCTGCACGCGCAGCCAGTAGCCATCCGACAACCCGAAGAATCGGCATAAACGAAGATCTGTATCAGCCGTGATGGCACGCATGCCTTTTACTATCTCGTTAATGCGCCGCGCCGACACACCAATCTCTTTGGCCAAACGGTATTGACTGATGCCCATAGGGCCAAGGAACTCTTCTTGCAAGAGCTCCCCGGGAGTTACCGGAGCAATTTCACGAACCATAATCCGCTCCTTTCAGTGATAGTCCACTATTTCCAAATCAAAGGCGCGCCCATCGCGCCACACGAAACAAATTCGCCATTGATCATTAATGCGAATGCTATGCTGTCCTTTACGGTTACCTTTTAGGGCCTCCAACCGGTTCTGGGGTGGAATGCGTAGGTCTTCCAGCCGGAGAGCTGCTTCCAATTGACGCAGCTTACGCAGGGCGACTCGTTCGATATTCACGAATCGCGCGACCCGCCTGCCTTCATGCAACGCCCGGGTATCAGAGCAATTGAACGATTCGATCATCGTCAAATAATAACGCCATGCGTTATTAAAATCAAACCCCGAAGGCGATCAGCACGCATCGTTGCGCAACTGCGCGACGAAACGGGCTGCCGCCGGCGACAGGCTGTGGTCGTGCCGGGTAATCAGGTAAATGGGCGGCAGGCGCATCGACAAATCTATGGGCAGCACCCGAAGTATGCGCTGGCGCACGTAATGCTTGGCCAGCGACGCCGGCATAATGGCCACCATGTCTGAAATTTCAAGCATGGCAATGGTAAGCAGGTTAGAGGCCGACTCGGTAATGTTCAACCGCGTGTCGGCCCCCATGTCGCGCATGGTTGCATCAAAGCGTATGCGCTGAGGCGAGCCCGGGGGCTGAAGCATCCATGGAAGGCCGGCCAAATCGGCAAACGTTACCGTGCTTTTCCGGGCCAGCGGATGCCGGGCGCGCGCTACAACCACCTGGGTCTCTTCCACCAGCGGCACGCTAATAAAATCGCCTTCGCCATGCCCCTCTGTTTGGCGCCCCAGAACCACATCGACTTCACCGCGCGCCAATTGCCTGATCATGACATTGCTGGTATCGACAATGACGGACACCGCCACGCGCGGGTGAAGCTGCTTATAGGCGCTGAGCGTGGGCGCCAGCAATTCTGGCACCGCCCCCGGCACACTTCCCACACGCAATGTGCCGCGCAGGCCGGAACTGAGCGCTACCATTTCTTCGCGCACGAAACCGAAATCGGTCAACATCCGGCGCGCGTACCGAATCAGGATCTCGCCATGCGGAGTCGGCGTCATGCCGCGCGCATGCCGTTCAAACAAGGCCATGCCGAAAGTATCTTCCGCCTGCTGCAGCAGTTTGCTGGCGGCCGGCTGACTGATATGCAGCGCCGCCGCCGCGCGGCCCAGGTTGCGTTCCGCGTCCAGCAGGCTTAGCAGTGCCAGTTGCCGGGTGCGCAAGCGCAGCAATAAAGAAGGGTACTCAGAGGATGAAGGCATTCCATATCATACACAAAAGTATATGGATACCTGACTATATTCTATTGGAATGGAATGGATATACCTCGTAAGCTGTACATCGGTCCCCGCAACCGAGGGATACACCAAAAACAGAGAGACAGGAGACAACATCATGCAATACAGTTCCGTCCTACGCCGCGCCATTCCCTGTGCATTGGCACTGGCTTCGCTGGCATTCCCAGCTTCCGGATTCGCACAAACCTACCCCAATCAGCCCGTGCATATCATGGTGGGCGCATCCCCTGGCGGCGGCACCGACATCCTGGCGCGCACACTGGCCGACAAGTTCACCACCGGCCTGAAGCAAACCGTGGTGGTGGAAAACCGCCCCGGCGCCTCCAACACCATTGCCGCCGCGCTGACGGCGCGCGCCGAGCCCAACGGGCTGACCCTGCTGGTCGCCACCAATACCGGGCAGGCCATCGCCCCGCACATGCTCAAGCTGACCTACGATCCGCTGACCAATCTGCAGCCCGTGGGCCTGGTGGCCATCATGCCCAATGTGCTTGTGGTGCCCAGTTCCTCGCCATACAAAAGCGTAAAAGACCTGCTGGCCGCCATGAAGGCCAAGCCGGGCACGTTCAAGTACGCCTCGTCCGGCGTGGGCAGCACGCAGCATGTCGGCGCCGAGGCCTTCAACCTGGCGACCGGCGCCAAGTCCATACATGTCCCCTATAAGGGCAGCTCGCAAGCGCATGTGGACCTCATCGCCGGGCAGACCGACATGATGTTCGACTCCACGTCATCGGCCATGGCCCAGATCAAGGCGGGCAAACTGCGCCCCTTGGCCGTTACTTCGCCGAAACGCTCGACCGCCCTGCCCGACGTGCCCACCCTGGCGGAACAAGGCATCACAGGCGCCGACGTCACCACCTGGTACGGCCTCCTGACCACCGGCGGCACGTCCCCCGAAATCGTCAACCGCCTCAACAAAGAGCTGAACTCCAGCCTGAAGCTTCCGGATGTGGAAGCCCGCATCAAGGGCTTGGGCGGCGAAATCGATCTCATGACACCACAGGAATTCGCCGCCATGAACAACAGCGAATACGAACGCTACGGCAAACTATTGAAAGCATCCGGCATCAAGGCCGATTAAGCATCCAGCACCAAAGCAAGGCCGCCATCGGCCTTGCCCATCGCTACAAACCCAAAGGAATTACCATGAGCACCCAACGTCCCCGTCTTGCAGTCCTGCTGGGCGACCCCGCCGGCGTCGGCCCCGAAATGACCGTCAAGCTGCTGCAACGCGAACAAAACCGCAATGCCGCCGATCTGCTGTTGATAGCCGACCCCATCGTGCTGGCCGACGCGCAGCGTTTGACGGGAATCGAGCTGCCTACCCTGGCCATCAAGAGCCTGGACGACATACGCTATGAACCGGGCCGCGTGACGGTGCTCGAGAAAAACTGGCTGGACGGCAAATCGCCTCCTTTGGGCGAATGCACACTGGAGGCCGGCCGCGCTTCATTCCTGGCCTTGGAAACCGCGCTGGAAGCCGTCAAGCGCGGCCTGTGCGACGGCATCATTTTCGCCCCGCTGAATAAGCACTCGCTGCGCCTGGGCGGCCTGACCGAGGAAGATGAGCTGCGCCATATCCAGAAAAGCCTGCAAGTACCAGGCTTCGTCTGCGAATTCAATATAACCGGGCATCTGTGGACATCCCGGGTGACCTCCCACGTGCCCATACGCGAAGTGGCCGACCTGATCACTCAGGAAGGCATTTGCGACGCGGTGCAGATCATCGATTCGGCGCTGCGCCTGGCGGGCATCGACAAGCCCCGCATCGCCGTGTCCGGCCTGAACCCGCATGCCGGCGACGGCGGCTCGATCGGCATGGAGGAAATCGAAGTCATCGCGCCGGCCGTGAAGAAGGCGCAATCCATGGGTATGGACGCGCGCGGCCCCTATTCGCCGGACACCATCTTCATTGCCGCGCGCCGCGGCGACTTCGATGCCATCGTGTCCATGTACCACGATCAAGGCCAGATCGCCATGAAGCTGATCGGCTTCGACCACGGCGTGACCCTGCATGGCGGCCTGCCCGTGCCGGTGGTCACCTCGGCCAGCGGCAGCGCCTTCGACATCGCCGGCAAAGGCATTGCCAACATCGAAGGATTGCAGCAGGCATTCGACCTGTGCGTGCGCATGGCGAGCAGCCGCCAAACCAATACCGCCAACGCATAAACACCCGTACTCCACCCCATAAGAAATCAGCACATGACGACCAATCGCAAGAAACTACGCAGCCAGGCCTGGTTCGACCGCCAGGACAAAATGGGCTTTTATTACCGCTCGTGGCTAAAGAACAGCGGCATCCCCCAGGATCAATTCGATGGCCGCCCCGTCATCGGCATCTGCAATACCTGGTCCGAACTGACCCCGTGCAACTCGCATTTCCGCGAACTGGCCGAGCATGTGCGGCGCGGCGTGCTGGATGCCGGCGGATTCCCCTTGGAATTTCCCGTGCTCTCGCTGGGCGAAACCATGATGCGTCCCACCGCCATGCTGTATCGGAACCTGGCTTCCATGGACGTCGAAGAGGCCGTGCGCGCCAATCCTCTGGATGGCGTCGTGCTGCTGATGGGCTGCGACAAGACCACGCCTTCCCTGCTGATGGGCGCGGCCAGCGTCGACCTGCCCACCGTCGGCGTATCGGGCGGCCCCATGTTGCGCGGCTACTATGAAGGCAAGGCGGTCGGCTCCGGCACCAATACCATCTCGATGAGCGAGCAGTTGCGCGCCGGCGCCATCACCCTGAAACAGTTCCACGAAGCGGAAGCCTCGATGCACCGCTCCCATGGCCATTGCATGACCATGGGAACCGCTTCCACCATGGCCTGCATGGTCGAGGCGCTGGGCATGGGCATGCCGGGCAATGCGGCGATTCCCGCAGTCGACGCCCGGCGCCATGTCATGGCGCGCGAAGCCGGTCGCCGCATCGTGCAATTGGTTCATGACGACGTCCGCATGTCGCAGATACTGACCCGCGAAGCGTTCGAGAATGCCATCCGCACCAACGCCGCCATCGGCGGCTCGACCAATGCCGTCGTGCACCTTATCGCCCTGGCGCGCCGCATCGGCATCGACCTGAGCCTGGATGACTGGGACAAGCTGGGCCGCAGCGTACATTGCCTGCTGGACCTGATGCCCTCGGGACGCTACCTGATGGAAGACTTCTTCGAAGCCGGCGGCCTGCCCGCCATACTGCGCCAATTGGGCGAACAAGGCCTGCTGCATTTGTCGGCGCTGACGGTGAATGGCCGCACGCTGGGCGACAACGTGGCGCAAGCGCCCTGTTGGCGGCCCGAAGTCATCCATACCTTCGAAGAACCGTTCAAGGCCGATGCCGGCATCGCCGTGCTGCGCGGCAACCTGGCACCCAACGGCGCCATCATCAAGCCGTCGGCCGCCTCGCCGCATCTGCTCAAGCACACCGGCCGGGCCGTGGTGTTCGAATCCATCGAAGACCTGCACGCACGCATCAACGACGACGATCTGGACATCGACGAAAACTGCGTCATGGTCCTGAAGTACTGCGGCCCCAAGGGCTACCCCGGCATGGCCGAAGTGGGCAATATGCCCTTGCCGCCCAAGCTGCTCAAGAAAGGCATCAACGACATCATCCGCATCTCCGACGCGCGCATGTCCGGCACGGCCTACGGCACCGTGGTGCTGCATACCTCGCCCGAAGCCGCCATAGGCGGCCCGCTGGCGCTGGTGCAAAACGGCGACCTGATCACGCTGGATGTAGCCGGCAGAAGCCTGCACCTGCACGTGGACGATGCCGAACTGCAAGCGCGGCGCGAACAATGGCAGCCCCCCGCCATCCACACCGATCGCGGCTACGTGAAGCTCTACGTCGATCACGTGCTGCAAGCGCATGAAGGCGTCGATTTCGACTTCCTGGTCGGCAAAAGCGGCTCCAAAGTTCCCCGCGACAACCACTGAGGCAAGACATGGAAAAATTTGCTCTTGTTACCGGTGCGGGCTCGGGAGTGGGGAAATGCATCGCGCTGGCGCTGATGCGCGAAGGCTATTCCCTGGCTCTGGCCGGACGGCGCCCGGAGCCCCTTGAGGCCACGGCGCAGGAAGGCCGGGCCGGCGGCGCGCGCGCACTGGTCGTGCCCACCGACATCAGCGACCCGGCCGCCGTCGACCACCTGTTCGCGCAGGTCAAGGAACACTTCGGCCGCCTGGATCTTCTGTTCAACAATGCCGGGATATTCGCTCCGGCCATGTCGCTGGAGGAACTGGGCGCCGACCAATGGCAAGCGGCGGTGGACATCAATCTGACGGGTGCATTCCTGTGTACTCAGGGCGCTTTCCGTCTGATGAAGGACCAGCAGCCGCGTGGCGGGCGCATCATCAACAACGGCTCGGTCTCGGCCCATGCGCCTCGACCCCAAGCCGTGTCGTACACGGTCACGAAGCACGCCATCACCGGCTTGACCAAAGCCACATCGCTGGATGGCCGTGCCTACGACATCGCCTGCGGCCAGATCGACATCGGCAATGCAGCCAGCGAAATGACTGATGCAATTTCCAAGGGGGTTCTTCAGGCCGACGGCTCCATCCGGCCGGAACCGGTCATGGACGCCGAGCACGTCGCACGCGCCGTGGTCTACATGGCCAGCCTTCCGCTGGACGCCAACGTACAGTTCATGACCGTGATGGCCACCAAGATGCCTTACATAGGGCGCGGCTGAAGCCTCTTCCAGCCAGGCGCGGCACCTGCAAAGAAACACCAGCGTTCAAGCGCTGGTGTTTCTTATTGAGCGAAGATCGTATCAAGCCCTGGCCCGGCGCAGCCGCAAGCGCGGCAACAGCCCCCAGCATGCCAGCAAGGCGGACAGGATCATCAAGGTCGTGACCAGCCAGTTATCGACAAAAATCGAAAACGAACCCTGGGACATCAGCAAGGATTGCCGGAAGGCATCCTCGGTCTTGTCGCCCAGGACCATGGCCAGGATCAGCGGCGCTATCGGATAGTCCAGCTTCTTGAACACATAGCCCACGACGCCGAAAATCATCGCCAGGTAGACGTCGAACATTCTATTGCTGATGGTGTAGGCGCCGATCAGGCACACCACGATGATGATGGGGCCGATGATCGAAAACGGCGCCTTCAGGATGGACGAGAAAAACGGGATCGTGGTCAGAACCAGCACCACCGCCACGACGTTGGCCACATACATGGAAGCGATCAGGCCCCAGACGAAATCGGACTGCTCGATGAACAGCATGGGGCCGGGCTGCAGGCCCCAGATCATCAGCCCTCCCATCATCACCGCCGCGGTGGCCGACCCGGGAATGCCCAGGGCCAGCATGGGCAGCAAGGCCGATACCCCGGCGGAGTGGTCGGCCGCTTCCGGAGCGATCACGCCTTCGGGCTCGCCTTTGCCGAAGCGATCGCTGTTGCGGGAAAAACGCCGCGCGATGCCATAAGACATGAACGATGCCGCCGTCGGTCCGCCCGGTGTGATCCCCATCCAGCAGCCTATCAGCGTCGACCGGACCAGCACGACCGCGTGGCGCGGCATGGAAAGAAATGTGCGCCATATCACCCGGAAATTCATCTTGGCCTTCAGGCCATTGAATTCCAGTCCTTCTTCCACGGTCACCAACAGCTCGCCGATGCCGAAAAGCCCGATGACCGCCGCCAGGTACGAAACGCCGTTGGCCAGCGAGTCGGTGCCGTAGGTAAGCCGCATCTCGCCCGAGACGGTATCCATGCCGATGGCCGTCAAGATCAAGCCGATCAAGAGCGAGGCGACCGTTTTCAGCGGGTTGCCGCCGCTCATGCCGACAAAGCTGCAGAAAGTCAGCATGAAGACGCCGAAGAATTCAGCCGGACTGAATTGAAGCGCGAAATCCGCCACCAGATTGGCGATCAACGTTACCACGACCACTCCGGCGAACGCGCCAAAGCCGGCCGACAGGAAAGCCGTTGCCAAAGCCTGCTCGGCCCGGCCGCTCTTGGCCATGGGGTGGCCGTCGAAGGTGGTGGCGACCGACGAGGGTTCCCCGGGGATATTGAACAGAATGGATGTGGTCGAGCCGCCGAACAAGGCGCCCCAATACAGTGAAGACAGCAAGATAATGGCGCTGACCGGATCCATTGCAAAGGTAAGCGGCAACAATAAGGTCACCCCGTTGGGCGCTCCCAGCCCGGGCAGCACACCCACCAGGATACCCAGCAGTACGCCGCCGACCATAATGACAATATGGTGCATGGTCAGCACCGTTTCAAACCCGGACCACAGCAAATTAAGATCGGTCATCGGAATCCCCTATATGCCCAGCAAGGACTCGACAGGCCCTTTGACCAGATCGACCTCGAACCAAAGCTCGAAAACAAGATAGAAGGCCACAACGACACAGGCCGGAATCAGCAGCGACTTGAACCAGCTGGCGTGGCCATGCACTTTCAGCATATAGATCAGGTAAAGCAAAGAACCGGTATAGCAGCCCAAAAACGGCATGGAGGCAACCAATAGAACCGTGGGAATGAAGATGGCCAGCGTAAGCTTTAACTGCTGTTTGCTGACAAAGCCGCTACGGTCCGGGCTGCGCAAGCCGCCCAGAAAAAGCAGGATGCTGACAACGCACAGCATGATGCCCAGCCGTAAGGGCATATAGCCCGACTGCGGCCCGGTTTCCGGCGACCAACCCGTCTTCAGCTGCAAGCTCCCCGCGATCACCAGGCCGCCAAAAGCGCCGATCGCGGCTGCCGTGGCCAGCTCCATCGTCCGTCGATCAATAAGTGACATATTTTTCCAAGCTAACGGGCGGGCCCCAATGGAGCCCGCCGGATTCAAAAATTACTTCTTGGCCAGCCAGCCGTCGTCGGCGAACAGCTTGTAATGGTCGGCCGAATCCTTCTTGATGTAATCGTTCAGCTTGTCGCCGGTCAGGAAGAACTCCGATTGCACGCCGCGTGCAACCCATTCCTTCCATTCAGGCTTTTCAGACACCTGCTTCAGCAGGTTCACATAGAACTCGACCTGCTCGGGCGTGACTCCGCCCGGCAGCCATACGGTGCGCGGCATATTGAACTGATCAATGGGAATGCCGCTTTCCTTGCAAGTCGGGATATCGGACCAAGCCATGTCCGCCGTCACCTTGTCCGTGGCCGCGAAACGCTGGGCCGAGAAAATGCACAGGGGGCGGACCTTGCCAGCCTTCCAGTACGAAATGTTTTCGCCCGGGTTGTTGGTGTTGCCATCCAGATGGCCGCCGGCCAGTTGAACGGCAGCCTGGCCGCCCGACTTGAACGGCACATAAGTCATGTTGACGTCCATGGCTTTTTCGATCTTTCGCGTAAGGATGTGATCGGTGTCCTTGGACTGCCCGCCACCCATCTTCAGAGCGCCGTTCTTCGCCTTTGCGTCGGCAATCAGGTCCTGGGCGGTCTTGTAGGGCGACGATGCGCCGGTCCACAAGACGAACTCATCCGCGGCCATCGTGGCCACCGGCGTCATGTCCTCGATCTTGTAGCCCACATTGGTGATCATGGGCATCAGCCATGCCAGGTTGGTGGAAAAAATAAGCTTGTTCGCGTCCCCCTTATGGCCTTCGGCAAACACGAACGCCTCGGTCCCGCCGCCACCGCCCTTATTCGAGACGATGACGCTGGACGAGGTCAATTTGTATTTCTGCACGACGGCCTGAACCACCCGGGCGAACTGGTCGGTGCCGCCGCCAGGACCCGCTGTGGCGATGAACTCCAACGGCTTGGTGGGCGCCCAGGCGGCAAAGGCCGCGGAACTGGTCAAGCTGGCTGCCACGGCCAGGGCCACGGCAAGTTTCTTACGATTCATGGTCTTTGTCTCCTTGCGTATGATTAAGAGCTGCTGTCTTCGGATTCGCCAAAAAACACCGAATCCTGATACTTGCGCATTTCAAGCAGCGTGGATGCGCTTTCGATTTCCACGTCGCCGTAGCAGATGACTTCCCCGCTTTTCACGTCCCGGCACAGTCTTTGATTCGCCATCAAGTAGAACGGCACCGGCGTGCGGCTGCCCAGCGCCGCGGCCTTTATCAGCATGGGCGTTACGTCGTCGATGGAATGATGGTGTCCGCCCATGGTCAGCACCGTCCCGGCGGAAAAGTCCTTGGTAGTGCGGGCAACCAGGTCCAGCACAGGCCGAGGCTCGACCGCGCCGCTGGACACACCCAGCCCTGCCGCTTCGATAATGCTGGTGGCGGCCTCCAGCCCCAACAGGTGCCGGGACAGGAAAATCAAAGCCGTCTTGCGGTCGGCGCTGACAACATGCCCCTTGCCCGCCAACAGCTCCCAACTGGGTTCGTCATGGCAGCGAACCACCACGAACACGCCGCCGGCGAAACTGATTTCGTCGGGTTTCCTAAGGCAATGGAAGACCTCAAGCACGCCGCCCTGCTGCAACAGTCCGCCTTCCGCGCGCAAGCGCAGGGCTTCGGGCACCTCCGCCGTGCGCAATATCGGCGCATGCATGTCGGGCGTATCCGGACCGAAACCGGTCGAGTTCGCCGCCACCAGCATCTCGCAAAAATCAGGCACCGTGCGCTGGGGAAGCTCGCCGGCGATTCTGGACCGCGCCGCAACGACGGCCGGTGCGCGGCCAGGCTCCATCGTCCAATAGGCTTCAAGCTCGGGCGCGGCTATCGTCACCCCATTGCTGGTCAGCTTGCCGGAGGCAGGGTCGAATACAAAATCGTATTCGCTGGCCTTGCCCGCGCATACGATCTCGAAACCCAGGCTTTCCGCCCAAGTGATCAGGCCGATCAGCAAGCTGGGCTGGTCGCCATCGACCGGCGTGACAACGTGGCCGCGGCTGCGCCCAAGATGGGCCAGCCCCGGGCCGATCACGCTGTCCGCCTCTTTCGATACCATGGCCAGATGCAGTCCCGCATCCAGCGCGATCTTGGCATGCCGGGCGCCGGCTTCCGGATTACCCGTGGCTTCCAGAACAATGTCCAGCGGCAGGCCCGCCACGTTAGTCAGATTGGATGACGCAATGTAGTAGCCCCCATCCCAGGCTGACTGCGCGAGTTCCGGCGTTTCACATATCTTGATCTGGTCCGCCGGCACACCCACATCGCGCATCGCCTGTACGACAATGGCGGAATCCAGATCCACCGCCACCCGGCACTGCATCAATGGCACCCGCAGGCTCTGTGCCAAAAAGCTGCGGCCGAACCCGCCGCTGCCTACCACGCAACTTTGAACGGGCCGCGTCACGCTGGAAAAATATTTGTGGAAATTCATGGATTATTGACTTATTAAAAAAGCTGCGTCGATGCCGCGGTTAATATGCCCAGGCGGCGAAGAAGGAGCCGGTGCATAAAACGATGTGAACGGCCCTTGCCACCAGAAAGTCCTAGCGGCAGGCCTAGTATTTATAGATTATTGCATGCAATAATCTATATACTCCCTATGGTTTTCCCCTAATTAACGTTGTTAGCCGGAGATTTGCATGCAATTTGACATGGAAGCCACCCTAGACGCGGATGCGGCTGAATCCCAGGGACGATTCCGTGGTTCCTTGACCGCGATGGCCGTCAATCGCCTGCGCGACCTGATCGTCACCGGTGAATTGAAGCCGGGACAACGAATTTCGGAAAGATCGATTCTGGAGGGGCAGCAAGACCTCTCTCGCACGCCCGTGCGCGAGGCGCTCAAAATACTGGAATCCGAAGGACTGATCCAACTGAAGCCCAATCGCGGCGCCTTCGTCACCAAGCTGAGCATCGACCACATCGATGCCGAAATAGAAGTCCTGATCGGGCTTGAAGGCATCGCCGCCATGCTCAGCTGCAGCCGGATCACCGACGTGGAGCTTGCCGAAATATGCCGCCTGCACCAAGAGATGATCGGCTCATTTGAAAACCAGAACCTCATGCTGTACTTTGAAATAAATCAAAGAATCCATCAGCTTATCGTGGACGGCGCCCACAACCCGGCGCTGTCCAGAATATACAAGGCGGAATGCCTGCAAATCAGGCGCTATCGCTACGCCGGGAATCTGGAGCACACAAGATGGCACAGCGCCACTCGCGAACATGAACAAATCCTGGCGGCGCTGACACAGCGCGATGGCTTGCTGCTGCGCGAACTGCTGCGCGCCCACCACAGCAACGGCTGGGCGGTAACGCGCGAGCTGCTTCGGTCCGAGCTGGAATGATCCAGGCGCTTCCTTTTTACCTTGGGCTTTTCCCCCAATAGCCTCCAAGGCCCACCAAGCAATATTCGACATGGCATATCGGGTTTTCACCGATATGCCATTCTTTTGAATCAATAGTATTGTACCGATCGTTCGGTATAACTCTGCCGAGAAGCATCAATCTGCCCGGCTCAAAGAACCCACCAACATAAAGGTTTTGAAATGCAAGATTTGGAGATAAGGAAAGTTACGTTAGTGCCAGGCATTGGCGGCTTTTGGGTCAATGACCAGCCCGCTATCCAGACGGGCGCAGAGGCCGATGGCTTCTTTTTCAAAGGCCAGCCCGTCACCCCCGGGTTCTCCGCGATACGCGAGCCCAGCGTCGCCTATTGCATCATGGTGGAGCTTGCCGATGGGCGCGTCGCCTATGGAGATTGCGTAACGGTGCTGAACGCTGGCTATGCGGGCCGGCCGCCACCGCTGCGTACCGAGAATCTGCCTCGTGTCGAGGCGGCGTTGGCGGCCATGTACAACGCCAAGAAGTTCCAGGGATTCCGTCAGGCGGCTGCCTTGCTTGACGATCTGGATCTTGAAAGGGAATTGCTGACACCCGTCGCGTATGGAATGTCACAAGCCCTGCTTTCCGCTGCCGCATTAGCCAAGCACACCATCATGGCGCAAATCCTGATCGACGAATATCAAATCCAGGAACGCTATGCGGCGCCCGGGTTCGCCGGGTCTTGCGGCGGGCAATGGGAACAAAATGTGGAAAAAGCGATCATGCGGCGCGTTGCCATGTTTCCTCAAAGCGCAATACAAACACGCTCGCAATGCGAACAGCTTCCTGAATATGTTTCATGGATCATCAAACGGATCAATAACTTGGGGGGCAGCGAATACCAGCCCGACTTGCACTTTGACTTCCACTCTTCGCTGGGCCGCATGTTTGACAATGATGAAGACAAGATCTGCGACTACTTGTCAAAGATAGTCCAGCTTGCAGGCCACCATCAGGTTTATTTCGAAGACCCCACCGTAAGCTCCTCCGCCAGTGAAGCTTGCGAACGCATGGCAAGCCTTCGCCGCCGGCTCGATGCATCGGGCCCGAAATGCAAGCTTATTGCGGATGAATGGGTCAATAACCCCGGAGAAATGCTGCGCTTTGCCCAAGCGAAATCGGCCCACGCGTTTCAAATCAAGAGTCCCGACAATGGATCGCTGCTCAACACCATAGAAGCGATTCAAACCTGCAAAAAATACGATGTATTGCCCTATTTGGGGGGCAGTTGCAATGAAACCGACATTTCTGTTCGGGCCACTGTACACGTCGGAATCGCACTTGGCGCATGGCGCATGTTTACCCGTCCGGGCCTGGGATTCGACGAGGGACTCATGGTTGTGACCAATGAAACCAACCGCAGCATGGCACTGCTTCACCGCGGCAGGGAATCAAGCTAATGGGCGCGGCATTGATCCCTCTTGCGGAAGTCTTGAACCGCCTGGCCCAGGTATTCAAGAAGGAAGGCTACGACTCCGCGACCTTGTCGCGCCTGTCCAGCGCGACCGGCTTGGGCAAAGCGAGCCTTTACCATCATTTTCCCGGAGGGAAAGTCGATATGGCCATTGCCGTAGCGGAAAGATCCAACCGGATATTCCATGAGCAGATCATCGCCCCGCTGCAAAGCGACGGAGATCCGGTCAAGCGCATCGAGCAGATGATCAAGCACTTGAATATCTACTACTCCCAAGGCGAAGAATCCTGCCTGCTTGGAATGCTTGCAATGGGCGGCAGCGCCCCCTTGTTTCAAGAGCAGGTTCGCCGCGGCCTTGGAGACTGGATCAAAGCCCTTGCCCAAGCCCTTATCCAAGCGGGGTTTTCCACAACAGAGGCCGACCAGCGGGCCGAGGACACGGTCTTCAGAATCGAGGGAGCCCTGTTGGTCGCCCGGGGAACGGGCGATCCCAGCCCTTTCCGCCGAATGCTGACACAACTGAAAAGCCAATTATTACAGTAAGAAATCGGCAGAAACCACAAAAAACGATATCAGTGAGGAGACAACCATGAAGACGAAACTACATACGGCGCTAAGCGCTCTTATTTCAATCGCCTCGGCAACCGCGCTAGCCGGTAATCCGGCCTTTGCGGCCGACAGCTTTCCCAACCAGCCCATTCGACTTATTGTGCCGTTCTCGCCTGGCGGCTCAACGGACATCGTTGCGCGCTATATCAGCAAAGAACTCGGCGACGAGCTCGGCCAGCCCGTTGTCATCGAAAACCGGCCCGGAGCAACCGGGCAGATCGCCTCGATGGCCGTAGCCAGGGCCAAGCCCGATGGGCATACCCTTATCATGGCCACCACAAGCACTCACAGCATCAGTCCCTATTTGCATAGCACCAGGCCGTTCGACCCGATCGGCGACTTCGAACCCATCAGCAATGTTGCTTTGCTGCCTTTTGTTCTGGTAGCCACGCCAACGCTGCCCGTCGACTCGGTCAAAGACCTGATTCAGCTTGCCAAAGCCAAGCCGGGGTCCATCTCGTATGCGTCGTCGGGAAATGGAAGCTCGCTGCATCTGGCCAGTGTGCTGCTGACCAGCATGGCCGATGTGAACATGATGCATGTTCCATACAAGGGCGCCGCGCCGGCGGTCACCGATGTAATGGGCGGCCAGGTAGCCGTCATGTTCGACACCATTCCTTCCTCGCTGCCCAATGCAAAGGCGGGAAAATTAAAGATCCTGGCCGTCAGCAGTCCCAAAAGATCTCAATTGCTGCCCAATGTTCCGACGATTGCCGAAAGCGGCCTTCCAGGCTACGAGGTGGTAGGCTGGGCGGGCCTGCTTGCACCCCAGGGGACTCCTTCGGCCGTCATAGAAAAAATCAACAAAGCGGTCAACAAGATCCTGCAGACCAGCGAAATGCGCGAACGCTTCACCGGGCAGGGCGCGGAACCGGCCGGCACCACCCAGGCACAGTTCGCGGCTCTGATGAAAACGGAAGATGCGAAATGGCAAAAGGTCATCAAAGAGTCCGACATCAAAGTCCAATAGCCCGATCCGCTGATCAACACAGAGGCAAACCACCATGAAAAACATGCTTAAACATCTGATGCTTAACGGACTGGTCACCTTGGCCGCCACTGCCGGACTTCCCGCTTTGGCCAGCGGGCCCATCAGCATCGTCGCCCCCTACCCGCCAGGAGGCGGTGTCGATTCTTTAGCCAGGTCCATAAGCCCGGAACTGGGCACCGCGCTGGGAAGCAGCATAATCGTCGAAAACCGTCCCGGAGCCAACGGGATAATCGGCACGGATTTCGTCGCCAAAGCCAAACCCGACGGCAAGACGCTGTTGCTGGGGAACATTGGGCCAAACGCCGTGAACCAGTCGCTTTATCCCAAGCTGCCTTATGACTGCATCAAGGATTTCGCCCCCATAGGCTTGGTGGCGAAAACAACGCATGTCCTCGCCGTCCACCCCTCCATACCTGTCAAGACCGTTGCCGAGTTCATCGAGTACGCAAAAAAACGCCCGGGTCAACTTAGCTTTGCGTCGACAGGCACGGGCGGTTCGCCCCATTTGGCCGGCGAGCTCTTTCAACTGATGACAGGGGTCAAAATGGTTCATGTGCCCTACAAAGGCGCGGCAGCGGCCAATACCGACCTGCTCGGGGGGCACGTGAATGCCACGTTCACCACCCTGCCCAGCGTCCTGCCTCATATCAAGGCGGGAAGCCTGCGAGCCTTGGCGGTAACCAGCACCAGCCGCTCCAATGCCCTGCCCGACGTTCCAACCATGCAAGAAGCAGGTGTGGCGGGTTATTCAATGAACACCTGGTACGGGCTGTTCGCCCCGGCCGGAAGCAAGAAAGACATAGTCGACTCGTTAAACAAAAGCGTTACCGCAGTCCTAAAGGACCCGGCCGTCGCCGCAAGGCTTGAAGGCCAAGGCTACGAAGTCGATTACAGCACGCCTGAAGAGTTCGCCGCCTACGTTAGCCAGGAGGTTGAAAAGTGGGGCGAGGTTGTCCAAAAAAGTAAATTGACCATAAATTGAACTTGCGCCCCGCACGGTGCCTTTGAATCCGCCACAGCCCTTCGAAGGCACCGTGTTCCCCCGGGCATAGCGCCCTAACCGCCTATTACTAGTCATGGAAACCGGCTTGTCTTCGACCCCTTCTGCCGACCAAGCGAGCAAAGTCACTCAAACCCTGGTTGAACAGGCTTTGGCGTATCGCTTCGACACACTGCCTACTGATGTCATCACGATCGCCAAACAGTGCATTCTGGACTGGTTCGCCGTAACAATCGCCGGCTGCGCCGAACCCGTGCATGGCGTTTTGCTAGGCGCCGAACATCCGGGCGCCGGACAAAATGAATACGCTTCCGTTGTCGGGCAGGCCGGGCGGTACACGGCGCAGCAAGCGGCCTTGATCAATGGAACAACCGCCCATGCCCTGGATTTTGATGACGTCAATTTGTCCATATCCGGGCACCCGACGGCCGTCATTTTTTCCGCCCTGCTGGCTCTGGCCCAACAACACGGCAAGAGCGGAAAAGAGCTTATCGCCGCCTTTGTCGCCGGCTATGAGACCGCTTGCCGAATTGGCCAGCTCCTTGCGCCCGGCCACTTGGCACGAGGCTATCACGCCACCGGAACGGTATGCACCTTTGGCGCCGCTGCCGCATGCGCACACCTTCTTGGCCTGAACCCAATGCAGACCGCAAGCGTGCTGGGCATAGCGGGGACGCAAGCCGCCGGACTGAAGGCAATGTTTGGAACCATGGCCAAGCCGCTACATGCCGGGCTGGCCGCAAGAAATGGACTGGCCGCCGCCATCCTGGTTCAACACGGCCTTGATGGGCCTGTAAACATCTTCGAGCATGGAATGGGTTTTTCCCCCACCCATAGTCCGGACTTCAATGTATCGACGGCACTGGGCGAGCCCGATCAAGGTTTTCACATAAGAAATAATTTATTCAAATTCGACGCATCGTGCTTTGGCACGATAGCCACGCTGGAATGCATACGGCAAATTAAACAAGAGCGGCCCATCGTAGCGTCGGTGATTAAAAGAATAACCATTCATGCCGATCGCACTGTCGATTCCATTTGCAATATCCAACGTCCGGAAACGGGGACCGAAGCCAAGTTCAGCCTGCGCCAGAATGCCGCCTATGCGCTGGCCGGATGGGATACAGGAAAAGCCGAAACATACAACGACGCCCTTGCCAACGATACAGACATCATCCAGCTTCGAGAAAAAGTCGACGTAATCCTGATGAATGAATGGCCACCGATGCAGGCAAAGGTCGAAATCGAAACATTGCAGGGACAACGCTACTCCGCGCTGGTCGATGCCGGCATCCCCTCGATGGATCTGCATACGCAAGGCGAACGGCTGGAGCATAAGTTCTTCCAATTGACGTCTCCGCTGCTCGGCCAGGAAGCCTGCAAAAAACTCGCCGGCGATATTGCTGAATTTGAACGACTTGATAATCTTGGCGTGAAGGAAGGCAGAGATCCGGCTCAACTTCCCGGAAACTTCCCCGGGGTTTGGCTGTAAGGGGTCCAGCGCCGCGAATTCGCCGAATTGCTTGGTGGTCCCCTTGCAGACATCCAGGCCGCATCGTTGCGCTGGACGAAGCCAAGGCCGTCCGCGAAAACCGCAGCGTGGGCAACTACTAGCCCTGACAGGAGTTATTCGGCATGTATTCCGGAATCCAATGCTTCAGGCAAGTACGAATCTCATCGTCGCTCTTGACTCCATCCCAAGCCAGCCATTCCTCTACATCCTTGTAGAATCCCTCAGGCACGCGCCTGGGCCGTGCAATTCTCAACTTGTCGTGCGGCGTCGGCAGGGTTTCCTCGGCGTCCGCAAGCAATTCTTCGTAAAGCTTTTCCCCTGGCCGCAGACCGGTGAACTGAATGGGTATTTCGTTCTCGGTAAATCCCGAGAGGCGGATCATATTCCGTGCCAAGTCAACGATACGCACCGGTTCACCCATATCCAGCACAAAAATTTCTCCGCCCGTACCCATGGCAGCAGCCTGAAGGACCAGTTGAGCGGCCTCCGGGATGGACATGAAATAGCGATTGATTTCCGGATGAGTAACGGTAATTGGACCGCCATGAGCGATCTGCGCCTGGAACTTGGGAATCACACTGCCTGTACTGCCCAGGACATTGCCGAAGCGCACCACGTGAAAACGCGTTGCTCCCGTGCCGTTCTGCATGACTTCACACACCATTTCCGCCATACGCTTGGTAGCGCCCATGACGTTGGTGGGATTGACTGCCTTGTCGGTGGAAATCAAGACAAAGCGCTCGGCGCCGGCCTGCCTGGCGGCCTGGGCTACAACAAGAGTGCCCTGGATATTGTTGCGGGCAGCCTGCCAGGCATTGCCCACTTCCATAAGCGGAACATGCTTGTAGGCGGCGGCATGGAATACCACCTGGGGCCGATGCTCGGCGAACACCTGCGCCATGCGCGCCCTGTCCTTAACATCTCCCGCCAGTGATACGATTGGAACCTCGGGGCGATGCTCGGCGAACCACTGCTCTATCATGTAAAGGGCGAACTCACTGGCTTCGAGAAGAATAATGCTGGCCGGCTCGAAGCGCGACAGCTGGCGGCAGAGCTCGCTGCCTATGGACCCCCCCGCGCCGGTGACCAGGATACGTTTGCCGATAAGCATTGTCCGCACGTTGTCGTTATCGATGTGCACCGATTCACGGCCCAGCAGATCCTCGATGCGAACAGGACGCATCATATTTATGGCGACCCGGCCGCTCATGAGTTCGGCCAGGCCGGGAACGGTGAACAGAGCGGCACCCGCCTCTGTGGCGGATTTGGTGATGCGCTGCAGAACCTCGGCGGGCGCCGATGGCATGGCCAGAATAACGTGACGCGCGCCATGGTTGCGCAGGACGCCGGCAATATCGTCCGTAGTACCTTCTACGCGACAACCGGATATCTCCAGGCCCTGCTTATGGCGATCATCGTCGATAAGTGCCACTACGCTCCATTCGGCACTGCGGGCAAGCTCGCGCAGCAGCATGGCGCCTGCGGTACCGGCCCCAACCACCACAACAGGCTTGCCTTTTCTCGAGAACTTGCCGTAAAGATAACGCTCCTTCCACATGCGCCCCGCTACGCGCCCGCCGCCCATGAGCAGCAGAAGCAGGATGGGATACAGGACGACCATCGAGCGCGGAATCAAGTAATGTGGCTTGGAAAAGATCGTAAACAGCAATAGGGCGAAGGTCGATATCAGAACGGCCTTGAGCACGCGCCGCAGGTCTGGAAGACTGGCGAAACCCCACATGCCCCGATACAACCCGGCCCAGCGGCATGCGGCCAGTTGCACCAGCAGCAGCAAGCTGCCGCCCATGATGAGCTCTCCATGGAAGGCATATGGCCAATTGAAGTTGAAACGAATCAGGAATCCGCCCATCCAGGCGACCAACACCATAATCAGGTCGAAGGCCAGCACCAGGGCCAAACGGTAATTCAGCATGCGGTCTCCGTCATGCCGCCGAGCTTGTGGCGTCGCGCATCACCGAAGCCAGGGCCGCACAAGTCTGATCGATTTCCGCATCTGTCAGGGTAGGATGCACCAGGAACATAATGCTGGTTTCACCGAGTTCCTGGGCGACAGGCAAGCGCTGCGCGGGCCGCCACCCCGTCCCGTCAAAGGCCTTTTCCAAATAGACCTCGGAGCATGAGCCCGTATACACCGGCACGCCCTTATCCTGTATGGACTGCATGATGCGTTCACGCGACCAGCCGGGCGCCAGGACCTCTGGCTGCAGAAACACATAGCATTTATAGGCGGCATGCTGAATGTCGTCAGGCACCGAAGGCACGCGCATTCCCGGCAATCCGCGCGCGGTTTCCCATATCTGATTGGCACGGCGCACACGTGCTTCGTGCCAATCCGCCATACGGTGCAACTGGATGCGCCCGATGGCCGCCTGCACTTCGATCATGCGCCAGTTGGTCCCGAAGGATTCGTGGAGCCAACGGTAGCCGGGCGGGTGCTCGCGTTCATATACGGCGTCCCAGGACTTGCCATGATCCTTATACGCCCACATGCGCTTCCACAGTTCCGGGTCATTGGTCGTGACCATGCCCCCTTCGCCCCCCGTGGTCATGATCTTGTCTTGGCAAAATGACCAGGCGCCCACATGGCCGATCGAGCCCACATGACGCCCCTTATACCGGGCGCCATGAGCCTGGGCACAGTCTTCGATCACGTATAGGCCATGCTGAAGCGCCAACGCCATGATGGGATCCATGTCACAGGGCCAGCCGGCCAGGTGCACGCAGATTACGGCGCGCGTACGGGGTGTCAAAACCGCCCGGATGGACTCGGCGGTAATGCATTGCGTATCTGGATCAATATCGGCAAAAACAGGCGTTGCGCCTGCATTCACCACACAGGATACCGAGGCAAGAAAAGTTCGCGGCGTGACGATCACCTCGTCGCCCTGGCCTATCCCCAAACCAGCCAGTGCCAGGTCCAGGGCGACAGTACCGTTGGCCAGAGCAATGGCCTTCGACGTCCCGGTCCAGGCCGCAAACTCCATTTCAAATTTCCGGCATTCCTGCCCGGTCCAGTAGTTAACCCGGTTGGACAGAATGACGTCGCGCACGGCGTCGGCTTCCTCTGCCGTAAAGGAAGGCCACGGAGAAAAAGTAGTATTCAGCACAAAACACCCATTTTTATTGCTTTAGGATCAAGAGCCCAGGATCTTGGCGGGCACGCCGACGACCGTGAGATTATCGGCGATATCATTGACGACCGCTGCGCCCGCTCCGACCTGGACAGCGCGGCCTATTGTCACCCCCTGCCTGATCGAAGCGCCAATGCCGATCCAGCTAAGGTCATTCACGTGCACATCGCCAGCCAGGTGGACCCCGGGGCTGATATGCACCCCTTCGCCCACCACGCAATCATGATCAACGCTGCAGGAGGTATTCAGGATACTCCCCCTTCCTATTACCGCATCCGCATTGACCACGACGCCCGCCATGGCAACCGTGCCTTCGCCCAAACGCGCGGTAGCGCTGATCACGGCAGACGGATGCACAATGGTTGCGATAAGACCGCCCGCCTCTTGAACAAGCCCGATCTTCTCCATGCGAACAGGGTTACGGCCTATCGCCACGATCACACCATCAAAACGGTCTCGGCTATCGAGCAAAGCGGCTGTATCGCCCAGCACCGGCCATTTTCCCAGCCGACACCTTTCCGGCCACGCGTCATCATAAAAGCTGACATCGTTCCAGCCACTGGCAAGCGCGACCTCGGCCACGACCTTGCCATGCCCGCTGGCACCTAAAATCGCCAAAGATTTCATTCTGGAGGGCACCTATTGCACGCTAACGATACGTCGCATTATCCCTTAAACGGGTACTCCATGTCGCGGCACCCAAACAGTCTTACAATCCAATATTTGTCCATTTTCCCAGGCGCCATGATCGACTTCATCGACCTCAAGACCCAGCAGGCACGCATCAAAACGCAAATTGATGCCAATATCGCCCGTGTTCTGGCTCATGGCCAGTACATCCTGGGGCCAGAGGTCGCCGAGCTCGAGGAGCGCCTGGCCGCGTATGTCGGCGCCAGGCATTGCATCAGTTGCGCAAACGGTACGGATGCACTGCAGATCGCACAGATGGCTCTTGGCATCGGCCCGGGCGACGAAGTCATCACCCCTGGGTTCACCTACATCGCCACAGCGGAAACCGTTGCGGTATTAGGGGCCAAGCCGGTATACGTAGACATTGATCCACGTACCTACAGCCTGAACCCTGAGCTGTTAGAAGCAGCCATCACGCCACGTACCCGCGCCATCGTGCCAGTGGCCCTGTACGGCCAGTGCGCCGACATGGACGCCATCAATGCCGTCGCCTTGCGCCACGGCATTCCGGTAATCGAAGATGCAGCCCAGAGCTTGGGCGCCATCTACAAGGGCCGTCGCTCCGGCAATCTCAGCGCCATCGCCTGTACCAGCTTTTTCCCCAGCAAACCATTAGGCTGCTATGGGGATGGCGGCGCCATCTTCACCAATGACAACGAGCTGGCTACCGTCATCCGGCAGATCGCACGCCATGGCCAGGATCGCCGATATCATCATATCCGCGTGGGCGTTAATAGCCGCCTGGATACCTTGCAGGCAGCTATCCTGCTGCCCAAGCTGGACATCCTTGCAGAAGAAATCGACCTGCGGCAGCAGGTTGCGGGGCGTTACAACGAACTGCTGGCGCCTCTTGGCATCGCCACGCCCCAAGTGGAAACGCATAACGTCAGTGCCTGGGCGCAATACACCGTTCGCGTACCGAATCGCGAATCTGTACAAGCCGCCCTGCGCCAGGCGGGCGTTCCCACGGCCGTCCACTATCCAATACCGTTGAATCAGCAGCCGGCGGTGTCGGACTCGGACGCATGCCTGCCCGAGGGCGACACCGCTGCAAGCGAAGTGCTCAGCCTGCCCATGCATCCCTACTTGCCTCAGGATCAGGCTCGCCACATCGCGCAGGCGCTGGAGGTGGCAATTAAGGAATAGACCTGCAGGGCACGGCAACCATGTCGACTACATGATCGCTATGGCGTAGGTCAAAGTCCAGAATCATGCTGAGCTTCTGGCAAGCGCCGCACGAGCGGTAAGGCTTGTCGAAGCCAGCAGCGCACCCAGGGCAAACCAGAATATTCGCTGATAGAGCATCTCATGGAACATGCTGATTGCCGTAAAAGCCAGCAACAACAGCAGAATGCCATTGGAACGTACTGTGTCAATGCGTTGACGGCAGGCAGATGCAAAAACCGCGAAAAAGGCAAGTAGAAAAGGCAAGGCGCCCACGACCCCAAGTTCCGCTAACAGCCACATCACTGTATTATGAATAATAGAGCGGAACCCTAAAACCATCTCACTGGTTTCGAGAAAATAACCTAGGCCTCCCCCAAGCACAGGATGACTCAACCACAACTCGATCGATCCAACCATTAGCTGCCAACGGCCCCGATCGCTCGCCTCCAAGGAAAACGTACCACCAATAGATTGTAATGATGGAATAGTAAAACTTGCCTCTCCCACAGCTCCGATGCCTTCAGACAAAATCTGCAGCACAATCGTAATGAGATGCGATACGATCGCATACAACCAAGGCAAATGGTCCAAGACCTGCCAAACCGCCAAGCCAAGCACAGAGCCCCAAACTAGCGGGCGCCAATCGATCGCACGAAGAGCCACCGCAACAGGCAACATCAGGGCGGCGGCGATGTATGCAGACCTAGAACCAGTCAGCAGCAATCCTCCCAGCATTATCCCTATCGCACAAACTCCTAACCTGGACGCACTCTTATCCATAGGGTCGCAACCACGCCGATCGGATGCTTTCCTGTCCCTTCCTAATAAAGGAAGATACAAAGCCAGCACGACAAGTATTTGGAAAGCCAATGCGTTGCGATTTCCAGAGTATGCCTGGAAGCCCAACGCATTGCGCAAAAAGCCCGGCAAGTCAAGATGTTGCAAGGATCTGGTCACGGAAAAGATAACCAGGACAACACAGAGGACGGAAACCATGATTTGCACTATGCGCCGAAAACCCAGAGCTCGGTAATAGGCGACGGCAATATAGCCCGCCGCCAGATAACCGAGCAGCACCAGCCAGCCCATAAATTTGCTGAGGGCCCAACTTGTAATACCTAGTCGATACCACGCCACTATCAGCCCAAAGCCAAGCGCGGCCCACATAGCGATTAGATAGACATTAAATTTGGGTACATTCCATGCGGGCGTCACCCTGTAGATAAGAAAATCCAAGGCAATCACTGAAAGTGCCAAAACCGCAAACGGATCAGCTAAATTCAGATTGACGGTCTCACCTGCCAGAGACACATGTATTTGAAAGAAGACCAGCACGGAGACAGACGATGCCAACAGCCATGCCGACGTTCGCTCAACAGAATGGGACTTCACGCCTGTATGGCGCCCTGAAGCAGCATACGGCAATACACCTGACACACTCCACAACTTCGCCCGGCCTCCCGCCAGAACTCCAGAGGCCAAAATCAACACCACCGTGATGGATAACAAGCCACACATAATCGAGGCAGATAACGCCGCCTCTGCACCAATCCCGACGAGGCCAAGAATATAAATAGCCGCAACTTCGCGCAGACCCCATCCACCAAAACTCAGCGGTATGCTGGCTGCGAAGGATACCACCGCCGCCATGGCACAAAGAGTCAGCCAGTCCTGATCCGGCGCTACGACGTAAAAGAGCAGCGCAAAGCTGCATAGCATCGCGCCTAAGCTCACGATCGTCACGCCCAGCAGCTCAAGAATCCGACCCAGATTTCCCCACGACAGCAGTGCTGAAAAGTGGCGCTGCTCGAATGTGGCGACACCCATCCATCGATTGAGGAGAATTACTAAAACAACGATCAAGAATATTTCTACGACCGGAATATTGGCGATATGATCGAAAAATTCGGGGCCCAGTAGATAGAGCCCTCCGAGCAATGCAGCCCCAGCACTGACACCAGCAACGAGAATACGCTCGTACGCCACGATTATCGCGTTTTCGACCGACGTAACGCCCGCAGCGCGCAAAACTGCCTGCCGCCCGACCATCTGACCCATCAAGGGAATGACGACCAGAGACGCCAAGTTGCCAAGCACACTCGCCTTGAACACTGGTGCCCAGGGCAGATCGAAACCGAAATGGGCCAAAATCCGGCGATACCGGTAGATTACCGTTACCTGATTCACGACAATCAATGCCATCGCTGCAAGTAGCAGCCCGATCGGAAAGCGGCCCAGGTCGGTTAGAAAATCGTCAGGTTTCAGCCATAGAAATATGGCCACAAGTAGCGATACTGACAAAACCAGCCCAAAGAACCGGGCAGGCCTAAGCTGTGAAAGATGCATAGAACCTTGTCTTCGTCAAACCCCGGCTAAGAACACCAGCGCGCCCCAGTCGAGAATATGTCATAAATTTTTAAATCAAACTTTTTTCAAACCAGCGGAGTGCTCACGAGAAAGTTCCTACAACTTACCTCCGGCGAACTTCCAATTTGTGGCTCCCCCCTTGGCCACTGACATCCTGACGCATCGGACCCTACTTTACACATATATAGAGTATAAAGATCCAGCCGGCTGTCCGATGATCTGCACACGTCCAAAGATAGCTTCCTCATCTAATCGATGATATTGCGGACCGACTCCCGTTCGATAGAGATGACTGTCCAGAGGACGCCTCACAAGCTCTCACCTGACGTTTGCCAGCGCTGATCTCTCGAACACTTGCTGGCCGATATATTTGGCCCCTTCTTTACTTAAGTGCCTGCCATCATAGGAAATCAGTTCATCTTGCTCAGTTACCACCGGGCATTTTGGCTCCCTTCCACAAATAATAGTAACCTGATCGACGAAAATTTCAGGCTTCAGGCCATTCTTTAGAATAGTGTTGATCTCCAGTACATCATCTGGAGGTTCATGTCGCATTGCAGCTCTGTGTTTTTCGCCCATAGCCAATAATTGGCGAACATTGACAGCACCGAAGCTTTTGGGACCGACAACAAACAGGCGCTGATCTGTTCGAATGTCCATATTTGCGATCGTTTGGGGTAACAACTGAGCTGACCATTTCATCCAGCTCGAAGCCAGAACCACCACGTCAGCTTGCGCAATTAACGGTTTCGTTGAACGGATGGTCGGATTACTGATACAGGTTGGACGATCTATTGGCGCGATGTAATGCGTTATATCCTGATCGACGTCCACCATCTGACAGACTACTGGTATATATACAGTGCGTATTTGCGCGTCTTCCCAATGCCCGGACTCATGGACAACATTTGCAAAATCTTGGGCGTAGCTATCGCCCACAATCAGGATCTTGCGGCGTGAATCGGATTGGAACTTCTCTGATAATCCATTGAATCTTGTGGCTACAAACCTGGACTGCAATCCAACATCGGCGAACCGCCACCATCTCATTTCTTCATCAGTAAATCGGCTAGAAACTCCTTGCGTTGCGTAAAACCATACGCCCATACTCATCATTGCAGCCGAGCTAATTGCAGCCCATAGAAAAACACCCCGGCGGGAGAGGAAAGAAGGGTTTCTGAAAGGACGCTCGACGTACCGCCAACTGAAAACAGCAAGCGCCATACTTGCCAATATAAGGAAGAGGGCACCCACTAGCCCCGGCCGCCACCCAGCAATATGTGCGTACGCGAACACCGGCTGATGCCAGAGATATGCGCTGTAGGAGATCAGCCCGATGCCTACCATCGTTCGCAAAGACAATAGCCGGCCCAGAGCACCTTCCTGCCGTACGAAGGCTAGTATCAATGCCGTACCGACAGAGGGCACCAAAGCATGCCATCCCGGGAATGGGGTTGTATGATCAAATACCAATGTCGACCAAGTGATGGCTCCCATGCCCATCCAAGCTATCGCTTCTGTTATTAGCGGCTTCAACTGGGGTACACGATGTTTGAATGCAGCCACCGCCACCAAGGACCCCAGCAACAACTCGAATGCTCGCGACGGAATAAGATAGAACGCTGCCACCACTCTGCCGGTCTGGACTCCCCACTGACTGATTCCGAGGGAAACCAGGGCAACTGATAGTATTGCCACCAGCAACCATCGACGGGCAAAACGCCATACCAACGCTAAAAACAATGGGAATAAGATGTAGAACTGCTCTTCAACTCCCAGGCTCCAGGTGTGAAGCAAGGGGTTCTCCACAGTCGCGGTAAAGTAATTCGTGGTTCGCCAAAAAAGAATGTTCGAAACGAAAAGCGTTACGCCTACCAAGCCCTGGCCCAGACGCCAGAAGGCATAGGGATCCATAAGGGACCATCCAAAAGGAATGCAGACCAACAGCACAAAAAAGAGCGCAGGAAGTATTCGGCGAATACGGCGCTCATAGAACCTGCCTAAGGAGAACTGGTCAGATGCGTGTTCCCGAAGCAAGATACCAGTAATCAAGTATCCACTAATTACGAAAAAGACATCGACACCAACAAAGCCGCCAGAAAACCCAGGAATACCGGCATGGAAAAAGATCACTGAAAGGACTGCAATGGCTCGTAACCCATCAATCTCGCGACGATACTTGAATGTTGTTGCTTGCATGTTTTACTTATTCTTCATGGATACTAGACCAATGGGCCTACGTATTTAACTTTCCCGCCTGCTGGGCCAGGCGAAATTTCGCCTGCCAGCGCCTATTTACTTCCTGTAAATTTTGACATTGTGGCCTGGCCCTGTGCGTTGATGTCATCGCGCACCACCACTTTCATAACGGTCCGGCAAAGGATACACAAATCCAACAACAAGTTCCGATGGTCCACATACCAGACATCCAGGGCAAACTTCTCCTCCCAGTCAATGGCATTACGTCCATTAACCTGGGCCCACCCCGTGATGCCTGGTCTGACCTCATGGCGCCGGGCCTGTTCGGCTGAATAAAGCGGAAGATATTCCAACAGCAAGGGACGTGGTCCCACAAGGCTCATTTCACCTTTCAGCACATTCCAAAGCTCGGGCAGTTCGTCCAGGCTGGTCGAACGCAGGAAACGGCCAAAAGAGGTAAGACGCAACTCGTCAGAAAGAGGCTGGCCATCGGACCCATTGGCGTTCAGCATGGTCCGGAACTTGATCATTTGGAACGACCGGCCATGCAATCCTGGCCGAACTTGCCGAAACAGCACGGGCGAACCTAGTTTCCAACGTATCAGGCAAGCCAGGACCACGATGAAGGGTGACAACAGCACCAGACCGGCCCCTGCCCCAAATATATCCATAACACGCTTCAAAGCCCAACCCCCATTTCTCTCAGCATCACGGCATTCACTTTGTGGACGTCGTACTTGTCCTCGGCGACTTGCCTCGATGCCCTGCCCATGCGCAGCAGTTCGTCGGGGGACGCCAATAAATGTCTCATTCCGTCGACCAGCGGCTGGATTGAGCGCACCGGTACCAGATAGCCGTTATGGTTTTCGATCACGGTTTCACGACATCCCGGTGCATCCGTTGTGATGATCGCGCGCCCGATGGACATCGCCTCCAGCACGGTGCGCGGCGTCCCTTCGCGGTAGGAGGGCAGGACATAAACGCTGCAACCACGCAACGCGGGCCGCACATCGGCAAGCCGACCAATGTACTCGACCACGCCCTCATCCACCCATGCCTCCAGCTCTTTGCTTTCGATCGAATCGGGTCCTTCGTCCAGCCAGCCCGCCAACAGAAACCGCGCAGAAGGGAACTCCTCCCGCAAATGCCGTGCCGCCTGCACGTACTCACGCACCCCCTTGGCTACAAGCAACCGTGCAATCATCAAGAACACCGCCGGACCTTCGGGAGGCGGCGCGTACCCGAACTCCTGGGTATCGACGCCCGAGCCGTTCACGACCACAGAGGGCCTGTCCGGAATCAGCAGGCCCAAGCTGCGAAACAAGGCCTCGTCATCGGGATTCTGGAAAAACACCTTTGTCGCCCGCCCAAGAGCGAGCCGATACAACCCGCGGGCCAGCGCTGCAACTACGCACGCTTTCGCGCCACGCGGCTGGTCCTGGAAAGCGTAGCCCAAACCGGTGATCAAGGCATAACGCCCCCGTATGCCTGCGAGCCAAGCGGCCAACAATCCATAAACCACCGGCTTAATGGTGTAGCCCAGAAACATGTCTGGCCTCAGGCTACGCATCAAGCGCCACAGGCGATACAGCGCCCCCAGGTCCGCAAGCGGATTCATGCCTGTTCGCTGCAGGGCCAGGTTGTGCGGAATCGCGCCGCGCGCGCACAATGCATCGCTTATACCGTCATCGTCCAGGCCGGGTGCCGCGACATGGACCTCAACCCCAGCCTTCACTAGGTCGTCAATCAGCGGTCCCCTGAAATTCAGTAGAGAGTCGGCGAATCCTCCAACAAGCAGCAGCTTCATGGCGCATTCCCTGCGTCGGATATCCACGCCTGAAACATCAGGATGGGCCACAACTGATATTGCCAGTTATAGCCGCCCTTTAGATGCTGATGCCATAGCTTTCGTATCGGTGCCGGGTTAAAGTAACCCTCGGCGCGCAACCTATCTTCGGACAACAAGCCGTCTGCCCATTCCCGCAGTGGTCCTCGCAACCAGTCGTCTATCGGAATCCCGAAGCCCTTCTTGGGCCGCTCCACCAACTCACGAGGCACGTGACGATACAGGACTTGCCGGAGCAACCACTTTCCCTGTCCATCCCGTATCTTCATGTGCAGCGGCATGCGCCACGCCAATTCCACAACCCGATGATCAAGCAACGGCGCGCGAGTCTCCAGGCTGGCCGCCATGGCGGCACGATCCACCTTTGCCATCACCTCGTCAGGCAGGAAGGTCTGCGCATCCATGGCCATCATCCAGTGCTCGAAGTTGTCAGTCTGGGGCCAGGCTGCTGTGCTGGTCATCAGCGTCGGAGGCTCATGCGCTCCTAATACCACCCTGGCCGGATCCTGCCAATGACTGGTCAGCCGCCTGAAATAATCCTGTTCGGTATCCAGTTCAAGGACATCCGCCAGTTTCTGCGCCTTGGTTCCCGGAATGGCCAGGCGCAGGCGTTCGGGCAGCACCGGCTTGAACCAGGAAAAAATTCGGTCCCAGCCTGCAGGGGGCACGCTGCGCAAAAATGCAGCAAACGTATGGCGTAGTGGCGCGGGCAGCGACTGCATGCGCAACCATACCCGACGCGCCCCCAAGTAGCGATTGTAGCCACCGAACAGTTCGTCCCCACCGTCGCCGCTCAAGGCGACCGTCACATGCTGTCGGGCCAGTTTACTGATCAGGTACAGAGGCACCTGGGAGTCCGCGCTGAGCGGCTCGCAATACATGCTTGGCAGGAGAGGTATGACATCCAGGGCGTCCTCGGGCCTGACGATCAAAGGAGTATGGTCGGTACCCAGATGCCTCGCCACGGTCTCCGCATGCGCAGCCTCGTCATACTCGCTGCCATCGAATCCAATGGTGAAGGTGCGCACAGGTCTAGTACTCTGCCTCTGCATTAGTGATACGACGGTCGAGCTGTCAATTCCGCCGCTGAAAAATGCTCCGACTGGAACATCTGCCAGCATCTGGCCTTCGATGGTTTCAGAGAGATGTGATTCAAGAGCATGAACCGCCGCCTTATCGTCGCCGTTAAATGGATTTCCGAGTCCCGCGCCCACGGAACCGTTAAAACTCCAATACGTGGAAGGGCGCGCAGCTCTGGCGGCAGCGGGACCTTGCTGCAATGGAATATCAACGTAATGGCCAGGCGAAAGCTTGAATATACCCTCGTAGATCGACCAAGGCGCCGGCACATATCCATGGCGCAAAAACAGCGCGAGGCAACCCCGATCGACGACCGCCTTGAATCCGGGAAAAGCGCGTAGCGCCTTCAGCTCGGATCCGAAAAGCAATGTGTCAGCCTGCCATCCCCAGAACAAAGGCTTTTCGCCTAAACGATCACGGGCCAGGGAGAGCACTTCGGCGCTTCGGTCCCAAAGCGCCAGCGCAAACATCCCAACGGTTCGCTCCAACGCCCGGCGCAATCCCCAGGCTTGTATGCAAGCAAGCAGCGTCTCGGTGTCCGAGTGCCCACGCCATTGCACCGAGCCCAGTTCGGCCCTCAAAGCAAGATGATTGTAGATCTCTCCGTTGTAGACCAGAACATACCGCCCGCAGGACGAGGCCATGGGCTGATGGCCCGCAGCCGACAGATCCACGATCGAGAGCCGGCGATGAGCCAGGGCTAGTCGCGCGGCTGGGTCAACCCATAACCCCTCGTCATCGGGACCACGATGTGTCAAGGTAGACAACATGCGACCCGCGGCCGCCTCAATATCAATTGCAGCGTCCGGCTGCCAGATGCCTGCTATTCCACACATGCCATGATTACCTAAATTTCAGCCCTAGATTGCTTAGGCGCCGATTGGCGGCTGGCCACCAGCGCTACGAGGATCGATATCGCCCACACAAACTCAGCCCTTCGCAGCACTTGACGTGGGGACGTGCATAAGATGCTCGGGCTTCTGCGGCGCCCTGGAAACAAGCAAATAAACAAACACACCATAACCGACCACCCAATATACCGGCTGGCGTGCGACAAAATGAAATAACGAAAAAACAATGAGCGATAACAACGCACTGAAGGTCAATACTTTCCCCTGCTTGTAGGCAAGGAATAGTGCGGACACCGGAAACACATAGACGGCACATAACATCGGCAAGCCGCCAATGGTCAACGCATCAAGCACTGTATTGTGCACTTCAGAGCCCATAAAGGAGCCTTCCATGCCGGAAAAGCTGCCCGCACCGAATCCGAAGAGCGTGTTGAACCCCGAGGACAACCAAGCCGCAATCCCGTTCTCAAAAAGCAAGCGGCGGGCATCCTTGTAGTCTGCCGACGCCCACCAAACTTCTATGGCTCCGAACAAGGCATCCTGGAATACGAAACCGACTGCTGCCATCACAAGTACGGCCCACGGCAATCTATTGCGAATTTTTGCGTAGGGGATCAGCGCAGCCAACAGACTGCCTGTAACAAACACTAATGTAGCAACCTTCAAGGCATTGGATTTGGATAGAAACCCAAAGACGATCAATCCGATGAAGGCGATTATGACGAGCGGCATCTGGCGAAGGTAAACCAATAGCAGGACCAGCCCGCTCAAGGCATACAGAGCCACTTGGTTCGGGTTCAATGCCGCCCCCCTGAACCGCCCGTAATACCAGATGTCATCCGAGCCGAAAGCTAGGCTGATACTCCAGAACACAATCAAACCTGCTGCCAAGGTGGCACTTATACGGCGATAGTCCAACGGTCGAAACGCCAGGCTACACAGGAATACTATGCTAAACACGTATGCAATCCAGTCACGCGGCGAACTTCCGGTCAGTCCAACTGATGAGTAGTAGAGCGTAAGCGGCAGAAGCCCGACGAGCAGATACGCCAGGATCAGCAAAAGAGTCCAATGCCTCGCGCCGCGCAGTGTGGAGTGCTCTGTGGATCCCCACATCCTGGCCGTGATCAGCAATCCAATTAAGGTAGTGATCGCCAATACGATCTCCCCCCAGCCCACACCGAACGAAGACAGCCGTATTCCCGTCTGCAATACCATCGCCAGGGCCAAGCCGGATGCAACATCCGTGGCGGCGAGAATTTTCATATGCAACGCCTGCCGACTCAACAGCACCTCCTCGTTTGGCTCATTTACTTTCACTATCTTTCCTTCATCGACTGGCCGATTGATATCAGCGCCGCAAAATATTCCTCGTACAGGCGTGCGATATGAGTCATATCAAATCGCTCGATAACCCGCTCCCGTGCCGCCACGCCCAAGGAGGCACGCTCGTACTCGTTCAATTCCAACAAATTCAACATGGCAGCCGCCAATGAGTCGGAATCGCCAGCGTATGCGATTCTGCCACTTTCCCCCACGATTTCCGCACAGTCGCCTACATTAGTCACCACACAGGGGACGCCGCAAGCCATGGATTCGCCCACGACATTTGGAAAGGCTTCCGCAAGCGATGCCAGGCAAGCAATATCGAAAGTGCTGTTCAGTTCCGCCACATCCTTACGTTCACCGAGCAACACAACGGAGTCACTTAATCCAAATTCTTCCACCCATTGCACAAGCTCAGCATTCCGTTGGCTCACCCCTGTACCTGCGAGAAAGAACATCACACCGGGCAGACGTTGGCGTACGACAACGGCCGACTTAAGGAAGTCATGGTGTCCCTTGACCGGATGGAACCGGGCAACCATGCCGACAACGAAGCGGGCGCCCGGAGCCAGCTCGGCCCGCAGGGCGGCGCCCTCGGCCGGATGAGGTGCAAAGGCCTCAAGGTCGAATCCATTAGGGATGACCTGCATATTGCTACCTCGGAATCCGAATTCCCTATGTGTTTCTAGACTGAATTTGCTATTGAACATACAGCCTTGAGTCCAGCGGGAAAGCCATGCATTGGCCCTGATGACCCAGCGAGTGTTGAAGCGCTCGCGCGCTAAGCCGTACAAGCTCTGGCGAATCCCGAAGCTGAGAGGCGCCTTGCTGCGGGCGAGCATCCTGCCTACCCACGCCAATAGATTGCCGTGATACATCCAGCCTTGGATAAGTGCGAAACCATGTTGTCGGATCAACCGAGCCAACACAAAGGGCGCGGCAGCAATGCGTGACAAGCGATCCATACGCAGGCACACGACACGGATGCCAAGATCTGCTATCTGCCTTCCTGTCGTGCCCTCATCCAGCAGTGATACAACCACAGGCTCGAAACGGTTGCGATCCAGTCGCTGCAGAACCTTGAGAAGCATGCGCTCCGCGCCGCCGGTTCCCAACGTCGTAGTCACGAAAAGGATAGGCTTTGGCACCTGATTCATTATTGATTCGCCAACCATGCCTGAAACATCAAGACGCTCCATAAACTGCCCGAACGATCAGCCCTACCGGCCAGGTGTTCAAGCCACAACGCCCGAACCTTCTTTTCATCGAAATATCCTTGTTGCCGCATGGACGACTCCGCCAGCAGCTCTTCCGCCCATTCTCGCAGCGGGCCGCGTAACCATGCCCCCAAGGGCACCATAAAGCCGGCCTTCGGGCGATCCACAAGCTGACGCGGCACATGCCGATACAACAGCTCTCGCAAAACCCATTTCCCTTGCCCATCCCTGATCTTCATGTGCAATGGCAGGCGGGCCGCATACTCCACCACACGATGATCCAGCATCGGCACCCGCGTTTCCAGGCTATTGGCCATTGCCGCCCTATCAACCTTCACCAATATATCGTCCGGCATATATCCGGCTGTATCCAAGGCCATCATCCAGCGCTCGAACGACTCGACGAAACGCCAGCCTGATGGATCGCTTAGCAAAGATTTCGGTTCCTGGGAACCGAGTACCACGGTATCCGGCTGCAACCAATGGCTGCGAAGCCGCAGGTACAGCTCTTCACGGTCTCGGGCATCCATGATTGCGCACAATTTATCCATACGTTGGGGTAGCGGCAAGGCGGACAACATACTGACCGCTGCTTTACGCAATCCAAGAGGTATGTGCTGCAGAATGCGCCATATTTTTGGCATGAACCGGTACGGCGTATATCCACCAAACAATTCGTCCCCGCCGTCGCCGCTCAACGCTACGGTAACGTGCTGACGCGCCATGCGACTGACCAGAAATGTAGGTATCTGGGAGCTATCGGCGAAGGGTTCACAGTAAATCCCAGACAGCTCGGGTACGATAGCAAGCGCATCGCTTTCATCAATATATAGTTCGGAGTGATCCGTTGCCAGATGGCGCGCCACTGCCCGAGCATGTACCGCCTCGTCCAGGGCCGCGTCCTTGAAGCCAATAGAGTAGGTACGCACACGCCGCGCCGACTGCTGCTGCATCAGGGCCACCACTACACTGCTGTCGATGCCGCCGCTAAGAAAGGCCCCCAAAGGGACGTCCGCAATCATCTGACCCGCCACGCTGGAGGCCAACAAGGATTCCAGTCCATCCACAGCCAGCGCGTCTGTACCGCCAAACGGCGATCGCATGCCTTCCCTTACCACCTCGCGATAATTCCAATAAGGCTTCGGCACGGCCTCTTTGCCTTCTGCAGGAACTACAATATAGTGGCCCGGCAGAAGCTTATGAATACCCTTGTAGATGGAATGTGGTGACGGAATATAGTTGTAGCGCAAAAGCAAAGCCAGACTATTCCGGTCAACTTCGCCCTTGAACTCCGGATGCGCCTTCAAGGCCTTAAGCTCGGATCCGAATAGTAGCGTATCGCCCTGCCATCCCCAATACAAAGGCTTTTCACCCATCCGGTCTCGGGCCATTATCAAGGTGTGGTCGCGCCGGTCCCACAACGCGAAAGCGAACATACCCGCCACCGCTTCCAGTGTCCGACCTACACCCCAAGACTCCACGCAGGCCAGGAGCACTTCTGTATCCGAATGACCCCGCCAGGCTCGCACTGCCCGTTCTTCATCCAGGCTGGCACGCAATTTCTGGTGGTTATAAATCTCTCCATTGAACGCGAGCACGTAACGGCCGCAGTTTGACACCATGGGTTGATGCCCCGCTTGCGATAAATCTGCAATCGACAGTCGTCGGTGCGACACTCCAAAGCCTGCCACCCGATCTTGCCATTCCCCCTGATCGTCAGGACCGCGGTGCGCTATGGCATTTCCCATCTTGCGCAGCACATCGTCTGAAATAGGCATGGCCGAAGGATTTGAATACAGGAAACCGGAAAATCCGCACATTAGCTAACGTGCCCTGTCTTCTGAGAAGTTTCCACTCTTTTCATACCTACGCAATATATCCGACTCAAAGTAAGTGGCGAATCGCTCCAGCGTGTGTTCTCGAAGCACGCGCTCGCGCGCAGTCAGCCCAAGTCGTTTACGCAATAAGGATTCATTGACCAGCCTGTTGATTGCGTCCGCCAAGCGATCTGAGTTTGGAGGTATCAATAAAGCGCAAGATTCATCCAGGAGCTTCCTTGTTTCACCGACATCGGTGGCTATTACAGCGCATCCCGACGCCATGGCTTCCAATAAAGCCTGAGAAGGATAGTTCTCAGTGTGTTGCAATGAAAGAAAAATTTTGGCCCTGGACAACACTTCGAAAGGATCGCTACTTTCATATACCTTCGCGCGTGGCGTTTCCGGTGGCTGAGGGCCAAAGCCACACAAGTGAATCTCCAAATTTTGGGGAAGCTTTGGTAACGACTCCAAAAAAAGTCCATACCCCTTCTCTGGAGAGAATCGCGCCATCATAACGACATCAATATCCCGCTCCTCCCGCAGTCGGACACCTGAAATATCTGTGAAGCTGCAAGGAGCAACGCGGATTTTTAACGCATCCGAAGAGTTCCGACATTGCCCCCGAACATATTCGCCTATCGTATCGGAAAGACAGTCCACTGCACGTGCGCGTCGCACCGACGTGCCAACAATCCGGGAATCAAATCCTAAGCGGGAGTCAACAACGGAGAAGGAGAGCGGGGGTAAGAACCTGCCCAGCCAGGCATAGGACAAAACCAATAGCCCAGGATTGGCAATAACATGAATTTGTTGATATCGGCCGGTGGCCATCATCCAGAAAGCCCTGGCCAACCCGTACAGGCGATTGATCCTGCCCAAAACTCCACCGGTTTTGATCCAGCCGACATCGATCAATTGCACGCGCGACGGCGGGAGGTCAATGCCCAGATCATGAACCCCTTTTAATGCATCACTGGTACACAACAGCGTAACTTCTACGCCCTTCCGAGATAAGAAATCTACCAGGCGAGCGTAGCGACGCTCCATACCGCCAAATTTTGTGCCGCTGAACAATAGGAAGGCTGTGCCAGGCATAGTTCTAGGCTTTCCGCATGCGAGAACGCAGACTTATATAGGCGTTCTTCAACGTGTCCCATAGCCGTTGCTCGCTGGCATAGTTCGTATGGGGCTGTTCGGGTCGACTCAGGTAACCCTCAAGCTGGGCTGCGGTCCAACCCATTTTTTTCAGGAAATACTCCGTGTCGTCCCGAAGATCCTGTACCGACGGATAAGGAATTCTTTGCAGGTCGTCCTCTGCGGCCTGTCTCGTCATCTGCCCGGACATGATAAGCGTGGACAGATGGAGGCGCCGCTTATCGACCCCGAATTTCTCGGGAAGAAGATAGCCCTGGTAGAACCGTGTAAAGATTGATTCGTAATGCTTGTAGGGATATGGTTTATAACCGAAACGATCCACTAAAGAACTCATGGCCTCCGCCTTGTTGAAGCTCATCAGATCCAGGATTGAAGTCCATTTGATTCCGCGCACATGCGTGGCCCATATGTACTGTAGTGTCCCGATGGATGGGAACGTGGCAATACGCACACCACCGCGCACTTTCGCAATGTTCCGGATGTTCTTCTGGTCGTACTTCAACCAGTTCCACCCGCCCGGCATCGCCATGCCTTCTGTCGCCTGGTTGGATCCGGACAATATCCACTTGACCCCATGCGCAGCAGCCTGTTGGTAGTTCACCGCCAGCATGGCGTTGTCGTACAGCAGCTCCACGTCGATCACATCAGCATCAAAGAACGCCTGCATCAGCGCTCGGTACTCGGGCCAGTCGATCACATGGGTATATAGGTCCACACCCAGCCCCTGGACCAGATTCGCGATGTTGTTCTGCGCCAGTTCAGAATTCCAGCCATTGTCCATGTGCACCGCCAACGGACGCAGACCCAACTCCACTACGCGCACCAGCACCCAGGAACTGTCGACACCTCCGGACACACCCACTATGCAATCGTATCGCTTGCCGCGGCCTTCCCGTTTGATTCGATCAACAAATGCTTCAAGCTGACGCTGCTTGGCGGCGGGCTCGGCATGGATGATATGGCTGGACCTGTTAAGAAAATCAGTGCAATAGTTGCACACGCCAGTGGCGTCGAAATGGATGTCGCTGGCGCTGGTGTCCATCACACAGCGCGTGCACATTTGATAAGGTCTGCTACTCATGTTGAAACATCCCTACGCGCCTCATGTTTAAAAAAATGCAAGCAGTTGATTAGCATTGTCCATGCCGTCAAGCAGAGTTGAAGAGGACTGGGAGTAAATCTGCTACGCCCGCAAGATACTATTTAACGTATTACGTAGATCGCCACCGATCCATGTACTGCTGTCAGTCTTTCCATGGCTACCGATCCAGTCCAGAATGTGAGACGCCTCTTGTTGTATGCAGGTCGCCAAACCCATTGAACGTTCCAATATGAAGTACTCTTCAAGCACTCCACCGATTTCGTAGCGATCATTCAGCAAGGCAGTAGGAATCCCGTACCATGCCGCTTCTAAGGTGGTTGAGCCGCAGTCTGTGACGTGAAGATCGCAACTTGCCAACAAAAGTGGTAATGGCTGCTTGGTCGGCTCTTCCCACCTGATAGCGCCTTCCTTACCGAACTCTCTTTCTAAAAAGGAAGTCACTTTCTCTTTGGTTCCACTACGCACCTGAACCGGATGCAACCTCAATAACCAGTTGTACTTTTCTTTCGATTCTTTAATTGCCTTGATCAGAGATTCCGGCAGGATTTCATAATAATCGGGATCCTTGAAGAATTCCCGTAGTCCCCATTGAAGAGTAACGAGGACGGTTTTTTTTCCCTTTACGCCTATCCCTTTCCTGGACAGCGCATCTTCAACAAGAATATCTCCTTCCTCTCGCTCAATAAATCTTGCAAACCACGGGTTACCCACGACATGCACTTCCCGACCACGCGCACTCGCCCAAGCGAGCGTTTCCGCCGCTGTTTGATCCCAGCATAGAAATCCGCTTGGCACATACTCCTGCGGCCCATCCCTGAGGACCTCCTTATAAACAACATGCCCATCATTGATGACGCCATGCTGAATGTCGTAAGCAGGAATGCCAGACTCACTCGCTGCCCAGCATAGCTCCGGCCCCGGGGCTATGCTGAATATCACCTTGGGAGATACAGCCTCAATCACCCTCTTCCAGACTTCCTTCTTTGCCCTTACATTCGCCCTTATCGGATCACCGCCGGATTTTAATTTGGCCGCGAGGGTAGCCCATGCATATTGCCGATTTATACAAACTGGACTTCCATAAGCCTTGCCCCCGATCAGAGAGCTATAGGGCGAGGCGACCGAGTAGCGGGTTCTTCCCATCCCGTCCAGAATATCGGAGACACTGTCCAGGATATGCGAGTAGGGGAGGCCCTTATAGGTATATCCACAATCGATATCGTGTCGGACCAATAACACATCTGCTCCCTGCGGGAATGACTTGATTCCCGGATGGCCAAAGGTGGCGAGCAACGTTTTTAGTGAGGCCATATTGACCATTATTTGCCGCCCAGAGCATCCCAAGTCACAGGCTCGAACTGCCCGACGTCACGACATACCCGACGGCCGACGACGGCGCCCATATACTTAGGAGCTACGCCATAACCGGGCCGGACGCTTCGTACCGATTCCTCTGTCACTACTTCTCCCGCTTTCAGGGCCTGGATAAAATACAACGAACGTCTGAACTGAGCGTTAGCCTGCTCGCTGGACTTGCGTCCGTAATCAACCTTCCCTAATGCGGACCAGGCGGTTTTGGAATCCCGACACAGAGCGGCAAGCTCCGGTGGTTCCAGTGAGAAGCTATCATCCGGGCCCCCGTCCCCTCTATCCAAAGTGAAATGCTTTTCGATAATCGAGGCTCCCAATGCCACGCTCGCGATCGCGGTGGTATTGTCCAAGGTATGGTCCGATAAACCCGTCACAACCCCGTAACGCCGCAACATATCCGGTATCGTATTAAGGTTGTAGTCCCCGGCGGGTGCAGGATAGCCGCTCACACAATGCAGAATGGCAACTTCGCCGCACCCACCTTCCCGGGCCGCGTCAATGGCCTCTTGTATTTCCTGCGCATCCGCCATGCCGGTAGAGATGATCATCGGCTTACCAGTTCCCGCCGCATACCTGATCAGAGGCAAATCGATCGCTTCGAATGAAGCAATTTTGTAAGCCGGAGCGCCGAGATCCTCCAGCAGATCGACCGCGCTGCTGTCAAATGGACTGCTGAACATGGTAATGCCCAACTGCCTCGCTTTATCAAATAAGGGACGGTGCCACTCCCACGGCATGTGAGCTTCCTGATATAGCTGATAAAGCGTCTTTCCGTCCCACAGGCCTCCGCGGATCTGGAAATCTTCGGTGTCACTATTCAGGGTTATGGTGTCGGCCGTATAAGTCTGCAACTTGACGGCATCGGCCCCCGCGGCTTTGGCTTCCTCAACTATGGACATGGCTCTGTCAAGGCGGCCGTTGTGATTAGCTGATATCTCGGCAATGACATATGGAGGCTCGTCCTGCCCGATTTGCCGCCCGTCTATCTGGAACGATGCTTGCTTCTTCATACTGTTATCCTTTCCGGGACTTCCACTCTGTATTCAATAAACCGAAACACAGTACGTCATCAAAATGACCATCTACTTCGAAATGATCTCGCAACAATCCTTCCTGGAGAAAACCCAACCTTCTGTGAAACTCTATTGAGACCGCATTACCGCCAATTACTTCCCCGTAAACCCTGTGCAATTCCAGCGCATCGAATGCATAATCTAAAGCCAGCCCAGCCATGTTGAGTCCGGTACCCTTCGGCGCATCGGGAGCTCGGTAGAAACCCCACTCTGCCACCGAGGCTCCTTGCAAGCGCTTCAGCGTAACGGCGCCAAGAGGCAAACCGTTCTCTTCATACAGCAAGGCATACCTTGTTGGGTCGCTTTGAAGCGCCGTGAACCAAGCCTTGTGTTCCGGCCAACTGATTTCCTGGCGCGTGAACATGTATTTCCGGATGTCGGGATGATTGCGCCAAACAAGCACTTGCTTCAGGTCCGAACCCTTCATCAGCCGAATGCGTCTATCAGTCACCAGCACGCCTCCCGAGATGCCATGATGGCCGCCACGTCCCTAGCGCCGGCACCTGAAGTTATAGCCAGTCCGGCGCGGCTCATTTGTTCGAGACGGGCCGCGTCGCTTTGGATTTCATGAATCCGTCGCGGCAGATCAGATTCAATCCGATCAATATCAAGCATCTCCGCCGCCCCCGCTTTCATCAGTGCTGCAGCCCCGGAAACCTGGTTTTTCGCCAATGCCACCAAGAGCGTTGGCACGCCTAGACAACATCTCTCCCAGGCTGTCCCTCCCGCCGCACCGATACACAGATCACTCTCAGCCATATGTCGAGCCATATCGCCCACTCCAACAAGCACCTCGGTCTGCATACGCATTTCCGCTGCCTGTCGCCTCACCTCAGCCAGGTGTGGGGCTGTCGTTCCCATGATCACTGTAATCCGGCTCTCGTCCGGCAGACGGGTATCGACCAATGCCTGAAGCACCCGACCAGTCACGTTCGTCGCATCCACCCCTCCCATAGTGACCAACAGGGACCTCAGAGACGCCTGACGGCGGCGTGATGCGCTGTACTCGCGTAAGGCCGAAAACTCCTGCCGCAGAAGTGCGTAGCCAGGCCCAATCAATCTTGTGCATCGCTCCGGGGTCAAGGCCAGATAATCATCTGCTACGCGTCCAAGATTCTGATCGAGCAACACTTCACATTGATGGGTCCTATCCGCTAAATCATCGATTACCAGCAGATGGGTATAACAATCACGCAATGAGCTTTCCCAGCGCTCATCCAAAGCATAGTGATCCACTACCAGCCATTGCGGGCGCAGGCGCTCTAATATGGGCCGACATGCCATGGCATCCATCTCTTGCGTAGCACCCAACCACGAAGCATGAAGGGGATGTGCAGGCAGCATTGTCTGCCATCCGTCGTTGGCATGCAATGAGTACACGGCATGGCCCTGCTCTCGAATAAAATCCATAAGGTGGCCTGAATGCTCACGGCAGATAAATGCAGGCTCTACACCTTTATGAAGCAAAGCATCGGCAAGTGTCAGACAGCGCATAATATGGCCCGTACCGATCTGTACCGATGCATCAGCTCGGAAGGCCACGCTTCGCATCATTCAGTTCGCGCCTGCAAGCGTACCCAACGGCCAGCGAACGGGAACACCCGCTTCTGCCAAAGCTCGTTTGGCCCCCGCAGGAGTTTGCTCGGTAAAATGAAACATGCTGGCAGCCGCCACTGCTGCCGCTCCACCGTGCACCACCGCGTCTACCATGTGTTGGTAAGAACCCGCTCCGCCGGAAGCAATTACCGGGATGTTGACAGCGTTAACGACTGCTTCCACCAAGCCAAGGTCATAACCCTTCATGGTTCCATCCCGATCAATGGAGGTAATTAAGATTTCGCCGGCACCCATGCTCTCCAATTGGCGTGCCCATTGGAGAGCGCACAGGCCCGTCGCCTGAGTACCCGCGTGGCTGAAACATTTCCAACCCCCATCGCCATCAACTCGTGCGTCAATGCTTGCAACTACACATTGAGATCCATGCCGTCCGGCAATTTGAGAAATCAATTGCGGACTTTCATATGCCGCAGTGTTGACACTCACCTTGTCGGCTCCTATACGCAGGAGTTGCGCGACCTGGTCAATGTGCCGAACTCCTCCTCCGACGGTAAACGGTACATGGCAGTCCTCGCTGAAATCTTCGATAGACTCAAGGTCAAGCTCGTTACCCGCCTGGTGAGCGGTGATATCGACAAGGATCAATTCATCGACCTCCCGGGCTGCATACACTCGCATGGCCGGCAGTACCGCCCCTACCCTGCGCCAACTGTCGAAACCGACTCCCTTTACCAAGCCGAACTGCTTCCATAGGAGCGTGGGGATAACTCGAACCTTCAGCACGATTTCGCCGCGATGAAATTCATTAGAATCCGCTGACCTGCCTTGGAACTCTTTTCTGGATGGAACTGAACGCCCCACACTTGTCCTTTACGAACCGCTGCCACCAAGGGCACACTGTAATCCGTCGTGGCGATGATATCTTCTTGGTGTGCTGCATCGAACGCATAACTGTGGACGAAATAGAAGTCCGTTTCGTCAGGGATATCATTGAATATTTCCTGCGGCCCGCTGGGCAGCCGAATCGAATTCCAGCCTACATGAGGCACCCTAAGTCCGCATCCCAATTCAGTAAGATGCCGAACCTCGCCACTAATCAGTCCAAGACCCCGAACGCCTACGGCATCGGATCCTTCTGCGCCTTCATGTCCCACTTCGGCAAGCAATTGCATGCCTACACAGATGCCAAGCAAAGGCTGAGATCTTTCCGCAACTGCATCCAGCACTGCATTCCACCAACCGGTCGAGTGCAGCCTGGCAGCACAATCTGAAAAATTGCCGACTCCCGGCAGAATCAATCGATCAACCGAGGCCGCGTCCGAAGGCTTGTCAAGCAACCTGATATCGCCATGCTCTCGCAGCGAGTGTCCCAGGGATCCCAGGTTGCCCACTCCGTAATCGACAATACCGGTAATCATAAATTATCGTCATTGATTTTCTGCAGATTGCCATGTCGATCCTTCAATAAGCCGCCTGCGGAATCACGCTTGAACAACTTCTTGTTGGTGAATCGATCACATATCTTGGTGAACTCTTCCACCGTAATATTCAAAGGCTCCAGAATATCGCTCAAATGCTTACCCAAGTATTCCCAGGGAAACTTGCCGTCAAGGCGCTTTACGGCTTCTAGCCCATCCTGCCTCGTCAAGCGGCCCCTTCGAATATGTAAGCATGCGAGATCGGTCGCCCGGCCAAAGCCGAATTTCAGAAATTTGAAGTAGTCGTGGATGCCAGTCTGGTGGTTATCCAGATTTTCGTAGCTCACCATGGAGCCTTCCACCGCCTTGTGATAGGTCGTGAATCCATTGGCTTGCGCAATCAAGGTATTCGAGAGTCCATCCCAAGGAATATAGTGCCCAAGAAATAATCCGGTGACTCCGACCCGGGCGAGCTCGGCATCGCTAGGATAGGTATAGTGGATCAGATGCTTGGGCTCAATTCCTTCCATCCCCACGAGGTCTGTAACCCGCATGCCGAGCAGCCCGCCAAACTCCTCCAGCCACCTGCGGTCAAGAATATTGTTATCCGCAGCCGCTGCCGGGCCACCATATTCATTTTGAGAGTTCTCTCCCCACACGATCAAAGGCACATTGAATTGCACTGCGGCACGCACAGGTATTGTAAATATACCGACATGCTCCGGCCATGAAATATCACCGACCTGCGTCAGGCCTACCCTGTTCATTTTGGCCCTGACCAACGGATTTGGAGACACCTCGATGTAGTCAACGCCCAGCTGCTTGATATTTTCTATATTCTTCCGGCCAATGTCAGACAAATCGCATGTAGTCGACGTCACACATAGCGGATTAAGGCCAAGCTGCAGCATTCTGACGACCTGGTAAGTGCTATCTTTGCCACCGCTGACTGGAACAATACAGTCCCAATTGCTGCCATCCTTGTGGCGATATCTATCCAAGATGCCTAGCAACACTTTATAGCGGTTGTCCCAATCGACTTCCTTCCGCATTTCGTAGCTACGGCAGGCGTTACAGACCCCATGCTCGTCAAGCCGCAGATCTGGCTTGGTATCCGGCATGATGCAATGCGTACAATATTTGATCATCATAGCTCCTTGAATTTCAGTCTTTCTTTTCCATGAGGAACCAAGTGATATCGTCCTGCGGGAAATTCGGATCCAGATGATAGGCGAAACCGTAATCGATGAGCCGCAGTTCTGGAAACCGGCTCATAATCTCGCCCGCAAAATCTCGCTTAAAAAGGCGATTCTCATGTCCTCGGTATGGAATCGCTACTGGGACTGGATTGTAGTATTCAGCAACCAGGACATATCGAGTCGATGAAGCGACCAGCTTGTCGTACACCTCCATTAGCGAGTCGGGGTTTATATGTATAAGCACGCCCTTGATCAGCACCAAGTCCCACTTGCGGTCCGGCTGGAATTCCATGATCGACGTTCGGTACACATGATCGCCGCCGAGCACCCCCGCCAGTTGGTCGGCAGCCTTCTGATTGATCTCTATTCCATGAATGTCCAGAGCGGGGTATAAAAGCTGAAGCGCCCGCGCGTTCATACCGATGTTCGCACCGAACTCTATACAAGAGTGAAAATCCCGCGCACTTTTTAACGCTTTGGAAAAGAAATTCAGGTTCGCGGCCTGCAGTTCCTTCCCCTGATTCCGACTGATGTATTCGACGCCAAACTCTCCGGCCCAAAAAGCCTCTTGCTCAGTCTTGAATTTTTGCATGACTATCCTATCAATATCTTTGTTACACAACAGATCGACGCTACGAATGCATCGATCGTCTGTACCTATACGGTGTTCATCCGGGTTTCGCGATTCAGGGTGTCAATCAGCTCTTTATCGGTTCGGTATTTCAGTGTTAGATGCGAATTTATTCGCGCGATCGCTGGGTCGCTATCCAGTACAGCAAATATCCTGTCGGCTGTATAGCTCTCACTTTCATTGCCTAATTTGTCGTATAAGCGGTTAAACATTAAAAGATCTTCCTCGTAATCCAGAGTCATCCTATAGCTTCTAACCAGAGCCTCCGGAAGATGTACGAGGTTTACCTTGAAGTGATCCGGATTACTCTGAAAGTACCAAGTCATGTATTCGGAATGCGCAGCAGTACCAAAATAGTCCCGCACCTGTTTCAGGGCGCGCGTATTGATGATTTCTCCTGCTGTACCGACTGCCGCATCTATGGCCGCGGTGTAGTCCGCTCCGGTGGCGAAATGCCGATCAAGAAGATGATCTATAACCTCGGGAAGAATCAGCGGGCAATCCGCCGTCACCCGAATCACGACGTCGATATCGAAATGCGCACATGCCCCTAGATATCTGCTGATAACATCCTCAGGATCGCCCTGCCAGAAGTCCACCGCCCCCCCGAGCGTATGCTCCTTTAAAACGGCATCTGCTTCCAGACTAGAGGTAGCCAGTATCACTCGTTGTACGCCTGGGACCGCCAGGCATTGCGATAAGCAGCGTTCCACAGAAGGAACGCCCGCGATCGGCAGCAACGCTTTCTTGGGCAGCCTTGAGGACTTCATACGGCATGCGGCAATCACGGCGATGTTCGCTGGACGAAAAGCTTCGGGTTGGAAGGAAGCTTTCGTCGCTGTGCTAACAGACAATATGTGTCGCTGCTGCTGGATATCCCGGATTTGCTGAAAGCTTAAACCGGTCTGCCCCGTCCGGCGAAAAATTAGATCGGATGCTGAAACCAGGTCTCCCGGTTCCAGATTTTGGCTCGCCACCGGAATCTGGATGGATTTTCTAAGGTACTCCCTTTCGGCATCGCTAATGAACAGACCATGCGATGCCATGCTGGCGTTCTCCAGCGCAACACAAAGCTCCTTCACCTGATGAGGTTCCAAAGAGGAAAATCCATCGTATTTAGCCGATTTACGATCAATACAAAAGTGCTTTTCTATATATTCGCACCCAAGTACAGCGGCGTAGACGGGTGCCTCGAGAGCAAAGTGCAAATCCGCGTCGGCATGATCGGCCATACAAAGAGGTACTCCGGGAAATGCCGTTTGCAATACTGGAATTTTTTGAAGCCCCGTATCCGAAATACTAGTCGGATAGCCCTGATAGCCCATCTGCAAAATCACATTTCTCGCAATGCCGGAAAAGTAATCATGTGCGGCCTGGATTTCGTTCAAAGTCAGGCCGGATATGTTGATCGCAAGACACCTGTCTCCAAACTCGATCGCTTCCAAAGCACTGCGTATCTCGTGGTTCTCCAAAACCGAGGCTTGCAGCTTGACTCCGGAAATACGGTCAAGATTCTCACTTAATACAGTAGTGCCGTAGCCATCAAAAATATCTATCCACACATCGCCTTGCTCGGCAGATTCCGCAATCAGTTCCTGCCAAACCTGCTTATCGAAATACAAGTTCTCATATACCGGATACCACTCAAAATCCGACAAAGCGATACCGTCGGGAGAAAATATTTGAAATTTAATGCCTTTCTTCTTGTAATCAACACGAGAAAACTCTTCAATCATCTTTTTTAGATAATTGAGGTCCCCTGCATGGACATTAGCAACTTCGAAAATGATATAGGGAACCGCGGATTCTTTTTTCATGTGCTCTGACTGGCTGGAAGGGAATTTCGGCAGACCGCTGGCCGCCTTTAATTTAATGAGTGGATAACCGATTCCATGGCTTTCATAACAAGGGATTGTTGCTCGGGAGAAAGGGTTGCATACATCGGTAAACTAATCGCTTCGCGATAATACTTCTCTGCCTCCGGGAAATCTCCGGTAGCGAATCCCATATTTTTATAATAAGGTTGCGTATGCACGGGAATATAGTGCAAATTCACGCCTATGCCTCGACGGCGCAAGCCTTCGAACACTTCCCTATGATTGGGTGCTATCCGTTCCAACTGCAAACGAATTACGTACAGATGGTATGCCGAATAACAGTCCGAACATTGCACAGGGGTGGTGATCGGTAAATCACGGAAAGCCTCCTCGTACTTCCGGGCGATCTCGTGGCGCTGCACTATATAGCTATCCAATCGCTCGAACTGACTAATGCCCAGTGCAGCTTGCAGTTCCGTCATCCGATAGTTCAGACCCAGGGCAATCTGCTGATAATACCAAGGCCCGTCAGGCGCCTGCGTCATCAGCGATGGATCCCGGGTGATTCCATGACTACGCAATAACTCCATTTTCTCTGCCAGCGCATGGTCATTAGTCGTCGCCACGCCACCTTCAGCAGTGGTGATGATCTTGACGGGATGGAAACTGAACACGGTGATATCACTATATCGGCAGTTTCCTATGTATTGTTCTTGATACTTTCCACCGATAGCATGCGATGCGTCTTCTATTATGTTGAAGCCGTAGCGAGTGGCCAATGCATGGATTGCCTGCATATCACAAGACTGTCCACACAGATGCACAGGCACGACAATCTTGGGTAGACGACCATCGCGTTCCGCAACGACCAGTTTGGCTTCCAGAGCACGCGGATCCAGGTTGTAGGTATATGGATCAATATCAACGAAATCCACCTGCGCTCCGCAGTACAAGGCACAGTTGGCCGACGCCACAAATGTGATGGGCGATGTCCAAAGCCAATCACCGGGGCCCAGTTCAAGTACTAAACAGGCTAGATGCAGAGCTGACGTCGCACTGTTGACCGCCACCGCGTGATCCGCTCCGACCTTCGAGGCTATTGTCTGCTCAAAGGCCGGCACCCTGGGTCCCTGCGTGAGGAAATCCGACTGGAGGACCTCGACCACAGCGTCGATATCGGTTTGCTTGATGTCCTGTCGCCCGTATGGAATCATGATGGCTTACACCTTCCCGATCTTGTCCGAATTCGTGGAGATCCAGGCTTGCAGTGTCTCCGGCGACATCCACTCAGGATTAGTATCGCTAGCATAGGTGAAGCCTTCAGGCACCTTCGTTCCACTCTTGATTCGCTCCGGCGACTCGCTCCAGCCATTAATGGTCGGCAAGATCTTGTAATGCTCTGGGTATTCATAGGTGTGGAGGGAGTCTTCGGCACTGATCATCTGCTCATGCAGCTTTTCACCGGGACGTATCCCAATGATCTTGTGGATCGCAGCCGGCGCTATGGCACGAGCGAGGTCCACAACTTTCATCGAAGGAATTTTCTTCACATAGACCTCGCCGCCGACCATGTCCTCAAAGGCATGCCAAACCAGCTCTACGCCTTGCTCCAGCGAAATCATGAAGCGCGTCATACGAATATCCGTAATTGGCAGCTCCCCACTTTCTCGAAGGGACATAAAGAAGGGGATTACTGACCCACGTGAACCCATGACATTGCCGTAGCGCACCACAGCAAAGCGTGTACCATGCTCGCCTGCATAAGCATTGCCAGCGACAAAAAGCTTGTCAGATGCCAGCTTGGAAGCACCGTACAAATTGATGGGGCTGCTTGCCTTGTCGGTCGAGAGGGCCACGACGCGCTTCACCCCTTGATCGATACATGCGTCGATAAGGTTCATCGCGCCGTTGACGTTCGTCTTGATGCATTCGAACGGGTTGTACTCGGCGGTAGGCACTATCTTTGTCGCTGCTGCATGGACAACATAATCCACACTGTCCAATGCACGATACAAGCGATCCTTGTCGCGCACATCGCCAATAAAGAAACGGACTCTCTCGTCATCCTTGTGAAGCTTAGCCATTTCCCACTGCTTCATCTCATCGCGAGAGAGAATAATGAGTTTCCGCGGGTTATATCTGGCCAGAGTCATCGACACGAAAACGTGACCGAATGATCCAGTTCCACCTGTAACGAGAATAGTCTTATTACTCAACATAGCATCATCCACTAATGAGGCAAAAGGTAAACATCGAAGAATTTGCACTCATTCGAATCTGTTCGGAATTATGTGATTTGAACCGCTATACCAAGCAGATAAAATACAATATATATTGGAGAAATCATCATGCGCCAGTGCGGACACGGCAGTGGGGTATTGGTTTAAAATTTTCATCATTTGGACCGCCGACATACTGTGATCACCTAGCTCTAACGCCATTCTAAGCCTGTAGGAGACGGAATTTATAATTTTAGAGAACATAGAACGGGGTGCATAATAGTGGAGAGCAAATTTGACATATGCATCCATGGCGATACGGATGGCCCTCTCTGTTTGCGGCACCTCAAAGTCAGCTCCGGCCATATGTCGAGACATGATTTCTATAAATTTTTTCTTATCAGTCTGATCGTTGTGATTCATCCACCACTTTTCGAGGCGCCTATCCGGGAATAAAGATGGATCCGTATTGCGAGTAGGTGTATTTTCCTCACTACGCAGCCAATATATATGATCAAGAACTTTCACCTTGCCACGCCACGCGTAGAACATCTCAAGTTGAAGTTCTCCAATTGAATATACGCTGAACTCATGTTCCGTCATCGCAGTAATTGCTGCGATAAAATCAGCAGACCGTACAGTAGCGTACACGGATGCAGGCGTGTACTTAGAAAAATGGTCTTCAATGCGCTTAGCCCGGTCGTCGTGATTCAGGTCAAAACCGGAATTTCCCGCATACTGCTTCGTCATGAAAATATCGTCTTGAGCTCTCCAAAACCCTACAGCTTGGCCGCCGCACGCGACATAATCCTGATTCTTATCCAGATAATCAATTGCCGCTAACAATCCGCTCTTAAGAAAAAATTCATCATCTGCCGCCAAAGAGGCATAAGGGGTGTCTATATATTTTAATGCGGCCTTTAAACGATCATAAAAACCTGTCGGACGATGGAAGTATTTAATACAAGAAGGGATTTTTTCGAGCTCATGGGAAGGAAGCGGATCCTTTGATCCATCAAATACAAGAACGTTGACCCCGAGCTCTCCCCAATACATCATCCCCCTTAATGCATATTGAGGCCGATTGTATGTTGGCATAACCAGCGTTATATCCGATAGCTTGTGGATCGCCCCATCGTCACGTGTCAAATTCATACTACATACTTTTTCTAGGAATATATTGAAATTATCGCCAATGAAACTATCAGTCCCTCATCAGCAAATTCGTTTATACCTCAACACTACGATCGAAAATACTCGCAAAACATATCTCTCGTGGTTTCTTTAAATATCACGGTGCCTGAATCTCCCTGGAATACCATGCTGTTTCCCGGAGTGTCATGGTTAATTACACTAACACCTTGAGCTATGATTGATCCTCCGCGCACTACGCTACGCCCGATTACCGCCGTATTCGGATACATCACAACTCGCTCCTCTAGCACGGGCGCAGTTCCATTGTTTTTCCCAACAGTAGAGTTTTGATAAAGCACCAGATAGTTTCCATATTGAGCCTTTGCCAACACAATCCCTACTGAGTGCCCAATAAAAAACACCTCTGGCATCTCTATCTCATAGAAGAGGTCTATGCCGTTAAGCGTCTTGTTCAGTAAAAAAAGCAAAGTGCAACAGGTTCTATCTCCAGTTTGGAGCCAAATTGTATTGGACAAGTAATATATAAAAATACAATATTGTGTGGAGTGCAGCACATCAAATGCTCCAGGCCGCCACATCGCGACTTCCGCAATACATCGTTCCAGCCGTTTCAGGGCTTTCGGGATATATGTTGCAATGAAAGCCGGCTCAGGCAAGTTATCAATTGGAAAATGATGCGCAAGCTGAGTATGCACATAGTTTGCCAGACGCTTTTCGTCCAAACCAACGATCTTCATGTAGCCAGGTTCCCCAATGTAGCCATTATTTGCCGGTCGACTTGAACGGGATACCAACCAAAATCAGCGACCAGACGCTCTATACTGACTACCGGTGGATTCGGTGCGTACTGGCTGTTCAGAAATTCGATCGTTCGGCCAGTTGCCCGCTTCACGTGAGCGGCTAATTGCGCATTACTAACATTATGACCAGAGGCTACGTTGTAGGTTGCATATTGCCCCCTTACCGCGATATCCACTAACGCACGAAGTACATCGGTTAGATGGACGTAATCTCTAGCGTATGAAGGCGATGAGTTTACAGGAACGCTCGTGCCTTTTTCGCTGTTTATGATTTTTCCTAGTAAGGCTGGTAGAAACCCTTCACTATCGGAAGGCCCAGCATATACACATGATAAACGAGCAACACGCGCTCGCGTGCCCCCTAAAGCATGACAGATAGCTTCTCCGGTAAGCTTCGTCAGGTCAAAGAGTTGGCGTGCACAACTTGGATTGACAATCAGCCTTGCGTCTTCAGATGCAAGGCCCCCAACAGGCAAACTGTCGTACACACGTGTAGATGAAAGATAGACCAACGATTCATATGAAGCCGACTGCAAAACCGCACTCAGCAAACTAACGTGCGCAAGTACCGTGTCAGCGGGGCGCTCGAGATAGTCTGTTGTAAGCCCCGCGCAATAAAAGATATGGCCGAGGGAGCGCGCTGGCTCAGGCCAGCATTGCGTGCGCGCGGGAATCCAGACATCCCAGCCCTCTTGTATTAAATAGGCTTCTAAAGCCCGGCCAATAAATCCCCTGCCCCCAATGATGGTTGCCTGCTGCATTGTCATTTATGACCTCCATCCTAAATGCTCAATTCTCTCCTCAAGCTGAGTCAAGAGGATGATGCACCGTGTCACGAGCGACTACCCAATTGTTGAAGCGGGCTGCCACCATATATTCCATAGGCCTGCAGTTCCCCACGCACAATACTCCCGGCAGCTATCACGACGCCTTTTCGTATGTATGATCCGTCCAACAATACACAATTAGCACCAATCCAAACGTCGTCTTCGATGACTATCCCGCCCTTGCTAGGCCGGAAACCTTGGCTGCGAATAAGAGTCTCTCTTGAACTGTATTCATGATTGACCGGAGCCAACGTGCAGTTAGCTGCAATTGCCACACTGTTCCCTATCGTGATCCCATTCCCCGTATAGAGCACGCAACCGGAATTGATTACCACATCGGAACCAATCACCAGGTCTACCGCTCCACCAGCAGGCTTGATCTTCACGAACGAATCTATCACGGACCGGTCCCCGACAATGATCTTCGTACCACGTACGGAATCCTCAATATCCGCCAACTGTGATACCACAGCTGAAGGCGCCACCTTGATCACAACACCTCCAATTTCGGTACAGCGGTCACAAACTTCGTTCCTACCAAGCCTTGGTTCTGCGCCCTTACTTCCGCCGCGATGTTCCAAGGAAGTATCAATAGATAGTCTGGCGCCCGATTATCCAAAGCCTCCGGCGCCAATATCGGAATGTGACTTCCAGGCATGTGCTTTCCCTGTTTAGCCAGCGCGGCGTCGCAGACAAAAGGCAGCAAGTCCGGCTTTATACCTGCGTAGTTCAACAGCGTATTGCCTTTGGCCGCTGCTCCATACGCGGCCACGGTCCTGCCATTGCGCTTCTGCTCGATCAGGAAGGCCAGTAAATCGTCCTTGACCTTATTAGCCCGCACCTGGAAATCCTGGTAGACCTGGATTCCCAACAAGCCAGCTTCAACCTCCATGTGCAGCAGTCTTTGAACACCAGGCTGCTGCGCCAGGGATGCTTCAGCATGGCATCCGTATATCCGAACACTTCCGCCATGCGTCGGCAGCTCCTCGATGTCATAGATACGAAGGCCCGCCTTTTCAAATATCTGTTGCACGGCGTGTATCGACAGATATGAAAAATGTTCGTGATATACAGTGTCGAACTGATTATTCTGAATTAGACGCAGCAGGTGCGGGAACTCAAGCGTCAGCGTACCCTGTGGCTTCAAGGCCGCCTTCAGGCCGCGCGTAAAATCGTTTATGTCTGGTACATGCGCATAGACATTGTTGCCGGCGATCAGGTCCGCCCGCCGGCCTTCGTCGGCCAGTTTACGGCCCAGGGCTTCGCCAAAAAACTCGCGCAGCACCGGCACGCCAAGCGCCTCGGCTGCTGCAGCTGTGCTGGCGGTAGGCTCAATGCCTAAGCAGGGTATGCCGGCGGCAACGAAGTTTCTCAACAGGTAGCCGTCGTTCGAGGCCACTTCGATAACGAAACTGTCGATGCCCAAGCCCAAGCGGTCGGTAATCGACTCCGCATATTGCCTTGCATGAGTCAGCCAGCCACTGGACGTGCTGGAAAAATAAGCATAGTCGGGACTGAACAGCTCGCTAGCCTGTGCGTAGTCTTCCGTCTGCACCAGCCAGCATTGGTCGCAAACGCGAACTTTCAACGGGTAATACTTTTCAGGGCGACTCAGGTCGGCTTGTGTCAGATAGGCATTTGACGGCGGCGCAAAGCCCAGGTCCAGGAACGTGTGTTCCAGAACGGTTCCGCAATGGCGGCATTTCATAGGTGAAGTCCGGGAAAATCAATTGGAAGTCGGGGATGCTGTTGGTCCCGTACGGAAAGATCCGCAATTGGCAATGGCCACTCAATGGCCAGCTTTGGCTCATCATGCGCGACCCCTCTTTCGGCGTCGGGCGTATAAAAGGCGGTATGCAAATAGAGCAATTCGCTATCCGGCTCCAGGGCTTGAAAGCCATGGGCACAGCCTTCCGGAATCACCAGCATGCTGGCATTGTCCTGGCTCAGCTCTTGGGCATGCCACTGCATGAAAGTCGGCGATCCGGCCCTCAGGTCCACGGCAACGTCCCAGACGCGTCCCTTAAGGCAGCGTACGAGTTTCATCTCGGCGTGCGGGGCAGACTGGTAATGCATGCCGCGTACGGCACCTACAGTGGTCGTACGTGAATGATTGATCTGCACGATATGCCGGTCGCAAAGGATGAATGCCAGCTCCTGCTCACAGAACAAGCGGGTAAAGGCCCCGCGGTGGTCGCTGAACGGCTGTGTATCCACCACCGACACTCCTGGCAGCGCTGTGGGCCTGATCTTCATTTGCAGGCCCATGCATGGCCTGCCTGTTCGGCGGCCTGGATATAGTCATGAAGCTGCGTGGTACTTAGCAATTTACCTTGCTCGTGCAGCACCCGGTACCAGTTGGCGGTTGCCGCAAGCCCGTCGTCCAGGGACCAAACTGGCCGCCAGCCCAGACGCCTGCGTGCCAGTGTGCTATCCAGATGCAGCAAGGTGGCTTCGTGCGCTCGTGCTTCCGTGCCCTCGTGCCAGGTCAACGCCGGCCATGCGCTCTTCAAGCGCGCCAGCACTTCGCAAACTGTTTGATTGCCTTCAGCATCGGGGCCGAAATTCCATGCTTGGGCACCAGCTCTGTCGCCGACCAGCAGTGTCTGCCCCAGGATCAGATAGCCGGCGAGTGACTCCAGTACATGTTGCCAGGGACGGGTTGCAAGGGGGGAGCGAATCTCCAAAGGCCGGCCCTCACCGACTGCTCGTACCAGGTCGGGAATCAAACGGTCTTCCGACCAGTCACCGCCCCCGATCACGTTGCCTGCCCGAGCGCTGGCCAGCAATGGTGCGTCCGGGCTATTAAAGAAAGATTTTCGGTAGCTGGCTACCACCATCTCTGCAGCTGCCTTAGAGGCGCTATACGGATCGTGACCGCCCAAGCGGTCGTTCTCTCGATACCCCCACTCCCACTCATGGTTTTCGTAGCACTTGTCCGTTGTAACGACAACGATCGCACGTACCGAGGGCTGTTGGCGACAAGCCTCCAGGATGTTCGCGGTACCAATTACATTGGTAGACCAAGTCTCCAGCGGATCGCGGTACGATCGCCGAACCAGGGGCTGGGCTGCCAGGTGGAAAACAATTTCGGGACGTGCCGTCTGGACTATGGTGCTCATCGATGACGCATCCCGGATATCAACGCGGTGATCCGCCATGTCCAGATGCAACAAATCCCAGTGTGAGGGGTCAGAGGCCGGCTTGAGCGCCAGGCCGGAAACGTCTGCCCCCAAGGCCTGCAACCACAGCGCAAGCCAACTGCCTTTGAATCCAGTGTGCCCGGTAAGCAGGACGCGTCGATTGCGGTATATGTCACCAAACATGATCACGCCCACGTCTTCCAGGGGGCCTTGCCCGAAACCCAAAGATCTTCCAACAGGTTTTTTTCACGTAAGGTGTCCATGGGTTGCCAGAACCCCTTATGTTCAAAGGCCATCAACTGGCCGTCGGCCGCAAGTGAACCCAACGGGGCACCTTCCCAACTGGTCTGATCGCCTTCGATACGATCGAGGCACTGGGGCGAAAGCACAAAGAAGCCACCGTTGATGAGTCCTCCATCACCGCGCGGCTTCTCAATGAAGCCCGCCACTTGGTCCCCTTTGAGTTCCAAGGCGCCATAACGGCCCGGCGGCTGGACCGCCGTTACCGTCGCAAGCTTGCCATGCTGTTTGTGGAAGGCGATGGATGCGCGAATGTCGACGTCGCTGACGCCATCACCGTAGGTAAAACAGAATGCTTCATCGTCCACGATGTACTTTGCCACGCGTTTCAGGCGCCCACCGGTCAGGGTGTTCTCGCCCGTATCGACCAGAGTGACGCGCCACGGCTCGGCATGCTGATGATGCACCTCCATGCTGTTTGTGGTCATGTCGAAGGTCACATCCGACATATGCAGGAAGTAGTTGGCAAAATACTCCTTGATCACGTAGCCCTTGTAGCCGCAGCAAATCACGAAATCCTTGATCCCATGATGCGAATACATCTTCATGATGTGCCAGAGAACAGGCTTGCCGCCAATTTCAACCATGGGCTTGGGCTTGAGATGAGTTTCCTCGGATATGCGGGTACCAAGCCCTCCCGCCAAAATGACTGCTTTCACTTGTTATTTTCCCATTTACCTACAGTGCTATTGGTGTGAATTGCATCTCCGACCATTTCGGCATATGAGCCCTTTCGTACAATTCGGCCCTCGGCAAGCTCCACTACCTGGTCGCAACGCTGCAAGGTCGATAGGCGATGCGCGATTATGAGGATAGTCAGGTCATCGCCTAGGTTCTCGATCGCGTCCATTACGGCGCGTTCGGTTTCATTGTCCAATGCGCTGGTAGCCTCGTCGAACACGATGACCTCCGCCTGCTTGTACAAGGCGCGCGCGATGCCAATACGCTGGCGCTGGCCACCCGACAGCCGTACCCCGCGCTCGCCCACCTGGGTATCGTACTGTCTGGGCAACGATTCGAAGTAATCGGCAATTTGAGCCTTGCGGGCAGCCTGACGCACACGCTCCATATCGATCTCCTCCTGGGCCAAGCCAAATGCGATATTCTCTGCAATGCTGCTGTCCGCCAGGTAAATGGCTTGCGGCACATGGGCGATCCGTCGCTGCCACGCTCTCTGAGTACGAGCCTCCAAAGGCGTATCGTCAATTGACACCGAACCCTCCGTCGCAGGCAGCAAGCCCATTACAATATCCAACAAAGTGCTCTTGCCGCTACCCGTCGTACCAATAAAGCCGACACGGCCGCCTCGCGGAATTTCCAGGCTCAGTCCTTTCAATACCATTTTGGTATCAGGCCCATAGCGAAAACCCAGCCTGTCCAGGCGAATGGTCTTTTTGAATGAGAGTGCCTGGGCATGATCGGCATGCACTTCCATATCGATGGGCTGGTTCAATAAATCGAGGGCATCGCGCAATGAGTCCCTGCTGGTTCGGATCTGCACGACGGCTTGGTAAGATTGCTGCAATACGGGCAACAATCGTTGGGCGCCCAGGGCCAGCATACCCAGCGTGGTAATCGCCTTGTTTACGCCACCGGGTTGCAAGGCCATTACATAGGCAAGAACCGCAATAAAGGCCATTCCCAGTGCTTCGGCCGCGAATCGGGGCGAACTGCCGATAAAGACGCCACTGGCCTGCGCATGACGCAATGGAATATCTGCGCTGCGGTAGCTTCGGCAATACGCCTCCTGGGTGCCATCAATCAACACGTCGCGAATGCCGCCCAGGCCTTCTTGCAACACCTTTACTACTTGTGGATATTCTGACGATATCCGTTGGCTGTCCGCCGCCAGACGCTTGCGCGTCACCACGATAACCAGACCGTAGATTGCGCCAAACCCCAAGAATGCAGCCATCGACATAACGGGGTCCATTGCCAATAGGGCGACCAGGATGGCGGCCAGCAGCCATGCAGAACTAACCAAAGTCAGAATCGGTGAAAGAAATCCCGAAATTATCATCGCGACTTTGCTGACAACACCGCTGATGACCTCGCTGCTGTTCCTGGACACATGCACAGCATAGGGCTGATACAAAGTCCTGCGATAAACCTCGTAGCTGAAGTCCGCGCCTATGGCATACGAAAGCTTTGTATTCACGTACAGCAGGACCAACCTCATCGCTCCGGCCAGCAGAGCTGCCACAATGAATAAAAGCGTAATGGGCAGCAGCAACTCCTGCGCGGTCTGTATGTCCATCCAACGAAGTATCGGCTGGATGGCCGGGTAATCAAACACCATGTCAGGCGTCGTCAGTATTGCCAGGAACGGAAGCACGGCGCCCAGGCTGAGAACCTCGGCAAACGAGGCCAGCACCATCAGCACAACAAGCACAGCCAACTGTCGCTTGCGGCGCGCAGTCAAATGAGCCCAGAATCCGCGGCTCAATTGAAGAATGGACAATGAGTGTGCCATCTATTTCTACGCTCTCAGCCTATTCAAGCAGCTTTCCAAGTATGCTCCGTGCGCTATCGCCATCGTCATACAAGCCGACTTTTTCTTCTCTTCTATTGTTCGCGCTGGAAACCATGGCGGCAATCCGGTGCGCCCCCCCGACGAGCACATTGGCTCCCGCCTCCACCAATTCCACACATTCCGTTTCATCTCGCAGAATAATATGACTGGACCTGTCCAGAAAATCAGTGCAATAGTTACATACGCCGTCGGCGTCGAAATGGATATCGCTGGCGCTGTGTCCATTACACAGCGCGTGCACATTTGATAAGGTCTGCTACTCATGTGGAAACATCCAGGATACGCTCCATGTCGTGGTAGCGCGGATAAGTAATCAATACAGCCCGGTGCGGGCCGTGAAATACGAACATTGATCCGGCGGCGACCGCCGAGGCGCCAGCCAGGACGGCCTCGCGCATGTGGTCCAGGCTGCCCGCGCCGCCCAAAGCGATAACGGGCACTTGCACGGATTTAGCCAGGCTTCGGACCAACTCGATATCATAGCCCGCCATCATGCCGTCCCGATCCACGGCATTCAGTAAAATTTCGCCAGCCCCCGCCTGCGTCATCTTGTACGCATGATCCAGCCAATCCAAAGACAGAAGTTCCTTTGAACGGCTTCCATACAAGCGCGGCCTCTTGCGCCAATCGCGCTTGATGTCGATCGAGACGATCACGCTCTGGCTGCCATAGCGCTCTGCTATGCGGGTGACCAGCGAGGCGTCCGCCAGGACAGCTGTCTGCAGGCAAATCTTTTCCACGCCCAGGTCGAAGATCCGGGCGGCTTGATCCAGGGTCTGGATACCGCCACCGTAGGCCAGAGGCATGAAGCACTCCCCCGCGAACAGCTCGATGGCCCCAAAATCGGGCCCCGTGCCGGATCGTGTTGCCTCGATGTCCAGCACCATCAGCTCGTCGACTTCCTTGTCATTGAAAATCCGTATCGCATTCGTTGGATCGCCCACATACACGGGGTCCTTGAAGCGACGGGTCTTGACCAGTCCACCCTTGCGCAGCAAGAGCGCGGGTATCACTCTATGCCTGAGCATCTACCCACTCCACAAAACGGCGCATCATGCCCAACCCGAAGCGGTGGCTCTTCTCGGGATGGAACTGAGCGCCGAATAAATTATCCTTCTGAAAGGCCGCGACGAATTCGCCACCGTAATCGCACGTTGCCGCTACGTCCGACGGATCGTTGCAATGAATCTTGTAAGCATGCACAAAATAGAAGCGCTGCTCTTCATCCGTTTGCGGTAGCAGAGGATTCTCCTTCACTGTGCTCAGCGTGTTCCAGCCCATATGTGGCACCGGCAGACCGGTCTCACGTGCGTCCGGAAAGCGTGTGGCCCAGGCGTCAAACCAGCCCAAGCCGGGCATACGCCCTTCCTCGCTGCCTTTGCACATCAGCTGCATGCCCAGGCAGATGCCCAGCACGGGCACCTTGCCTTCGGACGCCACCTGGTCCAGCGCAGTATCAAGGCCATGCTCCATCAGCTTGCCCATGCCGTGATCAAAGGCGCCCACGCCAGGAAGAATTAAGGCACGCGCATTGCGCACTTCCTCCGGGGAGGATGCCTTTTGGGCGGATGCTCCCGCTTTTTCCAGCATCCTGATAACAGACTGTATATTTCCACAGCCATAGTCAAGGACCGAGATTGGATTCACGATTGTTGCCGTAGTTGTTATTGAGCCAGAATCAGCGGGCGTCCGCCATAGCTACCCCGATATACCCGCCGGGAAGCAATGTGCCATCATAGTGAAACACCATCACTGCCAGCACAGCTACGGCGCGCAGGCCCTGAACGTCGAGGCGGTAGGCCGATTTATCTATCGCTTTCAACTAGGCGGCACCCACAACGGTTACACCGCCGTTCGTCAGGCGATAGCGCGTTCCGGTCGCCGCGCACACTGCCTGGCCCTCTCCGGTCAGCGGAAGGTCCAACTGTTCGCCATGTTCGCTCATCCACCCGATTTGCCTGGCGGGCACGCCTACCATCAACGCGTAAGGAGGGACGTCTTTATTGACCACGGCGCCAGCGCCTATGAACGCAAACTCGCCTATCGTAACCCCGCACACTATGGTGCAATTGGCGCCCAGGGTAGCGCCCTTCCTGACAAGGGTATTGCGGTACTCGCTCTTGCGTTCGATCAGAGAGCGGGGGTTGTAGACATTGGTGAAGACCATGCTGGGGCCGCAAAACACGCCGTCCTCCAGCGTCACGTTGTCGTATACCGAGACGTTGTTCTGGATCTTGCAACGATCGCCGATTACAACCTTGTTGCCCACGAATACATTCTGGCCCAGCGAGACGCCGGCGCCGATGCGTGCCTCGGCGCATACATGGACAAAGTGCCAGATGCGGGAATCTTCGCCTATCTGTGCACCCTCGTCGATGATGGCGGTTTCATGCTTGGTGTAGCTCATTTCTTCAGGAAGGGATGGTAGTCCCCCGTCAATGGTGCGACTGCCGCCTTTCGTATCGTCGAGACCGTTTGTATCGCGTTGCGGTTCTCCTCCAGGCCGAATCCCCGGCCCGCCAATATCTCTTCGTAGCTGCGGGTATGCAAGTCGGTAAAGCCGCCCGAAAACTCTATCTCTTCTCCGTCAACGGTAATAGACCGATACGTGCGTTGACCTTGCTCACGCTGGGCCGTCGGTACATCCATATAGTCCACGGACAGGAACCAACGCACGCGTGCATGTTCATATTCCAGGTAACCGGCGGCATAGGTTTCTTCATTGGCGTGCACCACATTGTCCTGCAGTTCGCCGAAGATATAGTGCAGCATGTCAAAGAAATGGACGCCGATATTTGTGGCAATCCCGCCCGATTTCTTCAAGTCTCCCTTCCAGGACTGTAAATACCAGCGGCCGCGTGATGTAATGTAGGTCAGGTCCACATCGTGCTTGGCATCTTTCGCCTGGCTACGCACTTTTTCGCGCAAGGCCACGATAGACGGATGCACCCGAAGCTGGAGTATGGTGTTTACCTTCCGGCCGGTATCGCGCTCTATCTCTTGCAGTCCATCTATATTCCAGGGGTTCAACACCAGGGGTTTTTCGCAGATGGCGTCGGCCCCGGCCCTCAATGCGAATCGCATGTGCGAATCATGCAAATAGTTGGGCGAACAAATCGATACGTAATCGATCTGCTTCCCGTCGTTTGCCCTGCGCAGCTTATCTATATGGCGATCAAAGCGCTCGAATTCCGTAAAAAAATCAGCAGACGGAAAATGGCTGTCGATAATACCTACGGAATCGTTGGGATCCAAGGCCGCAACAAGATCGTTTCCAGTGGCTTTGATGGCTTGCATATGGCGGGGAGCGATATAACCCGCTGCGCCGATCAGTGCAAAATTTTTCATTGAATATGTAATTGAGAAGCGAAGGTTATGGATTATTGCTCTTTTGCCTTGTAGTCCCCCGCCTCACGCTGCAATTGAGCAATCTCGCGCTTGAGGGTTTCATACTCGGTCATTTTTATTTTCAAGTATCGGGCGGTCAAATCAGCCTTCGCTGCCAGCCCCGCCGGTGTAAGCAAATATGCATAAGCCAGCTTGTTTTGACTGTTGCGGAAATTCTGCATTTTGATCATGCCCTTGTCCACCAGGGCCCTGATGCAGTAATTGGCTTTACCCAGGCTTACACCCAGCTCGTCGGCCAAGTCGCGTTGACTCATGCCGGGGTGGGATTCCAGAAGGCGCAGAACCTTCAAATGACTTTCGTCATGTGAATGGGCATTAGGGGTCATTTTCATTACATTTACGTGCTTGGCCACGCTACCGCCGTGCTGTTCGACGATCAGCAAGCGCGGCAAATGGATTGTACGTGGTTGTAACAGGCATGAAAACGCCTGTGTTCAAGCAGTGAACGGACTATAGCATGGGCTTGGAACCCAACACCATATAAATAATTTCAAGTAAATTCCGCCGATTTCATACTGAATGCTGCGCCATGCGGGCATAGGCTTCAAATATGCAGCCAATTCAACAAGCGGGCATTGACTTCATTGACGTCATATCGCTCCTCGGCAATCCGACGGCTCGCGGCGCCCATGGACGCGATCAGATCCGGCGAGTCCACAAAACGCAACATGGCTTGCGTCAATACGGGAACGTCGCGCACTGGAACCATAAAGCCGTTATAGCCATCCTCGACGGTTGCACGGCAGCCCGGAGTGTCGGTAGTGATAATCGGGCGCCCCATGGCCATGGCTTCTTGCGTGCTGCGCGGCACCCCCTCTCGATACGAAGGCAGCACAAACACACTGGCCTTGGCGATCCAAGGCTGCACAGCGACATGCCCCGGCCATTCCAGCAGTCCTTCGCTCACCCAGGCCTCGACCTCTTGCCTTCCAAGGGCGCCAGGATTTGTATCCAGCCCACCGAGCAGAATGAACCGAACGGTGGGAAAGCGTCGCTTGATGTCCCGGGCGGCGGCGACGTATTCAAGGATTCCCTTTTCGCGTAGCAGCCGGGCGACCAGGAGAAAGGTTACCGGCTCAAGGACTGGCGGCGCCACGGCCCATTCGTCCAGATCCACCCCTATGCCACCCAGGAGCGCAGTACGGCTCGAGTCCACCAGCCGCCTTTCGACAAACTCGCGCAGGTCGTCAGGATTCAAAAAGATGACTCGGTGAGCGTATGACAGTGCCAGCCGGTACAGCTTTTCCACCATCCAGCGCAGCCCGCGCCGCCGCCAACCTGGCGGCGTACCGCTGGCCGTGAATACATACCCGGCACCCTCGATCATGACGACGCGCCGGGCCACTCCGGCCAGCCGAGCGGCGAGAGTTCCATAGATCACCGGCTTGATCGAGAACGCGAACGTCACATCCGGTTTCAGCCGCGCGAGCAAGCGTTTAAGCGAGAGCATGTCGCGCATGTCTCGCACGGGATTCATTCCTGTGCGGGCCAAACGGTAATCCACGGGGACCGCTCCCAGGCACCGAACTTCCTCGCGGCCAGGACTGTCGTAGTCAGGCGCCAGGCAAAAAACCTGGGCGCCCTGGGCTACCAGGTCACGTATGAAATGACGGCGGAAGTTCAACAAGGAAACAGCGTGATGTGCAAGAATTACGACCTTGGCCATACTTTTAGATCCATCTCTTCAGCAATGATTTGCGCACAATATAGCTGCCGCATTGGACGGCCCGTATAGCCGCCTTGGCCTTGCCCACCATAGCGGGTTCTCTGGCAATTTGCGATGAATAGAACAAAAAGAAGCCCCGTGGATGACGCCTCAAAAGAGCGCGGAAATTGCGGGTGTAGCCATCCGGCAGATAATCGCAACGGTAGATTGCCTTATCCAGATAGAACCATATATTGCCTTGGTCGCCGATCTGGTTCCAGATGTACAGCTCAGGGACGAATTTTTCGCCTTCAATGACAGGAAAGGGCAGCGAAGCCATGACGTCGCGGCGAAAAATGTAAGCCAGGTCGCCACACACCATACGCCCTACACGTGTAGGTTGAGACACCAAAGGTATGGTAGCGTCGGCGCAAGCCCGGCCTATCAGCTTTCCTTTGAAATCGCACTTGCGAAAAACCACACCCACGACACTGTCCTGGTTTGACGCGTCGATCAATGCGGCAGTCGCGACTTCGACCGCATCGGGAGTCAAGGCGTCATCGCTGTCGACAATGAAAACCCAGCCCTCTTTAGCCTGGGCTACGCCTGTATTGATGGCAACGTGCTTGCCGCCGTTTTCCTGCTTTACCAGCCTGGCCGTAAAACCGCGGTTGCCGTTCAGGCCCTCAAACCACTGCTCCGTCCCGTCTGTGCTGCCGTCGTCCACAAGGAGCCACTCGAATTCTTGCGAAGTCTGCGCCTGCAAGCTTTGGTAAAGGCGAGGCAAGGTATGCAGGCGATTATAAGTAGGCGTCAAAATCGTCAACATTGATAAAAGCCCTTATAAACCCTTAACCATTGATCAATTGTGCGGTTGATATCAAAATTGTCTTCGATGTGCCGCCTGGCGGCCACGCCCAGGGCTATTGCTTCGTCGGGGGAAAGCTGAAGCGCTGCCGACAATGCAGCTTCCAGCGCCTCTTGGTCACCGACCGGCACGCAGTAGCCATGGCCGCTCATGACCTCGGCGATTCCGCCTGCGTCCGTTGCCACAGTCACGGTACCGGACGCCATCGCCTCGGCCACCACCAGCCCAAAGCCCTCGAACAGCGAAGACAGTACAAAGACATCGGCGGCCCGCATCAAATCCGGGACATCCGCCCTGACACCAAGGAATCTGACACTGTCATCCAGATGAAGATCTGAGCGCTCTTCCTCGAGCTGCGCACGCAGCTCGCCGCCACCGGCTATCCACAGCTCCGTATCGGGCCTGGCTTTCCTTAAGCTGGCAAACGCGCACAACAAGGCGCTGAAATTCTTTTCCGGTACAAGCCTGCCTACAGCCAGGATCAATCGCCTGTCGGAATTGGGAAACAGACGCTGTCGGGACTCATGGCGGCGCTCCTGGCTGTAGGAGAATTCCGTCAAGTCGATGCCATTGAGCACCGGAATCATCCTGCCTTTCGGGGCCGCTCCGCACTGCTCAAAAGCGGTTACGGCTTCGCGGCTTACATTCGTGGAAATCGTAGCCAGGAAGTCGGTGGCTCGATAGGCCAATGAAATCAGCCCCCCCCCTTCTTTGGTGCTATGGGCCGTGCAGACCAATTTCGACATTGGAGTAATAAGCCGAAGCAGCCGTGCAATCAGGTTGGCATGAACCATATGGCTATGGACAATGTCGGCATTCCATTGCCGGATCAAGCTGCGCAATCGTAAGCAGCCCGCCGCCATACCCAGGACAGACTTGGCGCAATGTACAGGGTGCAAGCCCACACGCACATTGCGTGGACGCAGCTCCGCATCGCCAGTCAGATAGGCAATCGCCACCTCATGACCTCTTTCTGCCAAACGATCGGCCAGATCGACGACCTGCCGCTCCGCCCCTCCAAGCTTCAGGCCGGTAGTGATAAACAGGATTCTCATGGGTTGCCTGCACGATTCGCCGGTGCCGCGTTGCCATGGACCGGGGATGACCTGATCATGCCGATTGCCATAGCCGTCAAGGTCAGCCACAACAGCGCTTCGCAGATCAATAAGCCCCAAGCCATGCCGTAGCCACCGTGGCTGGCGGCCAGCCATGCACCCAGTCCCAGTGCTGCAATCGAGAAAACGGAAATCGCGTAGCTTGAAGACTTGGCCCGGCCAGCGGGAATCAACAACACCAAGGCGATGCTTTGATTGACGATTCTTAGCGGCACCAGGCCTATCAGCACGTAAAACACGGATAGTGATTCAGGCACGTGAGTCCCCAGCAACGCATCCAGCACCCAGGGTCCCAGCCATAGCCCCACAGCCGAGCCCATAAGCGCCAGCGCGCCTATCAGGGCAATGACCATCGCCGGCGTCCTATACGATATTGCGCCTTCGCCCACGGGCTTCAGTTCGCGCGCAAAGAAAGGGAATACCGCAGTCAGGAAGGGAAGGACCAGACTGGTCATGCCTTTGATCAGTTTCTCTGACGGCGCAAATTCTCCTACGGCCCGCTGGCCTGCAACCAGGCCTAATAAAACCGGCACCGCAGACAGCGCCAGATTGCTGGCACTGCGATAAACAAAAAAATGAAATCCCTGCCGGATCTGGCGCCACGCCTCCCAGGGATTCGCAGCCTGCAGGCGTCCGACGTGGCGCCCCGCTAGATATAAGGTAAGTGCAGTGTTCAACAGCGGCGGAATAGCCAAGGTGGGCAGGGCCAGATAAAAGTCGCCGGGCGCGCGTACGACGATTGCCAATATAGCCAGGCCGCATAAACGCAAAGCCACATCCAACATTGCCGGAAATGCCATCCGCTCTATGCCTTGGAAGTACCACATGGGGCTGAAGCCGAAGGCCACGAAGTATGCCAGAACGAATAGCAGCAGCGGCCCGCCAGGCAGGTATGCATCTAGCAGCCCAAGCGCCCATGCGACCATAAACAGCAGCATGAGTGGCAGTGCGAGCATGAGCTTGGCGAGCATGACTTGCGAGAACAAGCCCCCCAGCGCCCCAGGCTGTTTTCGGTGGACCGCCACTTGTTGCGCGGCGTTTATATTGAATCCATACTCCACCAACAAGGATCCGGTAAGGGCCAGAGCCTGGCAGAAAAGAATCTGCCCATACAATTCTATGCCCAGACCCCGGGCTAGTATGGAGACCTCCGCAACGGGGACCAAGAATGAAACAAGTTGCACTATATAGAGTGCAGCCGCGTTTCGCGCCACCGTCTTGCCAGCGGCTTCCTCACCCATCGCGCCACCGCAAGAAAGACCGGGCAAAGGCCAGGGCGAATATTAAATAGCCCCATTCCGACATTTCGGTGGTAAACGTATGGAGCATCAGCGCTAGACAATAAGCGAGTGCGGTGCCGGCCATGGCGGCGACATAATAAGCCTGCCCGGGAAGCGTGCTTTTATTTAGTGCCACACGCAGCGGCGTCAATGAACACAGTAAAAATCCCAGCATACCGGCCAGGCCGAGCAAGCCAAAATCAGCCAGTGCCGCCAAATAGGCATTGTGTACGTATACAGGATGTTCGGTGCCTATGTCGGTTGCCGTTGAGCCAAAGCCGCAACCGAAGGGCAGGCATGCCGGCACTCTCTTGAGGCTATTGAGCAAAAGCTTTACGCGGGCGTCATCGCCACTGCCCAAGCGGGTGTTGACCAACGGGGTGAGCGCGCTTCCGGTGATGGTTGCCAATGGCGCAACTGATAGAGCAAACGATGGGGCAGACGCCGAAGCAGCGTCAAAAGCAATGGCTGGTACTGAAACAGCCGCAGACAGAGACGCAGGACTTTGAACAGCCCGAGCTACGGTTGTCTGCGTGCTTGCGGAAGAAGCGCTGTTTCGGCTGCTTTTTATAGCGGCGTTGGCCAAAAGCAAGCCTCCAAGGCAACAGGCGATCAGCACAATCCATTGCGGACGCCTAAGCAACTGCCAAAAATCCCCTCGCCACCAAAGCAATGCGCAACTACAGGCAAACATGATGACGATCAACAACTGCCCAGTGCGGCTGCCGTCCAGCAGAACCAGAAATAAACAAGCGCCTATAGCCAGGCTGTTCGCGATCCACGCCTTGGGGCGCACGATCAGGTCGGCGACAAATACCGGGAGAAAGAACGTTCCCGCTTTCCACATCACACCGAACAAGGCAAATATACTGCCCTGTCGACTATCGAGGCTCTCCATATAGCCGCCCGTCATAATGGGTATGAAAAAGCACAATATCGATACTGTTATCGCCAAGTACATTGCATCGAGCACCTGAGCCGGCTTCGCCCGCACCGCGATCAGCCACATTGCAAGAAACAAACCACAAACGACAACGATCTTCGTTGCCTGGTAGACCGTCGCTTTATCTTGATTGACCAATCCCGATACAATCATTCCCGCAACCAGTATTCCGTACGATGCCAACACCGATCCGGGGGGCTTTCGCCAAAGAGCAAGGCCCCGCCAAGGCGCAACGACCAGTGCGGTTGTAACTGCCCAGGCACCCCATAAGGCCCAATAGCCCAACGGGCTGACTATATTTCGGAGATCGCCCAAGCCCATGAGTACCAAGGGGACAACCAGTAGCCCGGTAACAGCATGTTTCGATATCGTGTCTGTGATTGCTTCTTTCATATGATTTTGCGCCACGCAATATTGGGCGGCGCTAGCTTAAAGTCGCCCCCTTACTTGACCATGCGTTGGGCGCACATCTATTGGTATGGTGTCGCCATGCAACGAATATTAGAACGCGTTCAAGTCAGACGATATAGGAAACGGCAGCCTATCGGCACTAGACAACCAAAATCCGACGCAGAAGGCCGGAACAGTGAGCGCGACTATATCATAAGCAGCTTGTGACTATAATTGGCGCCGAACTACATACTGGGGCACGTCCCCTGACGCATCCCACCCCTTGATTCTCTTCCTGGCTCCGGAAATCCCAGCTCTTATTTGATTCGGACACTATGGCCTTATTACGTCATCGGCGACATAACAAACCGCATGAGCTTTTATTGTTATCACCCATTTTCTTGATCTTCATTGGCTGGGTGATAACGGTCGCTTTGCCTTCTTTTCTATATTGGGGGAACGACGTATTTACAAATCCCAATAATGGGCAGCGATGGGGAATGCTAGTGTCTACGGGAGCTTTGCTGATATCCAGCTTGAGTATTTCGCGCATCATGTCCCGTTTTCCCGGCGCGCGTAGTATCGGCATGATCGTGCCGCAAGTCATCGTCATTTATCTTCTGGCCGCGCTGTTTCCCTTGGTATTCCATATTGAAGTTTCACGATATTTATTAGGCTTCAGTGCGTTAATGGCGATCATCTGGTTCCAGATCGAAATCATCCTTACGGAACGCTACCGCAAGCCCAAGCTGGCGGTCGTGAATCTTGGATTGGCGGGCGAGCTGCTCGAGTTGCCTTATGTCGATGCCCGTCAATTGGACGAGCCCGACCTTAAGGGTGTGCGTTACGACGCGGTGGTCGCCGACTTCGAATGCCTGCCTCCCGAATGGGAGCGATTTCTGGCGCAATGCGCCCTTGACCGAATCGCAGTTCACAATGCGCGGTCCGTGTACGAGTCCGTGACGGGGCGCGTACGCATCAATCGCATGTCTGAGAACGAACTGGGCTCCTTGCTGCCTTCACGTCTTTATGAAGTCACCAAGACAGCTATGGATTGGACACTGATCCTCCTGACCTTGCCCATTACCTTGCTCATCGTGGCGGTTGCGGCGGTGCTGATCAAACTGGAGAGTCCGGGACCCGCGTTTTATACGCAGATCAGAATGGGCCGGGGCAATAAGCCATTTACCATCTACAAGTTGCGCAGCATGCGATTCGACCACGATGCGCCTGCGCAGTTTGCGGGCGAGGAGGACCCCAGGATTACCCAGGTGGGCCGCTTTATCCGAAAATACCGTATTGACGAATTGCCGCAGTTTTTCAATGTGGTGAAAGGCGATATGAGCCTGATTGGTCCACGCCCCGAACAACCCGCCTTCGTCCAGGATTTTGACGGGAAACTGCCTTTTTATATCTACCGGCATGTGGTCAAACCGGGGATTACCGGTTGGGCGCAAGTTCGCCAAGGCTATGCTGCAAATGTCGACCAGACACGCGAAAAAATCGAACACGATTTTTATTATATAAAGCACTGCTCGCTGTTTCTCGACATCTTTATCCTACTTCTGACCATACGAACCATGTGTACCGGATTCGGCGCCAGATAAGCCCGTTTTGCCGTGAGCCTATTCTCGAGACTCCCTAGAATCGGCCCCATGCTACGCTACAGTGCCAAACACTTCCCCAACAGGGCTCCAGCTTTATGTTATGTCCAAATATTTAAATTCAAATCATTTTGATACAGTCGTTGTTTCATTTGCCGTCTTTCTTTTCTATGCATTGAACCAGGCCGTTCCAAGCGGCTATTCGTATGGCAGCGTTATTTTATTGCTGGCCGGCCTGTTTTACCTGATCCGCCGACCATGGCGCGGGCTGGAATGCCAGGACAAGTCGTTCGCATGGCTATTGTTCGGCGTCTTCTGTATCAATGCAGGCATATCAATGCTCCATGGCAACAGCCTGCGGGATATGGATATCTCCAGCCGATTCCTCCTCGCGCTACCCGTTTTCCTGCTGTTGTTGAAAACCCCCCCCCGTTTGTCGTGGCTGTGGGCAGGTGTCGCCGTGGGCGGCTGCTCGGCGGCAGGCATTGCGGTATGGCAACTTCACGTACTGGGTTGGACCGACGTCGATGGATTGAGCAATGGCGTACGCTATGGAGCCATTACCACGACACTGGGGGTTCTGTGTATAGCTGGCCTGCTGTGGGCTCGCCCGGAAAATGTAGCGCATCCATGGCTATGGCGGCTGGGGCTGGTCCTGGGATTACTGGGCGCTTGGTATGGATCTCTCATGTCGGGTACGCGCGGGGCTTGGATCGCGCTCCCCGCCGTATTTTTGCTGTTTTGCATAAGCCTAGTCAGTAAATACAATCTGCGCAAGGCGCTCTGGCTATGTCTGGTACTGCTTGTTTCAGCCAGTGTCTGGGTGGCGGTCACGCCGAATAACCCGATAAAAAGGGGTTATAGCCATGCCGTAGCGGACATCGGCAATTATTTTGAGCATGGCATTGTTACCGGTTCCATAGGCGGGCGCTTCCTGGTATGGCATGCCGCGGTCATCAATATCGCTGAGAAGCCCATGCTGGGCTGGGGCGTACAGGAGTATCAGGACCAATTGGAAAAGCAGGTCGCGCAGGGTACCTTGGACCCCTACGCGCTGGAACTGGCCCATACCCATAACATGTATCTGGAAACCATGGTGTACAGGGGCGTGGTCGGACTGCTCGCCGTGTTGGCATTATTCGTTTTTCCGTTTTGGCAGCTCTGTCGAAGATTGCGGGCGCCAAACATGAATGTGCGCGCACTGGCCGTTGCCGGTACTAGCCTGCTCGCTGTGTACTCGATCCTCGGCCTATCCTACGTCAGCTTGTACCGCAACGACACTCTGCTGTTTTTCTTGGTAACGCTAATGACACTGTGGGCCTGTATGCGGGCGGAAGAACTTTTTCCTGCCTCGGAAAGTGCGGGATAACGGCTGACGATCGGATCGATCTTGACCTGGACTTTGAACAATCTTCTATCGCAAGCCGTGTTGTTGCCCGGCAGTCTGTTGGCGCTGCTGGTGTTGGGAGGACTGCTTGCGCTTGCACGCTACCGTCGGACAGGAACGGCATGTATCGTGCTGAGCATCGGCTTGCTGTCGATATTGAGCACACCCTTTACGTCGCTACGCCTGATCCGACTCCTGGAAATTTATCCCGCAGTCCATCCTGTCGCCTTGGCCAAGGCTCAAGCCATTGTGGTCCTAGGTGGCGGCATCAGTCACAACCAGCCGGAGTACGCCGCCGACGTATCCAACCCCGCCACACTGGAACGCCTGCGCTACGCCGCATTCCTTCACAATCATCACGACCTTCCCATACTTGTCACAGGTGGCAATCCCAGCGGCGGGGAAGCCGAAGGCTGGGTGATGAAGCGCGAATTGGAGTCGCTGTTCAACGTGCCGGTGCGCTGGCTGGAAACGGAATCCGACAATACGGCTGAAAACGCTGCGCTCTCGTGGAAAATCCTTCAAGCCGACGGTGTGAATACCATCGCGCTGGTCACCCATGCCTGGCACATGCCCAGGGCTAAACGTGTGTTCAAGCAAGCCGGTTTCACAGTGATACCCGCCCCTACGGGTTTCCATACCGTCGATATGAAGGGCATCATGAATTTCATCCCGCAGGCCAGTTATTTAAGCCTTAGCAATACCGCGATACGGGAATGGGTGGGCATGGGATGGTATCGCCTACGCAGCAATCCCTGAATGATGACCTGCAACAGTATTTTCCGACTCCAACTTGTATTGTTATAAGTACATCTTTACAATAAAGTCTGCGGCCTTCTTCTTTAAGGCCAAGCTTACTTATTGCTAGAGACTCACCCAATGACTGCGCAAACCCTCGCCCAGAAGCTTATCGCCCATGCCAGCGGCCGGGCTTCAGTTGCGCTGCATGACATCGTCACCTGCAATGTCGACCTGGCGATGTTCCATGATTCCAGTGGGCCGCGTCGGCTGAAACCCATGCTGGACAAGCTGGGCGCGTCCATCTGGGACAAGTCCAAGGTCGTCCTGGTCATGGATCACTACGTTCCTGAAGAGGACGACGATTCGCGCTCCATTCTTGCCTTGACCCGCGATTGGGCGCGCAGCCAGCAACTGCCGCATGTTTACGATTCCATTGGCATCTGCCATGTGGTGCTGCCGCAGCAGGGCCACATACGGCCGGGCATGTTCTGCGTGGGCGGCGATTCGCATTCGCCCACGGGCGGCGCCTTCGGTGCCTATATGTTCGGCATAGGCAGCACCGAAATGCTGGGCGTGGTGGTAAGCGGCCAGATCTGGGTCAAGGTGCCCGACACCATCCTGATGCACTGGAAGGGAACCTTGCAGGCCGGCGTAACGGCCAAGGACATGATGCTGCACATGATAGGCCTGTATGGCACGAACGGCGCCAACTATGGCGCGGTGGAGTATGCCGGCAGCGCAATCGACGCGATGTCGATGAACGAGCGCATGACCTTGTCCAACATGAGCGCCGAGCTGGGCGCGCAAGTGGGCCTGATCGCGCCCGACGAGACCACGGTAAGTTACTTGCGCCAGGCCGGCGTAAGCGATGCCATCGATATCCAGCGCTGGCGAACCGACCCGGACGCGGATCTTGACCGGCGCAGCTTCGACGCTTCGACGCTGGCGCCCATGGTGGCCGCCCCGCACAGCCCGGACAATACCTGCTCGGTGGATGATCTGTCGCACACGGCCGTGCAAGTGGCTTACATAGGCGCATGCACGGGCGCCAAGCTGGACGATTTGCGCGCGGCGGCGCGGGTGCTGCGGGGCCGCAAGGTGGACCCGTCTGTGCGGCTGCTGGTGGCGCCTGCATCGGTTCAAGACCAGAACGACGCAATGCGGGAAGGCACTTTGCAGGTGCTGATCGACGCCGGGGCGCAATTGTTTGCCACGTCTTGCGGCGCCTGCTCGGGCTACGGCAATGCGCTGGCCGGTGCGGACAATGTCATTTCCAGTACGGCGCGCAACTTCAAGGGTCGCATGGGCTCGGCCGACACGAATGTCTATCTGGGCTCGCCCTATACCGTGGCGGCGTCGGCACTGACCGGCCGCATTACCGATCCACGTTCGATTTTGGCGGAGGCCCCATGAGCTTGCACAGGGTTTGGCGCGTGGGCGCCAATATCGATACGGACGCCCTGGCGCCGGGCGCTTACATGAAGCTGGGCATAGCCCAGATAGCCCGCCACTGCCTGGAGAATCGCTACCCGGAATTGGCCAGTTCGCTGAAACCCGGCGACGTGCTGGTGGCCGGCGAGAACTTCGGCATCGGCTCGTCGCGCGAACAGGCCGTGGGCGTGCTGGTGGAGCTGGGCATGAAGGCGGTTATCGCACCGTCTTTCAGCGGCCTTTATTTCCGCAATGCCTACAACCTGGGCCTGCTGGCCATTGTGTGCGAAGGCGCCGACCAGATTCCCGAAGGCTCACAGCTACGGATCGACGCGGCCAATGCCCGGATCCGGGTCTGGCCCGCGGATACGCCGGCTGACACAACCGCCCTGCCGCCGCCCCTGCTGGATCTACCCTGCCAGAAGATTCCCGATTTCCTGATTGAACGCGCGTTGTCCGGCGGCCTGATGCGCCAGCTGGAACGCCAGTATCTGCAAAGCAACACATGACGACATACACACCCGCACTGAAATCCCTGCTGCAAGCCCCGGGCGCCCTGCTGGCACCCGGCATTTACGACAGCTTCTCGGCCTTGATCGCGCAGCAGGCGGGCTTCAAGGCCGCCTATCTGTCGGGCGCTTCGATCGCCTACACACGCCTGGGGCGGTCCGATGTGGGCTTGACCACCTATACAGAAGTCGAGCAGACCCTGTCCCGCATTGCGGATCGGGTACAGCTGCCGATTATCGTCGACGGCGATACCGGCTTTGGCAATGCGCTGAATGTCATGCGCACCGTGCGCGGCTTCGAAAAAGCGGGCGCGGCGATGATACAGCTGGAAGACCAGACCTTCCCCAAGCGCTGCGGCCATCTGGACGGCAAGACGATCGCGCCGGTAGAAGAGATGTGCGGCAAGCTGAAGGCCGCGCTGGATGCGCGCCATAGCGATAACATGCTGATCCTGGCACGCACGGATTCGTTGGCTGTGGAAGGTTTCGACGCCGCCATGGAAAGGGCCGAGGCCTACCTGGCCTGCGGCGTGGACGCCCTGTTCATCGAGGCGCTGCGAAGCCAGGACGAGTTGCTGGCGGCCGCCAAGCGCTTCGGCGCGCGCATTCCCCTGCTGGCCAATATGGTGGAAGGCGGCATCACGCCTTTGCATACGGTGGACGACTTGCAAGCCATGGGCTTCAAGATCGTGATCTTCCCCGGCGGCGCGGCGCGTGCCGTGGCCCACAGCCTGCAAAACTATTACGGCACGCTGCGGCAGCACGGCACGACGGCGCCGCTGGCCGGTTCGATGCTGGACTTCAACGAATTGAATGATCTCATCGAAACGCCCGCGCTGATGCAGCAGGCGCGCCGCTACGTGTAGATTATTTCTTGGCGCTCTTCGCCGCGGCATCCATGACCCAGGTGTCTCCGGCTTTGGAGCGCCTGTTGGACAGGGTCATGCGGTATTCGAATCGGGCCGGGTTGTAGGCGGCGATCAGGTATTCCACGGGTGCTCCGTCGGCATCGCGCACCACGCGGCTGATGCGCAGCAAGGCCGACCCGGTGTCTACCTGCAAGGCTTCGGCATGCTGCATGTCGGCCAGCACGGCGCTTATGCCCTGCTCGGCCGACGCCAGTTTCATGCCCAGCTTCTTGAAAATGGACTGGATGGGCAGGCGCGTCAGATCGTCTTCGCTGTACTGGCGGCCGATATGCTCGGGAACATAGGTGGTCAGGTAGGAAAAGGGCTGTTCGTCGTGGTAGCGCACGCGGACCGCTTTTTGCACCTTGGCTCCTTGCGGCAGCTCGAGCTTGGTGCATACGTCTGGGCTGGCCGTTTCGTAGCCGAAGGACAGCAGGCTGGCCTGGGTGCTGCTGCCCATTTCGGACAAACGGGCCAGCAGCTTGTTGATGTCCGCCGGCAATGGCGCGGTCTTGATATTGCCCGGCTTGGGGAAGGTGCCCAGGCCCTGGCGGCGCTCGATCAGGCCGTCGTGCTGCAACAGCTCCAGCGAGCGGCGTATGGTCAGGCGCGATACCTGGTATTCCTGCGCCAGCGCGTTTTCACTGGGCAGGGCCTCGTTACTGGCGAATTGGTGGCTTTCTATCGCCTGCTTCAGCAAGCGATAAATACGATAGTAACGAGGGGTGGGGTTGGCGATCATTAAGCCTCTTAGTCGACGGTTGCGCCCGTGAATTCTACGACTTTTGCGTAATGATCAATATCTTTGGCCACATAGTCGGCAAATTCCTGCGGCGTGTTGGTGACGACTTCGCCGCCGCCGTGCGTCATCAGCCCAATGAAGGTGGAGCGCTTGGCGCCTTCGACCACGGCCGCATTCAATTGCTTGACCCTTTCCGGCGACATGCCCGCAGGGCCGAACATGCCGAACCAGGCCTTGGACGTGAAGCCGGGCAGGGTATTGGAAATCGGCGGCACGCCGGCAAACTGTTTCATGGGCTGGGTGCTGGTGACGCCCAGGAATTTGATGCGGTCGGATCCCACCAGGGGAAGAACGTTTTCCACGCTGGCGAACATCAGGTCCACCTGGCCGCCGATCAGGTCCTGCACGGCGGGTGCCGTGCCTTTATACGGCACGGTCAGGCCTTCGATGCCGGCGTCCATCTGGAAGCTGGCCGTGGCCATATGCAGGGATGATCCGATGCCGCCCACCGCAAAGCTGTATTCGCCCGGCTTCTTCTTGGCCAGCGCGATCAGTTCCGCCACGTTGTTGGCCGGAAAGTCCTTGCGGGCGACCAGCACGCTGGGCACTTCCGCCAGCAGGCTGATGGGCGTGAAATCCTTCTTGGGATCGAAAGGCAGTTTTTTGTACAGGCTGGCGTTGACCGAGAAGCTGGTGAAGCTGACCAGCAGCGTATCACCGTCCTTGCTGGACCGGGCCACTGTGTCGGCCGCGATGTTGCCGCCCGCGCCGGGCTTGTTCTCGACGATGACCGTTTGCTTGAGCAGGTCGCTCATCTCCTGGGCAATGCCGCGGGCCACGCGGTCGGTGGTGCCGCCGGGCGATGCGCCCACGATAAGAGTGATAGGCTTGTTGGCCTGGGCCATGCCTGCGCTTAAGGGCAGGACGGCCAAGGCGGCCGCGATTAGGCAGCGGCGAAATCCGGTAAGGTGCATGTCGATCTCCTGAGATGAAGTTTGCTATGTTTTTATCCAGGCTGAATCATAAACTTGTATTGTCAACAGTACAAGCTGGCATGTAAGGGTTCTTGTGTGGCTTGCCGCGACACCGGTAGTTCTTCGCCTCGCTATTTTCATTCACTGCGTCCCTAACGGACGTTCATACATAAGTCGTATTCCCCCTATCGACAGGAGTACGACATGGTTAAAAGCAATAGCCGATGCTCAGCCTTGAATCAATTTCGTTTATAGACGAAAATGGCTCAGTATCTAATCGCGCATTGATGTCGGTCCAGGCTATCGCGTGTACTACGCCTTCTCAGGCAAACGCGTGGTTCTGCTGTTGGGTGGTGGCGACAAACGCACGCAAGATGCGGACATCAGATTGGCTATCGGATACTGGCAAGATTGGCAACGGAGAAAAGACGATGAGAAGCAGGCCCCATGACATCGCAATGGCGGAGCTATATCGCAACGATCCCGCCTTTGCGATCGGCGTCATCAACGACATTCTTAAAGATGGTGAGCAAGCGGAATTGCTGACAATTCTGCGGCACATGACATTGGCCTTCGGGGGAGTGCAGGCTGTTGCAGAACAGGCCCATTTAAATCCGACGCAACTTTATCGAACACTATCCCCAACAGGCAACCCATCGCTCAGCAGCCTGTCCGCCATTCTAAAGGCTATGGGACTACGTTTATCGGTGCAAGCCAGTCATGAGTCATCGCACGCTGACGCACATTAAAAGCCCACCCTCATCCATTACACTTGGGGGCAATTGAAAATAATGATGCGCATACACGGCGCGCAGAACCTTAGGAGCCTTCCATGCCACACATCACCACCTTGGCCACATTGCCTGAAGATGCGGACCGCGCGGTTCTGGTAGGGCGCGCATGGCTGCCGGGCGACGCCGGCGGGCCTTGCGTGGTTACTGTCCGCGATGGCGAACTGATCGACATCACCTCCGCCGCACCCACGGTTTCCCAACTGCTGGAAGGCGGCACCCCCGCCGATACGGTCCAGCGGGCATCCGGGCCATCGCTGGGGCGCCTTGACGACTGGCTGGCCTCGACGCTGGAGCACGGCCCCAACCCCGCCCAGCGCCATTTGCTGGCTCCCAACGATTTGCAGGTGGTCAAGGCGGCCGGCGTTACCTTCGCGCAAAGCATGGTGGAGCGTGTAATCGAGGAACAGGCGCGCGGCGACGCCGCAGCGGCGGACGCGATACGGCGCGAGGTGGTGGCGGTCATCGGCTCCGACCTGGGTGCGATCCGTCCGGGCTCGGAAGACGCCCAGCGCCTTAAGGCCGTGCTGCTGGAAAAGAAAATGTGGTCCCAGTACCTGGAAGTGGGCATAGGCCCCGACGCCGAGATTTTCACCAAGGCGGCGCCGCTGTCGTCAGTGGGCACGGGCGCGGGCGTGGGCCTTCACCATGCCTCGTCCTGGAACAACCCCGAGCCTGAAATCGTGCTGGCGGTGTCGTCGCGCGCCGAAGTCGTGGGCGCCAGCCTGGGCAACGACGTCAATCTGCGCGACTTCGAAGGCCGCAGCGCATTGTTGCTGGGCAAGGCCAAGGACAACAATGCGGCGTGCGCGATAGGCCCCTTCATCCGCCTGTTCGACCAGCATTTCACGCTGGACGATGTGCGGTCGGCGACTATCCATCTGCGGGTCGAGGGCCGCGACGGCTTCGTCCTGGAAGGGCACAGCTCGATGGCGCAGATCAGCCGCGATCCCTCGGAACTGGTGGGACACGCCATGGGCGGCAATCACCAATATCCCGACGGCATGATGCTGTTCTGCGGTACCATGTTCGCGCCGACTCAGGATCGCGGCACCGAGGGCGCGGGCTTTACGCATCATCTGGACGACGATGTGTATATCTCCACCGAAAGGCTGGGCTGCCTGGCCAACCGCGTGGGCCTTAGCGACCAACTGCCGCCCTGGGAGTTCGGCATTGCCGCCCTGTTCGCCAGCCTGGCCAGGCGCGGCCTGCTGCGCTAGACCGGCTCTATCATCCGCGTGACCGCGTTGGCCACGGCCAGCAAACGCGTGTCCTGGCCGAAACCGCCTATCAACTGTGCGCCCAGGGGCAGGCCGGCGGGTCCCAGGTCCGTGGGAAAGGAAATCGACGGCAGATGCAGCAGCGTCCACAAGGCGCCAAAGCGCGGATCGCCGGCGGATTCCAGGCCGGCTTCCGCCTCGCCGGCCGCCGCGGGATACAGGACGGCATCCACGTCGCGGAACAGCTCTTCCGACAAGCCATGCGCTTCGCGCACCTGCTGTCGCATGGAGACGTATTCATCAAAACCCAGGTCGTCTCCGCCATGCAGGCGGGCGCGCAAACGCGGGCTAAGCGATTCTTTGTGCAGCAGCCGTTCGTTGGCCAGGGTTTGCCTGGCCTCGTATTTGAACAAGCGCGGCTGGATGGCGATCAGGCGCTCCAGGTCTTCGGGCAGCCAGATACGGCTCATCGCGCAGCCGGCCAGCTCCAGCTTGTGTACCAGGCTTTCCAGTGCGCGCAGGGTTTCCGGCTTGACGTAGTCCCATTGCCGCGACAGACATAGGGCGATGCGGGGCTTGGCCACGACGCTGTTGACGGTTTTGGCGCCATGCAGGCCCAGCGTGAAAAAGGCGGCGTCCTCCACCTTGCGGGTGATGACGCCTATGGTGTCTTGCGACGGGCTCAATGCTTTCAGGCCGGCTGTGGCGATAAGCCCGAAGCTGGGCTTGTAGCCCACCACGCCGCAATAGACGGCCGGACGCACAATGGAACCGGTGGTTTGCGTGGCAAAGGCCACCGGCACCATGTAGTCGGCCACGGCGGCGGCCGAGCCGCTGGACGACCCGCCGGGCGTATGCGTCAGCCGCAAGGGATTGCGCGCGCGGCTGGGCGTCTGGGTGGCGAATTCGCCGGTGGCGACCTTGCCCAGCGGCACGCCGCCGCGATTCTTGGCCATGACCACGCAAGCGGCGTCCAGCGCGGGCTGGAAGCCCTTGTAGATGGGCGAGCCATACTGTGTGGGGTAATCCGAGGTGTCAATGACGTCTTTCACGGCAAACGGTATGCCGCGCAAGATATGCCCGCTTGGGGCCACATCCAGCCGGCGCGCCGCGGCCAGGGCCTTGTCGGCGTCGTAGGCGACAAAGGCTTCGACTTCATTGTTCCGCTCGGCGATCCGGTCCAGGCAGGCCTGCGCCAGGTCGACGCAGCTTATCTCGTTGCGATCAATGGCGCGGGCCGCCTCGACCACACCCAATCGATTCAGGTTTTTATTACTGCTCATTCCACGCTGATTCCAGCTTCTTTGATGACTTTGGCCCACTTGTCGTGCTCGGCGGTCACAAATTGGGTGAATTGTTCGGACGTGCTCCAATCCGGCTCGGCGCCCTGCGCCAGCAACTGTTTCTTGATCTCCGGCTTGTCCAGGATGGTCTTCATTTCGGCATTCAGCTTCTGCACGATGGCAGGGTCGACCTTGGCTGGGGCGAACAAGCCGAACCATCCGTTGACTTCGTAATCCGGCAGGCCGGCTTCAGCCATGGTGGGCACGTCGGGCAGCAAGGCGGAGCGCTTGGACGATGTAATGGCCAAGGCTCGCAGCTTGCCGGACTGGATGTGCGGCAGGCACAGCGGCAGGTTGCAGAACATGACCTGGACGCGTCCCGGCAGCAAATCGGCCAGCGCCGCGCCACCGCCCTTGTAGGGGACGTGCAAAATGGGCGTCTTGGTGATGGATTTGAACAGCTCGCCCGACAAGTGCATGCTGCCGCCGTTGCCGGTGGAGGCATAGGAGTATTCCTTGGTCGGCAGCAGGGCGATCAATTCCTTGACGCTCTTGGCGGGAACCTCGGGGTTGACCACCAGCACGTTCGCCACCGTTGCCACATCGGTAATGGCCGCGAAATCGCGCAGGGGCTGATATTTCAGATTTTTGTACAGGCTGGAGTTGACCGCGTTGGTGCTGGTCGGCCCAAGCAGCAATGTGTAGCCGTCGGCCGGCGCAGCGGCGACCTCGGCCGCGCCGATGTTGCCTCCAGCGCCGGCTTTGTTCTGCACGATCACCGACTGGCCCAGGGAATCGCCCAATCCTTTGGCGACGATGCGCCCCAGCAGATCGGTAACGCTGCCGGGTCCAAAAGGAACGATCAGAGTTATGGGCTTCGCGGGGTACGCCGCCGTCTGCGCTTTCGCGGCGATGGGAAGGATTGCCATGGCGGCGGCAGCCAGCGCGACCGCGGCCAAACGGAATTTAGGTGTCACTGATGTCATCGGTCCGGTTCCTATAGTAATAATTGATGCGGATCGCTGGTGTAGCCCAGCATTGAAAAGATGGCGTCAGAGTAAAGTTTGTGGATTAAGATGTCTAATACAAATTGACATATCGATTAAGTCGTTTTTAGGACATAAAACACCATGATGCTTCATTCGCGCGCGCTGGAAGCCTTCATTGCCGTGGCCGAGGAATTGCATTTCGGCAATGCCGCCAAGCGCCTGCATGTAAGCCAGCCGCCGCTTAGCCAGCAGATTCGGCGTTTCGAGGCCGAAGTGGGCGCCGCCCTGTTCGTGCGCAGCACGCGCTCGGTCAAGCTGACGCCGGCCGGTGCGGTGCTGCTAAGGAAAGCCAGGCAACTGGTGGCGGATGGGCAGGCCGCCGTTCATGCCGCGCAGCGCGCGGCGGCAGGCGGATCGGGCCATCTTTCCATCGGCTTTACCACCACGGCGGCCTACCAGTTGCTGCCCAAGCTGCTGGCCGGTTGCCACAGCCGCCGGCCGGATATCGCGCTAAGCCTGAAAGAAGACTTGTCCACGCACCTGATCGAGATGCTGGCCGAAGAAAAAATAGACATCGCCCTGCTGCGCCGCCCCGCCGCCACCGGGCACGATTCCCTGGTCTTTACCCGGGTCAGCCGCGAGAACATGTGCGTGGCCCTGCCGGTCGGCCATCCTTACGCCGATCAGGAAAGCATCGATCCGCGACAACTGCACGGCGTGCCATTTATTGGATTCAACCCGGATGCGGCCTTGTACTTTCGCGAACGGATACAAAGCCTTTTCGCCCACTTCCAGATACAGCCGGCCATTGTTCATGAAAGCGTCATGCCCACGCTGCTGGCGCTGGTGGAGGCGGGCGTGGGCGTAGCGCTGGTGCCTGGATCCGCATCATGCCTGCGGCCCGACGGCGTGTGTTTCCGTCCCCTGGATGACGACGAAAACGTGGCGGCCATCGACCTGTATTGCGCGCAGCGGCGCGTGGAAGAAAACCCGGCCGTGGGCGTGGCCCGGGCAATACTGCAGTCGGTCTAAAGCGCCTCTATCTGGCCGAAACTCACTTTCAGCGTCTTCTGGCGGCCCAGTATCTCCAGCAGCAGAACGACGCGCTTGGCGGAGACTTCCTGGACCAGGCCTTCCAGGCCGGCCAGCGCCGGGTCGCTCAGGCGCACGCGGCTGCCAGGCTGGAAGGGGCTGACCTGGTCTAGTCCGGCATCATTGCGCAACTGCTCGGCCGCACGTATTGATTGCAGCAGCTCCAGCGGGATATGGGCGAAGGTCGCGCCGAACATGACGACGGAGGCCACGCCGCGCGTTGATCGCAAGGTGCCCAGGGATTGCGTCGCGCTTTTGGGCTTGAAGAACACATAGCGCGGGAACATGGGTTCGTGAATAAGCAGCACGCCCGCTTGCGACGCATCGCCGCCCTTGCGGGGCTTCTTGAATGTCTTGAACAGGGGCAGATAGACCTCGAAACCCTGGCGTTCAAGGTTGATCTTGGCGATGTCCTCCTGGCGCGGCTTGGTATAGGCCACATGCCAGGCGATCTGCGGGTCTGCGTTTGCTGTCATGGCGCTATTCTAAGCGCAGTTATCCCTTAAAGCGGAACCATCCGGCCATCTTGCCGATGCCCCCCGTTTAAGCCACTCCCAGCCTTTCGCGCTGGTAGCTGCCGTCCTGCACGTGGCGGCACCATTCCAGGTTGTCCAGATACCACTGGACGGTCTTGCGAAGGCCGGATTCGAAGGTTTCTTGCGGAGCCCATCCCAATTCGCGCTGGATCTTGCTCGCATCGATGGCGTAGCGCATGTCGTGCCCAGGCCTGTCCTTTACGTAGGTGATCAGGTCAAGATACCGGGCGACGCCGGCCGGCTTGCCAGGCGCCAGCTCTTCAAGCAAATCGCAGATCGTGTGAACGACGTCGATATTCCGCTTTTCGTTATGGCCGCCCACGTTGTAGGTTTCGCCCACCTTGCCTTCCGTGACCACTTTGTACAGCGCGCGGGCATGATCCTCTACATATAGCCAGTCGCGCACTTGCCTGCCCTGGCCGTATACCGGTAGCGGCTTGCCCTCGAGCGCATTCAAAATGACCAGTGGAATCAGTTTTTCGGGAAAATGATACGGACCGTAGTTGTTCGAGCAGTTGGTAAGCAGCGTGGGCAAGCCGTAGGTGCGGCGCCAGGCCCGCAGCAGATGATCGGAACTGGCCTTGCTGGCCGAGTAGGGCGAACTGGGCGCATAGGGCGTGGTCTCGGTGAACAGCTCATCGGGGCCTTCAAGGTCGCCGTAGACCTCGTCGGTGGATATATGGTGAAAGCGGAAGGCCAGGCGGTCGGTATCGTCCAGTTGGGTCCAATACTGCCGCGCCGCCTCCAGCAATGTATAGGTGCCGACGATATTGGTTTCGATGAAAGCGGCGGGCCCGTCGATGGAGCGGTCCACATGCGATTCGGCCGCCAGGTGCATGACGGCCTGCGGGCGATGCTGGCGGAATACGCGATCGAGCTCGGCGCGGTTGCAGATGTCGACCTGCTCAAAGGCGTAGCGCTCGCTTTGGGCGGCTTCGGCCAGGGACTCCAGGTTGCCGGCGTAAGTCAGCTTGTCCACGTTCACGACGGTATCAGGGGTGTGGCCGATGATGTGGCGCACCAGGGCCGAACCGATGAATCCGGCTCCGCCGGTAATAAGGATCTTCATGAATAAGCCTCGGATGGCGCAGCCGAAGGCCGGCTGCGGGTACAACTGGCTACAGATTATAAGTACAGGCAAGTTTACTATTTACTACCCGGGTAACGAGACTGCGGATATGCAAGGAAGTGCGACCAACGACATATGGAAAACCGCCGCCTCGATCTGGACCTTCCTGCTCTTCGCCTTGATGCTTTCCCTGCCCTCGGGGTATTCCTACGGTGCCGCGCTCTTGCTGTTGACCAGCCTGGCATACCTGCTGCGCCGGCCCATGCCGCGCCTGGCGCGGGAAGACAGGATCATCGCCTGCGTTCTGCTTCTCTTCTTCGCCGTGGCCCTGGCCATGTTTTGGATTCATGGCAACAAGGCCCGCAGCCTGGATGAAAGCAGCCGCTGCCTGCTGGCCATTCCCATACTTCTGTTGCTGCTGGATGCGCCGCCGCGCCTGGCCTATTTGTGGGCGGGACTGGCCGTGGGTGCGCTGGCCGCGGCCGGCGTGGCCGCGTGGCAGATACATGGGTCGCCTGATGCGTTGCAGCGCGCCACGGGGTTCGTGACCAGCGCCGTGCCCTTCGGAGACATGGGCTTGGCAATGGGCGTATTGTGCGCCGCCGGACTGGCGTGGGCGGCGCGGCAAGGGCCCCGAGCCCAGCACTGGCGCGCGATGCTGCTGGCGGGTTTCGCGGCGGGGCTGTACTGTTCGATGGCATCCGGATCCAGGGGAGGATGGCTGGCGCTGCCGCCGGTGGCCATTCTGTTTTGCGTGGCCTTTCTGAACAAGCGCAACGCGCCCAAGGCCATCATGGCCGGCATGGCGGCCGTCATCGCGGTGGCCGCCATGCTGGCGATTCCCGAAACCGACTTGCGGCTGCGCTACGACGAGGCCGTGACCGAGGTCGCCGATTATGTCGAACGGCACGATCCCAAATCATCGATAGGCGGACGGCTGGAAGTATGGCGGGCGGCTGCCATCAGCATCCCGCAGCGGCCGCTGCTGGGCTGGAGCCACAAGGACTATCCGGCGCACTTGCAAGGCCTGATCGCCGCTGGACAGGTGGCGCCCTATGCCGCCACGCTGGCCAATACGCATAATAATTACTTGGAGGCCTGGCTGTTCCAGGGGCTGCCGGGGCTGCTGGCCTTGCTGGCGCTGCTTGCAGTCCCCTTCTGGCTGTTCTGCAAGCGTCTGCGGCACGATGATCCCGACGTTCGGGTTCTGGCGCTGTCGGGCGCTGCCCTTCAGGTCTGTTTCTTCATCTTCGGGTTGACCCACGTCATACTGGGCCGCAACAGCGGCATGACTTTCTTTGTGCTGGCTTTGGTGATTCTATGGGCCTGCATGCGCCAGGCCGAAAGGCCGTCATTGCTTGCGATGTATGGCGACGCAAGCCGGCTGCCCTAGCCGCTGGTAGCCCCGGTACATGCCCTCGGTATTGAACGGCATGCTGATGTTGCCCGCCGCATCGACCGCAATCAGGCCGCCCGCCCCGCCTATGGACGGCAGCGCGTCGAACACCACGCAGCCGGCGGCCTCGTCAAGCGAACGCCCCTGGTAGGCAATGCGGGCCGAGACATCATAGGCGGCGACCAGGCGAATAAACGCTTCGCCCGTGCCGGTGGCCGACACCGCGCAAGTTGCGTTATTGGCATAGCAGCCCGCGCCGATCAGCGGGGTATCTCCGATGCGGCCGGGCCGCTTGTTGGTCAGGCCGCCGGTCGATGTGGCCGCCGCCAGGTTGCCGTGCAGATCCAATGCGACGGCGCCCACGGTGCCCAGCTTGCGGCCTTCATCCAGCGGGGCCGTAGCGGCGGCCGCATCTTCCGTCAGAGATTGCCCGTCGTGATCCAGGACGATGGTCTCTTCGCCCGTGGCTTGCACGCGCAGCAATTGGCTGCGCCGGGCCTCGGTGGAAAAAAACGAGGGCTGCACGCATTCCAGGCCCGCGTCGCGGCCGAAAGCGTCGGCGCCCGGGCCGGCCAGCAAGGCATGGGGACTGCATTCCATGACCGCCCTGGCGGCCAGCACCGGATTGCGCAGCGTGGTCACATTGGCGACGGCGCCACTGCGCAGCGTCTTGCCGTCCATGATGGCGGCGTCCAATTCATGCAGGCCGTCACTGGTAAAGACCGCGCCGTGTCCCGCGTTGAACAGCGCGCATTCCTCGAGCAGCCGCACGGCCTCGGCGACGGCATCCAGCGCCGAGCCGCCGTCAGCCAGAATGGCCGAGCCGCGTTCCAGGGTGGCCCGCAAGGCGGATTCGTATTCGTGGATGACGGCCGGCGTGGCTTTGGTGCGCGATATCGCACCGGCGCCGCCATGGATGGCCAGGACTGCTTGCGTCATTTGGCGGCTCCCGCAAGCTTGGGGCCCGCACGCCGGGTCCCCAGATAGGTGCCCAGCAAGATACCCAGCAAACCCACGACATGCCAGAGGGTAAACGGTTCGCCCAGCGTCAGCATGGCAAAACCCACGCCGAAGACGGGAATCCAGTACTGGTACAGCGAGGTGCGGGCGACGCCCAGCTCGGCAATGGCCCGGTTCCAGAACATATTGCAGATGGCGGTGGCGACGATGCCTGTGAACACCATTAGAAGCCAGGGCCAGAGCCCCGGAGCCAGCAGGGCCTCTGCGCTAAGGTCGACCGTGCCGGCCGCCAGCGTGTGCAGGCAAAGCAAAATGGCGCCCAGCGTGTAGACAATGCTGCTGATGAGGATGGAGTTGAATTGCCGCGCCAGGTCCTGGATGATCATGCCGCCCACCACGAAGCTGAACATGGACAGGAACACTTTCAGGTCGCCCCAGCTGGGCCCCGATACCGCCGCGCCATGGCTGCTGAACACCACGGCGAATACGCCGCCAAATCCTAGCGCGATGCCCAGCAGGCGCAAGCCGGTGATGGCTTCGCGGAATACGGCGGCGGCCAGGATGGAGGCCACCAGCGGACTGAGCGCCATGATCAGCGATGAGTTGGTGGCGCTGGCGTCGAGCATGCCGGAGGTGAAGAAGATTTGATTGCCGTAGATCATGAAGCAGGCGCATAGCGCGAAACGCAGCCATTGGCCCGCCGATATGCGCAGCAGCGGTATGGGCTGCCGCGATCCGATCAGGGTGAAGTTGATGATGACGGCGGCAAGCGCCATGCGAAAGCAGGCGATGATCAGCGGATCAAAGTAAGTGGTAAGTACTTTGATGGCCGAGATATTCAAGCCCCAAATGGCCATGGTGCCGACCAAGAGCAACTGCATTCTGACAGAATTCATTTAAGGCTTGCGGGTGTCTTTCGGGTTCCCTGCAAGGATATCAGGTCGGCGCTGGCTTGTGTAATGAAAGTCCGCGCAAAGCAGCCTCGGCGACCGCCTGCGCGTCCACCTGGAAGAATCGCCGCAATTCGGCGCGCGTATCGCTGCGGCCGAAGCCGTCTGTGCCCAGGGTGATGTAGCGCCGCCCTTCCGGCAGGTAGGCGCGTATGGATTCGGGCACCAGCCGCACATAGTCGGTGGCGGCCACGATAGGCCCTTCGCCGCCCTGCAGCAGCCGTGCAATGTGCGGCTGCCCGGCCGCGCCGTTCCTGCGGCCACGGTCGTCCTGGCCATCCTGGGCGGATTGCGTGTCCCCCGCCTCGCAGCGCTGGCCGTCGCGCGCCAGCTCGCTCCAGCTGCTTATGCTGTAGACATCGCTGGCAACGCCTTGCTGGGCCAGCAGCTCCGCCGCCTTGATGACTTCGGTCAGGATGGCTCCCGATCCCAGCAACGCCACCCGGCCGTTTTCGCCCGCCCCGGCCTTGGCTTCGTAGCTGGCGTAGCGGTAGCCGCCGCGCACGATGTCCTCTTCCACGCCCTGGGGCAGATCGGGCTGGGCGTAGTTTTCGTTCATCACGGTAATGTAATAGAACACATCGCGCTGCTCGACGGCCATTTCACGCATGCCGCGATCAACGATAACGGCCAGTTCGCCGGCGAACGCCGGGTCGTAGGCCTTGCAGTTGGGGATGGTGGCGGCCCATAGGTGGCTGGCGCCGTCCTGATGCTGTAGCCCTTCGCCCGCCAAAGTGGTCCGGCCCGAGGTCGCGCCTATCAGGAAGCCGCGGGGACGCTGGTCGGCGGCGGCCCAGATCAGGTCGCCCACGCGCTGGAAGCCGAACATGGAGTAATAGATATAGAAGGGCAGCATGGCCATGCCATGCACGCTGTAGCTGGTGGCCGCCGCCACCCAGCTGGAAATGGCGCCCGCTTCGCTGATGCCCTCTTCCAGTATCTGGCCGTCCTTTGCTTCGCGGTAGCTGAGTATCGAGCCGATGTCCTCGGGCTCGTATTTCTGGCCGACGCTGGAATAAATACCCACCTGCTTGAACAGATTGGCCATGCCGAACGTACGCGCCTCGTCGGCGACGATGGGGACAATGCGCGGCCCCAGGGCGGCATCTTTCAGCAAGGCGCCCAGCATGCGCACAAAGGCCATGGTGGTCGACATCTCGCGCTGCCCGCCCTGCAATGCGAAACGCGCATAGCCGGAAATATCGGGCACCGCCAGCGGCTGGGCCTGGTCCTGCCTGGCGGGCAGCGGCCCTCCCAATGCCTCGCGCCGCGCGCTTAGGTAGCGCAGTTCGGGGCTGTCGGGCGCCGGCTTGTAGAAATCCAGGCGCAAGGCCTGCTCGTCGGAAAGCGGCAAATTGAAGCGGTCGCGAAAGCCCAGCAGGTCGGCGTCCTCGAACTTCTTTTGCGAATGCGTCGTCATGCGGCCCTGGCCGGCGCTGCCCATGCCATAGCCCTTCTTGGTATGAGCCAGGATGACGGTGGGCCGGCCCTGGGTGCCCGCCGCCGCGGCATAGGCGGCGTAGATCTTGACCAGATCGTGGCCGCCGCGCCGCAGCCCGTCGATCTGTTCGTCGCTCATGCCTTCCACCAGGCGCGCCAACTGCGGATTCTGCCCGAAGAAATGATCACGGTTGTATTGGCCGTCTTTGGCGGCGAAGGTCTGCATCTGGCCGTCAACGGTTTCCGACAAGGCCCGCAGCAAGGCGCCGCTGTGATCGCGCGCAAACAGGCCGTCCCAGTCGCTGCCCCACAGTACCTTGATGACATTCCAGCCGGCCCCGGAAAACAGCTTCTCCAGTTCATCGATTACCCGGGCGTTGCCGCGCACCGGTCCATCCAGCCGCTGCAGATTGCAGTTGACCACCCATATCAGGTTGTCCAGGCGCTCGCGCGCCGCCAAGGTCAATGCGCTCATGGACTCGGGCTCGTCCATTTCGCCGTCGCCGAACACGCCCCAGACTTTCCGTCCGGTGCAATCGAGCAGGCCGCGATCCGTCAGGTAATGCATGAAGCGCGCCTGGTAAATCGAACTGATGGGCCCGATGCCCATCGACCCTGTGGGAAACTGCCAGAAATCCGGCATCAGGTAAGGATGCGGATAGCTGGGCAGGCCTCGCGCCCCGCTGGCGGGTCCGCCGAGCTCCTGCCGGTAATGGGACAGATCGTTTTCGTTCAGCCGCCCTTCCAGGTAGGCGCGCGCATACACGCCCGGCGCGCTGTGCGGCTGCAGGAACACCAGGTCGCCGGCATGCCCGCCGGCGCTGGCGCCGCGCGCATGGAAGAAATGATTGAAGCCCACTTCGAACAGGTCGGCCGCGCTGGCATAGCTGGCGATATGGCCGCCCAATTCGCCGTAGGCGGCGTTGGCACGGACCACCATGGCCAGGGCATTCCAGCGCATGATGGCGCCCAGCTTCTGCTCCAGGGCCAGGTCGCCGGGAAACGCCGGCTGCCGGGTCAGCGATATGGTGTTGACATAGGGCGTGCCGATGCGCGGCTTCCAGGGAATGTCTTCGGTGGCGGCCATATTGCACAGCTCGTCCAGCATGAAGGCGGCGCGCTGCGGCCCATGAGCGGCAATCAAGGACTGAAACGCGTCGTGCCACTCGGCGGTTTCCTGGGGGTCGATGTCGGTCAGCGGTTGCGGGGGAAAGGGTGAATTCATGTCGGTTCAGGCACTGGAAGAATGGATCGGCACCCTTATTCTCCTTTTCTTTCGCAAGCATGTGGTTTCGATAACGGGGGGAATGCCGCCCATTTTCAGCATAAAATGCCGTTTTGCTTCACTATGACGGCATATGAATCTGGACACCACCGACTTACGCATTCTGGACGAACTGCAACGCGACGGCTCGCTAAGCAATGTGGAGCTGGCCCGGCGCGTTCATCTGTCGCCCTCGCCTTGCCTGGCCAGGGTCAAGGCGCTGGAATCCGCCGGCATCATCGTTCGCTACGTGGCGCTGGCCAACGCCGCCGCCTTGGGCCTGGGCCTGAATGTATTCATTTCCATCAGCCTGAAATCGCAGGACAAGGAAGCGCTGGCCAATTTCGAACGGCGCATCGCCGAACACGACGAAGTCATGGAGTGCTATCTGATGACCGGCGATTCGGACTACCTGATACGCGTGGCCGTGGCGGATATCGGCGCGCTGGAGCAGTTCATACTGGAGCAACTGACGCCCATACCCGGCATCGACAAGATACGATCCAGCTTTGCGCTGAAACAGGTGTCCTACAAGACGGCGCTGCCCTTGTCGCTGGGCAAGCACTAGCCCGCGCGGGCGGCTTGCGTGGCTTCCCAGCGCCAGGCGTCTTCGCACATTTCCTGTATGCCCCGGCTGGCGCGCCAGCCCAGCGTCCGGAATGCCAATTCGGTATCGGCCCAGCAGGCGGCAATGTCGCCGGGACGGCGCGGCGCAATGTCGTAGGCTACGGCCTTGCCGCTGGCCTGCTCGAAGGCTTTGACCATGTCCAGCACCGAATATCCCACGCCCGTGCCCAGATTGACCGTCAGCATTTCCTGCCCGGCCTGCTGGCAACGGCGCAGGGCCGCCACATGCCCCAGCGCCAGATCCATGACATGAATGTAGTCCCGCACGCCGGTGCCGTCCGGCGTGTCGTAGTCATTGCCATAGACCTGCAGCCGGGGGCGCCGTCCGGCGGCCACCTGCGCCACATACGGCATCAGGTTGTTGGGCACGCCTTGCGGCGCCTCGCCGATCAGACCGCTGGGGTGCGCCCCCACCGGGTTGAAATAGCGCAGCCGGGCAATACGCCAGCCCGGCTCGCTGCGGTACAAGTTTTCAAGCATGTCCTCCACCACCAATTTGCTGTGCCCGTAGGGGTTGGTGGCGGAGCGGGGGTGGTCTTCGGTCAGCGGCAGTTTTTGCGGATCGCCGTACACCGTGGCCGACGAGGAAAACACAAAGGTCCTGACACGCGCTTGCCGCATGGCCGACAGCAGCGCCGTGCTGCCATGCACGTTGTTGTCGTAATAGTCCAGCGGCTTCTGCGTGGATTCGCCCACCGCTTTCAAACCCGCAAAATGCAGCACAGCGGATATCGGCCGGCTGCGGAACAGCGCATCCAGGGCCTGCCTGTCGCGCACGTCGCCCTGGACGAAATCGGGGCGCTGCCCGGTGATTTCGGCGATGGCATCAAGGACCGAGATGGCGCTATTGCACAGGTTGTCCAGGATAAGGACGCGATAGCCGGCCTGCTGCAGGACGACCGTGGCATGGCTGCCGATGAAGCCGGTACCGCCGGTGACTAGGATGGTTTCAGACATGATGCGGGACTGAAGGAGGTTCAGCTGAATGATCGATCGCTCTATTATGACCGATAGGCATCGTTCTCCAGCCGGGCCGGCCTCTTCGCGCCAGCCCTCTGCCTTAGCACTCTGGATACGCCTGAAATAACGCTAGCGTCTTCGAAGCTTGGCGCGATACACCAGTTCACCCACGATCCCGCGCCGGAACGCCATCACGCAAATGATGAAGATCAGCCCGATCACAATCGTCACCGACTCGCCCAGCACCTGGAACCACTGCACCCCCGTTGCTTGGCTAAGGAAGCGGCCGAACTCGCCCA
>JBEBYL010000002.1:0-248539 GCA_040391135.1 Pusillimonas sp. | reverse complement strand
CCCTGGCGCACCGTGCTGACCGTGCGCGTCAGGCTTTCCTGCATGCGCCGCAAGGCTTCGTACAGCACCCCGATCTCGTTGCGCGAACGCACCTCCACACGCTGGGTCAGGTCGCCGCCCGCGATCCGGTCGAAATGCGTTCCGGCCAACCGCAGGGGACGCAGCACCACGCGACCCAGGAATACGTAGGAAAGGAAAGCGATAAGCACGCACATCAGCATCGCGAAGGACACCAGCATGATCACCAATTCGTAGTGATCGGCCTCGGTCTGGTAAGTGCGGTCGATAAGGCGCTGCTGGAACGATTGCAGGCCGCCCAGCGAACTGTAAAGGTCTTCTTCCAGAAACAGGGTGGTGCTTCCCAGGAAGCTGTGATATTCGCGGATATTGCCCGATGAAATCAGGCTGAACAAAGGCATCACGCCGCCTTCCATCAGCGTGGTATAGCCTTCGATGACGCGCCGGTAGCGGTTTTCCGGATCCGGAACATTTTGCGCCATGTCCTGGAAGGCCTTGAAGCGCGACATCGACTGGTCGTATTCCTTGCGCGCCGCCTCGATAAGCCCGCGCGATTCGTCGCTAAGGGCGGAAGAGTCCGCGCCGCTTTCACCGCCCCATTCGTTGGCGATGGCATAGCTTTGCTGGTCGCTGTTGACGATGAAGCTGGCCACCGCGCGGCCAAGTATGGTCTGGACGTTCTTGTAGCCGTCGATGGCCGTGCTCAGGTTGGCGCCCAGGCGTTGATTCAGGACGATGTTGTTCAGTGCCTGATTGTTGGCGCGCAGGGACAAGACCCCCAGGGCGGCGCCGGCGACCAGCATGGCCAGAAAGAATACCAGCACCAGAATCAGGCTGCTGCGTATCTTCATATCGGAAAACAGGGAAATCTTGCGCATCCTGCTACGTACCTTTAAATAGGACTCCACCCGCCGCCAACACCCACCCTCCGACGGCGCCTACCGTTTTTTAAACGACGGCATTTTCCACCAGCGCCATTTCTTCGCTGGTCATGAGCTTTTCAATATCCACCAGGATAAGCATGCGCTCGCCCAGGGTGCCGATACCCGTCAGGTATTCGGTGGAAAATGCCGTGCCGAATTGGGGCGCTGCGCTGATCTGCGACTGCTGCAGCATGAGGACGTCGGACACGCCGTCGACCACCACGCCCACGACACGCGTCTGCAGGTTCAGAATGACAACCACGGTTTGATGGTCGTACTCGACGCGCTCCAGATTGAACTTGATGCGCATATCGACGATGGGAACGATGATGCCGCGCAGATTGGTCACGCCCTTGACGAACGAGGGCACGTTGGCGATCCGCGTAACGCTCTGGCTGTCGTAGCCGCGGATTTCCTGGACTTTCAAAATGTCGATTCCGTACTCTTGCGCCGCCAGCGTGAATACCAGGAATTCCTGACCCGTGGTGTCGACCTGCTGGGCATTGGATTCGAATTTGTTGAACATTGCTTTCTCCGAAACTTTAAAGAGGCGTTATATCGTCGTTTTATCGCGCGTGACGCGCATCAGCGCGAATACGTCGACAATCAGCGCTACGCTGCCGTCACCCAGGATGGTGGCAGCGGATACACCCGGTATTTTTCGATAATTGGATTCCAGGTTCTTGACGACAACCTGGTGCTGTCCTATCAGATGGTCGACCAGCAGGGCGAAGCGCACGTCCTCGGCCTGCAGCACCACCGCGATCGCGCGCGTGATGTCGGTTTCCGCTCCCTTGACCGCAAAGACATTGTGCAGGGCGACCATGGGAAGGTATTCGCCGCGTACGTGCAGCACATGCTCGGACTCGGAGATACTGCGTATCTGGTCGGGCGAGGGCTGCATGGACTCGGTGACATGGCTGAGCGGCAGAATGAAGGTTTCTTCGCCCACTTTTACCGACATGCCATCCAGGATGGCCAGAGTCAGGGGCAGCACGATGCGCGTGATGGTGCCCTGGCCGGGGCGCGAAGACAATTGTATGTGTCCGCCCATGCCCTGGATATTACGCCGGACGACATCCATGCCAACGCCGCGCCCGGAAATATCGGTGACCTTTTCCGCCGTGGAGAAACCGGGCGCGAAAATAAGCTGCCAGAGCTCTTCGTCGGGCGTGTTTTCGGTGACCGCCATGCCTTGCGCCATGGCTTTCTTGAGAATGCGCTCGCGACTGAGGCCGGCGCCGTCGTCGGCGACTTCGATGACGATTTGCCCGCCATGATGCTGAGCCGACAGTGTCATGTTGCCTTCGGGGCTTTTGCCCGCGGCGACTCGCACTTCAGGCAGCTCGATGCCGTGATCGATACTGTTGCGCACCAGATGGGTCAACGGATCGATGATGCGCTCGATAAGGCTTTTATCCAGCTCGGTGGCCTGACCGTATGTGGTCAGCTTGATCTGCTTGCCCATCTTGGCGGCGTTTTCGCGCACCACGCGCGGAAAGCGGCTGAATACGTAATCCATGGGCATCATTCGGATGGACATGACCGCTTCCTGCAGGTCGCGCGCATTGCGTTCCAGTTGCTCGATGCCGTTGAGCAGGCGGTCATGTACGACCGGATCCAGCGTGGAGGCGGTCTGCACCAGCATGGCCTGGGTAATGACCAGTTCGCCGACCAGATTGATGATCTGGTCGACCTTCTCGACACCCACGCGTATGGTGCTGCTATTGGATGAGCCGGCGGCGGATGCTTTTTCGGGCTTGGCGGGGTGCGCAGCGGGCGCATTCGCTGAAACCGGCGGTTTTGCCGCTGGAGCCGCGGATGCCGGGCTTTCAGCAGCCGGTGCAACAGCCTGTTGAGTCGCTTGCGCTGCAGCCTGGACGGGTGGCGGCGCGGGCGGGGTGGCCGGCGCTTGCGGCGCAGGCGCGGCTTCGCGGGCGATGCTGATCTGGTCATCGTTGACGATGAATCCGCATACCGCTTCAAGATCGCCCGCGCTGGCGGTGGTACTCAACCAGATGGTCAATGTGTCGGCTGTCTTTTCCTGATGCAGAACATCGCCCAACAAGGCCATTTCGGCGGCCAGGGCTTCCATGTCTTTGGCGGCCAGGCGGATCACCCGCACGCGCAGCGGCAGGCTCGCGTCCCCGGCGGGAAGGGCTGCGACAGCAGGAGCCGTCATGGCTGCCGGAGCCGCCACGGGAACCGGAGCGGACTGGACCACTGGAGCCGGCGCGGCCGGCTCACCCTGCTGCTCCAAGGCCAATTCGCGCAATTGGGCGCAAATGCGCTCGTATGCCCCCACATCGGGCTCTTGAGAGTTACGGTATGCCGCCACTTGCTCTGTCAACACATCTTTGGTTTCCAAGAATAAATCGATCATGTCCTTGCGCAGAGGCATTTCGCCCCTGCGGATATTGTCCAGCAGGTTTTCCAGCAGGTGCGTGGTTTCGGCCAGGTGGCCGAAACAGCCGAACGTGCCCGCCCCTCCTTTGATGGAATGGGCTGCCCGGAAAATGGCGTTGAGTTGATCGGTATCGGGATAGTCCAGATCCAGCCCGAGCAGCAATTGCTCCATATCGGCCAACAACTCGTCGGCCTCGTCAAAGAACGTTTCGAAAAACTGGCTCAGGTCCACGCCCGCACTCATGATTGCTTCCTTTTACTGTAGAGCTCTGTCATTCGCCTTCCTCAATTCCGGTCTGCCTTATGATGACTTGTTGTCGGCAACCATGCCAGCCCGCCGCCCCGCGAACCCCATAAACCGGCCGGCAACAAGAGCGCCAGCCGCGCTTCGGTCAGGAAACGCGGCTGCCTATTGCCCGCTAGGCGATAGCGGCTTGACGGGCAGGTCCAGCAAATCGGGCAGACCCGGCATGGCCCCTCGGGGGATCAGCGCGGGCGCGGGCTCCAGCAGGTCTCTCAGGCTGGCGGCCGAGGCTGCGGATGCATTCTGCTCGTCAATGCGGCGTTCGGCACGACTGTTCAACACAACAATACTGATACGTCGATTAACGGCTGCCGCCGGATTATCTTTAATCAGGCTGACCGATGCGGCCAGGCCCAATATACGTTTGATCTTGGTCTCGTCCATCCCGCCGGCCACCAATTCCTTGCGGGCCGCATTGGCCCGATCGGCGGAAAGCTCCCAATTGCTGTACTCGCGCTCTCCGGTGGCGTACTGGATCGAGTCGGTATGGCCGGCAATGCTGATGCTGTTGGGCAGCTTGTTGAAGACCGGACCCAATTGGCGCAGGATATCGCGCATATAGGACTGGACCTGGGCGCTGCCGGTCGCGAACATGGGACGATTCTGCTTATCGATGATCTGAACCCGCAAGCCGTCCGGAGTCATGTCCAATAGCAACTGGGGGCTGAACTGCTGCAGCACGGGATCGGTCTTGATCAGATCCTCGAGCTCGGTCTTCAGGCTTTCCAGGCGTTGCACGTCGCGCAGGTCGCCCTCGGTATGGACATCGCCGCGCGAAGGGATGGGGCTGGGGTTGGGGATTACGCTGGACGCCCCGGCGGGTATCACGCTGCTGCCGCTTTCATTCTTGGGCCCGCCCGTGACGGCGGTCATGAGCGGCATGCGGAAATACTCGGCAATCGCCTGCAAGTCTTTTTGCGGAACAAGCGAAAGCAGCCACATGACCAGGAAGAAGGCCATCATGGCCGTCATGAAATCGGCATAGGCGATCTTCCAGCTGGAATTGTGCTTGGCTTCCGCCATGCTGCGCTTGCGCCGGATAACTATCCGCGGCTGGGGTTTCTTCATGACAGCTCGTTACGCCTTGCGGGCGGGCGCACGGGTTTGCCGGACGTGGTCTTCCAGTTCCATGAAAGACGGCCTGACGTAGGAATACAGAACCTTGCGGCCGAATTCCACCGCCAGTTGCGGCGGATATCCGTTCATGCTGGCCAGCAAGGTAACCTTGATGCACTCCAGCACCTTGGACGACGCAACGGAACGGCGTTCTATCGAGGCGGCCAGAGGGGCGACGAAGCCGTAGGCCAGCAACACCCCCAGAAAGGTTCCGACCATGGCCTTGGAAATCAGATCGGCCAGGACGGCGGGCGGCTGGTCGACCGAAGCCAGGGCCTTGATCACGCCCAGCACGGCCGCGACAATCCCGAACGCCGGCAAGGCGTCGGCCACGGAGTGCAGAGCATTGGCGGGAACGTTGCGTTCCTGGTGATGCGCTTCGATTTCCTGATCCATCAGGGTTTCGATTTCGTAAGAGCTCATGTTGCCGCTGACCATCAGGCGCAGGTAGTCGGTGATGAACTCCATCAGCTTTTCGTCGCGCAGGATGCGCGGGTATTCGGTGAAGATGGGACTGGTTTCGGGTTCTTCGATGTCCGATTCAATGGACATCAGGCCATCGCGGCGGGCCTTGTTCAGCAACACATACAGAAGCGCCATCAGCTCCATGTACAGTTCTTTGCTGTAAGGGCTCTTGCGGACGATGAGGGGCAGCGATTCGAACAGCAGCTTGACGGATTTTCCGCTGCTCGAAGCAATGTAGGCACCCAGCGCGGCTCCGGCGATCAGGACGAATTCGAAAGGCTGGTACAGGGCGCCCAGATGTCCGCCCAAGCCGACATAGCTTCCGAATACCGAGAAGAAAACGATCAGGAACCCAACGAAAATAAACACGGATACGCCTTCAGTAAACACATGTTGCATATGATCCCTTTTTTTGGCTGCCGCAAAAGCGCCTTTCAAAGGGTGTTTTTGAGCCTAAATCCCCGCTCTGGGCAAAAAAAACCGCCTCGGAACCCCGGGGCGGATCGATCGTTTATATGGCATCGGCCATTACGGCCGTCAACCCGACACCGGGCTTATCTTGCCGGCGGCCTTGCGGGCGGAGCGCAAAACTTCGACGGGGTGCGCGGCCGCAGCCTTGCTGCGCGTCTTTCCGGCCCTGGGCGGCGGGCGGCAGATGGCGCAGACGAAATCGTTCTGAGGATCGTGGGCATGGGCCACAAATCCGCCCTTGCAGCGGGTGCAGTGCGACAGCTGCACCATATTGCTGTCAAAAAATCGGACCAGCATCCAGGCGCGCGTAAAGCTGAGCACAGGCTCTTCGGTGGAATCGGCGGGGCGGCCCGTGGACGATTGCTCCATATATAGCTTATAGGCTTCGACCAGCGCCTTCGCCTTCTTGGCGGGCGTATGCGCATCCATGTATTGGTACACGCTATAAAACACGCTGGAATGGATATTGGGCAGCCACGTCATGAACCAGTCGACCGAGAAAGGCAGCATGCCCTTGGGCGGCGAGCAACCCTTGACCTCGCGGTACAGCCGGGCCAGACGGTCATAGCTAAGGCTGGTCTCGGCTTGCAATACCTGCAAACGGGCGCCCAGCTGGATCATTTCGGTGGCCAGGAGAATTTCTTCCGCTTCCCTGGCGACGCTTTTTGTTGCCATAATGATTATTGTTGATGCGTACAGCCGCTTACACGGGCTGTTCGCTGGCCTGCTGGGAAAGAAGTATGGTGGAATGGGCTTTTTGCAGCACACCGCCAAGCACATCCTGCGTCAGCGAAGACAGCAAGTCGTAATCGTTCAGGCGGAACTTGCAGATCAGGGAACTGGAACCGGCCAGCTTGACCAATTGAGCAGGCGACAAGCGCATGACAATATCCGCAACATCGGTATCGAAACCCAGGCGAAACATGCCGGCGGCATAATTTTCGCGCAACATACGCTGAGCCAGCATCAAGTACGATAAATTGACTTCTTGAATGTCGCTTAATAACGAATTATCCGTGACGGGCATTGTGCCCTCCTTATTGAAAACCGAAACAGGCTTACGCAGAAACCGAAGGTTTTTTAAGATGCTAGCAAATGTTAATGGGTTAACAAAACCTAATTAGTGTATCTGGAGCAAGTATTCAATCAGTTTAAGCCGGTAATTTACAAAAAAACCATCGAAACGCTTACGACCATGCACATTTTGTATAAATGACATAGGCATAGTATCAAATATTTAAAGAAATTTACATGACAGCGCTGTCGGAGTTACACAATATTCCGCCAAATATCAGGGATAAGTTACATTCTCCTGTAAAAAAACAACGCTACGCATACGCTTGTATCCAAAAATTGAAGCCTTTATGCTGATTCCCATGCCTACTCGCCGCTTATCATGCTTGCTGTTCATTGCAACAGGACTACTGCTGCTGGCCGGCTGCGCCGGACCAAGGCCTGGCGGCTCCGCATCGCCGGGCATCCACGCTCCCCGCGGCCCGGCAATAGTCTTGGCGCCCGGGCAGCGCAGCGAAGTCGTGTTGACCGCCATGGGCCTGCTGGAATCGGACTACCGCTACGGCGGCTCGCACCCGGATGCCGGCTTCGATTGCAGCGGCCTGGTGGCCTATGTATTCGATCAGGCGGCCAGCCAGCCGCTTCCCCATAACACCGCTGAAATTGCGGGGCTAAGCCGTCCCATTTCGCGCAGCCAGTTGAAGGCGGGCGATTTCGTCTTTTTCAACACGCTGAATCGGCCTTTTTCCCATATGGGTATATATATAGGCGATGCGAAATTCGTTAACGCGCCTTCGACGGGCGGACGAGTGCGGGTCGATTCGCTGGACAACCCCTACTTCGCCAAGCGATTCGAATCGGCGCGCACCCTGTTCGGGTCTTGACCGTCGCTATCCCTGAAACGCCAATGACGCGAAAAATCCCAACGGGACCGGACATGCAAGCATGCCTGATGTCCGATCCGCTAAGCGGGCAGCCGTTGGTATTGCTCGGCCAACGCCAGGAACTCGTCCAAACGGGGGTCCACGCCGGTTTCCTCGCGCAGGATGCCGGCCACGGCCGGCGCCAGCTCTTGCGCCAAGCGCGCATCCAGGAACAACAGGCGGGAACGCCGGGCCAGCACGTCTTCCACCGTTCGGGCATATTCGTTGCGCGCCGCAAAACGCAGCATCGCCTCTGTTAGGCCCGGGGCCAGTTCGACTTGCGCTCCGGGCAAGCCGGCCAGCCATTCGGCCTCGGTGCCGTAGGCGTCCAGCCCGGGCGCTCCCGTCAGGCTGGTTCTGCCCTGGCCCGCCGCCGGCGCGCCCACCAGCTTGAAGTCACCGGTTTCAGAGGGCGGCAAGCGCTCCAGCAGCGCGCTTTCCATGCATTTGTCGAGCACATCTTCCGCCATCGCCCTGTATGTGGTCCATTTCCCGCCGGTTACAGTCACCAAACCGCTGGGGCTGACCAATACCGTATGCTCGCGGCTGATTTTCTTGGTGTTGTCGCCTTCGTTCTGAGGCGGCCGCACCAAAGGACGCAGCCCCACCCATATGCTTTTGACGTCCGACCGCGATGGGGGACGAACCAGATATTTGGCGGCCTCGCCAAGAATGAATTCGACTTCCTCGGCGAACGCGAGCGGCTCGCGCGATAGGTCGTGGCGCGGCGTATCGGTGGTGCCCAGGATGACCTTGCCCAGCCAGGGCACTGCAAACAGCACCCGGCCATCTTGCGTCTTGGGGACCAGCAAGGCATGGTTGCCTGGAAAGAATTCCTTATCCACCACCAGATGGACGCCCTGGCTGGGAGCTACCATGGGCTGGGTGTCCCGTCCGGTGGCCAAACCATCCATGTGGCGGATTTCATCGACCCAGACGCCGCTGGCATTGATGACGCAGCGCGCCCGCAAGGTATGGACCTGGCCTGTTTCGGCATCCCGGCATTGCAGGCCGGCCACCCGGCCCAGCTCATGGATCAGCTCAATGACGGGACAGTAATTGATCAGCAAGGCGCCCTGCGAGGCCGCTGTGCGGGCCAGCGCCAGCGCCAGGCGGGCGTCATCGAACTGGCCATCCCAATATTTGACGCCGCCTTTCAGGCCTTGCGCCCTGACGCCCGGAATGCAGGCTTGCGTCTGCCGCGAATTAAGAAATTCGGTGGAACCCAGGCCCGCCTTGCCAGCCAGTGCGTCATAAATTTTCAGGCCCGTACCGTAAAAAGGCGTTTCCCAGCATTTGTAGCCCGGCATGACGAAAGGCAGGGGCCGCGCCAAATGAGGAGCATTGTGCAGCAGGGTCGAGCGCTCGTGCAGCGCTTCGCGCACCAGGGCGATATTGCCCTGCGCCAGGTAACGCACCCCGCCGTGCACCAGCTTGGTCGCACGCGAAGACGTACCCTTGGCGAAATCGTGCGATTCCAGCAAAACCACCGACAGGCCGCGCAGCGCGGCATCCAGCGCCACACCCAGGCCGGTCGCGCCGCCGCCGATGATAGCCAGATCCACCTGGCCCAGACCGGCCAGCGTCTTGAAAAGCTGCGGCCTATCGGTCGCCTGGGGAGATACAAATGAGGTCATAAAAAACAGCCAGAAAATTGAAGCAGCGTAAGTGTAGAACACCGGACCGGACCCAAGCGAAAGGCCGTGTGCCGGGATTTGCGCACACGGCCTTTCGCTAACTGGCCTGCCAGGCTTTTAACGCACCCTTCCCTCCTTCCAGGCGTTCAACAGCGCCTCGTAGGCCACGGTTTCACCCTTGGGGTTTTCGTTGGCCAGCTTTTTCCAGGGGGCCTGTTTGTCGCTGAGCCACTTGGAAGGATCGCTCTTGGGATTGAGCTTGGGCGCGCAGTGGCTCATGCCGGCGCGTTCCAGGCGCGCCATGACGGCGTCCATTTCAGTCGCCAGGTTGTCCATGGCCTGCTGAGGCGTTTTCTCGGCGGTGATCGCCGTGGCGACGTTCTTCCACCACAACTGTGCCAGCTTGGGATAGTCGGGCACGTTGGTGCCGGTGGGCGTCCAGGCGACGCGGGCTGGGCTGCGATAGAACTCGATCAGGCCGCCGTACTTATTGGCGTTCTTGGTAAAGTAATCGCTGTGTATGTCGCTGTCGCGAATGAAGGTCAGGCCGACAATGGATTTTTTAAGCGACGCCGTCTTGGACGTAACGAACTGCGCATACAGCCAGGCGGCCGCCACTTTCTTGGGATCGTGATTCTTGAAGAAGCTCCATGAGCCAACGTCCTGGTAGCCGTTCTGCATGCCGTCCTTCCAGTAAGGACCGTGCGGCGCCGGCGCCATGCGCCACTTGGGCGTGCCGTCGTCGTTGACCACGGGCAGGCCTTTCTTGGTCATGTCGGCGGTAAAGGCCGTGTACCAGAATATCTGCTGGGCGATATGCCCCTGCGCGGGAACCGGACCCGATTCGCTGAACGTCATGCCTTGCGCTTGCTTGGGCGCATATTTTTTCATCCAGTCTATGTATTTGGTCAGGGCGTAGACCGCGGCCGGGGAATTGGTTGCGCCGCCGCGCGAAACCGATGCGCCCACGGGGGTGCATTTATCGTCGGCAACCCGTATGCCCCATTCGTCCACCGGCATGCCGTTGGGCGTTCCCTTGTCGGCGGTGCCCGCCATGGACAGCCAGGCGTCGGTAAAGCGCCATCCCAGCGAAGGATCCTTCTTGCCGTAGTCCATGTGGCCATAGATGGGCTTGCCGTCCACAGTCTTGACATCGTTGGTGAAGAAATTGGCGATGTCCTCGTAGGCGGTCCAATTGACCGGCACGCCCAGCTCGTAGCCGTACTTGGCCTTGAACTTGTCTTTAAGATCTTGCCGTGCGAACAAATCGGCGCGGAACCAGTACAGGTTGGCGAACTGCTGGTCAGGCAACTGATACATCTTGCCGTCGGGCGCCGTGGTGAACGAGGTGCCGATGAAGTCCTTGACGTCCAGCGTGGGGTTGGTCCATTGCTTGCCGTCGCCATTCATGTAGTCGGTCAGGGACAGCATTTCGCCGTAGCGGTAGTGGGTGCCGATCAGGTCGGAATCGGAAATCCAGCCATCATAGATGGACCGGCCCGACTGCATGGACGTCTGCAGCTTCTCGACCACGTCGCCTTCCTGGATAAGATCATGGTGCACGGTGATGCCGGTGATTTCGGCAAAGGCCTTGGCCAGGGTCTTGGACTCATATTCATGCGTGGTGATGGTTTCCGATACCACCGACACTTCGTTTACACCCTGCTCCTTGAGTTTGTTGGCGGCTTCGATGAACCATTTCATTTCAGCCAGTTGTTGGTCCTTGCTCAAGGTGGATGGCTGGAATTCGTTGTCTATCCATTTCTGGGCTTCGGCTACGCCGGCGTATGCCTGGCCGGACAAGGCGCAGGTTATGGCAAACGCCAAGGCTGTGCGACGAAATAACATGGTGGTCTCCTCGGTAGAACATGTCCCCGTTTTCCCGTCCTGCCGCGTTGATCCGGGGAAAGGTCAAATCACGCGGCATCAGCATTCAGCCCTTGCGCAGAATCAGCGCCAGGACCAGCATGGATACGACGAAACTTATCCAGACACTGGGTTCCTGCTCCATGCCGAACCAGCCGGCCATGCCGCCGGCCAGTCCCAGGAAGCCCAGGTTGATATAGGCGGCCACCAGCAGGCCGATGAACAGGCGATCGCCCCGCGTGGTGGCAATGGGCAGAAAACCCTTGCGCAGCGTAGTGGGCGATTTAAGTTCCCACACCGTCATGGCCGCCAGCATCAGGCCTATGCAAATGAAGAACACGGCGGTGGGCAAGGTCCATACCATCCAGTCGAACATGGCGGCTCTCCTTTACACGCGGCCCATTGCAAATCCCTTTGCAATGTAATGGCGTACAAACCAGATGACGATGGCGCCCGGAATGATGGTCAGCGTTCCGGCCGCGGCCAGCGTCGCCCAGTCCATGCCCGATGCCGATACTGTGCGCGTCATGGTGGCGACGATGGGCTTGGCGTTCACGCTGGTCAGCGTGCGCGCCAGCAGCAGTTCCACCCAGCTGAACATAAAGCAAAAGAAAGCCGCAACGCCCACACCCGACTTGATGAGGGGCAGGAAGATGGTCAGGAAGAAGCGCGGGAAACTGTAGCCGTCTATATAGGCGGTCTCGTCGATTTCACGCGGAATGCCGCTCATGAAGCCTTCCAGTATCCAGACCGCCAGCGGTACGTTGAACACCAGGTGCGCCAGGGCGACCGCCCAGTAGGTGTCCATCAGGCCCAGGGTCGAATACAGCTGGAAGAATGGCAGCAGGAACACGGCGGGCGGCGTCATGCGGTTGGTCAGCAGCCAGAAAAACACATGCTTGTCGCCCAGGAACTGGTAGCGCGAGAATGCATAGGCGGCCGGCAGGGCCACCGTCAGGGAAATTACCGTATTCAGGGCCACATAGATCAAGCTATTGATATAGCCGCTGTACCAGGACCGGTCGGTGAAGATGGTTATATAGTTGTCCCAGGTGAACTCTTGCGGCAGCAGCGCAAAGCTGGACAGGATGCCCGAATTGGTCTTGAAGCTCATGTTGACCATCCAATAGATGGGCAGCATGGCGAAAAGCAGGTACAGGATCAGGAACAGCGTGCGTACCCGGAATGGCTTTTTCCTATTCATGGCCGGCCTCCTTGTCCTGGGTGCCCACCCTTAGCATCCAGTTGTACAAAATAAAGCAGAACAGCAGGATGATCAGGAAGTAGATCAGCGAAAACGCGGCGGCGGGCCCCAGGTCGAACTGCCCCACCGCTTTCTGCGTCAGGTACTGGCTAAGGAAAGTCGTGGCATCGCCCGGCCCGCCGCCCGTCAGCACGAAGGGCTCGGTATAGATCATGAAGCTGTCCATGAAACGCAACAGCACGGCTATCATCAACACGCCGCGCATCTTGGGCAGCTGGATGTAGCGGAACACCGCGAACCGGCTGGCCCCGTCTATGCTGGCCGCCTGATAATACGCATCGGGAATGGAGCGCAAGCCAGCAAACGCCAGCAAGGCCACCAGCGGCGTCCAATGCCATACGTCCATCAGCAACACCGTCAGCCAGGCCTGGGTGGGATTGCTGGCGTAGCTGTAGTCGATGTCCAGCATATACAAGACCCGACCCATAAGGCCGATATCCGTGCGCCCGAATATCTGCCAGATGGTGCCCACGACGTTCCAGGGAATCAGCAGCGAGAGCGCCACCATCACCAGCACGGCCGATGATTTCCAGCCGGAGGACGGCATGGACAAGGCCAGCAGCACACCCAGCGGGATCTCGATGGCCAGGACGGACAGCGAAAATACCAGTTGACGCAGCAAGGCCGAATGCAGTTCCTCATCGCGCATGACGGCGCTGAACCATTCCGTGCCCACGAACACCGCGCGCGTCGGCGAGATGACATCCTGCACCGAATAATTGACCACGGTCATCAGGGGAATCACGGCCGAGAACGCCACGCAAATACATACGGGCAGAATCAGCCACCAGGCCTTTTGATTGACCGGCTTCACGTATTGACTCATGCGATAAGCTCCTCGTTCTTGTACAGGCAGGAGTGCCGGCCAAGCAATGCAAGGCCGACGGCGGCGCCCGGTTCCGGAAGCTCCTGTTCCAGCCCCAGGCGGGCGCGCAACTGATGCGGTCCCACACGCGCGGTAAGCAACTGGCCGGTACCTATGTTCTGCACCTTCTCGACCTGCGCCCGCACCGTGCCCGGGCCGCGCGGATCGGCCACATAGGTGTATTCGGGGCGTATGCCCAAGGTGAATTCGCCTTCGGGTATCGCCAAGTCCGGCGGAGGCTGCACCGCCTGCCCGCCCACCAGGATACGGCCGCCCGCGGCGGACAGCGGCAACAGGTTCATGCCCGGCGAACCGATGAAATGACCGACGAAGGTATGGGTGGGACGCTCGAACAATTCTTCCGGCGTGCCTTCCTGGACGATGCGGCCGCGCGACATGACCATGATGCGCTCGGCAAAGGTCAGCGCCTCGACCTGGTCGTGCGTGACGTAGATCAGGGTAAGCCTGAGCTCGTGGTGGATCTGCTTGAGCTTGCGGCGCAGCTGCCACTTCAGATGCGGGTCGATAACGGTAAGCGGCTCGTCGAACAGCACGGCGGAAACATCGTCGCGCACCAGCCCCCTGCCCAAGGAAATTTTCTGTTTGGCATCGGCCGACAGGCCGGCGGCGCGCTGATTCAGCTGATGGCTCATTTCCAGCATTTCCGCTATCTGGCCCACGCGCTCCTTGATCCGGGCGGACGGCACTTTGCGGTTGCGCAGCGGAAACGCCAGGTTTTCGCCGACCGTCATGGTGTCGTAGATGACGGGAAACTGGAATACCTGCGCAATATTGCGCTCTTGCGGGGTGGCGGCGGTTTTATCGACGCCATCGAAAAATACGGTCCCCTGCGAAGGCGTGAGCAGGCCGGAAATAATATTCAGCATCGTGGTCTTGCCGCAGCCCGAAGGCCCCAGCAAGGCATAGGCGCCGCCATCCTGGAAGGTCATTTTCAGGGGCAGGAGTGCGTAGTCCTCTTCGGTTTGAGGCTTGGCTTTATAGGCGTGCGACAGATCCAGGTCGATACGGGCCACTATGATCTCCTTGCGCTGGAGGGGGCCAGCAAGAGGTCGCCGGCCGCGTCGAAGACGTATACGGCCGACGGCGCAAAATACATGGCTTGCGCCGCGCCCAGAGTGAAGTGATGCACGCCGGCGACCTGGGCCACGAGGTCGCCGATATCGCTGCTTAAATGCACGAAGGTGTCCGAGCCGGATATTTCGGCCAGCAGCACCTTGCCATGCAGAGACAGATCGCCGTCCCGTTCCCGCAGGCGCAAGGCGCTGGCGCGCAGGCCGACGGTAACGCTCTGCTCCGCGGCGGCAGCCGCATCAGGCAGCGTCATGGGCAATAAGGCCGACCGGGGCAGTTGCACGCCTCCGGGAACGCGAAAGGCCTGGAAGAAATTCATGGGCGGATCGCTGAAGGCGCGGGCCACCCGCAAGGAGCGGGGTCGCTGGAAAACCTGAGCCGTGGGACCGTACTGCAGCAGCTCGCCCTTGTCGAGCACCGCGGTGTAGCCGCCCAACAGCAGCGCTTCGCCGGGTTCGGTCGTGGCATAGACCACAGTGGCATCGCCGGCGCTGAACACCTGGCCCAGTTCCTCGCGCAACTCTTCTCGAAGCTTGTAGTCCAGATTGACCAAGGGTTCGTCCAGCAGCATCAGGGGGGCCTTCTTGGCCAAGGCGCGCGCCAAGGCGACGCGCTGCTGCTGCCCACCCGAAAGCTCGGCGGGAAGACGATCCAGGAACATGCCGATATGCAGCTTGTCGGCCAGGGCGCGCACGTGTTCGTCCACGTTTTTATCGCCGCGCAGCTTCATGGGCGCAGCGATGTTTTGCGCCACGGTCAGCGACGGATAATTGATGAATTGCTGATAGACCATGGCCACGTTGCGCCGGCGCACCGACTGGCCCGTGACATCGCGTTCGTCGACCAGCACCTTGCCGCTGCTGGGCGCGTCCAGGCCGGCCATGATGCGCATGAGGCTGGTCTTGCCGGCGCGGGTGGCGCCCAGCAATACCGTTACCGCGCCCGGCTGCGGACTCAGGCTCATGTCGTAGAGCCAGTCCTCGCTTCCCACCTTCTTGCCGATGCTCTCCAGCCTCAACTGCATGGTGTGTCTCGCTGATTTTGTTCTATTCTGCGCATTATTGTTCGTTTTGTATAGGAATTCCCTTGATGAAAACCCTAGGATCGATTCCTTTTCTTTCGATGTAAATTCTCTTTTGTCATATTTGCAATAAAAAGCATGAATCCGAACCCACGCCAGCTCAAGCTCCTGCAGCATGTTCGCGAACGCAGTTCCAGCACCGTAGACGAACTGGCCACCCATCTGGATGTCACGGTGCAGACGGTGCGGCGCGACCTTCAGCGGCTGTCGGAAGCCGGCCTGCTGGCGCGCTTCCATGGCGGAGTTCGCGTGCCCAACTCCACCATCGAGAATATTGCGCACCACCAGCGCGAAAACCTGCACGCCGAAGGCAAGCGGCGCATTGCCCTGGCGGTGGCACGGGCCGTGCCCAATGATTGTTCGCTGCTGATAAACATAGGCACCACCACCGAAGCCATCGCCAAGGCGCTGCTGCACCATACAGGCTTGCGTGTCATCACCAACAACATCAACGTGGCGGCCATCCTGAGCCGCAACCAGAATTGCGAGGTCATCGTCGCGGGCGGCGTGGTGCGTCCCCGCGACCACGGCATAGTGGGCGAGGCCACGGTGGATTTCATTCGGCAGTTCAAGGTCGATATCGCGCTGATCGGCATCTCGGGCATCGAGTCCGACGGCTCGCTGCGCGACTACGACTACCGCGAAGTCAAAGTGTCGCAGGCCATTATTTCGCATGCGCGCGAGGTCTGGCTGGCCACGGATGTCAGTAAGTTCAATCGTCCCGCCATGGTTCGGGTGGCGCAGCTTAGCCAGATCGACCGCCTGTTCACCGACGCGCCGCCGCCCGACCCTTTTCCCGATCTGCTGTCGCACGCTCAAGTGCAGTGCGATGTAGCCGCCCGGGAAGCCTTGTAGCCCGGCGGGCCTGCCCTTACACTGCAAGCCAACCTTTAACCCGACCGCCGCCATGACCTATATACTTGCCCTCGACCAAGGAACTTCCAGTACGCGCAGCATCGTCTTCGACAAAGAAGGAAATATCGTCGCGCTGGCCCAAAAGGAGCTCACGCAGATCTATCCCGAATCGGGCTGGGTCGAGCATGATCCGGTCGAAATATGGCAAACCCAGCTTGCAACGGCGCGGGAAGCCATTGCCAAGGCGGGCCTGCGCGCCGCCGATATCCATGCCCTGGGCATCACCAACCAGCGTGAAACCACAGTGGTCTGGAACCGCAAAACGGGCAAGCCCATACACAACGCCATCGTCTGGCAGGATCGCCGCGCGGAGCCCACCTGCGCGGAACTGCGCGCCAAGGGACTGGAAAGCATCATCCAGGACAAGACCGGCTTGCGCATCGATGCCTACTTCTCGGCCACCAAGCTCAAATGGATACTGGATCACGTGCCGCAGGCGCGCGAACAGGCCAAGAAAGGCGAACTGGCCTTCGGCACCGTCGACAGCTGGCTGATCTGGCAACTGACGGGCGGTCAAAAACACGTGACCGATGTCAGCAACGCCTCGCGCACCATGCTGTTCAATGTGCACAGCAATGAATGGGACGCCGAACTGATGCAGGCGCTGGACGTCAACCCCGCCATGATGCCGGCCGTGCTGCCGTCCAGCGCCGAGTTCGGAGCCGTGCAGGCCGAGCTTCTCGGCCATGCGATTCCCATCTGCGGCGTCGCGGGGGATCAGCAAAGCGCCTTGTTCGGCCAGGCCTGCTTTACGGAAGGCATGGCGAAGAACACCTACGGCACCGGCTGCTTCATGCTGATGCATACCGGCACCAAATTCCGAATTTCCAAAAATGGACTGGTAACCACCAGCGCGGCGCAAACCGGTCCGCAAACCGAGTACGCCATGGAAGGCAGCGTCTTCGTGGCCGGCGCCGTGGTGCAATGGATGCGCGACGGCCTGAATGCCTTCAAGAAAAGCAGCGAAATCGAGGCGCTGGCGCAAAGCGTTCCGGATTCCGGCGGAGTCATGCTGGTACCGGCCTTTACCGGTCTGGGCGCCCCCTACTGGAAGCCCGATGCCCGCGGCACGATAACCGGCCTGACCCGGGGCAGTACGATGGCGCATATCGCCCGCGCCGCGCTGGACAGCATCGCCTACCAAAGCGCCGCGCTGCTTCAGGCCATGAGCCGGGACGCCGTGGCGGCGGGCGCCAAGCCGCTGGCCGAACTGCGGGTGGATGGCGGCGCCTGCGTGAACGACCTGCTCATGCAGTTCCAGGCCGACTTGCTGGGCATACCGGTGGTCCGGCCCACCATGGTGGAAACCACGGCGCTGGGCGCCGCCTACCTGGCCGGCCTGACCAGCGGGATCTACAGGGACCAGGCGGAATTGTCGGCCCTATGGCAAGTGGAGCGCAGGTTCACGCCGCAACTGCCGGCCGGCCGGGCTGAAGAACTGATGGCCAACTGGGAACACGCCGTGCGGCAAGCCTGCACGGACTAGTCCGCCAGCAAAGCCAATAAAAATAGAAAGGTCCGTCCATGATCCAGCGCCTGTCCAAAATCGCGTGCGTCGCGGCCATGGCCTTGTTCGCCAGCCTGGTGGCCCTTGGCAATATCACCGACTACGGCGCCAACCTGCCATTCGTGCAGCACGTGCTGGCCATGGATACCATTTTTCCCGATTCGGCCATCCGCTATCGCGCCATCCACACGCCATGGCTGCAGCATGCGGCCTACGCCGCCATCATCCTTCTTGAAACCGCCACCGCCGTGCTTTGCTGGCTGGGCGCCATCGCGCTGTTTCGGGCCAGAAGGGCTGGCGCCGGCGACTTTCATCGCAGTAAAAATCCGGCCATAGCGGGCCTGACGCTGGGCTTCCTGACATGGCAGGCGGGCTTCATGTCGATAGGCGGCGAATGGTTCGGCATGTGGATGTCCGAAACCTGGAACGGCGTACCCAGCGCTTTCCGCTTTCTTTGCACGCTTATGCTGGTGCTGATCTATCTGGTGCAGAAAGATGGCGAACTATCCGGATAAGGCCGGCTCACTCCGGACCGCCGCGCAATAGTCTTTACAATGGCGGCATTCCCTCTTGCATCTATCTTATGCCCGCCCTACCCTCCAACCGCGCGCCGTCCCATGCATGCTGGACCGAAAACGATGAGTCCCGCAAGGCATGGTGGCCGTCCGGGCTGCAAGGCGCCCCGGCGCGCCGCATCGTCGTCGCCGACGACACGCTAAGCGCGGACAGCGCCTATCGCCTTATCAGCCAAGGCACATCCCTGCTCTGGCGCGGCGATTTCCAGAACGCCCGGCAGCTTTTGCAGGCACTGGCGCGGCGGATCGATAAGAAGCAGGACGGCGGGAAAAAGAAGCACGGCAAGGACGACGCGCCTGCAACCTCACTGGATGTATTCAACCGGCACCGGCTGCAACAATCGCAACGCACGGATTTGCTGAACCGCCTGCTGATCGAACTGGACGCCGACGCCGGGATCGCGCTGCGCCGCGCGCCCGATGTGCGTGAAGCCTGCCTGGCGGCCATGGAACTGCCGGGCGAACCTTTCCTGCTTTCGCTGCGGGCGTTGCAGGGCATTATCGGCGCACACGAATGGCGCAAGAAAGGCGTGGCGATTCCGGGCCTGGCGCAACCCATACATGTCCACTACGGCGTGTACTCCCCCAATCGGGGCGAGTACCTGGACCTGCTGGCCCAAGCCCCGCTGCCCGCGACGGAACTGGCCTTCGACATCGGAACCGGCAGCGGCGTGATCGCCGCCATGCTGGCGCAGCGCGGCGTGCGCCGCATCGTCGCAACCGACACGGACGCCCGCGCGCTGGCCTGCGCCAGCGAAAACATCGGCCGCCTGGGCTTGGAAAACATCGTTCAGCTTGAACAGGCGGACCTGTTTCCCGAAGGACGCAGCCCGCTGATCGTTTGCAATCCGCCCTGGCTGCCCGCGCGGCCCACCACGTCGATCGAGCATGCCATCTACGATCCGGACAGCCGCATGCTGCTGGGCTATCTGAATGGGCTGGCGCAACACCTGGAGCACAACGGCGAGGGCTGGCTGATCATGTCGGATTTGGCCGAGCACCTGGGCCTGCGCGGACCCGATTTCCTGACCGACGCGATTGCCGCCGCCGGATTGCGTGTAGCCGGCAAGCTGGAAACCCGGGCGCGCCACCCCAAGGCCATGGATGAGTCTGATCCTCTGCACGCGGCGCGGCGCGCCGAAACGACTGCCTTATGGCGCTTGGCGATAAAAACCTGACGCCTTGCCGGCACCAAAAGGACGGCCGTGGCATTTGTTGACAATCTTGCGGTCCAAGCTTATTAAACTAAGCATATATATCTGTCCTGGAACCTGACTCATCATGCTGCAAAAAATCATACTGGCCATCGTCGTTTTCATTGTCATCCTGCTTGCGCTGACTTTTGGCGAAGCCATCGCCTACGATGCCTTCGCGTGGCTATCCCACCTGACCGGGCTGGTCATCCATAATTTTTCGGACATTTATTACGCCATCAAGGGCTACGTGAGCATTCATGCCGGCAAGGTACTGATCGCCCTGGCGTTGACGGTACCCATCAGCCTGTGGATCATCAAGAACAAGGGCGACGAACTTAGAAAGCCCCACAGCCACCGGAAAATCGCGATCGTGCTGGCTGTCTTCCTGGGCTGGCTGGGCGCTCACCGCTTCTACCTGGGCCAGATAGGCTGGGGCATCGTGTTTCTGATCATCCTCTATTTCTTTGCGCCGCTGGCCGTCGTGCTCGGCTTCATCGATGCCATACGGTATATGTTCATGACTGACGACGAGTTCGAGCCGGCGCGTGTTTAGGCTGTTGCCCGCGACGGAGGGCGCGCGCGATGCCCGCCACGATGAGTCGCTGATCGGGCTTGCCGCGGCGCATGGCCCGCATGCCTGTATCTGGGAATCCGATCAGGGCCTGGTCGTACCGCGCACATACCAGCCCTTTCCCCGGTTCGCTCCGGCCTGCGCGGATTTCGCCGCTCAGGGCTGGCCTGTTGCCCTGCGGCAATCGGGCGGCGGCATCGTTCCCCAAGGACCGGGCATCGTCAACCTTAGCCTGGCCTACGCCGTGGAAGGCAAGCCGCTGGACCATTCCGACCAGGCTTATCTGCTGATCTGCCGCGTGATCGGCCTGGCTCTACAAGAGCACGGCGTGACCGCACAGCCGCAAGCGGTCCAGGGGTCTTTCTGCGATGGCCGCTACAACCTGGCGGTGGGCGCGGGCGGCCAGGCCCGCAAGATTGCCGGCACCGCGCAACTGTGGCGCCGCCATCGCCTGGATCCGTTGCGGGAATACCGCCAGATTGTGCTGGTGCACGCCTTGATACTGGCAAGCGTCGATATAGACATGGTCACATTGCGGGCCAATGATTTCGAGCAAGCGGTAGGCAATGACAGGCGCTATGCATCCACAAGCGCCGTCTCGCTGTCCGAGTTGTGCGGCTCAGGCTGGAACCCGCCTTCGCTGACGGAAAGCCTAAAGCAATCGCTGGCTCGAAAAATCGCCGCTGTTTGACGAAAGCGCCCCAAAGCCCTGTGCTAAGATCGGTTACAAATGTAAACGCTCGTATCGGGACTTATTCTCATGATCATGATGCTGCCATTTCTTACCGGCATGCTGACAGTCTGGTTTGGCATACGCGGACAGCGCCGCATGTGCCTGTCGCTGTGGTTCATTACCTTGGTGATTTTTGCGGCCTGGTGCCAAGTTCACATGACCGATCCACTGGGTTTCTCGCTATAAGCCATGGCCAGCAATTACTTTTACAACGACGCCTTCCGCTTCTCGCGCGCATTGAATACATTGGCGCTTGCGGGCATTTGCGCCATCTTGCTGACAGCCTTCGTCTGGCAGATCGCGTTCAACGAGCTGCCCTGCCCCTTGTGCCTGCTGCAGCGCCTGGCCTTTGTCATGGTCGGCGTCGGGCTGCTGCTTAATATACGGTTCGGACCATCGCCCTTGCACTACGGCATGGTCATTATTTCCGCTCTGGCCGGCGCATTCGCTTCGGGCCGGCAGGTTCTGCTGCATATCGCTCCCGGCGACGCCGGCTATGGCTCGCCCTTCCTGGGCCTGCATTTCTATACCTGGGCGCTGCTGCTCTTCGTGGCATTTATTGTGTACTGCGCCATCATGCTGATGCTGGACCGGCGCAGCGCCGACCACGCCAATCCGCGCCGTTGCAGCCGCACGGCCGGCGCCGTCATGTGGCTGTTCTTCCTGCTGGTGCTGGCCAATATGGTCTCGACGTTGCTGGAATGCGGATTCGGCCCATGCGCGGACAATCCCGTCGCCTACCTGTGGCTATCGCTAAGCTCGTAAGCGGACAAGCCGCCGCGCAGGCGCCGGCCCATGACTATCTGCTTATAATTCGATGATCATCATCGACATCGCGCGCACCATGGAAAGCAAGACCGCAAGACTTACCGTGCTTATCGACCCGGAAAAGAAAAAGGCCTTCGAACGTCTTTGCGCAAGCCAGGACATTACGCCCTCGCAGGTCGTTCGCCAATTGATACGCGACTACCTGGCCCATCACGGCGTAGCCTACGGCAAGGCGGCCGACACAGCCAACCCCATCGTCAAGAACAAGCGCTAGCAAGCGCCTCGGGCAGGCTTTGCGCCACGCCGCCGGGGCCCAGTTTCTCGATCAGTCTCATTTTGCGCAGCTTGCCCAGCACCCGCTCGTTCGCCTCGGTCAGTATCACCCTGACGCCGCGCGCCTGCAGCTCGAACACCGATTGCTCCAGCACCTGCAAGCCGGTCGCATCCATGAATGGGACATGCGCCAGGCGTATGACCAGTACTCTTGGATCGGCATGCGTATCGCTAAGCACGCGCTGGAAGGCATCGACTGCCGCGAAGAAGAACGGACCCTCAATCGCATAGACCAGCACGTCGGACGGCAGCGAACCCAGACCGTCGTGCTCCAATTCCCTTTGCAGCAATTGCGTATCCTGCCGCTGGACCACCACGCTTTCAGCCATCCGGCGCAGGAAATGCAGCATGGCCAGCACCACCCCTATGTTCACGGCAACGACCAGATCGGCGAATACCGTCAGGCCGAACGTGACCAGCAGAATGATCACGTCGGCGCGCGGGGCGCGGCGGACCATCTTGACCACGTGGCGGATTTCACTCATGTTCCAGGCCACCATGAACAATATCGCGGCCAGGGTGGCCAGGGGAATGCTGGCCGCCAGCGGCGCCAGGAACAGCAGCACCAGTATCAGCAACAAGGCATGCACCACCCCTGCAATGGGACTGTTGCCGCCATTGCGGATATTGGTGGCGGTGCGCGCGATGGCCCCGGTCGCGGCGATGCCGCCGAACAGCGGCGCCAGAATATTGGCCACGCCCTGCCCCACCAGTTCCTGATTGGAATTATGACGTGTGCCCGCCATGCCGTCGGCCACGACCGCCGACAACAGGGACTCGATGGCGCCCAGCATGGCGATGGCGAAGGCCGGCCCAATAAGCTCAATGCAGCGGGTCAGCGTGATTTCGGGCCAGGTCAGGGAAGGCAAGCCGCGCGGAATCTCGCCAAAAGTGCTGCCTATGGTCGCCACACTGTCGAAGTTGAAAACGGCCTGTATGCCGGTGACGACGATAAGGGCGGCTAGCGGCCCCGGAACGCGCCCCATGCGCGGGATGCGCGAAGTGAAGATCACCAGCAGCAGGGAGATGATCGCAAGAGCGGTGGTGGTCGGATCGAACTGCGGCAACACGTGCAGCAGGGACCAGAGTTTCTGGTGGAAATGGGTTCCGGCAATGGCGGGCAGGCCGAAAAAATCTTTCCACTGCCCCACCCAGATGATGACGCCTATGCCGGCGGTGAAGCCGATGATGACGGGCGCCGGAATGAACTTGATGACCGCGCCCATGCGCGCCACGCCGAACATCAGCAAGATGATGCCCGCCATAAGAGTGGCAATTTGCAGGCCGTCGACGCCATGCTGCGCGACGATGCCCGATAGAATGACGATGAAGGCCCCGGTGGGGCCCGCGATCTGCACCCGGCTTCCGCCCAGCAGCGACACGGCGACGCCCGCCACGATGGCGGTATACAGGCCCTGTTCCGGCTTGACGCCGGAGGCGATCGCGAAGGCCATGGCCAGCGGCAAGGCGACCACGCCGACAATGAGCCCCGCAACAATATTGGATAGCCAATGTTGGCGGCCTAACAGACCGGCGCGTTTCGCCTCGACGAGTGCAAGCATTCTGACCCTACACAAACCCATTGAATGAGTCTTTCATTATAATCCAACGCACACGCCGGCCAGGGTCCCGCACGCTGGCCGGCTCCGGATCGCATGGCGCAACAAGGCCTCAAAGCCTATGCCTTCGGGCTTGGCGGACCACCTACTTGCGCAGCAAGCGTAGACTGTTGGCCACCACGATCAGGCTGGCGCCCACGTCGGCGAACACCGCCATCCACATGGTCCCCAGGCCCGCGACGGTCAGGCCCAGAAAGGCCAGCTTGATGCCCAGGGCCAGGCAGATGTTCTGCACCAGTACGCCATGCGTGGCCCGCGACAGGCGTATGAAGCGGGGAATCTTGCGCAAGTCGTCATCCATGATCGCAACGTCGGCGGTTTCAATGGCCGTATCGGTTCCCATTGCCCCCATCGCAAAACCGATATCGGCCTGGGCCAGCGCCGGGGCATCGTTGATGCCGTCGCCCACCATGCCCACCACGCCCTGGCTTGCATAGCGCCGAATGACCTCTTGCTTGCCGTCAGGCAGGAGTTCCGCATGCACGGCATCGATTCCGGCATCACGGGCGATGTTGCGTGCCGCCCCCGTGTTGTCGCCGGACACCATGGCGCTGCGGACGCCCAGTTCGTGCAGCGCTTGTATCGCTTCCCGGCTGGACGCCTTCAAGGAATCGGAAATTGCAAACAAGGCCAGGATGTTGTCGGCCGCGGCAAGCACGACCACGGTATGGCCCAATTGCTGCCACTGCTCCACGCGCGCCGCCACATCGGCATCGGCGGGCATGCCGCGCAGGGCGGACCGATAGCTGCCCAGGAAATAATCCACGCCATCGATCGTCCCATGCACGCCGGAACCCGCCGAGGCGCGAAAGCCGTCGACCGGCACAAGGGCGCCGCGCCAATCCTTGGCCAGCGCCTGCGAAGCGGGATGATCCGACCGGCTACCCAGGCTGGCCGCCAGCTGGCGCAGCGCCGGCGCGTCCAGCGCGGAGGCGAGCACCGCGGTATCGACCAGTTCCGGCCGGCCGTAGGTCAGGGTGCCGGTCTTATCCAGCGCCAGCCAGGCAAGCTTGCGCCCCTGTTCCAGGTAAACGCCGCCCTTGACCAGAATGCCATGGCGCGCGGCCGCCGCCAGGCCGCTGACAATTGCCACCGGCGTGGAGATCACCAACGCGCATGGGCAGGCAATGACTAGCAGCACCAGCGCCTTGTAGATCCAGTCGGCCCACGCTCCCTGCATCAGCAAGGGAGGGACGATGGCGATAAGCAAGGCGATCAGGCAGATGATGGGTGTGTAGATACGTGCAAACCGATCGACGAAACGCTGGATGGGCGCCTTGCTGCCTTGCGCCTGCCGCACGGCATGGATGATGCGCGCCAGCATGGTTTGATCGAAGCGCGCCGTTGCGCGGTATTCGAGCTCGCTCATACCGTTTATGGTGCCCGCATACAGGATGTCGCCCGGGGCTTTCGTTACCGGCATGCTCTCACCTGTAATCGGCGCCTGGTTCACGGCCGAGCTGCCCCGCTCCACCTGGCCGTCCAGGCCTATGCGTTCGCCGGGACGGACGCGCAGCACTTCGCCGGGAAGCACTTCCGAAGCCGCCTTGCCGGCCCAGTTTCCTTGCGCATCCCTGGCCCATACCGTCGCCGGCGCCACCTCCATGAGCCGATCGACGGCATGCCGCGCATGCTCCAGCGATCGCGCCTCGATGTGCTCGGCAATGGCAAACAGCACCATCACCATGGCGGCCTCCGGCCAGTGGCCCAGCACGACAGCGCCGGTCACGGCGATGCTCATCAGCGCATTGATGTTCAGATCCCCCCGGAAAATGGCGGCGATTCCGTTTCTATAGGTGTCCAATCCGCTAAGGATGACAGCCAGGACAGCCAGCGCGATCGTGAGCCATGCGGGTCCGCCGAACCAGCCCAGGGCCTCGGCCGACAGCGCCATGGCGGCGGCCAAGGCCAGCGGCAGCCAGGATGGCAGCCGCGAGTGCGGCGAAGCATGCGCATGAGCGCCGCCATCGCCATGGCAATGGTCCGAGCAGCATGAAAAGGACAAATCGCCGCCGTTGGCCGGTCCGTCTGTGTGATGATGTGATGACATGATGTTTTCCGTCGTCTTGCTTATTGCATGTGGACAGTAAACACCTTAAAGTAACTACAAGGTCAACCTTAGTCGAGTAAATCCTGAAATGCGAATAGGCGAACTGGCCAAAGCGGCCAATTGCGGTACCGAAACCATACGCTACTATGAAAAGGAAGGGCTTTTTCCCGCCCCGGAGCGCAATGACAGCAACTACCGCCACTACGGCAAAGAGCATGTCGAGCGCTTGCGCTTCATACGCAATTGCCGGACGCTGGACATGGCTCACGACGAGATCCGCAGCCTGCTGGCCTTTGTCGACAGGCCGCGAGGCGATTGCGAGCCCGTCAATGAGCTGCTGGACGAGCATATCGAACATGTCGACTTGCGGATTGCCGAGCTACAGCGACTGCGCGATCAATTGAAGGCCTTGCGCCGGCAATGCGCCAGCGCGCAATCCATCGAACAGTGCGGCATCATTCACGGCCTGGCCTCGATGCCCACCGAAGAAAAACGCCCTTCCGGCTCGCATTTGGGATAAAAACGAAAAAGCGCAGCTTGCGCTGCGCTTTTCTTGCTGCGGACAGCCCGGCCTTATTCGGCCGCGGCCACCGCCGGGTAATCTATCCACTCCTTGCCCTGCTTCCGGGACTGCAGCAGGCCCAGCACGACTTGCCAGAAAATGGCCAGCGCGCCCACGATGAATACCATGTCGCCGAATGTGCGCACCCAGCGCAAGGTTTGCAGCAGGGGCTGCTGCATGAACTCTTCGCTGCGGGCATACCACATGCCTTCGGTCACGCTGGCGTAGAACTGGATAATACCGATAGGCAGCAGGCTGGTTGCAATCATCAGCACCAAGCCGGCATTCAGGCCCCAGAAGCCGGTACGCATGACCTTGTCGTTGAAGGAAAAACCCGGAACGACATAGCGCAGGACCAGCAGGGTGAAGCCGATGGCCAGGAAGCCGTACACACCGAACAAGGCTGCATGAGCATGCACCGGAGTGGTATTCAGGCCCTGGATGTAATACAGCGAGATGGGCGGATTGACCATGAAGCCGAATACGCCGGCGCCCAGCATATTCCAGAACGCCACAGCCACGAAGCACATCAGCGGCCACTTGACGGCCTGCATCCAGGGCGCGCGTTCTTTAAGACGCCAGTTTTCCCAGGCTTCGTAGCCCAGCACGATCAAGGGCACCACTTCAAGCGCGCTGAAGCTTGCGCCTATCGCCATGACCGGCGTGGTCGTTCCCGAGAAATACATGTGGTGCAGGGTGCCGGGTACGCCGCCCAGCATGAACAGCGAGGCCGAGGCCAGACTGGCCGCCGTCGCGCCGCGCCGGGAGACCAGACCCATGGTTGCAAAGATGAACGCCAGGGCGGTGGTTGCGAACACTTCGAAGAAGCCTTCCACCCAAAGATGGACCACCCACCAGCGCCAGTACTCCATGATGGTGATGTGCGTGCGTTCGCCGTAGAACAGGCCGGTGCCGTAGAACAGGCCGATGGCGATGGTCGATGCCGCCAGCAAGGCCAGCAGGTTCTTGTCGCCGCCCTTCTTGAAAGCGGGCAGCATGCCGCGCAGCATCAGCAGCAGCCAGAATGCCAGTCCCAGGAACTTCACGATCTGCCAAACGCGGCCCAGTTCCAGGTATTCATAACCCTGGTGGCCCAGCCAGAAGTTCAGCTTCTCGGGCATGATGTGCTTGATGGCCAGGAAGTTGCCGATGTACGAGCCCACCACCAGCACAACAAGCGCCCAGAACAGGACGTCGACGCCCAGCTTCTGGTATTTGGGATCTTTTCCGCCATTGATGACGGGGGCCAGGAAAAGGCCGGCCGCCAGAAAGCCCGTGGCAATCCAGAATAAAGCGGTTTGCAGGTGCCAGGTGCGCGTCAGCGAATAAGGGAACCACTGCGACACGTCGATGCCGTAGAAAGTCTGGCCTTCGACGGTATAGTGCGCGGTGAATCCGCCCAGCAGGACCTGGGCGACAAACAGCGCGACGACCAGGAACAGATATTTGCCCAGCGCCCTTTGCGAAGGCGTCAGTGCGCCCAGCGTCAGGGGGTCGGACTTGGGCGCCACCGGCTCGGGTTCTTCGCGATGCAGAAAGGCCCAGCCCCATACCAGGAAGGCAATGCCCGCGATCAGGAAGACCACGCTGGCGATGGACCACATGATGTTGGCCGACGAGGGCTTGTTGTCCACCAGCGGCTCATGCGGCCAGTTGTTGGTATAGGTGACATGGCTGTTGGGACGCTCCGTCGAGGCGGCCCATGCCGTCCAGAAATAGAAGTTCGTCAAGTCGTGACGGCGCTGGGCGCTGGGCAGCGTGTCTTCCTTCATGGCGAAGTTGGAACGCGTGCTGCGCAGTTCCGGGTCGGCGCCGTACAGCTTCTTGTAGTACTCGGCCGTCTGCGCCATGGCTTGTGCGCGCCGCTCCGAAACCGTCACCACGCCGGTATCCGGATTCAGCGTATTGCGGCGATACTCGGTTTTAAGCTGGCTCTTGAGCATGACCTGACGATCGGCATCCAGTTGGGCGAACGGCACGCCGGCCGTTTCCTGGCCGGCCAGATCCAGCCAAGTGGTCAATTCGCGATGCAGCCAATCCGCGCTCCAGTCGGGCGCCTGATAAGCGCCGTGGCCCCAGACGGAACCCACCTGCATGCCGCCCGTGCTTTGCCAGGCGGTTTGACCGTTCAGGATGTCGTCCTGGGTCATCAGCACCTTGCCCGACACGGTGACTACTTTTTGTGGGATAGGCGGCACTTGCCGGTAGATTTCCACGCCGCTCCAACCCAGGATACCGAATGTTATGGCCAGGACGGCCAATAACAACCACCATAACTTCTTGTACTCACCCATGATGAGCTCCTTCCGCTGCACTCGAGGCATTTAGAAACAGCACGTCGTTCTCGAGTTGGATGTGCTGTATAAGATCGTTGTTGAATTGTTCCAGGGCGCCATACAGACTGCGCCATGTGCCGCAGGCATTTTCCGGTAGCGACAGATTGCGCGTCATGAGATTTATCAAGCCCAGCGAATTTAAATGCTGGCCGTGTTCGAAACGCATCACCGAAACCGGAACCCGGGCCGGCCCGTTCAAGCCGCGCACCAGCAGGGGGAAAAGCACCTGCTCTTCCTTCATCATGTGGCTTTCCAGTTCCTGGCGCAGCCCCTCCAGCGCGTCGGCCAGTCCCGCGGGGCAGTCGGGCCGGTCGGCATGCACGTGTTCCACCCGGCGCGAAAGCCGAATAAGCTCGGGCAGCTGCTCCCTGTGGCGTTCATGAAAATTCGCCACGATGTAATCCACCAGTTCGCCGACAGGCCTTTGCCGCCAATCGGCATCCTCCCTGCGGCTGGTTAAAGTCGTTCCCATACTGCGTCTTCCTTGTGGAAAGTTGATCCCGCATCCACTAACGCAATAGGCATGCCAGTTTTTAAATGCTTATTTATCAATGAGCAAAATTGCCTAGGGTATATACAACCCAAACGAAGAGGGTATTAAAAACCCTTAAAGGGTATAATTCACCCATGGATCAGCTTATACTCGCGGACCTGGTTACCGACTTGCCCGATGCCGTGCGGCTGCAACGGGCCGTCCATACCTTGCGCGAGCGTTTCGAATGCGACGCGGTCGGCCTATTGCGGCTGGACGATGACAGCCTGCGTTTGGTGGCTGCATCGGGACTTGCGCACGAAGCCATGGGCAGACGCTTCGTGGTCGCCCAACACCCGCGCTTTGCCACCATCCTGTCGCGGCGCGAACCTACCTGGTTTGAACCGGACAGCGTTCTGGCCGATCCTTACGACGGCCTGCTGGACGACAAGAAAGGCCTGCCGCTACCCGTCCATGACTGCCTGGGCATGAGCCTGTATATCGAAGGCCGCCTGTGGGGCGCCCTGACGCTGGACGCCCTGGCCCCCGGCACTTTCGACGCCGCGGGGCAAGCCGAGCTGCAGCGCTTCGGCTTGATGCTGGAAGCGGCCATACGCATAACCGCCCTGGAAAAAGAAAACCGCAATCTGCGCCAGCTTGGCAGCACGGCCGGCGGCTCAATGCAGATCGTGGACGAAAACGAGATTCTGGGCGAAAGCGCGGCCATATCCCAGCTGCTGCACGAACTGAATGTCGTGGCCGATTCCGACCTGCCCGTCTTGCTGCTGGGTGAAACCGGAGTCGGCAAAGAACTGTTTGCACGCCGGCTGCACCGCCATTCGCGGCGCAGCCGCAAACCCATGGTGCACGTCAATTGCGCGGCCCTGCCCGAATCGCTGGCCGAAAGCGAGCTCTTCGGCCATGTCAAAGGCGCGTTTTCCGGCGCCACCAGTGATCGTGCGGGACGCTTTGAAACCGCGCAAGGCGGAACCCTGTTCCTGGATGAAGTCGGAGAGCTGCCGCTGTCGGTGCAGGCCAAATTGCTGCGCGCTCTGCAAAATGGTGAAATCCAGCGACTGGGCACCGATGTCGTCATCAAGACCGATGTTCGCATCATTGCCGCTACCAATCGGCAGCTCAAGGAAAACACCCTGGCGGGGACCTTTCGTGCCGACCTTTATCATCGCCTGTCGGTGTATCCGGTGCTCATTCCGCCACTGCGCGAGCGCGGCCGCGATATATTGCTGCTGGCCGGCCATTTTCTTGAACTGAGCCGCGCCCGCCTGGGCCTGCGCGGCCTGCGCCTGTCGTACGCCGCCGAACGCGCCCTGATGGGCTACAACTGGCCGGGCAATGTACGCGAGCTCGAGCACGTCATCAGCCGCGCCGCCATCAAGACACTTAGCCGGGGCGCCTCGCGCGACCAGATACTTACGCTGAGTCCCGACGTGCTGGACGTGGACATCGCCGAATCCGCCGCCCAGCCCCTGGAGGACACACACGTTTCGCGACTCCATCCGGATGCCTGCGTCAGAGTCGCGGCAAAGCCGGCCGCAGACTTTGCCACGGACGACGATCTTTATGCCGTTGAACCGTTCTACGGCTCTGGCGGCTTGCCTGTTTCCAGTCCGCCCAGCCCTGCGCCGGCGTCCCATGCCCCGGCCAGGCTGCTTCCCTTGCGCGAGGCACTGGACGAATGCCAGCGCCGCGCCGTGCAGGACGCATTGCAGGCCGCGCAGCACAATTGGACCAATGCTGCGCGAATCTTGCAGATAGACCCCAGCAACCTGCACAAGCTGGCCAGGAAACTGGGGCTGAAACCAGCCTCAAAAATGTAACAGCGGATACTTTCTCTAAACTTATTCCAGTGGCCGGCTTGGAAAAAACTTCCTACACTCCGTACCGCCTAGTACAAAAAGCCCGTACGCAAGGCGTGTGGCCGGGATGCGCAACATCCCTTTGATGCACAGGAGCTTCGGGCGTTAATAAAGGACTGATCATGGCACTGCGAAAAAGTCATCTTGCTACAGCGATCATTGTCGCTTTTCTATCCACCCAGCCCGCCCTGGCGGACAAACCCGCTCACGCGGGAGGGGGTGGCGGCGGCCAAGGCAAAGGCCAAAGCCAAAACCACGACAGGGGCAATGGCAATGGCAAACAGGACAAGGCAGAAAAGAACGCGCATGGCTCACGCGGCGAATCGCCGGACAGAGCGGACCGCTCGGGGAAGTCAAGTCACCAAAGACAAGTAGATAGCCGGAATAGCGGAAACCGGGACCGGAACTACCGGGGCGATCGCGGCGACTCCCTTTCCATCAATATTCACTTCAACGACCAGCAACGAAGCTATCTGCGCGAGTACTACGGCGAAGAGTTTCGCGCCGGACGCTGCCCGCCGGGCCTGGCAAAAAAACATAATGGCTGCATGCCGCCGGGGCAGGCAAAGAAGTGGCGGATGGGGTATCCGCTGGACCGCGATGTTATCTTTTACGACCTGCCGCCCACCATCGTGGCGCGCATCGGACTGCCGCCGTCCGGCTACCGATATGTGCGCGTGGCCAGCGACATCCTGATGATCGCCATAGGCACAGGCCTGGTCGTCGATGCGGTGGCGGATCTGGCCAATATGTAACAACCATCCACCGCCGGCCTTGCTAGCCGGCGAACCCGCCTTCGTTGAGGAAACTCAGCTCTTCAGGCGTACTGATGCGTCCCAGTTCGGGATTGCGGTGCGGGAATCGCCCAAACCGGGCGATGATGTCGTGATGATCTTGAGCAAAGCGGCTATTCGCCGGACTGTGCCGCTGGTACAGCTCCATCCCGTAGCGCTGGTCCGCCAGGCTTTCCGAATGGATGAAGGGCACGCAAAGAAAAAGCGCCAAAGAGTCGCCGACCTGCTCCAGGCGTCCGGCGGCTATGGCTTGCCGCGCGAAGTGGCGGGCCAGCCCGTCGGTGGCGTACATATGCGCTGTGCCGCGAAAGGCATTGCGCGGGAATTGATCCAACAAAAGCACCAGGGCCAGGCTGGCCATTGCATCGTCCAGCCAATGGTCAAGTTCCCGGCGGGCCGCCGCAAAGTGCGCATCGCTGAACCTCTGGCGAAAGGCCGCATCGAAATCCGGATTCTTGGCGAACCAGGCCGCGGGCCCGGCCTGATTCCAGAAGTCGATCAGCACATCGGCCTGGCTGTATGGCGCCCGGCTGTCCACGCTAGCGCCCCGCCGCCGCGGCGCTGATGCCGCCGGCCATTCCCATGTCGTGCTTGGGAAAATCGATGATCCGTGTACGGACTTCGCTTTCAGAAATGCCGGTGGCCTCTGAACCCGCGCGGCTAAGCGCCGCGATCAGCGCCGCCTTTTGTTCGACCGTGCGCCCCGCGATGAATTCGACCACGAACATCAGCCCCTGCGTATCGAACTGGCCGGCATTCAGGTAGCAGCCATCCTGCAACTCGTGCAACAGGACTCGAACGCTGGCCACCGGCGCGCCTATGCTTTGCACCACGGCGTCGCTGGTCCGCTGCATGAGCTGCTTTTTCTGAGCCGCCGAGAATCCCGGTGTAATCGATATGGTGACGTAAGGCATATGACCTCTTGATGGTGGGAAGACAAGCGTCGATTATCGCTGCATGAGGGCGCCCCGCACAAGCACACGCCGCCATCCCTTGTTAACATCCATTGTGCGCCCCCCGCCGGCCCACCCGACCCAAGGAGCATGCATGCCGTCACCCCAAGTCCAGCCTTTCTTCGACGAACAAACCTCGACGTTCTCCTACGTGGTCTACCAGGCCGGCGATCCGTCCTGCGCCATCATCGATTCCGTACTGGATTACGACCCGAAATCCGGCCGCACGGCCACGGACTCGGCCGATGAAATCATCGAGTTCGTGCGCCGCGAAAAATTGACGGTGCAATGGATACTGGAAACACATGCCCACGCCGACCACCTGTCGGCGGCGGGTCACTTGAAAGCTGCGCTGGGCGGGCGCATCGCCATCGGGGAACACATCAGGCAGGTGCAGGCATCGTTCAAGGACATCTTCAATCTGAAGGATGATTTCGCACCCGACGGCCGGCAATTCGACCATCTATTCAAAGACGGCGACACCTTCATGATCGGACAAATGAAGGCAAGCGCCTTGCACGTGCCCGGGCATACACCGGCCGATCTGGCCTACCGTATCGACGGCCTGGGCGTATTCGTGGGCGATACCCTGTTCATGCCCGACGTGGGCACCGCGCGCTGCGACTTTCCGGGCGGCGATGCCCATGCGCTGTACCGATCGATACGGCGCATACTTGACCTGGATGAGGCCACCGCGCTGTATCTTTGCCATGACTATCCGCCCGAGAATCGTTCGCGCCAGTGCCGCAGCACGGTCGCCGAACAGCGCCGGCACAACATCCATGTCCATGACGGCATCGGCGAGGCCGAATTTGTGGCCATGCGCACGGCCCGCGACAAGACCCTGGACATGCCCGTGCTGATCCTGCCCGCCATCCAGTTGAACATCCGCGCGGGCGAGCCCCCCACGCCCGAGGACAACGGCGTCCGCTACCTGAAAATCCCGCTGAATCAGCTTTAATCAATAGCGCTTCCGGAACATTTCGCACACAATGCGGTCTTTGTAGCTTTTTGAATCGCCGCGGTAACGGAGCGTGAATGAACTGGAACAATGTATTGATGGATAGCGGCATATGGCTGGCCCAGGCCTATGCCATTACGGTGGTGCTGGCCGCCGCGACGATATGGGGCTTGGCCAGATTCACCATATGGGGCCGGCAGTTCTGGGCCTTGGCGGCGGAGTATTTTTCTCCGCGCCGCCATTGGCGCCCCTTGGCGACCCTGGCGCTCATCCTGTTCCTGACCTTGTGCGGCGTGCGCCTGGAAGTGCTGTTCTCGGCCTGGTACAACACCATGTACAGCGCATTGCAGAAGCTGGACAGTGCCGGCTTCTGGACAGCCATGCTGATTTTCGCCATCCTGGCCACCGCCCATGTCATACGGTCGTTGATCGACTTTTACATGCAGCAGGCCTTTACCATCCGATGGCGGGTCTGGCTTAATGAAAAGCTGCTGGGCCAGTGGCTGGATGGACAATCCTACTACCGCAGCCAGTATCTGGACGCCCCCGTCGACAACCCGGATCAACGCATACAGCAAGACGTTGCCACTTTCGTGGAAATGTCCTTGTCGCTGTCGATGGGCGTTGTCAACGCCCTGGTCTCCACCTTTGCCTTCACCCTGATCTTGTGGAACCTGTCGGGGCCGCTGGCGGTGTTGGGCACGGAAGTGCCGCGCGCCATGGTCTTCCTGGTATTCACCTATGTGCTCATCGCCACGGTGTTCGCCATCGGGATCGGCCGCCCTCTTATCCTGCTGAATTTCCTGAATGAACGCTACAACGCCGATTACCGCTATGCCTTGGTGCGGCTGCGCGAATATTCTGAAAGCATCGCCTTCTATGCCGGCGAAAAAGTGGAAGGCGCCCTGCTGCGGGGCCGTTTCGCCAATGTGATCGGCAATGCCTGGGCCATCGTTTACCGGACATTGAAATTCCTGGGCTTCAACTTCACGGTTACGCAGACGGCGGTGGTTTTCCCCTTCATCATCCAGGCGCAGCGCTTTTTCTCCAAACAGATCAGCCTGGGCGACCTGATGCAAACAGCCCAGGCCTTCGGCCGCCTGCAGGACAACCTGTCGTTCTTCCGCAATGCCTACGACAGCTTCGCCACGTATCGCGCCACGCTGAATCGCCTGAGCGGCTTTACCAAGGCCATTGCCGACGCCGGCGCGCTGCCCGAGCCCGAACTGCGCGAGGAAGGATCGGCCCTCGTCCTGCACGGACTTTCCATAACGACGCCGGACAAGGCTCCCCTGGTGGACAAGCTGGATCTGCTTGCCGGTCCCGGCGAATCCCTGCTTATACGCGGCCCGTCCGGCTCGGGCAAGACCACACTGCTGCGAGCCGTGGCCGGTCTGTGGCCATACTGCCAGGGGACCATCACCCGTCCCGAAGGCGGATCGCTGTTCCTGTCCCAGAAGCCTTATCTGCCGCAAGGCAGCCTGCGCGACGCCCTGCACTACCCGAGAAAAGCCGGCCCGGACTCCGCCCAAGCCGGCGGAAGGGCCGAACAGGTGCTGGCGACGGTCCAGCTTGGGCATCTGGCCGCGCGCCTGGATCAAGTCGATGACTGGGGCCGCATCCTGTCGTTGGGCGAACAGCAGCGCCTGGCCTTCGGCCGGCTGTTGTTGGCCGCGCCGCATGCCGCCTTCCTGGACGAAGCCACCTCGGCCATGGACGAAGGCCTGGAAGACGCCATGTACCGCCTGGTGCGCGAGCAGTTGCCCGATACAGTGCTGCTGAGCGTGGGCCACCGCAGCACGCTGTTTGCGCATCACGGACGCCAGTTGATACTGAAGGGTGATGGAACAGGTGCCTGGGAATTGGCGGAAACGCCGAAGACGCCCAGCTGATACGATAGGCCCGGCCGCAAGGATGGGCCGGGTGAACTACACTGCCAACGCATAAAACTTACGGGCACTACGATGAATTACTTTTTTATCAAACATCTGCACATGACGGCCGCCGGCCTGAGCATTATCTTCTTCATCATCCGGGCGTACTGGTCGGTATCGGGCTCGGGCCTGCTGCAGCGCCGTTTCGTAAAGATAGCGCCTCATATCATCGACACGGTATTGTTGGTCTGCGGGGTGATCCTGGCGGCGATGATCGGCCCCGAGCAGCCGTGGATACTGGCCAAGATCGTCGCCCTGATCCTGTATATAGGCGTGGGCGCCATCGCCATCAAGCGCGGCAAGACTCCGGCATCGCGCGGTGTCGCCGCCCTGATCGCGATCGCCATTTTCTTTTATATTGTGGGCGTGGCCATTCGGCACAACCCGATGTCGTGGCTGGCCTGATCAGGCCCTTCCCCACAAGGCGGTCGCGGCCGGCCTAGGCTTACCAGGCCCCAAGCAGGCGCTGCACCGCCAGGCTGCTGCCCGCGACAGCCAGCCACACGCCCAGACCCAGGGCAATGGGCCGCAAGCCGGCGACGGCCATCCGCCGTAGATCGGACGACAGGCCGATAGCCGTCAAGGCCACGATAATCAGAAACTGCGCCAGGAAATGAATGCTCGCATTCAGATGCTCCGGGATCAGGCCCGTGGAGCGCAGGGCCGAAGCGACCAGAAACCACAAGATAAACCAGGGGAAAATGCGCGCCAGGCTGAAGCCGGCCGTGCCCTGCTTTTTTTCACGCCAGGCCACCATGACGGCCAGCACCAGGCAAATCGGAATGATCAAGGTCGCCCGGGTCAGCTTGACGATGGTGGCGTAATCGCCCGCCGCCGTGCTGTAGCTATAACCCGCCGCCACGACCGACGAAGTATCGTTGATGGCCGTTCCCGCCCACATGCCGAAGCCCGCGTCCGACATGGATAGCCAATGGCCCAGCAAAGGAAAAGCCAGTACCGCCACGATGTTGAATAGGAAAATGGTCGAAATCGCGAAAGCGGTTTCATGCTCTTCCGGCTTGATGATGGGCGTTACCGCGGCGATGGCAGATCCGCCGCAAATGGCGGTGCCCACGCCAATAAGAGTCTTGAGCCGGGCCGGTATCCCCAGCAATTTGCCCAACAGGGCGGCCGAGCCGAATGCCACGACAAGGGTGATTAGCGTGACCCAAAGCGATTCCAGGCCGGTCTGTGCGACCTGCTGAATGCTAAGTCCGAAACCCAGGGCAATAATGGACCATTGCAGTATCTGCTTGGATGCAAACTGCAGGCCAGGCTTGAATACCGGCCCGATCCCGACTGTATTGCGTATGGCAATGCCCAGCAGAATGCCGAAAACCGGGCCGCCGATAATCGGCATCCAGCGCCCCAGCATCATGGCGAACACGCCCACCACCACGGCCAGCGCCAGACCGTACAGAGGAGACGGGGCGCGCGGCGCCGCATCGGCTTGCCGGCTCTCATGCGACAAAGACGCCCCCTGCATAGCCCCGGCCGGCGGCACGGCGCCGGGAAACAAGGAAATCGAAGCACGGGCGGGATCAGACATGGGAGCAAATTCGCATTTGATAATAACGTGGGGTTATTTTAAATATGACAAGTTAATAAGCAAATTCACTAATCCTGAATTGTTGTATAAAATTTATTGATGATAGGAATAAGCATACGCCAGCTCGAAGTCTTCGTTGCCATCGCCGCGTCGGGTACAGTCCGCGCCGCGGCGGAACGGCTGTTCGTCACCCAGCCGGCCGTCAGCATGGCTTTGTCCGAACTGGAACGCCAACTGAACGCGCAGTTGTTCGATCGCGAACGGGGACGGCTGCACCTGAGCCCGCGCGGCAAAGAGCTCTTGCCGATGGCTCAGGAGATCATCGAACGCCTGCACGAAATGCTGCGCCAGACCGGCGAGCAGCCCCTGGCGCTGACGGGCGAACTGCGCGTGGGCGCCAGCAACACCATAGGCAATTACCTGGTCGGCGACCTGTTGGGTCCTTTCGTTGCGCTGCATCCCGCGGTCTCTCTGCACGTCAGCGTGGAAAACACGGATACCATTGCCGCCGGCCTGTTGGCGCATCGCATCGATATCGGCTGCGTGGAAGGTCCCGTCAACCACCCGCAACTGGAGATTCTGCCCTGGCGCGATGACGCCCTGGTGGTCTGCGCCGCGCCTTCGCATCCTCTGGCGCAAACAAGCGAATTGAAAGCCCGGCATTTCAAGGACGCCAAATGGATACTGCGGGAACGGGGATCGGCCATGCGGGTGCAAGCCGAACAGGTGCTCAGCGCGCTGCCCGCCGGAAAGATCGTGCTGGAGCTGGGCCAGGTCGAAGCCATCAAGCAGGCTGTCATAGCCGGCTTGGGCATCGCCTGCCTGCCTTACGCGGCGGCGCGCGACCCGGTAGCCACCGGCCGCCTGCGTATCCTGGATACGCCCTTTCTGAACCTGCGCAGAAGGCTGTCGCTGGTTCTGCACAAGTCCCGCTATCGGGGCGCGCTGATCGACGCCTTCGTGGCAAGCCTGGCGGCGGCACCCGATAGTGTTATGGTGAACGGTATCGACGCGCAGCGCCGCAGCAAAGGCATTCAACCATGAGTCAGCAGCTCAAGCTCTTTCCCGAAGCCGAACATACGCCTCGCCGAACCTTGTTGGCGCGGGCGGCGCCCAAGCCCCGCAACACCCACAAACTGCCAACCAAGGCCAGCACCGAAGAAGCGGCGCTTGAAAACGCCAATCTTCCGGTCAATACGACGCCCGGCCTGCCGCCCTATGAGACCGTGGCGCTGGTATTGCAGGGCGGCGGCGCGCTGGGCGCCTACCAGGCCGGCGTATTCCAGGGCTTGCACGAGGCGGGCATAGAACTGAGCTGCCTGTCGGGTATTTCGATCGGCGCGCTGAACATCGCCATCATTGCCGGCAACCCGCCCGAGATGCGCATGCCGCGCCTTTTGGAGTTCTGGGAAACCATATGCCAGCCCAATGGAGGATTGGGAATCCCGCCCTTCATCGAGCAGTCTTTTTTCAATCTGAACGACACCATGCGCCAGACGATGGGCGCCCTGCATGCGGGCAGCGCCTTGCTGAACGGCCAGAAGGGCTTCTTCCAGCCGCGCTTCCCGCCACCCTCGTCCATCATGCCTGGCAACGCCGATACCGCCAGCTATTACGACACCAGCGCGCTCAAGGATACGCTGGAGCGGCTATGCGATTTCGACCTGATCAACTCCGGCCAACAGCAAGTGTCGGTCGGCGCGGTCAATGTGCGCAACGGCAATTTCGCCTACTTCGACAATACCAAGATGACGCTGCGCGCCGAGCATTTCATGGCATCGGGCGCCTTGCCCCCGGCATTTGCCGCCGTCGAGATCGACGGCGAACACTACTGGGACGGCGGACTGGTGTCGAACACACCACTGACCCAAGTGCTGGAATCGCGCCCCTTGCGCGACACCCTGGTGTTCCAGGTGGATTTATGGAGCGCGCGCGGCCAGGTACCCGTCAACATGAGCGAAGTGTCCGACCGGATGAAGGATATCCGCTACTCCAGCCGCACGCGCATGATCACCGAGCAACTACGCTGGACGCAATACCTGCGCCACATATTGCAGCATCTGCTGGAGGACATCCCCCCCGATATCCGCGCCAGCGACCCTTACTGCCGCATGGCGCAAGACCTGGCCTGCAGCAAGCGCTACAACGTCATCCACCTTATATACCGCAACAAGCCCTACGAGCGGCACTACAAGGATTTCCAGTTCGGGCTGTCGGCCATGCGCGAGCACTGGGCCAGCGGACTGGAGGACATACGGCGCACCCTGGCGGAACCCGAACGCCTGGCCATGCCCGAGAATGCCTCCGGCTTCGTGACGCACGATATCCATCGCGAGGAAATCGAGCTGCTCATGGAAAAGGCCGCCGGCAAGGTCGACGGCGCCAGCTAAACCGGCGTGGCAGCGCGCGCTACGCCCTGCGGCGGCGGCCCAGCACGACGGCGCCCGCCAGGGCAAAACCCGTACCCACCAGTTGCAGGACGGTCAGGGGCTCACCCAGCAGCCATGCCGCCAGGAACAGCACGGACACGGGTCCCAACAGGCCCAGTTGCGAAGTCATGGGCGCGCCGATGCGCGCCACCGACCACATGATCATGAAGGTGGGCGCAACGGTATTGAACAAGGCATGCACCAGCGACAGTTGATAGACCGGCAAGGGCTGCCGCAGCCCGTCCAGCCCGTGCACGCCGAAGAAATGGACCATGCTGATCACCGCCGATACCGACATCGCATACGCCACCAGCCGTGTTGCGCCCACGCGCTTGATCAGTTCGCCTGAAGCAATCAGATAAAACGAATACGAGAACGCCGAACCCAGCACGAAGGCTGAACCCAGCATGACATTGCTGCCGCTGAACGACAGGTCCTGCAGAAAGACAAACATCACGCCCAGATACGACAGGCCCAGCGCCACCCACTGTCCGCCCGCGATCGGGCGCTTCAGGTAAAAGGCCGAGATGAGCAAGACGAAAGTGGGAGACAGGAACAGAATCAGTCGCTCAAGTCCGGCGGAGATGTATTGCAATCCCAAAAAGTCCAGGAAACTGGACAGGTAATAACCGATGAATCCCAGAAAGATGATTTGCAGGCGTTCCTTCACCGTCAATCGCGGCAGTTTGCCCTGCCGCGCCTTGCGCGCCTGGAACCAGCCGATCACGGCGAAAAATGGCAGGGAAAGCATCATTCGAAAACCAATCACCGTCAGGGCATCGACGCCATAGCGATAGGTGAATTTCACGACAATGGCTTTCGCTGAAAAGAGCACGGCGCCCAATCCCGCCAGGAGGAAACCCATCCAGAATTCTTGTGTACGTGTGGTGGCTGAAACGCCAGGCAAGGAGCTCATATCGGCAAGGGGGTTTCCATGGTTTGCAGCAATCGGGATCGGCCATCGAGCACATGGCGTTGGGCGGCGGCCCAGGCCTTGGCCGGGCTGCCCGAAGAGATCGCCTGGTAGATTTTTCGATGTTCGGCATTCGAACGGCGCATGTTGGCGCCCACGTTGAAATACTTGCGCCGGAACAAGTGCAATTCTTTCACGTAGTCGTCGTAGGCTTGTTTGGCCCGCTGGTTTCCAGATAGATCGAGAATCAGTTCGTGGAAGCCCAGGTTCAATTCGTAATAGCGGTTTCCATCGTTGGCTTTCGTGGCCTCGTCCATTTCGCCCAGCAACTGCTCGAACTGGACGGCATGTTCGGCGCAAAAATGCTCGCAAGCGCGTTCCGCCGCATAGGCGAACACCAGCGCGCGCAATTCGTAGACCTCGATCATGTCGCGCACGGAAAGCTGCCTGACGAACACCCCCTTGTTGGGCACCGACGTCACCAGCCCAAGGCCGGCGAGCACCTTCATGGCCTCGCGGATGGGGCCCCGGCTGGTGCCCATCCTTGTTGCCAGCGCGGCTTCGTTAAGACGCTCGCCGGGCTCGAACTCGCCCGAATAGATAAGACGCTTGAGTTCGCTTGCTACGGTCTGGGAAAGTATTGCGGAACGTGCCGGGGAAGGAGTGGAAACCATGGCGCAATCTTACCTTAAAAGCCTATGCCGATAACTTGGAATTACCGCCTGAAAATGCAAAATCACTTGAACAATTCATTAAATATTGTCGACCAATATAATAAAGTGTTGACACTTTAAAGCAAAAAACAAATAATTCAGGCATCATCTACAGGAGGCAATATCGTGGTTCACCTAGCCGCTTCCGAGGCGCTGAAGCGCTTTCGCGTCATCGATCTGACCCAGGTCCGAGCCGGACCCACCGCGTGCCGGCAATTGGCCGACTGGGGGGCGGATGTCATACAGGTGCAGATGCCTGAACACATGCGGGGCGACGACACTTTGGGCGGACAGGATGGGTCCGACTATCAGTACACCCATCGCAACAAGCGGTCCATCACGCTCAATCTGAAAGAGCCCGAGGGCATTGCGACGCTCAAGCGCCTGATCGCGACCGCCGACGTGGTGGTCGAGAACTTCCGCCCCGACGTCAAGTACCGGCTGGGCATCGACTACGAGACGCTGTCCGTGGACCACCCCAAACTGGTCTATGCCAGCATCTCGGGCTTCGGGCAAACGGGACCCTACGCGAACCGTCCCGGCTTCGACCAGATTGCGCAAGGCACCTCGGGCCTGATGTCGGTAACCGGCCTGCCCGAGCAAGGCCCCTTGCGGGTCGGCATTCCCATCGCCGACCTGTGTGCGGGGATATTTGCCGCACAAGGGATTCTGGTTGCCCTGCTGGAACGCGAAGCCTCCGGCAAAGGCCAATGGCTGCATACATCCTTGCTGGAATCCCTGGTCTACATGATGGACTTCCAGACCTCGCGATACTTGATCGACGGCGAAGTCGCCACACCCGCCGGCAACTACCACCCCACCAGCATCCCCACGGGCGTTTACAAGGCCCGCGACGGCTATATGAATATCGCCGTGTTCGGCTCCAAGATATGGGAGCGCTTCTGCGACATCCTTGGCGCCCCCGAATGGGTGACCGACGAACGCTACCGCGACAAGCCCTCGCGCTCGGTCAACCGGGATTCGCTCAATGCCGAAATCAACCGGCGCCTGGCCGCGCAAGACAGAAGCTACTGGATAGCCAAGCTGAACGAAGGCGGGGTCGCCTGCGGCCTGATCAACGACCTGCGCGAAGTCTTCGAGGACCCTCAGGTCCATCACCTGAATATCGTCAAGGAGGTCGTGTCGGAACGTTTAGGCAAGCAGCGCATGGTGGGCCAGCCGGTGCAGCTTACCCGTACTCCAAGTACCATCGTGCGATCCGCCCCCCGGCGTGGCGAACACACCGAGGAAATCCTGAAAAACCTGGGCTATGGCGACGAGGACCTGGCCCGAATGAAATCCCATGGAGTCTATTGATGCCGCAAGCTGAATACCTGTCCACGACGGAACGCGTCCTGGCCTGGCTGGATGAAACCACCCTGCATATCCAATTCAATAATCCGGCGCGGCACAACGCGCTTTCGGTGGATATGTGGGAAGCCGTCGTACCTTTGCTGGCGCTTGCGCAAGCCGACGACCGGGTACGCCTGGTCGTGTTTTCGGGGGCGGGGGAAAAAGCCTTCGTGTCCGGCGCGGATATTTCGCAATTCGAAGACATGCGCGCCGCGCGCGAGGCCGTGACCCGCTACGAAGCCATGGCCGAGACATCGCTCACCGCGATACAGGACTTCCCCAAGCCCACACTGGCTTGCATCAGCGGGTACTGCATAGGCGGCGGCGTCAATGTGGCCATCGCCTGCGACATCCGCATCGCCTCGGATAACTCGGTCTTTTCCATTCCCGCCGCGCGCCTGGGCCTGGGCTACCGTTATTCCGCCATGAAGAACCTGGTCGACCTGATCGGTCCCGGAGCGGCCAAGGACCTGTTCTTCACCGCCCGGCGCATCGATGCCGCCGAGGCCAAAGCGCTGGGCCTGGTCACTCGCACCGCCACCGCGGAAGCACTGCCGGCGCTGCTGGCCGAATATACCGGCGCGATGGCCGTCAACGCACCGATAACGATAGCGGCCGGCAAGGCCATCACGGCCGAAATTCTGAAGTCGGCCCCCAATGTCGACAAGGAGCGCTGTACAGCGCTCATCCGTGCCTGTTTCGACAGCCAGGATTACGCAGAGGGAAGAACCGCGTTCATGGAAAAACGCAAACCGGTGTTTATCGGCCGATAGGCCAAGCTATCCACGGAGAAAAAATGAAAAGTTATTGGATGCAAATGACCGAGACGGACACCTTGCTGGAGTGCCGCGACACGCCGATGCCCGAGCCCGGCCCTCAGCAACTGCTGGTCCGCATGCACGCGGCCGGCCTGAACCGCGGCGAATTTGTGCTGGGCCACGGCCTGCATGGCAAGCCGGGAAGCTGGAAGCAGATTGGCGGGGAAGGCGCCGGCGAAGTCGTCGGCATTGGGAAGGACGTCAACAATTTCCGGATCGGAGACAAGGTCATGGGGCGCTGTCCGGGCGCCTTCTCGGAGTACGGCCTGATGGAAGCCATCGAGGCCATGCCCAAACCCGATAGCCTGTCGTGGGAAGAGGCCGCCTGCCTGCCCCTGACCTTCCTGGTCGCCTTCGACATGCTGGTCGTACAGGGCCGGCTGAAGGCCGGCGAATGGCTCCTGATCAACGGCGTCTCATCAGGCGTGGGCGTGGCCTCGCTGCAACTGGGCAAGGCCCTGGGAGCCAAGATCATAGGAACATCGGGTTCAGCCGAAAAACTCGAGATGCTCAGGCCCTTGGGCTTGGACCTCGGCCTGCACACCCGCAGTGCGGACTTTGCCGGTCGGGTCATGCAAGCCACCGAACAGCACGGCGCCGACCTCATCGTCAATGCCGTGGGCGGCAGCGTCTTTGCGGAAAACGTCCGAGCCGCGGCCTTCGAGGGGCGGCTGGCCTTCGTCGGATACGTGGACGGCGTGCTGCACGCCGACCTGGACCTGCAAGCGCTGCACGCCAAGCGGCTGGCCATCTTCGGCGTATCGAACAAGCTGCGCACGAAAACCCAACGCGCGGCCGCCATTCCCCGCTTCATGGCCGAGGTGCTGCCGCACGTAAACGCCGGCACGATAAAGCCGCAAGTGGACAGGGAGTTCGACTTCGACGACCTGGCCGACGCAAAGGCCTGCATGGAAGCGGGCCGCCATGCGGGCAAGATTGTGTTGCGCATACCCGCAAGCTGACCACCACGCAAAACCTATAAATACCGAGGAGACAACAGCATGAAAATAATACATTTCGTTCTTGCATGCGGCTTGGGAGCCATGGCCGCCCAGGCCGGCGCGCAGCAGGCCGACTACCCCAACCGTCCCGTCCGCCTCGTCATCGGCTTTGCGCCGGGCGGAGCGGCGGATACCGTCGCCCGCTCGATGAGCGAAGCTTTCGGCAAGTCCCTGGGACAAACGGTGGTGGTCGAAAACAAGCCCGGCGCAGGATCGAGCATCGCCGCCGATTATGTGGTCAAGGCCGCGCCCGACGGCTATACCGTGCTGATTGCCAGCCCCAGCAGCATTTCCATCAACCCGGCCTTGAATCCCAAGCTTTCCTACACGGCCAAGGATTTGAAAGCCGTAACGAAAATCACGACCTCGCCGCTCGTGCTGGCCGTCAGCACCAAGACCAATATCAAATCCGTCGCGGACCTGATCAAAGAAGCCAAGGCCAAGCCCGGCGTACTGAACTACGCGACATCAGGCAATGGATCGGCGCCCCATCTGGGCGCCGCACTGTTTACGCTGCTGACGGGAACGACGATGACGCACATTCCATACCGCGGCGGCGCTCCGGCCATCCAGTCAGTCATGGCGGGCGACACAGACCTTAGCTTCGGCACCGCCCCATCGGTGCTGGCGCAGGTGGACAGCGGGAAATTACGCGCCATCGCCGTCAGCACGCGTGAAAAATCCGTCCTGGTGCCCAACTTGCCCGGAATGCGAGAAGCGGGCCTTCCGGATTACAACCTGGAGTTCTGGTACGGAATCTTCGTACCGCTGAACACGCCCGACCCGATCGTGAAAAAAATCTATGACGCCGCCATATTCGCCATGCAGCAAGCCAACGTCAAGGCCGTACTGGCGCGCGAAGGCACCGAGCCCTCGTTGTCGAAATCCCCCGAGGACTTCGGCAAATTCCTGGCCCAGGATGAGAAATTCTGGGTGAAGCTGGCCAAGGACGCCAACATTGTGGTCAATTGATCGGCATCAGGCCGATGTTTCGAGCTGCGGGAGAGTCGCTCGTTTAAACGAGCCTTGAGCCGTTGCTATAAGCTCGCCACTCTCCCGCCTTAGCTCGGCGGATGCAAAATAGATCTTGCGGCCGGACCCGGTCAGCCGGCCTGTTACTTCGATGCGACCGCGGTCCACCTTGCCGATATAACTGGTGTTCAGCATTACGGTAACGGCATGCCGCTTGGCTTCTCCCGGCGCGCTATAGGCTCCGGAGTATCCGCAAGCCGCATCCAGCATCGTCGCTATCAGGCCGCCATGCAGGCTACGCTGACGGTTAAGATGCCGCGGCTCGATGTCCAGCACAAACGTGCATGTGTCCGGCTCCCATGCGGCCATTCGCACTCCCAGCCATTCCAATAGAGGATTGTCCAACGCCAACGCGTCTTGTGTCATATCCCGACCCTTTACTGATGGAACACCGAAAACTCGTTGACGCTTGCGCGCGTGGTCCTGAGCTTGTTGGCTGGATGAGCAGTGTCTTCATAGCCCAGGGAAATACCGCAAACCAGTATCTTGTCCGGACTTATGGCCAGTTCCTTGCGAACGACATCGGGGTAGCCGACAAGCGCGACTTGGGGACATGTATGCAATCCCAATCCGCGCGCCGCTGTCATGAGGGCCTGGATGAACATGCCCACATCCAGCCATGACCCCTGCCCCATATCGCTGTCTATCGTTATGTAGATGACGGCGGGCGCGCCAAAAAAAGTAAAGTTGCGGCTATGCTGTTCTTTGGACAGCGCCTTGTCCCCTTTCTGGATGCCCAGCAGCTTGTAGAGCGACCATCCGCTTTCGCGCCGCCTGCTTAAGTAGGGATCGCGCCAGGTGCTGGGGTAGTACTGATAATCGGGCTGCATCGGCGCATTGGCATTGAATGCGGCAAGCAAGGCCGATGACAAGCGCTCCCGGGTATCGCCGGTTACCACATGAACCTGCCAGGGCTGGATATTGTTGCCGCTGGGTGCGCGTGCCGCAGTACTGAGAATAGTTCGAATCAGCTCGGGGGCAACGGCGTCGGGCAAAAATGCCCGCACACTCCTGCGAGTGGAGATGGCCATCAGGATGGCATTGTCTTGTACAGTCATGGCGGGCTTCCTGTGTAGTTAGGTGGAAAGTATAGTTACCAATGCCACAGCCGAATCGCCGGCCAGTTGTCCGCCATTGTTCTCCGCCAGGGCGACTTTGGCATCGGGACGCTGGCGCGGCCCGGCTTGCCCTCGCAACTGGCGAGTCAACTCGATAATTTGCGCCGCACCGGTTGCACCCAAAGGATGGCCGCGGCTCAGCAAACCGCCACTGGGGTTGACCGATATCCGCCCTCCAAGGTCCGTGTCGCCGGAGCGTATCAACTTGGGCGCATCGCCAGGGGCGCAAAAGCCAAGGTTTTCGTAATGAATCAATTCCGCGGGAGCGGATGCATCATGCAGTTCGGCGACATGGATGTCCTCGGGCCCAATCCCCGCCTGCTCATAGGCCAGGCGCCCCGCACGCACGGCCACGAGTTCCGGCGATCCGGGGATAGCCGAGACTATGCTGCTGGCCTTCACATATACGGGCCTGTTCGACAACTTCTTTGAATACTCCTGCGAGCAAAGGAATATGACCGCGGCGCCATCGCCAATGGAAGAACACATGAACAAGGTAAGCGGATCACTGATCATGCGGCTTGCAAGCACCTCTTCCACGGTGGTTTCCTTGCGGAATTGAGCATGGGGGTTCAAGGATGCCGCCTTGCGGCTCTTCACCACCACCCGGGCGAAGTCGCTGGCTTCGGCACCGCATTCCTTCATCCATTTTCTGGCCTTGGCCGCGTACATGTCCATGAAAATCGATCCCCCGCCGCTCCCCACGCCTTCGGGCTTGGGTTCCTCGATATCGACCGCGCCCGCGAACGCCCCAAACGAGACGGCCTTATCCTCGTGAGACAGCTTTTCCACCCCAATCACCAGTGCGGTTTCACTCTGGCCGGAGGCGATGGCCAGCCAGGCCAGGTGGAAGGCCGTACTGCTTGACGCGCAGGCGTTTTCCACATTGAACATGGGCTTGCCCGCGAGTCCGGTATTTCTTAGCGCCGCTTGCGCCCTTATCATTTCCTGGCCGTTGACCGTGCCGCCCGCGGCATTGCCGAAGTAGATCTGGCCAACATCGCCCACACCGGCACCCGCATCGATCAATGCCGCTTTAACGGCTTCCTCGCAGAGCGATTTCACATTCCGTTCGAGGAATTTCCCGAACGATGTCATGCCCACTCCGGCAACAACGACTGGTCTCACGATTTACTCCTTAGTTAAGAATTTCTGTAAAGCCTGCTTGAAGGCGGCTGATTGAAAGCATGCGGCTTGCTGCCTTGCTTCGAAAGCCAGCGCCGTATCCAGCCCCATGCTTTCCGCGTTGATCATTGCCTTGGTTCCGGACCATGCCTGGCCGGGAAATTCCAGCCAAGCCTGCGCAAGCCGCTTGGCTTGAATCAAGGCGGCGCCGGGTTCAGCCACTTCGTCGGCGACCCCGATCGCCACCGCCTCTTGCCCGGATATCGCAGCCGCCCGCAGCAGCAGCCTCTTTGCCTGGCCGTCGCCGACCTTGGCGCGAAGCAAAGGCACACAGCCCCAGTCGGGGACCAAGCCTATTTTGAGAAAGGGGAATACGATCTTGGCATCATGCGCCACAACGACGGCATCACATGCGAGTATCAGCCCCGCCGCTCCGCCGGCGGCACAGCCTTCGACTGCCGCGATCACCGGCTTATCCGTATTCCGGATAGCCTTTATGCAGCGATGGGCAGCGCTCAATATTTCATCGAGATCCGCATTCGTCGCTTGCGCAAACCCGGCAATATCGCCTCCAACGCTGAAGTGCTTTCCCTGCCCGGTAATGACGATTGCATCCACGTCGGGATCGCCGGCCAACGCCTCGAGCAAACGGGCAAGCCGGATGCGGATAGGCTGATTGAACGCATTATGCTTTTCGGGCCGCGAGATAGTGACTATCGCCACGCGATTTTCCAGTTCGAAAACCACGTCGCCACTCACGGCAGCACCGCCTGTCCAGCAGATGCGGCTGATTGATTGACCGAGCTCAACGCCGCCACCGCCGCATCGATGATGTCATCGATGATTCCTTCCACAGGCTTGATTTCCCGGGCAAACACCCCAGCCGGCCCCATATCGATAAGGCCTTGCGTGTAATCGCCGCTGCGATATGCGTCACGAACCAGCGAGCCCTGCACCAGGGGACGGTATGCCTCGAAATCCGATACGCCATCAGACTCTAGCCTGACCACACCTTGCGCTGTGGCGTTGTCCAGCACGCGATGCTGCTTGCCGAATGTGGACATGACAACGCGGCTGCCCGACTCATCGAGCTTGGCGACGTATTCTTTGTAATCGCGATGAGCCCATATTTCTTCCGCCACCACCATCCTGGAACCGAGCATCATTGCATCGGCGCCCATCGCCAGGGTACTGATCAGATGGCGGCCATCACCCATCCCGCCCCCCAGGACCAAGGGGCAACAAAGGGCGTCGGCCGCAAGGGGGCCCTGAACGATCTGGCCATTCATGTATTGGCCGGTGTGGCCGCCCGCCTCGCCGCTGATGACGGTGACCGCGTCAACACCCAGCCGTTCGGCGCTTAAAGCATAGCGAATCGCGGGGGCTTTATGGATGACAATGCAACCGGCATCTTTCAGCTTGCCGAGCAGCCACGCCGGATTATTGCCGGACGTTTCAACGAAACGGACTTCCTCTTCAATGATTACATCCAGCATGGGAGTCAGAACGGATACGATGTCCGGCCTTCGGCCGATAGAGACGCTCACTCCGAATGGCTTGCCATTTGTAAGCTGCCTGCATAGGCGGATCTCTTGACGGAACCGTTCAGGATCATCGGGAAAAGACATGCAGGTAATGAATCCCATCGCTCCCGCATTGACCACGGCCGCCACGTACCTGGCATCGGCAAGCCATTGCAGCCCCCCGCATAAGATGGGATGGCGTATGCCAAGAAGAGATGTGATGCGGGTGGTGAAAATTTGATCTCTCACAGCAATATCATTCCCAGGTTTGTTTTTTTCATGACTGCGCAGCTTGAGCGGCAAGATACTCGAGGATGTCTTGCGTATCTTCGCCAAGGCGCGGCGGAGCCTTAATCCGCGAAACCGATAGGCATCGAGATGCGGACGGATCAAAAGGACCGATCACTTCGATTTCCCCCGCATCGGCCTGGTCAAACTTGCTTGTGAAGTTTCCGTCATTGAATAATGGGGAGGCCGTCACGTTGGCATAGTCGGCCACCGGCGCGCATATGATGTCGGCATTCTCAAAAGTCGAGATCCACTCCGCAGTCGTCCTGGCCCGCATTGCAGGCGCGACAAGATTGGCAAGCTCTTGGCGATTCATCACGCGGTTCGTCGAGCTGTTGAACCGGGCATCGTCGGCCAAGGCATTCAAGCCAAGCAAGGCACAGAACTCCGGCCATCTTTGCGGATGATAGGCGGCAACCATGATCCACCCATCTTTGGTCGGGTATGCTTCATTGGGCGCGGAGTAAGGTGCCGCACTGCCGCAAGGAACCGGCACTTCCTTGGTCGAAAGATAAGACGCCAAGGACACTTGCTGCAATTGCATGGCGCTTGCGTACATACTGACGTCAAGCCATTGCCCTTTCCCTGTGGCGGCTCGATGCAGCAAGGCGTCCTGAACTGCTATCGTCGCAAGAAAACCGGTGGTCATATCGATGACCGGCGCCTGCACCTTGCTTGGCTCGCCATCCGGAAAGCCGCATACGCTCATCAGCCCGGAAACGGCCTGGACTATCCCGTCGACTCCGGGCTTTTCATTGAACGCCCCCTGCTGTCCATAGGCCGAGATGCTGCAATAGATAATGTCGGACTTAAGCTGGCGCACCACGTCGTACCCCAGCCCCAATCGACTCATGACTCCGGGCCTGAAGCTTTCGACCAAAATGTCCGATTGCGCTATCAGTTGCTTGGCTACTTCAATGCCATCCCGGGTCTTGAGATCCAGCACGATGCTACGCTTGTTGCGGTTCAAGGCCATGAAAATGACGCTTTGTCCGTTTTGCCAGGGAGGCCCCAGTTGCCGGCCGAGATCCCCGGAAGGAGCCTCGACTTTAATGACATCAGCCCCTCGATCCGCCAGCATCATCGTGCAAGTGGGGCCCGCGGCCACTTGCGTGAAGTCGACTATCCGTATTCCGTCCAGCGTGCGTTGCATCGTTCCACCCATCATTGCTGGAAGGTAATTTGCGTAGCATCCAGAATGGTTTTCCAGCGGGCTGCCTCTTCGTTGAATGTCTTGGTAACCTGCGCTGGAGTTCCATACTGGGGAACAAAACCTTGGGCGGCAAATAGCGGCTTGATGGACTCGCTGTTGATGATCTTTTTAAGAGCCGCGCTTAGCGTTTCCACTATCGACTGAGGCGTTCCGGCGGGGGCCAGCACAGTGTAGATAAGCGGTGCAGCGGCGTCCGAGACACCTGCTTCGGACATGGTCAGGATATCGGGATCCAGGCTGGAGCGCTCAGCTTCAAAGACGCCATACGCCTTCAGGTTTCCATCGCGAATATGGCCCAGTGTCGAGGACAAGCCGAAAATGCCGAAAGGTATGTGTCCGGCGAGCACATCGGCCAAGGCAGGTCCCGATCCCTTGTATGGCACATGCTCAAAGTCCGCGCCTGTCCTGAAGGCAAGAAGCTCACCGGCCAGGTGCATCGGGGTGCCGACTCCCGCTGTCCCATAGTAAAGGGGGTCTCCCTTCCCCTTATTGCTCTCCATGACTTCCTTAAGGTTCTTGTATGGACCTTTCCCGCCGCCCACAAGAACCATTGGAGAATTGGCGATATCGGCAATCGGCGTAAATGCCTTTGCGGGATCAAACGGCAGGTTCTTGTACATCAAGTCAAATACGGCAAGCGTATTGGCGGACACGATAAGCGTATAGCCGTCGGGCTTGGCCCTGGCCACATAGTCATGGCCGATCGTGGCGCCAGCGCCAGGCCTGTTTTCTACGATGACTGACTGATCCAAGACATCGCGAAGCTCCTTGGCCAGTATGCGGGCGACTCCGTCAGTTCCTCCGCCCGCCGAGTAAGGCACCACCAGCCTGACGGGCTGGCTGGGAAATGAATCCTGCGCGGCGGACGAAAATGCCAATCCAATACCGAGCACGGCAAACGCTAATTGTTTCAAGTTGCGATACATCATTAAGTCTCCTCCAAAATGTGGACTTTTCTTGATATGGCGGGGGCCAAGAACCTGCCGCCTGACGGCAGGCGTACTGCCTGGATACGGAGGCCGGCGGCCTTCCGTATCCAGTTGATATGGATGGTCCAGCTACCGGCCTATGAAATTCGGGCTGCGCTTATCACCAAACGCCTTCCTGCCTTCTATTCGGTCTTCGGTATCGCGAAGCAAGCCCCAATAAACATCATTGAGCCTGACCGCTTCGGATAGCGGCATATTTGCGCTATCCCTGGCCAAGCGCTTGATCATCTGAACGGCCAGCGGAGCATTGGAAGCGATCAAGCGGGCCAGGCGTCTTGCTTCAGTCAGCAGGGCGTCCGGCTCCCATACATCGCTGATCAAGCCGTATGCGAGAGCCCGTTGAGCACCGATTTTTTCCCCCGTAAGCAACATGCGCATGGCCGCCGCCGACGGTATGGCCCTGAGCAGAAGGGGTACGCCGCCCACGGCGGGAATGCTGCCCACCACGGGTTCAGTCAATCCGAAGCAGGCAGTACTGGAAGCGACACGAAGATCACACTGAAGGGCGATCTCCAGTCCCCCGCCAAGGCAGTATCCGTTTACGGCCGCGATCATCGGCTTATCGATCCGCAGGCTGGATAAATCAAAGAGCCGCGCATAGTTGCCGGATTCATTCGACTGTTCGCGTGAAGCAAAAAAGCCATTTACGAACGGTGTTTCGGTCGGCAAGGTGCCTTTCAGGTTGGCGCCCGTGCAAAAAGCACGGTCGCCCGCACCCTTCAGGAGAATGACTCGGACATCCGGATTGTCACGAGCCTGAATCAAGACACGATTGAGTTCGGCCAAATCGGCGGGAGCCAGCGCATTTAGCGCATCCGGCTGATTCAGCGTGATTTCCGCGATTTGCTCCGTCACGGCTAGATCGATGCTCATGGACAGTATTCCTTGCTGTCAGACGCTGGGGCTGGATAGGGAACGGCCGCCGCATACATATAGCGTCTGCCCGGTTATGTAGGACGCCTTTTCGCCAGCGAAGAAGAGCGCGGCCTGGGCAACATCTTCCGGACTTCCTACACGCCTTGCGGGGACGGTCTTGGCCAGCCTTTCACGCGTTTCTTCGCTATAGCCCTGAAGCAGCGGAGTGTCGATGATTCCGGGGGCAATCGCGTTGACGGTAATGCCGTCCTTTGCAAGCTCTATCGCAAGGCTGCGAGTCAAGCTGACCACTCCCCCCTTCGAGGCGGAATAGTTGGCTTGCCCGAATCCGCCCAGCCAGGCCCGCGACGAAATATTGATGATGCGGCCATACTGGGCTTGGAGCATATCGGGCACTGCGGCCTTGCAGCACAAGAACTGTGACTTGAGATTGACATCAAGGACCAGATCCCAATTTTCTTCCGTCATGTTGATCAGGCGGCTGTCCCGCGAAATGCCCGCATTGTTGATCAGCACATCGATTTTTCCGGCACGCTCACGAATGGCTTTGAATGCGGCCTCGACTTCGTCTTTCTTAGTCACGTCGGCCACGGCGCCTGTACATCCCGAGCCATTGGCATTCAATGCTGCAAGGGCCTTTTCCAGCGCCAAGGCATCATGATCCAGCAACGCGACTTGGTAGCCTTCTTTATTGAATTGCGCGGCAATTTCAAATCCGATCCCGCTGGCTCCGCCAGTAACGACTGCGATACGAGTGGCTTTCACTGGCTAGTCTTCCTTTCCGTTACAAATATCAATTCATTAATTTAAGTTGATGGACAAATGCATCAACAAATAGAAACCTCGCTCACAGGCCCCCTAATTCATTGAAATGTTAGGGTTAGGTCCAATTCGGGTCAAACGACATTTACGCTATAGTTGTTAACTTAAAGTTAACTAAATACGAGGCCGCCAATGTCAGGCAAGCTGCCACCTTTGAATGCATTGCGGATGTTCGAGACCACCGCCCATTTGCTCAGCATGCATAAAGCCGCCCTGGCGTTGCACGTAACGCCCGCCGCCGTCAGCAAGCAGATCCAGCTTCTTGAGTCGTCCCTGGACGTCAAGCTCTTCGCACGCTCCCGGCGAAGGCTGCAATTGACGCAGGCTGGCGAGAAGTACTACGCCCACATCAGCACCGCGTTGAACTCGATTCGTCATGCAACCCGGGAAATATCCAACACGTCCGGAACCGCCTCACTGAAAATTCGGGCGTACACCACGTTTTCGATGTATTGGCTGATTCCCCGGCTATCGTCGTTTCATGGGCAATACCCCGAAATCAACATAGAGCTGACCACCTCTACGAAGTGGATAGATTTTGAAGCGGAAGACGTCGACGCGGCTATCCGGCTAGGCGATGGGAACTGGCCCGGCTTTGTAGCCCTGCCCCTGGTGCCCAATATCCTGGCGGCGGTATGCAGTCCCGAACTCGCAAAATCCTTGCGCACACTGGACGACCTGAGGCAGGTCACATTGCTGCACACCCTGGCGCGTCCGGATGATTGGCAGCACTGGCTGACATCCCAAGGCAACAAGACCATGGACGGCTTCAGCTACCGGAATTATGAAAGCTCAGTGCTGGTGTACCAGGCGGCAACCAAGGGCCAAGGTGTGGGCATAGCCCAGAAAGCCCTGGTCCAGCCTTTGATTGACAACGGCGATCTGGTGTATCCCTTCTCGCACGAACTCGATATGGGTTCGTACACTTATTATTTTGTTATGCCGGGGAACCGCCCCATGCGTAGCGAGTTGACTATTTTTCGCGATTGGATGATGAGCAGTGCCGAGTCAACTTGACAAGAATCAGCCGCGAAGACGGGGCAATCCAAAGGCTTGCGCCGTTATGGCTCTTCGTGCAAAAAAAACGTGCACAACAGGTACTTGCCTAGGCAAGTAAATAGGCGCTAAAATTGCGGCATGACCAAACCAGTATCGCCCGCCAGCGGCCGCAAGCAGACCTTCTATTCGGCCGCCCTATTGCTGTCCAGCAAAGACAGCAACATCGGCATTCTGGTCAAGCAGGTGCAAAGTTCGCTTAACCGCATGATCGATCAGCACGTATCGCCACTGGGGCTTACCGCCATGCAATGGCGTCCGCTGGTGATGATACGGTATCTGAACATCAACACGCCGGCCGAACTGGCGCGCAGCGCGCATGTGGACACCGGCGCCATGACACGCACACTGGATCGTCTGGAAGCCAAGGGATTCGTCACCCGGCACCGCTGCCCCGACGACCGGCGCGTAGTCCGGATTGAGCTTAGCGAAGCCGGCACCGAAGTGGCTGAACAAATCATGCCGGCGATCGCCACCACCTTGAATGCCCATCTGCAAGGCTTCAGCAAATCCGAGGTGGAAACCCTGATCGATCTTCTGCATCGCATGCTGGCCAATGGCCTGCCCGGCACCGAGCTGCCCTGCGCAAAAGAGCATTAGCGCTGCTCCCCTCGAGGCCGGCCGCTTCGGAATCCCTGTTCATTTTTTTCTTTTCTCCCTCATTATTTTCGCCATATAATTGCCTAGGCAATTACCAACTAGTCAAACATATTCAGCTTTCTGTAAGAAAAACCGTCCCTGCCTTCCCTTCCTTTTGAAAACATGAAATCACTTTTTTCCATCCTGTTGCTTGCCGTCCTGTCGGGCTGCGCCGCGATCAACCCGGGCGAGCCGGGCGTGGCGCAACTGCAAGGCGCACAGCTTGGCCTGCAAGAGCGCAACATTGCCTGGCCCACCGAACAATGGTGGCTGCGCTATAACGATCCGCAGTTGAACGAATTGCTTGGCGAGGCCCTTGCGGGCAGTCCCTCGCTGGCCGCGGCGCAGGCCCGCCTTGACATGGCCAACGCCGCCGTCGGCGGCGCCCGTGCGATTCAGCTGCCGCAATTGAACGCCAACTACACCATGCTGCGCGAACGCTTTTCGGAGAACTACATCTATCCGCCTCCTTACGGCGGCTCCATGCAGACGGACAACAACCTGCGCCTGAACCTGGGCTTCGATCTGGATTTGTGGGGCAAGAACCGCGCCCATTACGCAGCCGCCCTGTCCCAGAGCGAGGCGGCCGCCGCAGGCCTGCAAGTCGCCCGCAACACACTGGTTGGCGCCACGGTTCAAAGCTACTTCAACCTGCAAAACGCACTGGCTCAGAAACGCGTCATTGCCCAGATCGTGAAGCAGCAGGAAGATGTCCTGGCCATCACCCGCCAGCGCGTTACGGCGGGACTGGATACCGAAGTGGAAGTCAACCAGGCGGACTCGGCGGTATCGGCGGCGCGGGTCCAGCTTAGCCAGGCGGCCACCAACGCCGACTTGTTGCGCAATCAGATCGCCGCGCTGGTCGGCGCAGGCCCGGAACGCGGCAAGCGCATACAAGAAACCGCGCTGTCTCATGGGCCCGAGGAGTTGCCGGATCAGTTGCCGCTGGAACTGCTGGGACGCCGTCCGGACATCGTCGCCGCTCGGCTTCGCGTCGAGGCCAAATCCAGCGAGATATCCGCCGCCAAGGCCGAGTTCTTTCCCAATATCAATCTGTCCGCCTTTGCGGGATTCATGTCGCTGGGCATGGCCAACCTGCTGCAATCGGGCAGCCACACATATGGCGTCGGCCCCGCCATCAGCCTGCCTATTTTCAATGGCGGCGCGCTGAATGCGCAGTTGGACAGCAAGCGCGCGGAACGCGATCTGGCCATTGCCGATTACAACCAGACCTTGCTGACGGCCGTCCGCGAAGTGGCTGACGCCACGACCGCCATACGAGCCCTGCGGCAGCAAACGGCGGATCAGGCGGCCAGCCTGCGGGCGATCACCTCGGCCTACGACATTGCCGTGAAGCGCTACAAGTCCGGCCTGGGCGACTTCGTGCAGGTGCTGCTGGCCCAGAACGAGGTGCAGAAGCAGGCCATCCTGAATACCGACATGCTTGCCCGGGCCTACAACCTTGATGCGCAGCTGGCCACCGCCCTGGGCGGCGGCTACAAGACCGAAACGACTACACACTGATACACGAGAACCCCGACATGACTACCCCAACCCAATCGGCATCCAGGCGCAAGCCCCTGATGATTGTTGCCGCGCTTGTTTTTATCGCCATAGGCATCGCTTACGCGATCTGGTGGGCCATCTATGCCTCGAACTATGAATCCACCGATGATGCGTATGTGCATGGCAACTTGGTCCAGGTGACCTCGCAGATACCCGGCACCGTCATCGGCATAGGCGCGGACGATACGCAAACCGTCGACAAGGGCAAGCTCCTGATCGAGCTGGATCCCAGCGATGCCCGCATCGCGCTGGCCCAGTCTGAGGCCGCGCTGGCCCAAGCCGTGCGCCACACGCGCACCATCTTCGTCCAGAACGACGCGTTGAAGGCCGATGTCGCCGTGCGCCGGGCCGATATCGAGCGCGCCCAGGTCGACCTGGCCAAGGCGCAAAGCGACCTGAAGCGGCGGCAGACGCTGGCCCATTCCGGCGGCGTCAGCGGCGAAGAAATCCTGCACGCGCAAACCGCGGTCAAGGCCGCGCAATCGGGCCTGGCACAAGTACAGGCCGCCCTGGCCGCCTCGCAGGCCAAGCTGGAAACCAATCAGGCTCTGACGGCGGGCACCACCGTCGCGGCCCATCCCGACGTCATGCAGGCGGCCGATCAGTTGCGCAAGGCGTGGCTGGCCAGCAGCCGCACGCGCCTTCCCGCGCCGGTGGACGGCCTGGTTGCACAGCGTTCGGTCCAGGTGGGGCAGCATGTCGCACCCGGCACGCCGCTCATGACCATCGTGCCGCTGAATCAAGTCTGGGTGGAAGCCAACTTCAAGGAAGGCCAGTTGCGGCACATGAAACCCGGCCAGAACGCGACACTGACCGCCGACCTGTATGGCAGCGACATCACCTACCACGGCAAAGTCGTAGGCCTGGCCGCCGGCACCGGCAGCGCCTTCGCCCTTCTGCCCGCGCAGAACGCCAGCGGCAACTGGATCAAGGTGGTCCAGCGTGTTCCCGTCAGGATAGCGCTGGACCCCAAGGAGCTGGCCTCGCATCCCTTGCGCGTCGGTTTGTCCATGCAGGTGGAAGTGGAACTGTCCGAACCCGAAGAGGGCGCCGCAGCCGAGGGCAACACCGAATTCAAGACAGCCGTCTTCACCGATGACAGCGGCGAGGCCGATGCCCTGATAGCCAAAATCATCAAGGAAAACCTCGGTTCATGAGCGCCACGAATACCAAAGCCGCAGCCTACCCGCCCCTGGAGGGGCGGGCGCGGCTCTTCGGCACGATCGCCTTGTCGTCAGCCGTTTTCATGAATGTGCTGGATTCCTCAATTGCCAATGTCTCCATACCGACAATAGCCGGAGACCTGGGCGTCAGCGCCACGCAAGGCACCTGGGTGATTACCTCGTTCGCCGTGGCCAACGCCATAACCGTTCCCCTGACAGGCTGGCTGACCCAGCGCTTCGGGCAGGTGCATTTGTTCGTCCTGTCGGTATTGCTGTTCGTCATTTCGTCCTGGCTTTGCGGATTCGCCTGGTCGCTGGAGTCGCTGGTGGCCTTCCGCGTGCTACAGGGCGCGGTGGCCGGCCCCATGATTCCCCTATCGCAATCGCTCATGCTGGGCACCTACCCTAAAGAGAAGGCGGGCATGGCGCTGGCGCTGTGGTCCATGACCATTCTGGTCGGGCCTGTTGCGGGGCCTTTGCTGGGAGGCTGGATCTCCGACAACTACAGCTGGCCATGGATCTTCTACATCAACGTTCCCGTCGGCCTGCTGGCCGGCTGGGCATCGTGGCAACTATACAAGGACCGGGAATCGCCGCGCGCCAAACTGCCCATCGATACCGTGGGCCTGGGCCTGCTGGTGTTGTGGGTCGGCGCGCTGCAGCTGATGCTGGACAAGGGCAAGGAGCTGGACTGGTTCGCCAGCTCCGCCATTACGACCATGGCCGTAATTGCACTTGTCTCGTTTGTGTTCTTCATTATCTGGGAACTCACGGCCAAGCATCCGGTCATCGACCTGACACTGTTCAAATACCGCAACTTCACCTCGGGCGTGATCACCATTTCCGTGGGCTACGGACTCTTCTTCGGCACAGTGGTGCTACTGCCCTTGTGGATGCAGAGCACCCTGGGATACACCGCCACCTATGCCGGCATCGCGTCCGCCCCGGTGGGCATCCTGGCCATCATCATGTCGCCCATGGTCGGAAAGATGCTGTCCAAGCATGATCCGCGCACGATCGCCACCTTCGCCTTCCTGGTCTTCGCGCTGATCAGTTATATGCGATCCAACTTCAACACCCAGGTCGACCTGTACACCATCATGCTGCCCACCTTCATACAAGGCGCGGCCATGGCGACGTTCTTTATTCCCTTGACCACCCTGACCCTGGCCGGGCTGGATCCGCATCGCATTCCCGCCGCCGCCGGCCTGTCGAATTTCGTCCGGCTGGTATTCGGCGCCTTTGGCACGTCCATCACCACAACCCTGTGGGAAAATCGGGCCAGCCTGCATCACGCCCAGTTGACCGAAGCCGCCCGGCCTGGCGAACCCGCCTTCGATGCGATCATGAGCGGCATGCAGCAAAAAGGCTACACCCATGAACAATCCGCAACATTGATCAACAACGTGATCAATCAACAGGCGTTCACCATGTCGGCAACCGATATTTTCTATGCCTCGGCCATCCTGTTCATTCTTCTTATCGGGCTGGTCTGGATCGCCAGGCCGACATCGAACAAGGGTGCGGGAGGCGCCGGAGCCGGCGCGCATTGAGCCGGCGATAGGCGGCCTTCGCCAGGCACGAAGCTTGCTGATGACTCTGATGGATGGCGGGGCGCCCTACCGGCGCCCGCGCCGGGCCTTTTCGTTAATACAAGACAAGGATAATCATGAGCACAGCATCGACCGACGCACGCAATAGACAACCCATAGACGTAGCCGCCATACGCGAGGCCGCCCGCAAGCTGGACGATGGCGCCGTTCCGTCCGGCTACCAAGGCAACCGCCAGGAAATTATTGAAATGCTCAATGCCGCGCTGGCCACGGAGCTGGTCTGTGCGCTGCGCTACAAGCGCCACTACTACACCGCCACGGGACTGGTCAACGAATCCATCAAGGCTGAATTCCTGCAACACGCCCAGGAAGAGGAAGAGCATGCAGGCCGCATCGCCGAGCGCATCGTCCAATTGAACGGCGAACCCGACTTCAACCCGTCCACCATATCGCAACGCAGCCATGCAGAATATGATGAGTGCACCGACATCAAGGGCATGATCCGCGCCAACCTGATCGCCGAGCGCGTCGCCATCGAGTCGTACCGGCAAATGATAGAACGCATCGGCGACTCCGACCCCACCTCCAAGCATCTGCTCATCGACATCATGGCGGTCGAGGAGGAGCATGCGGACGACATGAGGGATTTGCTGGACTGAGCAGGCAGGCAGCAAGCGGCCTGCAACCTGTTTCGTCCACGGGGCCTACGACTTGGCGAGGGGTGAAAATTTATGCTATAGTTTCGCTTCTTTAATTCCCCGATAGCTCAGTCGGTAGAGCGACGGACTGTTAATCCGCAGGTCACTGGTTCGAACCCAGTTCGGGGAGCCACCGGATACAAAGCTTTAGTGCTTGAAAAATAACGCCTCTAAATCGAGGCGTTATTTTTTTGTCTGTTCAAAACCTCGATTCATGCCGTTTGATAGCGCAAATGATAGCGCTGCGATTTGTAGGACTTGGAGGGCCACCGCCGCGTCTGGCACTTTAGATTCAAGGCAAAAGCCTTAAGTCTAAAGTCGATAGCGACGGACTCAGCGCCTTCTCGTTGACAGGGGACAACATTTAAAAATCGATACTAGACTGCTCACCTCGCGCAGCCTAGTCATCTAAACTTCCCGAAGACTACACCGACTGGTTCTGGTTTGCACCCGTCCAGGAAGGCATTCCCCGTGTGCATGCGGAGCGTAGAAATAAGTTTCTTGTTAATAGTACTAATTTTTAGTACTATTAGGCCTATGAAAGATAAACACCGCAGAACGCTGGAGCTGATATTTTCCAGGCCGACGCCTGCGGGGGTGAAATGGAATGATGTCGTCGGGCTGTTCGGCGAGCTTGCGCTGAGCTTACTGAACGGGAAGGCTCACGCGTTGGTATCATTCTTTTTGAACAAGTAAAGGTCATGCACCGTCCTCATCCTTCTCCAGACATGGATAAGGGCGCCATTGCTTCCATTCGCCAATAGCTGGAAGAAAACGGAGTGAAACCATGAAGAACGTGATGACTATTGACGGCCAACAGGCCGTTATTACCTACGATCCGGATATTGAAACGTTCCGGGGGGAATTTGTCGGCTTGAACGGCGGCGCAGATTTTTATGCGCCCGATGTTGCCGGCTTGCGTCGCGAGGGCGAACTTTCGCTTAATGCCTTCATGGACGAATGTGCCAAGCGCGGTATTGAGCCGCACAAGAATTTTTCAGGGAAATTCGTCTTGCGAGTTGCTCCCGAAGTCCACCATGCCGCCGCCATTGCCGCGGCAGCCAATGGAGAAAGCCTTAACCAGTGGGTGGCAGGCGCCATTCAAGAAGCTGCTCACGCATAAATAATAAGCGCTTGTGCTACCTCTCTCCCTGAGCACTGCCGCACTCGACGACAAAGCGTCTGTCACCGCCGCAGCAACCGTACTCACATTGCGTATCGGGCTAACCAATGGCCAAGTCCGACTCGATACCGCATACAACCCTATCCCGCCAGGCCCTTGCCAAGTCTGGCAGTGGCGCATGACCGTCGATTCCGAAACCCTGACTGCTTGCCACGCTCTTCTGTCACCGCAAGAGCAACAGCGGGCCGACTCCTTCCTGCTGCGGCGCGCGCGCGACGTCTTCGTACAGGTCCGGGCGTTGTTGCGGCTTCTGCTCGGCCAAAAACTAGGCAAGAGCCCCGGCGACATCCAATTCAACTATGGCGAGTTCCTCAAGCCTGCCCTGGCGGACAACATCAGCGATACGCATTTCAATGTGGCGCATTCCGGCGACTATGCCTTGATCGCCATCGCACATGGAACCGAAGTAGGTGTGGACATTGAACACATGCGCCCTAGAAACGACTTGGCCGGCCTGGCGGCGCAGATTCTATCTCCATCGGAGGCGCAACGCTGGGAATCCCTGGATGGCGAAGAATGCGTCAAGGCGTTCTTCGCTGCCTGGACGGTCAAGGAAGCCGTGTCCAAGGCCGTGGGGCAAGGCCTGCAACTGGATTTCAAGATGCTGGAAACAGGCCTGGCGGCGCAGGCTGCGAACGGCCATGGCGCAGCAGTGCAAACGTTGCAGACCAAGGGGTTCGGCCGCTGCAATGTGTTTGCACTGCCGGCGCCCAGTGATTATTCCGCCGCCCTGGCCTTGCGCTCCAAGGATTGATCGTCCGGCAATAGATGACTGATGGCCTGGGCCACCTGATCGGCGGTATCCTGGCCCAGCATGCTGACATGGTCGCCATCGACATAATGCACGGCGATGACCATGTCCGTATAGTCCTGCCATCCCATGGCCGGCAAGGCCAATTGGGCATTTTCCTGGTCACCCAGGTCGCTCGCAAGCGGCTGGGCCGCCCTGACTATCGCCAATGGCAGATCCCGGCAACTGGACGATACGGGCTGGTAGGCCAGGTAGGCCTCATATTGCACAAGGCTGCAATGATGGGCGCGCCGCAGCCATGACGCCGTGGCGGCCGACGGCACCAGGCCGGCCGCATGCGAACGCGCCAACGCCAGGTCGAAGCGTTGCTCGGCGGGCAAGGCCAGCAGCTCGCCCAGTTCCAGCGGCGTCTGCCTGCCTTGAAAGCGCGCCCGCACATCGACCATCCGCAGCAGCCACTCGGCCTGCGCATGATCGGGATCGGCATTCAGGATGGATACCCGCGGCAAGGGTGCGGGGGTATCCAGGATGAGGACACGCTCCGGCATGCGCCCTTGCGCCGCCAGTTGGCGCGCCATCTCGAACGCCACCATGCCGCCGAAAGAATAGCCGCCTATCCAGCGGGGCGCCGGCTGGCCGCGCGCGGCCAGGGCATGCAGATTGGCCTCGGCCAGGGCTTGAACGGTAGGTAGCGGCTCTTGACCCTCTTCGAGCCCGGGCGCCTGGAGCGCCCAGAATGGAATCCTCGGCGGCATGGCGCGTGCCAGGTCCAGGAAGACGCTGACATCTCCCGCGATGGGGTGCACGCAGATGAAAGGTTCCCGCTTGCCTTCCCGCTCCCGCTTATCGCTCATTACAACGATAGGCGACCAGACTTGCCCCTTCTGGATGGCCGCCGCCAGGGAGGCGATGGTCCGATGCTCAAGCAGCAAGGAAATCGGCACAGGCCTATCCAGCGCCGCCCCCAGTCTAAGGGCAAGCTGGGTCAGCTCGAGCGAGGTCAGCCCCAGTTGCCAGAAGTCCGTATCCAGGCCGCAATCCACGGCGGAGCCGGTTTCGGACAGGCCTGGAACGAGGTCGGTCACGATAGCGGCGATACGCGCTTCCAGCGTGCTGCGCGGACGCGTCGACAGGCGCAAGCCACCTGTGGCGGGCCTTGGCGCCATGTCCGCAAGCGGCAAGGAAACCGGGCGAGGCAGCATGGCCAGGGGTTGGTCCGCGGCATCCGGCATGGCTGTCAGGATGGCGGCAAGGGCTTCCAGGGCCGCCTGGCCGTCTTCGGGCTTGCGATCGTCAATGGGCTGCACCAGCGACAACACCATGGCGTCGCCCGGAACCGCAACAAAGGTCAGGTCGTACGCCGTCTTCAAGCGCGACTGCACCGTCTCCACTGTCAGTCCTTCGGCGCCGGCCCAGGCGCTGGTTCCGGACGCCAGGTTCTCGACGACGACCAAGGTATCGAACAAGGTTCCGGCGGAGGCGTTGACCGCTTCGGCGATCTCGGCGGGCGACAGATAGGCATGTTGTTGCAGTTCGCCCAGCAATCCATGCAGTTGCGCAAGACCGTCGCCCACTGTCGCATGGTCATCCAGGCAAAACCGAACAGGCAGGTTGTTGATGAACAGGCCGACGATGCTTTCCACCCCGGCCACTCCAGCGGGCCGTCCGCTGACCGTTGTGCCGAAGACCACGTCCTGGCAATCCAGGCGGCCTGCCAGCCAGACAGCCCAGGCGAAGTGCATGGCGGCCGCCAGCGTCAATCCACGCCGGCGGGTGAATGCCACAAGGGCGCGAGTGGCTGATCTGGACAAGGTCAGCTTGGTGGTGATGTAGCCGCTGGCGGCCATGCGGGCCGGCGCACGCAGGCGACGGCGCATCGGCAGATCGCTCAGTGCGTCGGCAAAAAAGCGGCGGCTGGCCGTGCTGTCGTTGCGCGACAGCCAATCTATATAGCTCTTGTACGCGGCGGGTTGATCCAGCAGGGCCGGCCGCCCGCTGCGGAAGCTTTCGTAGGCGGCGCGCACTTCACGCTCAATTCGCCCCAAGCACCAGCCATCGACCAGCAGATGATGAAAGCTGGATATCAAGTACAGTTCGTCGCTGGCGGTCTGTATGGCGTGCAGCCTTAGCAAGGGCGCCGCCGACAGCTCGAAGCCGCGCGCACGATCCGCCGCCAGGAAATCGTCCAGGCGCGATGGATCGAACCGGGGCCAGTTATGGGCTTCCAGCGGCAGGCCGACCCGTCGGTGGACGACCTGCATGGGGCGTGCCAGGCCCCGCCAATGGAAGGCGGTGCGCAGCACATCATGGCGGTCAAGAACGGTTTGCCAGGCATGGGCCAAGGCATCGTGGTCCAGTGCGCCGCGTATGCGCATGCAGCTTTGTTCGAAGTTGACCTCCGACCGGCCCGCCGCCAGGGTATGCACCAGCATCGCCTCCTGCATGGGCGACAAGGGATAGATGTCCTGGACATCGCGGGCGCCGGCCAACAGGGTTTGCAGTTCGCTTTCGCGGAGTCCGGCCAGCGGAAAATCGGCCGGCGTGTACAGCGGGCCGGCCTGCCCGCCCGTATACGCGAGGGTTTCCAGAATAGCGGCGATGCGCCGCAGCAGGTCGCTTGCGCCGCCCGCCGGCTCTTGCCCGGCCCAGGCCAGGCGGAGCCGGCCTTCGCGGATACCGGCCAGCAACATGCCGCGCACCGAGGGGCCGAATGCAGGCGGCGAATGCAGCGCTGCCCGGCTGTCCGCACCCTGGGCTGCGGACCAGGCCACCCCGACGCCGGCCATGGGCAGGTCGAAAGTGTGAGCCAGAACACGAAAGACGGGCCCCGCCGGTTCGACGGCCTGCCTGGCCACCTTGACGGCCCGCAAGCGGTCCTGAATCGCCATGGGCCCGGTCGGGGCCGCGATGGGCAGCACGCACTCCAGATTACCGGCCAAGCCATCTGTTTTCGGCCTACCCCGAGATGGCCGGCGTTCTGTATCAATCGCTTCGATCAGCAGGTTTCTTTCCTGGCAAGACGTCGCGGCTGCTTCGGCAAGCGAGGTGCACAACAGGTCCAGCGGCGAGGTCATCAACCGGTTTGCTGCAAGATCGATCAAAGCCTCTGTGGCGGCATAGTCAAGCAGGCAATCGGCCACCACTGTGTCCCGGTCTTCCGGCTCGCCGACGGCCAGCAGTTCGGCGCTCGCGCTTTGCGCGGCGGCTTCGAGCGCGGCCAAGCCGGGGCCGGCCGCCTGCGCATCGGCTTGCATCCGCAAGCAGTCCAGCCAGGCGCCCAGCCCGCCCGCCTGTTCGCCCGCAGCCGTGGGCATCGAGCCTAAGGTCAAGGCTTCTTCCAGATCCCCAAGAACAAGCGCCGCCGTTCTTTCATCGGCGACAGCCCGATGCAGCGCCAGCACGACCACGCCGCCCGCGTTCGACTGACGGTCGATCAGAGTAGAAGCGACCACCACGCCGGTTTCAGGCTGCAGCCCCCGTCCCAGGCGTTCCGCATGCTGATCCACCCAGCCCTGCAACTGCGCATCGGACAGGCCCGGCACTTCTATCGTGCGTATGGGCAGGCGCGCGGTGTATGCCATGATCTCCACACGTTGGGCTTCGCCATCCCGCACCCAGCGCAAGCGCAACGCTTCGTGGCGTTCGGCCAGACGCTGCATGGCCAGCGCCAGTTCCAGCACCGTTACAGGCCGCGCCAGCCGTAGGCTGGCCAGCAGAAATGCCCGGCCAGCGCCGCCATGAGGCGATGCCGGAACCAGTTCGGCATCGAAAATCTGTTCACTGGCGATGCGCCGCGTACGGGCGCGCGCCCCGGCCGCCGACTCGGCCAGCAGCCTGATGGTTTGCAACTGGAATACATCAGTGGGAGCCAGGGGCAAGCCGGCCGCCGTCGCACGCGCCGCCATGCGTATCGCGGTGATGGAGTCCCCGCCGACATGAAAGAAATTGTCGTCGATGCCCACGCCCTCCAGCCCAAGGAGCGCCGTCCAGATGCCATGCAATATGCCCTCTTCCTCGCTGCGGGGAAGCGCCCTTTCGGCGGCCCCATCCAGGTGCTGGTCCTGAACCGCGGGCAGCGCCTTGCGATCCACCTTGCCATTGGCATTCAGCGGCAGGGCATCCAGGACGACATAGGCATGAGGCAGCATATGGGCCGGCAACAGGCCTTCCAGGAACCGGCGCAGATCCGCCGAGGCGGGCGGCGTCGAAACGGGCACGACATAGGCGACCAGTTGACGGTCGCCGCGATTGTGTCGGGGCGCCGCCACGTGGACGGCGCGCAGTTCGGGATGCCGTCCCAAGGCGGCGGCCACCTCTGCCAGCTCGATGCGAAAACCCCGCAGCTTGATCTGGTCGTCGGCGCGGCCGGCAAAAAGCACGGTGCCATCGGGCCGCCAGCGGCCATGGTCGCCGGTACGATACATCCGCGCGCCGGAACTGTCGTCGTAAGGATCGGGCAAAAAAGCCGCCGCCGTGCGCTCGGGGTCGCCCGCATATCCGATGGCCACGCCGTCGCCCCCGACATAGATCTCGCCGATGACGCCGGGCGGCAGCGGCTGGCCGCGCCGATCCAGTATGTAGACGGTGCTGTTGGCGACCGGAGAGCCGATGGGAACATCCAGGCTGTCCGGACCCAGTTTAGATAGATCGTAGAAAGTGCTGAAGGTGGTGTTTTCAGTAGGTCCGTAACAGTTCAACAGGCGCAGTCCGGTTCCGGCGCCGGCGGCCAGCACGGCGCGCGCCGCATCGCCATTGACGGCGTCGCCGCCCGTCATGACCAGGCGATTGCCCGCAAAGACGCCGGGGTCGATGCCGGCCAATTCTTGGAACAGGCCGGCGGTCGCCCAAAAAACGTTGATGCGGTCGCGTTCCAGCAACTGCCGCAGCCTTGCGCAATCGAGTATGGATTCCTTGTCGACGACGACAGCCGTACCGCCATTGAGCAGCGGCGCCCAAAGCTCCAGCGTCGACGCATCGAAGGCGGGATTGGAATAGACGGCGCTGCGGGTGTCGGGTCCGAATTGCGCATAGTTGGTGTCGCGCACCAGGCGAATGACGGCGCGCTGCGTAACGGCCACCCCCTTAGGTTCGCCGGTCGATCCGGATGTGAACATCACATAGGCTGCGGCGCCGGCAGCCACCTTGCCGTCCTCGAACGGCTCCAGCGCAGTTGCGGATTCAAACAAGGCTGCCGCACTGAGCGTGTCGCTGGAAAACTCCTTGCCGGCATCGTCATTGTCCATGACTACCGCGCGCGCGCCGATGGACGAGGCAAGCCGTGCGCGATGAGCGGATGGATGCGCCGGATCCAGCGGCACGTAGATAGCGCCCAGACGCAGGATGGCCAGCATCAGGACAATGAACCGAGCCGACAGGGGCAGGGCCAGCATGACGGCATCGCCCTGCCCGACGCCGGCCGCCGCCAGGGCGCTGGCCAGGCGGGCGGACTGCTGTGCCAGCGCCGCATAGCTCATGCACTGGCGGCGATCATCAATAGCGATGTGATCCGGAAAGGCGCTTGCAATCTCGTTGAACAGCTCGGCAATGGAAGCATCGCGCGGATAAGCCTGCCGATGGGTGTTGTAGCGGGCGATCAGGGCGCGGCCCATGTCAGGCCCGATCAAAGGCAGTTCGCCCACCGGCCGGTCCGGCGACTCGGCGGCGGCCGCCATGACGGTGCCGAACCACTCCAGAAGCTGCTGTATGGTGGCGGCCTCGAATATCGACGGATCGTAACGGCACCATAGCTCCAGTTCATCGCCGCCTGCACGGTAAACGAAGGAGAGATCCGCCTTGGCGGCCTGCTCGGCCTGGTCATCGATGATGCCGAACAGCGTGCCATCCGCAGCGCGCCGCGGCGGCGTACCGGCCTCCAGTGTGCCGAACAGGACCTGCATCAGCGGCGGCACATCGGATCGGCGCTCGATGCCCATTGCCTGAACAATGCGCTGAAACGGCGCATCGCGATGCCGCAAACCTTCGTGGAATGTATGCCGCAGCGTGTCCAGCAACTGGGTAAAGCTCAGGTCGGATGCGCAGGCCAGACGCAGCGGCAAGGTATCGACCAGCATGCCCACCAGTTGCGATAATTCAGGACGTGTCCGCTTCGATACCGGCACAGTCACCACCAGATCTTCCAGGCCGCTCCAGCGGTGCAGGACGCTAAAAAAAACCGCCAGGAAGGCTAAAAAAGGCGTGGTTCCGCGTTGCCGCGCCAAGTCTTCCAGCACCGTCGCCTTTTCGCGCGGCAAGGTCAACCTTGCCGTAGCGCCCGCTTGCGGCCCGCCTTTCCCCCGCCGGCGATCCAGAGGCAGATCCAGCATGGCGGGAGCCTGGTCCAGCGCGCCACGCCAGTAGTCCAGCGCATCGGCCAGCGCCGGCGCATCCGGCGCCCCGAAGCGATCCTGCTCCCAGTCGGCGTAGTCCGGATACTGCAAGGCCAGTTCATCCCAATTGGGCGGCGTATTTCGCTGAACCCCATCGTAAGCGGCAACTAGATCGTCCAGCATGATGGGCAGCGACCCGCCATCGGCAATTGCATGATGCAGGACGATAATCATGGCCATCGGGCAATCGGCATACGAGCCTTGGGCAGGTTCAAGCAGCGCCGCCCGCAGCAAAGGGCCCTTGTCCATATCGAAAGGCTGGGCCAGCATGGCGGCGACCGCTGCGGTGACTTCCCCCTGCCAGGCGGCCGAATCGCCCGCCGCCTTGCCGATGCGTGCAAGTTCGATACGCCTGTCGTCGGCAACCGCCAGCACAGGGACGTCGTCCACGAGCGGCAGTGCGGCACGCAACACGTCATGGCGTTCGACTAGCGCGTCGAACGCGCGGCGCAAGGCATCGAGATCGGGATTACCGTGTATGGAAATGACCAGGGGAACGACGTACTCGGACCCTCCCGCCTGCAACATATCCTGGTAGCGCAACTGCTGCTGCGCGAAGCTTGCCGAAGCAATGTAGCCGCTGCTCATTCCGCAGCGCCGGACGGCACCCCGCCGGCGGACAGGTCCACACGGGTACGTGCACGCTTGCGCAGACCGGACTCCTGGCCGGCTTCGCGGCCCGCCAGCCGCTGGGCAAAATCGGACAAAGCGGGCGCTTCGAACAAGTCGATCAGTTCGACGGCCAATTTCAGGTCTCGGCGCAGCCGGGAAACCATTTGCATGGCATCGAGCGATCGGCCTCCCACGGAAAAGAAATTATCGTGCCGGCCTATGACGGGGCAGCCAAGCACAGACTGCCATATCAGGGCGATGTCGCACTCCATCTTTCCTTGGGGCGGCGCGGACGCGGCTTGAAGGCGCTGCGGTTCGGGCAGCTTCAGCCTGTCCACCTTGCCGGCGGATGTATGCGGCAATTGTTCGTGAAGCAGGACATGCTGCGGCACCATGTAGGCGGGCAGCACGCCTTGCAGATGCTGAAGTACCGCTTCGCTGCCGGGCACCTGCATGCCCGCCACATGCGCAATCAATTGCGCCGCCTGGCCGTCATGGCGGAGCGCCAGCACGATGGCCTCTTCCACACCCGGCATGTCGCGCAGCCGCGCTTCGATTTCGGCCAATTCGATGCGGTAACCGCTGATCTTTACCTGCTCGTCCTCGCGCCCCTGGAAGCGCAGCTTGCCGTCATGCCCAAGGGCGACGCGATCGCCGCTGCGGTAGGCGATGCCATAGCCGGCATCGTCGTGGAAAGGATTGGGAACGAAACGCTCGTCGGTCAGCGCCGCCTGGCCCACATAGCCTTGCGCGACGCCCGGTCCGGCGATCCAGAGTTCGCCAGGCACGCCCGCGGGGCACAGGCGATTGCGGCTGTCGACTACATACGTCCGCGTACCGGGAATGGGGCGCCCTATGGGTACGGGGCCGACGACGCCCGGCAGGCATGCCTGCCAGGTGGCCCAGACCGTGGTTTCGGTGGGGCCATACTCATTGGCCAGTGCAACATGGCGCAGCTTTGCGCAATGGCGTTCGACCAGATCCCGCGGGCATGCCTCGCCGGCCACCACCGCCAGTTGCAGCGTTGTAAAATCGGCCGCCTCGCCGGCGGAAAGGACCAGGCTCCATTGCGATGGAATCATGATGGTCTGACTTACGGCCGCGCTGCGTATCAGCGCGGCCAGGCGATCCGGGTCATTGGCCTCGATGGCACGCGGCAATACCAGCGTGCCGCCCGTGGCAAGCGTGCCGAAGATGCCGGTGACCGAGCCATCAAAGATCAAAGGGAAGGTCAGCAGCAGGCGGCGATTGGGCCTGTCGGGATACGCCGCAACCCGGGCGGCGACGTGATAGGCCAGATTATCGTGGGTCACGGATACGCCCTTGGGACGTCCGGTCGAGCCCGATGTAAAGATGACGTAGGCCTCGTCCGCCCCGCCCGGCATGCCGGGCGCCGCCACGTTCGGCAGGGTCAGGCTTGCAGCCTCTGCGGAAAAACCGGCAAGGTCTTGCACGTCGACCAGGATAGCGCAGGCAAAGTCAGGCTGCCCGATGGCAATCACGGCAGCCGCCTGAGCCTGCGACGCGATGTAGCGCTTGCGCTCGGCCGGTGAATTCAAATCCAGCGGCACATAGGCTGCGCCGGACATCAGGGTGCCCAGGATGGCGGCTATGCCCAGAGGGCTGCGTTCCAGGTGAATGGCGACGCGATGGCCGCTCACTATGCCGGCGGCACGCAGGCGCAGGACAATTTGCGCGGCGGCACCCAGCAAGGCGGCATAAGTGATTTGTTCAGTGCCGTGCACCAAGGCCGGCATTTCGGGCTGCTCGATGGCATGGCGCAGGATGTCACTGATAACCGTGGTTTCGGGGCGCCGCGCCTGAGGCATCCCCAGGCTGCCATCCAGTTGCGCCTTTGCGATGGCCGGCGGCACCGCGTCGATACGATCGACGGGAAGGTCGGCCGATGCCGGCAGAATACCCAGGGTATGGGCCAGCATATCCATCCGCAGCGCGGCCTCGGCGGGCGCAACATGGCGTTCGTCCACCATCAGGTGCACGGCCAGGCCGCCGCCGTGGCGCTCCACCATCAGGTTCAGCGGCATGTCGGGCAAGGTCACATCGCCGGTTTCGGCCAGGGCCAGTCCGGTGCCGGCCAAAGCGCCCTCTTCGTCCAGCGGATAGTTCTGAAACCCCACCAGGCTGTCGAAGGGCAGGACGCCGGGCACCATGCCCAGCAAGGCGCGCAGATCGTCCATGCCGATGGAACCGGCGGCACGGGCGGATGCCGCCTGTTTTTGCAAAGCCTTCAGCCAATCGCTCAGGGGACGCTCATCCACCCGAGCAATGACGGGCTGTATCTGTATCTGGATGCCGACCAGCCCGGCCAGTTCGCCGCTGTCGGCATCCGACGGGCGCAAGGCTTCGACCGCGCCGAAAATGACTGTGCCTCTGTCTTGCAAGCGGGCCTGCACCAAGGCCCATGCGGCTTGCACCAAGGTATTGACGGTAACGTGGGCGGCTCGGGCGAAACTTTCAAGCTGGTTCGCCAGCGTTGCGGACAGGTCGATCCGGTGGGCGCGAATTTCGGGGCTGGCCGCATCCGTGCTGGACACAAGGCCGGCGCCGTTGGCAGAATCGTCGTTCTGCGGCATGGCAGCCAGCACGTCACTCCAGTGCTCGATAGCCGCCGCCGGATCGCGGGATTTTTCCCAGTCGACATAACGGCGGTAGGCCGGCGCCGGAGCAAGGGAAGGCGCCGTTCCGGCAATGCCCGAACGGTACAGCGCAAAGACCTCATCAAGAAGAATGCCCAGCGACCAGCCGTCCACCGTCAGGTGATGACGCGTCCATACGAGCACATGGCGCTCGGGCGCCAGGCGCAGCAATGCCATGCGCATCAGAGGCGGTTTGCGGATGTCGAAAGGGCGCGCCCTGTCCTGGGCCAGATAGTCGTCCAGACGGGACCGCCAGTCGGCGTGCGAAACCCAGTCGAGATGCGTCACGGCAAGTGCGGCCTGACGGTGCACCACCTGGAATGGATGATCTTTCAGATCCCAATGAAAACCGCTGCGCAAGGCGGTGTGGCGGCCCACAACGTGTTGCCAGGCATCGGCCAAGGCGGCGGCGTCCAGGGGGCCTTCCAGCACAGCCCACCATTGCCCCATATACAGCGGCTGATCCGGATAGGCCAGGCAACGCATGAGCAGCGCCTGTTGCATCCGGGTAAGCGGGTAGGCGTCTTCTATGGGTCGCAGCGCGGCAGCGGGAGTGGTTTGCACGGAAGGGATTGGGGAGAAACCAGGCTGGAATCCCCCCTTTGGGGAGAGCGAATTACAGGCTTTCGATGTAGAAGCCTTCGCCCTTGACATCGCCCTGGGTGAACTTCATGAACTTTTCCACCCAGTGGCCGCCCGTCTTTGCATTCGGGTTGGAGGACAACGCATCCAGGGAGGCCTCGTCTTTCCAAACCGTTGCCAAGCCATACATGGAGGAATCTTTTTTGGAGCGCATCAAGCCAAAACCGATAAGGCCCGGAATGTGGTCGCCCGGCTTGGAACCGTCGTTGGGCAGCAGGGATTTTTCGAGCAGTGAGCGTGCTTCTTGTTCGCTGCCAGCCTTGATGTTTGCGCGAGTAATCGTGAGGAACATACCAGCCATAATGTCAGTCTCCTGAGGTTGAACTACATTGAATTGCAAACAATAATATTTAGCGCTCTAGGCCTCTTTGACACAGGCCGTCGAATTGCGAACTGTATACCTCGTCAGTAACAAACGTCAACAATTGCTACATAAGTTACGAAATTATCGAGGTTGGACGTGTCACCGTTATGACAGGAAACAGCGGCCCGCGTATCGGCTTTCCGACTTCCAGCTCGGCTTGCAGCCCGGCCGCCGCCAGGGCGCCGATAACATCCTTGCCATGCGGCGCCAGCACGGATTCATCGGTGATCCAGCGGGTGACGAAACGGCGCAGCGGCCGTTCCAGGTGATTGCCTGGAGCGCCGTGCAGCGTGCGGGCATCAAAGAGAACGCAGTCGCCGGGCTGCAATTCCCAGCCAATAATGTCGTAGGCATCGCGGTCGGCTTCGATATCGGGCACCTGGCCGAAGCCGGGTCCCTGATCGCGGCCGGCGTCGCCATGGAACTCGGTATAGAAACGCTCCGCCGCGTCGCCACCCCTGGCAAAATAGGATCGCGGCATCAAGGTTCCGCCCCATCCATGCGACCCCGCGACGAACTCCAGCGACGCATCGCGTGGCGTGGGATCCAGCGCCACCCAGATCGAGCAGAATGGTCCGGCAATAGCGGTATCGTGATGCCAGGGAGTGCGCGCCGAGGCGCCGGGCAGCTTACTGAACCAGGTGTCCTGCACCAGCCTTACCGGATTGGACCGCAGCGCCTGCGCGGCAATGGCCGCGGCCGGCGACTCCATGCAAAAGCGTTCGAACTCGGGAATATATCGGCGCGCCCATATATCCGACAGAAAGCCCCCGTCGGACGTGCCCAGGTTGCGGAACAAGGGGCTGGGCTGGGCGATGTTGTGTTCGATGCCCCGGCACGCCAGCTCCACCCATTCGGCGCTGAAGGCGCCGCGCAGGCAGATGACGCCATCGCGTTCGTAGGCGACCATCGCGTCGGGCGGAAATAAGGTGCTTGCTGTCATGTCGCGTCGCTTGTTAGTGTGCTGGCCACAGTAAAGTAACTATACAGAAGTCATGTTTAGATACAATAACTGATAGAATCATCGACTGCCACAGCAACAGCATGTTAGCGGAAGGCTTCCTGATGGACACTACGGCCGGTACCTCGTCAGCGACAGGACCCATGCAATCGCAATGGGTTGTCGGCCTGCGGGCTGCGGCGCCAGGCCAGCCCACCTTCATGTTTTTCCCGCACGCGGGCGGTTCGCCCTTGTCGGCCGGCCGCGTGGCGGCCTCTTTGCCCGGCACAGCCGGGATCATGGCGGCCTATTTGCCGCGCCAGCCTTCAGACAAGGGCGGCGACCCGCCTCGTCGGGCCGCCACCGCCGCCGATGGCATCGCCAACGCTTTCCTTTCCCTTGCACAGCCCCCTCCCTCTTCCGAAGATCAGCCCTTGATTCTGGTGGGCAACAGCTATGGGGCCTTATTGGCATTCGAAACCGCCAGGCGCCTGGCCCGCGCCGGGATCCAGCCCGCCCGCCTCGTTGTGTCCGGCTTCCGCTCTCCCTGCATGCCGCCCGCCGATACCCCTTTGTACCGCCTCCCCGCCCCGCAATTGCAGGCGGAGCTTGCGGCGCGCTTCGGCATGGCCGGCGGCGATGCCGGCAACCTGGCCGCTTCCGGCCTGGAACCCGCCCTGCGCGCCGATCTCGAAGCCTGCGACACCTATCGATACACCCCCGCCGCCTTGAATGTGCCCATCGATGTCCTGCAATTGGGCGGCGATCCATCGGTCTCTTCCGAAGAGCTTCAGGCGTGGGAAAAGGTCACATCCGCGGCCACCCGACTGATTCCCTGCAATGGCGGGCATTTTTTCTGGACCACTCACAGCTCCGACCTTGCCCGCATTCTGATGCGGGCAGCTGCTTTATCCGCCCACGCCGCCAACGAGGCGGCTTCCATGAACAGCAACTGAAAAAAGAGGCTAGTGTGCAATCACGACTGAAGGCAATTGTTCATCGCTGGTTCAGGCCAAACACCCAGAGACTCAATGAGCTGGAACAAAAGACCTGCCAGATACTTGGCCTGCAAGCCCCCGAGCACGGCGCCGGCATCACTGCCGGACTGGCGGACTCACACTCTTCGGGAATCGACACTCAACGATCACTGGTGGAACGCATCCTGACCGAGCGGCTGGATATTCCAGCCGACGCGCTTGCATTCATCGGAACCGGCGTCCTGCGCCACGCCACAAGAACCGCCGATGGCGCGGGAAACATCAGCGTAGCCGAAGCGGGCGATCTGGACGGGCTGCACAGCCGCCTGTCATCCGGCGCCGGCGCTGAGCGCGATGCCGTCAGGGCGGGCGCCTTCGTACGCTTCATGCTGGACACCTATGGCGCCCCGGGACTGGCCAAGTTTGCACGCGCCCTGGCTACCGAGACATCCATGGACGACGCCTGCCACACGTCCACCGGCAAATCGCAAACCATGCTGGAGCTGCAATGGGAAGAGTCGCTGGCCGACGAGCAGCCCGCCAAAGGCGCGGGCCCCTTCCTGGCCTGGACGGCCCAGCAATTGCGTCCTCATCGTTTCTTCTGCATTACGCTGGGCGTCGGGGTGTTGATCCAGACGGCCTACGCCATGCTGATGCCGATCTGGTTGAACCAGTTGTTCGATGACGGCATCACGCCGCAGAACGCCGGCGTCATCTGGCTCACGCTGGCCTATCTTATCGGTGGCTTTCTGGTCACCGCATCGGCCGGGCTGGCCATCGACTTCAGCGTATCCACGCTGGGACCCCGCACCATGAAGGATGTGCGCCAACGCACTTTCGACAAGCTGCTGGGCCTGTCCTCGCGGTCTCTGGGGCGGTTTCAAAGCGGCGACATCGTTTCCATCTTCAACAACGACATCTTCATCGTCGAGAACGGCATCGTCCGGGCCATTCCGGGCATCATCTCCAAAGCCTTCCTGATGATAGGGTCGCTGATCACCGGCATCTTGCTCGATTGGCGGATGGCCCTGGCCACCATCACCATGCTGGCCATCGCCCTGACGGCGCCCCGGCTGGTCGGGCGGCTTGCAGTGCAGGCCTCGTACGCCCGCAAGGTGGAAGACGGCAAGATAGTGGGCTTCATCAAGGAAACCGTGCAGTTGCTGCCCGTCATACGCACGCTCGACCTGGCCCGCCATCGCCGCGACCAGTTCGACGAGCGCAGCAAGACCATCTACGACGCCAGCTACCGCCAGTATCTGCTGGGCGAACTGACCGGACGCGCAACCGTGTTCGCCATCAGCGCCGCGCAACTGGGCATCATCGGCCTGGGCGCGATCCTGTCCCTGAACGGCACCGTGTCGGGCGGCGTCGTCGTGGCCTATATCGGCCTGTTGCTGGCGTTTGGCGGCGCGGCGGGCGGCATTGCCGCCCTGCTGCCATCGGCCATCCAGGCCATAGGCAGTTGGCAACGCATCGACGAATTGCTGGATCACCCCGATGATGCTCCCGATGATCGCGGCGAAGCCGCGCTGGAACCGCCGCTGTCGCGAATCGCCTTCAACAATGTTTCGTTCAGCTATACCGGCGACCGCCTGAACCTGAAAGACGTCACGCTGGAATCGCCCGCGCCGCGGCGCATTGCGCTGGTGGGGCCTTCCGGTTCAGGCAAAAGCACCATCATCAATCTGATGTCGCGCAACTATGACGCCATGAGCGGCAGCATATTGCTTAACGACACCGACATCCGCCAGGTAGACAACCACCGTCTGCGCTCGATGATGGCCGTGGTCAACCAGGACACCACCCTGTTCGAGGCATCGATCCGGTACAACATCCGCATCGGACGCATGGACGCCAGCGATGCCGAGGTCGAGCAGGCGGCGCGGGCGGCCGAGATCCACGACTTTATCATCAGCTTGCCGCAAGGCTACGACACCAATGTGGGCGAAGGCGGCAAACTGCTCTCGGGCGGCCAGCGCCAGCGCATCGTCATTGCACGCGCCCTGCTGCGCAATCCGCAGATTCTGCTGCTGGACGAAGCCACGTCGGCCCTGGACGCCGAGGCCGAGGCGGCCATCAACGAAACCCTGGGACGCATCAGCGCGGACCGCATGCTGTTTTCCGTCACGCACCGCCTGAACTCCTGCCCCGACATGGACATGATCTGCGTATTCAAGGATGGCCGGCTGGTCGAAACCGGCGCCCATGCCGAGCTCCTGTCCAAACAAGGGGTATATGCCGGGATGTGGGAGAAACAGTCCGACATCGCCATTGTCAATGCGGGACGCGATGTCGGCATCTCCATAGATCGCCTGCGCAAAATCTCCATATTCTCCACGGCGGAGGAACAAGAACTGGAGCGCATACGCAGCATGCTGCGGGTGGAGGAAGTCGAAGCAGGCACCGTGCTGGCCATCGAGGGCACGACCGAAGGCCGCTTCTACATCATCGCGCGCGGCAGCGTGGAAAGCACGGTGCTGCTGAAAGACGGCTCATCCTTGACCATGGAGGTGCTTGAAGTGGGCGATTTCCTGGGTGAGTTTGCGCTGTTGGAAGGCATACCGCATCCGACCACATGCCGTACCCGCCTGCCCTGCCTGCTGTTGTCGCTGAGCCGAAACGACCTGGCCCGCGTGGCGGACCTGACCCGTAGCAGCGACCAGCAATCCGATCTTGAAAAAGCCATCGCCGCCACGCTGGACAGGCGCCTGGACGCCAAGCTGGAAGAAATGCTGAAACGAAGGATGGGCGACCGGATTGATGTGGAAGCCGTTGATTGATCGCCAGGAGACCGTAATGAACTCAGCCGTCCCGCAAAACACTACCCTCCTGCTTCCCCACATCCTGGATCGGCGGGCACGTACGGAAGGCGACGGCTGGTGGTTCACCTTTCTCGACAGCCAGGGCCAGCCGCAATGCCGCTGGAACGCGGCTGACCTGGCATCGCGCGCCCGCGCGATCGCGGCCCGGCTCATGCGCGATACCCAGCCCGGCGAGCCGGTGCTGCTGGTATTTCATGCCGGTCCCGATTTTCTTGCAGCCTTCATGGCCTGCCTGTGGAGCGGCCGCCTGGCAACCCCCATCAATCCGCCGCGGCGCAATCGCCTGATCGAGCGGCTGGTGGCCGTGGCCACTGACTCCGGCGCCCGCGTCGCCCTGACCAGCGAGGCGCTGCTGAGCGCCACGGACGAATGGCGCGGATCCAATGCGCGTTTGGCGGCCCTGTCCTGGGTCGCCGTGGACGGGCTGCCCGACCAGCCCGATCTGCAACCGGCCGCGATACGAGCGGACGACACCGCCTTCCTGCAGTACACCTCGGGTTCGACGGCCATGCCCAAGGGCGTCCGTGTCAGCCACGGAAATCTGCTGCACGACCTGCAACGCATGGGTGCCGTGTGGGGCATAGCCGAGCACTCCGTCATGATCAGCTGGCTGCCCGCCTTTCACGACCTGGGACTCATATTCGGCCTGCTCCAGCCCTTGTACTCGGGCTGCGGCTCGGTGCAGATGGCGCCCAATACCTTTCTGCAAAAGCCCCTGCTTTGGTTGCAGGCCATGTCGCAATTTCGCGGCACGCACTCGGCAGCCCCCAGTTTCGCCTACGATCTTTGCAGCCGCCGCATCGCGCCGCAAGACCGTGCCGGCCTGGATTTAAGCAGCATGGTCATGACCATGAACGCGGCCGAGCCCATCAACCCGGCGGTCATGGACCAGTTCGTCAACGAGTTCGCGCCATATGGATTCAGGCCCGAGACGTTCGCACCGGCCTATGGCCTGGCTGAAAGCACCCTGGCCGTCACCGGAAACCCGGTCGGCCATCCGCCGGTCTTGCGGCATTTCGACGGCGTAGCGCTGGCCGCCGGCCGCATGGTGGCCAACAGTCCGGAAGCACCGGCGGCACGGGTCATGCCGGGCAGCGGCCAAGCCCTGCCGGACGTGCCCATTGCCATCGTCGATCCGGAAACGCTGCGGCGCTGCCCATCCGATCACATCGGCGAAGTCTGGGTGGGCGGCCCCACCATTGCAACAGGCTACTGGCAACGACCCGAAGAATCCGCAGCGGCATTCGGCGCAAACATAGACGGCGAACCACAGGCCGGGGGCTTCCTGCGCACCGGCGACCTGGGCGCCATGGTGGACGGCGAACTGTTCATCACCGGCCGCATCAAGGATTTGATCATCCTGGCCGGCGCCAACTTCTACCCTCAGGATATAGAGTGGGTGGCGCAGCGTTCGCACGATGCGCTGCGGCGCGACAACGGCGCGGCCTTCTACCTTGAAGCCGACGGGTCCGGCAAAGGACGCGAGCAGGTCGTGCTGGTCCAGGAAATGGAACGTTCACGGCGCGGCGAAGCGACGGAGCCCGTCTTCGAAGCCATTGCGCAGGCTGTCTGGCAACAGTTGGAAATCTCCCTGTCGCGCATCGTGCTGGTGCCGCCGGGCACCGTGCTGCGCACGTCCAGCGGCAAGATACAGCGCATGGCGAACAAGCGCGCTTATCTGGCGGGCGAGCTGCCCGAGATTGCTCAATGGGAAGCGCAGCTACCGGGCCAGGCCGATACGGCGCCGGCCCAGGGCGACGCCGGCAAGGGAATGGAGAGCCACGCCCTGCGCGCCTGGCTGGCGCAGTGGCTGTCGGACCGGCTGGGCCTTGCGTCCGACAGCCTGCGCGCGGACTGCGGCTTTGCCGAGCTGGGCCTGGACTCGCTGGCCTCCACGGAACTGGCCTTTGCGCTGGGCGAACGCCTGGGCGTGCCGGTGCCCGAGACCGTGGCATACGACTATCCCACGCTGGCGCGGCTGGCCGCCCATTTTGCGTCCGACGGCGTCCAGGCCGCCGTTGCCGATGAAGGCCAGGCCGGTTCCAGTACCACGCCCCTGACGGATGACTGCATTGCGGTCGTCGGCCTGGCTTGCCGCTTTCCGGGCGCGCCCGACGCGCAGGCCTACAGGCGCTTACTGGCTTCCGGCCAGGATGCCATCGGCCAGCCGCCCGCCAACAGGCCCGAAAGCGCAGGCCTGCCGCCGGGCGGCTATATCGAAGATATCGACCGTTTCGACGCTGCCTTCTTCGGCATCCGCGACACCGAAGCCAGCCATATGGATCCGCAGCATCGCTTGTTGCTGGAAGTGACCTGGCACGCGCTCGAAGATGCCGGCGCGGCGGACCGGCAACGCCGGCCATCGGCCACCGGCGTGTTCCTGGGCATCAGCACGCAGGATTACGGCCTGCGCTTCCAGGGGCCGGGGGCATCGTATTCGCCGCTGGCCGCCACCGGCAATTCGGCCAGCACCGCTGCGGGCCGGCTGGCCCACCTGTTGGACATCACGGGGCCGGCACTGGTGCTGGACACCGCCTGCTCCTCATCCCTTGTGGCCGTTCATGCCGCCAGCCGTAGCCTGCGCCAAGGTGAATGCGATATGGCGCTGGCCGGCGGGGTGAACCTGCTGATCAATGACAGCCTTACGCAAGGCTTTGCCGCGGCCGGCATGCTGAGCCCCGGCCATGCCTGCCGCACGTTCGACGCCGCGGCCGACGGCTATGTGCGCGGCGAAGGCGGCGGTATCGTCGTCTTGAAGCGGCTCGGCGATGCCTTGCGCGATGGCGACCGCATACGCGCGATCGTCCGGGGCGCAGCGGTGAACCACGATGGCAGGGCCAGTTCCCTGACTGCGCCCAACGCCTCGGCGCAGACCGCGCTGGTCCGCAAGGCCTTGCGCGACGCAGGCCTGCAAGCCTCGGATGTACACGTGGTGGAATGCCACGGCACGGGCACGCCGCTGGGCGATCCCATCGAAGTACAGGCGCTGGCCGACGCCTACGGCGAAGGCCGCGACGCGCCTTTGCTGATCGGGTCCGTGAAGACCAATATCGGCCACCTGGAAGCCGCCGCCGGCATTGCCGGCATGATCAAAGCCGTCCTCATGCTGGAATCCGGCCAGCTTGCGCCGACCTTGCATCAACAGAACCCCAACCCCCGCATCGCATGGGACCGCCTGCCGGTACACGTGATCGACGCGCCGCGTCCCTGGCCGCCCTGCCATCCGGCCCGCGCCGCCGTCAGCAGCTTCGGCTTCAGCGGCACCAACGCGCACCTGATACTCGAAGCAGCCAAAGCGCCAGCCGGCCCTGCGCCGCAATATGGCCCCATCGTCCTGCCCTTGTCGGCGCCCGACCCGGAAGGGCTGGACAGGCTGGCCGACATGCTGGCCAACTGGCTGGAAGAGGGCCATGCCGACCTGCGTGGGCTGGCGGCCAGCCTGGCGATAGGCCGCGGCCAATTCCCGGTGCGCGCGGCCATCGTGGCCCATGATCTTGACGAGGCCATCGCGGGCTTGCGCGCGGTCGCCGCCGGTGAGTCCCCCTTGATCGGTGCACGCGGCCTGGCGCCCGCCGACCCGCCCAAGCTCGGTTTCCTCTACACTGGACAAGGCAGCCAATGGGCCGGCATGGGCAAGGATCTGTACGACAGCGACGCGGCATTCCGCCGCATGGTCGACGACTGCGCCGCCATTGTCGATCCTCTGCTTGGATGCTCTGTGGCTGCGGCGATGTTCGGCGACGATCCCGACTGCGACCTGGCCGATACCCGGCTTGCCCAGCCCGCCCTGTTCATACTGGGCTATGCGCTGGCCGACAGGTTGGCGACCTGGGGCATCACGCCGCAAATATCGATAGGGCACAGCCTGGGCGAGTGGGTGGCTGCCTGCCGTGCCGGCGTATTCACCCTGGATCAGGCCCTGCGCCTGGTCGTGCAGCGGGGCAAGCTGATGGGGGCCGGTGCGGGCGACGGCCGCATGGCCGCGGTGTTCGTCTCGCCGGATGCCGTGCCCGAGGCTGCGCGCCATTTGCTGAAGCAAGTCGACATCGCCGCCATCAACGCGCCGGACGAGTTCGTGGTGTCCGGCCCGGCGGCGGACATCGACGCCCTATGCACCGGCCTGGAAACCCACGGCATAGGCTGCCAGCCGCTGCGCACCACACAGGCTTTTCATTCGCGGCTCATGGATGCGGCGCTGGAACCCTTTGCCGCCGCCATGGCCGGCGTGGCGCTTTCTCCTCCCCGCGCGGCGCTGGTGTCCAACCTGACGGGGCACTTGGACGCCCCCTTCAATACCGAGGAGTATTGGGTACGCCACATACGCGAACCGGTACGCTTCACGCAAGGCATGTCGACGCTGGCGGCCAGCGGTGCCCGCGTGCTGATCGAAGTGGGCGCCTCCCCCGCCTTGATGGGCACGGCATCGCGCACAGCCGAATTCACGGATCAACCTCCCGTCATCGTCCCGACGCTGCGGCGCAACCGCCCGGCCGGGCAGACGCTGGGCAATGTCCTGGCCCATTTATTCGTTGCGGGCATCGACATCCGCTGGGACAATATCTATGCCGCCTCCAAACGGGCTGCCACGCCGGGGTATCCCTTCGCGGACCAGCGGCACTGGATACCCTTTCCGCAGACTGAAGCCACCATGTCCACGGCAGCGGCGGCGTCCAGGCGGGAAGAACCCAGCAACGCGCCCCCGCCCGATGCTGCAAAGAGCACGGCCAGTGACGCGCCCATCGATCACCGGCAACAGATTGCCGACGTCCTGGTCCGCTCCCTGCAACTGGCGCCGGCGGACGCCGAATCGGACCACGGTTTTCTTGAGCTGGGTGTCGATTCATTGGCGCTTACCGAAGCCGTGGCCACGCTGGAACGGCGCTGGGCGATTGCCATACCCCGGCGGGCCCTGTTCGAGAACCTGGGCAGCCCAAGCCGGCTGATCGCCTATGTCTTGCAGGCCCTGACGGATACGGTGCAAGCCGTGCCGACGCCGTCCGCCCCCGCTACGGCGCCGGCCGCTGCAATCGTTTCCGCAGCGCAACCCGTGACCGCAGCAGCGCCGCAGAACGTGGGCAATCCCGAAGCGCTGACCACTTTTGCCCGCGCCTATATCCACCGCAGCCGCGCCTCGCAGGACCAGCGGCGCAAGTACGGCCCTTACTTGGCCGACAGCCGCGCCGTCGCGGGTTTCCGCAACGAAACCCGCTCCATGCTCTATCCCATCGTCGGCGCAAAGGCTCAGGGCAGCCAACTGATCGATGTGGATGGCAATGAATATGTCGACAGCGCCATGGGCTTCGGCGTACAGCTTTTCGGGCACAGCCCCGCCTTCCTGACCGAAGCGATCAACCGCCATCTGATTGAACGCGGCCTGTTCATCGGGCCGCAGGCGCATCTTGCCGGCGAAGTGGCCGAGCGGCTGTGCCGGATGACGGGCAATGCCCGCGCCGCATTCTGCAATAGCGGAACAGAGGCGGTCATGACCGCGCTGCGCCTGGCGCGCCACACGACGGGGCGGCAGCGCATAGCCATGTTCTCGGGCTCGTATCACGGCCATTTCGACGGCACCCTGGCCCAGGTCGGCGCAGGCGGGGCGACCGTCGCCCTGGCTGGCGGCACGCCGCCGGGCATGGTGGATGATGTGCTGGTGCTGGACTACGGCGACGAAGCCGCCGCGCTTGAGATACTCGCGCGCGAAGCGCCGACACTGGCCGCGGTCATCGTCGAACCGGTACAGGGCCGGCGGCCCGACCGCCAGCCGCGCGCCTTTCTTCAACAAGTGCGCGAACTGACCCGACAGTCCGGCACGGCACTGATCTTCGACGAGGTTTTGCTGGGCTTTCGGGTTGCGCAAGGCGGGGCTCAATCCTGGGCGGGCGTGCGCGCCGACCTGGTCACCTATGGCAAGATCGTTGGCGGCGGCCTACCGATAGGCGTGGTGGCGGGCGAGGCCATCTACCTGGACGCCCTGGACGGCGGCGCCTGGTCCTTCGAAGGCAAGGAACTGCCGCGCGAGGACCGCAGTTTCTTTGCCGGCACCTTCAATAAAAACCCCTTGGCCATGGTGGCGGCACAGGCCGTGCTGGCCCACCTAGAAGCGGCCGGGCCTGGCCTGCAAACGTCGCTGAACCAGCGCACGGAAGCCTTCGCGGCGCGATTGAATACCGTGTTGCAAGCCGAGGAAACCTCCATATCGGTGCATCACTTTTCATCGCTGTACCGCTATGTGGGCGCCAGCGACCTGTTCTACAACCATCTTATCCAGAACGGCGTCTATGTGTGGGAAGGACGCACCTGCTTTCTGTCCACCGCGCATACGGACCAGGACCTGGACCGCATCGCGGCGGCGGTGCAGGCCTCGGTGCGCGCCATGCGGGCGGCAGGCATGCTGGCCCCGCGCAACCCTTCGCCGATGCCGTCCGGCCAAGCCGCGCAGCAGGAACACCTGCCGACGACGCCGGGCCAGCAGGCACTGCGCCTGCTGGCGGCCTTCAGTCCGGAGACGTCGGCGGCCTACAACCAATCGTTGGTGTTCGACCTGAACGGAACCCTGGACCTGGCCGCCATACAGGCCGCCCTGGGCGATGTCGTCGATCGGCACGAGGCCTTGCGCACAACCTTCCCCGAAGACGGGGAAAGCCAATGGATACATCCCGTTTTAGCGCCCGATGTCAAAGTCATGGATTTCGACCCGGTACGCGACGGCGCTGAACAAGACTGGCTGGACCGAATGGCGCTGGCGCCGCTGGACCTGGAACACGGGCCGCTGGTCGTGGCGCGCATCGTCCGCAAATCGCCGGATGTCCATCGTCTGCTCGTCGTGATGCCGCATCTGATCACCGATGGGTGGTCCATGCAGTTGATGGCGCTAGAGCTGGCGGAACTCTACAGCGCCCGGGTCGAAAAGCGCCCCGCCGTGCTGGACGCCCCCGTTCCTTACCGCCGCTATATCGATCACTGCCGCAGCCATGCCATGCTGCCCGAGCTGGCCGCCTATTGGCAGGATCTGTACGCGACGGTGCCGGCGCCTTTGCAACTACCCACCGACCGGCCGCGTCCAGCCTTGCAGACCTTTTCGGGCGCGCGTGCAAGCCGCGACCGCTTGCCGCCCGAACTTCTGGAACGGCTGCAAGCCCTTGGCCGGCAGACCGGCAGCTCTTTGTTCTCCGTGTGCCTGGCCGCCTACGGCCGGCTCCTGGCCCGCCTGAGCGGACAGGACGAGATGGCGATAGCCATCTTCTCCGCCGGCCAGCCCGAGCTGCCCGCTCCCACGCTGATGGGCTACTGCGTGAGCGTGCTCCCCGTGCGCATGGATGCCGCTGCCGCCATCAGCCACGGCGACTTGATCCGTGCGACCCAGCATGCCGTCGCCGACGCCATGGCTCACCGCGACTATCCTTATTCCCGTCTGCTGAAGGATCTGAAGCTGCGGCGCGATCCATCGCGCCCGCCGCTGGCCTGCGCATCGTTCAATCTGGATCGCACGGACGCCGCTCCGAACTTTGCCGGGCTGGCCACCCAAATAGAGGCCAATACCCACCACGCCGTGCGCTGGGATCTGAACTGGAATATGCAGATCGACGGCAACGGCCTGCGCATCGACGCGCATTACAACAGCGATCTGTTCGATGCCGGCCGGGTGCGGGAATGGCTGGACGCCTATGTGGCCATACTGAATGAACTGGCCGGAGGCGATCCAAGCGACGGCGCTACGAGCCGAACCCCTCGCGGCGTGCAAAACGGCCATCCAGGCCTGGCGGCGCGGGTGACGGACCATGCCGCGCATGCTCCCAGTGCGCCTGCGGTACGGGATCGCCACGGCATGGTCGATTACCGGTCGCTGGACGCCCATGCCGCCGACCTGGCCATGCGCCTGGCCGAGGCCGGGGTACAGGCCGGCGACCGCGTGGCCTTCCGGCTGGAGCGTGGGCTGGGCCCCGTGGCGTCGATGCTGGCCGTCATGCGCCTGGGCGCCACCTTTGTGCCGCTGGATGACGAGCATCCCGATGAACATCACGCGGCCATCCTGCAAGACAGCGCGGCCCGCGTGCTGATCGCGGAACCCAATGCCGAGCGCGCGGCGCCGTCGATTCCCATCGTGCCGTGGTCGCGTGCAGCGCTGAAGCCTGAACGAAGGGACACGGCCGCGATACCATGCAAGACCGTGGCCGACACGGACATCGCCTACATCCTGTACACCTCCGGCTCCACGGGCCGCCCCAAGGGCGTGCTCATATCGCATGGCGCCATGCGCTGCTATGTCACCGCACTGCTGGACCGGCTGGCGGCAACGGCTCCCATGTCATTCGCCATCGTGACCTCTTTCGCGGCAGACCTCGGCTACACCTCCGTTCTGGGCGCCTTGTGGACGGGCGGCCTGCTGCATGCGGTCGACGCCGAATCTGCCCGCGACCCGGTGGCCCTGCAGCAATGGCTGACGGAAACGCCGGTGGATGCCCTGAAGATTGTTCCATCCCATCTGGCGGCGCTGCTGGATGCGCCGGAAGCGGCCGCCCTGCTGCCGCGCCATGCATTGATTCTTGGCGGCGACGCGCTGTCATGGGGATTGGTGGATCGTATCCGCGCGCTGGGCGTGGGCTGCCGCATCTATAACCACTACGGTCCGACCGAAACCACCATAGGCGCATGCATGACCGAGGCGACGGCGGCCTTGCGTGCGGAAAACAGTGTGTTGGTCCCGGTGGGGCCTCCTCTGGCCGGTTATGAAGTGCGCATCCTGGGCGGCGACGGCAACGCATTGGAAGACGGCAGCGAGGGCGAAATCGTCATCAGCGGCCCGGCGGTCGCCGCGGGCTATACCCACGGCATGGCGTCCGAAGGGCCTTTTTCGATCGATCAGGATGGACGGCGCAGCTATCGCACCGGCGACCTTGGGCACCGGCGCCCCGACGGCACCATCGTGTTCGCAGGGCGCAACGGCGATATGGTGAAGATTCGCGGCCACCGCATCGAGCCGGCGGGTCTGGCGGAACTGATCCGAACCTGCCCCGGTGTGCGCGATGCCGCCGTGCTGGTCGACCAGGCAGCGGGACGCGAACCCAGCCTTGTCGCCGCTGTCGCCGGCGACAGCGGCCAGGACGACATCGTCGCCTGGCTGACGCAACGCGTGCCCAAGGCCATGGTGCCTGCGCGCGTTCTGGTATTGCCGGCCCTGCCGCTGACGGTGAACGGCAAGGTGGACCGGCAGGCCTTGCTGCGCACCGCCTCGGATCCGACCCCGGCATCGCCGGCCGACAGACGCGAACCCCCGCAGTCAACAGGCGGCGGCGTAGCGGCGGACATACTGCGCGGGCTGTGGTGCGACGTCCTGCAGCGTCCCGACGTGGCGCTGGACGACGACTTCTTTGCCTTGGGCGGCGACTCCATCATGGCGATACAAATCGTGGGCCGTGCAAGAGCCGCGGGCCTGGCCTTGACGCCCGCCCAGGTATTCCAGGCGCCAACCGTGCGCGCGCTGGCGCAGCTGGCCGTTCCGGTGCAGGCGGCCGCAGCCGGCCTGACACCGCTTGCCCATCCGGTGCCGGTCACACCGATCCAGCAATGGTTTCTTGAAACGCCGATGACAAACCGGAATCGCTGGTGCCTGAGCGCCGTATTCCAGACCTCGCTGGATGTCGGCCAGGCAGCATTGCAAGAAACGATGCTGGCCATGGTCAAGCGCCACGATGCGCTGCGCACACAATGGAACGCTGCGACCGAAGAGCGGCTTCAACAGACAGGTCCGGCGTATGCGCCGGATGTCATCGTCACCGAAGCCGGCGATGCGGCGCAGGCCGAGCTTGAAGTCATGGAGAACCTGCTGGCGGACCAGTTGATGGACGGACTGGACCTCGCGGCCGGCCGCATCATTGCGGCCGGCGCCATCCGGACTGGCCGATCGGGCACCCGAATCGTGGTGGTTGCCCACCACGGCCTGACCGACATGGTGTCCTGGGGCATTTTGGCCAACGACCTGGCGACGGGGCTGTCCAAGGGACCTCAAGCCATCGCGGCAGCCTCCACGTCGTGGTCATGGTGGGCGCAATCGCTGGCGCAGCGGCGCGAAGCCATGGCCGGCACACTGCCGTATTGGCTGAGCGTGGCCACGCAGGCGAATGACGCCATGATGCCCCCCATCGACCATCAACAGGCCGCCAATCAGGAAGGCGATGTGCGGGAAGCGCGCCTTCGCATCGACACCGGCACGGCGTCCCGCTACGTCACGGCCATGGCGTCGGTCTTTGGCTTGCGTGCGCATGAAGCGGTCCTGGCGGGCCTGGGCCGCTGCCTGGTCGACTGGGCGGGCGGCGCACTGGCCGTCGAGCTGGAAGGCCATGGCCGCCAGCCTTTCGATCAGACCATCGACCTATCCCGCACAGTGGGGTGGTTCACCACGCGTTATCCCCTGGTGCTTCCCCCCACAACAGGTCAGGACGAGGGCGGCTGGCTGGTCGCCGCCAAAGAGGCGCTGCGCCGGATACCGGACGATGGCATGGGCTACGGCCTGTTGCGTTATGGCGGCGATCCCGCATTGCGGGCCGAGCCCGCCGTGTCGTTCAACTTTGTCGGCGAGATCGGGCAATTCGGGGTCGGCCAACTTGCCCTGCTGCGCCTGGGCGCCGGCCAGGAGCGCGACCCGCAGGCCGGTCGCCGCCATTTGCTGGCCTTCGACAGTTGGCTGGAAGAAGGCAGCCTGGTGATCTCCTGCCGTTTCGGCGCCCGCCATGCGCCGGAGACCATCACGGCGCTGCTCGCCCGCCTGGAGAATCAGTTGATGTCGATACTGCAAGCGTGTGAGTCATCGTCGTCGGCGGTCTATACGCCATCGGACTTTACCGCCATGGACTTCTCGCAGGACGAACTGAACCGGCTGATGGGCGAATTGGGCGATTCGTAAACCGCGCCGAGTTGGATGGCGCCCTACCCGCACACTACTTTGCTGATCCGGCCATCCGCGCCCACGTGCACGTTCAGCCGCTTAATCCTGTAATCCCGGGTCATGGGTGTATCAGGATGCAGGACCCTCGTGCCTTTGGACAGTGCGGCAATAGCGTGTTTCATGACGGCTCCCGGGATAAGTATTCCTTATTTATACACCAGCCTACTTCAACGGAACTGGACGACTCAGGTAGCGTGCCAATGCCTCGAATGCAGGCAATGTCGTCGGATCATTCGCCGAGTTTCCGGCCACCGGGTGCGATGCATAGCGCACGATCACCATTTCAGCCTTTCAGCAGATCGTATCCGCCTTGGGCAAAGGCTTTTTTATCGCCGCCGCCACGAATATCATCCACCACTTCGCTGGACACTATCTGCCGTCCATTGAACCGGCCGCCATTTCGCAGCATTTCCCCAAACCGGGCTAGATCGCGCAAGCCGGTATTCAGGCCGCCGCCGGCGAACGGGGTTCCTATCGAATCGACCGTCATATACGCGTCCTGTTCGGCGCCAAGGCGGCTCCAGATGCGCTCGGAAAGCAGTTCAGCCACATTGCGGCCAGTGGCCCGGGCAATCACCCAGCCGAGCACATCCGTATTGACGGTCTTATAACCGAACTTTTCACCGTGGCGTCCTTCCGGGCCCACCGTTTGAAGGAACTCGTAGTAGCTTCGCGGGCCGCTATAGCCGTCGGGCTTGGGGAGCGGGCTGCCGGCTTTGGCGTGAGCCCAGACCTGGGCATCCGGATCGGTGTAATCCTCGCTATATTTAAGCGCCGTCGTCATGTCGAGCACTTGGCGGATGGTGGCATTGCCAAACGCCGATCGCGCCAGTTCAGGCACATAGTCCGCGACCTGTTTTTCAGCGGCCAGCCGGCCTTCCGCCACCAGCATGGCGCCCAGCGTGCCGATCACCGATTTCGTCACCGACATTGCCGCGTGCTGGCCGTCTTCCTTGAATACACCAAAATATCGCTCGTAGACAATGCGCCCGCGATGCAAGACGACGATGCCGTCGGTGTAGTTGGCTGCAAGGGACTCCTTCCAGGTCATGGGCTTGTCAGCACCGATAGGCATGAAACTCAGGGCATCAATGTCCGCCCGCATCGCGCGAGGCAAGGCTACGGGTGCTCCCAGGCCGCGAGAGACGTTGATCGTGGGCATCAACTGGCGAAAATGCGACACGCTCCAGCGCAGGGCGGGAAAGCGAAAATAAGATCCATCGTCGAAGCGAACGATTCGATCGGCGGGAGGCGGAGAGCCCACCATCCACTCCATCCTGGCCGGATCGCTGGCTGCCGCATCCGCCACAAAGGCCAGTGCGGGGCTGCAAGCATGCATGCCGAGCGCCATAACGAACAGTACAAGCTTACGGTAGCCGGACGGCCGCGCCGCATGCTTGCATAGGGACAGGTATTCAACCATTTTCAACGCCTCCGTCGGCCCTTGGGCTTCCCCACCCATCTTACACATCCACGCCGTAATGCAAATACATTGACATCAAAAACTTGTCTACCTAGAATACTTACTAAATAGAATAAACGTTCTATTAAGCAGAACAACCATTAATGAGCGGTTCACGCCGCCGCGAGACAAATCCGCATGTCACTACTTCAGTCCCCCTCGCCGACGGCATCGACGCGCATCGCCGACTACATGGACACCTATGCCTGGCAGGAATTGCCCGCGCATATCCAAACGGAAGCCCAGCGCGCATTGCTCAACTACCTTGCCTGCACGATTGGCGGTGCAGCCACGCCGTCCATGGACGCCGCCGTAAAAGGCGTCGCTATCTTGGACACGGCAAAAGATACACCGGTAGCCGGCCGTGAGGAGCGCTGCGGCATGTCCAGCGCGGCCCTGCTGGGTGCCCTGAGCGCATCGGCCCATACCTTCGACGATACCCATCTGGCCACGATCACCCATCCGACAGCGCCCGTGGCTTCGGCGTGCCTGGCGGCCTCACACCGGCTTTCCCAGATCGGACGGCCCGTTCCGGGCACTCGCCTGCTGGCGGCGATTGCCGCCGGCATTGAACTGCAGTGCCGCCTGAGCAATGCCATCAAGGCCGGCGGTACGGCGCACATGGGGTGGTACATCACCGGACTGTCCGGCGGTGTCGGGACGGCGATCGCAACAGGACATCTGCTGGAACTCGACCATGAAGCCATGGTCTCGGCCATCGGCCTGGCGGCTACCCAGGCTTGCGGGCTGCGCGCTACGCACGGCAGCATGGCCATCGCTTATGTGCCGGGACTCGCCGCCCGCAGCGGCATCGATGCCGCCTTCCTGGCACAGGGCGGATTCCGATGTTCATCCATTGCACTGGATGGCCGGAATGGCCTGCTCGACGTTCTTTCCGGCGCAACGGATGCGACGGCAATCACCGAGTCGCTCGGGTCGCGCTTCGAGCTACTGAACAATGCCTATAAACCGTATCCCTGCGGGATCGTGATCCATCCCGCCATCGATGGATGCCTGCAGCTGCTGTTGAAACACTCCATCACGGTCGAAGACATCGAACGCATCGAGCTGGACACCCACGCCGATGCCATGAAGCTTTGTTGGCGCCGCTTGCCGGAAACGGAACTCGAAGCGCAAGTAAGCCTGTTCCACTGGGTAGCTGCGGCAACCGTGTTCGGTTCCGCCGGCCTGGCCCAAGGTACGCTGGCTGCCATTCAGGACAGCCGGGTCTGCGCCCTTCAGGAACGCATCGAGGTCAATGTACGGCCCGAACTGCGCGACACGCAGGCCAATGTCCGCATGATCATGAAGGATGGCAGTCGATTCGAGGCCAAGGTCATCGACGCGATCGGCAGCACCCGCAATCCCATGACCACCGATCAGTTGGCCGAAAAGTTCCGCGCGCTCGCCAACCCCGTCATCGGCGTCGACAAGCAAAAAGCGGTATTCGCAACATGGGCGAACCTGCCCCACGAAAACGATGCGGCCGCGCTTTTACACATTATGGCTCTTTCCTGACAGTACCTGCCTGGCACTGCGCTGCACACCTACACGTCACCGACGCCCCCAAAGGAGATAAATATGAAATCCAAAAATAAACGAATTACCCGCCGGCGCATTCTGCAAGCGCTGGCCTGCCTGAGCCTGGGGCACGGAATGCTTCTGTCGCCGGCCCCGGCGCAGGCGGCGGACTTTCCCAGCCAGCCCATTACGCTGATCGTCGGTTTCTCACCCGGCGGCTCAAACGACATCACCGCCCGTGCGATCGCGGAACCGCTATCCAGGATACTGGGCGTCTCCGTCGTTGTGGAGAACAAGGTCGGAGCGGCCGGCATGATCGCCACCAACGATATTGCCCGCTCGAAACCGGATGGCTATACCCTGATGGTAAGCAGCGCCAGTCCGCTGGTCATCACGCCCCATACGCATGACAACGTCAACTACGACACGCTGAAGGACTTTCAACCGATCAGCCTGATCGGCATCACACCCGAAACCATGGCGGTGAATCCCCGTGTCCCGGCCACCGATCTGAAGGGCCTGATTGAACTGGCACGGAAAGACAAACTGAGCATCGCGTCCTCCGGCACCGGCGGCCTGCCGCACCTGACGATCGAATTGTTCCGCAGCCAGGCGGGCGGCCAGGTCATCCATATTCCGTACAAAGGCGCGGCTCCCGCCGTCACCGATACGCTTGCGGGGCACGTCGACGCCATCGTCGTGGATCTTCCCGCCGTGTACAAGCATATCCAGAGCGGCGGATTGAAAGGCATCGCCATGGCCAACGACAAACGCTCGGAGTTCCTTCCCGACCTGCCGACAAGCGGCGAACAGGGCATGCCTGTATTCGTCGGTGTGAACTGGATTGGCCTGATCGGCCCCAAGAACCTGCCGAAGGACATCACCCGGAAACTGCACGAAGCGGTGCTTGAAGCGGTCAAGGACCCAAAGCTCAAGCAAACGTTGGCATCGGCCGCGGTCGAAGTGTCCACCAGTCCTTCCCCGGACGCTTATGGCGCATTCATCAAGGAAGAGTTCGAGAAGTGGGGGAAGATTGTGAAGGACACAGGGATCGACGCCAAACAGTAAGGCTGCGCACTGGACCTCGGCTTCTTCCAGCGTGGGCCGCGTTATCCATCGCGGCCCACGCTGTCGAATAGCGCCATGCGCACGCCCTCTCGTTAAGGGGCTTAGCCCGCGCTATGTGAGAGAGAAGTCCATGGTGCGGCAGTGATAATGCAGCCCGCCATCTTGAACAATCAACAGCAATGCCTCGTCGGAAGTCGGATTGTGATGGGAATGCATGCTGCCGGCCGGCGTCAGAAATGTCGCAAACCTGGACCAGACCACCTTCTGATCCTCGACCATGGAATAGCTGTCCGAACATTTCAGCACCAGGGAAATCGCCGCCGAATTATGGCGGTGCGGCATCTGGAAATCGTTCGGCGCAATCGAGTTGAAAGCTAAAGTAAAAGCGGGCGATACGGTACTGCGCCCGCCGGCGTCCATGCCCAACATCACGGAACGCGCCTGCTTGCCATTGCGCCGAGTATGCCGCATGGCCTCGTCCAGGGCCTCTTCCATCATCTTGCGGGTGTAGTGAGTCGGCCGCAAGGACGATTCGTCGACCGGCGCAGGCCATAGATTCTCGAACGCCAGCAACGGTTCATTGGTGCACAGCCACAGCACGGCGCCGCCCGGCGCCGCGGCTTCATGGACTTCCTGCGCGCCACCCGGCAGCACGAAGACATCGCCCTCCGACCATTGAATGCATTCATTCCGCAAGCGTGTGCTTCCGCTTCCCTTCAAGACGCAGTAGATCTCCGTGCTCGCCCGGTAGCGCACCGTAAGCGGCTGCGCCGCCGAAAGCCGAATATAGGAGGCGAGCATGAGCGGCGACGTGGCGGGCCCGGCGCTTCCCACCAGGCCGCCAAGATTGCAATGGATTTCTTCAGACGCGCCGTCGGCAGCCATGGCGGCATCGCGCTCTGCTTCGAAGATATGCGGCGGGATGTCCGCCAGTTTCACATTAAAGGCATTATCGACGCTGAAGAACCTGGAGCGTTCTTGATACGGGGTCATGCCAGGGCTGGTTGTTCCCATGTTTCTTCCTTGGCTCATTCCACTTTCACGCCCACTTCTTCGACGAACTTCTTCCAGCGGGGAATTTCAGACCCGATGAACGCCTGATAATCCTGCGGGACGCCGCCAACGACAAGGAAACCCGCCTTGGCGAGCCGTGTTTTGGTCTCTTCCCGATTCAGTTCCTTGTTAAACGCATCGGAAAGCCACTGCACCACCGAATCAGGCGCAGCCTTGGGCGCGAACAAGCCCAGGGAATAGGAAAAGTCCACTTGCGGGTAACCCAGCTCGGCAAATGTCGGAACGTCAGGCAGCTCGGGCAGGCGCTTGGAGCTCGTGACGGCGAGCGGCTTCAACTGGCCGTTCTGTATGTACTGAAGGCTGGAAGCCACGGTCGCCATCGTGGCTTGGGTTTCACCTCCGATCAGCCCCACCAGCGACGGGCCACCTCCCTTATAGGGAATATGCGTGATATCGACCTTGCTTGCATGCCTGAACTGCTCCATGGCAAAGTGAACGGGACTGCCATTGCCCGCCGAGCCAAAATTGAACTTGCCGGGGTTATCCTTCAGCAGCTTGATAAATTCCTGCAGCGTATCGGCCTTGACGTCCTTGTTCACCTCGAGAATGAAAGGCATCTTCACCAGCTCCACCACAGGCTTGAAGTCCCTGGCGGCGTCATAGGGCAGCTTATCGCCCACAAGCGCCGGGTTGATGACGAAGGAATTGTCGAAGAAACCCAAGGTATAACCGTCCGGCGCCGCGTCGGCGACGAATCGCGTTCCGATCTGCGCACCGGCCCCCGGCTTGTTGTCGATGATGGCATTCAGCCCCGCCGAAATCTGAATATCCTTCGTGACCAGGCGGGCAGCCACATCGGACGCCCCGCCCGGCACATAGGGCACCACAAAGCGAACCGGCTTGGCCGGATAAGACTGGGCGCAGGCCAAGCCCGAAACTACCGTCAGGGCGCTTACCGCCATTACCTTTTTCAAAGAACCGAAAACCGAATTCATGCCATTTCCCCCTGGTTGTCTTCTTTTGCCACTTTTCGATTCGCGCGTCAGCACGGGATCGTCGGTGAAACAGTTGTTGTCGTTCTTTCTGAAAGAACGATCGTTCTATATTTTAAGGTAGGATAAGAAATGCCAACATCTAGGACTAACCCTGAACATGCCGTCGCATGCGGGCTTTTCTTCGAAGCCGGTTTTCCTGATTGTGGTCACTACCGGCTCGCTCAACTGCGCGCTACGTTGCGTTACAAGTCCGATTGAGCAAAATCCCAAGGCGGCGTATTGTGTGCATGCCCTCTTTCGCCGCGCAGGGACGAAACAGCGGCCGCACAACAAGCAATACGCATAGCCGGAGATCGCGATGGATACGGTGAAACCCAAAGAGTCTGCATCGCAGCCCCTGACAACGAGCCACAGCCCATCGCCAGATGATCGCGGCACCGCCGCAACGCAGCCGGCTTTGGACGCCGCGGCGTCCTCCAAGCCCAAAGTGGCGGCAGGCGGACTGGCATTGACCACGCTGGCAACCATTGCCTTCGTCTTTGCCTTGCAGTGGGCGCAGGAATTCTTCATTCCGCTGATTCTCGGCATATTGATTTCCTTTACGTTGAACCCCTTGGTCTGCGGCTTGGAACGCATCCGGCTGCCACGCGTCGTCGCGGCCAGCGTCGTCATGATGGCGCTGTTCGGATCCAGCGCGCTGGTGGCGACATCGGTATACAACGAAGCGCAATCCATCATGGACGAATTGCCCATCGCCACATACAAGCTGACGCGCGCATTCAAGCGTGTGAACAGTGGCGAGTCCAGCACCCTGGAAAAGCTGCGCAGCGCCGCCAACACCTTGAAGGAGGCCGCCGCGCCCAGCACCGAAGGGGCGGATACAAATCTGCAGCACACGGTAACGACGCCCCCTGCCGTGGTTCTGAAGCCGACCGACTTCAATCTGAATGACTGGCTGTGGGCAGGCTCTGTCAGCGCGGCGGCCTTCGTCGGCCAGATGACCATGGTGCTTTTCCTGGTGTTCTTTGCCTTGCTGTCGGGCGATACCTTCAAGCGCAAGCTGGTGCGTTTGACCGGCCCCTCGCTATCGAACAAGAAGATCACCGTGCAAATCCTGGACGATATAAACACCTCGATCCAGAAGTACATGCTGATGCTGCTGTTGACCAACACACTGCTGGGCCTGGCGACATGGGCGGGGCTGCACTGGATAGGGCTGGACAATCCGGGGGCCTGGGCCGTCGCCGCCGCGCTGCTGCACGTTATCCCCTACTTTGGCTCCCTGCTGGCCTCCGTGGCCATCGGCTGCGCCGCCTTCCTGCAGTTCGAATCGTTCTCGACCATGCTGCTTGCGGCAGGCGCCACATTGGCGATAGCCACCTTTGTCGGGATGCTGGTCGCTACCTGGATGACCGGCCGAATCGCCAAAATGAACGCCATGGCGGTGTTCGTGGCGCTGCTGTTCGGCGCCTGGCTTTGGGGAGTATGGGGAATGCTGTTATGCGTTCCCATCATTGTTCTCGTAAAAGTTGTTTCACAGCATATAGAAGGGATGCAGCCCATTGCGGAACTGTTGGGCGAATAGGATGGGTTTCGCATAGAATTGCCTGGGTGACGCCGTCTGAAGGGCTGCGCCCGCTACGCGATATCTTTTGCGCAGCCCGCCCGCACTCATGGATACTGGATGAACAACTCCAACCTTTATTTCCGCACATTTCTACTGCTTCTGGCCATTGTTACCGTGGCCTTCATATGGGTATTGCTTCCTTACTACGGCGCCATTTTCTGGGGCACCATATTGGCCATCGTCTTCGCTCCGCTGCACCGGCGCCTGCTGGCCAAGCTGCGCAGCAGGCCCAATTTGGCGGCGTTTACCACCCTGATGATCATCGTCCTGATGGTGATCATCCCGCTGATACTGATTACCGGTTCACTGCTGCAGGAAGGGGCGGCCATCTATAAGCGCCTGAACACGGGTGAACTGAATCTTGGCGCCTATTTCGAACAGATCATGAGCGTCCTGCCCTCGTCGGTGCACGACATGCTGACCCGATTCGGCGTGGGCGACATCTTCAGCCTGCGCGAAAAGCTTTCGGCGGGTGCCTTGCAGGGCAGCAAATTTCTGGCGACGCAGGCCGTCAACGTGGGTCAGAATACATTCGAGTTCCTGATCGGCCTGGGCATCATGCTTTACCTATTGTTTTTTCTGCTGCGCGACGGCGCCCAGCTGGCCCGCCAAAGCAAGCAGTTGATTCCGCTCAGCGATGAGCATCAGCAACATTTGTTCCGGAAATTCACCACAGTGGTCCGGGCTACCGTCAAGGGCAATATCGTAGTGGCTGCGACGCAAGGCGCGCTGGGCGGACTCATGTTCTGGTTCCTGGGTATCCAGGGCGCATTGCTTTGGGGCGTATTGATGGCCTTCCTGTCCTTGCTTCCGGCGGTCGGCGCGGCGCTGATCTGGGTTCCCGTCGCGGTTTACTTTCTGGTTACCGGCGCCATCTGGCAAGGCATCGTCCTGACACTATTCGGTGTGCTGGTGATCGGCCTGGTGGACAACATCCTGCGTCCTTTGCTGGTCGGAAAGGATACCAAGATTCCCGACTATGTCATATTGATCTCGACGCTGGGCGGACTGGCGGTCTTCGGCCTGAACGGTTTTGTGATCGGTCCGCTGTTTGCCGCGCTGTTCATCGCCTGCTGGGACTTGTTTCCCTCGGCCATACGCATGAACCAGGAAGAATGAGACCCGTCCGGCCAGGCGCGCTAGTTTCCGGCAAACAGCATGCCAATGTTCACAGCCAGCGCCAAGGCCCAAGCCAGGGTGCGTAGCCCGCCGTACCCGGCGATGTAGACGCCCAGATAGACCAGCCGCAATACGATCCACGCGGCCATCAAGCCCGCCAGCCATTGCGGGTCGGCCTGGCGGTACAGCGCAAACAATGCGGCGGCGTAAAAGAAGGGCAAGCCTTCGAATAGATTTATCTGCGCCGCATTGGCCCTGGCCCGCCAGCCTTCCTGGCGCGCAATCCAGGCGCGGGGATTATTGTTGTCGTAGGCCTCGCCGCCCGCCTTGGAAGCCGCCGCGGCAAAAAACGGCAGGAAAGCCGCTATCAATAAAAACCAAGTAATGATGCTCATGCCGACTCCTAGTAGTTAAGGCCTATGCCGACGGCGGATCCTTCGGCCGGAAACGTAAAACGGGCTTCGTCAAAGCTGGGCGCACGCATCTTTGGACGTACGTTATTGGAAAATCCATAGCCTTTTGTCGGGATGCCGAAAAAATTCGTTTCCAGCTTGCCGCTGCCATTGTCGTCATGGAAGACGGCAATCGCATATTCCCCCGGCTTCAATCCTGCGAAGACGGCCTTGGCCGAATGCGTGGCTCCGTCGATGGGTGCCATGACCTTACGCAGCGCTTTGGAAGCGTCCTTTGGAAACCCCTCGGCGCTGGAATACACCGCGATGGCCACCTTGCCATCGGTATTCTTCACACCCGTCACCAGGACGGCAAGATCGCCGGCCACAACGGTTTGTGCACACAAGGCCAACAGCAGAAAGGCCGCCAGGCCCAGTATCAGCCGGGGCATCCGCAAGATGCGTGTCCAGCGATTGACGGCATTTGTTTTCATGCTGTGCCTCTTAAAAACCCGTCAGCCGCGACGATCATGCCAACAGCCGTGAAAGCTCAAGGGCGTGGAATGCGTCAACAATACGCGGGCAACAGGGCCGCTGGACAGCCGGTCGGACTGGAAGATGCCCAGGAAGGAATTACCGGTGACCGCATCCAGCCCCACGGTAAGCAGCCAGCCTTGCTCCGTAGCCGATAAAGAGTCGCGCACAAATACCGGTTCGCCCAGGTGGGCGGCATCGTCCACGAAAATCGCCTCGCGCTGCCCGCTATCCGTGTCCACGCGCGCCAGCCCGTTATGAAACACCGTGGCGTCCCCCGATGTGGTGAAGTAGCCAAAGCGATGCCGATGGCCCGCAACGCTTGCGTCAACCATGGGAAATTCGTGGTTCTCTTCGCTTAGCCTGTCTTGCGCCAGGCCCTTGCGGGGGACATTGATAATGTAGCGGCGCAGCAGGCCTTTGTTCTGCTGCAACCCAGGCTTGCCCTCCATGATCATGCGAAAGGCGGCCTTCTCTCCCAGGAAATGATCGGGAGCATCGTAGCCCACGAAATCGGCCACGATGGAGTCCCCCATGTCGAATGCATTCAGGCTATGCCACATGAAGCAGGCATCGGTCTCCAGGAAGACGGGCGGATTGGCGCCGGCCCGGTCCAGAACCACCACCATGTTGCCTTTCTGGGGCCGCCACTGCAGGCTATCGGTAAAGCTGGCCAAGCCGGCCAGAAAGCGCGGCAAAGACAGCTCCACCGGATGCAGCAGGATGACCACATAGCGCTCGGTAAAAAACCAGTCATGAATATACGAAGGCCGAGGCGATGCGACACGCTGATGGCTAAGCTGCGCGCCGCCAGCGTCGCGCACAACCAGGTCAAGCCAGGTCCGGGAGCCGTGCTCCACGCCCAAGAGCAGCCATTGCCCGTTGCGGCCGTCCGTCTTGGTATGCGCCTTGTAATCGATATGCATATCGGCCGGTCCCACCTGCCGCTCGCCCCACGTTTCCAAGGTATCGGGATCCAGCCCATAGGGCAAGCCGACTTCATCGAAAGCATACAGGCAGCCATTTTTAAGCACCACGGTCACCCCCGCTTGCGACCGTATCTTGTTGCCCACATTGCGTATCATGCCGCCCGGGGCACGCGTGGTCCAGGTGGGCATGACAAAGCGGCCGGCATCCTGTTCAGCGTGGTATTTGCGGGTACGGACAAAACGATTGCGGTATCTGACACCGGCTTCGGTGAAGTCGAACGCTTGTATCATGCCGTCGCCATCCAGAAGATGGCGCTTGCGCACCCCGCCCAGTTCGAAGCGGCCGGGTCCGTTGCGATACAGGGTTCCCCTGAGTCCCGTGGGTATCGCACCCTGCACTTCCGGGAAATAATCGTGTTCCTGCACCATGGATCTGGCCAGTCCGGCCAACGGCGCCATCGTGGCTGTGGTTGCGTTCAGCATCAGGGGCCTCTTTGGATATCAATGGCAACACGTGATACGGGGCAAAGCGCAATACGGGAATGATTATAGGCGGGCCGCTGGATCGGAGCCAAAATAAATTGCCCCCCGCCCACCGCCGGATAAGGAAACAGACAGGCGGACCCGTCCAGCAGCGGTAATCAAAATATGTATAATAATGGGCTTGGCAAGGATTGCACCTGTACAACAGGCCTTTTTCATGCCGGAGCCGATGTAGCTCAGTTGGTAGAGCAGCTCATTCGTAATGAGAAGGTCGAGGGTTCGACTCCTTTCATCGGCACCACCAGAATCAAACGCTTGCGCCAATCCTTCGGGGTTGGCGCTTTGCTTTTCCATGAGCATGCCTGGCGCTGGTCCGGAAAATTACATTTGCCCCGTCAAGGCAAGTTCGATTTCCGTCAATGTCGGCATGGACGAAGCCGCACCATGGCGGGTCACGGAAATCCCCGCCAGCGTTGCCGCGAACCTCATCGCGTCCCGCATGGGCAGGCCCTTGCCCAATCCGACTGCGATGCCGGCTATAAAGCCGTCTCCTGCGCCTATGGTGTCAATACACGCACCCGCGCTGAACGGCTCCACCAGAAAGGTATCGGCGGGGCCGCAGTACAGTGCGCCTTTTTCACCCAGCGTGACAATGACATTGCGCGCGCCTTTGCGCAAAAGAACCCGCGCCGCGGTTTCCGCCTGGGAACATGTTTCAACAGGCAGCCCGGTCAGCAGGCTGGCTTCGCTTTCGTTGGGAACGATATAGTCGCACAGAGAAAAAATATCGTCGGGCAGGTCCAGGGCGGGCGCCGGGTTCAAGATGGCGATCACCCCGTGCTTGCGAGCCAGTTCCAGGCCTCGGCGAGCGACGTCCACCGACTGCTCCAACTGCACCACAAATACATCGGAAGCGGCAATGTCGGACTCGATCCGGTCCACATCGGACGCCTGCATCAATTGCGAGGCGCCGGGAAAAACCGTGATGGCGTTGCCGCCGGTTTTTGGATCCAGAAAAATGCTGGCGGCGCCGGTCGCCTGGCCCTTGATAACACTTGCCTTGCTCCGCAAACCTTCGCGGAGCCAAAGTTCGACAGCCTCCCGGCCGAAGGCATCGTCCCCGACAAACGTAAAAAAGGACACGTCGGCGCCCGCCCGGGCCGCGGCAATCGCCTGGTTCGACCCCTTGCCGCCATGCCCCCGCATGAAATTCGTTGCGGTAACGGTTTCACCGCGAACCGGCATGCGGTTCCCGGTGAAAACCAGATCGGCGGCATAAATGCCGGCCACGAAAAGCTTAGGACGTGTCATGAGCTCTCCGGCCGTTTATGCCCGATCCATTTCGTGCAGTTGCTCCACACGGCGCCGGCAATCCTCGTCGGTGGAAAATTCGGCACTCAGGTAGGCCGCAACCAGATCATTCGCAAGCCAGGGCCCGATGATCATCGCGCCTATGCACATTACATTCACATCGTCATGCTCGACGCATTGATGCGCGGAATGAATGTCATGGCACACCGCCGCCCTGATGCCTTTTATCTTGTTGGCGGCAATCGAAGCTCCGACACCCGTGCCACAAACCATAATGCCTCGATCCGACAAACCGGACTTGATGCAATCCGTCAGTTTCCTGGCGATATCCGGAAAGTCCACGGGAGCATCGTCGAAGCTGCCCACGTCCCGCACTTCATGGCCCAGGCTTTTGACAAAATCGGCCACTGTTTTCTTCAGGGGCCAGCCCGCATGATCGGAACCGATAACAATACGCATGATTCATTTCCTAAAAAAGTGCCAACACGCCGATCTACTTTCCGCGCATATCTTCCGGTAGATCGGTACCGTAATATTTCTTGTAAATTTCGTTGAGCTTGCCGTTCTTGATATTTGCCTCGACCCATTCATTGACTTTCGCCAACAGCCTGGCCTCACCCTTCTTTACACCGATCGCCAGATCGAAATTGCGCAACACAAACAGCGGCTTGAAATTATTTTTTCCTATCTTTTTGTCGATTTGCGCGACGAGCGATTGCGAGGTGGCGACCATCTTGGCCTGTCCGCTTACGGCGGCGGTTACCAGGGTGGCATCGTCGTCGTAACGGGCAACCGTATAACCGTACTTGGATGCCTGCGGCGTCAGCTCGGTATCCTGGGTCGTGCCGCGCGTCACCGCCACCGTGTGGCCTTTCAGTGTCTCCAGGCTCTTGACGGGTATGCCGTCATACCCGGCGACCACCGATTGGAGGACGGCATAGCGCTTGGAGAAATCGATGACCTTGGCGCGTTCGGCCGTCACGGACAGGGTCGATACGACGATATCCGCCTTGTCCGTTTGCAGGTTGGGAATGCGGGTCGCACCCGTCGTCTGGATAAGTTCGTACTTGACGCCCCAATCCTTGGCCAGCAATTTCCCGACTTCGACATCGGCCCCGATGGGCTCAAGCGAGGCGCTCATCATGCCCGCCGGCGGAATCCCGAGATCCGTCGAAATTCGGATGACCTTGTTCTTCTGGATGTTGTCCAATACGTCGGCATGGGCAGCGCCCGTCCCGCCGGCCAGCACACCCAGCGCGCACAGCATTGAAGCTGCAATGATACGTTTTTTCATTGGTATGTCTCCTGTTGATTTAACGTCTTAAAGTTCGTTCTGCATGAACTCCCTCAGCTCCGGGGTATGGGGATTGTTCAAGATGCCTGCCTCCCCTTTTTCCCAAACCTTGCCTTCATTCATGAATATGATGGTGTCCGCGATTCTTCGGGCAAAATTCATTTCATGAGTGACCATGATCATGGTCATGCCTTTTTTCGCCAAGTCCTCGATGACGCGCAGCACCTCGCCGGTCAGTTTGGGATCGAGCGCGGACGTTACTTCGTCAAACAGCATGACCTTGGGTTCCATCGCCAGCGACCGGGCGATGGCGACCCGCTGCTGCTGCCCTCCGGACAATTGATCGGGGTATTGCCCGGCCTTTTCCACCAGTCCCACTTGGTTCAATACCCGGTGCGCCAGTTCGCGGGCATCCGCCTTTGCGAGCTTCTTGACCGACCTCGGCGCCAGCATGACGTTCTCTTCTATCGTCAGGTGCGGAAACAGGTTATAGCTTTGAAACACAATGCCGATATCCTGCCTCAGCGCCCTCAGGTCCACGCCGGGCTTGTGGACCTCATGGCCGCATACGGTAATGGAACCCGCATCTATGGTCTCCAGTAGATCTATGCAGCGCAGCGCCGTGCTCTTGCCTGATCCGCTCTGGCCAATAATGGCCACGACCTGGCCCTTTGCGACCGCCATGTCGACACCGCGCAAAACCTCGGTGTGGCCAAACTTTTTATATACGCCTTCAAGGCTGACCACGATCTCGCGGCTCGGTTCTTCGTTGACGCTATGCATAGGATTTCTCTCCGGCCCTGGCCTCCAGTTTTCGACTGAATATCGAAAGCGGGTAACACATTGAAAAGTAAAGGACTGCGATCAGCATATAGATGAGAAAGGGCTGGAAGGTCGTGTTATTGACGATTTGCCCGGCCCTTACCAGTTCGATGAATCCGACGACCGAGGCCAAGGATGTGTTCTTTATTATCTGGACCATGAATCCCACGGTGGGCGGCGTGGCGATTCTGATCGCCTGCGGCAGGACGACCTTCATCATCCTTTGCGTGCGCGACAGGGCCAGGCATTCCGCGGCCTCCCACTGGGCTTGCGGAACGGACTGAATGGCGCCGCGCCAACTCTCACCCAGGTAGGCGGAGACATACACCGACAGGGACACCGACGCGGCCAATAGCGGCGACACCGACCAGCCGATGGCGGGGAGCCCGAAATACATCAGGAACATGAGCACCAGCACAGGCGTGCCCTGAATGATTTGTATATAAAACGCCATGGCCAGCCTGAGCCATTTTTGCGTCGATATCCTGCACAGCGCGACAATCAGCGCCAGGACGCCGCCGCACAGCAGCGCGATGGTGGACAGCCCCACAGTCCATAAGGCGCCTTTCAACAAAAAGAGCAAATATCCGGCAGCGAAGCTTTGACCCATTGTTCACCTCGCCTAGATAAAGGCCGCAAGATTTCTGCGGCGCCGAAAGATTGCCAGGCCGAAAGCCCAGAACAGGATTCTTAACAAAATGGACAGCACGACATATAGGGCGCCGACAACGATATACGTTTCAAATGGCCGGTAGGTATCGGACTGAATGAAGTTGGCGACGGCGGTCAGTTCTTCCGCCGATATCTGCGAGCAAATCGACGAAGCCAGCATCAGAAGAACAAATTGACTGGTCAATGCCGGATAAACCCGCTCCAGCGCCTGCTTCAGCACCACATGCCAATAGATCTGCCGCCGGGATAGCCCCAGCGTTTCCGCCGCTTCCAACTGCCCTTTCTCGATCGAGTCGAAACCGGCCCTCATGATTTCCGCGGAGTAAGCGCCTACGTTGATGGTCAGCGCGATCATGGACACCGTGACCGCCTGCAATGACAGGCCCAGGCTCGACAAGCCGAAATACACCAGGAATATCTGTACCAGCAATGGCGTATTCCGGATTGCCTCGATGTAAGCGCTGCATATTTTCCTGAGCCAGGGTGTCCTTCCGCGTTTGCCGATGGCGCAGAAGGTGCCCAGCACAAATCCGCAAGCCGTCGCGACCAATGTCAGCCTGATCGTCAGGTATATGCCTTGAAGAACCATATCCCATCGGTCAAACACCACGGAAAAATCCAGGTTCGTCATGCGGATTTCTCCCGCGTCCTGGTTTGGTTCGCACTGCGGTCATACACGGAAAACAAGGCCTGGTTGCCGTTGGCCCCTTCGCCATGAGCCCGCGCCTCGAGATACTGCGTGGTAACCAAAGCACTGGCGGGTAGCGGCACGGATAAATCGAAGGCCAGCTCTTGCACGAGCTTCAAATCCTTCAGCATCAAATCAATGCGAAAGCCCGCATTGGTCTCGCCATTTATCATGGCTGGCCCAAGCTTGTCCAGCATCCACGATGCCGCCGATCCGCCCATCAATACCTGGCGCAATATTTGCAGGTCGACGCCTGCCGCCCGCCCCAAGGCCAGGGCTTCGCAGATGGCCTGGATGTTGATCCCGCAGATCAGTTGATTGCATAGCTTCAAGGTCTGGCCGGCGCCTGCCGATCCAACATGGGTAATCGTTGTCCCCATCGCTTCCAGTACAGGCCGTGCCACTTCGAAAGCATGCGCCTGGCCTCCGGCCATGATGGTAAGGCTGCCTTCCTGGGCGCCCACCGGGCCGCCCGATACCGGCGCATCCAGGAAGGCGATTCCTTCCGCGGCCAGGTCGGCGCCGATCTGGCGTGCCGCCACAGGCGAAATCGTGCTCATGTCGATAATCAGGCCTTGCGCTGGCGGATGGCTCGACAAACCCTCGCCGCCGTAGATGACCGATTGCACATCCGGCGTATTCGGCAGCATGAGGACGACGGCATCCGACCGGCTTCCCAGTTCGCTTACCGTGGCGGCCGCGCTGGCGCCCAGTGCGACCGCATCCTGGACGGCTTCCGGCACAACATCGTGCACCACAAGCTCGTAACCCGCCTTGATGAGATTGGTCGCCATACGCCGGCCCATCGTGCCCAAGCCAATGAAACCCACCTTTCTTATCATGTTCGCACTCGTCTCCTTCCAGGCGCGCCCGGGGGCGGGCCTATTTCAACGCCGTTTTAAAAGTCGCCTGGTATCGTCTTTCGTCTCCAATTTGAAAATGAATACGGAGCTGTTCATCCGCGCTCTGCTCGTCTTTCTCGGCAAGGGCGCGGAAGATCTTCCGATGGTCCTCTATGATTTGCGATTTAAGGTCGGGATCCCGCTCGACCACTCCGCGCCTTTCCGTATGCAGGCGGATAAACAAGGGCTGCATTGCCTTGTACATGCTGATCAGTGTGTCGGACTTGCTGGCGCGCACGATGGCCGAGTGAAACTGAAAGTCCGCCATGCCGCCGTCCTGCGGCGAATCTATCGTTTCCTTGATGGCGAGAAGCGCGCGGCTGATGTCTTCAAGATCCTGCGGAGTGATCCGCTGGCAGGCCAGGCGTATGGCCTGGCATTCGATGGCGACGCGCGCTTGCATGATGTCTTCGATGACCCCGCCATCCTGCGCCAGCGTGAAGGCGAAAATATCGCCCAGGACCGAGGCATCGGGCTTCTTCACGAAAGTACCCACCCTTTCGCGTATTTCGACAACGCCTATCATCGCCAGCGCGCGCAGCGCCTCGCGCACCACGGGCCTGCTGACCTCCAGATGCTCGGCCAATTCTCGTTCCGGCAGCAACAAGTCTCCGGGGCGAAGCACGCCTTCCAGCAGCTTCTCCCGCAGAAACAGGAAAACCTTCTCGTATCCCTGCTTGCCCTCGTCCTGGGCGCGAATGATGATGGCGGCTCTTGTCATGCCTCTGGTTTTACCACAGGCCTATCCAGGCCCAATATCATGGAATACCCCGATTTGGCGGCGGCGACGCACGCAATCTTCAGTACACTCTTTGACTTCCATTTCTCCCGTCCTTCACGCCAGCCGCCTATATGATGATCCCGTTTGAAGCCTTGGCCTGCCCGCTCGATGCCGGGGCATTGCATCGGTGCGAAAACACCTGGCAATGCGTATCGGGCCACTGCTTCGATATTTCCAGCCAAGGCTATGTCCACCTGCTTCCGGTGCAAAAAAAGCGTTCGCGCGATCCGGGCGACAGCAAGGATATGGTGGCATCGCGCCGGCGGTTCCTGAGCACCGGCGCCTACGATCCCATTGCCCGGGCCGCAAGCCAGATGGTTCTGAAAGATGTGCCGGCTGGCGCGACCCTAAGCTGTCTGGATGCGGGATGTGGCGAGGGCCACTATCTGCGCAGCCTGGCGGCAAGCGCCGGGCCCGACACAAGACTTGCCCTGGCAGGCCTGGACATTTCCAAATGGGCTGTTCAGGCTGCCGCCCGGCGAGACAAGCAGATGATGTGGCTGGTGGGCAGCAATGCCAACCTTCCCATACAGTCCGCGAGTCTGGACTGGATACTTTGCATGTTCGGTTTCCCGGTCTATGCTGAATTCGCCAGAGTCCTCAAGCCCGGCGGCCAGCTGTTGCAGGTGGATGCGGGCGCCCGCCATCTGCAAGAACTGCGGGAAATCATCTACCCTGCGATCAAGGCCGAACGCAAGGATAGCGAGGCCGGGCCGCCCGGTTTCGAGCGCATGGAGTCCGACACGCTGAAGTATTCCGTGCCGTTGTCGAACGCCGAGCAGGTCTCCGACCTGCTCACCATGACGCCGCACCTGTACCGGGCGAGCGCAGAGGGCCTGGCCAAAGCGCGGGCATTGACGCAGCTCACGATCACAGCGGATGTGCGCCTGACAAGGTTCAGGCTGAAGCCGGTCGCCCTATAAGGTTTGGGCGCACCATATTACGGAATGATTTAGCCGCGGAATCGCTAACGCAACTCCAGAAACTCCGTCACCAGCCGGACAAACTCATCGGGCCGCTCCAGCGGCGCCAGATGTCCGGTTGGCATTTCGGCGTAGCGCGCGCCTGGCACGGCGGCGGCCAGCGCCCGCGCATGGGACGGCGGCACCATGTGGTCGTGCGTGCAGCCTATTACCAGGGTGGGCGCGACGATGCGCCCGACGTAAGCGCTCATATCCAATGTCAGGTCCAGCTCGACCTGGCGCAGCATGCCTTCCCACCTGTTGGTGGCCATGATCATTTCCAGGGTTTCGTCGATCTGCCGCTGGCTCCAGCCGGCCAGAAAATCGGGACTGAAACCCGTTAAAAGCACCATGCGCGCCAGCGCCCGACGGTCCGTCGCGATAAGGTCGCGCCACAGTTCGAATTGCAGCTTCAGGCGGCTGTCGGCGCCGGCCGCCAGGCCCGCAAGCAAGACCACCGACCGAACCTGCTCGGGGTGCTCCGACGCGATGTATGCCGCGATGCAAGCTCCTAGCGAATACCCCACCAGATCGAACGGCGCCTTTCCCCCCGCATTGGCCGCCGCCAACACCTGATCCGCCAGCATTTGCAGCGTCAGGACGCCGTCTCCGTCCCGCGTTTCGCCCGAGCCGGAATAATCCGGCCGGATGACCGTCCATCGCCCGGCAAACTGCCCTACCAGGTGCTCCCAATTGGTCTGTGAATCCGCGCCGGTTCCATGCACCAGAACCATAGTGGGACCCTCTCCGTCCACCCGATACGCGACTCGCGCACCCGCCACATCGACCATTGCCATATTGGTTTTCCCTCTTGAAATTTCCGCGGCCGATCTTATATATCACACCAGGAGGCGGGATGTCTTTCCCGCCCTGCGGAGCAAAGCTGCGTTCCCCCGGAATCAGGCCCGCGCTCTGTGGATATCAAAGGTGAATCTTATAGCGAGGTTGAAAATGGCAAACAATCTGATGCGCTTCAATCCATTCGGTGAACTTTCCCGTTTCGACGCATTCCGCGATTTTGACGAGATGTTCAAAAATTTCCGCCTAAGCGGCCCGCTGGGCGAGCAGGCGACCCCACGCATAAACCTGGACGTTTCCGAAAGCGAACAGGCTTACAGTGTGAAAGCCGAAGTGCCCGGAGCCCGGAAGGAAGATGTAAAGGTCACTCTGGACGGAAACACGGTTTCGATTCGCGTCGAAACGCGGAAGGAAAGCGAGCAAAAAGACGGTGAAACCGTCCTGCGCAGCGAACGCTATTACGGCGTCCAATCGCGCAGCTTCGTGCTGGCGCAGGACATCGACGATGCCCAGGCCAGCGCTCGATATCAAGACGGGATCCTGGAGCTGACGCTGCCAAAGAAGTCGGGCGAGAGAGGCGCGAAAGTGCTGGAAATAGCTTGATCGAAGCCCCGCGCCAGGACACTGGCGCGGGCCGGTTCCCGACTTGTCTATCTCTGTGCTCCCGGTAAAAAGCGGTAAAGTTGGCCGATGCCGTCAGTAGCATCGGCCTTTCTTTTTGATAACAACAACGGAGCGCAGACAGTGTCCAAAGCCAAAGTAGTGAAAATCCAGTCCTTCGGACCCGAGTCGGTCATGCAGGTGGTCGAAGAAGAACTGCCCGCGCCGCAAGCCGGTCAGGTTCAAGTCCGCCAGGAAGCCATCGGCTTCAACTACATCGATATCTATCAACGCCAGGGCGTCTATCCGCTGCCTCTGCCGACCGGTCTCGGCCACGAAGCCGCCGGCGTGGTCGTGGCGGCCGGCCCGGGCGTATCCGATTTCAAGGCGGGCGATCGCGTGGCCTATATGAACGCTGGCGTGGGCGCCTACGCCAGCCTGCGCAATGTGCCGGCTGACAAGCTGCTGGCCTTGCCGGACGATATCTCATGCGAGGATGCGGCGGCCGTGCTTTTCAAGGGCATGACGGCTCAGTATCTGCTGCACAAGACCCACCGCGTTCAGCCTGGCGACATGGTGCTGGTGCACGCGGCCGCCGGCGGGGTCGGCCAGATACTGTGCCGCTGGGCCAAGCATCTGGGCGCCTTCGTCGTGGGAACGGCCGGCTCCGCGGATAAGTGCCGACTGGCGCGCGAGGCCGGCTGCGACATCGCCATCGACTACAGCTTGCCCGACTGGCCCGCAACGCTGCTGGCCGAAACGGGCGGCCGCAAGGCGCGCGTCGTCTACGACTCGGTGGGCCGCGATACCTTCCTGCACTCGCTCGATTGCGCGGCGCCCTTCGGCCTGGTCGTTTTGTACGGTGCGGCGTCAGGACCGGCCCCCGAAATTTCTCCCGAATTGCTCAACAAGAAAGGCTGCCTCTTTCTGACCCGTCCGTCGGTTTTTCCCCATAATGCCGATCCGGCGACGTTTCGGGCGAATGCCAGGGTGCTGTTCGACGCGATGTCGTCAGGCGCTGTGCAGGCCGGCGTCGGCGCCCGTTATCGCCTTGATGATGTGGTGCAGGCCCATGAAGCCGCCCAAGCGCGCCGGACTAGTGGCGCCATCGTTCTAATTCCCTGATTTCCCGCCCCGGCTTTCCCGGATTTCGAGAGCAACTTGAATTCGGGAAAAATCCGGGGCATAATTTCATCAGTTTATGTATACAAAAGAATTCATCTACACACAAAACAAGAATACGGATTTCACATACCTATTTTCAACTTGAAAGAAGAGCTACTGATGACGCTGGAACGAGTAGAACAAAGCCGCCTGACCGATATCACGGTCAAAGCCCTGCAAACCTATGGGCTCAGCGAGCCGGATGCCCGCAGTACCGCCGAAATCCTGGTGCTGGCCGATATGTTCGGCTTGCATACCCACGGGGTCAGCCGCGTGGAGTCGTACGGCGAGCGCCTGGATTTGGGCGGCATCAAGGCATCGGCGGAAATGAAGATTGAAAAGTCGGCCCTCGCCATCAGCAAGGTCGACGGGGACAACGGCATCGGCCCCTTGGTTGGCCAAACCGCCTTGAAAGAAGCGATGGCATTGGCTCAGCAGACCGGCGTGGGCGTGGTTTTTGCGCGCGGCAGCAATCATTTCGGGCCGATTTCCCCCTACGCCTTCCTGGCGGCCCAGCAAGGCTATGCCTCCTTCATCTGCAGCAACGCCACGACCACCATTGCGCCATGGGGCGGCCGCGAGGCGCGGCTGGGCAACAGTCCGCTGGGTTTCGGCATACCCAATCCCGGCGGCGACCCTTTCTTGCTCGACATGGCGCTAAGCGTCGTGGCCAGGGCCAAGATCCGGCAGGCCTTGCAGCAAGGTGCCTCCATCCCATCCACCTGGGCAACCGACAAGGAAGGCCGCCCCACTACCGACCCCAAAGCGGCGCTTAGCGGTTTCCTGATGGCTATCGGCGGCCACAAGGGCTATGGCCTGGCCCTGGTCGTCGATCTGCTGGCGGGCCTGTTGTCGGGCGCTTCCTATCTGACCCGCATCCAATCATGGGTCGACAACCCCGAGGCGCCCCAAGACCTGGGCCACTTCTTCCTGCTGATCGACACCGCGCGCCTGGGCGGCGCCGATTGGTTGAGGGAAAGGATGGAGGATTTTCGCGGCATTCTGCACGACACGCCCGCAGCCGATCCGGCCATGCCGGTCATCGTCCCTGGCGAGCTGGAATTGAACAAGTATCGACTGGCGCAAACCAGCGGCGTCGAAGTCGAGAAGGCCTCTATGGAACACCTTTTAAAGCGAGTGGCGTGATAATTGGGGCGACTCAATCTTCAAGCGACCAATTCCATGCCTATAAAGAAAAGCAACACGCAGGCCGGCCAGGCCTACATCGAACTGAAGCAGCGCATCGTGTCGGGCGAATTCGGTCCCGAGGACAGGCTGCGTGAAGTCGAACTGTCCGAGCGCCTGGGCATGAGCCGGACCCCCGTCCGCGAGGCGCTCAAGCGCCTGGAGGACGAGGGCCTGCTTACCCACCAGCCCCGCAAGGGACTGCTGATCACAACGCTGGACCAGCAGTCCATCACACAGCTGTATTCCTTGCGGGAAATCCTTGAAGGCGGCGCGGCGCGCTTCGCCGCCAAGCATGCCGACGACATCGAAATCGACAATATGCGCGCCATACTGGAAGACAGCAAGAACGGCGCGGATCCGATCAAATCGAACTACGATTTTCATCAGGCCATTTATGCCGCGTCGCATAACCAGTTCCTGATCAAGGCCATCAACAACCTGATCGATTCCACCGCGCTGCTCGGCCAGAGCACGCTGGCGCATACCGGTCGGCCGGCGCTCGCCTACCAGGAGCACATGACGCTGTTTAACGCCATTGCGGCACGCGATGCGGACCATGCCGAACAAGAAGCGCGCAGTCATATCAGGCAGGCTCTGCTGGCCCGCCTGAAACAGCAACGGTCAACCCCGACTGCCGGCTAAACAGACAACCCTACTCTTCAGCCAGGAACCATTCCATGAATATGAATCCATCCGACGCCCGCAGCGTATTGCTGTCCACCGGCAAGCTCCGAGCGGCCATCAATTACGGCAATCCGGTGCTGGCCCAGAAAAACGCCGCCGGCCAACCCCAGGGAGTCTCGGTCGCTTTGGCCAAGGCTCTGGCGCAGCGGCTCGACGCCGAACTGGAAATCGTCGCCTTTCCCGCAGCGGGCAAGGTGGTCGATGCCGCCAAGGACGGCGTCTGGGATATCGGCTTCCTGGCCATCGACCCGCTGCGGGCCGAAGAGGTCATGTTCACATCGCCCTACGTCATCATCGAAGGCACTTACCTGGTCAAGCAAGACAGCGGACTGAATGCGCTGGAAGATGTGGATGCGGCAGGCCTGCGCATCGCGGTCGGTAAAGGCGCGGCCTACGATTTGTTTCTTAGCCGCGAACTGAAACATGCCGGCATCGAGCGCGCGGAAACCTCGGCGGGCGCCGTGGATTTATTCCTGGAGCAAGGGCTGGACGCCGCCGCAGGCGTCCGCCAGCCGCTGGAGGCCGCGGCGCGGGAACACGCAGGACTGAAGGTGTTGCCCGGCTACTTCACCGCCATCCGCCAAGCCATGGCCACCCCCGTCAAGAACAAGGCGGCGCATGCCTATCTGCAATCCTTCATCGAAGAAATGAAGGCCAGCGGCTTCGTGGCGCAGGCGCTGCGGGAAAGCGGCCAAGGAGAGGCCACAGTGGCCCCGGCCGGCAACTGATACCTCCAAGGCCTTCAACCAGAAATATTCAAACCGAATCAAGGTACACCTATGTTCGCTGCTCCTCCTGAAACCACCGCGCGTGTCTTTGCCTCCTTGCCCAAAGAGCTCGAAGGCGATGCGCGCCAGTCGTATTGGCTGCAACAGCAGCACAAGGGCCGCCAGCTTCCCGCTTTCTTCGAAGGCCCGTCCTTCGACAGGGACGGCAATCTTTACTGCGTCGATGTGGCCTATGGACGCGTCTTCCGCATAAATCCGCAAGGCCAGTTCCACCAAGTCGTTCAATACGACGGCGAGCCCAACGGCCTGAAAATCCATCAGGACGGCCGAATTTTCATCGCCGACTACCGGCATGGAATCATGGTGCTCGATCCGCATAACGGGCGCATAGAGCCTTACTTCACACGCCCGATGTTCGAACGGTTCCGTGGCGTGAACGACCTTCATTTCACGTCCAACGGCGATCTCTACTTTACCGACCAGGGCCAGAGCGGACTGCAGTCTCCCAACGGCCGCCTGTTCCGGCTAAGCGCCGGCGGCAAGCTGGACTGCCTGTTGAACAACATTCCCAGCCCCAACGGCCTGACTTTCAACGCCGCCGAAACCGATCTGCTGCTGGCCGTTACCCGGGCCAACGCCATCTGGCGCGTGCGCTTCTTCCCCGATGGCAACGTTTCAAAATCGGGAACCTTCATCCAGATGTCGGGCGGATTGGCCGGACCGGACGGGCTGGCGCTGGACGAACAGGACAACCTGCTGGTCTGCCATATGGGCATGGGCAGCATCTGGAAGTTCAGCCGCCTGGGCGAGCCCGTGCTGCGCATCCGATCACCCAAGGGCATTCTTACCAGCAATTGCGCCTTCGGCGGGAAGGACAACAAGACCTTGTTCATCACCGATTCGGAAACCGCGTCGATACTTGCTGTCGACCTGGATGTTCCGGGTAAGAAAACCTACGCGCTAAGTTAATTTCACACCTCATTCCATATCGAATCGCCTTAGATTTCAGGACATCCAACATGAAACATTCCACACATAATGCCAAACGCAAATTTCTGGCAGCCGCCATGGCCGGCTGCCTGTTGGCCGCGGCGCCCGGCCTGGCTTCGGCCCAGGGCTCGTATCCGGACGGTCCCATCACGCTCATCGTGCCCTTTCCCGCCGGCGGCGGCGTGGACGTGGTCGGACGCATCCTGGCCAAAAGCCTGGCCGCCGAATTGAAGCAATCGGTCGTCGTCGAGAACAAGCCCGGTGCCAGCGGCATGATAGGCGCCGGCTATGCGGCCAACGCGAAGCCCAACGGGCTGACGCTGCTGCTGGCCAGTTCCGGCGAAGTGGCCATCAATCCGCACCTGTACAAGAAAATGTCCTACAACCCGGCAACCGACCTCGCGCCCGTTTCCCTGGTCGCGAAAATCCCGAATATCCTGGCGATAAGCAACAATCTGCCGGTCAGCAACCTGGCCCAGTTCGTGGATTACGCCAAGAAGAACAGCCAGGAGATGTCCTACTCGTCCAGCGGCATGGGCAATATCCAGAATATCTCGGGAGAGCTGTTCAACAAGCTGGCGGGCACCCATATCCTGCATGTTCCGTACAAAGGGTCGGCGCAGGCTGTGGCCGATGTCGCGGGCGGGCAGATCAGCGCCACGTTCGCCAGCGGCGCCGCCCTGCTGCCCTTCATCCAGGCCGGCAAGGTTAAGGCGATCGGCGTTTCATCGGACAAGCCCATGAGCGCGTTTCCGGGCGTCCCGCCCATCAGCAGCGTTCCGGAGCTCAAGGACTTCGTGTTGGTGAATTGGTTTGGCCTGTTCACCACCGCCGGCACGCCCGAAGCGGTCATTGATACGCTAAATGCGGCCACGGTAAAGGCGTTGAACAATCCCGAGGTCGTCAAGACGCTCGAGACCCAGGGCGCGCAGCCGTCACCCATGACACCCGCCGAATTCGGCAAGTTCCGGACGGAGCAATCCGCGCTTTTCGGCCGGATCATCAAGGATGCGGGCATCAAGATCGAATAAACCCGGCGCGCTTCGCCCTTTCCATCAACGCCGTAATTGAATCATGCATACAACACCCGCTTCTTACCGACAATCGCTCGACATTGCAGAAAGCGTATACACCGCCGTCGACTTCCGTGGAATCGACCCGGCATCGCTTGCGCGCTTGCCCGCTGTCCTTCTGCTGCTGCTCGAAAACGTGTTGCGCAATACGCAGGGCGAGGATCGCGACCAGGCCGTCTCCGCGATACTGGCCTGGCTCGATCAGGGCAGCAGCGTCGCCGAGATGCCCTTTCTGCCGAACCGGGTGTTGATGCACGATACGACGAGCACACCGGCGCTGGTCGATATTGCGGCCATGCGGGACTACCTGGCGCGGGAAGGCGGCGATCCGTCCGCACTGACGCCTTCCCTGCCGGTCGATGTATCCATCGATCATTCGCTGGCGGTCGAGGCATTCGGCCAGGCCGATGCGGTGGAATTGAACATGGGGCATGAAATCCGGCGCAACTCGGAACGCTACCGTTTCCTGCGCTGGGCATCGTCGGCCTTGCCCACGGTGCGCATCAATCCGCCCGGCACCGGAATCATGCATACCATCAACCTGGAGCAGTTGGCCACCGTGGTGACAACGCAGCAACGGGAAGACGGCACATGGATTTTCCCCGACATGCTGCTGGGCACCGACAGCCACACACCCATGATCAATGGCATAGGCGTGCTGGGCTGGGGCGTGGGGGGCCTGGAGGCACAGACCGTGATGTTCGGGATGCCGACCATGCTGCGCATCCCCGATGTCATTGGGGTGCGCCTGGTTGGCGCGAAGAACGATGTGGCGCAAGCCACCGACATTGCCCTGGCGGTGACGGAGCGGCTGCGCAAGCTGGGCGTGGCCGGCGAGTTCGTCGAGTTCCATGGACCGGGTGTCTCCACTTTGTCCGCGGGGGACCGCGCCGTGATCGCCAACATGGCGCCCGAATACGGAGCCACCACCGGATTTTTCCCCGTGGACCGGCACACGCTGGACTACCTGCGAACGACCGGGCGCAGCGAAACGCATATCCGGCAAGTGGAAAGCTACATCCGGCAAATGGGGCTATGGTTCGACCCCGACCGCCGGCCCACATACACCCAAACCATTGAAATCGACCTGAGCGCCATCGGCATATCGGTGGCCGGCCCCCGACGCCCGCAGGATCGCCGCGATTACTCCGAAACCGCGCAAGCCCTGGCGGAGGTCGCGCATGGCTTCGCGCCGGACCAGGTGAAAGAACTGCCCAGATACCCGGTGGGTTTGGCGGCCATCACCAGTTGCACCAACACGTCGGATCCGCGCCTGCTGATCGCCGCCGGCCTGCTTGCCAGAAAGGCCCGGCAGCTTGGCCTGAAAGTGCCCGGCTGGGTCAAGACATCGCTGGCGCCCGGCTCGCCCGCCGCCGCCAGGTATCTGGAGCGCGCCGGCCTGCTGCCCGACCTGCATGCGCTGGGCTTTGACATCGTCGGCTATGGCTGCACCACCTGTATTGGAAACTCGGGACAGTTGCTGCCCAGCGTGCAGCAGGCGATGGATATGAACCAGGCCAGGCCCGTCGCCATCCTGTCGGGCAACCGGAATTTCCCGGGGCGGGTCCATCCGGACCTGGATCTGGGCTTCCTGATGTCTCCGGCACTGGTGGTGGCCTTCGCGCTGCATGGCGATGCCAAGGTCAATCTGCGCGAACAGCCTGTGCAAATCACCGATGAAGGGCGGGAGATTTATCTGAAGGATATATGGCCCTCTGAGCAAGAGGTGTCCGAGGCGCTGCGGCTTTCGCAAGATCCCGGCGATTACGCATCCGCATTCCGGCATGCTTCGCACAACCCCTTGTGGGATGGCCTGGAAGCGCCTGAAGGCCAGCTTTTCCCCTGGAGCGATGACTCGAACTATCTGCAGCCTCCTCCCTTTGCGGCAATGCGCGGGCAAAGCTTGCTGGGCCGCTATACGGCCTACCCCTTGATGATGGTGGGCGACGATGTGACCACGGATCATATTTCGCCGGCCAGCGCCATACCGTCCAAGAGCTTCGTGGCCGACTACCTGGTGGAGCGCGGAGAAAACCGCGCAGACCTCAATGTGTTCGCGGCGCGGCGGGGCAACTGGAAAGTCATGCTGCGCGGCGCCTTCCATAGCCGCGCCCTGAAGAACCTATTATGTCCGGAATGCCCGGTCGGCCATACGCTGCATAGTCCCAGCGGGCAAATCCGCCCCCTGCACGAGGTGGCTGATCTCTACAAGCAGGATAAGCAATCGACGGTGCTGATTGCCGGCGAACGCTATGGCACAGGATCCTCGCGCGATTGGGCCGCCAAGGTTCTGCGCTTGCTGGGGGTGCGCGCGGTACTGGCCCTTAGTTTCGAACGCATACACCGCTCCAATCTGATCGGCATGGGCGTCGTCCCGATCAAGCTGCCCCAGTCCTTGTCCGAAGGACCGTTGCGGATGATGCCCGGCGATACCGTGGAGCTGGACCTGGATCCCGCGACGCTCGAGCCGCGCTGCGCCCTGCAAGTCCTGATTCGGCGCGTCAATGGCACCACGGAAACGATCAAGGCGACCGCCGCCATTGAAACCATGCTGGAACGGGATTTCCTGCGCATCGGAGGCGTCATGCCGATGATACTGGACCGGGCTTTCAAGGAGCACGCCGCTCAGGATTAGAACATTCGTATACCGGCAAGCGGCTGATACCCAAGCGCTTGCCCTACCCCTACGATGGCATCGCACAATAACGACAAGGAATAGCGATGCCCTATTTCACGGAGATAGCCACCCACAAGGACCCGAATGCCGCGCAGCTTCACGATTTCCTGGAGGCCGCCCGGCGTTTCCTGTTCGACCTTCTGAACAATCAGCTTCAGCTGGAGCATCCACGCCCGGACACGCTGCCGCCCCTGTTCGCGGATTTGCGGCAAGATGCGCTGGCGGTATTCCAGGAGTATGTCCATGAACGTTTTGGACAACTGCATGCCGCTGTGGATGCGGCGGATATCGACATGCTTCGATCGGCCGGCCTGACGGGGCAACCCCAGCACCTGAAGCTGCGAACCCTGGCGGAGCTGGAACAATCGGCGGGCGGCGAGGCCACGTATTGGCCGCGCGTCGCCAACATGACGGATCAGGCCGATACCATACTGGAATCCATTCTGGATCTGCTGCGGACCGTCGTGCCGGGCATAGAGGGATATGCGGGATTGTTCAGGGAATACCGGGCCACCGTGCTGAACATACTGCGCGGCTGATTTACCGAAATTCCGGTATAGTCACGGCATGCATATTGCGTGAATTGATCACGCTTGCACTTGCACATTGCCCGACCATGACCGATAAGCGCAAACGCCCTGCGCAACTGACTGTTACCGGCATCGACGATGCCCGGATCAGCCTGGCCGGTACGACCATCACGGCCGCATCCGGAGTTCAGGCACATCCCCTTCCTTCCAGAATCGCATCGCGGCGGCGCGCGGCGGCCAACGATACGTCCGCGGCCAACCCCTGCCTGAGCTGCGGCGCCTGCTGCGCGCACTTCCGTGTCTCTTTCTATTGCGGCGAAGTCGCCGGCGAAAGCGGCGGCACCGTGCCGCCCGAACTGGTCAGCCAGGTCGGGCCCTTGCGCGCCTGCATGAAAGGAACCGAATACGGCGGACAGCGCTGCGTCGCCCTGCGCGGAGAACTGGGCCAGGAAGGCATCCATTGCGCCATCTACGAACAGCGCCCATCACCCTGCCGGGAATTCCCGGCCTGGATGGAAGACGGTTCGCCCAATCCGGATTGCCAGCGGCTGCGCAAAGCCATAGGCTTGCCGCCGTTGCCGCATCGCTCGGACGATGACGACCAGAATCCCACCAACACGCCTCCGCGCCGCGGCGACGTAGCGGCATAGCAACTCCTGCACCGGACAGTCACTCTCCCTCCAGACTCGAACTGTGCGATTAACGCACAAAATCGTTATTTTCGCCGCACGGGGCCTCCCCTCGGCCCGCCATAATTGCCGGACAAAATAACCGAACAGGAGCGAGACATGAAAACGTCAACATTTAGGGCCAACCGGCGCATTATCAACACGGCATTGGCTTTTGCCGTTCCGGCCTGCCTGCTGGCCGCTTTCCCCGCGCAGGCGGATCAATCCGCGGCAGGCAACTATCCCGACAAGGCGATTTCACTGATATTGGGCTATCCCGCCGGCGGCATCAACGATGTCATCGCCAGGCGCCTGGCACTGGACCTGGCCGAGGAGCTGAAAGTGCCCGTCGTGGTTGAAAACAAGGCCGGCGCCAACGGCGCCATTGCCGCCAACACCGTGGCCAAAGCCAAGCCCGACGGCTATACCATCATGTTCGGCGCCATCGGGCAGGTCAGCGTCAACCAGTTCCTGCGCGACGATATGCCGTATGCGCCGGATGATTTGCTTCCCATCGTCAAGGTGGCCGAAGCGAACAACGTGCTGGTGGTCAATGCGGCATCGGCCGATAAATATCCCGACGTTGCGGCCATAGTAAAAAAAGCCAAATCCGAACCGCGCGCAATGTCATACGCCTCGTTCGGCATCGGGTCTTCCTCGCATCTGTCCGCCGAGATGTTTGCCAAGCAGGCGGGCTTGCAACTGCTGCATGTGCCGTACAAGGGCAGCGCGCCCGCCATGGTGGACCTGATCGGCGGCAACGTCGACTTCATGTTCGACAGCATCAACACAGCGCTTCCGCACATCAAGTCGGGAAGAATCATCCCATTGGCCATCACCAAGGATTCCCGCTCGCAGGCTTTGCCCGACGTTCCCACGCTGGCCGAAAGCGGATTCCCCGACTATAGGGTGTCGTCATGGTTCGGCATGCATGCTCCAAAAGGTACGCCGCGCCCCATCATCGACAAGCTCAACGAGGCCACCCGCAAAGTGCAATCCAAGCCGGAAGTCATCGAGTTCTTCAAACGCCAGAATATCGACATGACGCCCAGCACTCCCGAAGAGTACGGAGCGTTCGTCGAAGCGGAGAACGTGCGCTGGGGCGCCTTGATCAAGGAACTTGGCTTGAAGGCCAAATAACAATCAACCAATCAGGAAACAGACATGTTCAAACGCACCGACAGAATCCTGGTTGCGGTCCATGACCTCGACCAGGCCGCCGGAAATTACCACTCGATTCTGGGGGCAGTCGCCATCGATGAGCTTGACAGCTCCTTGCTTGATGCGCGTATCCGCATCCTGCAACTGGGGGCCAGCCAGGTCGAACTATGCCAGCCCTTGAACAATGGGCGCATTTCCCGGCACCTGGAAAAATTCGGTGAAGGGCTCTATTGCGGCGGCGTGTCGGTTTCCAACATGCAGGCATGCCGCCGGATGTTCGCCGAGAACGGCATCCGCTGCACGGAAGAGGAGAATCGGATATATCCGGAAGCCGGCGATATGTATGGCCTGGCTCTGGCTGTGTCCGAAGATCGGGAGCAACCGGTCCAGGCCTATTCCGGACCTGTCGATTACTTGTATGAAATCACCCAGGTTCTGGAAACCTCTTGGCAAGAGGTTGCCGGACACTACAGCGGGAAACTGGGACTGGACGAGACCAACTTCGTGGGCATCACCTTTCCGCGATTCGGCTATGACGGCGTACTGATGAAATTCAGCGACGATCGCCTGGACCGCATCGAACTGTCGGAAGCACACGATACGGCCTTTCCCATGGGCCGATTCGCAAAGAAGCGGGGCGACGCGCTTTATATGTGCTACGTGGAGACCAACGACCTGTCCGAGATCATCGCGCGCCTGGAAGCACAAGGGCAAAAATGGACCCGCAGGACAAGCACACCGGTCGAACAGGATGGTCTGTGGATACACCCCAACGCCCTTAACGGAGTATTGATGGGCGTATCGCGCAGAACTCTGGCCTGGGGCTGGTCGGGAAAGCCCGAGCAGGTACAGGCGCTTGAAGGGAACGAAACCGTATGAAGCTCTTTGCCGGCAACTATATCGATGGGCAATGGCTGCCATCGGCAAGCGATGAACACATCGAAGTGGCCGACCCCAATACGGGCCTTGCCTGTTCCCGCGTGACCAGCGGCCACGAAAACGATGCGCTGAAAGCGATTGAAGCCGCCTCGGCCGCTTTTCCCGCCTGGTCGAAAACTCCGCTGCAGGAAAGAATCGCCGCCATACAACGGTTGGCCGGCCACTTGGGCGATATGGCGGATGATCTGGCGCATTGCATTGCCGGCGAAGTCGGCACGCCGCTGAAGATAGCGCGTATCGTCCAGACCCTGGCCCCCATACAGAACTGTTCGAACTTCATCGAGATCGCCGGGACGTTCCCGTGGCAGCGGAAAATAAAACACTCAATGGTATTGCGCGAGCCCGTCGGCGTGGTCGCATGCATCACGCCATGGAACTTTCCATTGCATCAGATCGTCCTGAAGATCGTGCCGGCGCTGCTGTGCGGAAACACGGTCGTGCTCAAGCCCAGCGAGCTCACTCCCGGAACCACGCGGCTATTCGGAGAAGCGCTGCACAAATCAGGCCTTCCCCCAGGCGTGCTGAATATTGTCAACGGCCTGGGCCAGAACGTGGGTATGCCCCTCGCGCAATCCCGGGCTGTCCATATGGTCAGCTTTACCGGCTCGACACGCACCGGCCAGGCCATCATGCAGGCAGCCTCGGCCACCATCAAGAAAATATCCCTCGAACTGGGCGGAAAATCCCCCTCGGTAATCTTGCCGGGCGCCGACTTGCAGCGCGCCGTCAAGGCAACCCTGGGAGGCTGCATGCTGAACAATGGCCAGACCTGCAATGCCTTGACCCGCATGCTCGTGCCCGCCAACCGACTGGACGAAACCGAGGCGCTGCTGAAGGCCGAGTTCCACAAACTGGCGGTGGGTTCCAGCCTGGATGCCGCCCATCGCGTCGGCCCCCTTATCTCCGCCGCCCAGCAGCAACGCGTGCGCGACCTTGTGCAATCCGGCCTGGATCAGGGTGCAAGCATTCTGGCCAAGAATGATGCCATTCCCCATGATGGTTTTTTTGTCGCCCCGATGGCTCTGAGCGTCCAACCAGACAATGTGCTGGCTCGCGAAGAGGTATTCGGTCCCGTACTAAGCGTGATCGCTTATCAGTCGGTACAGGAAGCCATCATGCTGGCCAATGATACCGAGTACGGCCTGGCCGCCGCAGTATGGGGCGAGCGGGAAGAAGCTCTGGACGCGGCGCGCCTGATACGCGCGGGACAAGTGGATATAAACGGCGCTCCCTTCAATCCGTTCGCTCCCTTCGGCGGATACGGACAAAGCGGCATAGGCAGGGAAGGTGGTGAAGTCGGCTTCGAAGAATTCCTTGAATACAAGGCCATTCAATTACCCCTGGACGCGGCGGAGTAGCAATTATGCGGGAAGCTTTGGATACCATCCGAGTGCTGGACCTGACCCGGGTGCTTGCGGGCCCTTGGTGCACGCAAGCCATGGCGGACATGGGGGCGGATGTCATCAAGGTCGAACACCCTTCGCGCGGTGACGATACCCGGCACTGGGGTCCTCCATGGGCTCAGGATACTCAAGGAGAGCAGACGCCCGACTCCACCTACTACGCATCCACCAATCGCGGCAAGAAATCAGTGGCCATCGACATAGCCACACAGGAAGGTGCGGAGCTGATTCGCGAGTTGGCAAAGAAATCCGATGTATTCATCGAAAATTTCAAGGTTGGCGATCTGGCCCGATACGGGCTGGATTACGACAGCATACGCAAGATCAACCCACGCATCATCTACTGTTCGATAACCGGATACGGCCAAACCGGTCCCTATGCGCAGCGTCCCGGATATGATTTCGTCTTCCAGGCCGAAGGGGGCCTGATGAGCATCACGGGCGAAAAAGATTCCTTGCCGGGCGGAGGCCCGCAAAAGGTCGGCGTCGCAATTGCGGATCTGACCACAGGGCTGTATGCGGCCATTGCCGTCCTGGCAGCCCTGAACGCGCGCCACAGCACGGGAATGGGCCAGTACATCGATCTGGCGCTGCTCGATTGCCTGACGGCGCTTTCGTCCAACCAGGGCCTGTTCCACTTGATGAATGACATCGACCCCGTCCGGTGGGGCAACGCCCATCCCGCCCTGGTGCCTTACCAAGTGTTCAATACCCTGGACGGGCAAATAGTCGTCGCGGTGGGCAACGAACAGCAATGGCTGCGCTTTTGCAAAGCCATTGCACGCCAGGATCTCTTCGACAACCTTCGATACCGCGATGCGAAAGGCCGGATACAGGACCGCGGATCGCTGCTGCCCAGCATCGAAGCGGATGTCGCCCGCCAATCGACCGAACACTGGCTTACCGCCTTTTCCGAAGCGGACGTGCCTCATGGCCGCATCAACAACTATCGGGAAGTCTTTGCCCACCCGCAAGTGGTCCACCGCAACATGGCCATTTCGGTAAAAAAAGAAGATGGCGGCGGCATGGTAAAGAGTGTCGCGAACCCGATCAAGTTCAGCCAGACGCCGATTCAATACAAGCACGCTCCTCCTGAACTGGGACGCCATACCGCCCAGGTACTGGCGGACCTCCTGGAGCTGCGCCAGGACAGGCTGGCCGTGCTCGAGCGGCAAGGAGTCATCGGCAAGGCGGCGCCCGTATCGAACGATGCGCCGCCGGTTTACGCTAAAGGAGCGCACTCATGATTCAGACTCAACGAAAAGGCAATGTGCTGGAAATCTGCATCGCGCGCCTGGACAAGAAAAATGCGCTAAGCCACGCCATGTACCACGACCTGACTGAAGCGATCCGCGCCGCCGACAACGACCCCGACTGCTCCGCCGTGATCGTGTATGGTGCCGGAGGCATATTCACCGCCGGCGCCGATATCAACGACTTTCTGAAAAAGCGTGATGATACGGACTCACCCGCTGTCACATTTCTGCGTCAGCTGTCCATTGCCCAATGTCCCCTGATTGCCGCGGTGGAAGGATACGCGATAGGCATAGGCGCAACCATGCTGCAGCATTTCGACTTCGTCTACAGCACGCCCACGGCCCAGTTCCGCATGCCCTTCACCGCTTTGGGGCTGTGTCCCGAAGGCGGATCTTCCATTTTGCTGGAGCGCATGGTCGGGATACGGAAAACCATGGAATGGCTGCTGGAGTGCCGGCCGTTCAATGGCGAAGAGGCCCTTCAGGCCGGCTTTCTAACCGCGCTGGCCCATACGGGGCAGGCATTGGATATGGCCCGCAAGACAGCTTCCAATCTGGGCCAAATGCCTGCAAGCTCGCTGCGCCGGAGCAAGCAACTGTTAAAGCGTGCCTCAAGCACCGCTATCAGCGAGGCATTCGATCACGAAGTGAAGGTATTCAATGCCTGCGTAAATTCGGAGCACGCGCAAAATACCTTCAGCCGCTTCCTGGCCTAGAAACCGCTACAGCTCCTGCAATTGCTGCGCCGTCTGCTGCATATCGCGCAGATATCTGCCCTTGATTTCGTCGGCATGGACATACTTGGGATTTACCGTGACGCTGAGCGCCATCAGCGATTCGTATCCACCCACCCTGACCGGGATTGCGATGCCGGTCAGGCCCAGGCCCATTTCCTGGTCCACGATCGCGTAGCCAGCCTCTTTTACCCGGCTCAAGGTCTTCCTAAGTTCCGGCTCGTCGGTTACCGTGAACTCGGTATAGGCTTGCAGCTTGATCTGGGCCAGGTAAGCATCCAGATCATGTTCAGTCAGGTTCGCCAGCAGCACCCGGCCCAACGACGTGCAATAGGCCGGCAAGCGGCTACCCATTCCCAGCGATTGACCCAGCAGCTTCTTGCTTTGCGAGCGAACCAGATAAACGATTTCCTGTTCGCTCAGTATGGCCAGCGCGCAATTGGTATGTATCTTGTCGCCCAGCTTATCCAATAAAGGCTGTGCCCGGGTGACGATTTCGGCCGAGGAAAAATAGGCATGGCCCACTTTAAGGATTTGAGGCCTGAGCTGGTACTTCCGGTTCTTTTGTTCGACCATGCCAAGGTGCTCCAGCGTATACAAGCATCGCCTGACCACGGCTCGATCCAGATTCGTACGCGCTGCCAGTTCAGATACGCTGGCGGCGGATTTCCGCTCCGAGAATGCAGTCATGACGCGTATGCCGCGTGCCAATGAGAGCATGAAATCGGGGTCCCCGCGCATATGCGCGAATTCATCCTTGGCACGATTCTCAGTCATCGGCTTACTCAGGATTGCTGAATTAGCTTGGCACCGGCGCATGGCCCGCCAACGCCAGCACCGCCAATGGCCCGACTGACCGGATGGGCTCGACTTGCTCCGGATGGCGGACGTAAAGCGTTCCGCCATACGACAAGGCATTGACTGAAACGTCGTAGGCGTGTTCGCGGCTGCGCGGCACAATCAGCAGCCAATCGTCCTCGGCCAGCATATTGCAGGGCGGCAGCAGGCCGGCCTTGTCCGGCAGCAGATCAAGCTTACGACATGCCTTGTCAAATGCCGCATGCATGCTGGCGGCGGATTCTTCGACATCCCTGCCGGCCCCGCAAAGCGCGCGCACAAAAAGATGCCTGGCCCGCAGCTCGGGATGCATGGCCGTCGCCAACCACCCTGCCGCTTGCGGCAAATCACGCGCCAAGTAATGCAGGCTGGCATTGCCTGGCGCGGAAGGTATCCATTGAACATGCTTGTGGCGTTGGCTTGCACCCGCCTCGGGCCCGCCGTTATAGAAACCCAGTCCGCCGGAATCCGACATGACCGTCGCAAGCGCCTTGAAGTCGTCCAGGGTCAAGGGTGGACGCTGCTCTTCGAACTCGCGCCGGGCCAGCACCAAGTGGCGTTCGCAAACAGGGAACTTGTTCAAGATGGCCAGATGATATTCCCCGACAGGCCCGACCGTCAGGGCCGGTTCGGGCGACAGGAAAGGATTGAAATCCGGGTCGCGCGGGCCGCCGGGCATGGCGACCTTGGCCGCATCCTTGGCCGCATCCTTGGCCGACAGCGAAGACACCCACCGCAAGGTAAAAGGCAGGTCCCTATCGTGCATCAGCATTTCTTGCGCATCAATGGGCTGCAGCGCCCCCGCGGCACGCGCCTGGGCGCTGCATCGGTCGACGGTTCGCATGAAGGCGGTGGCCATGTTGCCTCCCTTTCTGGTTGTTTGTGGATGCCGGGGCATTGTAGGCCAGCGCGGCGGCTTTTGGAGCCGTCCCGGGTATGGAGCTTGCCGGTCCGGCATACCGATTCCCGAGTATGGCGCTCCGTATTAACCCTGGTTTTCGCGCGTACAATTCTGGATTCCGGTGCGTCTTCGTCTTGTTTGGCCTGCCGGATTCAGACAACATTTTTGGAAGTAATGCATTTTGAGCACAAAACGAAGTAAACGCTGGAACGGCGAACTGGACTCGCTGGCACCGGAGTTCCTGAAAGAGGTCCTAGGCAAAATGGAAGCCTACGGCGATCGCGTACAGTTCGAGCAGCCAAACAAATCCCCCCGCCCCAACTACCAGGTCATCAATCCATCGAACCGAAAGATGGGATTCGACGCCAAGCATCTTTTGCTGCGCCTGAATGAAGAGGGCAATGTGGGCGAACATCTATCGCCCGAATTCACATTGGAAGCCATAAAGGCGGCGATCAGCGGCGCCGGAAGGAAGCCGGCAAGCAGCCGGACCTCAGCCGTTGCCCGGCGGCCCGCCGCAAGCGGCGGCGCCTCCCGCGCTGCGCCCGTTACGGCCGCCGCCGCGGCGGCGGACGAAATCGAACGCGACAAGTACGCTTACTTCAAGGCGAACCGCGAGTACCTTCCCGAAGGCATCACCCAATATTCGCAGCAGATCAGCGAACTGATGCGGGGCGGAATGTCGGCGGAAAACGCCTTCGACGCCATCGTCAAGCAGAACTTCTGACGTAGCGGCTCCAACGCGACACCGACCCGCTGCACCGCGCAGCGGGTCCATGCTCCCCGCCACGCACCGTTCCGGCGCGCGCCTGATGTCCCTTCCCCCTGTTTTGCACCACCACGACGCATAACGCGACGCGGCTCGATGCCGCAATGTCCACGCAAACCAAGCTCCGGCTCCGTATCACAGCAAATAAAAAGTTGGCACGGCTTTTGCTTTAAGCCTTGGGGAACACCGCCGATCCCTTTTCTATCCGGAGCCAAAATGAAACGTAGATTCGTCCTTAAGCAAATCGCCGCCGCCAGCCTGCTTGCCGCCTCGGGCTGGGTGCCCCAGGCGCTCGCCGCCGACACGATCAAGGTGGGCATACTCCATTCCTTGTCCGGAACGATGGCCATATCCGAAACGTCGCTGAAGGACGTGGCCCTGATGACGATCGAGGAAATCAATGCCAAGGGCGGGGTCATGGGCCGACAACTGGAGCCCGTCGTTGTCGATCCCGCATCCAACTGGCCCCTGTTCGCCGAAAAAGCCCGGCAACTGCTTGCGCAGGACAAGGTGTCGGTCGTTTTCGGGGCCTGGACATCGGTATCGCGCAAGTCGGTGCTTCCGGTCTTCAAGGAACTGAACGGATTGCTGTTCTATCCCGTGCAATACGAGGGTGAAGAGCTGGAGAGGAATGTGTTCTACACCGGCGCGGCGCCCAACCAACAGGCCATACCGGCGGTGGAGTATTTGATGAGCGAAGACGGCGGCGGCGCGAAGCGCTTCGTCCTGCTGGGCACCGATTACGTCTACCCGCGCACCACCAACAAGATCCTGCGCGCCTTCCTGCATTCCAAGGGCGTCAAAGACAGCGACATCGACGAGGTCTACACCCCCTTCGGCCATTCCGACTACCAGACCATCGTCGCCAACATCAAGAAGTTCGCCACCGGCGGAAAGACGGCCGTCATATCCACCATCAACGGGGACTCCAATGTGCCCTTCTACAAAGAGCTGGGCAATGCCGGACTGAAGGCGACCGACGTGCCGGTCGTTGCCTTCTCCGTCGGCGAAGAAGAGTTGCGCGGTGTGGATACCAAGCCGCTGGTCGGCCACCTGGCCGCCTGGAATTACTTCCAATCGGTCAAGAGCCCGGTGAACGCGGACTTCATCGCCAAATGGAAAGCCTACGCCAAAGCCAAGAACCTGCCCAATTCGGACACCGTGGTCACCAACGACCCGATGGAGGCAACCTATATCGGCATCCATTTGTGGAAGCAGGCCGTCGAACAGGCAAAGTCGACCGACGTGGACAAAGTCATTAGCGCCATGGGCGGCCAGACATTCGTTGCTCCCGGCGGCTTTACCATCCAGATGGACAAGACGAACCACCATTTGCACAAGCCGGTCTATATCGGCGAGATCAACGGCGATGGCCAGTTCAATATCGTGTGGAAAACGAAAGGCCCCATCAGGGCGCAGCCGTGGAGCCCGTATATTGCGGGCAACGAAAGCAAGCAAGGGCTCTGAATGCGCGGGCTCTCCGGAGGTTTGGGGGCACTGCGCAACGTGGGGCTGCGCCTCGCCTTGACGCTGCTGATACTGATTCCGGCGCCCGCCGCGCTTGCGCTGGATGCCGGTTCGATCGACCAGGCGGTGCTTGCTCCGCTGATCGACGGCGATACCGCAGCCAGGCTGGAGATCATTTCCCGGCTTGGCCAGTCGCCCCTGCCCATGGCTGCCCGGGTGCTGGAAGCGCTTGGGGACGGCACGGCCTACGCCGATTCCCAAGGCCGGTTTCTGGTGCTGGACGCCGACAAGCTGGCAACGGACCCGGAAACCGGCCGGAGGACGGAACTGCCCGCCGACGCCAACGCCGTCATCGTCAACAATCGTTTAAGGCGCGCCATCAGCCAGGCCCTGGCCTTCGCGCACTTATCTTCGGCCGACCCGCAAGTGCGCCTGTCCGCGGCGCGCCGCATGCAGCATGGCGGCGACCCGTCGAATATAGGCCTTATTACGCAGGCGATGGACAAGGAAGCCGACGGCGAAGTGAAGAAGGCGCTGCTAGTCGCACTGGCCAGCCTTGAGCTGAAGAGCCCCGAGGCGGCGGTACGCCTGCATGCCGTGCAAACGTTGGGAAATACCGGCAATGCCGAGTTTCGCCCCATCCTGGCCAACCTGCTGGCCCGCCAGGATGCCGGCGCCTACACCGAAAGCAGCCAGGCCGTGCGCGCCGCGGCGGCCGCCGCCATCGAGCGTATCGACAGCCGCCTGAAAAAAATCGAATGGGCGGGAAATCTTTTCTACGGCATCAGCCTGGGCAGCGTGCTCCTGCTTGCCGCGCTGGGGCTGGCCATCACCTTTGGCCTGATGGGGGTCATCAACATGGCGCATGGCGAGCTGCTGATGATAGGCGCCTACAGCACTTATGCCGTTCAGGTCTTGTTCCGGCAGATGGCTCCCGCATGGATGGACTGGTATGTTCTTGCCGCGCTCCCTGTCGCCTTCTTCATTACCGCGCTGGTCGGGATGGCGCTGGAACGGACCGTGATCCGCTGGCTGTACGGCCGCCCGCTGGAAACGCTGCTGGCCACATGGGGCATCAGCCTGATCCTGATGCAGGCGGTCCGGACCCTGTTCGGCGCGCAGAATGTGGAAGTCGGAAATCCTTCATGGATGTCGGGCGGCGTGACGGTGCTGGGCGGGCTGGTGCTGACTTACAACCGCATCGCCATCATTGTCTTCGCCTTGCTGGTCGTGTTCCTGATATGGCTGCTGCTCAATCACACCCGCCTGGGCCTTTTCGTCAGGGCCATTACCCAGAACCGCCGGATGGCCGATTGCGTGGGCGTGCCTACCGGCCGTATCGACATGCTTGCCTTCGGCCTGGGATCAGGCATAGCCGGGCTGGGCGGCGTAGCGTTATCGCAGCTCGGAAATGTCGGCCCCGACCTGGGGCGCAGCTACATCGTGGATTCCTTCATGGTGGTCGTCCTGGGCGGTGTCGGCCAGCTTGCGGGCACCGTGATCGCCGCGCTGGGCCTGGGAAGCGTGAATAAATTTCTGGAGCCCTGGACGGGTGCCGTCCTGGCAAAAATTACCATATTGGTGCTTATCGTGCTGTTCGTTCAAAAACGCCCGCAAGGGCTATTCGCTCCGCGCGGCAGGAGCGTGGAATGAGCGCCCTGCCAACCTTCCCGCCGCCGCATTCCCTTCCCGCGGCGCGGCGGCGCCTGTTTTCGCCGCGCATATGGACAGGCCTGATCGCCGCGACGGTCCTCCTGGCGCTGCTGCCCTTGCTTAACCTGGTCTTTCCGCCCGGCCATCCCTTGCACATCTCGTCCTACGCCGTGGCCTTGATGGGGAAATTCATGTGCTATGCCATGGCGGCGCTGGCGCTGGATCTGGTCTGGGGATACACCGGCATCCTGTCGTTGGGGCACGGCCTGTTCTTCGCGCTGGGGGGCTATGCTCACGGCATGTACCTGATGCGCTCCATCGGCGGCGATGGCGTCTACAAGAGCCACGTGCCGGACTTCATGGTCTTCCTGGACTGGAACGACTACCCCTGGTACTGGGCGTTTACCGATCATTTCCTGTACGCCATGCTGCTGGTGGTCCTGGTCCCGGGCATCCTTGCCTTTGTCTTCGGCTATTTCGCCTTCCGCTCGAGAATCAAGGGGGTCTACTTTTCCATCATCACGCAGGCCTTGACCTTTGCCGCCATGCTGCTCTTTTTCCGCAACGAAACCGGCTTTGGCGGCAATAACGGCTTTACCGATTTCAAGCGCATTCTTGGCTATGACATTACGGCATCCGGCACACGCGCCGCGCTGTACTGGATCACCTTGGCGCTGCTGGCGGCTTCTCTGATATTTGCGCGCGCGCTCACCCAATCCAAGCTTGGGCGCGTCCTTACCGCCATACGGGACTCCGAAAGCCGCTTGCGCTTCATCGGCTATGAACCCCTGGGATTCAAGCTATTCATCTGGACGGTATCAGCGGTCATGTGCGGTATCGCGGGCGCTTTGTACGTCCCACAGGTCGGCATCATCAATCCCAGCGAAATGTCCACCGAAACGTCGATTGAAATGGTGATATGGGTGGCGACCGGCGGCCGCGGCACTCTGATAGGTCCGATCATCGGCGCCGGCGCGGTCAATGGCCTGAAAACCTGGTTCACCAGCGTGCTGCCGGAATTCTGGCTCTATGCCCTGGGCCTTATTTTTGTACTGACGACACTGTTCCTGCCTCAAGGCCTGGTGGGGCTTGCGCGCCAATTGCGCGTCCGGTATCTTAAGAGAAGCGCTATATGAAACTGCTTAGTGGAAATAAACCGGCGCCGGCGCCCACGGACGGGCCTGGCTCCGATGCCGCCTACGGTCATGTGGCGCAGCGCGACGTGGACCTGCGCCACGGGGTCATCCTTTATCTAGAGGGCATTACGGTCAGCTTCGATGGATTCAAGGCGCTGAACAAGCTCGACCTGGACATCAGTACAGGCGAATTGCGCTGCATCATTGGACCCAACGGGGCGGGCAAGACCACGATGATGGACGTAATAACTGGCAAGACCGCGCCGACGGCGGGCAGCGCTTTTTTCGGGCAGAACATCGACTTGACCAAGCTGGACGAGTCCCAGATTGCGCGCGCCGGCATCGGCCGGAAATTCCAGCGCCCCACTGTCTTTGAAAATCATACAGTCTTCGAAAACCTGGAGCTGGCCCTGAAGACCGACAAAGGCGTTCGGCCCACCCTGTTTTCCCGGATCACCGCCCAGCAAACGGATGAGATCCACGCCACACTCGAACTCATACGGCTCAAGCCCGAGGCCCGGCGTCCGGCCGGTCTGCTTTCGCATGGGCAAAAGCAATGGCTGGAGATCGGAATGCTGCTGATGCAGAAACCTTTGCTTTTGCTGCTGGACGAACCCGTCGCCGGCATGACCGACGCTGAGACCGAACGCACCGGAGAACTGCTCAACGAATTGAAAGGCCGCCACTCGCTGGTCGTCGTCGAGCACGATATGGATTTCGTCACCGATATTGCCGGCGAGGGCAAAGTCACCGTGCTGCACGAAGGATCGGTGCTGGCCGAGGGCTCCATGGCGCAGGTGCAGGCCGATCCGCGCGTCATCGATGTCTACCTGGGGCGCTGACATGCTTAACGTCCATAACATCAATCAGTACTATGGCGGCAGCCATACGCTGCGCGGGATTTCGCTAAGCGTGCGGCAAGGCGAATGCCTGGCTTTGCTGGGCCGCAATGGCGTCGGAAAGACGACCTTGCTCAAGTGCCTCATGGGTGTCTTGCCGGTTGCATCGGGCGGCATTGAGCTTGCGGGCGCCGACATTACCCGAATGGCCCCGCATCAACGAGCCGCGCTCGGTATCGCCTATGTTCCCCAGGGCCGCGAAATCTTTGCGCGGCTGACCGTTGAAGAAAACATCCTGATGGGCATGGCCGGCAAGCCGGCGTCCTCCGCGCGACGAATCAAAGAAGATGTCTTTGAACTCTTCCCCGTGCTTAAAACCATGCTGGCACGCCGTGGCGGAGACCTTTCGGGCGGACAGCAGCAGCAATTGGCTATTGCGCGGGCCCTGGTGCAGGAGCCCAGGCTCATCATCCTTGACGAACCCACGGAAGGCATACAGCCTTCCATCATCAAGGATATCGCCAAGGTCATACGCTTGCTGCGCGAACGCGGCGATATCGGCATTTTGCTGTGCGAGCAATACTTCGATTTCGCCCGCGGGCTGGCGGATCGCTTCATCGTTCTTTCGCGCGGCGAAGTGGTGGCGCAGGGAGACCGAACTGAAATGGACGGCGATGACGTGCGCAGGCATCTATCGGTATGAACATGCGTGAATGGCACGGCAAGCTGACGCTTGCTTTCTCGTATCCGAATTCGCGCGGCACCGTCCTTTCGGAGCGTCGGCACGAAGGCCCCCTGCTTGTACAAAAAGCCCTGTACCCCGAAGGCCCCGAGATCTGCCATGTAACCATACTTCACCCCCCTTCCGGTATTGCGGGCGGAGATTTATTATCAATCGACATTACGGTGCAATCGGGAGCCCATGCCTTGCTGAACACTCCGGGAGCCACGCGCTGGTACAAGGCGAACGGCAAAAGCGCTGCCCAGAACACGACCATTGTCGTGAAGGCCGGAGCCTGCCTAGACTGGCTGCCGCAAGAGAATATTTTTTTCGAACAGGCCGATGCCCACACCAGCACACAGGTCCATCTGCACACAGGGGCGCGCGCAATAGGATGGGAAATCGTCCAACTGGGCAGCATAGAAAAATCCTCGCATTGGGATGAAGGCCGGATCATGCTGAACACCGTGCTGACCCTGGATGAACGCCCCCTGTGGCAGGAAATCGGAGAGCTGCATGCGGATAGCGCCGTGCGCCACAACGTGAACGGCTTGGCCGGCTTCCCGGTACTGGCCACCTTATGGGCTTTCGGCCCCGCCATCGGCCGCGACGAGGCCGACCGCCTTTCCATGGATCTGCCATGGCAGGAAGAACTGCGGGCCGGCTTGACCCATATGCCGCTGTCCGACGGGCAAGGCCTTAGCCTGCTGCGCGTTCTGGGCACGCATGCGCAAGACGTGAAGGGGCTGCTCATCGCGCTATGGATGCAAATGCGCCCCTTGCTGCTGGGCGTCCAAGGCCGCCATCTGCGACTGTGGAATACCTGAAAAAAACCCGATAACCTTACCTGCGCGAGGATCGCATCATGAACCTGACCCCAAGGGAAAAAGACAAGTTGTTGATTTTCACCGCGGCTCTGCTGGCAGAGCGCCGCAAGGCGCGTGGTGTAAAGCTCAACTATCCCGAGTCGGTTGCCCTGATCACCGCCGAACTGATGGAAGGAGCGCGCGACGGCCGCAGCGTGGCCGACCTGATGCATTACGGTACCACCATCCTGACGCGCGAGGACGTCATGCCAGGGGTCCCGGAAATGATCGCCGATATACAAGTCGAAGCCACATTTCCGGACGGCACAAAGTTGGTGACCGTGCACAATCCCATCGTCTAAATGTATTCCAAGCCCTACGAAGCCACTTTCATCAGGAGCCTCAGATGACTACTCGTTCCACCTTGCAAACAACGGGCCTGCATGCCGTCCGCATTTTCGCTCTTGCCCTGCCATCGAGCGCCGCCCTCGCGCATCCGGGGCATGAGTCCGTCATGGGCGGCAGCATGTTCGCGGCGGGCATGCTTCACCCCTTGACGGGAACCGACCATCTGCTTGCCATGCTGGCGGTGGGCTTATGGGCTGCCCTGGCTCACAAGAGCCTTCGAGAGGCCATCTGGACGCCCATAAGCTTTCTTTGCCTATTGCTGGTGGGCGCGCTGGCGGGCATTGCGGGCATGAGCCTGCCGGCCGTCGAACCCATCATCATGGCGTCTTTGCTGGTGCTTGGCCTGCTGACCGCAAGCCGGATCGCCCTACCCGGCTGGGCGGGCGGCGCACTGGTCGGCTTCTTCGCCCTGTTCCACGGCCTGGCGCACGGCGCCGAACTGCCTGCCGGAAATGGCGTGGCCGCCTACATAGCCGGCTTCATGCTGGCTACGCTGATGCTGCATGCCGCCGGCCTGACCGCGGGCCTGGCTCTGAAAGGGCGCGCCGCCTGGTTGGCGCGCGCGGCCGGCGCCGGCATCGCCGCATACGGCGCGGCCCTGTACACCATTGCAAACTGATCCACGATCATCAATATCTCGCCAGGACGCACGCCATGATACCCGGAGAAATTCTTGTTGAAGACGGCGACATCGAACTGAACGCGGGGCGGCCCACCTGCGCGGTCGATGTCGTCAATACCGGCGACCGCCCCGTACAGGTCGGTTCCCACTACCATTTCGCCGAAGTCAACGCGGCGCTCAAGTTCGATCGAAAAGCCGCCCGCGGCTTTCGTTTGAACATTGCGGCCGGAACGGCCGTTCGCTTCGAGCCGGGCCAGAAAAAAACCGTCGAGCTGGTTGCGCTGGCCGGCGAGCGCAAGGTTTACGGTTTCAACGGCGACATCATGGGAGCACTGTAATGCCTGTCATATCACGCCTCGCCTACACGGAAATGTTTGGGCCCACCATCGTCGGCGGAGTGGGCGACCGCATCCGCCTGGCCGATACGCAATTGCTGGCTGAGGTCGAAAAGGACTACACGCTCTTTGGTGAAGAGGTGAAATTCGGCGGAGGCAAGGTCATACGCGATGGAATGGGCCAAAGCCAGCGCGACAGCGCCGACTGCGCCGATACCATCATTACCAACGCCCTGATCATCGATGCGATAAGCGGCATCGTCAAGGCCGACATAGGCATCAAGAACGGCCTGATTTCCGGCATAGGAAAGGCCGGCAATCCCGATATCCAGCCCGCCGTCACCATCATCGCGGGGCCGTCCACCGAAATCATCGCGGGCGAAGGCATGATCGTCACGGCCGGCGCTATCGACACCCACATCCATTTCATTTGCCCCCAGCAGTTCGACGAAGCCCTGGCTACCGGCACCACCACGCTGATAGGCGGCGGCACCGGCCCGAGCGCGGGTTCGTTCGCCACCACCTGCACGCCGGGGCCCTGGCATATCCATTCGATGCTATCGGCGCTGGACGCCTTCCCGGTCAATATCGGCCTGCTGGGCAAGGGAAACGCCAGCGTACCGAGTCCGCTGTTCGAACAGATCGAAGCAGGCGCCATTGGCCTGAAGCTTCACGAAGACTGGGGATCCACGCCGGCCGCCATCGACAACTGCCTATCGGTGGCCGACCAAACCGACGTGCAGGTCGCCATCCATAGCGATACCTTGAACGAATCGGGTTTTGTCGAGGACACCTTCAAGGCCTTCAAAGGCCGCTGCATCCACTCCTTCCATACCGAAGGCGCCGGCGGCGGCCACGCTCCCGACATCATCAAGGCGGCCGGGATGCCCAACGTATTGCCGGCCTCGACCAATCCCACCATGCCGTTCACCATCAACACCATCGACGAGCATCTGGATATGCTCATGGTGTGCCATCACCTGAACCCGTCCATTGCGGAAGACCTGGCGTTTGCCGAAAGCCGCATACGCCGCGAAACCATCGCCGCCGAAGACGTCCTGCACGACTTGGGGGCATTTTCGATCATGAGCTCCGATTCGCAAGCCATGGGGCGTGTGGGCGAAGTGGTCTTGCGCACCTGGCAGACGGCCGACAAAATGAAAGCGCAGCTAGGCGCGCTTGAAGGCGACAGCGCTCGCTCCGATAACGAACGCATCAAGCGCTATATTGCCAAGTACACCATCAACCCCGCACTGGCCCACGGCATTGCCCACAAAGTGGGCTCCATCGAAGCGGGCAAGCTTGCCGACCTGGTGCTTTGGCGCCCCGCCTTCTTCGGTGTCAAGGCCCATATGGTGCTTAAAGGCGGAATGATCGCCGCGGCCGTCGTCGGCGACCCTGGCGCATCGATCGCCACACCCCAGCCGGTTCATTTCCGGCCCATGTTCGGCAGCTTCGGCAACGCGCTCAAGACCTCGCTGACCTTCGTGTCGCAAGCCGCAATGGCCAATCCCGCCTTGCATCAGCTGGGCCTGGGTAAAACGCTGGAGGCTGTGCATGGATGCCGCGACCTGGGCAAGAAGGACATGGTGCGCAACAACTGGCTGCCTCATATTTCGGTGGATCCGCAAACCTACCAAGTCATGGCCGACGGCAAGCTGCTGACGTGCGAGCCGGCCTCGATATTGCCCATGGCCCAACGTTATTTCCTGTTCTAAGCCATGCGTATCGTAAAAAAGCACCTTAGCGGCACGAGCATCGCCAAAGCCCTGTTGCGCAGCGCCCCGACAGCCGCACTGCCTTACAGCTTGCGGCGCCGCAGCCGCCAGAAAATAACCCTGGACGACGGCGAGCAGATCGGGCTGGTTCTGGAGCAGAGAACCATCCTGCGACATGGAGACGCGCTGCTGGCTGAAGACGGGCGGCTTATCCTTGTGCAAGCCGCCCCGGACGACGTATTGCGCATTACCGCCGAAAGCGATAGACAGTTGACGCGAGCCGCCTACCACCTGGGCAACCGCCACGTTGCGCTGGAAGTGGGCGAGGGCTATTTGCAGCTGGAATACGATCCGGTGCTGCGGGATATGCTGCGGCGATTGGGCGGCGTGTCCGTCCGCCGGCTGGATGCGCCCTTCGAACCTGAAAGCGGCGCTTACGGCGGAGGCCACAAACACGGCCACGACGAAACCTTCAGCGAAGACTACGCGCTCGCCCAGGCCGCCTATGCGGCCCATGACCATCCCCATACACACGGACACGAGCACACGGAAGACCCTGGTCATGAACATGTTCATGGCCAGGATTGCAATCATGGCGCCCACCACCGCCCGAAAGAAAATAGATGAGCGACATGCAAGCAAGCCAGCTCGCCGCCTTGCTCCAGTTGTCGTCGCCAGCCCTTCCGATCGGCGGATACAGCTATTCGCAGGGTTTCGAAGCCGCGGTCGACCATGGCCTGGTCAACAACGAAGACAGTGCGGGCCGATGGATAGCCCAACAACTGAATTGGGTGATGGCGCAAGGCGAAGCCCCGGCATGGATACTGCTGTTCGATGCCTGGTCGGACCGCGATTGGACGCAGGTCGCACACTGGAACGACTGGTTTCACACAACACGCGAATCGCAGGAACTGCGCCAGGAAACCGAGCAAATGGGATGGTCGCTGGTCAAGCTGGCGGATCAGTTGAACTGGGGCGAGGCACCGGCCAGACAGCAACTGCTCGGCCAAGCCAATATCGTCTATCCGGCCGCGCACGCTTATTGCGTCCATGCCCTGGATATCGCCAAAGCCGCCGGGCTGGCCGCCTACTTGTTCACCTGGCTGGAAAACCAGGTCATGGCCGCCATCAAAACCGTTCCTTTGGGGCAGATGGCGGGCCAGCGTATATTGAATGATGTGCGCTCGCACATTCCGGCGGTGTGCGACGAAGCTTTTTCCCGCGCCGCCCATGCGCCGCCCCGCCTTGCTACCCTGGCTCCGCAACTGGCCATCGTGTCGGCGCGCCACGAAACGCAGTATTCCAGATTGTTCCGCTCCTGAGAGGCTCCTCATGCGTTCAACCCAACATGACACATCCACCGCCCCCCTGCGCAGCAAGTCCATGCCTCCCTTGCGCGTCGGAGTCGGCGGTCCCGTCGGCTCCGGCAAGACCACCCTGCTTGAAATGCTGTGCAAGAGAATGTCGGCCAAGTATGATCTGATCGCCATCACCAACGACATCTATACCAAGGAGGACCAGCGTCTTCTGACGATTTCCGGAGCCTTGCCGGCCGAGCGCATCATGGGAGTCGAAACCGGAGGATGCCCGCATACCGCCATACGGGAAGACGCCTCGATCAATCTCGAAGCCATAGACCGGATGCTGCGGAAGTTTCCCGATGCGGACATTGTGTTCGTGGAATCGGGCGGAGACAACCTGGCCGCCACATTCAGCCCCGAACTTTCCGATCTGACCCTGTATGTGATCGATGTGGCCGCCGGAGAAAAGATCCCGCGCAAAGGCGGACCGGGCATCACCAAATCCGACCTGCTGCTGATCAACAAGACTGATCTGGCGCCTTATGTCGGCGCGTCGCTGGAGGTCATGCAAGCCGACGCTAAGCGCATGCGCGGCAACCGCCCTTTTGTGATGGGCAGCATCAAGGACGGAAACGGCCTGGACGAGATCGTCGCCTTCATCGAAAACGAAGGATTGCTGGCTCTGGAAAAACGCCCGGGCGCGGATTGAAGCGCTGGATCGGCAAAACCGGACAGCCTGGCCGGAGTGCTCCTGACTTATCCACACAGACTGTGAATAAGCCTGCGTACAACTCGTGGGCATGTTGCTGAAACGTAATAAATACGCCGAATTCCGACGGTTGGTCAGCGGATACCCACCCTCCGGTAACGTCAGGTTTCTCCTGGATATGTCTTCCCACAGGATCCGCTTGAAATCTCGTCAGTTGTTGTCATGATGAAAGCTCACAGACCGCAATTTGAAGGAGATCGCATGCATAAACGCATCACCATCGCCATTTCCGCAGGCCTGCTGGCTCTCAGCGGAGCCGCCATGGCGCAACAGCAACAGGCACCCGCTCCGAAGCCGGGCATGACCGTGCCCACACCCGATTACTCTGACGCCCAGCTCGAACGCTTTGTAAGCGCTTCCCAGAAGGTGGCGATGATTTCCCAGGAATACACGCCCAAGCTGCAGGCCACGCAGGACGAAGCCACAAAGAAAAAAGTGTTTGAAGAAGCCGACGGAAAAATGGTCAAGGCCGTTCATGACGAAGGCATGACCGTCGACCAGTTCAACGGAATCAATCAGGCGCTGCAACAGGATCCCAAGCTGGTGCAGCGCATTCAGAAGATGGTCCAGTAAGCGCTAGCTTCCGCTCTTGCTCGCGACGGCCGTGGTCCAGCGCACGATTTCGTCAATGGAGGCGGACGGCGCGCCCAGATGGGAGGCGTTCGGCTCGTAGAGCTTGGTCAGCGGGTTACGAGGCAGGGAGTGGAACATGGCTGTCTTGTTTCGCAGCAGGCCTTTATAGTCGCCGGTGGGCCCCACATACAGCACTGGCGTTTTGGGGTCCATGTTTCTTGCGGCGATACCGTAGTTCATGGCGCCGTCGGGCTCGAACCAGTCCAAGTAAATGGCGGCGGTGGTGGTAACCGGCGTCAGTCCCTTGCTGCCTTCATAATCGAAGAACTTTTCTTTGGCGGCTCCCTGCCCTTCCGCAATCATTTTCTTGGCCAACTGCACCGATGGGCCCAGCTTGCCGACAAAGGTCTGCGATCCAGCGTCGCCTCCGGGCGCCATGGCGATGATTCCATCGACCCGGTGCTTATTGCCGTAATGCAGCGCAAACAGGCCGCCCTGGCTGTGACCCGCCACAAAAAGCGTTTTCGCGCCCCGATTGCGCAAGTCCTCAAGCGCCGCGTCGATTTCCTTTTCGGCGCTGGCCACGTCAACGTCGTAATCCCGATTGCCCGACCACGGCATCTGAAGGTTGGCGACGGCATAGCCTTTTCCCTGCAAGGACGAGGCCAATGAAGAAACATGGCGCGTCGGCGATCCGCCTTTGCCATGCATGATGACGACCCCCATTCCGTTGGAAGCCACACTGGACGATGATGTGGTGGCGCAGCCGCCGAGACCGGCCATGATGACGGCGCCGGCCATGACAGCGGCGATACGAGCTTTGTTCATGCTTCCCCCTGTGGCTTATCGATAAGCCTTGTTGTTGCTGTTGATGAACCTTTGCAGTGTGCTTATGAGAAATCAGGCCAGGCGCAGTTTCGCTCCCGCGGGAATATCGCCTGAGGATGCCTCTTGCTCGCGATGGTCCGGAGCCAGCATGCGCCGCCCGGGCTCTTGCATATCGAGCACCACATTGGGGCTCTCCGCGATCTTGAAGACCGACACCGCATCGGCCAATTGCCGGGCCTGGTCTTGCAGGGACCCCGCAGCGGCTGCGGCCTGCTCGACCAGGGCGGCGTTCTGCTGCGTGACTTCGTCCATTTGCGACACCGCCAGATTGACCTGATCGATGCCCGTGGACTGTTCTTCGGAGGCGGCGGAGATTTCTTTCATGATCTCCGTCACGCGCTGGACCGAGGCAAGCAATTCCTGCATGGTGTCGCCCGCGCCTTCCACTTGCTTCGAGCCGTCGGATACCTCGGAGATCGACGCCTCGATAAGCTTCTTGATCTCTTTGGCCGCTTCGGCGCTGCGTTGCGCCAACGACCGGACTTCGGACGCCACCACGGCAAAACCGCGGCCCTGCTCGCCCGCGCGAGCAGCCTCGACGGCCGCATTCAAGGCCAGAATGTTGGTCTGGAAAGCAATGCTGTCGATGACGCCGACGATCTCGCCGATCTTGCCGGAACTGCCCGAAATACGCTGCATGGTCAGCACAACGTCGGTAACGGCCTGTTCCCCGCGCTGCGCCACGGCGGAAGCGCTTGTGGCCAGCGTGTTGGCCTGGCGCGCATGCTCCGTATTCTGCTTGACCGTCGCGGCAAGCTCCTCCATGCTGGCGGCGGTTTCCTGCAGGGATGCCGCCTGTTCTTCGGTGCGGCTGGACAAGTCGGTATTGCCGGCGGCGATCTGGGCGGAGCCGACATTGATTTCATCGACGCCGGCCCGCACCGCGGCAATGGTGCGCGAAAGCGCCTGCTGCGTCCGCCGGACATAGTTGAACAGCACATGGACCTCGTTCTTGCTTTGCGCCGGAACCTGGGGAATGCGAGCGGTCAGGTCGCCTTGGCCGAGCTTTTCCATGCCGTCGATGACTTGGCGCACCGGGCGCAAGGTCATGGCCGCCAGCCAACCCACCAGCAAAGAGATCAGCAAGGTGCCGACCAGCATCAAGCCCATCTGATAAGCCAGGTATATATAGCTTTGCATCAGGAACTCGTCCTGATCGCCCATGCCGTACATAAGCCAATTCCAGCCCTCGACCGTATCCCAGGCGACGAACTTGGAGCCGGCATCCTTGCCTTGGCCCAAATCCACCTGGGCGAAGCCGCTGCCGTTCTTGTACAGGGCCTCGAGCTTTGCAACGTCCACCGCGGGCATATCTGTATTCAGGGCGGTCCCGGGCTTGCCTTGACCGCCTGCGATCCGTATCCAGTTCTTGCCGTCGGCGCTGCGCTGCAGCACGCCCAGAAGGCCGTGTTCGGCCACCCTGACTTTGGATATCCAATCGAGCAAGGCGCCGACCTGCTGATCCACATCGACACGAACGGAGAAACCGCCGTAGACCGTGCCGGCTTCATCCTTGAGCGGCTGGATGCTCATGGCGTACCATTTGCCATTGCGCTGAACCACGCCGCTGTAGGGCTGGCCGCCGTCCAGGGTCCTGGCCAGCAGGTCGTTGGGCTCGATGGCGCTGCCCAGCCTTACATTGCCCTGCGCATCGCGCAGCAGAGTTGCCGCACGCACCCATTTGTCGCCGGACCGCACAATAACGGCGGGATCGGCCCCGGTGTTTTCATTGATGCGCATCAGGGTATCGATGTCGCCATTGACGATGTGATCGTCGACCACCAGCAACGGCACGGCGCCGCCCTCGTCGGTGTCGGTCGTGTTGCCGTCCAGCACCGGGATGCCGCCCAGTTCGCGCTGCAGGACGGGTATGAGCAACCTGCCCCGGTCGCTGGCGCTGGCGAAAACCAGTTGCAGGGACTGATGCACGCCGTGCAGGGCAGAGGTGATTTCCCGTTCCACGGTTTCGACGGCGGTATTGCGGCTTTGCCAGGCCATGACCGCCGCTATGGCAGCCATGACGACGACGGTTACGGCCGATGTGGCCAAAAACAATTTGACCGCCAGGGAACGCCGAGCGAGCCACCCGCCGCCCATCGATGCGTCTCTGGAGTGAACGCGTGTTGTTGTCTCCATCATGGCCCCTTTTTTGTAAGCCTATGCTTCTTATAGACAGCTTAACGTCTTCGCGGGACGAATCTTTACGAGCTCCGGATTAGGTGATTTCCCGCAAGCCGCGGATATCGCCAAGCCGATACAAAAAAGCCCAAAAAGACGCATTCATTTACATTATGCATATTTCAAGGGATTGCGCATTAGTGTTTACGTATAGATGCGCAGGCGCCGCCAAAGCGGACCGGCCCCGGAAGGCTGGAACGGATCCAGGCTTCCGGGGCCGGCTGAACGGCGCGCGGTGCAAGAGTGTCTACATGGCGACGCTCAGGACACGCTGCATGAATTCGGTCACGGACATGGCCTGTCCGTTGACCGTGACTCCGTTGTTTTCATACACGACGGATGAGGCCGCCGTATCGCCATCGACCCGGACCAGTCCGGCGCCTTGCAAGCGCGCCATATATTGGTCGTAAATCATGGCGCCCATCATTTCCATCTGCAAACGCTGCTGCGGATCGGCTTGCGCCTGCCCGAACACCCCGATGAACATGGGCTTGAGCAGGCTGAAATCCAGTTGGACTTGCTTCAAAGCCTGCGTAAGCAGCATATCGGCGTTCTTTTCATCGGCTTCAGCCGGACGTGTCAGGTCGATCCGCAGGCTGGCCTTGCTTTGGCCGTCGGCGTTCTTCCAGACCAGCCGATCGATGGCGACCGAAGGATCGCCGGCCAGGACGGCCATCAATTTTTCACGCAAGGCACGCTCTTCGTCGTCGCTAAGAACCAGATCCTGGTCGTCCTGCCCTGCGTGCCTGGCCTGGATGGCGTCGTACTCGGCGGCCAGGGCCGCCAGCGCGGCCACATTCAGGCGGCTGGCCCTGGCCCCCAGGGACAAGCTGCCCAGATCCATGGGGCCGACGGCAATACGGCCGAAATCGTAGCTTAGCGCGCCATCCAGAATGTCGCCGGTCTGGACGTTGTCCAGCTTGAAGGCTAGTTTTTCGATGGCGACCGCCTCGTCGTCCTTGGCGTTGTCCATGGTCAAGGTATCGACGGTGGCGCTGCTATGCACCTGCATGCTGTTTTCGTCGCCGATGTCCGTCTTGCTGTCCAGGCGGATATTTTCGATCCGCAGGCTTTCGCCGGTTTGCGCGTTGGCCAGTGAGAAAGAATCGAATTGCCCAGCCGCCGAGCTGCTGTTGAAGTCCTTGCTGAAATCGATGCCTATCGTCCCGCCGCTGAAACTGAGGGCATCGCCGTCCTCGACAAGCTCAGTGGGCGAGAAGGTCCAGACCGAGTGGCCGCTGCCGCCGAAGCCGACGCGGGTTTCCACATTAAGGGGCGATTCGCCTTTTTGGCTATCCATCCAGGCCTGCGTGGCGGGCGTGGCGGCAAGCCGCGCCCGGCTGTAGGCCAGCAACGGCGCCACATATCCCGCCTGCAAGGCGCCCAAAGGGAAAGGGCCGTGCTGCAGGTGATCGTGCAGCGCAAGATCGACCGGCTTGCCGTCCGGGTCTTTCATATGCACGGTATAAACGACATCGGAGGAGAAAAAACGGCGCTGGTAGTCGGCGATGCCGATTTTCACGCCGCCTTCCGTGTCCGAACCCAGGTATCTCGCCAGGCGCGCATTGGCCTGCGCCACCGCCTGTTCAATGGTCTTCTGGGCTTCTTTTCCCACATACCACGTGGCGCCCAGATAGGCGGCGCCCAGAACCACCACAACGCCGATCACCCCTGTACTTTTCTTCATTTTTACCTTGTATGCTGATAGCCGATCCACACTGTCATTTAAACATGAAAGCGCAACGGCGAAATGGCGCTTGCATTGCATGCCGGGCGAAATCTGCCTACCATACAACGCAGACCAACCCAGCGAAACAGAACAAGAGAAAAACCGTCCATGACCGCGAATTTCGATTTCTATTTTGATTTTTCCTCGCCCTACGGCTACCTGGCCAGCACGCAAATCGAGGCGCTGGCCGCCGAGTTCGATCGGCGGGTCGATTGGCATCCCATCTTGCTAGGCCCTTTGTTCAAGGCCATGGGGTCGGCACCGCTTACCGAGATTCCCCTGAAGGGCAAATATGCGCTGCACGACTTCGAGCGCAGCGCCAGGCTGTCCGGCATTCCCTATTCGCAGCCCAAGGAATTCCCGATAGGCACGGTGGCGGCCGCGCGCGCTGTCCTGTATTTGCAGCGCGACACGCCCGAAAAGGCTGTGGAGTTCGCCAAACGGCTGTACCGCGGCTATTTTGCGGAAGGACGAAATATCAGCGAGCCCGACACGGTGCTGGCCCTGGCGGCCGAAGAAGGTATCGACGCGGCGGAACTGGCCAACGGCATCGCCCAGGAAGAAACCAAGAATCTACTGAAAAAAGCCGTTTCGGATGCGATGGAGCGGGGCGTATTCGGCTCGCCATTCGTCTTTGTCGACGGCGAACCGTTCTGGGGCTTCGATCGCTTCGACCATATCCGGAAGTGGCTGCGCAACCGTCCCTAGACCCCGGCGACCGCTTGACTCACGTGGTCGCAGGGGCGCTCCGGGCCCCATACGGCGTTCACGCTGACGGCTATTCGCTGTCGGGCTGATTGGACGGGGCCGCCTGCTGGAAGGCGGCAAGTTCGGCACAGGCCGCATCGATGCGAACTATGTTCGGAAAAGCGCTTTCATCGCACCCAAAGCGGCGCGCATTGAAAAGTTGCGGAACCAGGCACAGGTCGGCGAAGGTGACTTGATCGCCATGGCAGTAGCGGCCGGTTTCAGGGCCGGCGGCCAGCATCGCTTCCACGGCGGCCAGGCCCTGCGCGATCCAGTGCCGATACCAGGCGTTCTTGGCTTCTTCGCCCACGCCCATCTGGTGCTTCAGGTATTTGAGCACGCGCAGATTGTTCAAGGGATGGATATCGCAGGCAATGGTTTGCGCAATCGCGCGCACGCGGGCCCGCCCCCGGGCATCGGCGGGCAGCAGCGCCGGCGACGGATGGGTTTCTTCCAGGTATTCCAGGATGGCCATCGACTGGCCCACCGCAAATTCGCCGTCGACCAGCGTGGGCACCAGGGCCGTCGGATTCAACGAGCGGTAGCTGTCCGACAATTGCTGTCCGCCATCTTTCATCAGATGGACAGGCACCGTCTCGTAGGCCAGGCCTTTCAGGTTCAGGGCTATGCGCACGCGGTAGGCGGCGGAACTGCGGAAGTAGCTGTACAGCTTCATGGCGTGTCCTTGATCTTTCGGGATAGCTCTTTGGGCAGGGGGAATGAGACATTTTCCGGTGTGCCTTCCAGGGTGCGCACCGAAATGGCGCCCAGCTCTTTCAGGCGCGCAATGACCTGATGGACCAGGACATCGGGCGCCGACGCCCCCGCCGTGACCCCGACACGCCTGGCTTGCGCCAGCCAGGCCGGATCGATCATGTCGGGCGTGTCGATCAGGTGGGCCGTCGCACCCTTGCGTTCGGCCACTTCGCGCAAGCGATTGGAGTTGGAACTGTTGGGGCTGCCCACGACCAGCACCAGGTCGCACTCCGGAGCCATGATCTTGACGGCGTCCTGGCGATTCTGGGTGGCGTAGCAGATATCGCTTTTCTTGGGCTCCACGATGGTCGGGAACCGCGTGCGCAGCGCCTGGGCGACCACCGCCGCATCGTCGACCGACAGGGTGGTCTGGGTTACGAAAGCCAGGTTGTCGGGGTCGCGCACCTGCAGGGCGGCCACGTCTTCCGGCGTTTCCACCAGATACATGCCGGCATCGGCCTGCCCCAGCGTGCCCTCGACTTCGGGGTGGCCGCGGTGGCCTATCATGATGATCTCGCGTCCCGCCGCCCGCATCCGGGCGACCTCGATATGCACCTTGGTCACCAGGGGGCAGGTCGCGTCGAAAACCTTCAGGCCCATGGTCTCGGCCTCGGCGCGCACGGCCTTGGCGACGCCATGCGCCGAAAACACCACGATGGCGCCCGCCGGGGCCTCGTGCAGTTCGTCGATGAAGATGGCGCCCTTTTGCTTCAGGTCCTGGACCACGTAGCGGTTATGGACGATTTCATGCCGCACGTAGATGGGCGCGCCATGCAGCTCCAGCGCACGCTCGACGATATCGATGGCGCGATCGACGCCGGCGCAAAAGCCCCTGGGCTGCGCAAGCACGACTTCCATGCCGTTTTCCGGACGATGTCCCGACATTACAAAACCCCCAACAAGGAAACTTCGATATGCAGATCCGCCCCCGCCAGAGGGTGGTTGAAATCGAACAAGGCGGCATCGTCGCCGAACTGCTTCAGAACGCCCGAATAGCGTCCGCCATTGGGCGCCGAGAATTCCACCATGTCGCCGGGCTGGAACTGATGCTCGGGATCGGCGTACTGGGCCAGCATGCCGCGCGACACCCATTGCAGCAGGTCCGGATTGCGGTCGCCATAAGCCCCCGAAGCCGGCAGATCGAAGGCGAAACGCACGCCCTCTTCACGCCCCAGCAGGCATTCTTCCATGCCGGGCGCCCATTGTCCCGCACCCATCTGCAAAGTGGCCGGCCGGCCGTCGAACGTGTTGGCGAATACGGACCCGGCCGCCGGGCCGGACCGGAGCTCGATGCGGTAATGCAGGGTCAGGTAGGAGTCCGGGCGGACAAAAGCTTTCACTGGATCGGAGGTAGGAGTCAAAATCTGTCACCGTAGAGGATTGTTGCCATTGCCCTATTTTAGAGCCTCTTATGCCCACACACATTCCAGGCGCCAAACCCGAGCGTCCGCGCGAGCGCTTGCTGGCCCACGGCGCCCACGTCCTGACCTCGCCCGAGCTGCTGGCCATCATTTTGCGCACCGGAATCAAGGGCTGCGACGCCGTCAGCCTGGGGCGCGGCCTTATAGAGCGGTTCAACGGCCTGCGGGGCCTGCTTTCGGCCGACGCCCAGACGCTGCTGTCCATACCCGGGCTGGGCATGGCCAAGACCTGCGAGCTCCTTGCCATCAATGAACTGAACCGCCGGGCCCTGGAAGAAGACCTGAAAGCCGGCCAGGCGCTGGATCAGCCTCAGCGCGTCAAGCACTATTGCACGGCCACCCTGGGCCATCTGCGGGTCGAACACTGCATGGCCCTGTATCTGGACAGCCAGTTCCGGCTGATCATTGCCGAGGAAATCTCGCGCGGCACCCTGACGCAGGCATCGGTCTATCCGCGGGAAGTCATCAAGGCGGGCCTACGGCATCACGCGGCGGCGCTCATACTGGCACACAACCATCCGTCCGGCATTGCCGAACCCAGCGAAGCCGACCTGGCGCTTACCCGGCACTTGAAAAACGCCCTGGCCCTGGTGGACATCCGCCTGCTGGATCACCTGATCGTCACCCCCGGCGGAGCCGTTTCGCTGGCCGAACGCGGGCAGATCTGAAGCCCCCCCGACCGGCCGGTCAGCGGGGAAAGCGTCCGCCCAGCGCCTCCGTGGCGGATCGGGCCGCGTCCACAACCATGCCGTTCATGTTCTGTATTGCCGCGTCGCTGAACCGTTCTTTCGGCCCCGACAACGAGATCGCGCCGCAAAATTCATTGTCCGCGCCAAACACCGCACAGGCCACGGCGGCGCAATTGGGATCGCGTTCGCCCATGGACAGGGCCAATACATTGGCCCGCGATGGCGCCACACCCGTGCCGTAAAACGCCGTTATCAGCCTGCCCGCCGCGCCGCGATTCAGCGGCAGCAAGTCGCCTTCGCGTATGCGATCCAGGGTCGAATGGTTGGAATCGACACGCAATACGCATATCCGGGAACTGCTGTCGTGGTACACATGGAAAGACGCGCTTTCGCTCCCGCGGCCCACCATTTCCCTGAGCAGGGGCAACAACACTTCGGTCAAGCGATAGGTGGCTTCGTAGCGGCGGCCGAGCTCATGGGCGTATGAACCCAAGGCATAGCGGCCATCGCCGCGCCGCACGACCAGCGACGCCCTTTCAAGCGACCTGATCAAGCGCAGGAGCGTGCTTTTATAAAAGCCGGTCGCGCGCGAGAGATCGGCCAGCGTGATGGGCTCCGCCTGCTGGGCAATCGCCCCGACAATGGCCAGGGCGCGGTCTACGGCAGCTACGCCACCTTCGGTTTCCGATACGGGTGTTGAGCTCATGGTGCGTCGGGTGGACGGTTGAATGTGACGGACGATTATGCCATGCCCGGCGGCAAATGCCTTAACGCAAAAGCGCCGGCCGGACTATCGGCCCTCAAATACCAGGCTGATGGCCGGCGCATATTTTTCGCCATACCCGGCCGCTATCGCCTGGTCGAAACACGCAATCAGATTGCGGGCACCCGTCGCGTCGACACCCACTTGCTCGGCCAAGGCGACGGCGTAAGCCAGATCCTTCTTGGCATAGGTGACCGGGAAGGCTTTTTCAGGAAAATTCTGTGGCGCAATGGCCTTCATGCCATGATTGCGCAAGGCAAAACTATCGGCCGAGCCCTGCGACAAGGCCTGAAACAGGCGATCCGGATCCACGCCGGCGCGTACGCCGATCGCGCGCGCCTCGGCCAAAGCCAGCACGGTTTCATAAAGAACCATATTGTTCAGTATCTTGACGACCTGGCCCGCGCCGATACCGCCCACATGGTTGACGTCCGATGCGAACATGGCAATGAACGCCTGGATGTCCGCAAACACAGCATCGTCGGCGCCCACAGGCACGGCCAGCGTACCCGCTTCGGCCGCGGCCCGCGTGCGCATGACGGGCGCATCGGCAAACAGGATGCCGCGCTCGGCCATCTTGGCCGCCATGGCACGGGTCAGATCAACGGGCGATGTGCTCAGATCCACGATGACCTGGCCGCTACGGCACAGTTGCAACAGGCCATTGCCGCCATGCCCTTCGACCACGCTGCGCACGATCTCGCCGGATGGCAGCGACATGAAGATCACATCGGCGTGCTCGGCGATTTCTTCGATGGTGGCCGAAACCACCCCATGGCCGGCCAGGCGCTGCAAGGGTTCGGCATTACGGTCGTTGGCCAGGACGCGCACGCCGCTTTTGGTGGCCAGATGCCGGCAAATTGGCTCGCCCATGACGCCGACGCCGATAAAACCCAGGGTATTGAATGTAGGCATTGAAATGATTCCTTCAGATAAAACCGTACTGGCGGCGGCCGCCCGCGTAAGCAGGTGGGCGCCGCGCCTTGAAAATAGAGGCATCACGCCATATTGCGCGGATCCATGCTCCAGTAGATGCCCTTGCTTTGCTGATACAGGCGCATGCCGGAGACTCCCTTTTCACGCCCGATGCCGCTGTCCTTGTAACCACCGAACGGGGTCGATATGGAAAGCTGCTTGTAGGTGTTGATCCAGACCAGGCCGGTTTCGAGTGCGCGGGCCACCCGCCAGGCGCGCTGGTAATTGCCCGTCCATATCCCCGAAGCCAGGCCGTATGCGCTGTCGTTGGCCTGGGCAATCAGGTCTTCTTCGTCGTCGAAAGGCAGCACGCAAAGAACCGGCCCGAAGATTTCCTCGCGCACGGCGGTCGCCCTGTTGTCCAGGCCGCCAATGATGGTGGGCAGGAAGAAAGCGCCTTTTTCAAATTCCGCAGCCTCCGGCCGCTTTCCACCCAGCAGGATACGGCCGCCTTCGGCTATGGCCGACTCGACGAATTTCTCGATGCGGTCGCGGTGGCCAAAGCTGGCGACGGGTCCCATTTCGGCGCCTTGCGTCATCGGCAAGCCCAGCTTGATCTTGCCGGCGCGTTCAGCCAGCAAACCGACCAATCGGTCATGCACGCCGCGCTGGACGAACAGACGCGAACCAGCCACGCAAGACTGCCCGCTGCCTTCGAAAATACCGCCCATGATGTTTTCCACGGCCGCATCGAGATTCGCATCGTCGAACACAATGTGCGGCGATTTTCCGCCCAGCTCCAGCGCCGCCGGAATCAGGCGCTGCGCCGCGACCATGCCTATGGCGCGGCCGCTGGCCGTACCGCCCGTGAATGACACCATGCGAACGCCGGGATGCTCGACCAGCGCCTTGCCGGTTATCCGCCCATCGCCGGTCAGAACATTCAGTATGCCCGCAGGCAAGCCAGCCTGCAAAGCGACCTCGCCCAACAGCAGGGCCGCGGAAGGCGTGACTTCAGACGGCTTCAGGATGACCGCATTGCCGGCGGCCAGGGCCGGCGCGACCTTTTGCGCCTCCATGGTCAGGGGTGAATTCCAGGGCGTGATCGCCGCAACGACGCCGTAGGGCTCATAGGCCGTCATGGAAAGATAATTGCCGCGAGGCGGTGTAACTTCCGCTCCCTGGGTCTCACATACCGCCGCGAAATAGCGGAAGGTCGCGGCGGCGCTACCGGCCTGCGCCTTGCATTCGCTCCATACCTTGCCATTTTCCAGCATCTGCGCCCGGGCAAACTCTTCCGCGCGCTCGGTGATCAGGGAAGCCATGCGCAACAGAATCTGGGCGCGCACATGCGGCAACATGTCTCTCCATGCGGCCTGTCTCGAAGCCGCCCGGGCGGACGCCACCGCGGCATCGACGTGCTCCGGCAAGGCAATGGACACATGGTAATTGAGCTCGCCTGTGGCCGGGTTGACTGATTCGAAGAATTCCCGGCTGTTGGAAACCCATTGGCCATTGATCAAAAATGGTTTGGGGCCTGAACCCGATTGCTGCGACATGGTGTATTGACTCCGTAAGAAACTAAATCGCCCTATATTCGCCGGAAGCGAACTGTCGTTCTTCCGGCGTACCGCTTGTTCTGCTGTCGAGAAACCTATTTTTCAGGATGGATTTGCCGGGGCGGGACATGCAGCAATACGGTATCCGGATCATTCTCGTGGGCCGGGTACCGTGCCATGACCATAGGATCATGCCCCGGTATGATGTGTTCCGGGCTTGCCGCCGCGGACTCAAGACGCGCATAGCCCGACAACATGTCGGCAACGTTATGCACAATTGGAAACGGCCGTTGGCGTTCCATGTTTTCGTAGTAATGCGAAGCATCGGAGGCCAGAACCAGCCAGCCGCGCCGCGTATGCACACGGACCGCTTGCAGGCCCTTCGTATGGCCTCCGATTTTCAGCAGGCTTACCCCCGGCGCCAGGTCGGCGTTGCCATCGTGGAAGACGACACGGTCTTCATAGACATTGCGAACCAGGGTTACGACATCGTCGACCGAGTAGGCGTGCCGCATCGGTTCGAAACACATGCAACGGCCGGTCGCATACTCGACTTCCGCGTCTTGTATGTGGAATCGCGCGTGCGGCAGCCTGTCCAGGTTGCCCGCATGATCGTAGTGAAGATGGGTAATGATGACGTCGCTCACGTCTTCCGGGCGGGCGCCGATACGTTCCAATGCGCCTATCGGGCAGCGCAGGAGTTCCCGGTTACGCTTCTTCGCGGTGTCCGCGTTAAAACCGGTGTCCACCAATATCAATCGCCCCGGCGCTCGCAATAGCCATACGAAAAAATCCATGGGCATGGGACCATCATGCGGATCGCCTCCGATGAAATTGTCCCGCCGCACGCGCGGCATGTGCGCATAGCGCAGGGCAAAGACTTCATACTCCGGCAATTCAGTCAGGCCGCTCATTGCATTAAATTCCAAGATACGATTTTTGAATGAATGGATCGGCCAACAGCTCCGCCCCCTTCCCGGCCCGGATGATCTCGCCGTTCTCGAGCGCATAGGCGTTGTGCGCCAGGCGCAATGCCAGTCGCGCATTCTGCTCGACCAGGACGATAGACATGTTTTTCTCGCGGTTGATGCGCTTGATGGCTTCAGCGATCTCAAACACGATCTTGGGTGCGATACCCAGCGAAGGCTCGTCCAGCATCAGCAGCTTGGGGTTGGCCATCAAGGCGCGGCCTATGGCCACCATTTGCTGTTCACCGCCCGATAAGGAGCCGGCCAATTGCCTGCGGCGCTCCTGCACCCTTGGAAACAAGGTATAGATTTCATCGAGCATGCGGGCGACCACCTGCCTGGAGGCCACGCCATGCGCGCCAGCCAGCAGGTTGTCCAGTACGGTCATGCGTCCGAACAGGCGCCGTCCCTCGGGCGACAAGGCTATGCCGGCCTGGACTCTCGCGGCCGGTCCCATCGTCGTGATGTCCCGTCCCTCGAAACGCAGGGTGCCCGATGCCGGCATCATAAGACCGATGATCGACTTCAGGGTCGTGCTTTTGCCCGCGCCGTTGGAGCCGACCAGGGCCACGATCTGGCCTGCTTCGACAGAGAAATTGATCTTTCGCACGGCCTCCAGGCGGCCATACGATACGGTAAGGTCTTGCGCTTCAAGCATGGGCATAATCGGGAGCTCCCAGGTAAGCCTCGACGACGGCCGGATTTTGGCGGATTTCCTCGGGTGAGCCTTCGGCGATTTTCTCGCCTTGCACCAGCACAACGATCCGCTGGCACAACTGCATGACCAAAGCCATATGGTGCTCGACCAGCAACAGCGTCAATCCGTGCTCGTCGCGCAGACGATGCAACAGCTTGGCCAGGTCGTTGCATTCCTCATGGTTCAGGCCCGCCGCCGGCTCGTCGAGCAGCAGCATGGTCGGCCGCGTCGCCATCGCCACCGCAATCCCCAGGATTTTCTGCAAGCCGTAAGGCAGGCTGCCCGCCGCGGTATCGCGCCAGGATGTCAGGTCGGTCATCTTCAGGATCTCGTCGATTTCGGCGGAGATCCCGGCTTCGGACAGGCTGCGTTCGCGGCGCCCCGCGAGCAGGCCGACGATAGAGCCGGAAATCCGCGAAAGCAGGCCCCGATACACGTTCTCCGCCACGGTCTCCCGGGGATAGGTGGACGTGGACTGGAAGGTGCGCGCCAGCCCGGCCACCACAACCCTGCTGGGCGGTCCGCCGGAAATATCCCTGTCCTGGAACACGACACTTCCCGACGAAGGGCGGATAGTGCCTGTGATCAGGTTGAAGGCCGTGGTCTTGCCCGCCCCGTTTGGGCCGATCAAACCGACAATTTCGCCCTGCCGGACATTGAATGACAAGTTACGGACAGCCACCAAGCCGCCGAACTTGCGGGTCAACCCCCGTACGCGCAATAAGTCCTGGCTCATGCTGCCTCCTTGCGGCCGATCTTGCCGATGATGCGGGGAATGGCCGCCAAGCCGCCGGGCAGGAAGCGCAGAATCAGGATCAATGCCGCCCCGTAGAAAATATGCTGAGTCTGCACCGCGCCGCGGAACAGCTCGGGCAATGGGGTCAGCACGGCGGCGCCGACCAAAGGCCCCCATGTCGAGCTTCGCCCGCCAATGACCAGCATGACGATCAATCCGATCGAGATGCCGCTGTTGTAGGACTCCGGCGAGATATAGCCAATGTAGTGGGCCTGCAATATGCCGCCCAAAGCCGCCAGGCCGCAGCCCAGCACAAAGGAAAACACCTGCAGGCGATGCACGCCCAGCCCGGTCGACTCGGCCAATGCCGGGTTGTCGGCCACCGAATCGATGGCGCGTCCGATCGGGCGCTGAAACAGGCGGTGCATGAATAGCGTCGAGGCCAGCGCGACGACCAGCGTCAGGCCATAGACGCGGCTGCGGGTATCAAAGACAAATCCCAGTATTTCGACCGGTGCTATCCCTGTAATGCCATTGGCGCCGCCGGTCAGATTGGAGAAATCCAGCAGCACCAGGCGCACCAGCTCGCCAAAGGCGAATGTCACCAGTACGAAGTACACGCCGCGCAGGCGCAGGATGATCCAGCCCAGGATCAAAGCCACCAGCATGGTGGCGGCTATGCCCACAGCGGCCGAAGACAGGAAGGACAGGCCCGCCAGTTTGCCGATCAGCACGGCGGCATAGGCGCCGATGGCCATGAAAGCCGCGTGGCCAAGCGACAGTTGCCCCGAGCGGCTGACCAGCGCCAGGCCATTGACGATGATGATGTTGAGCATGGTCAACACGGCAAGGTGCAGGACAAAGGGGCTGGAAACCCAGGGCGCGGCAACAGCCAGTAAAAGAACCATGAGACATGGAATCAGCCATCGCCTGCGCGTGGGCGACATTGCAACGGAATTTGCGGCGCTCATGTCAGGCCTCCCCTTGTCCAAGTAAGCCTTTCGGGCGAACCACCAGCATCACGATCACAATCAGGAATATCAACATATCGGCTGTGCTGGTGCTGAAAAACAGACTGCTGTAGCTTTCTATCAGGCCCAGCGCAAGGCCCGCGACCGCGGCGCCGGGTATGCTTCCCAGTCCGCCAAGAATCACCACGATGAAAGCCTTGAGCAATGGCGCGGCTCCCACAAAAGGCGATACCGAAAACAAGGGGGCCATCAAGGCGCCGGCTACGGCGGCCAGCCCTACCCCGATGCCGAAACCCAAGGGGTAATAGATGCGCGACCGTATGCCTTGTATCGACGCAATTTCAAAATCCTCGACCACCGCGCGCAGTGCGCGGCCCGGCTTGGAATGCTTGAGGAAAACATACAACAGGCACAGCACGGCCAAGGCGAAGATCACCACGTAAATCCGTGAAGTCGGAATGGCGATCTGGCCCAGCCGTGTCGCCCCTTTCACCACAGCGGGCATGGAATGGGGATCGGGACCGAAGAACATCAAGGCGAGGTTTTGAAGAATCATGGCAAGGCCGATGGTGGCGATCATGCCGTTGAGTTCATCATGCCTGAACGGCTTCAGCACAGCCCATTCCAGGGCGGCGCCGAACAAAACCGCTCCGGCAAAGGTGATGGCCAATGCCGGTAAAAACGGCAGGCCCAACGTCGCTGTAAGGAAGTAGGCGCCGAATGCACCGAGCATATAGAACTCGCCATGGGCGAAGTTGACCATGCGCATCACACCGAACACCAGCGTGAACCCCACCGCCATCAATAAATACAGCAGGCCGACGATCAAACCATTGACCGTCGCCTGTGCAAGCAGAATGCTCCAGTCCACAAGCGCTCCCCGGGGTCAGTTGCAACTGGACACGTTGCAGGTTGCTCGTATGACTTCCTTGCCGCCGATCACTTCCGCGACATAGAAAGGCGCATTCAACTGGTGATTGATGCCATAGACCTCTTGGCCGGTCCAGTTCAGGGTACCCAGGGCGCCCGGGAAGTCCTTGATCTCTTCCATCGCCTTGCGCACCGCGTCCGTATCGGTCACCGTGCCGGCGCGTTTCATCGCTTCAAACAGCATATTGGTGCCGTCGTAGAAGGCGGGGCTGAAGCCGTTCATTGCATGCTTGTAGCTGGCGGCATACAGATCGGCATAGGCTTTGGTGGAGGCCAGCTCGGGATTGATGGGCGTATGGACAAACATGCCCTCCGCCGCTTCCACACCGGCAACGTTGACGATTTCCTGCGTCGCCGGGCCTCCGGTACGGATGATCTTGCCGGTAAAGCCGATTTCGCGGGCCTGCTTGACGATCAGCCCCGCCGTGGTGGGAGAATTTCCGTCCAGTTCGATCGCATCGATGCCGCGTGCCGCCATGCGTGTCAGCAAAGGCACAAAGTCGACACGATCGCGTTCGAAGAACTCGGTCGCCGCCAAGTCGGCGCCGGCCCGTTTATAGGCGCCCGCCAGATCCTTGGCGATCTGCTGGCCGGTTTCATCATTGGGGAACAATGCCCCTACCTTCTTGATGCCTTGGCTCTTGACCAGCCATTGGATTTGAGGGTCCGCGACCTCGACTGTCGTTACATTGGGGCGGAACGTGTAGGGCTTGTCTTTTTCCAGCGCCTTGGTGGTAAAGCCCAGAGTAATGACGATGACCTTGTTCTTCTCGGTGATGGGCTGTATGGCCAGGACGGGCGCGGAACCCACCGGACCGATGATGTACTGCACCTTGTCTTCGAACACCAGCCGGTTGGCAACCGTTACCGCCTCATTGGCTTGATACTTGTCGTCATAAGGGATGACTTCGACTTTGTATTTCTTGCCGGCCACCTCAAGCCCGCCGTTCTTGTTGACCTGGGCCGCGGCGATCTCGGCGGCGTTCTTCATCCCTTGCCCCCAAGCCGCGCCGGCTCCCGACAAGGTGACAAGAGCGCCGATCTTCAAGGTTTGCGCCTCTTGCGCGGTAACGGACAACGGCGCCGCCAAGGTCGCCAACAGGGTAATGACAGGGGTAAGTTTCATGGAAGTCTCCTCAAGGATTTATGCTGCGGCATACCCGGCAAGGCTGCCGGAAATTATTGATATGGATCGGCAGGCCGGGCCGTCATCCGTTTTTATGGATTTCATCCAGCACCGGCATGATGTACTTACGGAATTGCGCGGGATTCTCGCTCATGGGGAAATGGCCCAGCTCTTGCATTACCGCCACTTTTGCACCCGGAATGGATGCGGCGGTGCGCAGGGTATCTTCGGGTGAACACGAAAAATCGTATTCGCCCGTCAGCAGATACAAGGGGCAAACCTCTGTGCGGATATCGTTCAAGCGTCCGCGCAAGTCGCTGTCGACGCGATAGAAATACAGATCTCCCTTGAAGACGCCCGGACCGCTTTGCATGTACTGCCAAAGCGTCTCGTGGCGATAAAGGTCGGGAGACTGCGGAGCAATCAGTCCGGACACCAGCGCCGCGCAGACTTCGCCGCCATGCACATCGCCGCGATGCAGCCACGAGGTGTCATACCAGGGCTTTTGGTAATCCGCCCCTTCCACGCCGATCAGCGCGCGGAATTTATCCGAATGCTTGTTGGCCAGGTGCAGCACGATGCGTCCCCCGATGGAGCAGCCGATCAAGGCGGGCTTGTCCAGCTCAAGCGCTTTGCAAAAGGCCAGGATGGTTTCGGCGTAAAGCTCCGTCGTCAGGCGATACTCGCCGCCCTGCCACCCCTCGGGCGGATAGGACTTGCCATGCCAAGGCATGTCGAATGCCAGCACGCGATAACGCGATGTGATTTCCGGATCGCAAAGCATGTGCCGATACTGCCGGCTGTCGGCGCCAGCCGTATGCAGGCAAACCAGCGGAATACCCGACCCGGCCTCTTCGACGTAGACGCGGCAGTTGCGTCCGGCAATATCAAAGGAAAGATAGCGCCCGACTATAGGCTCGAATGTTGTGCTCATATCCGCTCCCGGCGTCCGACAGCCAGCAAATCCTTGACGTATTGAAGATTGGCCATGAAAGGGTGCAGGTTTCCCTCGATGGTCATGTCGCCATTGCGCGCAAGCGCAAAGATGTCGTGGCTGCCGGCCCTTGGCACGGCCTGCCAAAAACGATTCCATGCATCGGCGCCGGCCTTGATGGAAAAATCAAAGCTCGCCAGCGGGGGCAAGCCGGCGATGTCGACGACCTGGGCAACCTTGCCTTGCCGTATATGGGCCAACAGGCCGACACGGCCAAACTGGACCAGCAGCGTGAAATCAACTTGGCGGTGGCTCCGCAGGGACGGAGCGCGGCTGCTGAATCTGTGCGCAAGCTCGGAATCGCTTGGATTATCCGCAAGCGGGGCCGTGGGATTGCTTTCTCCATCGGACATGACAGCCATCTCGCCTCCTGTTTCTTTATCTTTACGGTTCTTGTAGGCAGAACATTTATTCTTTCTGAGAGAATATTCTATACAAACCTTTTTAGGCGTGTCAACAGCTTCATCCTTCCCGGCAGCGCAAAAAGGGCTGACATTAAAAAAACAAATCGTATAAGCTTCAATTAACTCTTCAGCCAGGGCGCGCCTTCCTAAGCGGCGCGCCAAATCACGTCACGCCAAGCGCCATGCAACAATTATGGGATATCTCTCCGCCGGTTTCGGCGCAATCCCCGGTCTTCCCCGGCGACACGCCGTACAGCCGGACCTGGAACGCCACCATCGGCCCCAAATGCCCGGTCAATGTCAGCCAGATATCGCTGTCGCCGCATGTAGGCGCCCATGCCGACGCCCCCCTGCACTACAGCAATCAGGGCGCCGCCGTTGGCCAACTGGGGTTGGAGCCCTTTCTTGGACCCTGCCGCGTCATCCACGCCTTGCATGGGCGGGCCTTGATCGCCATCGAGGACCTGCTGCCTTTCCTGGAACAGGCCCCGCCACGCATACTGGTGCGCACCTGCGAACAAGCCAACATCTCCGCCTGGAGCGACGACTTTGCCGCTTTTGCCCCCGAGACCATCGAATTCCTGGCCCGCCGCGGCGTCCTGCTCATTGGCCTGGACACGCCCAGCATCGATCCGGCCGACAGCAAGACGCTGGACAGCCACCAGACCATACTGAAGCACGACATCCGCGTGCTGGAGAACCTGGTCCTGGACCAGGTTTCCGCTGGCGACTATGAGTTGATCGCCCTTCCATTGGCCCTGGCAGACGCCGACGCCAGTCCGGTGCGCGCTGTCCTGCGCAGCCTGCCGCCAACTTATTGAGCCTTCAAGACATGAGCAAATTTCATAGCGAACCCGACGGGCAGGCCATCATCCAGCAGGAAAAAGCCCAGCTCGATTTCTCCAAGGACATGAGCTATGGCGACTACCTGCACCTGGATGCATTATTGAGCGCCCAACACCCCTTGTCGCCGGAGCACAATGAAATGCTGTTCATCGTCCAGCATCAGACCAGCGAGCTGTGGATGAAGCTCATGCTGCACGAGTTGCGCGCCGCCATGCAGAACCTGGCTGCCGACCGCCTGCAGCCCTGCTTCAAGATGCTGGCCCGGGTCAGCAAGATCATGGAGCAACTGGTGCACGCTTGGGACGTCCTGGCCACCATGACGCCGCCGGAATACTCCGCGCTGCGGCCCTACCTGGCCCAGTCCAGCGGATTCCAAAGCTATCAGTACCGGCAGATCGAGTTCGCCCTGGGCAACAAGAATGCCGCCATGCTCCGGCCGCATGCGCACCGGGCCGACCTTCTGGCGCAGGTGCAACACGCCTACGAAATACCGTCGCTGTACGACGAGGCCCTGCGGGCCCTGCATCGCCAGGGCCTGGCCGTGCCCGCCGACTATCTTGACCGCGACTGGACGCAGGCCTACGCCGCCAGCACCGAGGTCGAGCAGGCGTGGCTAACGGTTTACCGCCATCCCGATCAATACTGGGACCTGTACCAACTGGGCGAAAAGCTGACCGACTTGGAAGACGCCTTCCGCCTGTGGCGATTTCGCCACGTCACCACCGTCGAGCGCATCATAGGCTTCAAACGAGGCACCGGCGGCACTTCAGGGGTGTCCTACCTGCGTAAAATGCTGGATATCGTGCTGTTTCCCGAGCTTTGGAAGTTGCGCACCGATTTATAGTGCGCTAGAATTCTTAGTTACCTTGGATACGTGGCTACCCTTTTATGCTAGCTGGCGACCCGCCCTTATTGGAAAAACAGGAATCGATCATGAAAGAAGGCATCCACCCCGAATACCGCGAAGTGGTGTTTCTGGATCAGCAGACAGGCACGAAATTCGTTTCGCGTTCTACGCTACACAGCCGCGAAACCATTGAACTTGACGGTAAGACCTACCCCTTGTTCAAATGCGACGTGACCTCGGAATCGCATCCGTTCTACACCGGCGCGCAAACGCGCATCGTTGAAACCGGCCGCGTCGAAAAATTCCGCGCCCGTTTCGCACGCACCACTGGCACCACGCGCAAGGCTTCGTAAGCTTTTCGGTTCCAGTCCAGCGTATGCAAGGCAGCCTCTTGGCTGCCTTTTTAATTTAAGATACGCCCATCCTCATCCTGAGCGCGCCGCCTGTGTCACCCAGCAATTCCCTTTCCACTCCAGCCCGCCTGACCGCCACGGCAACCGTGAAACTCCCCCGGCTTTTCCTGCTGGTGGTCGGTGTAATCTACATCCTGGCCGGGCTGTTCTTCAGGGACCCCTGGAAAACCGACGATGTCGTCGGCCTGGCGACAATGATGACCGCGCTGAACGAAGGCGGCCATGCCTGGCTGCTGCCCCAGATCGGCACCCTGGCCCATGCCCAGGACGGTCCGCTGACCATGTGGGTGGGGGCTTTCTGCATCTGGGCGTTTTCACCCTTCTTCGAATTGTTCACCACGCCGCTGGACGCCGCCATCATTGCCTCGCGCCTGCCCAACTTCGTGTGGTTCGGGCTGCTGACAAGTTCCATATGGTACGGCACCTATTTGCTGGGCCGCCGGCCCGAACCGCAACCGCTGGCCTTGCCCTTCGGCGGCGAACCCACGGTGCGGGACTACGGCCGCATGATCGCCGATGCGGCCCTGCTGCTGATCGTGGCAACCGTAGGCATCGTATGGCGCATGCACGAAACCTCCGAAGTGCCGGCCCTGATCGCCTTCCAGGCATTGGCCTATTATTCGGTGGCCCGCATGCTGGACCATCCCGCCTCGGGCTCCATCACCCTGGGCATTGCGCTGGCCGCCGCTTTCCTGGCACGCGGCTGGATAGGCGCCCTGCCCATCATGCTGGCTGTGCCGTTCATCTTCATGCCGCGCAGCGCCTTGTGGCGCCAGAAGAAATGGCTGATCGCAACAGCCGCAATCTGCGCCGGCCTCATCCTGATGTGGTGGATACCCGCCCGCGACGCCGGCGACTACTGGGTAAGCAACTGGCTGCTATGGAATATCAGCGCCTTTGGCTGGCCGCGCTACCAGGAAGTATTGAGCACCCTGCGTGATCTGCCGTGGTTTCTGTGGCCGACCTGGCCCTTCGCCTTGCTGGCGGTATGGCGCTGGCGCTCATGGCTGACATCCCCGCACATCTGGATACCGCTGATGTTCGCCGCATTGCCGCTGGCCACCATGCTGTTCCAGATCGATGCCTTCGAGCCGGAATACAGCCTGCTGGCCCTGCCGGCCGCCGTGCTGGCCGCGTTTTCCCTGCCTACGCTGCGCCGGGGCGTGGTCAATTCCCTGGACTGGTTCGCGGTGATGTGCTTTTCATTGACCACCGCCACCGTATGGCTGGGCTGGATCGCCCTGCAAACCGGATGGCCGCGGCAGATTGCGCACAACATTGCACGCCAAACCCGAGGCTACGACGTCTATATCTCGTGGCCCGCCGTGCTGGTGGCCGTCCTGGGTACGCTGGCATGGCTGTCGCTGGTGCGCTGGCGCCTTCATACCAAGCCCGCGGGCCTGTGGCGCGGCACGGTATTGTCCGCCGGCGGACTCATCGTCACCTGGCTGCTGCTGGTCACCTTATGGATGCCCGCGCTGGACTACGTGCGCAGCTACCGCAGCGTTTCAGCCCAGTTGGCCGCCGCCCTGAGCACCCATGGCCAAGCCGGCGAATGCGTGCGCGCCCAGGGCGTGGGCACAGGCCAGCGCGCGTCCTTCCTGGTCTTCAACGGCATCGACTTCAGCTACGACTCGGCTTGCTCGCTGGTCGTGCAGCAAACCTCGCCGCAAAGCGTCGAGGACGGCACCGCGGCCTACTCCGACTCGGCAACGGTATTGTGGGTAGGCAAGCGCGGTGCGGATCGTCATGAAATGTTCCGTCTTTTGCGCATTGGCCGCCCGTGAACACCTCCGCCCACCGGAAAAACAAGCCCGCTTCGTACGTCAAGGAAATCCTGCGCCAGGCCTGGCCCGTGCTGGTCAGCTCCTGGGCCAGCCTGATATTCGGCGTCCTGGACACCGCCATGGCGGGCCACGCCAGCGCCGCGGATCTGCAGGCCATGGCGCTGGCCGCGTCCATCTACATTACCGTGTTCGTCGGCCTGATGGGCGTGGTCCACGCGCTGATACCCATCATTGCGCAACATTACGGCGGCCAGCGCTATCTTGAAGTGGGCCGGGCCTGGGGCCAGGGCGTCTGGCTGGCCCTGGGCCTGTCGCTGGCGGGCGCGGCCGCAATGCTCTTTCCCGACACCTGGCTATCGCTGTCGGGAAACGTCGATCCCGACGTGCGCAACAGCATCACCTGGTATCTGCGGGCCCTCATCCTGGCTCTACCGGCGACCTTGGTGTTCCGGACGATCTATGCGCTGGGCACCGCCGTTTCGCGTCCCAAGACCGTCATGGTCATCAATCTGGGCAGCGTCGCGTTCAAATTCTTCTTCAACTGGGTCTTTATGTTCGGCAAGCTGGGCATGCCGGCGATGGGCGCGGTGGGCGCGGGCCTGTCGACGGCACTGGTCGGATGGATGACCTTTGCTGCCGGACTATGGGCCATCCACCACGACCCTTACTACTTGCGTTTCAAGCCGCGCCTGGGCAGGCCCGACTGGACCAGCCAGAAGGAACTGCTGCGGCTGGGGCTGCCCATGGGCGGCTCCTACCTGATTGAAATCTGCGCCTTCAGCTTCATGGCCCTTCTGGTGGCGCGCGAAGGCATGTACGTGACCGGCGGCCACCAGATCATGGCCAACCTGGCGGCGCTCAGCTACATGATGCCCATGGCCGTGGGCATTGCGACGGCGTCGCTGACAGCCCAGGCCATCGGCGCCCGGGATGCGCAAAAGGCCCGCGCCACAGGCGCGGCGGGCATAGGCATCGTCGTCATCGGCGCCGCCTTGACCGCCACCCTTCTCATCCTGGCCCGTACGCCGATCCTGGGCGCCTACACCGATGACTTGAAGGTCGCGGCCGTGGCTGCCGCCTTGCTGCAGATCCTGCCGTGGTTTCATTTATGCGACGCCATGCAATGCATAGGCTCGTATCTGCTGCGCGCCTACAAGGTCGCCGTCGTGCCGCTGATTCTCCAGGTGGTGGCCCTGACCGGCCTGGGCCTGATCGGCGGCTGGTGGCTGGGTTTCGGTCCCGCGGCCGGCATGCTGCGCCCGGTCGTCCAAGCCATCGCGCCAGGCGCCCCATTGGGCGCCGGCACCATGTGGCTGATGGCTTTGTCCGGACTTGGCCTGTCCGCCGCCTTGCTGTTTGCGTGGTACGGACACGTGGTCAGGGTGCAGGCGCGCCTGCTTGGATCCTAGTTCCTAAGCCGCGTCCCCGCCCTCGATGGCCGGCGTAACCAGCTCCACGACTTTGCTGCGCGAGAGCATGCCAAGAAACTCATCATTGTCGCCCGTGACGGCCAACGGTTCGGTGCTGCGCAGCATGCGCCCAAGGACTTCATCCAGGCCGGCCGTGGCCGGCACCGATGCCATGTCCTCGACGTAGCGCGCCACGTCCCGGGCGCCGTCGCGCACCGCCTGTTCGGCGGCCGTTCTGCTCAGGACCCCGGCCAGCCGCTTGCCGTCCAGCACCACGGTGTACTCGAACGCCATGGCCGCCATGCGCTCCAGAGCGTGGACGGGACGCGAGCGCATCGTCAGGGTCAGCGAAGGCTCGTTGCAGGCATGGGCGGCATTGAGCACCTTGCCGCGATTGACGTCCTGCAAAAAGGCCTGCACGTAATCATCGGCCGGCGCCAGCAAGATGTCTTCCGGCGTGCCCTCCTGCACCAGCTCGCCATCCTTCAGGATGGCGATGCGGTTGCCCAGGCGCAGCGCCTCGTCCAGATCGTGGGTGATGAAGACGATGGTCTTGTTCAATTGCGCCTGCAGTTGCAGCAATTGGTCCTGCATTTCACGGCGTATGAGCGGATCCAGCGCCGAAAAAGCCTCGTCCATCAGAAGGATTTCAGCATCGGTCGCCAGGGCGCGGGCCAAGCCCACCCGCTGCTGCATGCCGCCCGAAAGCTGATGCGGATACTGATTCTCGAAGCCGGCCAGGCCGACCTGCTCGAGCCAGTGCCGCGCCCGCTCGCGGCGCTCTTTCTTGCCCATGCCCTGCACTCTCAGGCCATAGGCCACGTTTTCGATGACGCTGCGGTGGGGAAACAGGCCAAAGCGCTGGAACACCATGCTCATTTTCTGCTGGCGGAATTTTTCCAGGGCGGACTTGCCCAGCGTGACCACATCGACGCCGTCGACCAGTATCTGACCCGCGCTGGGTTCGATCAGGCGATTGAAGTGGCGGATAAGGGTGGACTTGCCTGAACCCGACAAACCCATGATCACATAGATGCTGCCCTCTTCGATGGACAGGCTGATGTCGCGCAGGCCCAGTGTATGGCCGCTCTTGGCCAGCAATTCTTCCTTGCTGATCCCGCCCTGGGCCGCTTCCAGCCAGCGCTCGGGGCGCGGGCCGAATACCTTGTAGATATTTCGTACTTCGATCTTGCTCATGTCAGGCCCTCCTTTGCTGGCGGCGCCCGAACTGCTGCGTAATCCGGTCGAACACGATGGCAATGATCACGATGCCCAGGCCGGCCAGCACGCCGCGGCCCACCTGCAGGCGATTGATGCCCTGCAAGACTTCGTAGCCCAGGCCCCGCACGCCTATCATGGAGGCGATAACCACCATGGCCAGGGCCATCATCGTGGTCTGGTTGATGCCGGCCATGATGTTGGGCATGGCCAGCGGCAACTGCACGCCGAACAACTGCTTGACCCGATTCGCGCCAAAGGCCCGCGAGGCCTCCAGCACCTCGGTGTCGACCAGCCGTATACCCAGGTCGGTCAGGCGTATGACAGGCGGCACGGCATAGATGATGGTGGCGATAATGGCGGCGATCTTGCCCAGGTTGAACAGCATGACGACCGGAATCAGGTATACGAAGCTGGGCATGGTCTGCATCACGTCCAGGATGGGGAGCATGACGGCGCGCAACCACTTGAAGCTGGCCATCAGGATGCCCATCGGAACCCCTATCGCCACCGATATGGCCACGGCCACGATCATCAATGACAGCGTTTGCATGGCCGCGTCCCACAGGCCAATGAAGCCGATCAGGCAGAGCATGGCGCCGATGATCAGGGAAAAGCCGACACGGCGGCTGGCAAACCAGGCCAGCGCCATGATGGCCAATACCACGGCCCACCACGGCGAGTAGCGCACGACCTGGTCCATCCAGATCAGCACGTCCAGCAAGGGCTGGGTCAAGGCGCGCAGCAGGTCGGAATAGTTGGAAACGATATTGCCGACGAAATCGTCGATCGGCGCCCGCAATGCACGCGGGGAAATGAATTCGGGAAACATAAAATCAACTCCGTAAAACTCGTGAAGGCGGCGATCCATGTGGATCGACCGCCTGGAAAACCGCCGGCGCATAGCCGGCCGCCCCTTGCGGGGCTGGGTTCACGAGTGCTAAAGAGCGGCTTTTACGCGTCCCGCCACGTCGGCCGGCAGCCATTTGCCCCAGACCTCGCCCTGGTTCTGCAGGAACCACTTGGCCACGTCGACAGGCTCGGCTTCGTTCTCTTCCATGTAGGCCATGGCCTTGTCCATGACGGGCAGAGGCACCGCCACCTTGGACAGGAATTCGGTCAGCTTGGGCGCGTCCTGGCTGAACCGGGTGCTTACCGCGGTGAAGACGGGATTCTCGGGGTAGGCGCTGGGCTCGGGCTTGGCGCAATTCGGGTCCGTCAGGCAGGCATGCTTGGATTTGTCGTAGGCCGGCAAGTCCAGCTTGACCAGGTCCATGGAGCCGACCAGCGGAGTCGGGTACCAGTAGTAGAAAACGATGTTTTCCTTGCGCTTGTAGGCGGCGGTCAGGGCTGCTTTCTGGGTGGCCCCGGTTCCAGGGGAAAACAGGGTGAAGGTATCGCCCAGGCCCAGCGCCTTGAACAAGTTGCCGCTGACCACCTCGCAACCCCAGCCCGCCGGGCAGCCGTAGAAGCGGCCTTTGGTGGGCTCCTCGGGATCTTTGAATTGGTCCTTGAATTTGGGCAGGTCGGCGGCTTTCTTCAGTTCGGGCAAGCGTTCGGCCGTATAGCGCGGTATGAACCAGGCTTCGCCGCCCATGTAGATATCGCCTATGCGCTTGACCTTGCCGGTGGCCTCGGCCTTGGCCCAGGGCTCGGATACGCTGTTAAGCCAGATTTCGGTGTTGATGTCCAGGTCGCCGCGCTCCAGGGCGGCAAGCGCCGGCAGGGTTTCGGTGGGCAGGACTTCGGATTTGCACCCATAGCCTTTTTCGGCGATAAAGCGCTCGACCTCGACCAGAACCAGGTTGGATTCCCAGTTCATGCCGCCGAATTTGACGGGACGATCGATTTCGCATTGGGGGGTCTCGGCGGCGTGAGCGGTATTGCCCAAGCCATAAAAGCCGAAAAGCGCCGCCAGGCCTAGGCCCAGGGCAAGCCGCGAGAAGCGCGACGAGGCGTTCGATGAGAACGCGCGATGTGAAGGGTTCACATTGAAAGACATGGCTGTTTGCCTCCTTAAGTAACGTGGACGCAGCGATACAGCAGCGTGCGCCAAGGCTAAGGGGGTGTGCGGAAGACGGAAGGCCGCCGATACATACCGACACTAGCGTGAAGAGTACGGGGTACTCGTTGACAGGTAATGGGGTCGTGGGGACCCACCATACGCCAGATTGAAAAAACTATGAAGTTTGCAGCAGTTTAAGAGAAATTGCCGTTAAATGTAAACCAGTAATAACCCCCTTGCCGAAAACGGCGGTTTCCGCCACCCTGAGCGACGACCAAAAAAAGCGCGGCGGACCGCGCTTTTCATCACTTGTAAATGTAGTCCCGTCGCCAGGGGTAGGACAGATCGGCCGGATGGTCCAGTTCGTCGTGGCGGCCATGGGTGCGCGGCTGCGCCAGCACCTGATGCAGGGCGATCCAGCCATGCTCGAAACCCATGGCGCAGCCGGCAAGATACATGCGATAGGCGCGCAACGAGCGTTCGCCCTGCTCGCCCGGCAAGGCCTTGCGCGCCTCCGGCAGGCAGGCCTCCAGCGCATCGCTCCAGGCCCAAAGGGTGCGGGCGTAATGCGGACGCAGGTTTTCGATATCCAGGTCTTCAAGGCCGCCTTCGGTCAGGCTTTCAAGCACATGGCTGATATGGGTAAGCTCGCCGCCGGGAAAAATATACTTTTCGATGAATTCGCCCATTCCGGCGCCCAGCTCGGCATTGTCCACCCCGCCGGCGGTAATGCCGTGGTTCATGACCAGGCCTCCTGGACGGACCAGCCGCCTGAGCTTGGAAAAATAGCCTTCTAGCTGGGCGCGGCCCACGTGTTCGAACATGCCCACCGAAGCGATCTTGTCGTAGGGCCGGCTTTCGTCCAGCTTGCGGTAGTCCAGCAATTCCATGCGCACCCGTCCTTCCAGGCCCTTTTCCTGGATGAGGCGGTTTACGTGGGCGTGCTGGTTCTTGGACAGCGTGATGCCGGTGGCATCGACGCCGTAGTTTTCGGCCGCCCACAACAGCAGGCCGCCCCAACCGGCGCCCACGTCCAGAAAGCGCTCGCCCTGGGTCAGCTTGAGCTTGCGGCAGATGTGATCGAGCTTGGCTTCCTGCGCTTGCGCCACGGTCATGTCGGGCGAGCGGAAATAGGCGCATGAGTATACGCGGCGCGGGTCCAGCCACAGCGCATAGAAATCATCGGATAAGTCGTAGTGGAACTGGATCTGGCGCGCATCGCGGTCGATGGAGTGGCGCCATACCGACACCAGCCGCCGGATGAGTTCGGTCAAGCGGCCCACGCGCGCCGCCTCGATCGGCGAGCCCGGCAAGATGGCAGCCGCCAGCCGCATCAGATCACGCATCGAACCGTCAATGTCGAACTTGCCTTCGACGTAATCCTCGCCCAGCATGCCCACCTGTCCCGTGGATAGATGCGCCAGCGTGGAGCGATCTTTGACGGTAAGGCGGATTTCCGCATCGGGCGAACCCACTTTCTGGCCATCCGGCATGATGACCTGGACGGGCAAAGGCAAAGATGCCAACTTAGTTTCAACAACAGACAAGACCGAACTCAAGGCCGACTCCCCATGTGAAATTAGCGTGGTGAAAATAGTGCCACATATTCCCGCGGAAGGGAATTCGCCCTATGCAAGCGTGCTAAGATGGCAGCCGATATCACCCAGGCACATCCACCGCTCCGCCGTGGCGGATCGCGCGATGCGCCCCCTCTCTTGATGCCTCCTGTACAAAGCTCCCTGACCGTCATCCCCCGCTGGCTCATCCTGATGGGCCTGCTGACCGCCCTGGGGCCCCTGGCCATCGACATGTACCTGCCGGCGTTTCCCGCCATCGTCCAGGGTTTGGGGACCACGCAGGGGCACGTCGAACGCACGCTGGCCAGCTACCTGTTCGGCCTGGCGCTTGCCCAGATATTCTATGGCCCGTTCGCCGACCGTTACGGCCGCAAGCCACCGCTGATCCTGGGGCTGGCCATTTTCATTGCGGCATCGATCGCCTGCGGCTTCACCCACGACATCGAACACCTGACCTTCTGGCGCATCGCCCAGGCTTTCGGCGGCGCCGCCGGCATCGTCATACCGCGCGCCGTCATACGCGATAATTTTGATACGCGCGATGCCTCCAAGGCGCTTTCCCTGCTTATGCTGGTCATGGGGGTAACACCCATCCTGGCTCCCATCCTGGGCGGCCAAGTGCTGGCCTTCGGAAGCTGGCGCGGAATCTTCGCCATCATGGCGGCCTGCGGAGGGCTGCTGCTGGTGGGCGTGGTATGGACCATGCGGGAAACTCTGAATCCCGAAAAAGTCATTCCGCTGGGCCTGGACATCATTGCCAGAAACTACCTGGCCCTGCTGCGCCACCGGCGCTTCATGTGCTACACCCTGGCGGGCGGCTTCGGCTCGGCGGGGATGTTCGCCTATATATCGGGATCGCCGCGCGTATTCATTGAAATTTTCCAGGTCGAGCCCCGGTATTTCGGGCTGCTGTTCGCCATCAACGCCGCCTCGCTCATCATCGCCTCGCAAGTCAGCGCCCGCCTGCTCAACCGCCATACTCCGGAAGCGCTGCTGCGGATCGCGCAGCGCAGCCTGGTGATCATGACGCTGCTTGGACTGATCCTGACATTGGCCGGCGTCATCAATCTGACGCTGCTCATGATCTGCCTGGCCGGCTTCATGGCCAGCCAAGGCTTCGTCAACCCGAACGCCGCCGCGCTGGCATTGCGGGAGCAGGGCAACCGGCTTGGCGTCGCCTCGGCGCTCATGGGCACCTTGCAGATGCTGTGCGGGGCAAGCGCCGGGCTGGCCGTCAGCGCCTGGCAATCGGCTACGCCGTTGCCCCTGACCGGGCTGCTGGCGCTTTGCGCCTGCCTTTCGTGGCTATTTGGACGCACTGCCCTAAAAGCGGCTTGATAAGACAAGCACTTTCGTATTAGAATACTAGGCTTTACGGATGCAAGGCCTTGGTTTAGCAAGCTTATTGGCAAGCTGGCAGCGCATCAGGTATCAGCATCAAATAAATTCTCAAGGGGTATTACCATGGCACGCGTATGCCAAGTTACCGGAAAAGGCCCAATGGTGGGCAACAATGTTTCGCACGCAAACAATAAAACCAAGCGTCGCTTTTTACCTAACTTGCAATCGCGCCGTTTCTGGGTTGAAAGCGAGAACCGCTGGGTTCGCCTGCGTGTTTCGACCAATGCGCTGCGCACCATCGACAAGAACGGCATCGAATCCGTACTGGCCGACCTGCGCGCCCGCGGCGAACTGGCTTAATCAAGCCAGTTCAAGACGCTAGCGATCTAACCTTCAGGAGCTCAACATGGCAAAAGGTATCCGCGAGAAAATCAAGCTCGAGTCCACAGCCGGCACCGGTCATTTCTACACGACCACCAAGAACAAGCGCAACATGCCCGAGAAAATGCTGATCAAGAAATTTGATCCCGTTGCTCGCAAGCACGTTGACTACAAGGAAACCAAGCTCAAGTAAAGAGCTTGCCGACGGCGCTTGCGCGCTGCGCGCACCGGCTCACCCCCGCCGGTTCTTGCAGTTGACGCTTTGCCCGGATTCCTTGCGAACCCCGCCTCGGCGGGGTTTTTTATCGCCCGGCCGCCGGAGGCAATCCAAACACGCCGCAAATGAGCGTGTGCGAAGCATCCTATAATGCATGGTTTGCACACAACCTCTCACGAACTTCCCGGATCCCATGCAGGAACGCTACAGCCCCAACGACGTCGAAAAAACCTCCCACCAGAATTGGGAGTCGCGCGACGCTTATCGTGTCACCGAAAACGCCAAAGCCGCCGACGGCTCGCCCAAGCCCAAGTTCTATGCATGTTCGATGCTGCCCTATCCCAGCGGCAAGTTGCACATGGGCCATGTGCGCAATTACACCATCAACGACATGATGACGCGCCAATTGCGCATGCGCGGCTATAACGTCCTGATGCCCATGGGCTGGGACGCCTTCGGCATGCCGGCCGAGAATGCCGCCATCAAATCGCAGGTGCCGCCGGCCAAATGGACCTACGACAACATCGCCTACATGAAGAAGCAGATGCAGGCGATGGGGCTGGCCATAGACTGGTCGCGCGAAATGTGCGCCTGCGATCCCAAGTATTACAAATGGAACCAGTGGCTGTTCCTGAAGATGCTTGAAAAAGGCATCGCTTACCGCAAGACCCAAGTCGTGAATTGGGATCCGGTGGATCAGACCGTGCTGGCCAACGAGCAGGTCATCGATGGACGCGGCTGGCGCTCCGGCGCGCTGGTCGAGAAACGCGAGATTCCGGGCTACTACCTGCGCATCACCGATTACGCGGAAGAGCTCATCGATCAGGTAAAGAACGGCCTGCCCGGCTGGCCCGAGCGCGTGCGCCTGATGCAGGAAAACTGGATAGGCAAGAGCGAAGGCGTGCGCTTCGCCTTCACGCACGACATCAAGGACAATGCGGGCCGGCTTATACAGGACGGCCGCATGTATGTCTTCACGACGCGCGCCGACACCATCATGGGCGTCACCTTCTGCGCCGTGGCCCCCGAACACCCCCTGGCCGCGCATGCCGCGGCCGGCAACCCGGAACTGGCCGCCTTCATCGAGTCATGCAAGCAAGGCGGCACCACCGAAGCCGAACTGGCCACGCGCGAGAAAGAAGGCATGCCCACCGGCTTGTCGGTCACCCATCCGCTTACCGGCGAACCTGTCCAGGTATGGGTGGGCAACTATGTGCTCATGAGCTATGGCGACGGCGCCGTCATGGGCGTACCGGCCCACGACGAGCGCGACTTCGCCTTTGCCAAAAAATACTCTCTGCCCATCAGGCAGGTGGTCGCCGTCGAAGGCAAGACCTACTCCACCGATCAGTGGCAGGATTGGTATGGCGACAAGCAGCAGGGCCGCTGCATCAATTCCGGCAAGTACGATGGCCTTGCCCAGGCGCAAGCCGTCGATGCCGTAGCCGCCGACCTGGCGCAAAAAGGCCTGGGTGAAAAACAGACCACCTGGCGCTTGCGCGACTGGGGCATTTCGCGCCAGCGCTATTGGGGCACCCCCATACCCATCATCCACTGCCCGGACTGCGGCCCCGTACCGGTGCCCGAGAAGGACCTGCCGGTCGTGCTGCCCGACGATTTGATTCCGGACGGCAGCGGCAACCCCCTGGCCAAGCATGAAGGCTTCCTGTCCTGCCACTGCCCTAAATGCGGCGCGGCGGCGCGGCGCGAAACCGACACCATGGACACCTTCGTGGATTCGTCCTGGTATTTCATGCGCTACACCTCGCCCGGCAACGACAACGCCATGGTCGATGAGCGCAACGACTACTGGATGCCGATGGACCAGTACATCGGCGGAATCGAGCATGCGGTGCTGCACTTGCTGTATGCGCGCTTCTGGACGCGCGTCATGCGCGACCTGGGCCTGCTCAAGTTCGACGAGCCGTTCACCCGCCTGCTGTGCCAGGGCATGGTGCTCAATCACATCTACTCGCGCAAGAACGAAAACGGCGGCATCGAATACTTCTGGCCCGAGGAAGTGGAAAATGTCTACGACGCCAAAGGCGCCATAACCGGCGCCAAGCGTATTTCGGACGGCTCGGCGGTTCAGTACGGCGGCATAGGCACGATGTCGAAATCCAAGAACAACGGGGTCGATCCGCAATCGCTGATCGATTCCATGGGCGCGGATACCGCCCGCCTGTTCGTAATGTTCGCCAGCCCGCCCGAACAGACGCTGGAGTGGTCGGACTCGGGCGTCGAGGGCGCCAACCGCTATTTACGCCGGCTCTGGTCGTTCTGCCACACGCGGCAGGCCGACATCCGCAACGGCAACACCGGGGCCGCCGATTGGGCGGATGCCGACGAGGCCTCCAAGGACCTGCGCCGCGAAATCCATACGCTGCTCAAGCTGGCCGACTACGATTACCAGCGCATCCAGTACAACACCGTCGTGTCCACCTGCATGAAAATGCTCAACGCGCTCGAATCCGCCACGCTTGCCGATACGGCGGTGGCCCGCCGCGCGCTGGCCGAGACGCTGTCCATACTGCTGCGCGTCCTGTATCCCGTCGTCCCGCACATCACCTGGCAATTGTGGCGGGACCTGGGCTACGACCAGGCTTACGGCGACCTGCTGGACGCACCCTGGCCCATCGTCGACGAAGCCGCGCTGATCGCGGACCAAATCGAACTGGTGCTGCAAGTCAACGGCAAGCTGCGCGGATCCATCACGGTTCCCAATGGCGCCAGCAAAGATGATATCGAACAGGCCGCCCGCGGGCATGAAGCCGCCGACCGCTACCTGGAAGGCCGTCCGGCCAAACGGGTAATCGTCGTTCCAGGCAAACTCGTCAACATAGTCGGATAAAATCAGGCATGCACAGCCCTATGCTCACGACCCAGCACTTCGTCCCGACCTCGCAGCGGTACTTGCGGGGGCTGGCCTGCATGGCGCTATGCCTGTTCCTGGCGGCTTGCGGCTTTCACCTGAAAGGCGTTTCGCCCTTGCCGTTCCGCACGATCTACACCAATATCGAAGAAAACTCCGAGTTCGGTTCAGGCATGCGGCGGGCCATTGTCGCCAGCTCGCCCGCCACGCGCTTCGTGTCCGAGCCCGCGCAGGCGCAAGCCCGGCTGACCCAACTGGCCAACACGCAATCGCTGCGCGAGCTTTCCCTGGACGCCCAGGGGCGTGTCGAAGAATACGAACTGAACCTGGAGTTCGTGTTCCAGCTTACCGACGACAAGGGGCATATCATTCTGCCGCCGACCACCTTGCGGTCCACGCGCGAAATTCCTTACGACGATTCCGTGGTCCAGGCCAAGCAGGGGGAAATCGGCACCGTATTCAAGGAAATGCAGCAATCCCTTATAGACCGCGTGGTGCGCAGGCTGTCCTCGCCGGACGTCATCCATGCTTACGCCAACGCCGAGTCGCAGCCCGTGGACGAAACCCCCGGGGCGGCGACACCGGCCGCTCCAGCCATGCAGGCCCCAGCGCCCTGGGGCGCTCCCCGTATCGTGCCGGATGCCGGCTTGTTCTAGGCCATGGGACGCCGCCTCGACGCAGACAGTCTTTTAAATCAGCTTAAAAAGACGCCTACGCCTACCCTGGATCCTTTGTACGTCGTATCGGGCGATGAGCCGCTGCTGGCCATCGAAACCTGCGACGCTATCCGCGCCGCCGCATCGCAAGCCGGATACCGTGAACGCGTCAGCCTGGTGCTGGATGCGCGCAGCGATTGGTCCGCCCTGATCGGCGCCACTCAGAATGTGTCGCTGTTCGGCGATCAGCGCCTGGTCGATGTGGCCATACCCACCGGCAAGCCAGGCAAAACAGGCGGCGAAACCTTGCAGAAGCTTGCCGCCATGGTGGAAAGCCGCGCCCTGACCGACACGCTGGTGCTCGTCAACCTGCCCCGCCTGGACAAGGCCACGCGCAATGCCAAATGGGCGCTGGGACTGTTCGACGTGGCCACCTCCATCGAGGTCGCCACGATCGAACGCGCGGCGCTGCCGCGCTGGATCGCGCAGCGCCTGGCCCGCCAGGACCAGCAACTGGATGCGGCGACTCTGGACTGGATGGCCGATAAAGTCGAAGGCAACTTGCTGGCCGCCTTTCAAGAGGTGCAGAAGCTGGCGCTTTTATATCCGCCCGGGAAGATCAGCGCGCCGGATGTCGAACGCGCGGTATTGAATGTGGCCCGCTACGATGTATTCGGCTTGCGCGATGCCATGCTGGCCGGCAATGCCGCCAAGGCGCTGGCCATGCTGGCCGGCCTGCGGGCCGAAGGCGAAGCCCTGCCCCTGGTATTGTGGGCCATAGGCGAAGAGGTCCGCGTGCTGGCGCGCCTGGCGGCCGTGCAGGCCGCCGGCCAGGATTTCCAGGCGGAACTGCGTCGGCAACGGGTATTCGGGCCGCGCGAGCAGCTTTTGCGCCAGACACTGTCCAGGGTGCCGCAACGCGCCTGGCCCGCAGCTGTGCAGCATGCGCACGACATCGACCGCCTGATCAAGGGCTTGAAGGTTCCCGGCCGACTGGACGACCCCTGGGAGGAACTGGGACGCCTGGCCCTGCGCATCGCCGTCGCCCGGCAGACCGGGCCGCGCTGATCCTGTGCGAGGCGCCATGCCACGCATCCAAAATACTGGGATAATCCCTACAAGCACGCAAACAATACACTGCCATGACACACCATACCGACACCTCCTTCGCGGCCGACGACGCCATCACCGACATGAGCATTCTTGGCCGGCAAGCCCGCCAGGCGGCCCGGCTGATGCGTAACGCCCCGGGGCAGGCCAAGGCGCAGGCGCTGCGCGCCATGGCCGCCCGCCTGCGGGAAAACAAAACCGCCCTGCAAGCGGAGAACGCCCGCGACCTGGCCGCCGCCGAGAAGAATCAGTTGGCCCCGGCCCTGCTTGACCGCCTGACGCTGTCGGACAAGGCCATCGACACCATGGCCGCCGGCCTGCTGCAGATTGCCGACATGCCCGATCCCATCGGCAGCCTGGGCGCGACCACCATCCGGCCCAACGGCATGCGGGTCGCCCAGATGCGCGTCCCGCTGGGCGTCATCGGCATCATTTACGAATCACGGCCCAACGTCACCATCGACGCCGCCGCGCTTTGCCTGAAGTCGGGCAACGCGACGATACTGCGCGGCGGCAGCGAAGCCCTGCATTCCAACGTCGCGCTGGGCGCCATCATCGGCCAGGGCTTGGCCGATGCCGGCCTGCCGGCCCAGGCGGTGCAAGTGGTGGGCACCACCGACCGCGCCGCCGTCGGGCAATTGATCACCCTGACCGATTACATCGACGTCATTGTCCCGCGCGGCGGCAAGGGGCTCATCGCAAGGCTGGCGGCCGATGCCAAAGTTCCTCTGCTCAAGCACCTGGATGGCAATTGCCATCTCTACCTGGACGCGGCCGCCGACCTGGACAAGGCACACGACATCGCGGTCAACGCAAAAACCTACCGCTATGGCATATGCGGCGCCATGGAGACCCTGCTGGTCCATGCGGACATCGCGCCGCGCATCCTGCCGCGCCTGGGCAAGACCCTGTCCGACAAGGGCGTGGAACTGCGCGGCTGCGAGCGCACACGCGCCCTGCTGCCGCAGGCGCTGGCCGCCACCGAAGAAGACTGGCTTACCGAATACCTGGCGCCCATATTGGCCATCCGCATCGTCGACAGCCTGGACCAGGCCATGGACCACATCGCCCGCTACAGCTCTGAACACACGGAATCCATCATTACCGAGGACCTGCGCGCGGCCGACCGATTCCAGCACGAGGTCGACTCCAGTTCGGTCTACGTCAACCTGCCGACCTGTTTCGCCGATGGCTTCGAATATGGCCTGGGCGCTGAAATCGGCATTTCGACCAACCGCCTGCATGCGCGCGGGCCGGTCGGGCTGGACGGCCTGACCACCCTGAAGTGGGTGCTGACCGGCGACGGCCAGTTGCGCGGGTAGTCGGCCAGCCATGCTCTGGATAAAGACATTCCATATTCTGTTCGTCACGTCGTGGTTCGCCGGCCTGTTCTACCTGCCGCGCATCTATGTGAACCTGGCGCAGGCCCAGGATGCTTCCGTCCAGGCCTGCCTGCTGGGCATGGCGCGCCGCTTGTACCGCTTCATGACGCCGCTGGCCGTGCTGGCCATCGTGTTCGGCTTGTGGCTGTTCGCCGGCTACGGCATCGGCATGGGGCAGGGCTGGATGCACGCCAAGCTGGCCGCCGTCGTCCTGCTGCTTGCCTACCATCTGTCTTGCGGCCGCATGCTGAAAAAATTCGAACGCGGCGCGAACACGCACAGCCATCGGTTCTACCGCTGGTTCAACGAAATTCCGGTTCTTTTGCTGCTGATTGTCATTGCATTGGTAGTCCTACGGCCTTTTTAACTAGTTAAACCATGACTGACACCAAACCCGGCAAAACACTTACGCTGAAGAAAAAGACGCCCGCCGCGTCCGACTCCGCCACTGACGGCGAACGTCGCAAACGCAGCGGCGCACGCGCGCGCCAGGTTGAACAGCTGGAGCGGGAACGCGAAAAGCAGCGGCAGGCACGCGCTGCGGCGCCGGTGGCTGCGCCCGGCCCCGCCGCCGGCAAACCAGCGGATGCCCCGGCCCGGCGTCCCGGCAAGCCACGCGATGACGCCCCCGCCCCAAGGACCGGCCGGCCGGCCCCTGCCACGCAGCGGCAAGAGCCGGAACAGCGCGAACCCGTCATCCAGCGCAGCGCCACGCGCCGGCCCCGACACACAGCCAAAGCCGAAGTCTTCCCCATATTCGCCCCTTGCCCGCAGGGGCTGGAAGAGGCTCTGGCCGCGGAAATGCAGGCGCTGGGATTCGACGATGCCCAGCCCGGGCGCGCCGGCTGCCGCTTCCATGCCGACTGGACCGGCGTATTGCGCGCCAACCTGTATTCACGCCTGGCCACGCGCATACTGGTCCAGGTGGCTCATGGCCCCGTCCGGCACGAAGACGACATACTGGAATTGGCGCAGGACACGCCATGGGAACGCTGGTTCGGCGCCGAACAAACCCTGCGGGTCGATACCTCGGCCATACGCAGCCCCATGCAAAGCCTGCAATATTGCAATCTGCGCGCCAAGGACGGCATTTGCGACCGCCTGCGCGATCTCGAAGGCGAACGGCCCAGCATCGATACCGTCAGGCCCGATGCGCGGGTGCATCTTTTCCTGGACGAGGACAGCGCCACCCTTTACCTGGACACGTCCGGCGAATCGCTCTTCAAGCGCGGATGGCGGCTTGAGAAAGGCGAAGCGCCTTTGCGCGAAAACCTGGCGGCCGGCCTGCTGGCCCTTTCCGGCTGGGACCCTGCGCAGGCATTGCTGGATCCGTTCTGCGGCAGCGGCACCATACTCATCGAAGCCGCCTGGATAGCGCTGGGCGTGCCGGCGGGCATCTGGCGGCCTTTCGGCTTCGAAAGGCTGCGCGATCACGATACGCGTCACTGGCGCGACATCAAGGACGAAGCCCGCTCGCACATTGCCACGCAACTGGAAAGCCCCATCGTAGGCTACGACCTGGATTCGCGCGCCATCGACGCCGCCCGGGCCAACCTGGAACGCGCCTGGCTGACGCCCGACTCCATCCGCTTTGAGATCGGCGACGCCAGCACGGTGCCGCCCCCCGCCGATACCGGCTGGCTGGTGACCAACCCGCCTTACGGCGAACGCCTGCCCGACGACGATTCCGGTCTGTGGCGCGCCTGGGCCCAGAACTTGAAACAGCGCTACAGCGGCTGGCACGTCAATATCATTTCCAGCGATCTGGACCTGCCCAAGCAAATGCGCCTGAAACCCTTGCGGCGCTATCCCCTGCATAACGGCGGCCTGGACTGCCGCCTGTTCAGCTTCGAAATGGTGGAAGCCAGCTACCGGAAGGAAAAATAGTCGCTGCCGCGCCACGTTTTTTTGCATCGCAACATTATGGCTTGCTTTTTACTAGGGTTAACCCGTACAATAGGGTTAACCCTTGAACGAAATGTTCATTATTTATGCAAAGAGGCCAAGCTATGATCAACGTAGGCAAAGACACCCGTTTAACCGACGAACTCGAACGTCAATTGATGATGCGCGCCATTGAAGAGCAATACCGCTTCAAGCCGGTCGCCGCACTGAAAAAATTGTTCGCCAAGCTGTCTACCGCATTCAAAAGCGTACAGTCGCAGCCGCGCGGCACGACTGCCACGGCCCACTCCGCCGGCTAAATCCGGCCGCTGTACCGCCTGGATCGCGGCCCAAGCCGCGGCAGGCCGCACAGATCGCCGTACCGCACCCCAAAAACTGGACTGCTCCAGAATTTTGGGGTGTTTTACATGGCGCCCCCGTAATGCACGATAATAATGGCCATTGTTTCTTTTGGCCGTTATTGCAATGCAACATAATCGCTCCTCCCACCCCGATTTATCGGCGCCCAGCCGCTGGCGCCGCTTCGCCTGCATGATGTACGAAGGCGTGCTGCTGTTCGGCGTGGTCTTCCTGGCCGGCTACCTGTTCGATACGCTTACGCAAAGCCGCAACGCGCTCATGCTAAGGCATGGCCGGCAAGCCATCCTGTTCATCGCCATAGGCGTGTACTTCATCATGTGCTGGCGCAAGCGCGGCCAGACGCTGCCCATGAAAACCTGGAATATCCGGCTGGTCGACCGCAATGGAGCCAGTCCGACGGCGGGCAGGCTGGTTTTGCGCTACGTGCTGCTGTGGCCCATACCGCTGCTGGCCGCCCTGCTGGTATTGGCCGCGTCGCGCGCCACCGGCTACAGTTCCACTGACCTGTTTATCGTCTTCGCCCCCTTTACACTGTTCATCTGGACGTGGTTCGACAGGGACGGCCAGTTCCTGCATGACCGAATTTTGGGAACCCGCCTGGTAGATGTTCAAAAGCCATAGCGTTTCACAGTGGAAACCCTAATGTCATTCGCTTTCTGAAACGTAGGGATTGCACAGAATCGGCTTGTCGTTCATGCTTCGGGATAAAAGGAGCTAGCGCCCTCCCCACGCCCTGTTGAATCCAAAAGACAATGAACGACCAATACTCGGAGCTGTACCCGTCTTACCAGTGGTTTGTCCCTTCTCAATTCAACATCGCGCAAGCGTGCGTGCACCGCTGGGCGGAAAACCCCGTCGAGGGCCGGCGCATCGCCATTTTCCATGAAAACGAAGTTGGACAACGCGAGGTCTGGACCTATTCGCGCCTGTCCGAGACGGCCAACCAATTGGCCAGCGGCTTGGTCAAGATGGGCGTCATGCCCGGGGACCGCGTAGCCATCGTCATGGGGCAGCGCCCCGAAACTGTGGCGTCGTACATGGCCGCCTTCAGTGTGGGCGCCGTTGCGCTGCCGCTGTCCCCGTTGTTCGGCGCCGACGGCCTGGCCGTGCGCCTGAAAGACGCCGAGGCCAGGGTGGCCGTCGTCGATGCCTCGACCGGACCCGAACTGCTTAAAGCGCAATTGCAATGTCCGGCGCTCACACAGATCATAGGCGTGGACTTCCAGCACGAAGCCATCCTTCCCTGGCGTTCGCTCCTGGCGCGCCAGCCCACAGCCTTCCGCCTGGTGCCCACCAAGTCCACCAGCCCCGCATTGCTGCTGTATACCTCGGGAACCACAGGCGCCCCCAAAGGAGCCTTGCTGCCTCATAGCGCGCTCATCGGCAACCTGCCTGGCTTCGTCGCGTCGCAGAACTGGTTTCCTCAAAAGGGCGATATATTCTGGAGCCCCGCGGACTGGACCTGGACTGGCGGACTGATGGACGCTCTGCTGCCCACCCTGTATTTCGGCCATGCCATCGTGGGCGCACTGGGCCGGTTCTCGCCCACCCGCGCCTTCGAGATCATGGAACGCTACCAGGTCACCAACACCTTCCTGTTTCCCACCGCGCTCAAGCTGATGATGCAAGAGGTCCCGCAGCCGCGCGAGCATTACCGGCTGGCGCTGCGCGCCATGATGGCCGCCGGCGAAAGCGTGGGCCAGGTCGCTTTCGAATGGTCCCAGCAGGCGCTGGGCGTCACGCCCAACGAAATGTTCGGGCAGACGGAAATGAATTACCTCGTGGGCAACAGCCATCGCAAATGGATGGCCAAGCCCGGCAGCATAGGCCGGCCCTATCCGGGCCACCAGGTCGCCGTGGTGGACGCGCATGGGCAGCCTTGCCCCGTGGACACTGTGGGCGAAATAGCCCTGAACCGCTACGACATCCACGGCCATCCCGATCCTGTCCTGTTTCTTGGGTATTGGCGTAATGAGGCCGCCACGCAGGCCAAGTTCATCGGTGACTGGTGTCTTACGGGCGACCTGGCCTCCATCGACAAGGACGGCTATTACTGGTACGCGGGCCGCAGCGACGACGTATTCAAGAGCTCGGGTTACCGCATAGGCCCTGGCGAAATCGAAGACTGCCTGCTGCGCCATGCGGCGGTCGCCAACGCGGCGGTGGTGCCCAAGCCCGATGCCACCCGGGGCGCCGTCATCAAGGCCTATGTCGTCCTGAAGCCTGAAGCGCGGCAGCGCGACGGCGACGCCTTGCAGGCCGAACTGCAGGAACACGTGAAACAGCGTCTGGCACCTTACCAAATGCCTCGCGAAGTGGAATTCGTCGACCACCTGCCGCTGACCAGCACAGGAAAAATCCGCCGCCATGTGCTGCGCGCGCGTGAACAGCAGCGCGTGGCCGCCGCTGAAAAATCAGGCAAATAGGCCGATTCCATCGTCCTGACCGCTCCATGGCGGCAGGGCGATATGGGCTAAAATCGGCCTATGAAAGATCAATTCAAGAAGTACCTGCTATCCGACCATAGCGCGCGCATCCAGGCGGTAAGGCTGACCGAAGCCTGGCAGACCGGCCTTGTCCACCAATCCTATCCCGAATGCGTCCAGCGCCTGCTGGGCGAACTGCTGGCCGCATCCATATTGCTGGCCTCCAACATTAAGTTCGACGGCTCGCTGGTCCTGCAACTGCAGGGCGATGGCCCGATTTCCCTGATCGTGGTGGAATGCAATGCCGACCTTTCGGTGCGTGCCACGGTCAGCCTGCGCGAAGGCCACGACGTGCCGGCCGACGGCACCTTGCAGACCTTACTGAACACCCAGGGCAAGGGACGCTTCATTGTCGTGCTCGATCCCAACCGCGAGACCACCGGCATGCAGCCCTACCAGGGCGTGATTCCGCTGGAAGGCGACTCGGTGGCGCATGTGCTCGAATCGTATATGCGCAATTCCGAGCAACTGGACACACGGCTATGGCTGGCGTCCGATTCCGCCCATGCGGCCGGCCTGCTGCTGCAGCGCCTGCCCACCCAGGGCGGAACCGAACCCACCACCGAGCATTCGCCAGACGAAACCTGGAAAAGAGTGTGCCACCTTGCCTCCACGGTCAAGCAGGAAGAATTGCTTGAACTGGATACCGACACCCTGATCCACCGCCTGTTCTGGGAAGAAAACCTGATCGCCTACGAGCCGCAGGACGTCCGCTGGCACTGTCCCTGCACGCGCGAACGCGTCGCCAACATGCTGCGTGGACTGGGACGCGAAGAAATCGAAGAGATACTGACCGAACAGGAGCAGGTGGATATCGTCTGCAATTTCTGCGGCAAGCCTTATCACTTCGATGCGGTCGACTGCGCAAGCCTGTTCGTGGACAACCTGGGAACCTCGTACGACGGAGACGATTCGGTCCATTAGGACCTGTTCACCTTGACGGGCCTTAAGCACTATCCACAATCGACGCCGTACCGGCGCATGGATACATTGCGTCCATGTGCCTCAAGCGTCCTTTCCCATTTATCCCAGGCGCCCGCGCGCCGCGCCAATCCGGCGCCAGCCTGATCGAATTCTCCATCGTGGCCATACCGATACTGCTGGTGGGGCTGGGCAGCGTCGACATCGCCGCCTGGTTCTTCACACGGCAGGCGGCCAGCTTGGCTCTGCTTGAAGCCGGCCGCGCGGGCATCGTCGGGCATGCCCATCCCGATGCCATGGCGCAGGCCTTCGAACAGGCGCTGCTGCCGCTCTTTCCCGACTCATCCAGCCAGGCCAGCCGGCAAAAATTGCAGAACGCATTGCACAAGCGCAGCGTCGAAACCGGCGGGCCGCCCTGGCAAATCGAGATCCTGTCCCCCGCGCCCGATGCGTTTCGCGACTTCGCCGACGGCTCCGTTTCTGTGCGGGGCCAGGGCGCGCTGGCCGCCATCAACAATAGTTACCAGCAGGAACAAGACCTGAAGCGGCGTGGACAAGGTTGGGAACAGGGCCGGGGCCCCGCATCCGGGGCCTCGATTTTCCAGGCGAACACCCTGGTGCTGCGCCTGAGCTATCTGCACGAACCGGTGCTTCCGGGCATGAAAAGCCTGATACGCATGCTGGGAAGCGAAAATGGCTCATACCGCCAGCATGCGCTGGCGCGAGGCTATTTGCCGCTGGTTCGTGAAATCGCGCTGGGCATGCAGTCGCATCCCGTGGACTGGCCCATGCCCCCTAGCGGGAAAATCGTCAGAGGGCAAAGCACGGCATTGGCGCAATCACCCACACAACCAGGCTGCGTGGGCATCCAGTGCGGCGGCCCCAAAAGCCCTGTGCATGCCGGCCCCGAACCATCCCTGCCGCTCGCTCCGATACAGCCCGATCCCGGCGGCACGGCGCACATCCCCGTGGGCAATGACCCGCCGCCCGGCAGCGAATATCTGGCGGTCTCGCCGGACGATCCTGCCTGCGGGGTCGTGTTGTGTTGCGCGCCCGCCTGACCGGGCGTCTAGATGCAGAAAAGCCGTGCCGGCTAATTGCCTTTTCGTTGCGGTATGGCTGGGGTCTTTATTTGCGGCTCGCGCTCGTGCGGGGCCAGTATCTGCACGTAGACCTCGCCTTGCTTGATCATGCCCAGCTCAGCCCGGGCGCGCTCTTCGATGGCGGCCTTGCCCGACTTCAGGTCCTGAACCTCGGCCTGCAGGGCATTGTTGCGCGCCAGCAGGGCATCGTTGGTCTCTTGCTGGCTGGTGACCTTTCTTTGCAGCTCCTGCACACGCAGCCAACCGCCCTTCCCCCACCACAATGGATATTGGGTAATGGCGGTCAGCAATACCAGGATAATAAGTAAAAGTCGCATGTATCGGACAAAAAAACAGCCCGGCCGGAGCCAGGCTGCCGATTAGCGCAGGTTATAGAAAGCGTCGCGGCCGGGATAGGAAGCCACTTCGGCCAGCTCTTCTTCGATACGAAGCAACTGGTTGTACTTGGCCATGCGATCGGAACGCGACAAGGAGCCGGTCTTGATTTGCATGGCATTGGTGGCCACGGCGATGTCGGCGATGGTGGAGTCTTCGGTTTCGCCCGAACGATGGGAAATGACGGCCGTGTAGCCGGCGCGCTTGGCCATCTCGATGGCGGCGAAGGTTTCGGTCAGCGTGCCGATCTGGTTGATCTTGATAAGGATGGAGTTGGCGATGCCCCGGTCTATGCCTTGCTTCAGGATCTTGGTGTTGGTCACGAACAAGTCGTCGCCCACCAGTTGAACGCGCTTGCCCAATTGATCGGACAGCAGCTTCCAGCCGTCCCAGTCGTCTTCGGCCATGCCGTCTTCGATCGAGATGATGGGGTATTTATCGCACCAGGAGGCCAGCAGGTTGGAGAAGTCCTGCGGCGTCAGCGACACGCCGCCCTCGCCGGCCAGATGGTATTTGCCGTCGCGATAGAACTCGGAGCTGGCGCAATCCAGGCCCAGCGCGATCTGCGAACCGGCCTCGTAGCCGGCTTCGGAAATCGCTTGCAGAATAAGCTGGATGGCGGCCTCGTGGTTGGCCACGTTAGGCGCGAAACCGCCCTCGTCGCCCACGGCGGTGGACATGCCCTGCTTGTTGATCAGCTTCTTCAATGCGTGGAAAACTTCGGCGCCCATGCGCAGCGATTCGCGAAAGCTGCTTGCCCCTATTGGCAGAATCATGAATTCCTGAAGATCCAGGGTATTGTTGGCGTGAGCCCCGCCGTTGATGACGTTCATCATGGGCACCGGCATCTGCATGGGACCGCTGCCGCCGAAATAACGGTATAGCGACAGGCCCGAATCGTCGGCCGCGGCGCGCGCCACGGCCATGCTGGCCGCCAGGATGGCATTGGCGCCCAGGCGGCTTTTGGATTCGGTTCCGTCCAGGTCGATAAGGGTGCGGTCGACGAAGGTTTGTTCCTGGGCGTCCAGGCCCATGAGCGCTTCGGAGATTTCAGTGTTCAGGTTCTCGACGGCGCGCAATACGCCCTTGCCCAGGTAGCGCTTTTCGTCGCCGTCGCGCAGCTCGATGGCTTCGCGCGCGCCGGTGGATGCGCCTGAGGGCACGGCAGCGCGCCCCATGGCGCCCGATTCCAGCAAAACGTCGCATTCGACGGTGGGATTGCCGCGAGAGTCGAGAATTTCACGACCAATGATATCTACGATTGCACTCATGATTTGACTGTCCTGCTTGAATATAAGGTTACGCTGAAAGGGCTGGCCAAGGCGCTTGCGAGAGCTGAATCCGACTGGAACAAGCGCGAACGCCCGATTGTACCCCGGTGCCGAGCGCTGGCGGGCCACATCAAGTTTAAATGATGGGAAATTTTACGGCTCCCGCCGCAAGCGCTCTTCCAGCGTGTGCAGCATGGCGCTCAGTTGGGCCAGCTGCTCCTGCGACAAGTCCTCGAATATGTTTTCGATGAAGGCCGTGCGCCGCGGCAGCATATCCTGGACAGCGTTGCGGCCGCTGGGCGTCAATGCCACATTGGTCAGGCGGTTGTCGCCCGGATCGGTATGGCGCTCGACCCAGCCCATCTGTTCTATGGCCTTTATCTGGCGCGTCAGGGATCCGGGGTCCATCGGAAGATCGCGCGCAAGCTGCTTCTGCGAGCATTCCCCCGAACGATACAGGGCCAGCAGTATGCGCCATCGGGGCATGGAGTGTCCGATGTCGGCTTCAAACGCCGACATCAGCGCGCGATAGGTGCGGCCCAACTGCTGTATGGCCTGCAACTGGGGGATATCAGCCATTGGAAGCATCCTCCCGCCTCGCCGGCGGCGACGCACCCGCCGTCCGCGACAAACGGATCAGCGGCAGGCGATAGACCCACACCAGGGCAATGACCGCCACCAGCAAAGCGGTGGCCAGGCCATGATGCACCGCCGACACCAGCGCCACCCGCGCCAGTTCGATGAAGGATTCCCCCAGCAGGCCCTGGCGCTGCAAATGCGCCATGAAATCGCTTTGTATGGCATGGTTGACCAGCACTTGCGGATCCTCCAGCATGCCCAGCCATGATGTGCCCTGGCCTTGCGGCACCGCCTGGCGAACGCCGCTGACGTAGTAGTTCGTCACCAGGGTGCCGACAATAGTGGTGCCCAGCATGCCGCCTATCATGCGCACCGATTGCAGCATGGCGGTGGAAATCCCCAACAGCGAGCGTCCCGCCGTTTCCTGGGCGAACACGGTCAGATTGGGCATGACAAAGCCCAGGCCCAATCCGGCCAGGATCATGTACAGGACGACCAGCAGCTTCGGCGTGGACTGCTGCATCAGGACAATGCCCACACAGGCCAGAACCAACAGGACGAAACCGGCGTAAAGCATGTGATTGGGCTTGGAGAGCCGGACAATGATGCGGGCATTGGTGACGCTGCCCAGCGTAATGCATACCACCAGCGGCGTGATCAGCAGCCCGACCTGCTGCGGCGTCATGCCGAAACCGCCTTGCAGGAGCAGCGGTATATAAAACAGCAAGGCAAACATGATGAAGCCGACGAACAGCGATAGGCAGAACAGCGTGGCCAGGCTTTTGTTGCGGAACATATCCAAAGGCAGCAAAGGCTGCGGACAGCGCTTTTCCCAGTACAGCAGCGCGGCGAATACAAACAAGGACGAAACGCCCAGCAGCACCATGGACAGGCTGGCGCCTTGCGTGGGCAGCAGCTCGACGAACAGTTGCAGGCTGCCCAGGCCCAGCGCAATCAGCACGGCCCCCTGCCAGTCCAGGCGGATATCCTTCGATTGCGCCTGGCGTATATGGGGCAGGAAGCGCCAGACGAAATACAAGCTGACGATCCCTATGGGCAGGTTCACGAAGAACACCGAGCGCCAACCCGTGTATTGGGTCAGGAAGCCGCCCAATGACGGACCGAAGGCGTTGGCGATTCCAAATGCGGCGCTAAGCAGCACCTGCCAGCGCAGGCGCACGTGCGAATCCGGGAACAGGTCGGGTACACAGGCGAAGGCCGTGCCTATCAGCATGCCGCCGCCTATGCCCTGCAAGGCCCTGGCCAGGGCCAGTTGCAGCATGGTGTCGGCCATGCCGCACAAGACCGATGCCAGCATGAATACGATGATGGACGCCACGACAAAGGGCTTGCGGCCGTAGTAGTCGCCCAGCCGGCCGAAGATGGGAATGGTGATGACCGAAGTCAGCAGGTAGGCCGTGGCCACCCAGGCATACAGTTCAAAGCCATTGAGTTCGGCCACGATGGTGGGTAGCGCCGTGCCCACCACGGTCTGGTCGACGGCGACCATCATGGTCACAAAGCACAGCCCCAGCATGGCCAGAAGCGACTGGCGCACGGACAGCACCCGTCCGGTTTCGGTGGATAGGGGAGCGGGTGTAACTGGCATGCTTAACCTTGGACTTATCAATCATTGATAAGTCAACGATTTTAGCAAAGGCCTTGCCAAGGAGCAAGGTAAAGCAAGGAGGATTTCAGCCGCGAAGAACGGCAAAGCGCGTTTCGTGCCGCGCCTGTAACAGCCGGGTTGACCGTTAAAGGTTCAGGCCCCTTCCACGATGTACATATTCATGACGGCGGCGCGCTCGCGGGCATTGCGGGCCCGGCGGTACTGCGCGGAGTTATAGAAGACTCGCGCGGCCGCCATGCTGGGAAACTGCAAGATCACCGTGCGGCCCGGATCGCGGCCCTCCAGGGTTTCCGTCTTGCCGCCCCGGACCAGCACTTTCACATCGTGCGCGCGCATGGCCAAGGTGGAGAAACGGCGATATTCCTCGTATTTTTCGGGATTGGTCACAAAGACATTGGCGATCACATAGGCTGTCATAGGCAAACTCTTGTCAAAGCTGAAGCAACTAACGAACAAGCACTATACAAGAAAGAATCCGCCCTGGAACCGCCGCATGCGGCGGTCTACCCCCTGCCATACGCGCCTTTGCACAGCGGCCGCTATTCATCCACAGCGGCGGCTTCAGGGTATTCCCCAAAACCGTCAAAATAAATTGACGTTTAGTATAGTTTTAGATAATGTGTCTAAATGGACGAAACACAAGACACCGCTGGACAGGCCCTGCTGCTCAGCCAGCTGGAAAAAATCGCCGAGGGCATAGCCGCCACCTTCGAACCTTTCTGCGAAGTCGTGGTGCATGACCTGACCGATCCCAAGCATGCCATCGCCTGCCTGAAGAACAACCTTTCAGGCAGGCAGGTCGGCGATCCCGCGACCGAGCTGGGCCTGGCCCGCATCCTGGACAAGGAGTATCCGCAGGTTCTGGCCAGCTACCCGAATCAGTTCTCGGACGGACGGCAGGTCAAAAGCTCCTCCATCGGCATCAAGGACATCAATGGCCGCTATGTGGCGGCGCTCTGCCTGAACATGGATATCAGCATGTTCCAGAGTCTGTCGGTCTTTCTGGACAAGCTTGTCTCCACGACCCCCGCGGGCGCGCGGGACACCCTGGATCCGGGCAATGCCGCGTTGCTGCGGGCCAAGATCGACGAATTCTCGGCCTCGCTCGCGACCACCCCGCGCGCACTGAACAAGAAAGACAGGAAGACCCTGGTCCGTACGCTCAAGCAGCAAGGCTTCCTGGAGATCAGGAATGCCGCCGCCGTGGTCGCCCAGCATCTTGGCGTTTCGCGGGCGACCGTCTACGGCGATGCCAAATGATCACCGGCCGCCGCGCAACGCTTTCACTTCCATTCCACCCCTACCCCACCGTGCCATGACGCAAACAGACATCGAACAGCAATTCAATCCACGAGTCTCGATATCCGCGGCCGAGGTCGACCGCTACGCCGCAAGGGCCTCGGCGCTGAGCCTGGCCACGCGCGAGCGTTGGTCGCAGCGCAAGGCATGCCGTCTGGATGTGCCTTACGGGGAATCCCCGCTTGCCACGCTGGACATATTTCCCGTCGCCGATCCCCGCGCGCCCCTTCATGTCTTCCTGCACGGCGGCTATTGGCGGGCCCGCGACAAGGCGGACTACAGCTTCGTTGCCGATGCGCTGGCGCCTCATGGCATCTCGACCATCGTCATGAACTATGACCTCTGTCCGGAAGTCGAGGTGAGCGCCATTGTCGAACAGGTCAAGCACGGCTTCTCCTGGATCCGGGACAATGCCGGCGCTTTCGGCTGCCAGGCCTCGAACCTGACGGCATCCGGGCACTCGGCCGGCGCGCACCTGATCGCCGCCGCGCTGTCCGATCCCGCCCACGACGCCGGGCCGCACGCGGCACTGCTGATCAGCGGCATCTATGAGCTGGAGCCAGTACTGCACATCTCGGTGAACGAGCAGATACGCTTGCGGCCGGAAGCGGTCGATGCCCTGAGTCCGCTGCGCCATCCCCCCCGCCGCCCCTGCAACCTGGCCATGGTGGCCGGCTCGGCCGAGCCGCCGGCCTGGGTGGCGCAGAGCCGCGATTTTGCGAACCTGTGCAAACAGCGGGGGCAGGACTGCCTGTATGGGGAACTGCCCGACGACAACCACTATTCCATCATGACCCATTTCGAGTCGCCCTCGGGCTGGCTCAGCCGGCTTGCCGCCGGCATGGCGCTGCGCGCCGCCGACTTTTCCACAACCTACGGTGTCCATCAAAAATGAGAAACAGCCCATTACGACCTTTTGTCGCCAAAGTGTTTGCCACCGCTCTCATGGGCGCGGCCTTCCTGAGCCCCGCCAGCGCGCAGGACCAGTTTCCCCAGCCCGGCAAAAGCATCCGCCTGATCATCCCCTTCGCGCCTGGCGGCGTCACGGACACCAGCGGCCGGATCATCGCCGAGAACCTGTCCAAGCGGCTGGGCACCCAGGTCGTCGCGGAGAACCGGCCCGGCGCTTCCGGCAATATCGGCACCAATGCCGTCATGACCGCCGCACCCGATGGCTACACACTGATGCTGGCGCTCGATGGCAGCCTGGTCATCAATCCGCATGTCATGAAGAGCCTGGCCGGTTTCCATCCCACCAAGAACCTGACGCCGGTCGGCAACATCGGCAATTCCACCATCATTCTGGTGGCCCACCCCAGTGTGCAGGCAAACACCTTGAAGGAAGTCATCGAGCTGTCCAAGAAAACGCCCGAAGGCCTTTCCTACGGCACCTCGGGCACAGCCAGCATCGTGCATATCGCGGGCGAGCTCCTGACACAGAAGACCGGCGCCAAGCTGGTACATGTGCCCTACAAGGGCGGCGCGCCGGCCGTCAACGATGTGGTGGCCGGCCACATCCCCCTGGCCTTCGTCTCCGCCGCCTCGGTCCAGGGCTACATCAATATGGGCCAGTTGAAGCCCATTGCCGTGCCCACCGCCAAGCGCTCCCCCTTCTATCCCAAGGTCGAGACCTTCCAGGAGAACGGCGTGGCTGATTTCAACGTCAGTTCCTGGGTCGGCCTGATGGCTCCGCCCAAGACACCGCAGGCCGTCGTCGACAAGCTCAATGCGGAATTGAACGCGGTACTGGCCGACGAAAACACAGTCAAGCGCCTGAACGGCATGGGCATAGAACCCTTGCCCGGCACGGCGCAGGACTTCGCCTCCATGATCGATGCCAACTTCACGCTTTTCGACAGTGTGATAAAAAGCTCAGGAATCAGCCTGGACTAGCCTTCATTGAGGGCTGGCGACCCCGGCCCTCACCTTTCAATTCAAGAGTTGCATGAATCAAAGCATTGACAAGCGCGCCATCCGCAGCGCCAACAGCACCGCCATTCCCGCTCCCGGAGGCCACTATTCCCATGTTTGCACCGCGGCGGGCCTGGCCCATATTTCGGGCCAACTGCCAATAGACGCCAAGGGCAAGCCCATGACGGGCCAGCCCTTCGAAGCCCAGGCGCTACAAGTGCTGGCCAACCTGGAGGCCTGCCTGCAAGCGGTCCGCCTGACGCCCCGGGACCTGGTCCAGGTACGCATCTACCTGACCGACATGGAAAACTGGCCCAGCTTCAATCAATACTATGCAAAATGGCTGGGCGAACACCGGCCGGCCCGCATCATCGCGGGTGTCGCGGCATTGCACTACGGTCTGGAACTGGAAGTGGAAGCCGTGGCGCTCGCGGCTCCGGAACAATAAATAAACAGGCCGGCTCCGGCGCCGGCCTGTGCCAGGGGCTGCCTGCCCCGACGGTTTTCCAATGATGGAATGACCGAAAGCGCTACAGCGCCTCGGGCTTCGCCTTGACCACCCGATCAAGGGCCACCAGCGACTCCAGCAATGCCGCCATCTGCTGCAGCGGCACGGCATTGGGGCCGTCCGACAGGGCCTGGTCGGGATTGGGATGGGTTTCCATGAACAGGCCGGCAATGCCCACCGCGACGGCGGCGCGCGCCAGGATGGGCACGAACTCACGCTGCCCGCCGGAGCTGCTGCCCTGCCCGCCCGGAAGCTGCACCGAATGCGTGGCGTCGAACACCACCGGGCAATTGGTTTCGCGCATGATGGCCAGTGAGCGCATATCGGAAACCAGGTTGTTGTAGCCGAAGGAAGCACCGCGCTCGCACACCATGATGTTGTGCCCGTCGCCCCCGGCGGCTATGGCCGCCGCGCGCGCCTTGGCCACCACCTGAGCCATATCGTGAGGCGCCAGGAACTGGCCCTTCTTGATATTGACAGGTTTCAGCGTGGCCGCGCAGGCGTGGATGAAGTCGGTCTGCCGGCATAGAAAGGCCGGCGTCTGCAAGACATCGACCACGGCCGCCACATCGGCGACCTGCTCGATCGTATGCACGTCGGTCAGCACCGGCACATTCAGCTGGGCGCGGACGTCGGCCAGTATCTGCAAGCCCTCATCCTGGCCCGGACCGCGATAGGACTTGTCCGAGCTGCGGTTGGCCTTGTCGAACGAGCTTTTGTAGATGAAGGGTATGCCCAGCTTGCCGGTCATTTCCTTCAGGATGCCCGCCGTATCGAAGGCCATCTGGCGGGACTCGATGACGCAAGGCCCCGCGATCAGGAAAAAAGGCTGGGTCAGGCCGGCTTCAAATCCGCATAGTTTCATGGCTATTCCTTGCTCTGGGCTTCCTTGCGCGTCGCCTGGTAATCGATGGCGGCGCGTATGTAGCTGGAGAAAAGGGGATGCCCGTCGCGCGGCGTGGAGGTGAATTCCGGATGGAATTGCACACCCATGAACCACGGATGGTTGGGCAGCTCCATGATCTCGGGCAGGTTTTCCGTGGGCGTGCGCGCACTGATGACCAGGCCGGCCTCTTCCAGGCGCGACACGTACACATTGTTCACTTCATAGCGATGGCGGTGCCGCTCGTTGACTTCGTTGCCGTAGATCTTGCTGGCGCGGGTGTCCGGCTTGACCGGGCAGCGCTGCGCGCCCTTGCGCATCGTGCCGCCCAGGTCCGAAGTCTGATCGCGTTTTTCAATCTTGCCTTCGCGATCCTGCCATTCGGTAATCAGTGCCACCACCGGATGCGGTGCGGACGGATCGAACTCCGTGCTGTTGGCGCCGCCCAGCCCGGCCACATGACGCGCGAACTCGACCACGGCAAGCTGCATCCCCAGGCAAATACCCAGGTAAGGCACGCCGTTTTCGCGCGCATAGCGGATGGCGGCTATCTTGCCTTCCGTGCCGCGCTTGCCGAAGCCGCCCGGCACCAGAATGGCATCCAGGCCCTTCAGGCAATCAGTGCCTTCGGATTCGATCTGCTCGGAATCCAGGTATTCGATCGACACCTTCGAATTGGTGTGTATCCCTGCATGAATCAGCGCTTCGCTTAGCGACTTGTACGACTCGGTCAGGTCGACATATTTGCCCACCATGCCGATGCGCACCTGGTGCTGGGGATTCTCGATGGCGTCCACCAGGCGATCCCACACGGTCAGGTCGGCGGGCGGCGGCGTCAGGGCCAGCGCATCGCACACCAGATTGTCCAGGCCCTGCTTGTGCAGCATGGCGGGAATCTTGTAGATGGAGTCCGAATCCCATACGGAAATCACGGCATCCAGCGGCACGTTCGAAAACAGGGAAATCTTGGCCCGCTCTTCGTCCGGAATCGGACGGTCGGCACGGCACAGCAAGGCATTGGGATAGATACCGATTTCGCGTAGCTTCTGGACCGAATGCTGCGTAGGCTTGGTCTTGAGCTCGCCCGCCGAGGCAATGAAAGGCACCAGCGTCAGGTGCACGAAAGCGGCATTGTTGCGCCCCAGGCGCAGGCTCATTTGCCTTGCGGCTTCCAGGAAAGGCAGCGACTCGATGTCGCCCACCGTGCCGCCGATCTCGACGATAGCCACATCGGTTTCGCCATTCCATGCGGATTTTGCGCCGCGCGCCACGAAATCCTGGATTTCGTTGGTGATATGCGGAATGACCTGTACCGTCTTGCCCAGGTAGTCGCCGCGGCGCTCTTTACGCAGCACGGATTCGTAGATCTGTCCGGTCGTGAAGTTGTTGACCTTGCGCATGCGCGTGGAAATGAAGCGCTCGTAGTGGCCCAGATCCAGATCCGTCTCGGCCCCGTCTTCGGTCACGAAGACTTCCCCATGCTGGAAGGGGCTCATGGTGCCCGGGTCGACGTTGATGTAGGGATCGAGCTTCAGGAGGGTGACGCGCAACCCTCGGGATTCAAGGATGGCGGCAAGCGAAGCAGCGGCAATGCCCTTGCCCAGGGAGGAAACGACGCCTCCCGTTACAAATACGTATTTGGTCATTGTAAATTTACATGCCCGGGGCTACCGGACAGGAGCAGGAAATTTGGATTATAGCCGGGACGGGACGGCTTGTTGGCGGGCGGGGGAGAATATTGTTGTTTTGGATTGGGCGGTGTTGTGGATCGACACCGGGCGGTGAACCTGGGCCCGGGACCCGGGCTATAGAGGATCAAGCGTTGCCCATCCGTGGTTTTTGCAACTTATGCGACGACGAATTCGAGATGTTTTCCTAAAGCCTTAAAGGCTTCGTTGATCGTATCGATCTTGGTGGCTTGGCGCACATTGACAATGCGATTGATCTGCGTTGGCGAGACATCCATCCGCCTGGCCAGCTCTGCTTGTTTGACACGCTGCCGGACCATTTCATTAAGCAATTGAACTTTGACCGCGATGCTGGCGGGAAGCTCGACATACTGTTCACCCTTTTTTACCCTGGATGGAGCAGGCACCTCTCGCAAGTCCTCGAAATAGAATTCGAGTGCGGTCAACAGAGCATCGTGAGCCATCTCGCGGGCGTGTTCCAGCGTATCGCCACAGGTGATTGCTTCCGGTATATCCGGAAATTGCACCATATAGCTTTCGCCGTCTGGAGTGATCTTGACTGGATATTTATTTGGCATGATGTTTCCGGTTCCTACATTCGCACAACTTGATGGGGGCTGTTGCACTTGCAGGCCTGCACGCACTTTGCAACTCTTGACCTAAAGTTGACTTGAAGTTTTACACTGGTTGTAGAAGCTTTTCAATTAGTGAGAGCACACGAATGGACACTGATATTTCCGCCTACCTTGAACATATCCAGTACCACGGGCAACGCCAAGCCAGCTTGAAAGTACTTCACGAACTTCACATCAAACATACCCAAGCCATTCCCTTCGAGGCCCTGTCCCCTTTTACCGGCTTGACGGTAAGCCTGGACATCGACGCATTGCTGGACAAGTTCATTAGGCAAAAGCGCGGGGGCTATTGCTATGAGCACAATTCGGTATTCCAGCATGTATTGCGGAATATGGGATTTACCGTGGATGGGCTTGCGGCGCGTGTCCGCCTGAACGCCGAGGACGGCGTCCTTACCCCCCGCAGCCATATGCTGCTGCTTGTGGAAGCGGAAGGCGAACAGTTCATTGCCGACACCGGATTCGGCGGCCTGACCCTGACAGCGCCGATTCGGTTTGTGACCGATACCGTCCAGGACACCCCGCATGGACCGTATCGCCTGCTAAGCAGGGGCGATGCCTACTGCCTGCAAACCAAGGCCAGGGGCGAATGGCAGGATCTGTATATCTTTGATCTGATGCGGCACTACCCGCCGGATTACGAAGTGTGCAACTGGTATACGTCGGCGCATCCAAGTTCCCACTTCGTCAACAACCTGATCGCGGCCCGCCCCGCGCCAAGCGGCCGGCATGCTTTGCTAAACAGGCAGTATTCGTTCTATCGCTTGGATGGCTCGGTCGAAAAGAAGCTGCTTGATTCGGTGGAAGACATCATCGGCGTGCTGGAGAATGAGTTTCGGATATCGACTTCGGGGATACCCAATTTGAATGACAGGCTTGCAGCGATGATTGCCGCGTAGCGCTCTACTCCTATTGGATGGCTATGGTCGATATTGCTTGCACCGGCAACAGCCCGGCGGCGTGCCTGAGCGCCCGCTGGTCCCTTCAGTGCAACTTCATCTAGACGACGGCTGGCGACCATTCGGCCAGCAGTTTGGGCAGGTCGGCCATGCTGGTGAAAACCTGTGCCACGCCCACAGCCCGCAACGCTTCCGCAGCGCTGTGGCCCGCAGTGTCGGGGCTATAGCCGAATACGGTCGCTCCGGCCGCGACGCCGGCAGTGGCGCCTGTAACGGTGTCTTCAACAATAGCGCAGCGAGATGGCGCCACACCTACGGCTTGTGCGGCGGCCAAGTACACGTCGGGAAACGGCTTGCTGCGCGGCAGGTCCTGGCCACTGAAGACCCGTCCTGTGAAGCAATCCGCAATCCCCACTTTGGTCAGTTGCAGTTCGACTTTCTTTATGTCGGCGCCGGAAGCAACGGCAATGCGACCATCCAATATCTCATGCAAGGCGCGCACGGCTTCGGGTGCGCCGGCGATCTCGACCAGATCCCGGTCCAGCGCTTCGTTGCGGCGCTGGCGGAATTGCCTGGTCCACTTGTCGTCGATGCGGAATCCGGTGCGGGCTTCGATTAAAGCGGTTTCATCCCTGACAGCTTTGCCGGTGAAGATGCGCATGCATTCTTCAAGGGTGATAGGCCAGCCCAGCTCGTTGAGCATTTGGGTCAGGATGCGGTTGGTGATGGGTTCGGAGTCCACGAGGACGCCATCGCAGTCAAAGAGGACTGCATCGAAGGGGAAATCTGTCATGTTGATAGTTTAGAACGTCACGGCGGCGGTATGGAAATCGGCCAAAGGAAGTCTATCATCTATGTCGGCATGCGGCCCTGCGCGAAAGCTCACCGACTCTCCGAGAATGACAGGGAAAATATCTGTACCCGCAGGGCTCTCAACTGCAAACTAGGGCGCTTTGGCCTTGAACTGCACATGCTCAATGCGGTGCCGTCCGTTGTTCTTGGCCGCATATAGTTGCTGATCTACGGCTTTGATGAAGCCAGCAGGCCCGACCTGCCCATCCGGCACCACTGTGCCCGCGCCTATGCTGACAGTGACGCGCCTGCCATGCGGCGACAGTGCATGCACGATAGACTTCTTCTGGAGCAATCGCTGGCAGCGTTCAGCGACTTTCCGGGCCACCCCGGCATCGGCTTCGGGCAGCAGCACGACAAACTCTTCCCCGCCGTAGCGCGCAACAAGATCGCGAGGACCATCCAGTGCCAAATTCAGCGTCTGGGCGATATCCACCAAGCATTGATCACCCTGAGCGTGACCATACAAATCGTTGTACTGCTTGAAAAAATCCACGTCGAACAACAACATAGACAGCGGGTGGCGTTCGCTGCGCGCACGCTCCCACTCCAATTCAAAACTACTGTCAAAGCGACGTCGGTTGGCAATATTCGTCAAGCCATCCTTGAATGACAGGACCTCCAATTCTTTTTGCAAGCTCAACAGCTCCTGCTCGGTCTTCTTGCGTTCGGTGATGTCAAACATGAAGCCGACCAGCGCTTCGGCCTCGCCTCTGCCATTGCGCACCACGTGCACAACGTCGCGAATCCACACATAGCCGTTTTCCTTGGTCAGCGCTCGGTAGTCCGCCTCATGGTCTATGCCGGCTTGGGATTGGGTGACGCAGAAATTCACCACATATTCGCGATCCTCGGGATGCATGCGCATGGCCCAGTCTTCCACGCTCACCCAACTTTCGGGGCTCCAGCCCAGCAACGCCTCAATCTGAGGACCGATATAGGCGAATTTCATCGTGGCCCAATCGATCTTCCAAGGAATCGCCTTGGTGGACTCCAGCAAGGTTCTGTACACTGCGTTGTCATCAAAAAGCTTGCTGACGTCGGACATACCCTATCCTTCCTCGATCAATATTAACAAGCCACTTTAGCCTAAAGCCGTCGACCACGGAAATTTACCGGACGACCGTTTCTGGCCGAAAGGGCGATATTGATATGCCATACTAGCGGCCTGAAGGAGGCTCAAACAATGCGCGAGCATGTGTTTCCCAGTGGCAAGGTACGTGTTCTGCGAAACACTTGGCCGCTTACGAGTTGCTTTCAGCAAGACGGTCATAAGCGCTAGAACGGACTCACGGCCCATCCCACCGTAGTATGCCTACCGGCAGTGGGATTGCTCACTGAACTTCGCCTTTCCTGTCATCCATCTGGAAAGCTGGCGCGAACGCGAGCAAGGCATCCAGATAGGAGGGAAAGAAGGCAGAGCTAAACTTCTGGCCGCCCAGTTCGCCCGAAAATTCGGTGCCACTCCTGATTGGGCGCAAGTGCGCCTGGCCGAAGTGGATGAGACAACCCTGAACCGCCGGGCCTTGCAGGTATTGAATGCTCAGCGCACCGAAGACGTATTCGCCTGACCACGCAGCGACTCTCCCGCCCCACGAATAACGTTACGTAACCATATATGAGCTGGGTCCCGATGGCAGCGCTCGTGCCAGTACATGCTGATGTCGATGCTATCGACCGGAAACGGAAGCGGCAATATCCGCAGGCCCTCATTTTCTGCCGCTTGCATGGCAACTCTTTCAGGCACAACGGCAATCATGTCGGTGGCCGCCACGACTGAAACGGACATCGACACATTCGGCACGCGCAAAACCACATTACGGGACAAACCCCGTTGCGACAGAATTTCGTCAATGAGCACTTCGATGGTAGGAAACGGAACCGGATCCATACCCCACACCACATGCGGCAGTGATACGAAATCCTCGAGTGCAAACTTGCTTCCGATTTTCAGGTTGTCACTTGCCGCTATACAAACAAGGCGCTGCGGATAAACCAGCAGCTGATAAAGGTTCTGGGGGGGATGCCTGACATAGCCAAGCACAAGGTCGTACTCGCCATCCCGCAATACATCGTGCATGTAACGAATATCACCCGCGGCCACCCCAAACCGGACTTCCGGCGCCTGTTCGCGCACCGTCTTCATGATGGCGGGTAAAAAAAGCTGCGCAACGCCTTCCGAGGCCATGATTTTGTAGGTAACACTGGCCGCTGCGGGGTCAAAGCTGTCTTCTGTTGAAACTGCCCCCTCAATAAGACGGAGAGCCTCGTTAACCTGCCTATTCAATTCCAGGGCACGTGCGGTAGGCTCCATGCCCATACTGGTCTTGACCAAAATTGGATCATTGAATAGCTCTCGCAGACGAGTCAGGGCCCCCGACATCGCCGGCTGCCCTATCCCCATTTTCTCGGCGGCACGGGTGACTTGCTTTTCGCTAATCAATACATCAAGGTAAGCCAACAGTTGAAGGCTGGTGCGCAGATTCAGAGCCATGCGTATAGACGTCAGTCAAGAACCCCCAAATCTTAGCACCCACCCAGCTTTCAAGCGCCTGTAGCTGACATGCGAGCCGATTTGCAAAGCCTCACACCCCGGCGGCCTGTACCGCCGCCTTCAAGCGCTCTTCGGCATCGAATGACATTTTGATTTTCTTATAGGCTTCTATGGTATCCGGGCCAAACCGCTCTTCAACGACCTTACCCAGCGACGCGCTGTAGGAAACATGGTCGTTCATACGCTCCGGCCCTTGTATCAATACCAGCAGGCGAGCTTTATCGGACGATGTGTTTTGAAAGGCACGCATTACATGAGGAGGAATTGCAAACAAATCACCGGGCTTGGCTGCAACGGAATATTCATTGTCAAAGCCGGTCGTGATATCCCAACTGCCATCCAGGACAAAGAAGTTCTCCTGCGTGTCCGAGTGCGCGTGGGGTGGTGGGCCGTCATCGCCTGCCAGGCACTCCGCGATAGAGATATAAAGGCCGCCATAGCCAAACATCGGGGCGGTCTGCGAACGACCGACGTGGCCTTCAGGCACTATCAGCGGAAATACCGAGCCTGCGGACAGCATCTCAGTGGCCTCGGGAGGAATGCCGATTGATTTGCTGAGTCCCTTTTTATATGGAACGAGTTTCTTGAATCGAGTAAGGCGTGATTCGAGGCCTGCGACATTTACCGTAGCGCCTGGGTCGTGGTCCGCAGTGACACTCAAAGCCGACAATGCGCTTTCAGAGGCCTGGTCAGACACAGAAGCCGCATCGAACACCGCAGGATAAGCGCTATCGGGTCCTGCATTGAGGGCAAGGATAAACTTGGCGGTTGCGCCGCCCAGATTGCGAAATCGATGCCGCACATTGGCCGGCAGAGACAGCATGTCGAAACGCTCAAGCTCGATACGTTCGGCATAGCCGTCGCCGAACTCCACTGCGATCGAGCCCTCGATACAGACTATATTTTCGATGGCATCAGGATTGCGATATGGATTGCTTACAGCCACGCCGGCAAGCTCGGCCATGCCTATGCAGGAACGCACGGGGCAGGCAAGCGCCGCCCCGGAAAAACGGCCGCCTGTCGATGCATTGCTAAGCATCGGGATCAGCTTCATGTTCCAGAATGCCAGTACCGCATCCTGGTGGGCCATCGCCGCTGCTTCGCCAGGCGCCCTGTAGTTCGGCGCAAACGATGTATATGACTGCATGGCTTCCGCGCTCATGCTGGGGATGGGGTTCACTTGTGTCATACGGGAGTCTCTCGGTTAACTTGTTTTCTATCGGATGAATAAGCCGCGCTTGGGCCAAAGGCAAATACGCCGGCAATTCAACGCCGGGGTTCCGGGCACACAGCATGCTTTCGATGATAAAGATCGCCGCCACGCACTGCCATAGCCCCCGCGCGATACAGGCATCGTCCAGAGCATATGAAGATTTCCAGCACCCGGTGCTATCCTGATCTTCACCCAAATTGGCCTATCTACTTCGGACACGCAATTTCACTATGTCATATCGAATGGAACACAACTCTAGAGCACTTGACGTTCGCCGCGACGGCACCGTTATACCCACCTTGCTGTGGGAACCGGAAGGCGGCTACAAAGCCGTCGTACTTGCCTGTCATGGCGGCAGCGGTCACAAGGCTTCTCCAGCCATCCGGGCCATTGTCGAGGCATTGTTGCCAAAAGGTATTGCCGTCCTTGCTATCGACGGTCCGGTGCATGGCGACAGGCGAGACGACGGCAATCTGGATCCGGCAGTCGCCAAGCAAAGCTTCCGCCACGCCTGGCGTGCCGGTATAGGTCATACGGAAATTGCAAAAGATTTTTCTGCCGCGCTCGACACCTTACTGGAAGACAACGCTTTTCAAGGACTTCCTGTGGGCTACATTGGGGTCTCCATGGGAACGGCCTATGGCATTCCATTGCTTGCGGACGACCCTCGCATCCACGCGGCGGTCATTGGCCTTTGGAGCACAACCTACCCCGCCAGCGATCATCTCATTGATCACGCCCGGCGTATTCGTTGCAAGGTCTGGTTTACCCAACAGTGGGATGACGAGTTCTTCGATCGTACCGGCACAGCGGAACTCTTTGATGAAATTGGCTCGCTCGACAAGCGTCTGGTTGCATACCCCGGCCCTCATATCGAGCTTCAGGGTGAGCGTCTAGACGACGCGATCCACTTCCTGGTGACACGATTGACTGGCGCTAAGCCTGCTTGATAGTCGGGCCGGGAACACTCAAATCCGGCCCGATATGCCCTAGCTTAGTCGGCCCAGTGCTTCAGCACTTTGATCTGCCCCTTCTGGACCTGGGCAAAACCAAACTTGGTTGGACCAGCATGACCTTTGGCGGTGTACATGACGGGTGGAATTACGCCCGAGTCATAATCGCCCAGCGTTTCAAGCGCATCCATTAGATTTTCACGCGTCGGCTCGCCATCGATGCGTTTGAGCGCCTCGACGAACAGATGCGCACCCGACATACCCATGAAAGCCCAATAATCCGGCGCTGTCTTTGGAGCAAACTCTTCCATGGCGGCCACCGCATCCCTCACAACCTGTGTATCCATGGAGCGGTGTGCCGCATAGAGGTTTACATAGAGGCCTTCAAGCGCGTCACCCCCCAGCTTCAGGCTGATGTCATCCGCCATCAAGTGAGGAGCGAGGAACTTTGAATTCCACCCTATCTTTTGGGCTTCACGCAGGAACAGAGCGCCGGGCTTGGGAACCACCGCCATAAAGACTACATCAGGGTTCGTCGCACGCAGCGACATCACCTGAGCGCTGAAGTCGACATCCGAGGGCACGTACGATGCCCGGCCCACCACTTCCATGCCGTTCTCACTGGCATATTTTTCCACGCCCTGCATCAGTTCTTTGCCGTACTGGTCATCCTGGTAAAACACCGCAACCGTTTTAGCGCCCAGGTCCGTCTGAGCAAACTCCGTCAATGACCGGCCGTGTGCCGTACCCAGGGGAGAGATAGGGAACACGATTCGCTCGGTAGGCGTGTTGATGCTGGGATGACTGCCCAATGGACCGATAAGAGGGACACCACGCGAGGCAAGATACGGAATGGCCGCCAGGTTGTTAGTAGTGCCAAGCGTGCCGACAATCGCGAAGACGCCGTCGCGGTCGACAAGTTTCTTGGCGGCCGATACGGCCTGCTGCGGGTTGTAGTTGTCGTTCTCAAAAGAAATGCGAATCTTGCGGCCGTTGATGCCGCCGTTCTTGTTTACCCATTTCAAATAGGCATCAAGCCCATCCTTGTACTGATTTGCACCGGCTGATAAGCCTCCTTGCAATGGCAGAAAGGACCCGATATGGATTTCACCCTTGCTTACCCCGGGATCCGAGGCAAAGGCGGATGTTCCCATCAGTAACGATGTTAGGCCGGCAACGACCAATTTACGTGTCAACTTCATGAAATCTCCTCTATGAGACGACGCTCCGGTCGCATTTACTTTGTGCCAAGGTAGGCGGACGCGATGTCGTCGCGCTGCGCCATTTCCCTGGCATTGCCCGAAAGAACGATTCGCCCCTTTTCCATTACATGGGCGTAATCCGCGCGCGCAAGGGCCTTGCTCGCATTCTGCTCAACCACAATCACGGTGATGCCGCGATCACGGATCTTGGAGATCAACTCCATGATTTCATCGATAAAAATGGGTGCCAGTCCCAGTGTGGGCTCATCCATCAATAGCAGGTCTGGAGCAGACATCAGCGCCCGGCCAACAGCCACCATCTGCTGCTCACCGCCGGATAATGTGCCGGCCATCTGCTTCAGGCGCTCTCGCAGCCTTGGGAAAAGTTTGAGAATATCTTCCCGGTCTCGCTGCAACTGGTCGACGTCACGGCGCAGGAACCCACCCATCCTGAGGTTCTCATCCACCGTAAGTCCACTAAACAGCTGCCGTCCCTCCGGCGACATGGAAACACCGCGTCGAACAATGGCGTCCGCCTGCTGACCTAGAATCTCCTTACCGTTGAGCACTATGCTTCCATTAACTTTCCCCTGACTGACTCCCATGATGGAATCCAGCAGAGAAGACTTTCCCGCGCCATTGGCACCCAGAATTGCCAGTACGGATCCCTTCTCGACTTGCAGGCTGACCTGGTTTACCGCACATATGCCGCCATAGCGCACTTCGAGATCTTTAATTTGCAATAGCATTACTGCGTCTCCTGGCCGAGATAGGCTTCAATGACCTTGGGGTTCCGGCGAACCTCCTCAGGCGTGCCTTCAGCCACCTTCTTACCCTGCACGACCACGACTATCTTGTCGCAGGCAGACATAACCAAGGGCATGTCATGTTCGACAAGCAGGACGGTAATACCGTATTCCTTGGCCATCGCCCGAATACGTTTTCCAAGTTCGGCGGATTCGATTCCATTAAGCCCCGCTGCGGGCTCGTCCATCATCATGATCTTCGGCTTGGAACACAGCGCTCGTGCCAGTTCGACATTCTTCTGCGTACCAAACGGCAACTCGGACACAGCCTGGTCCCGGATATCGCGTAGGCCCAACCTGTCGATGACTTCTTCGGCCTGCGCATAAGCATGCTGGCGCGCTTTCCGAGCCCGAGGCAGACCAAAGATTTCGCTTAGATAGCTAGTACGGAACAGATGCGCACAACCCATGGCGACGTTATCCAGCGTCGTCAGCTCTCCAAAAAGCTCCAGGTTCTGGAATGTCCGCATGACTCCCAATCCAATCAACGAGTGTATGGGCAGGCTCAGGATGTCATCGTCGAAAGCATTCACGCTTCCCCCGGATGGTTGCGTTATACGAGTCAGGCAATTGAGCACAGTCGTCTTGCCTGCGCCGTTGGGGCCGATCAAGCCACAGACAGTGCCCGTGGGAACGTCAAAGCTCAGGTCATCGACTGCACGCAAACCACCAAAGGATACGGAAAGACCTCTAACTTCCAGCGCATTGCTCATTTCTTGCCCCTCAAGCCTTTTATCCGCGCCGGCAGCGACACGAGGCCGTCTGGCAGAAAATGCATGAACAGGATCAGCAGCGCGCCATACAAGAACATTTGCCACTCTTCGAAGGCACGAAGCAGTTCCGGAGCGTAGGCCAGGAACAGCCCGCCGAGTATCGCGCCATAGAAGGACTTCATGCCGCCAACAACGGCCATGGTCAAGAAGCTGAGCGACACAACGAGCGTGAAGCTATCCGTACTGAGCTGTCCCAAGACCGAGCCGTAGACCGCCCCCGACACACCCGTGATCGCCGCGCTGAACGCAAAGATGAAAAAGGTGGAGGAAGTGAGGTTCACGCCGCAACATTGACCGGCCAGTTCGGATTGCCGAACGGAATTCTGGGCCAGGCCGCCCAGGGACTTCTGAAAGTTTCGAACGACCCAACCCATCAAGCAGAACAACGCAACCAGCAGGTAATACGCCTGAAAGTCGGTGGAAAGCTCATACCCGAATACGCTGGGACGCTGCACGAACATGCCCTGGCGGCCACCAGTGAGCGAGTCCCATTCGTACAGGATATGCACAAGCACAAGCGAGAAGCCCAGGGTGGCGATCGCAAGGTAATGACCGCGTACGCGCAATGCAGGCAATGCTACCAATAAGCCGATGGCGGCGCTTATTACGGCCGCAAGAACGACGGCCAGTAAAAAAGGAATGCCGAGCTTATCGACCAGGATGGCCGAGCTATAGGCGCCCACCGCCCAGAATCCAGCGTGGCCGATCGAAATAAGGCCTCCGATGCCCAGCAGCACATTCAAGCTGAGGGAAATCATGGCATACACCGCCGCCATACAAAGCACGAAGTGACCGTAAGGCCCTACGAAGAAAGGTAGTATGAGCGCCGCGGCGAGAATCAAAATATGGTGAATGGTTTTCGTCATGTCAAACCTTCCTTCTTTGCATGGCGACAAACAAGCCGTGAGGGCGCAGGAGAAGCACCGCGATGATGACCACAAACGCAAAGCTGTCTTTCATGGTGGTGGAGACGTGGGCACCGAACAGTGTCTCGAGCACGCCAAGCAGCATGCAGCCCACCACGGCAGCGGGCAGGCTTGAAAATCCGCCCAGAATCGCACCCGCGAACGCTTTCAAGATGATTGAAACCATCATCTGCTGGTCAAGAAAGACAAGCGGGGCGATGAGCACCGCAGAGATCACCGACAAGCCGGCTGCCAGTCCCCAGGAAACAGTCGCCACACCTGCGACACGGATACCCATCATGCGAGCCGCCCGCTTGTTCATGCTCGCAGCGCGCATGGCGGTTCCATAACGTGTTTTTTCGAAGAACAGATAGAGGACCACCATAACGGCCAGTGTGATGCCAATGATCCCGAAGCTTGCAGGCGCCACATTGATTCCCATGAAGTCGATGGGACTTGTGGGGAACAGGGAGGGGAAGGGATGAGGGTCGTAACCCCACAGAATGCCTGCCGCACTGTTGAACATGAAAAACAAACCCAGGGTCGTAATTAGCACGCTAAATGGTGAAGCGTTGGAAACGGGTCTGATTGCAATCAACTGCACGATTGCGCCTAAAGCAAAACCCATGGGGAATGACATCAAAACCACCAGCCACAAGGGCATACCTGTATGCTGCAAAAGCGTAAGCGACAGAAAGGCGCCAAACATGGCCATCTCGCCTTGGGCGAAGTTGACCACGTCGGTTGCCTTGTTGATGATGACCAGCGACAAGCCAATCAAGGCATAGATGCTGCCGACCGCCAGACCGGAGATGATGAGTGAAAGAGTCATCATGTTGAATGAGCCTCAAGGTATAGATTAGACGGACAGCCCGCCATCCACGGGCAGCAGCGTCCCCGTGACATACGAGGACTCGTCGGATGCGAAGAACAGAGCCGCGTTGGCCACATCCCAGCATGAACCCTGACGCCCCATCGGGCAAGCCCTATCGCGCTCGGCAAGCTTGGCTCGCAGCTCATCGGGCGACATGTCCTTGTACAAGGTGCGTATATGAGGGGTATCGATCATTCCCGGAATAACCACGTTGACACGGACCTTGTCGGCGGCATGCTGACGCGCCATGATGCGGGACATATGATTGAGTGCCGCCTTCGATGTGTTATAGGCGAGAAAACGCGCGGGCGACCAGCGCAGGCTGGCAGTGGAAGAAATGTTGATGATCGATCCGCCGCCCTGCTTGCGCATGATGGGAACAGCAAACTTGCAGGACAGGAAAACTCCTTTCAGGTTCACATCATGAACAAGATCCCATGCCTCTTCAGTGGTATCGACAACGTCGCCGATCGCCTCGATGCCAACATTGTTATGCAGCACATCAATACGGCCGAACTGGCCTTCCGCCCAGGACATCAATGACTCAAGATCTTTGGCATTCGTCACATCCGCCCGCCTGGCGAAGGCACGGCCACCCTCTTTCTCGATTTCCTCAACAGTCTGCTGTGCCGCCTCGACGATCCTATCGGCCACAATAACCCTGGCACCGTGACGGGCAAACGTTATTGCAGCCGCTTGCCCGTTGCTGGGGCCGCCATCCGGGTTCGACGACCCTCCACCTATGACAATGGCAATCTTGTTTAACAGGCGTGGTGACGCCATGGTGTGTACTCCTTCATCCATCATTCGTTGATCCCGCCTCGCAGCACTCATTCCACGGTTATGCCCGTCAGCGTCACGGCTTCGGCCCACTTCTTTTGTTCTTCGGCAATGAAGCGCGCAAATTCCTCCGGCGTGCCGGACTTCGGTTCTGTGTCGCCGCTCAGCAAAGCCTCACGAACTGTTTGCGATTGCACCGCTTTGTTCACGGCCTCGTTCAGTTTCTTGATGATCTCTGGCGGCGTTCCCGCCGAGGCTACGATGCCGCCCCAGGAATATATGGTGAAGTCGGGTGTCCCCGATTCCACAAAGGTCGGCACATTCGGCAATGACGACGATCGGTCCTTGGACGTTACGGCGAGCGCCTTGATCCGGCCGCCATCAATCAGAGTACGAGTGGAGGCAATATTGTCAAATATCACATCGACTTCGCCGCCCATCACACCGACAACACCTGCCGATCCCCCTCGGTACGGCACATGGAGAAGCTTCACCCCCTTCTTCTTGAAGAAGTACTCGGCGACGATGTGCGCCGTACTACCTGTACCCGCAGAAGCGTAGGTCAATTCACCAGGCTTTTCCTTAGCCAACTTGACTAGATCGCTTACTGATTTGACGGGAAGCTTATCGTTGGCCAGCAGCACCATGACGGACTGGCTTACTTGGCTGATCGGCGCAAACGCCTTGTACGGGTCATAAGGCAAGTTTTTGTATAGTGCGGGCGTAATCCCTTGTACGCTGGTGGTCGTCAGCATCAGCGTATAGCCGTCTGCTGGAGCTCTGGCCACGAAGTCGGCGGCGATCGTTCCTGAAGCACCCGACCGGTTTTCGACGATAACGGGCTGGTTCAGCGTCTTGGGCATTTCGTTGGCCAGAAGTCTGGCCAGTACATCGGTGGTACCGCCCGCCGAAAATCCAACCACGATTTTCACCGGCTTTGACGGAAAATCGGTAGCCGCCTGTGCCGCTGAAGGGGCCAAAGTGCAAGACAATACCAATGCGTTAGCCGTAAGCGCCTTCGCCCACACCGCCTTGTCCAAAAGTAAATTAAGTGCCTTCATAGAGACTGTCTCCTCGATTGTGTTTCGTCAGGGCCGAATGAACGCGCCGCCATTTACGTCAAGCGTGATGCCGGTCACGAAGGCGGAAAGGTCGCTTGCCAAGTACAGGCAAGCTCCTGCTATGTCCGCCGGTGCGCCCACGCGCCGCAAAGGAAAGCCTTTCGCCATCTCGTGCTTGGCGGAATCGGGGTTCGCCCCGCGAGAAAAATCGGTGAGGATCAGGCCGGGAGCAATAGCGTTTACACGTATATTTTCCGGGCCTAGCTCGCGTGCCATCGCGCGTGCAAGTCCCAAGACGCCCGACTTTGCAGCGCAGTAATGCGCACCGCCAAACACGCCACCACCTTGCAGGGCGGAAAGCGAGCTGATGCAAATAATGTTGCCGTGGCCGTGCGCCTTCATGTGCGGGATAACAGCCTGGGATATAAGTAAAGTCCCGCGCAACACCACATTAGTTACTAAATCGTAGTCTTCAGGAGTGACGTCCATCACGCCGCGACGCTGTGTCACTCCGGCATTATTGACAAGCACATCTACCGCGCCGTATCGCTCAATCACCGCATCGACCGCCTGCTTGCAGGATTCAGCCTTGCTGACGTCGCAGCCAACACCCATGTGACCCTCGCCGAGCCCCGCCGCGGCGGCTCGCGCGTCATTCTCGTCAATATCCAGAATGACCACTTTGGCGCCATGCTGCGCGAAGAGCTTTGCCACGGCCAAGCCGATTCCACGCTCCCGTGAAGCACCGGTAATCACTGCGACCTGGTCTTTGACCAGTCGCATATCGGGAAGTTGTTTAACACTACTCATAAAGGTTCCATTTGTCCGGCGTATTACGCATCGGGCTATTCGTCTTTAGCCGTCAGCACCTTAAGGGGTTGGACGCTGTTCACTCGTCCAGAAACTTGAAGCTGAACCCTGACGCGCAAGAACAGACACGACCGGCCGTCGGCGAAATAAAATGCGCCGTCAGCAACAAATCCTTTGTGTCCGCAAGGCGTTCCAGTACTCGTTTCCGCGTCCGGTTGTTCTGCTCTTTATCAAAATCGTGCTTGGTTTCCAACGTGGGCTCCAGAAAGACGATCGGATGATGGATCATGTCGCCCGTCATAATGGCCTCGACCCCACCGCCCTTCACATGAACCGTCACGTGACCGGGCGTGTGACCCGTCGCGGGCTCCAGCCATACTCCATCGTCGAGATTTCCTTCGACCAAGTGGTTCATATCGACAAACTCGGCTTGTCCTGCCTCGACAATGGGCAGCACACTGTCCGCAAATGAGCCGTGACCCACCGGGTAATCCGGCTTGGCTGCATGCAAGCGATTGAAATGATCGAACTCCTGACGTGCCATGACGTATTTCGCATTAGGAAACGTCGGCACCCAACGGCCGTCCAGCAAACGGGTATTCCAGCCAATATGATCGGTATGCAGGTGGGTGCAAAGCACAATGTCAATGTCTTCCGGACGCAATCCAAAATTGGCGAGGTTGTTCATGTAGTTGGGAGAGTCCAACATGTGTTGCCATTGCATGCGCTCTCCTCTGTGCTTGTGGTTGCCGTTGCAGGTATCCACCAAAATATTTTTTCCACGCGTGCGAATCAAAAAACTGTGAAAGCTAAGCCCTAGCTTGAGCGTGCCTGGCTGGACAAACTTTGGACCTAATTCTTTTTGCGCACGTAGCAACATCTCATTTTCTACGTTGTGATACATCCACTGAGAGTTCAGGAAAATGGTGTCGTATTCAACCAATTGGTCGATGTTGATATTGCCAAGAGTAATAGTCTTCATGTCTCAAGTGCATTCATGCGTTGGATGGACCGGCACAGATGGCAGGCCCTGAATTTGAATAAAGAATGCATATACTAAAATCGGTTTTAGTCTATCGCTATAGGTGAAATCACTAATGTTTATAGATAAAACTACAACCGTTTTTAGTTAATACTACGAGCTATCCTATGCGTGGTCGTTCACCTCGCAACGATATGTCTATGTACAAACAGATCACGCCGGGGAGCGTGGGGAGAGAATAAGTAGTGGTTCAGAAAAAATCATCAATCGCTGATGTTGCACGATTGTCGGGCGTATCTCCGGGCAGTGTGTCGCGCGCGCTCTCGGGAAAAAATTGGGTATCGGAGGACTTGCGGCGACGGGTGGAAGAAGCCGCTCGTCAACTCAACTATTCACCCAATGCGCTGGCCCGCAGCTTAAAAACCAAACAGACCCACACAATTGGCGCTATCGTCTCCGACATGTCCAATCCCCTACACGGTATTTTTTTAAGCAACGTGCAAGAGGAGCTCGAGAATCAAGGATATTTCTTGCTGGTGGCTAATTCGCGCAACCGGGCTCAGCGGGATTGCGCCCTGCTCGACCTGTTCAGCCGGGGACGGGTGGACGGAATTATCGCGGCCATTGCGGACGAGACTGATGAACAAACTATGGGGACGCTGAGGTCCTTGAAACTGCCACTAGTCTTCCACGACCGGGAAGTCGGCGGTATTGGTGATGCCGTCGGTCCCGATCACAGGACAGGCGCCTATCAAGTCACACAATACCTTGTTTCCTTGGGCCACCGCCGCATCGGCCTCATGACTCCGCCCAACGTTGCCAGGCCCGGTCGTGAACGCTTGGCCGGCTATACCAGAGCATTGGAAGAAGCCAACATTACTTATGAGCCTTCATTGGTAAAGATGCTTGACGCCACAGGTGGTGAACGGGCTTATGATGAAGCGAAGGCCATGCTGCGTACCGCTCGTCGACCCACTGCGATCATTTGCCTGGGTACCGGAGTGCTCGCGGGCGTTATCGCAGCGTCCGATCAACTCGAACTTTCCATACCCAGCGGCCTTTCCATAGTCGGGATTGGCGACACAGAACTCGTACGGCTGAACAAGCCCCCCATTACCACCTTGCGCTGGGACATCGCCAAATGCGGGCGCCTCGCGGCGCAGATCATGATAGAGCGCTTGCGCGAAGATGCAAATAATCGCGCGCCCGTCCGCATGGTCGAAGTTCCCATGGACATTATCCTGCGCGGGTCATGCGCCGCTCCCGCTGACTCACATTCAGACTTCAGTTAAACCGATTTGGTCCTCTCCAGCAGCCAATACTTAGCCTGTCCCTCCACCAGCGGCAGCAACCTCGCCCTAACCTCCGAGTGATACTGATTCAACCAGGCCCGCTCCCCTTCCGCCAGTAAAGACAGCTCAACACACCGCGTATCAATCGGGCACAAGGTCAGGGTCTCGAACTTCAGAAACTCCCCGAACTCCGTCTCCACCGCCGGCACGGCCAATACCAGGTTCTCGATACGGATGCCCCACCGCCCAGGCCGATATAAACCTGGCTCGTTCGACGTAATCATCCCGGGCTCCATGGCCATATTAGGATTGACGACCGCCCTGTACGCAATCGACTGCGGCCCTTCGTGCACGTTCATGAAGTAACCCACGCCATGCCCGGTGCCGTGGCCGTAATCAGAACCCGTCTGCCAGATGGGCATGCGGGCGATGGTGTCCAGCAAGGGGGACATGGTGCCGCGCGGGAACACGGCCTGCGACAGGGCGATCATGCCTTTCAGCACGGCGGTGTAGTCGCGCTTCTGTTCCACGCTGGGCGTGCCCACGGGCACGACGCGGGTGATGTCGGTGGTGCCGCCCAGGTACTGGCCGCCCGAATCGATCAGCAGCAGGCCATCGCCTTCGATGACGGCGTGCGATTCTTCGGTGGCGTGGTAATGCGGCATGGCGCCGTTGGCGTTGTAGGCGGCGATGGTGCCAAAGCTGGGCGTGACGAAATGGGGCCGCCGCGCGCGGGCGGCGGTAATCTTCTCGTCCACCGTGATTTCGGTGATGCGTTCCTTGCCCTGAGCCGCCTCGAACCACGCAAAGAATTCGCACAAGGCGGCGCCGTCCTGCTCCATGCTGCGGCGCACGTTGTCGGCCTCGGCGGCGTTCTTGCGCGACTTCAGCAGTTGCGATGGATTGATGGCTTCGATCTTGTCGGCGAAGGCGGCAGCGGCCAGGGTGCCCACGGTGGTACGGGCCGGGTCGACCAGCAGGCTCTGCCCTTCCGGCAGGCAGGCCAGCGCGCCGGCGGCCTGGTCGTAGGATTCGACGCTTACGCCGTCTTCCGCCAAGGCTGCGCACAAGGCGTCGGGAATCTTGCCGGGCGCAACGAACAAGCTCGCGGTGTCCTTGCCTATCAGGGCATGCGAAAGAAACACGGGGTTGTAGGAAACGTCGTTGCCGCGCAGGTTGAACAGCCAGGCGATGTCGTCCAGTGAAGACAGCCAGTGCCAGGCGGCCTTGTGTTCCTGCATGGCAGCGCGCACGGCCGCCAGGTTCTCCGCCCTGCCGCGGCAGGCAAATGGCGGCAGGTGCTCGAACACGGTCCCCTGCGGAAGCGCGGGTCGTCCTTCCCAGATATCGGCGATGACGTCCGCATCGATGATCAGGCTGATGCCCTTTTCCGACAATGCCGTTTGCCACTGCCGATGGGCCTGCACGGCCAGCACCTGGCCGTCGATGTTGACGCGGGCGCCTTTCGCCAAATGATCTGCCAGCCATTGAGCGGGGCCGGGTACGTCGGGCGCGCCGGCGCGCATGGTCTGTATGCCGGTGCCGGCCAGGTCGCTGTCGGCCTGTTCCCAATAACGGCTGTCGGTCCACAGTCCGGCAAAGTCGGCGGTAACGACCAGCGTGCCCGCGGAGCCGCCGAAGCCGCTAAGCCATTGCCGCGTCTGCCAATGCTCGGGCAGGTATTCCGACAAATGCGGGTCGGAAGACAGGGCCACGCAGGCATCCAATTTACGCTCCCGCATGGCGGTGCGCAAGGCCTGGATGCGTTGGACAAAAACGGACGGGTTCACGGCAATTCCTTCAAAAAAACGCCTGCTGGAGCGAGGAACGGTATAGACAATTCAAGCAAAGAAAGCTCGAAGGCTCCTACCGCCCACACTCCCGGCACAAGCGCCGATAGATTTCATATGAAAAATGGCCTGGCAGTCCCGCCATGCGGGATTGCTCAGGCCATCCTCTTGCGCATCGAGAAGATCAGGCGAGCGCCGACACATCCAGCGTGGCGCCGGTCTTGGCCTGGATTTCGTCGACGGTGACGCCGGGCGCCAGTTCGATCAGCTTCAATCCAGTCTGGCCGACTTCCATGACGCCCAAGTCGGTGATGATCAGGTCGACAACGCCCACGCCGGTCAGCGGCAGGTTGCATTCCTTCAGCAGCTTCAGGTCTTCGGTGCCGTCTTTCTTGCGGGCCACGTGCTCCATCAGCACCACGACCTTGCCGACGCCAGCCACCAGATCCATGGCGCCGCCCATGCCCTTGATCATCTTGCCCGGGATCATCCAGTTGGCCAGGTCGCCCTTTTCGGACACCTGCATGGCGCCCAGGATGGCCAGGTTGATCTTGCCGCCGCGTATCATGGCGAAGGAGTCGGCCGAGGCAAAGATGGACGAGCCCGGCAGCGTGGTGATGGTCTGCTTGCCGGCGTTGATCAGGTCGGCGTCGATTTCGTCTTCGGTCGGGAAGGGGCCGATGCCCAGCAGGCCGTTCTCGGACTGCAGCCAGACCTCGACGCCCTTGGGCACATGGTTGGCCACCATCGTGGGCAGGCCTATGCCCAGGTTCACATAAAAGCCGTCTTGCAGCTCACGGGCGGCGCGCGCCGCCATTTCGTCACGATTCCAGGCCATTATTTTGCTCCTTGCGCGTTGCTGACAGTGCGTTGTTCTATGCGTTTTTCCGGGCTGGCGTTCAGCACGATGCGATGCACGTAGATGCCGGGCAAATGAACGTGGTCTGGATCGAAAGTGCCGGTGTCGACGATTTCCTCGACCTCGACGATGGTGATCTTGCCGGCCATCGCCACGTTCGGATTGAAGTTGCGTGCTGTTTTACGGAACTGCAGGTTGCCGCTGCGGTCGGCCTTGTAGGCCTTGACCAGCGAAACGTCGGGAACTATGGAGCGTTCCATGACGTATTGCTCGCCGTCGAATTCGCGGATTTCCTTGCCGTCGGCCACGATGGTGCCCACGCCGGTGCGGGTGAAGAAGGCGGGAATGCCCGCGCCGCCGGCGCGCAGCTTCTCGGCCAGCGTTCCCTGGGGCGTGAATTCAAGCTCCAGCTCGCCCGCCAGGAATTGACGCTCGAATTCCTTGTTCTCGCCCACATACGAGGCGATCATCTTCTTGATCTGGCGGGTGGACAGCAACTGCCCCAGGCCGAAACCATCGACGCCGGCGTTGTTGCTGACGCAGGTCAGGCCCTGGACGCCCGAATCGCGCAAGGCGGCGATCAGGGCCTCGGGGATGCCGCAAAGGCCGAAGCCGCCGACCGCGATGATCTGACCGTCGGCGACGGCGCCTTTGAGCGCTTCTGCGGCGCTTGCATAGACTTTATCCATTACTCCTATCCTTATTCAATATTTCATGCGATGGCACTGGCCCGCAAGGGCTGGTGCCGTAAGTGATGAACCGAAAAAAGCAAAGAACGAAAAATCAATCATAAAGCGGGCGCCGCCCGCGTCATTGTCGAGTGAACAAGGCGGAAAGCCGCTCCAGTTCCTGCGGCGTCCAGGGCATGGATTTACCCGTTTCCGCAGCCCCGCCAACCATGACCTGTCGGCCTTTGGCATAGGCTACGCCCGGCTCACCCTCGCATTCAATCAGGGTGTCCATGGCTAGGCTGGATCGGCCCACGCGAGTAAGCACCTGGCTGACAATGACTGTCGCAGGATACAAAACAGGTCTCAGGAAATCGCAGGACACATGGGCAAGCAGGGTTATCCTGTTCGGCGGAAGCGCGGTGCCCGCCTGGGCGAACAGCTGGACCCGGGCCTCTTCGAGGTAGCGGAAGTACACCGCGTTATTGACGTGATTCAGGGCATCCAGGTCGCCCCAGCGCACCGGCATGGACCAACGAAAGACGCCGCCCACCGGCGGCACGGAAATCGATTCGACATCTTGCATCGGCCTGCGCCCCTTTTGCCAAATGTATCGCAGCACCAAGTATAACGTGGCGGCGGCATGAGCATGTCGCCGCCCATCCGCCCCGCCGCCCTAGACTGCAATACAATTAGGCCGGAAAATCGAATGCCCGCATAGGGCCGCAGGCTGCACCAGACAGAACATACGGGAGATCTCTACATGGCTGAACGTGAATCAATGGAATACGACGTCGTCGTGGTCGGCGCGGGGCCGGCCGGCCTCGCCGCCGCGATCAGGCTCAAGCAATTGGCCGCTCAGCGCGAGCAGGAAGTCAGCGTCTGCGTGCTTGAGAAAGGCGCCGAAGTGGGCGCGCACATTCTGTCCGGCGCCGTCATGGATACCCGTGCCCTGACCGAGCTGATTCCCGACTGGAAAGAAAAAGGCGCTCCGCTGGAAACCGAGGTCACCGAGGACAAGTTTCTGTTCCTGACCGAAAAGGGTTCGCGCGCCACGCCCAACTGGCTGCTGCCCGAATGCTTCCAGAACCACGGCAACTACATTGTGCAGTTGGGCAATGTCGTGCGCTGGATGGGCGAGCAGGCCGAGGCCCTGGGCGTGGACCTGTTCCCCGGCTTCGCCGCAGCGGAAATCCTTTATACCGACAGCGGCGCCGTCAAGGGCGTGGCCACCGGCGACATGGGCGTGGCCCGCGACGGCACGCACACCGACCACTACCAGCCCGGCATGGAACTGCTCGCCCGCTACACCGTCTTCGCCGAAGGCTCGCGCGGCCAGTTGGGCCGCCAGTTGATCGAACGCTATCAGCTCGATGCCGGGCGCGATCCCCAAAGCTACGGCATAGGCATCAAGGAAATGTGGGAAGTTGACCCTTCGCAATCCCAGCCTGGCCTCGTGGTGCATACCGCCGGCTGGCCGCTTGATTCCGATACCTACGGCGGCTCCTTTCTTTATCACCTGTCCAACAATATCGTGGTGGTGGGGCTCGTGGTGGGACTGGACTACGCCAATCCCTGGCTCTCGCCCTTCGAGGAATTCCAGCGCTACAAGACCCATCCCGCCATCCGCCCCACCTTCGAGGGCGGCAAGCGCATTGCCTACGGCGCCCGTTCGCTGACGGCGGGCGGCCTGCTGTCCCTGCCTAAACTTTGCTTCCCCGGCGGCGTCATGGTGGGCTGCGAGGCCGGCGTGCTGAATGCATCGCGCATCAAGGGCAGCCACTCCGCCATCAAGACCGGCACGCTGGCCGCCGAGGCCGCCTTCGACGCCATCGTGGCCGACCGCCGCCACGACGAACTGACGGCCTACCCAGCCGCATTCGAGAATTCCTGGCTGCACGCCGAGCTGAACAAGGCCCGCAATTTCAAGCAGTGGTTCAAGAAGGGGCGCACCGTCGCCACCCTCATGACCGGTGTGGAGCAATGGCTGCTCAAGGGGAAAATGCCCTGGACCCTGCATCACAGCAAGCCCGATCACGCCTGTCTTCAACCGGCGGCTGAATGCGCCCGCATCGACTACCCGAAGCCCGACGGCAAGATCACCTTCGACCGCCTGAGCTCGGTGTTTATTTCCAACACCAATCATGACGAGAACGAGCCCGTGCATCTGACGCTAAAGGATGCGTCGATCCCGGTGTCGGTCAATCTGGCGAAATACGGCGGCCCCGAAGCACGCTACTGCCCGGCCGGCGTATATGAGTTCGTCAAGACGGACACGGGCGAGGACCGCCTGCAGATCAATGCGCAGAACTGCGTGCACTGCAAGACCTGCGACATCAAGGACCCCACGCAGAACATTGTATGGGTGGCCCCGCAAGGCGGCGAAGGCCCCGTCTACAACGGTATGTAATACAGTCCGAAAGGCCTTGCGGCGTCAGCGCCGCAAGGCCTTTCGCCTGGGTCCGGGCAGGTTCACGGCCACCAGTCCCGCCATGATGAAGGCAACGCCGATCAGCTCCAGCATGGTCGGGCGTTCCGACAGCAGCAGCCAAGCCAGGATCACGGTCAGCACCGGGACGCCCAGGCTGGACATGCCCGCCACGGTGGCGCTGACACGGCGCACGACCGACAGCCACAACCACCAGCCCAGGCCCGAAGCGATGATGGCCATATAGGCCACTCCCCAGAACAACACAGGTTCCCAGACGATATCCTGCTGGGGAAACGCCAGAGTGATCGGCCAGGTCAGAATGGCGCCCAGCAGCATCTGCCAGGCGGTCAGGTTCAGCACATTGGGCGTATGGCGCTGGAACATCATCTTGGCCAGCACCGTACCGATGCCCCAGCATGCGCCCCCGGCCAGGGCCAGCAGCGATCCCGTCATCGACCCCAGCCCCTGCCAGGGAGCGATAATGGCAAACAGCCCCAGCCCCGCCAGCAAGAAGGCCCATAGATGGCGGCGGGTGGGCCGGTCGCCCAGCAATATCCAGGCGAACAGCACGACCCAGAACGGCATGGTGTAGGCCAGCATGACGACATGCCCCGCCCCGCCGCTGACCAACGCAAGCTGGCACAGGCACTGAAAGGCGGTGGTCTGGAAGACGGCGATGCCCAGCGTAAGCCAGAACGGGGGAAGTTTCAGGGACTGCCGCGTCACGAGCAAGATGGCGAAAAGAACCAGGAAAGCCAGGGCGTAGCGCGCCATGACCAGATCGAAGGGTCCGATGAAGCTGGAAAGGTGCTTCATGATGATCCAGCTGAATCCCCAAAGGGTAACGGTCAGCGCCATCAACAGCAGGGCGCCCCGGTCGGACTGGCTCGATTTCAATATATGCTCCGCAATTCGGGGGAAAAAGAAAAATCAGGCCAAAGCCTGATTTTTCGGTCTATACATCCAGGGCGACACAATACATCACCGCGGCGGGCCCAGGCAATTTTCCCGGGCCGGCCGCCGGTAATGCATGGCTAATGCGCTTGCGACAGCTGATCGAGAATGGCGGGATTCTCCAGCGTGGACACGTCCTGGGTGACCGGCTCGCCCTTGGCCACCACACGCAACAGGCGCCGCATGATCTTGCCGGAACGGGTCTTGGGCAGGTTCTCGCCGAAGCGTATGTCCTTGGGCTTGGCGATGGGGCCGATTTCCTTGGCCACCCAGTCGCGCAGCTGCTTGGCAATCGCGTCGCCCTCGCTTCCTTCCGGCAGCGATCGCTTGAGCACCACGAAGGCCACGACGGCCTCGCCGGTGGTGGCGTCGGGCCGTCCGACCACGGCCGCCTCGGCCACCAGCTCGTGGGCCACCAGCGCCGATTCGACTTCCATGGTTCCAAGGCGATGGCCCGAGACGTTCAGCACATCGTCGATGCGCCCCATGATCCAGAAATAATCATCGTTGTCGCGCTGCGCGCCGTCGCCGGCCAGGTAATAGCCCTTGAGCTCTGGCGGAAAGTAGCTTTTCTTGAAGCGCTCGGGGTCGTTCCAGATGGTGCGTATCATGGCCGGCCAGGGGCGCTTGATGACCAGGAAACCGCCCTTGCCATGGCCGACGTCTTCACCGGCCTCGTCCACCACGGCGGCCGCGATGCCGGGCAGCGGCAAGGTGCAGGAACCGGGTTTCAGCGGGGTCACGCCCGGCAGAGGCGTAATCATATGGGCGCCGGTTTCCGTCTGCCACCAGGTATCCAGGACCGGGCAGCGTTCGCGTCCCACGTTCGTGTAATACCACATCCAGGCTTCCGGATTGATGGGTTCGCCGACCGAACCGATGATGCGCAGGCTGCTTAGATCGTATTCGCGCGGATGGTATTCCGGCGCCGCTTCGGCCGCCTTGGTCAGCGAACGGATGGCGGTGGGTGCCGTATAGAACACGGTCACCTTGTGGCGCTGGATCATGTCCCAGAACCGGCCGACATTCGGATAGGTGGGTACGCCTTCAAACACGACCTGCGTCAGGCCGGCCGCCAAGGGCCCGTAGGTGATATAGGTGTGGCCGGTCACCCAGCCCACATCGGCCGTGCACCAGAAGACATCGCTGTCCTTGGCGTCGAAGGTCCACTTGACCGTCAACAGCGACCACAGCAGGAAGCCCGCCGCCGCATGCTGCACGCCCTTGGGCTTGCCGGTCGAACCCGAGGTGTACAAAATGAACAAGGGGTGCTCGGCATTTAGCGGAACAGCCTCGCAGACGGGGGACTGGTTGGCGCAGACATCGTGCATCCACAGGTCGCGCCCTTCGTTCCATTGCACCTTGCCGCCCGTGCGCTTGTACACGATGACGTGGCTGACGACCTCGCAGCCGCCCATGGTCAGGGCTTCGTCGACCGCGCTCTTAAGCGGTATGGCCTTGCCGCCGCGCACCTGCTCGTCGGCGGTGATGACCAGCGTGGCGCCCACGTCGACGGTGCGCTCGTGCAGGCTCTTGGACGAGAAGCCACCGAAAACCACGGAATGGATGATGCCCAGGCGCGCGCAGGCCTGCATGGCCACCACGGCCTCGATCGACATCGGCATGTAGATGATGGCGCGTTCGCCGGTCTTGTGTCCCAGCGCCTTGATGCCGTTGGCGAATTCGCAAACCCGGGCATGCAGTTCTTTATACGTGACCTTGCTTACCTTGCCATCGTCCGACTCGAAGATAAGCGCCGTTTTATTGGCGGTTGGGGTGTCCAGGTGCCTGTCCAGGCAATTGGCTGAAACATTCAGCTCGCCATCGCCAAACCAACGATAAAACGGCGCTTCCGATTCGTCGAGCACCTTGGTGAAGGGTTTGTCCCATTTCAGGTTTTCACGCGCCAGGCGCGACCAGAAGGCGTCGGGCGATTTTTCCGCTTCGGCGCACAGGGCCTTGTAGCCCGCCATGCCCGATATGGCGGCGCCTTCGACCAAATTCTGGAAAGGGGGAAAGACCCGGTTTTCTATAAGTACCGATTCAATTTCATTCGACATTGCTGCAGGCTCCTTTTTTTAAAGTGTGTTGTTCGAGTTATCCGCCCACCGTAGCTGTTCAGACTTACTGCATGCTGACAAATCCGGGCAAAATCAATCAAACATTGTCACAATTGCGAGATTTATTCATGCAGACATAGTATCGCGCACCCGCGAGCCGCGAGCAAAATCCAGCCTTGAGAGTACGGCCAATCCAGCCACGAAGAACAAGCCGGTGCAAAGCAGCGCCAGGCGATGATTGCCGCCGGTCAGCCAGGTAACCAGTCCATAGCATAGCGGCCCCACCACCGCCGCCAATTGCGTGGCGAATGTCCATAGGGAATAGAACTCGGCCAGCCGCTGCCTGGGCGCCAGCGCCCCCACCATGGCGCGGCCGGCGCTTTGGCTGGTGCCCATGCAAAGACCCGCCACCATGGCTGCCAGCCAGAACACCCAGGCCTGCACCGCCGCGTATGCCAGTCCTATCATGACGATCCAGCCCACCAGCGTGATGGAAAGCGCCAGCTTGTGGCCAATGCGGTCCTGCGCGTAGCCGAACAGGAAGGCGCCGGCAGCCGCGGCGATATTCACCGTGAAAACCAGCAGCATGGTCTGCGCCATGGTGAAGCCCATGGCTTCGGTGGCGTAGACCGCCGACAAGGTAATGACTACGGCAATGCCGGCCTGGTAGCATGCGCCGCACATCAGCAAAAGGCGGAAGTCGATGAAATCCCGTTTGGTTTCATGCCATGCTGCCAGCAGGCGGGCCAGCATGCCTTGCTTGGGTCTATGGGTGGGCGGTGTGCGCTCCCGCAGGAAAAGAAAGGACGGAATGGCGGCAATGGCGAATACGGCCGCCGTCAGAACCATGACGTAGGGTACGTACTGGCTGGCGGGCTCATTGTTGGCGCTGGCCCAGGACACCACCGCCAGCGATAGCCCCAGCGTCAGCATGCCCCCGAAATAGCCAAAGCTCCAGCCCCATCCCGATACGCGGCCCAGGCCTTCGGGCCGGGCGATTTCGGGCAGGAAGGCCGCAACGATGGATTCGCCCACGCAATAACAATAGTTGGACAGGGCAATTGCAAACAGACCCCAGGCAATATCCCTCGGACCGGTGAATGCCAGCAGCAAGGTGGCCAGGACGCAGCCCACCGTGCTGGTGAAGAGCAAGCGCCGCTTGCCTGCCCTGGCGTCGGCGCGCGCACCCAGCGAGGGCATGGTCAGCATGATCATCAGATAGGAAAAAGACAGGGCGGCGGTAAACGCCAAAGTGCCCCATGACTTTTCCGCGGCCACCACGCCCACGAAGTAGGCGCTGAACACCGTGGTCAGGACGACGGTGGTATAGCCGGAATTGGCGAAGTCGTACATGGCCCAGGCCCAGACCTCGCGCTTGCCTATCCCGGGATTCAGGATGGAATCGCCGGCGGTCGCCGGCGGTTCCGCCCCGGCATCCGATAACGGAGCCGGGCGCTGCGTCATGGTTTCAAAGCGGCAATCCCGGCGCGGGCGATTTCGACGTCTTCCGTGGATTTCACGCCTGAAACGCCCACGGCGCCGACCACCTGGCCGTCGACAATAACCGGTACCCCGCCTTCAAGCATGCCTTCCAGACCAGGAGCCGACAGGAAGGATACGCGTCCCTGATTGATGGTTTCTTCGTAGATGCGGGATTCGCGGCGGCCCAGGGCGGCAGTGCGCGCCTTGGCCGGGGAAATCTGCGCCGAGATTGGCGCGGCGCCGTCCAGGCGCTGCAAGCCCAGCAAATGGCCGCCATCGTCGACCACGGAAATAGTCACCGGCCATTGATGCTGGACCGCGTGTTTTTCGGCGGCGGACAAAATCGCTTGGACATCGGCAAGGCTTAATACAGGCTTGGTTTTCATGCGTTTCCCTGGAAATGAATCAATTAATGACAATGAATAAGGAAGGTCGAGCTTCGTTTCGGCCTATAGACTAGCCCGCCCCGCGCATGGAGTAAAGCCCCAGCTTTTGGATAAAACTCCTTTACGCCAATGGCATGAACCGGTAAACTCCCGGGATTGCTCACGTTCAGTTTGCGTAAAACCCGCTGTTTTTTAGTGGCGACTTGCCGTTAAATGTTATCGATTTGACCTCTATTTGATACAAAATCGAACATTCGGCAAGCCGGCTTTGCGCAAGCGAAAACCTTAAGACTATGCCGCCGCAACGACTATTTCGCCTATCCCCGTACATCAGTTCCTCTACCCTCTTGCGCGGCGCAAAGTCTGTGGCGCTTGTTGCGACGCTCGTATTGGCCGGCTGCGCCACCAATGCAAACAAGCAGCTTGCCGAAACCAATCCAAGCCGCATCGCACGCGACAACTACCTTTCCTACACGCAGTCCGATCCCCTGGGCAAGTATCTTTCGAACCAGGAACAAGCCTACTCCACCCCACCCAAGACCACCCGGGCGCTGGCCAGCACCGCGCTAAGCGTGCTCGGCATCAAGTATCGCTATGGCGGTGAAGCGCCCAATACGGGCTTCGACTGCAGCGGGCTGGTCATTTACGCCGCCGAGAAATCGCTGGGACTGAAGCTGCCGCGCCGCTCGGCCGAGATCGCCCGGGAAGGCACGTCGGTCAAGCGCGATGAACTGAAGCGGGGAGACCTGGTGTTCTTCAACACCCGCGGCCACCGTTATTCGCACGTGGGTATTTACCTGGGCGACCGCAAATTCGTTCATGCGCCTCGCAAAGGCTCGGTCGTACGCATCGAAGACATGGACATCGCCTACTGGAAAAAGCGCTACAACGGCGCCCGCCGGCTGGCCAGCAACAACGCAACGGACATCCTGTCGTCCAATTGAAAGCAGGCGCAAGGGGTTTTTGAAACCCGTGCGCCTTGAGCTATCTTGGCCTTACGCGGCCGCCTGACACCACGCGCCCGCCACCGCCTTCAGCGGCCATCTGCTGTGCCCCCCTCTTCATCTGCCGATCGCCGTCCGCTTGCCGGGGACTGGAACATGCTTCACAGTAGCCGCACTGATTCAAGGCCTGCTTCATGCTGCATACGGAACGCCGGCAAGCCAGCACGCGTATTCCGGCCTTTTGAGCCGCGGCGCGGAATGTCTTCATGACATTGTGGCCCAGGAAATCGGTAAGCAGTATCAGCAACTCGGTGCCCGAGGGCAGTTGCAAGGTTTTTTTCTGATGAGAGGGATCACGGCCGCTGATGTGATGGCGGATGGCTATATTGTGACCCTTGAGCAGATCGGGAATATTTCCCAGGCGATCGGCTCCTACTACCACAGCGCTGACGAATTGGGACATGATGGCTCCAGAACAGGAAAGTTTGTTCCGTAACGATAATCATTCTTATTATCATTGTCAACAGAAAGCCGACATGCATCCCCCTGCCCGATCTTTTCCGACTGGCGCCAGCGCCCTGCCGCTATCGATCAGTCGGCTTTGGGGCTCTTGTCGATGGCTTCCTGAACGACTTCGCGGGTAAGCTCGGGAGCCAGCATTTCCAGCAGCACATAAACATAGTCGCGCAGGAATACGCCCGACTTGACCGCCACGCGTGTGACATGGGTTCCGAACAAATGGCCGGCGGGCAGTCCCACCAGACCCTTGTCGCGGCGGGGATCGAAGGCCATGCCCGCAATAATGCCTATGCCCAGGCCGACGTCGACGTAAGTCTTGATGACGTCGGCGTCAATGGCTTCCAGGACAATGTCGGGAACGATATCCGCGGCGGCGAATACCTCGTCTATGGTTCCACGACCCGAAAACGCGTGATCGTAGGTAACGATGGGGTACTGGGCCAACTGCTTCAGGGTGATCGCCTTGGCGGCGCTGGACGTAAGTTCGGCCAAGGGATGGTCGGGCCGCACCACGATGGTGTGTTCCCAGGAATACACCGGCATCGCGGCCAGCCCCGGCGTCAATGACAGGGTTTCGGTGGCGATGGCGACATCGGCCTGCTCGTGCAGGACCATTTTCGCCAGATGCGGCGGGTTCCCTTCAGCCAGCGAGAGGCGCACCTTGGGAAAGCGTTCGCGGAAAGCCGGTATGACCCTGGGCAGTATGTAGCGCGCCTGGGCGTGGGTGCAGGCGATGGTCAGCCCACCCTCGTCGCGCCGGGCGAATTCGTCGCTGACCTTTTTCAGGTTGTCGACCTCGCGCATGATGCGGTCGATGACCTGCGCCACCACGTGCCCCGGCTTGGTCAGCCCCTTTATGCGCTTGCCGTGCCGCTCGAATATCTTGACCCCCAGCTCGTCCTCGAACTCGATGATGGCTTTGGACACGCCCGGCTGCGACGTATAGAGCGTGCGAGCCGCCTCGGTCAGATTGAAATTGCGCCGTATCGTTTCGCGGACAAAGCGGAATTGCTGGAGATTCATAAAAAATAGCCCTATAGGAAGGGCTATTATATGTAATAAAGAAATTAAAATATATTCTTTCTAGTTATAAGCTTACTTCATGGAAATGGTAGTGTTTACACCTGAAGCATGAGCCGACCAGCGCGCGGTGACGGTCTTGGTCTGGGTCCAGAAATGCACCGCCTGCTTGCCGTTGGGGCCCAGGTCGCCCAGCTTGGACGCCCGCGATCCGGTAAAGCTGAACCAGGCGACCGGCACGGGAATGGGGATGTTTATGCCGATCTGGCCCACGTCGATGTTGTTCTGGAAATAACGCGCCGCGCCGCCGTCCTGGGTAAAGACCGCCACGCCGTTGCCATTGGGATTGGCATTGATGAACTCCACCGCTTCTTCCAGGGTATCGACGCCCACCACGCCCAGCACCGGTCCGAAGATTTCCTCGCGGTAGATCGTCATATCGGCTTTCACGCCGCTGAAGACAGTCGGTCCGACGAAGTTACCCTTTTCATAGCCCGGCACATTCAGTTTGCGTCCGTCCAGCACCAGTTCGGCGCCCTCATCCACGCCTTGCTGTATCAATCCTTCGACACGCTTCTTGGCGTTGGGAGACACCAGCGGCCCAAGATCCGCATCGCGATCGGAGCCTATACTGACCTTGAGCTTCTTGGCGCGCTCGATGAAATCGGGCAGCCAGTCGCGCGCCTCACCCACCAGGACCGCCACCGACGTCGCCATGCAACGCTGCCCGGCCGCGCCGAAAGCGGCGCCCACCAGCTGGTTCAAGGCTACTTCGCGATCGGCATCCGGCAGGATGACGCAATGGTTCTTCGCACCCATCATGGCCTGGCAGCGCTTGCCGGCCTCGGAGGCCCGGCGGTAGATGGCCGTGCCCACATGGGTCGAGCCGATGAATGAAATTGCCTTGATGTCGGGGTGATCGCACAGGCCATTGGCAATGTCCGGACCGCCATGCACCACATTGAGCACGCCGGGCGGCAGGCCGGCTTCCAGCGCAAGCTGGGCCAGCATCAGCGACGAGCTGGGATCCTGCTCGGACGGCTTCAGTATGAAGGTGTTGCCCGCCGCGATGGCCATGGGGAACATGAAGCAAGGCAGCATGATGGGGAAGTTGAACGCCGTGATGCCGGCGCACACGCCTAAAGGCTGGATCAGCGTGTAGACGTCGATGCCCGTGGCGGCGTTTTCGGCATACTCGCCAAGCTGCAGGGATGCCATGGCGCAGGCGTGTTCTATCACCTCCAGCCCCCGACCCACTTCGCCTTCGGCGTCCGGCAGGGTCTTCCCATGCTCCAGCGAAATCGATTTCGCCAGGGCGGCGGTATTGTCGCGCACCAGCTTCTGCAAATTCAGCATGATGCGGGTGCGCGCGCCCTGGCTGGTGCTGCGCCATTTCTGGAAAGCCTCTTTGGAATTGGCCACAACCATATCCAGTTCTTCCCTGGTCGCAAAAGGCACTTGGGCAACGACTTCCTGCGTCGCGGGATTGATGACATCCCGCCACTCGGTGGTGTTGGACTGCACAAGCTTGCCGCCGATAAGCAGCGGGATACGGGGTACGGCACTCATTTACGTCTCCTTGGCGCATTCATGATGCAAAATACAAATTAAGACCATCGCGGGATGCCCCATGCGCCATTACAAGCGCATGGAACATGCCCTGATCAGGTTCAGCTTTTCTTGACCAGAGGGCATGTCGAGCTGGACAAAGGCTGGAATGCCTCGGCCGCGGGTATTGTGGCCACCAGCTTGGACAAGTCCCATTCGCCCTTGGATTCCGCCGGCGTTTTCACCTCGTACAGATACATATCGTGTATTACGCGGCCATCGGGGCGGATGGACGCGTTATGCATGATGGGATCCTTGATGGGAAGCTCGCGCATCTTGTCGGCCACTACCTTGCCGTCCGTGGACTGCGTCGCGGCGACGGCCTTCAGGTAATGAAGCACGCTGGAATACACGCCGGCCTGCGTCATGGTCGGCTTCAGGCCACCGAAGGCCTTGGCGAAGCGATCGGACCAGGCACGCGTGCCGTCGTCGAAGTCCCAATAAAAACCGTCCACATAGGTCAGGCCCTGGGCATTCTCCAACCCCAGCGCACGCAAATCGGACAGGAATATCAGCAGCGAAGCCAGGCGCTGCCCGCCTGCCACAATGCCGAACTCGCGCGCCTGCTTGATGGCATTCACCACGTCGGCCCCGCCATTGGCCAGCGCCACGACCTGGGCCTTGGAGCTTTGCGCCTGAAGCAGATAAGAAGCGAAGTCAGGGACATTCAGGGGATGCAGCACCGACCCCACCACCGTCCCGCCCAATTCCTTGACCATGTCTTCGGAGCCCTTCTGCAACGAATGGCCGAAGGCGTAATCGACCGTAATGAAGAACCACGACTTGCCGCCCTTGTTGACCATGGCCCGCACGCCGCCGACCGACTGGGAATAGACATCGAACATCCAGTGAAAGCCCACCGGCGAGCAACTGTCGTTGGTCAGGCCCGTGGTGGCGGGCCCGGAAAACATCACGACCTTGTTCTTTTCCTTGGCGATGCCCTGCACGGCGAGCGCCACGGCGGAATTGGTCAGGTCAGCTATTGCGCTGACGCCTTCGCGGTCGAACCATTCCCGGGCCTTGGCGGCGCCCACATCGGCCTTGTTCTGGTTATCGGCCGACACCAGCTGGATGTCCATGCCCTTGCATTCGGCCGCCAGGCAATCGGCAATCGCCAGCTTGGCCGCCGCCACCGAACCGGGCCCGCCCATCGAGGCATAGGTACCGGACATATCAGTCAGGATGCCGATCTTTACAGGCGGCGCCTTGGCGGCGGCGCCAGCGGCCACCCCCATGCAAAGGCTGGCCGCCAGGGTAAGCGTAAATTTCTTCATGGCTAGTCTCCGATCTTTATAGTTTTAGTGCATCTGGGAGCATGATGGCGGAATAGTTTTGCCTGCAAAACCACCTGTCCGGCCCATATTGCGCCGCTCCTTGGCACTTTTGCAGTGTAGTTGTGTAAAAAACTTATTTCCACGACAATATTTGCACATTCATTGCTAAAAAATGCACAACAAACTCGATGCTCGATTGGGACGGTCTACGGTATTTCCTTGAAGTCGCGCGCACCTCGCGCGTCAGCGCGGCGGCCCTGCGCCTGGGCGTGCAGCACAGCACCGTTTCACGCCGCATCCAGGCCCTGGAACGCGAGCTGGGCACCCTGCTGTTCGACAAATCCAAAGCCACGGGCTTCACCCTGACAGAGGACGGCCTGCGCTTTTTCGCCTATGCCGAGCAGATGGAGGGCGCGCTGATCAATGCCCGCGAAGACATCCTGGGGCAATCCCAAACCCTGTCCGGGCACCTGCGCGTAGGCTCCACCGAGGGCTTCGGCAACTATGTCCTGACACCGCTGATGGTGGATTTCCAGCGGCGCTATCCCGCCATCACCCTGGACATCATGCCCGTCCCGCGCTTCATCAGCCTGTCCAAGCGCGAAGCCGACATCGCGATCTCGCTGGAGCGCCCCCAGCGCGGCCCCTACCTGTGCACCAAGCTGCTGGACTATTCGCTGAAGCTGTACGGCAGCACCGATTACCTGGCGCGCAGCGCGCCCATACGAAGCCTGTCCGACCTGGGCAAGCACAGCTTCATAGGCTATGTGGAAGAACTGCTGTTCAGCGACCGCCTGCGCTACCTGGACGATATCGTCGCAACCGACCGCGTCATCTTCAAAAGCACCAGCGTCATCGCCCAATACCACGCCGCCCTGCAAGGCCAGTCGCTGACCATTCTGCCCTGCTTCATGGCCGCTCAGGACCCGCGCCTGCAGCCCGTGCTTGAAGACGAAATAGTCATCACCCGCAGCTTCTGGATGCACTGCCACGAAGACCTGCGCCACTCCAACCGAGTGATGGCCCTGTGGGACTTTTTGAAAAAATCCGTGCAATTGAATATGCCGTTGCTGCGTGGTGAGGCGAATAGCTTGCAATACCTGCCCTGAGCCCAGCGCTCGTGCTTCCTTCGGCAGAAAGCTGCTTAATTGTTTGTTGGCACTTGATTAGGAAATGATTGTTTCCTATAATAATTCCATGAATCAAAAAACGGAAATTCCTGTCGGCCCCGGTCGGCCTCGCGAGTTCGATACGAATGCAGCCCTGGACAAAGCAATCACTCGCTTTAGCGAGTATGGGTACCACGGCACCTCCATCTCGGACCTGAATGCATGCCTGGGGTTGACGTCGGGCAGCATCTACAAGGCATGGGGCGACAAGCGGGGGCTTTTTCTAGCGGCGCTTGACCGCTACATGACACAGCGCGGCGAGGCGATTGCTGCTTGCTTGGCCAGCGAGCTTTCCGGCAAGAAAAAAATCGAGGTTTTACTTACTCAGTATGCGCTACTGAGTAGTGAAGTCGCTGGCCGCACCGGATGCTTGGTTATTGAGAGTGCCGTTGAACTTGCTCTGGCCGACAAGGAGATTTCCGGTTTGATCGCTGCACAGCAGACTAGACAAGAAGAACAGCTCCTGCGCCTCATTGGAGAAGGTCAGATGGACGGTTCCATTCGTACGGAGGTCAATGCCGCCAGCATGGCGAAGCTCCTCCTGGCACTTCAACAAGGTATGCGGATACTCGGGAAAACAGGATCAGACACCAGCACTATGCTCAGAATGGTTGCCGAGTTAATGCGCTTGCTCTAAAAAATTTCATCAATTAGGAAACGATCAATTCCATTTTAGGGAGAAGTTATGAGTATTCATTCAAAACAAGCCGAGCATGTCGGTGCGGATTTCATGATGCGTACGGATTTCTGGCAACGATTTCGCCATGCGAGCGCTCGGGTTGGTGACGTCAACCTTCATTACGTGGAGGGGGGCGAAGGCCCTCCCGTTCTACTGATTCCGGGCTGGCCACAGAGCTGGTATGCATGGCGCTACGTGATGCCCCAGCTGGCTGACGCCGGTTATAGGGTCATTGCAGTCGATCCTAGAGGTATGGGGGAAAGTGACGCGCCAGCGGGTAATTACGATATGGCCACAGTCTCCACTGAACTGCACCATTTTGCAGCGAAGATCGGGCTGTTCGAGAACGGACCAATCGATGTCGTGGGACACGACGTAGGCAGTTGGATCGCCTATGCATGGGCCGCTGATTGGCGCTCCGACATTCGTCGCGTCGCAATGTTTGACGCTCTAATACCGGGACTTTCAGCAGCGCGCAGTGATCTGCCCGCCGAGGAGGCAAACCTGCGCAGTTGGCATTTCTCTTTCAACCAACTCGATGAGCTTCCTCGGTTACTAATAGCTGGGCGCGAAGAGGTTTTTCTAACTTGGCTGTTTCGCGCGAAAGCGCTTCAGCCCTGGGCAATTACAGCCGAAGACATCGCGATCTATGCGCGTCAGCTAGCGGCTCCCGGGGCATTGCGAGCGGTAACCGGCTACTACCAGTCAGCGCTTTCACCCGCGGGAGTTGCCGCAAACCGCCGTCGCGCCGAGAAGCGACTAGACATTCCAGTGCTGGCTGTGGGAGCAGAGCGAGGGGTCGGAGACCGTATCGTGGATGCATTGAAGTCTTTGGCGGACGATGTGCAAGGTGACGTGATCTTGAACGCCGGACATTTCCTTCCAGAAGAGGCTTCGAATCACGTATCTGAACTGCTGGTGGATTTTTTCGGCAAGCGGCAAGGGAAATAGCGATGTCTTGGTTGTTCTTTCTTCTTGCTGTGACTGCCGGAGTAATGCTTCCCTTGCAGGCGCTTGTCAATGCTCGCTTAGGACGCGCAATAGGAGGCCCCCTGTGGGCGGCAGCCCTATCTGCATTGCTTGTGGCGGCCATACTTGCATGCGTCGCGCTAGCGTCCGGCCGAACATGGCCAAGACTATCGCAAATGACCGGCCTTCCTTGGTGGGCCTGGACCGGAGGGCTGTGCGGGGCTGTCGTCCTGTCTGCAACCACTGCCGTCGCTCCGCGTATAGGCGCTGCCAACATGATTGCGTTGGTCATGGCAGGGCAGGTGACCGCCGCTATGGCATTGGATCGCCTTGGCTGGTTTGAAATGGCAGTACAACCCTTCAGCTTTCAGAGGATGACGGCAGCGGGTTTGCTTCTTGCCGGTGCAGTGTTAATGAGTATTTAAATTTCGACAAGTCCGTTGGGGAAGCGGCCGGCCGGTTTTGGCTGGAGGCAGCCTATCAACATGTCGCTTATCGACCCCAAAGCGGACGTTTGAGGTATACACGCTGGCTTATTGCGTGCGTTTACCTACTCCGCGATATAAAAGGCTAATTCGTCGGGTGTCCCTTTTGGAAACGCTTCCTTCAAATGGCTAAGGAAAGTGGATACGCGCGCACTCAACAATCGCCGAGAGGGATAAAGCGCCCATAGAGCGATATCTGGCCCGTCTACATCGCCCCAAGCTACTAGTTTGCCGGCAGCTAAATCATGGCTCACTAGGGACAAGGGAAGACATGCAGCACCGGTACCTAAGCGAACTGCATCGCGGACCATGAAGAGCGATGACAAGTGGAGGACTGGCTCAACGGCGATACTTGATTTACCTGTTGGTGTTGTGATACTCCAGTTTGCAGCCTGGTCGCCCGTCCCGCGCACAACTGCATGCACAGGCAAATTTTTGCTAGGTCTAACCAACTCCGGATGGGCGACTACAACCAATCGATCACGCAAAAAGATTCTTCCGATCAGATTTTCGTCCGAATTCGGATTGACCCGGATGACAATGTCATACCCTTCGTCAATCATGTCGACGGAGCGATCCTCGGTTGTCACCTCCAACCGAACATCTGGATACTTCACCGCAAATTGGGCCGCCAGTTTACCCATTGCAGCTTGCGAAAAAAGAAGGGGCGCGCTGATTCGTAGCCTGCCTTGTGGCTTTTCTCCTCCCGATGCAATCGCGGCTGCCGCCTCATCAATCTCCGTCAGTAATACTGCCGTTCGCTCATAGAGCGCACGGCCTTCTTCTGTAAGTTTTAGGGAGTGGGCTCCTCGTTCAAGCAGGCGCAAGCCGAGGCTACCTTCAAGTTCCACAACCCTGCGGGATAGCGTCGCTTTGGGACGGCCTGTGGCGCGTGCTGCCTTACCAAACCCTCCGTGGCGGGCTACGAGGTTGAAGTCGGCAAGAGCTAGTAAATCCATGTGTTCCATCAATGAGACAAGGTGTCCAAATATATCATCTATCGGATCGATGTTGGAACAACTAAGATTCAGCTGTCTTTCAATCACCACTCAGGAGAAACACCATGGCAATCCTCGTTACAGGCGCCACCGGTCGGGTCGGCAATCAAGTAGTCCAACAACTCATCAAGCGTGGCGCCAACGTCCGCGTTCTCGTCCGCGATCCTGCTAAAGCCAGCTTCCCCGCTAGCGGGGAAGTGGTAAAGGGCGACCTGCTCGATATCGACTCGCTTCGCACCGCATTCAAGGGCGTCAGCACGCTGTTTCTCCTCAATGCGGTAGCTGCAGATGAATTCACACAAGCACTTATTACATTGAACATTGCCCGCGAATCAGGCGTTGATCGGGTCGTGTATCTATCGGTGCTTCACAGTGATCGATTTGTGAACGTGCCGCATTTCGCAGTGAAGCTGGGCGCCGAGCGGATGATCGAACAGATGGGCTTTAGCGCCACCATCCTGCGTCCGGCCTATTTCATTGACAACGAACATATGATCAAGGACGTCATCTTCAACCACGGCGTCTATCCGATGCCGATTGGAAGCAAAGGTCTGGCCATGGTTGATGCGCGTGACATTGCAGAGGTCGCCGCAATTGAGCTGATCCGACGCGAACAAGCACCAGGCAAGCTGCCGAACGAAACAATCAATCTGGTTGGCCCGGATACATTGACTGGGTCGGATGTGGCTGGGATCTGGTCCGATATCTTGCAGCGTCCAGTTGCATATGGTGGCGATGATCCAACCGCGTTTGAGCAAAATCTGGCGGCCTTCTTGCCTAAGTGGATGGCCTACGAGATGCGTCTCATGGCAGAACGCTATGTCAGCGACGGCATGATTCCGGAGACTGGCGACGTTGAGCGTCTGACCGAGCTCCTGGGCCGCCCTTTGCATTCCTATCGCAACTTTGCTACTGAAATTACGCCTGCGGCCTAACCACTAAGCAAGTAATTCTTGATCACAAGGAGATCCATCATGATTTATTCAACTGCTACCGTCCCGGTGAACCCCGACGGAGAAACCAAATTGACCCGTGCCCAGACGTGGGCAGGGCTCCAGCTTAAGGCCCGCGACGCCCGTCAGTTTTTACCGCCCGGCCTGTGCACCCGTTGCGACCTTGTTGAGGAAAGCAAGACGCACATTGTGCGCGAAGCGACGATTGCGGGGCAAGAGCTGCGCGAGATCATCACTTTTGAAGCCGACAGCAAAGTGACATTTTTCCAGGTCACCGGCCCACGCGAGGGGGCGATCATCAACGAACTGTTCGAGGATGAATCTGGTTCCCTACAGCTTCGTTTTTATTGCTACCTCGGTCTGCGTGGCAAAGCGCCAAACGGCCCCGAGGAAAAGACTGAACAGGCGCAGTTCGATAGTGAGACGGGTTACAAAGCAGCGTTGCTGTCGACATTGAAACGGACGCGTGAATTGCTTGCCAACGGTCAGCTTTGATCATTGACGCGGCCAAATTATTCGGCAGCGCTAATGTAATTAGAGAAAATCTAAGATAAAAGGCGGCCTAATGGTCGCCTTTTATCTTTTGTCCGCATATGGCCGATAGTGCACGCAAGTGAAGAATTCACGATGCTGCGATTTCCATATCGGAGATATCCTCGCCTGTGTTTTGCCGCGATTTAGAATATCGACCTGGCGGCATGCCCGTGTGCCGAGCGAAGGCGACGGTAAAAGTGCTTGATGAACTGTATCCGACCAGAGCGGCCACTTCTGCAATTGTTTTTTTATGTTGAAGAAAATTTCTAGCCAACGCCATCCGCCACGAAAGAAGGTACTCCATTGGGGTGACGCCCAAGGCCACGCTGAATCGCTCAAAAAAAGTGGAACGTGACATCGCCGATTCTTTCGCCAATAGCGCAACGGTCCATCGCTCTTCCGGATTCTCATGGATACGTCGAAGTGCGCTCGCCAACCGGATATCGGCGAGTCCGCGCAAGAGGCCCTGTGACGTCGCTGCATTGTTCGACGAGCGTAGCGCTTCAATCAGGAGCACCTCTAGCAGCCGTTCCAGCACTACTTCCTTGGCGGGCCGTTGCGAGCGAGACTCATCGATGACCAACTGAACTAGCGACGACAATCGAAGGTCGCCCCGAATGTGTACGAGCTTGGGCAGCAGCGTTAACAGCAAAGCGGAATCTGGTGAAGTCAAATTACAAAAGCCGACCAGCGTTCTTACGTCGGCTTCACCCGATAGCAAGCCATTGCGGTGTTCGCCGTTTTCTAGCAGTTCAGGTTCCGACTGCCATTCATGGTCGGAAGGGACTTCGAAACTAGACGCCGAGAATTTCGACAAAGCCGGGATTAGTACAAAATCACCAGCCTCGACTACAAGCGCTACACCATCTACCGTGTAGCGCAATTTCCCTTCTAGCACGACGCAACAGAACAAAGGTGCTTGGTCAAATTCGCCACGCAAGCCCCAACGCCCAGCCCCCGTCACAATTTTCGAATACGCCATTTTCGGCTGAAGAAGTGTGACGACGGATGTCAGGGGGTCAACCATATCGGACTCCTGCGAACAAAATTAGGACTTTCTATTGTAGATGGTTTGATGGATGACGGCTATCGTTGTGCTTCTCATGAAGAAAAGGATTGACATGAAAACCGTTTTAATCACTGGCTGCTCTTCCGGATTCGGCTTGGAAATCGCTAAATACTTTTTGGACCGCAATTGGAAAGTCATCGCCACCATGCGTACACCGCGCGACGAAGTTTTGCCGAAGTCTGAGCATTTGCGCATTCTGAAATTAGACGTGACTGATGCTGAGAGTATCCGTCGTGCAGTCGAGGAAGCTGGACCTATCGACGTCTTAGTGAACAATGCAGGTGTTGGAATGTTGGGGCCATTCGAAAGCACATCGATGGATGCGGTACGCGATGTCTTTGAGACGAATACCTTCGGCACGATGGCAATGACACAAGCTGTTCTGCCCCAATTTCGCGCACGTAGAGCAGGTGTTGTCGTCAATATAGCTTCGTCCGTAACGCTAGTAGCATTGCCCCTGCTACCGGTCTACACCGCCAGCAAAGCAGCGGTTGTCGCATTTACCGAATCCTTGGCACTGGAGCTAAAGGAATTCAATATTCGGGTTGGCGTGGTGCTACCTGGCATGGCACCGGAAACCGCCTTTGCCACCAATGCGCATGCGAGAATCGCGGACACGTTTCCAGATGATTACGCGCCTACTATGGGCTCGGTATTATCGGGCTTTCAAAACTACAAAGGTTCGGTTACGTATGCGATTGACGTTGCAGAAGTTGTTTGGCAAAAGGTGCAAGACAGTTCGACTGCATTTCGAATTCCTGCCGGCGCAGATGCGATTGAATGGTTCAACCGTAGTTAAATAAAATATGAGTCGGACGCCGAGAATGCAACACTCCTTCTGCTTATGTAGCGTCTAGTATGTTGCATCCACCGGTTGAATCCGCAGCCGAAATCGGCCGTTACAAGATCAACTCAGTCTTGATATCAAGCCTGACCTAACAGAACCTGGAGCCAGGCCGTAACGCGACTCACAACCGAATGAAGCTCCACGAAGCGGGAACCTCAACGCGTAATGAAACTTCAAGGCGTGGCGGGCAGGCCGGGGCCAGGCGACCTTTGAGCAAGCCGCAGCCCTCGTTTCGCAGCGGGGGCGTAAGAGGGCGTGCTGTCTGAATGAAATTAGCAGCCGGGGGCTGCTAATTTCATGAGTTCACGCCCGTACCCCGCTGCGAAGCGAGGGCAAGGGCAGCCCCGTAGGGGCCGAAGCGATGGGAGCAGGGCCCCGGCCTGCTCGCCACGCCGTTTAAGAAACCTGAGAACCGAAAGCCTACAAGGCAATCAATCTTACATACCAAGCTAAGCCGCGACGCCCCGCTGGCCCTTCGGCTCCTTAGGCGCCTTAACCCTAAGCTTCCGCCACATCATGTACATCATCAGCGCCGTAAACAGCGCATGAATCAACCACACCCCCACGCCGAAGCTCAGTTGCCCCTTCCCTATCCAGCCCCGCGACAGATTGATCAGGTTCATATACAACAACCCTACCAGGCCCGCGATAAGGAAATCCCCCGACCGGCCCAGGCGGGGGTTCACCGCCCCAAGAGGTATCGCCAGCAAAGCCAGATTCAGCGCAGCCAGGGGCAAAGCCAGCCGCCACATGATCTGCGAACGCGCATTGTCGTTGTCGTCCGTGAAAAGCTGCGCCGTCGGCCGCGCCTTGATCTCGCTTTCCGCCATCTGCCGGACCGCATCGATCGAACTGGCGCTGGCCTTGCTTTCCAACCGGAAACCATAGCGCTCGAAATCGATCATCCGGAAATCCGGCTTGCCCGGCTTCAAATCGTAGCGATGGCCCTCGCTAAGCACCAGGAAGCGATCCCCATTCTTTTCGTTCTGTATGCGCGCGCTTTCGGCCGTAATCACACTGAGCCATTCCGGATCGATCACCCTGGCGATCACATTGCCCATTTCCTCGCCCGGCCGGGTGGGTTCCTCGGCGAAAAACACCCTGGCGCCGTCTTCGGTTTCGATGAACTGCCCCGCCGTCACCTTGGACAAATCGGACCGCTGCTCGTAGCGCTGCCTGTACTCGCTGATCTGGCGATAGGCCCAGGGCGAAGCCATCAGCGTCAGCACGGCGATCACCACCGCCACCGGCACCGCGCAACGCAGCACCGGCCCCACCCAATCCTTCAGCGACAAGCCGCTGGCAAACCACACCACCATTTCCGACTCGCGGAAATTACGCGTCACCGTGGTCAATACCGCAATAAAAAGAGATACGGCCAGTATCACCGGCAAGGCGGTGATACTGGAAAAAGTCGCCAGGCCGAAAACAACGTCGGCGCCTATGGTTCCGTTAGCGGCCTCGCCCAGCAGGCGGACCAGCAGGACACTAAGCCAAACGACCAGCAAGGTCGAGAACACGACGCCTGCGTGACTCGAGATTTCGGATACTACGGAACGCTTGAATAGTGACATGAGAGAATATGCGGGATAATCGTAAGCATCTTATGGACACTTTCGGGAAACTCGAATGGAATTTAGCACACAGACCACTGCTTCTTTGCATCAAATCAAAACACCGGCTCTGGCGGTGGGCGTTTTCGGCGACGGCATCCTGAGCCCGGCCGCCGACATTATCGACCGCGCCAGCAACGGCGCCTTGCGCGAAGCACTGAAAACAGAATTCAAGGGCAAGCCCAATACCCATCTGGTCTTGCGGAATCTACCCGGAATATCCGCAACACGCGTCATTTTAGTCGGCCTTGGCAAACAGGACAGCTATAACGCCGCCGCCCACGCCGCCGGCGAGCTGGTCTTTGCCAATTACTGCGCCAACGCCGGTCTTGCCGAAGGCGTATCCGCCCTGGCCGCCATCGAATGCGCCGACGCCGGCCTGCGTGCCCGGGCGCGGGCCGCCGCTGTGGCGGCCGGACGTGCCACCTATCGCTACAACGCGACACTGAGCAAGAAACAGGACGACGCGCCCAAGCTAAGAAAGATAACGGTGTGGATAGCCCGCACCCAGGCCACCGAGGCGCAAAACGGCCTGCGCGAAGGCCGGGCCATGGCCAACGGCATGAATCTTACGCGCCTGCTGGGCGATCTGCCTCCCAATGTCTGCACGCCTACCTACCTTGGCAATACCGCAAAAAAACTCGCCAAGGAATTCAAGAGCCTGAAGGCCGAAGTCCTGGACCGCAAGCAGATCGAAGCCCTGAAAATGGGTTCTTTCCTGTCCGTTGCACGCGGCTCCTACGAAGCACCGGCCTTCATCGTCCTCAAGCATGCGGCCGGCGGCAAGGCAACGGCGAAGAACCGCAAGGCTCCCATCGTCCTGGTCGGCAAAGGCATCACCTTTGACGCAGGCGGCATTTCGCTCAAGCCCGCCGCCAACATGGACGAAATGAAATACGACATGTGCGGCGCCGCCAGTGTGCTGGGCACCCTGCGCGCCGTCGCCGAGCTGGAACTGGACCGCGACGTGATCGGCCTGATACCCGCGTGCGAGAACCTGCCCAGCGGCCGCGCCAACAAGCCGGGCGATGTCGTGACTAGCATGTCGGGACAAACCATTGAAATCCTCAATACCGATGCCGAAGGCCGCCTGGTGCTGTGCGACGCGCTGACCTATGCCGAGCGCTTCAAGCCGGCCGCCGTCATCGACATCGCCACCCTGACCGGGGCCTGCGTCGTTGCTCTGGGGCATGTCAATACCGGCCTGTTCAGCAAGGACGACGCACTGGCCGACAGCCTGCTGCGCGCCGGCCGCGAGGCCAACGATACCGCCTGGCGCCTGCCTCTGGACGACGCCTATCAGGAACAGTTGCGTTCCAACTTTGCCGACATCGCCAATATCGGCGGCCCCCCGGCCGGCGCCGTAACCGCCGCCTGCTTCCTGTCGCGGTTTACAGCCGGCTATCCATGGGCTCACCTGGATATCGCGGGCACGGCATGGCGCAGCGGCAAGGACAAAGGCGCTTCCGGACGGCCTGTCCCCCTGCTGGTGCAGTATCTTCTGGGCCAGGCCTGACGCCGCGGCATGGCTATAAGGCACGCCGCACAGGTCGGGACGGGAGCCGCGCAATGAGCCGGGTGGATTTCGCTTTCGGCGCCGCCGACCGGCTGCGCATGGCATGCGAAGTGGTGCGCAAGCACTACCTGTCGGGCCGCCGCTTGATTGTCTATACCCAAGACAAGCAAAGGCTGGCCCGTTTCGACCGCCTGCTGTGGGGCTTCGACCCCGAGGCTTTCGTGCCCCATGTCCAGGCCGACGATCCGCTGGCCGCGCAGACCTCGGTGCTGCTTACCGCCACCGAGCCCATGCCCGCACCGCAGGCCGGACCGCCGCCCTGGCTGATCAACCTGGACTTGCAATGCCCGCCGGGCGCTGAGCGCTTCGAGCGCATACTGGAAATCGTGTCGGGCCACGAAGACGACAAGAATGCCGCGCGCCAGCGCTGGCGCGAATACCAGCAGGCCGGCCACGATCTGCATGCGCACGACGTCTCGCCAAAAGATACAGGCGCATAATGTCGGAGGAAACCCGCATAAGTGCCCGTTTGGCTTGCATATTCAGTTATTTGTAAGTTATTCTGGCACTACGATTATGGAACCTGGGCCGCGCAGGCCTGTCCAATAGCTTCAAGAACCAAAGGATAGAACATGAGCGACTTTCGTCAACCTCTCGCAGACGCCAACGGCTACGCCTCCGCATCATCGCTGGCGGTACGCAACCGCGTCATGCGCAATACTTATTGGCTGCTGACCCTTTCGCTGATACCCACCGTGCTGGGCGCGCTGGTCGGCCTGAATACCGGCATCAATCAGGTGATGGGCAGCAGCCCGGGCACCAGCGCCATCGTCTTCCTGGTGGGCGCCTTCGGCCTGATGTATCTTATCGAGCGCAACAAGAACAGTTCGCTGGGCGTCGCCCTGCTGCTGGCCTTTACTTTCTTCATGGGCATCATGCTGTCGCGCCTGTTGGGCCATGTCATGGGCCTGGCCAACGGGTCGCAGCTCATCATGATGGCCTTCGGCGGCACCGCTGTGGTGTTTGGTGCCATGGCCAGCGTGGCCACGACCAGCAAGCGCGACTTCTCCACCATGCACAAATTCCTGTTCATCGGTGTCGTCATTCTTATCGTCGCGTCGCTGGCCAATATCTTCCTGCAGTTGCCGGCGCTCATGCTGACCATTTCGGTCATGGCCATCGCCATTTTCTCGGCTTTGCTGCTGGTGGACCTGCAACGCGTCATCAATGGCGGCGAAACCAATTACGTTACCGCCACCCTGGCCATCTACCTGGACGTCTACAACATTTTCGCCAACCTGCTGATGCTGCTGGGCATCTTCGGCGGCAACCGCGAATAATCCTTGTGTTTTCGGGTGGCACGGCCGCCCGAAACGCAGATCACGGCAAGCAAAAACCCGGATCAGGCCTTGGCGCCGATCCGGGTTTTTTACATCGGCGGTCTTTTAGCATTAACGGGGCGGCTCCCGCCCCAGACCTGATTCATGGGGGACAGCCTGTCGCTGCATGGGCATTAGCGCCCTTCCTGCTGCCACTTGCGCGCACCTTCCGCCGCCATCAACGCAACAGCAAGCCAGATCGGTATATAAGTCAGCCAGGCGGATGGGCTTATGCCCTCGTCCAAGAACAGGTAGGCTACCCAAAAAAGCAAGACGGGTTCCACATAGCCCAGCAGCCCGAACAGCCCCAGGGGCAGCATGCGGCTGGCCGAGATATAGCCTATCAGGGCCGTTGAGCTGATCAAGCCCAGCACCGGGACCAGCCACAGCAGCCTGGGTGCCTGGGTAAACTGGGCCAGCACACTTACTTCCTGGGTATACAGGATGAATACGGCGGCCGGCGCTATCAACAGCATGTCGAACCACAAGGTGCTAAGCGAACCCATACGCAAGACGCGGCGCAGCATGAAATAAGGCGGATAGCCGAACATCACCAGGGCCGTCGCCCATGAAAACGAATTGACCCGGAACAGTTCATGCGCGACGCCCAGCGCCGCCACCAGGACCGCCACAGTCTGGATGCGGGTGAGCCTTTCCTTATAGACGACGCGCCCCACCACCACCATGACCAGCGGCAGCAGGAAGTAGCCCATGGACACGTCCAGAGCCTTCCCATGCAGCGGCGCCCATACGAACAGCCATAATTGCACGCCGATCAGCATGGCGCTGACAAGCAGCAGCACGCCCAGGCGCACTTCGCCGCGCAGCCGGCCATGGATGGACCGGATCTCGTCCCAGCCTCGCGCGCGGGAAATAAGCAGCGCCAGGGCCGGCAAGGCCAAGACCACGCGCCAGGCGAAGATTTCCTCGCCGCTGAGCGGGTCCAGTATCGTCGCATAGTAATAAATGGCGGCGAAGAGGCAGGACGAAAACACCGACAGGACCACGCCCCGTTTCATGCTGGACATAGACAAAGCCTGTTCAACCTAAAAAGACGCTCGCGCCGAAGAATGGCCTCTACCGGTTCGGGATCCCTGCCCGGAGCCAAGGCATAATCGGGCAGCTTGCGAAGCAGGTCCGACATCATGCCGGGATGATCCTGCCAGCAGCGAAGCAGCAATTGATCGGGGTCCAGCAGTTCCAGCCCAAGGCCGCGAAGTTCGGACCGATTGAAGTCCCTGATATTGCGTGTAACGATGGCCACGCCGCCCTGCGGCCGCCGCGCCAGCACCGCCCGGCCGGCCGCGACCACATGCCAGTCCTTGGGGTCGCTGCGCCGCAGGCCAGCTTTGAACTCGGTCACGTCGCCCTGGTCCGCCAGCGGAAACGCCAGTTGCAGGGCGTCCCATTGCTCTTGCACATCGGCGTCGGAAACGCTCCACAGGCGCGCGGCGTTGCGCCGCCATTCGTCGCCGATGACGGGGCTCCATGCCAATTCAAAACAGCCCTGGGCGGCCAGGCGCAATAATGCCCTGCGCAAGACATTGGAGATCAGGACGCAGGTATCCAGCACGAGGGTCTCAGGCAGGGTGCTCAATATCGCTGCAACTCCATCAAGACTTTGCGGGTCAGCAGGGGCCGGCCCAGCAGTTCGTTCAGGCGGTCGCGCAGCGATGCGCGCAGTCCGGGTTCGAGCCGGGGATCGTCGAAATCGGGCGGATCGTCGCCCAGCCCGTAGCCGGTTTCATTCAGCAGCACCCACTCGAAGCGCCTTAAAGCGCTGGCGGCGGGCTGCTGGACCGACAACTGCAGCAAGGCGGCATCGTAAGCGTCGTACAGGACGTCGTGCGGATCCTCGCGCGGCAGCAGGCGCAGCAATAATTCGTTCATGTACCAGGCCGACATATACGAACGGCCGCTCAGCGGCCGTATGCCCGCGGATTCGGCCCGCGTCAGGGTCTTGACCTCGCCCGCCCCGCTCCAGGACAGGAGCAGGGGCTGGAAAGCCGACAGCACCGGGCGCAAGACCGAATAAGGCCTCTTGGCTCCTTTGGCCACCAGCGCCACGACGCCGTGATTGCGTGTAAATACCTGGACGATGAGCGAGGTTTCCCGCCACGCGGCGGCATGCAGCAAATAACCCGCGGCATCCTGAACGCGTTGCGTCCGCCTACTCATATCCCAATTCGCGCAAGGCACTCTCGCGATCGGACCAGCCCTTGCGCACCTTGATGTAGACATCCAGGTGCACCTGCTTGTCCAGCAGCTTGACCATGTCCTGCCGCGCCTCGGATGCAATGCGCTTCATGTGCGCACCGCCCGCGCCAAGCAGGATGGGACGATGCGTTTCGCGCTCGACCACCACGCAGGCGGCAACCCGGACGCCGGCGTCGTTCTCTTCCCACTCCTCGATGACCACGGTGCAGCCGTAAGGCAGTTCGTCGCCCACCAGGCGGAATATCTTTTCGCGGATGAGCTCGGCCACGATAAAGCGCATGGGCCGGTCGGTCAGCGTGTCTTCCTCGAACATGGGTTCGCCTTCGGGCAGGCGCGCACTGATCTCGCCAAGAAGGTTGTCCAGCTGCACCCCGCGCAAGGCGCTGACGGGCACGACAGCCGAGTAGGGAAACTGCGCCATGATCTTGTTGACGTAGGCGAACATGTCGTTCTTGCTTTTCAGGGCATCGACCTTGTTGACCACCAATATGGTATTGCCGGATTTTGGCAGCAGGGGCAGCAATTGCGCGTCGCCCGCCGACCACTTGCCCGCCTCGACCACATGGACGACCACGTCGACGTCGGCCAGCGCCTGGGTGACCACGCGGTTCATCATGCGGTTCATGGCTCCGCCATGGCGGGTCTGGAATCCCGGCGTGTCGACGAAAACGAATTGCTCATGTTCGCGCGTCAGCACGCCATGTATGCGGTGACGCGTGGTCTGGGCCTTGCGCGACACAATGGAAATCTTGCTGCCTATCAGCGCATTGGCCAGCGTGGACTTGCCCACATTGGGACGGCCGACGATGGCGACAAAGCCGCAACGGAATGGATTTGTCATTTGTTCTCCTGGGAGACGGCAACAGGCAGTGAAAGCTGCGTCGACTTTCGGGCTCGGCCCGAACGCGACCCCTTGGCCGGGACCAGCGCGCTTATGGCCGCAATGGCCAGTTCGGCAGCCGACTGCTCGGCCGCGCGCCGGCTTGAACCGGCGGCCGCTACCTTGATTTCGAGCTTGGGAACCTGGCACTCGACTTCGAACATCTGATTATGCGCGGCTCCGTGCGTCGCCACCACGGTGTACAGGGGGAGATCAAGCTTACGCGCCTGCAAGAGCTCCTGCAACAGCGTTTTCGGATCCTTGCCCAGCGTCTTGGGATCGACATTCACCAGCACCGGCTCGTACTGGCTGGCAATCACTTTCTGGGCCGCCTCGAACCCCCCATCCAGGAATACGGCGCCGAACAGCGCTTCCAGCGCGTCGGCCAGGATGGACGGACGGCGGAAGCCGCCGCTTTTGAGCTCCCCTTCGCCCAGGCGCAGATACTGCGACAAGGACAGCTGGGTCGCGATGTCGGCCAGCGAGGCCTGCTTAACCAGGTTGGCGCGCAAGCGCGACAGGTCGCCCTCGTCGATTTTCGCGAACCGCTTGAACAGCAAGGCGGCCACCACGAAATTAAGCACGGAATCGCCCAGGAATTCCAGGCGCTCATTATGATGAGCGCTATGGCTGCGATGCGTCAGCGCCTGCTCCAGCAGGGACGCATCATTGAACTGATGGCCCAGCGCTGCCTGCAAGGTAGCCAGCCCGGCCATTACCTGAACCCGCCTATGCGGCTGGGCGAGCTGAAGTTCATCCAGATGAAAAAGGCCCGGCCGACGATGTATTCGTCGGGCACGAAGCCCCAATAACGGCTGTCCAGGCTGTTGTCGCGGTTATCGCCCATCATGAAATAATGCCCCGGCGGCACCGTGCAGCGCACGCCGTTGCCCAGGTATTCGCAATTCTGGCGGAAGGGGTAATCGGAAATGGCCATGTAGTCTTGCGACGCCTGCTTGTTAAGCAGGATATTGTGCTTCACCGTTCCCAATTGCTCGGCATAGCGGCCTACATAGGCGGAGCGATCGGGTTCGTAATAGTCGCCATCGCGCTCATGCGCGACCTGCTGGCCATTGATGGTCAGCACCTTGTTCTGGTACTGCACGACATCGCCCGGCAGGCCGACCACCCGCTTGATGTAGTCGACATCGGGGTCCACCGGATAACGGAAGACCATGACGTCGCCTCGGCGCGGCGAACCGATATCGATGATTTTCTTGTCGATGACGGGCAGGCGTATGCCGTACTGGAATTTGTTCACCAGGATCAAGTCGCCATTTTGCAGCGTGGGCAGCATGGAACCGGACGGTATGCGGAAGGGCTCGACCACAAAGGAGCGCAAGGCAAACACGAACAGAATGACGGGAAAGAAACTGACGCAGTATTCAATCCACCATGGCGCCTGGTTGGCCTTGTCGTAGGCTTCCTGGCGAACGCGCAGCGCCTCGGCCGCCGTAAGGCCCGCGGCGGACGGCTCGGTGGCCGCCATGGCCGCCACGGCGCCGGCCCGCCGTTTGGCGCGCAGGTAGAAGAAATCGAGACACCAGACGACGCCCGTCAGGATCAGCAATAAAAATAAAATAAGGGCGAAATCCCAGCTCATACCCGGTACACCTTGTTGTTGTTCAAGTTATTTATCCTCGACCTGCAATATGGCCAGGAACGCTTCCTGGGGAATCTCGACGTTGCCGACCTGCTTCATGCGCTTCTTGCCCGCCTTCTGCTTTTCAAGCAGTTTCTTCTTGCGCGAGATATCGCCCCCATAGCATTTGGCCAGAACGTTCTTGCGCAGCGCCTTGACGTTCTCGCGCGCGACCACTTCGGCGCCTATGGCCGCCTGTATGGCGATGTCGAACATTTGGCGGGGAATCAGGCTGCGCATCTTGGACACCACTTCGCGGCCCTTGTAGCGGGCGTTGGAACGGTGCACGATCATGGACAGGGCATCGACGCGATCGCTGTTGATGAGCAGGTCGACGCGCACCACGTCGGCCGCCCTGTATTCCTTGAAGTCGTAATCCATGGACGCATAGCCGCGCGAAACCGACTTGAGCTTGTCGAAGAAGTCCAGAACGATTTCGGCCAGCGGCATTTCGTACATAAGATGCACCTGGCGTCCGTGGTAGGTCATGTTCAGCTGGACGCCGCGCTTGACCATGCACAGCGACATGACCGGCCCGACGTATTCCTGGGGCATGAACAGGGTCACCGTGACGATGGGTTCGCGTATCTCGGTAATGTTGCCGATCTCGGGCATGCGCGAGGGGCTTTCGATCATGGATACGGAGCCATCGCGCTGCTCGACCTCGTACACCACCGACGGCGCGGTGGTGATGATGTCCATGTCGAACTCGCGCTCCAGGCGCTCCTGCACGATTTCCATGTGCAGCAGGCCCAGGAAGCCGCAGCGAAAGCCGAAGCCCAGCGCCTGCGACACCTCGGGCTCGAACATCAGCGAAGAATCGTTAAGCTTCAGTTTTTCCAGCGAATCGCGCAACTGATCGTATTCGCTGCTTTCCACCGGATACAGTCCCGCGAACACCTGCGGCTTGACCTCTTTGAAGCCAGGCAGGGCCGATGGGGCCGGCTTGCCGGCCAGGGTAACGGTATCGCCCACCTTGGCATGCTCGAGCTCTTTGATTCCGGAAATGACGAAACCGACCTCGCCGGCCGACAGCTCTGTGCGGGGCACGGACTTGGGCGTGAAAACGCCTATCTGTTCGCACAGGTGGGTGAAGCCGGTTGCCATCAGCAGGATTTTATCCTTGGGCTTGAGCACCCCGTTGACGATGCGCACGAGCATGACCACGCCCACGTAGTTGTCGAACCACGAGTCGATGATCAGCGCCTGCAGCGGCTTGGAGGGGTCGCCGACGGGAGGCGGCACCTTGGCCACAATGGTTTCCAGGATATCGTCTATGCCCATGCCGGTCTTGGCGCTGCATAGAATGGCGTCGGACGCGTCGATGCCGATCACGTCCTCGACTTCCTGGCGGGCGCCTTCGGGATCGGCCGACGGCAAATCCATTTTATTCAGGACCGGCACCACTTCCACGCCAAGCTCGATGGCGGTGTAGCAATTGGCGACCGTCTGGGCCTCGACGCCCTGGGATGCGTCCACGACCAGCAGCGCGCCTTCGCAGGCCGACAGGGACCGGCTGACTTCATAGGAGAAATCGACGTGCCCGGGGGTATCGATAAGATTTAGGGCGTAGACCTTGCCGTCCCTGGCCTGGTAGCTGAGGGCGGCCGTCTGGGCCTTGATGGTAATACCTCTTTCGCGCTCGATATCCATGGAATCAAGCACTTGCGTAGACATTTCACGATCGGCCAACCCTCCGCAACGATGAATCAAGCGATCGGCCAGCGTCGACTTGCCATGGTCGATGTGGGCAATAATGGAGAAGTTGCGGATGTGATCCATAAACCTGCGAAAAGAAGCCCATCGATGGGGAATGAGCGGGTAAATAAGAGAAAAACATGAAAAAGGGAGCGCTAGAGGGCGCTCCCTTCTGCTTTATGCCATTTTAGCTGTTTCTACGGATTATTTTCCGGGCGTAACCGTTACCCACTGAGATTGATCGCCGCGCACCACCAGCAAGGCGGCGGCACGGGACTTATCCAGTCCGGATACGACCTTGGCATATTGCTCGGGTCCGGTGATATCGACATTATTGACCGTGACGATGATGTCGCCCACTGCCAGGCCGGCGGCGGCGGCGGGGCCTTCGACCTCCACCACCTGCACCCCGCCCTTGATATCGAGCTTGCCGGGGGCGGCATCGGCCACTTCGGTCACCTTCAGCCCCAGGATGTCGGTGGGCGTCGCCTTGGGAGCGGCCGGCTTGGCGGCTTCGCCTTCGGTATCGGCATCCGGCATTTCGCCGACCTTGACCTGAAGGGTTTGCGTCTTACCCTTGCGCCAGACTTCCATGGGAACCCGCTTGCCCGGCTTGGTGGCGCCGACGATGCGCGGCAGATCGGTCATGTGGGCGATTTCCTTGCCTTCGAACTTGACGATGACATCGCCCGGGCGGACGCCCGCTTCAGCGGCGGGGCCGCCCTGCTCGACGTTGCTGACCATCGCACCCTTGGCACCGTCCAGGCCGATGGCCTTGGCCACCTCGTCGGAGACGGGTCCGATCTGCACGCCGATGCGGCCGCGCGTGACCTTGCCATGCGCCTTGAGCTGCTCTACGACACGCATGACTTCGTCGATGGGGATGGCCAGGGATATTCCCATGAAGCCGCCGCTTTGCGAAATGATCTGCGAATTGACACCCACTACCTGGCCGGACAGGTCGATCAGCGGCCCACCGGAATTACCGGGGTTCACCGCCACATCGGTCTGGATGAAAGGCAGGTAATCGCCGGTATCGCGGTTGATGGCGCTGACGATACCGGAGGTGACGGTGGAATCCAGCCCGAAAGGCGAGCCGATGGCCAGGACCCACTGCCCTTTCTTGAGTTTGGTCGAGTCGCCGATGGGCAATGGGACCAGATCTTTGGCGTCGATCTTGATGAGCGCCACATCGGTGCGGGGGTCGGTGCCTATGATCTTGGCCTTGTATTCCTTGCCCGACGTAAGTGTGACGAATATGCCGTTGGACTTGGCGACCACATGGTTATTGGTAAGGATGTAGCCGTCGTCCGAAATGATGAAGCCGGAGCCGACGCCGCGCGGCACCGTGCGTTCCTGCTCGGGCGCGGACGGGGTGTTGCGCTGGCGCGGGCCGGGTGCGCCCGGAGGCATGAAGTCAGGGCCGAAGAACCAGCGGAACATGTCGTAGGGATCGTTGCTGTTGGGACCCATTGCCGGATTGCGCATGGGCACGGCTTCGGTCGTGCGGATATTGACCACCGACCCTTCCGTCTTTGCGACGACCTGGGTGAAGTCGGGGACCGACAATGTGGGAACCGCCGTCGTCTGGGCGTTGCCCACCCCGCCGATCGCCGCGCAGGCAACCAGCAAGCTTGCCGACGCGCAGGCCAGTAAGCGTTTTACCTTGCCATTTCCTAGATAAGTAGAAAGCATCATGGAACTCCTAGGTTGATAATTCTTCAAATGATCAGTGCCCGGCCAGGGGTACGTATTCGGTATGTTCGGCGATGTCACGCACGGTTTCGGCGGGAACTTCGCCCAGGGCCGTAAGCCAGTGGTCGCCGATGCGTGCCCGGAAAATATTCATGGCGCCTGTGCTGACCGCACCGTTGGCAAGCGGTGTATCGCGGTCGGCCTCATAGGGCTCGATGAATACCGAGATCGCCGCCAGGCCATCGGTGATGACCAACTGGCTGACCTGCCTGCCGCGCTTCATGGGGCGCGATACCTGCGTAACCGGTTGGTAGCCCGGGGGAAACGGGATGCGCCAGCCATTTTTTGCCAGGTCGACCGGAGCCATGGTGGTTTCAAGAACTTTCCAGTCTTGAATGTTCCAGCTGGAGGCAAGCTGGCCCGACGCCACCTTGTCGCCGACCTGCAGGCTGCTGAAGGATATCTGGTCGATCACGCCGCCGTGCTGATTCAGGGTTTGCGCCTTGAGCAGCAGGCTGGTCTTGGTGTCGGCGCAAAGGCGATAGCCATAGCGATGGGCGTCTTTAGGGATGAGCTCGATGATCGAGCATTCGCGGCCCGCAATGCGGCTAAGGCCCGCCTGCAGCTTGAATTGGTAGTTTTCGGGGATGGTCTTGCCTTCGCCCAGAAGCAGCGCCGGGAAGCGATCGCCGCGCCGCCGCTCGATGACGACCAATTTTTTTTCGGGCACCAGGCATTGCGTGGTTTCGTTGTGCCGCAGGTATTCGCGCGGCGGTCCATCGAGCATTTCGATCCGTTCGCGCTCGCCCGTGCCGTCGACCAAATGAACAATGCGCGAGGACAGCATGATGCCGCCCTGCTGATAGGTATATACGCCGGAATAGTCCAGCTTGCGCGCCGCATCCTGAATTTTCCGCAAGGCGACCAGGACGGGATCGGGCGCCGCCTTGGCCGCCTCGGCGGACCAGGCCGGCTGCGCCAGCGCACAGGCCGCCGCAAGCAGCATCGCTTGGCAAGCCCATATTTGGGCACGTCCCGCATGGCGACGCAGCCTTGTAGCCGAATTGCCGCTGAAGTGCACCGCCATTACCGGGACACCTCGAATGAAACCTGGCGCACCGGATTGACCCCCGCGATTTCGCGATGGGCATCCAGATAGTCGCGCAGCCCCGCTTCGTCGCCGGCACTGGCAACGACCTGCGTGGCGGCCGGTTCCGTAGAGCCGGGTCCGGAAATATAGGGCAAGGCCACCCACACCACCGATGCCACCGCGGCGGCCACCGCCAGGCCGGACAGGCCCACGCGCACTGGACCGTGGCGGCGCATCATGCGCGGCGCCACGATGTGCGGCTCGGCGTCTATGGCCTTGGAAACCCGGGCATAGAAGAAATCGGACGGCTTGATGGCCAGATCCTGATTGCGCAGGACATCGCCGATAAGGTGGTAGGTATCCCATACCTGCCGGCCATACGGCGTATCGAGTTCTTCCGGGCGGATTTCACCTTCTCCGTCTATCCATGTGGAAACGGAGGATTCCCAGGAAGCCTGTTCCTGGTCGGCGTCGTGCCTGGCTTGATGATCGGCTTGCATTGTGTGGACTCCTTACCAGCGGCGCTCGGGATCGCTGCCCAGCACCGGCCGCAACTGTGCCGCTATGGCTTCGCGTGCGCGGAAAATCCGCGACCGAACCGTGCCTATGGGACAGCCCATGCTCTGGGCGATATCTTCGTAGCTCATACCTTCAATTTCTCGCAATACGATCGCGGTCCGTAAGTCTTCCGGCAAGGCATGGATGGCCGCGTTGACCGTTTCGACGATCTGCCGGCTTGCCAATGCCGATTCCGGGGTGCTGATGTCTGTTAGGTTGTCAATCTGGCTAAAAGTTTCACCGTCTTCGGTTTCAATTACATTTAGCGTGCTCGGACGGCGTCCACTGGCGACCTGCCAATTGCGGGCGGTGTTGATGGCGATGCGATAAAGCCAGGTGTAGAAGGCGCTCTCGCCCCGGAACTGGGGAAGGGCCCGATAGGCCTTGATGAACGCTTCCTGGGCAACGTCCTCGATTTCGGCCGGATCGCGGATCATCCGGGACAGCAGGCGCATGATTTTCCGCTGGTATTTCAGGACCAGCAAATCAAAAGCGCGCTTGTCCCCGCGCTGTACCCGCGCCACCAGCTCGGCATCGATCTCGCGTTCGCTCATGGATTTTCCTTTTTGGAGCTGCCGCGCTCCGGCATGGCGGCCTGTCGGGCCACGCATACGCATAATTCGCGCCAGGCCTGCGGCGGCAGGCCGAATTTCCAGACCGTCAGTTGCAACGGCCTGGCCGCCGGTGCCGCGCTGTCGCGCAGCCTTAATGTCATCCAGGCGAACGCTTGCCAGGCGTGAAAAAGATGCAGCGGCCGCGCCGACCCGTGCGAGGCCAGTTGCCAGGCGCCCGTATCGCTAAGCGACAGCGTATCGGGAACAGGTCCCGGTTTGCCCGACATGGCCTTCAGCGGGCCCGTCCACCATCGATGCCGGACGGGCCACTGCCTGATGGGTGTCATGGGGCGCCCCAGCCTATACCCTCCGCACAATCATGGACCCATTGGTACCGCCGAAGCCGAAGGAATTCGACAACGCGACATCGATTTTCATTTGGCGCGCTTCATTGGCGCAATAATCCAGATCGCATTCCGGATCCTGATTGAAAATATTGATGGTGGGCGGCGAGATCTGGTTATACACGGCCAAGGTCGTGAATACGGCTTCTATCCCCCCCGCGGCGCCCAGAAGGTGGCCAGTCATGGATTTGGTGGAGTTGACGACCAGTTTCTTGGCATGGTCGCCGAACGCCAGCTTGAGCGCTTCGGATTCGTTCTTGTCGCCCAGGGGCGTGGAGGTGCCGTGCGCATTCACATAGTCGACCTGGTCGGGATTGATGCCGCCGCTGCGCAAAGCGTTGAGCACGCCGCGCCGGGGGCCATCGCGGTCGGGCGAGGTAATGTGATGGGCGTCGGAGCTCATGCCGTAGCCGACGAATTCACCGTAGATGCGTGCGCCGCGCTTGCGGGCATGTTCGTATTCTTCGAGCACCAGCGCGCCGGCGCCCTCGCCCAGGACGAAGCCGTCGCGGTCGCGATCCCAGGGGCGCGAAGCCGTTTCAGGGTCGTCGTTGCGGGTGGAAAGCGCGCGCATGGCGGCAAAACCACCTATTCCCAAGGGAGACACAGTGGATTCGGCACCCCCGGCCACCATGACGTCGGCATCGCCGTATTCGATCAGCCGGGCGGCGTCGCCGATGGAATGCAGCCCCGTCGTGCAGGCCGAGACCACCGCATAGCTTGGACCCTTCAGGCCCAGCATGATGGACAACTGGCCGGAGATCAGGTTGATCAGGGAGGCGGGAACGAAAAATGGGGATATACGGCGCGGACCGCGCTCGAGGTATTCGACCTGGGTTTCTTCGATGCGGGGCAAGCCGCCTATGCCGGACCCGATGATGGTGCCGATGCGTTCCGCGTTCTCGTCGGTGGCCGTCAGGCCGCTGTCCCGCCATGCCTGGACACCCGCCGCCACGCCGTAATGGATGAAGGTATCCATTTGCTTGGCTTCTTTCGAGGACATGTACTGCGTGACATCGAAACCTTTGACTTCACCCGCTATCTGGGCATTGAACGCCGAGGGATCGAAGCGCGTGATGCGCCCGATGCCGGAGCGTCCATTGACGATATTGTCCCATGCGCTGTCAATATCGTTGCCGACCGGCGAAACAATACCCAGACCGGTAATGACGACACGTCGTTTCACGGATGACTCCTAAAATAAAAAAGCGG
>JBEBYL010000001.1:0-395067 GCA_040391135.1 Pusillimonas sp. | reverse complement strand
CGGGAAGCTCTATTTGTTCGTGCGGCGTTGCGGCGTCTGACAAGATATACCTCGGTTTGGAATAAGCTTATGGTTCGTAGTTATATTAACTTAGCCGCCGCCTTGACGTTCGCATGCATTGATCAAACAACGTTCGCCGCTTCAGCAACCAGACTGGACCGCAGCGTTTCAGCGGGCTGGCTCAACGTCCGCTCATGCGACCACACCAACCCCAGGCCGATTTCAGGCGCCGCCAACAGATGGCGGGCCGTCAGTCCCTGGCGTTGCGCGTAGCGGGCGCCCAGCGTCTCCACCACGGCAATGCCCAAGCCCTGTGCCGCCAGCGCGCAGGCCGCCGATGACTGGCCCACTTCCATGATGGGTTGATAAGGAAGCCGAGCCGCTTCCATGACTTGCCGCGTGACGCGCCCTGCCGGCAATGTGGTCGCCAATACGATGGGGCCGGCATGGGCAACGTCTTTCAGATTCAGTTTTTTCCTGTCAGCCCACGGGTGCGTGGGATGCATCACGGCGTACAGGCTCATGGGAGCCAGCGCATGGCTGGCCACCCTGTCCTTCTCGACCTGGGTTCCCACGATGATGCCCAGGTCGATGCGCTGATCGACCGCCATCTCGATGATCTCGAGCGCTGTGCCGGCCCGGACCGTCACGGCAATGCCCGGGTGCTCGCGGCGCACCACGGCCAGCGCTGGCGGCAATATGCTGGACGCCGCAATGGCCACGGCGCCTATCACCAGCCGGCTCACTGAGCCCTGCCTGATATCGCCCGCCAGCTTGTCCACGGCTTCCATTCCCGCCAGGGCGTTCAAGGCGTCGGGAATCAGGGCGCGGCCATGGCTGGTCAGTTGCAGGCGGCGGTTCTGGCGGCTGAACAATGCAAAGCCCAGGCGCGTTTCCATCGTGCGCAACAAGGCGCTGGCGGCGGGCTGCGTCATGTGTATGGATGCCGCGGCGGCGGTCACGGTCCCGCATTGGTACATCGCGCGCAGCAAGGTCAGCTCACGTCTGCTTAGCATATGATTTTTATTATGAAATCATTCAATCTATCTATTTGACCACATACATCCCCGCCCCGACAATGCAGGAATGAATCATGACAACATCCGCTCGGTGGCCTGCATTCCGATGCGCCTGCCCTTTCATCATTGGACCGATCCGCCGCTGTTCGCGGGGCGTCCGCGCACGACCCTGGACAGCGCCCTGATTCGCCTGGAAACGCAGGATGGGACGGTGGCGTGGGGCGAATCGTACTGCGTGGAACCCCGAGCACTTGAAGCCATATTCCAGACCTTGATAGAACCGCTGGCCAGGGACAAGTCCGCTTCCGATCCGGCGCTGCTGCCATCGATGCAACGGACACTGCACAATCTGGGCCGCTCGGGCCCGGTGGTGCATGCCCTGGCCGGCTTGGACATCGCTTTGTGGGACCTGCGCGCCAGGCGCGCGGGGGTTCCGCTTTACGAGCTGCTGGGCGGCAAGCGCCGCGACCGTGTGCGCGCCTATGCATCGCTGTTGCAATACTACGAAGATGCCCGCCTTCTCGACTCGGTGACGACTCAGGCCTTGCAAGAGGGCTATACGGAAATCAAGCTGCATGAGCGCAGCAGCGCGGCGCTTTCGGCGGCACGCCGCGCGGCCGGCGCAGGGGTTCCCATCATGGTCGACACCAATTGCGCATGGCTGCCCGATGAAGCTCCGGAAGCCATTGCGGCCATGCGCGAGCATGATCCATTCTGGGTCGAAGAGCCCTTGTGGCCGCCCGAGGACGCCGGGGCGCTGGCACGATTGCAGCAATCCTGCGGCGTGCCTTTGGCTGTGGGTGAGAACGCCAGCAGCGCGCACGCCTTGATCGACATCGTCGAGAAGGAATCGGTGCGCTATGTGCAGCCCAGCGTCATCAAGCTTGGGCTCACCGCCGCACAAGACATTGCGCGGCGGTGTCGTGGAACATCCGTGGTCTGCGCGCCGCAGGTCGCTTTTTTTGGCCCGGGCTATCTCGCCAGCCTGCATCTGATCGCCGCGCAGCGGCAGGACGTATCGCTGGAACGGCTTTACGTGCATCTTGCGCATACACCTTACCAACACACCGTGCCGATAGAGCATGGATGGATACACATTCCGGACACGCCAGGACTTGGCGCCGACCCCGAGCCGGAACTGGCCGACGGCCGCTACGCCGCTTAGAACCGAAAAGCATCTTTAAAAGGTGAAGGAGACACACATGAAAACTGGACGCCGCTCATTTGTAATGGGCACTGCCGCCCTGATGCTGGGCACCGCCGCAAGCCCCTGGACATCCGCGGCGCACGCCGCCAGCTATCCCGACAAGCCTGTGCACCTGATGGTCCCCTATCCCCCCGGCGGCGCGACCGACAACCTGGGGCGCCTGGCTGCCGACGTATGGTCCAAGACGCTCAAGCAGCCTTTCGTCGTGGAAAACAAGGGCGGCGGAGGCACGATGATAGGTACGCGGGTCCTGGCGACAGCGGCGCCGGACGGCTATACCCTGGGCATGGTGGACTCGGCCTTCGTCATCAATCCCGGCCTGCGCGGCGCCGAAGTCCCCTACGACACCCTGAAGGACTTCAGGGCCATTTCGCAGATCGCCACCGCGCCCTTCGTCATGGTGGTTCACCCTTCCGTTCCCGCCAAAGACTTGAAATCATTCATTGCGCTGGCCAAGGCCAAGCCCGGCACGCTGTCCTATGGCTCGGCGGGCGTCGGCAGCGGCCCGCACCTGGCCGGCGAACAATTGCGCCAGAGTGCCGGCATCGACATTCAGCATATCCCTTACCGCGGCGGCGGCACGGTCATCACCGACCTTCTGGGCGGACAGGTGCAGTTCGCCTTCGCCACGGTTCCCACCTTGGCCGGGCACATCAAGGCCGGGCGCCTGCGCGCCATCGCCGTCACCACCAGCCAGCGCGTGGACTTGCTGCCCGACGTTCCGACCTTTGCCGAATTGGGCCTGCCGGGCGTCGACCTGACACCGCTGTTCGGTCTGATAGCGCCGGCCGGCGTTCCGGACGACATCATCCAGACGCTATCCACCACCATCGCGGCATCAATACGGTCCGGCGAGATGCACGAAAAGCTGACTCAAATGGGCTTTATCCCGGTGGGCAGCACACCCGCCGAATTCCAGCGCCGCATTCAGGACGAAGTCGGCAAATGGACAGAGGTGATCAAGCGCGGCAGAGTGGTTGCGGGGTAGGCGGAGCGTACGCCGCCGCGCCTACTGGCTTGCCGGGTAGCCGGCTGTCACTGCTGCTTCAAGTTCGCGACCTTCTCGACCAGTTGCCGGTTGGATGCCAACTCGTCCCGTATGTCCTGGGCGAACTGTTGCGGGGTGCTGGTGGCGGGAATATTGTTGCTGTCCACCAGCAGCTTCTGGATCTCAGGCGTGGCGACGACCTGGTTGAGTTCCGTATTGAGCTTTGCGACGATGGCCGCCGGCGTTGCGCCCGGCGCAAAGAATCCGAACACCGACATCTTGTTGGCGGCGGCATAACCCAGTTCGTTGAAGGTGGGTACCTTGGGTAGGGAGGCGATGCGCGCGGGCGCGGCGATCGCCAGCGGCACAAAAGTGCCTTCGGCCACATGCGTCGTCAGCGCTGGACTCATGTTGGTGGAGATCAGTTCAAACTGTCCGCCCAGGGCATCGGTCAATTGCTGGCCGGCTCCCTTGTAGGGGACGTGCGTGACTTCTATCTTGGCGGCCTGCTGCATTTGCTCCAGCATCAAGTGCCCCAGCGAGCCCTGCCCGGATGTCGCCCAGCGCAATGATCCGGGCGCGGCCTTCGACAAGGAAATCAAATCGGCGACATCCTTTCCCTTAAAGGCTTTGGTGCCCAGCAGCACCACCGGAGAGACCATGACGCTGCCGATCGGGGCGATATCGCTTTGCGGATCGTAAGGCGTTTTGCGGATGGCCGGGGACAGGACCAAGGGGCTGACGGACGAGAATCCGATGGTGTAGCCATCGGGCGTCGCCCTTGCCACTTCGTTCATCCCTATCGTCCCGCCCGCCCCGCCTTTGTTCTCGACAACAAACGAGACACCCAGGCGTTCGCCCAGCTTTTCCGAGATCGCGCGCGTGACGGCATCGCTGACGCCGCCCGGAGGATAGGCAACAATGACGCGTACGGCTTTCTCGGGCCATGCGGCCGCAAATGCGGTCGCGGAAGCGGCGGCCAGCATGACTGCGGCCAGCGCGCGTGGGAATAGTCTGGGAAACATGGGATGTGTCCTTAAGAGGTGATGGGTGCGGAAAAGACGAAAATTGTACTTCGGCGGCGGTTGCTATCAGGCCAAACAATACGGTGAGATGAAAGTTGCCTAGCCTGATGTCGCAATCAGGTCGCCCAGCAGATCCATATCGGGCATGGAGTGCGCCTTCAGAAGATACGCGGCTCGCTCTCCATCGCGCTGGACAATGGCTTGGACAATCGCCTCGTGCTCTTCAAATACCCGTTTCACTTCTCCCTCGCGGCTTAGCTCGTAAGCCCGATAGGGCGCTATACGATCATATAGTGTGCAGGCCTGAGAAGTAAGGTAGTGGTTATGCGACCCTTTGTAGATCATGAAGTGAAATGCGCGGTTATGTTTTTGATAGGCGCTGAGATTCCGATCGGAGACCAATGTCCGTACCTGGTCGATCACCTCTTGGAGCTGTGTACGCTCCTCGGTCGTCATACGCCGGGCGGATAATCGGCCAGCGAAGGCCTCCAGCTCGGCCATCATCTCGAACATTTCCACAAGCTGCTGAATGGACGCTTGGGCCACAACGGCGCCTTGCCGAGGGCGCCACTCAACGAGTCCGCTGGCGACCAATTGACGTAACGCCTCGCGAACGGGCGTACGAGAAACCTTATATCGCGTCGCCAGCGAGTTCTCATCCAGCTTTACCCCGGGCATCAGCAGACCCGTCACGATTTCTTCCGTGATCCGGACTCTAACCCCATCGGCCAACGTGCTGTTTCGGCCAGCCGGTGGGGTATTCAGCGCATGCATAGGCAAAACTTGCGTGGGTAAAGGCTTGGGCATGAAACGGGTCATCACAGAAAAACCACAAAGATGAGAGGACGGGCTTTGCGCGGCAGGAAGACCTGAAATATACGCAAAAAGGTTCTAAAACTCCCAAAAGATCGTGTCATTGGTGGCGGGCTTAATTGTACAGACCTCCTAGATAGCTGGTTGACACAGGATTATACGACCCATAAAATATACAAATCATAATAAATTGCATACATAAAGGAGACATACTATGCGAGGACTAAGCACTTTAGTCATGGCGGTTGGCGTTCTTGCCAGCGTGTTCACAGTTCCAGCACATTCAGCCTATCCAGAACAGCCCATCCGGCTGGTGATCGGCTATACCCCTGGCGGCTCTGTTGATGCTGTAGCAAGAGCGATTGCACCCAAATTAAGCGCCGCCCTGGGCGAATCGGTGGTGATCGACTACCGCCCCGGCGCCGCGGGCATCATTGGCGCCCGCTCTGTGGCGGGGGCCACGCCTGATGGATATACCTTGCATTTGGTGGAGTCCGCCACGCTTGTGATTCTTCCGAGTTTGCAAGATACGGGATACCAGCCCGAGACATCGTTCACACCTATAAGCACTGTCGCTTCAGCCGGGTTTGTACTTGCCGCCAACCCACGGGTTCCAGCCAAATCCCTACCCGAACTCATTGATCTGATGAAAGCGTCGCCAGGAAAATACAGTTATGCCACCTCGGGCGTGGGCAGCGTGGGCCATGTCGGCATGGAAATGCTGCAGCTCGAAAAAGGATTGAAGTCCGTGCACGTGCCTTACAAGGGGGGCGGGCCAGCCATATCAGATGTAATAGGCGGCCAGGTGCCGCTGATTATTTCATCAATGGCGCCAGCCATTCCGCAGGTTAAAGCCGGCACTATCCAAGCCATTGCAGTCACCTCCTCGGGGCGCTCAATCGCCCTGCCGGACGTACCCACAGTCTCCGAGCAAGGCTTGCCTGGTTTTGAAGCACTGGCTTGGTATGGATTGGTAGGGCCGGCCGGATTGCCTGCGGATGTCGCACAAAAGATAAGCCTTGCCATCGAGCAAGTCATGAAGGATGCGGATGTGCGCAAGGCCTTGGAAACGCAAGGGTTCGACGCTGTAGGCGACAGTGCGCAGGCATTGACTGCCCGCATCTCGAATGATGTGAAGAAATGGAAATCCGTTATCGATAGCGCCGGCATCGCACTGCAATAAACGGGCAAAACCCTATCGGTCATCCATCCGCTAGGGTTTTTTTGTTATTTCGACCAATGTATACAAATAATAGTTAAAAGTATATTTATTTAGAGAACGAGGAAATATTTAATGAAGTCCTTCGAGTTGCGTAACGCTTTTTTCGATCAGTTGTGCGAACAAGCTGACCTGAAATGGCTGGGGCAGAACACCAATCACTTTGAACCCCATCCCGCGGTCAGGCAAGCCGTATTGGATGCCTTTGACTCGGGCCAGTTTCAAGCCTACGCTCCCCCGCTTGGATTTGAGCGGTTACGTAAATTGATTCGCGAAGACATCGGATTGCCGGATGCTTGCGTTATGGTGACCGACGGCGCCGTGCAGGCCTTGTACAGCGCATGCAGCCGATTTTGCGAACCAGGCAGCGAATTCCTGACCACAGACCCCAGTTGGGCTTGGCCAATGTCTTTCGCGCAGCGCGCCGGAGCAACGGTTGTACAAATGCCTATATACAACCCGGAACAGCACTACAAGCTTACGGCTCAGCAGTTGCGCAACCACGTGACATCGCGCACCAAGGTGATCTACCTGGTCGATCCGAACAACCCATTAGGCACCTGCCACACCGAAGACGAGATCCGTGAATTTACCGATATCGCTCGCGAGGTAGGCGCCTACTTTATACACGATGCAACCTATTGCCAGTTTGCAGATAACTTCTCGCCTGCGTTTCAGTTCTATCCCGAGAAAACGCTGATGATGTACAGCTTCTCTAAGTGGCTGGGATTTGCCGGCCTGCGCCTTGGAGCCGTGGTGGCCTCTGAAGACAATATCGAATTACTTGCGGATGCGCCACCGAACAATCTGGGAAGCAACGTCATATCGCAGAAGGCTGCTATTGCCGGTTTGGAAGTGAAGTCTCAGTGGTTCCCGGCCATCAAGGATCGGCTGCGGCGCAATCAGCAAATGGTCTTTGATGCCGTCGCGCGTATTCCAGGCTTGAACATCCTGATTTTTCCATCACAAGCGAACTTTCTGGTTGTTGAAACGGTGCAGGCGGGGATAAAACCCGAAGCCCTCGTTGCCGCGCTGCAGGAGCGCGGCATCATGATTCGACAGGGAAGCTATCACACCCAGGCTTTTGGCGATCGATTCGTCAAGATAAGCTTGAGTGTTCCCGAAGCCTGGGTGGATCTGCTTTGCCGCGAACTTCCCGCCGCAGTCGAAGCCGCATCCCACATCAAGAGCCCGCCAAAACTGTTTTGAAACTGCCGAATTGAATCCAAGGTGAAGAATGACTACTGACAACACAAATGCGCCCCACCATCCAGCTTCCTGGGTCGATGCAGCCCGTTTGGCCGCGCGTATCGATGAGCTGGGACAAATAGGAGCCTATTCGGACACTGGCGTCGACCGACAGGCTCTCACCCTGGGAGACGCTCAGGCGCAAACCCTCTTGGTGAGCTGGGCGGAAAAAATCGGAATGAGCGCGCATACCGATGCCATTGGCAATCTCTTCCTGCGTTTGCCTGGGTCCGATGCGGAGGCGCCGCCAGTGATGGCCGGCTCACACATCGACACGCAACCCACGGGGGGGAAGTATGACGGAGCATATGGCGTGCTTGCGGCTCTGGAGGCTGCTCAAGCTATCGCTCTGTCCGGATGCAAGCATCGCCACCCCATCGAAGTGGTGGCATGGATGAACGAAGAAGGCTCGCGTTTTGCACCGGGGATGACGGGCTCATCGGTATATGCAGGAGCGCGCAGCTTGAAAGAATCCCTTGAAGTCACAGATGCGCAAGGGATCTCGATCGCCAAAGCGCTGCAGCAAGTTCGCGCCAATATGCCGCCCTTGCCGGAACGCGAGCTGCGTTTACCCGTGGCCGCTTATCTCGAACCACATATCGAGCAAGGCACGATTCTTGAAGCAGCCGGATTGAGTGTCGGAGTGGTCACAACCATGCAGGGCAAGCTGACGTTTCGGATAACAGTGCAGGGAGAGGCCGCGCATGCCGGCACAGTGCCGTTGCTGCAACGCAAGGACGCGCTGTTGGCCGCATTACGTTGCATTGATTCGATGCATACGTGCTTCCACGACCCTGAAGATATCTTGCGGCTAACTGTCGGCCGCTTTGATGTATTGCCGGGCGCCCCGTCCGTCGTACCCAGTCAGGTCGTGTTCTCCATAGATATCCGTCATCCCGATGATGCTCATCTGCAGGGACTGGGCAAGCAGATTTCTTCCATGTTTGAAGAGGCAAGTTCGCCCTGCACGGTCCAGGTCGAACAGTTGTCCAGCGCCGATTCATTGGATTTCGATGACGAGATCTGCCAGCAACTGATTCGATCCGCAGCTTCGCTGGGAATCGGGACATTGGAGTTGGCATCGAGCGCAGGCCATGATTCACGTTATCTGAGCGCGATTTGCCCAACGGGCATGTTGTTCATACAGTGCCGCAATGGCGAGACTCACAATGACTTGGAATACGCTGCACCGTCGCATATGGCTGATGGTGCCCGTGTGCTGGCCCACGCAATGTTTGAACTCGCCCAGTAGAGCGCTCTATCGATAGCAGCCTTCTTACGCCGATCCCGGCAAATCAATGCCCGGAAAGACCTTGATGACCGCCGAGTCGTCTTCCTTGCCGTGTCCGGCGGCGGACGCCATCATGAACATCTGGTGCGCCGTCGCGGACATGGGTAGCGGAAACTTGCTTCCCCTTGCGGTATCCAGCACCAGCCCCAGGTCCTTGACGAAGATATCGACGGCCGACAAGGGCGTGTAGTCGCCGTCCAGAATATGCGGCACGCGGTTTTCGAACATCCAGGAATTGCCGGCGCTGTGGGTGATGACTTCGTACAAGGCGGCGGGGTCGACGCCCTCGCGCATGCCCAGGGCCATGGCTTCCGCGGCGGCGGCTATATGCACGCCGGCCAGCAATTGGTTGATGATCTTCACCTTGGAGCCGGTGCCATATTTATCGCCTAGGCGATAGACGTTCTTTGCCATGGCGGCCAGCACATCCTCCACCTTGGCATAGGCTTCGGGCACGCCAGAGGTCATCATGCTTAATTCGCCCGATGCCGCGCGGGCCGCTCCGCCCGAGATCGGCGAATCCAGCATCAGAATTTGCCTTTCCGCCAGGCGCTGGGCGACGCTTGCGGCAAAGCCGGGGGCAACGGTGGCGCAGGCCAATACCACGCTGCCCGGCTTCAGGCTTGCGCAGGCGCCGTTGGCTCCGAACAAGACCTCTTCGGTCTGTTCGGCATTGACAACGACAATGACCAGTACATCGCAATGCTGCGCCAACTGCGCAGGCGTGTCGCATGCGATGCCGTTTTCAGCGGCAAGCTGCTCAAGCGCCGATGCCCTGACGTCATAGCCATGAACCATGAAGCCGCCGCGCAGCAAGCTGCGAGCCATGCCGAATCCCATTGCACCGAGACCGATTACGCCAACATTCCGAGACATAGAGCACCTGTTTCCTGTAAGAGTAGAACGAAAAACGGATATGAAGCACTACCGTTGCCATGATCTTGCGCGCGGCCCCCGTTGCGGCACGCCTTGCCGCCCTTCAACTCCGACTCCGCCCGGCCAGCAAGGCCGCCACCAGGTTGTGGATGGCGGGGTTTGTCGCATCCTGAGCAACCGCCACGACGACTTGCGCGCGCGGCAGGTTCATGGCACTGATGGGGCGGCATGTCAGGGCCGCGGTATGCGCCCGGGCCATGGATGCGGGGGCAATGGCCACGCCCACGCCCGCCTCCACCAGCGTCAGTATGGACGGCAGCCGGCTTTTCTGCACGATATTCGGCCTTATGTTCGCCGCGGCGAATAACCCTTCCACCATCTCGGCAAAATACGGAGACACCGACTCGTCATAGCCGATCAAGGGACGGCGCGCTATGTCTTCCAGCCTTACGCTCTTTCCCGCAAAGATGCTTTCTGTTCTTGATACCAGCACGATGGGTTCTTCGTAGACCAGCGTCGTCCGGATCTTGTCGCTTTGGACGATGGGGCGCATAAGCGCCGCATCCAGTTGCCGTGCCAGCAGCGCGGCCGTCATGTCGACCGAATCCATTTCTCGAAGGTCCAGCTCTATGGTGGGATGGTTGCGCCGGAAGGAATGCAGCGATTCGACCAGGGGCGAGTGCGCGGCGCTGGGTGTAATGCCAATGGACAAGGAACCGGCATCGCCCCGCGCCACTTGGCGGGTCGTCCTGAGCATGTGTTCCAGGTCTGCGCATATCCGCCGCGCCTGCTCGTACATCACCACACCGGCGGGCGTCAGGCTTACCACCCGGGTCGAACGCAGGAACAGCGGCGTGCCCACCCATTCTTCCAGTTGCTTGATCTGACGGCTAAGCGGCGGCTGGCTGGTCGACAGCCTATCCGCCGCCCTGCCGAAGTGCAGTTCCTCGGCCACTACGCAGAAGGCGAACAGGCTGCGCCCGTCGAATTTTATTATTTCTGGTTTAGTCATTAATACTGGCAAAAATGGTATTGGACGCACATCAATGAGCACTTTACCATTTGCGCTTCGATGGAACCATGAATTGTTGAACTGCCGCAAAGGGATAAAGAAGAGTCGCTATGAAAGTTGAGCGGGACCTTGAATCGTTGACCGGATATTTTCCAGGCCGAGAAGAGCTTGGCAAAAACGCGCCCGACACCGCCCTGCGCATCAGCCTGGATGCCATAGAACGAAGGGAAGCGGATGTGCGGGCCTGGGTGGGACTGCGAGCCCGGCAGGAGCTTGAAGCCGATGTGGCGGACGCCGCCGCGCAAGCGCTTCGGGCGCTGCCTTTTGGGGTGAAGGACGTGATCGACCTGCGCGGGCTGCCTACGCAATGCGGCGCTGCGGGAGACATGAAGCCGACTGCGCCGTACGACGCGGCCTGCGTCGAACAGTTGCGCTGCGCGGGCGGGATTCCCATTGGAAAAACCGTTACGGCGGAATATGCCTTCCGCCAGCCCGGACCGACGCGCAATCCCTGGAACCTGGACCATACGCCGGGAGGCTCTTCCAGCGGTTCAGCGGCGGCGGTGGCCGCCGGCATGGTGCCCCTGGCTCTCAGTACGCAAACCGGCGGCTCCATCATCCGCCCCGCATCGTATTGCGGGGTCGTGGGCTTCAAGCCGTCCTTCGGGCTGGTCAGCCGCGACGGCTTGAAACTGACCAGCGAATCCCTGGATACCATAGGCTGGCACGCCGCGTCGGTGGACTATGCCCGCGCGGCTGCCCAGGCGCTGCTGCCGCAAGGCTCCAGCACCAAAACCGGCGATCTGCGCCAGCTTAAGGTCGCCATCACGCTGCGCGGCGCGGACCAATCGCCCGATGCCGAGGCGGCCGCTTCAATACAGCATTTGCGGCAAATGCTCGAACGCCAGGGAGCCTATTGCGAGAACGTTTCCATGGATAAGGAACTGGACCTTCTGGCGCAGGCGCATGCGGCAATCATGCGATACGAATTCGCCCGCAACCTTGCCCCCGTCCTGCGCCATGACCGGCAATTCCTGAGCGCTTCCTTGCTGAACAACGTAGCGGAAGGATTTGCGGTTCCGGACAGCCTGTATCTTGAAATGCGCGCCGTCCAGCACGAGCTGCGAAGCTCCTGGCATCGATTGTCAAAGGGCGCGGATCTTGTCCTGAGCCCCAGCGCCTCAGGCGCCGCGCCGGCCGGTCATGCGCACACCGGCACACCGTCATTCAACAAAATGTGGTCCGTGCTGGGCTGGCCGTGCCTGCACCTTCCGGTAAGGCTGACCGCCGGCGGATTGCCCATAGGCGTACAGCTGATTGCCGACTGGCACGACGATTTCAGGCTGCTCGAACTGGCCGAAACGATAGAAAACACCTTAAAACCCTAAAGGAGACTGTAGTGATCAAAACCCGAAAAACGCTAAGCAGGACTATAGCCATCGCGCTGGCCAGCGCCGGCTTTTGCATGGCGGCAAGCGCGGCTGCCGACGCCGTATCCGATTATCCGACGCGGCCCATCACGGTAACGACCCCGACGGCCGCCGGCGGCGGCACCGATATCGTCGCGCGCATTGTGTCCGAAAAAATGTCGTCGCTGCTTGGCCAGCCCATCGTCATCAGCAACAAACCCGGTGCGGGCGGCGTGATCGGCAATCAGGCCATGCTGCGCGAAAAAAACGACGGATACAGCCTGTTCATCACGGCCAACAGCAACCAGTTGATCGTTCCCTGGGTGTTCAAGAATGCCAACTTCGATCCCATCAATGATTACGCGCCTATCGCCGCTTTGGGGGTCGTTCCTTACGTGCTGGCTGTCTATCCCGATTTTCCCGCAAAGAATCTGGATGAATTCCTGGCGTTGATCAAGAAGAATCCGGGGCAGTATCAATACGCATCGGCGGGGGCCGGCACGTTGAATCATCTTATTCCAGAGATGCTTACCCATACGATAGGCACTCGCATGGAACACATACCCTACCGCGGCGTGGCGCCGGCCATGGCCGACGTACTGAGCGGCCGGGTTCCCATTATTTTCGGCAGCCTTTCTTCGGTGCTGGAGAACATCAAGGCGGGCAAGCTTCGCGCCTTGGGTGTGTCCAGCGCCCAGCGCACCGGCGTCCTGCCCGATGTGCCGGCAATAAGCGAAAAGATCCCCGGCTTCAGAAGTGAAATGTGGGTGGCCCTTTATGCCCCCGCAGGCACACCCGGACCCATCATCGATAAACTGCACAAAACAGCGCAAGTTGCCTTGTCCGATCCCAAGACCAAAGAGCTCTTCCAGGGCCTGGGCATGTCGGTCATGACCGAAGGCCCGGAGGAATTGGCGAAAATGCAGAAGGCCGAATACCAGCAATGGAAGGAAACGGTCGAGGTAGCCGGAGCGAGCGTGAACTAGTACGCAAGCTTGGGCGGCGCTTCCGGCGCGAAGCGATCAGAACGTGGATGCGCAATGCCCCCCTGACGGAGCCTGCCCCGAACCCGCCGCGATCAGCGGCGGCTCCAGGTGTACGTTGACCGGATCGGAAGCCGCCCAATCCCATGCAAAAAAGCCAAGCAGCGCAATCCAGAACGCGATCAATACTATCGAACGTTTCATATTGCCTCCGATCTCAGAACTGAAAATGGCGACGCACGCGCACGCCGATCAGTGACCCCAGGAATGCCATGGGCACCCAGATCCAGCCATGAAGGCTGCCGGTCGAAATACCGCTGACCATGGCCCCTATGTTGCAGCCGAAAGCCAGGCGCGAGCTGTAGCCCAACAAGAACCCCGCGACAATCCCGACCAGCCATTGAGTAGCGGTCAGCGGAGCCGAAGGCTTGGACAAGGACGACTTGCGCGCGGCTATGTACAAGGCTCCCGCCAGAATGCCGATATTCGTGATGGACGTCACATCCATGAACACCGATTGCGACAGATTCGCCATGTTCACCGGCTGGCTCCAGAAGGGATTTGAAGCGGGATCGAAAACGCCGGCCACCGTGGCTATTTTGCCGAACCACAGTCCAAAGCCATATACAACGCCCCAAGGCTGGCCCGCAATCAGCAGGTTCAGCACAGCCAGCGCCGCCAGCAGGATCGCGCCGATAAACAGCTTGCGGTCAAACCAGCGGGCCGATTTGCCGGACCACAGCACAGCCCCAACAGCGAACACGGCCAGTCCGGCCAGGGTCAGCAGAAAGGCATCAAGCGGTCCATATTGGGCAACCAGCCCCACCGGCTTGATCGCCCCCAACTGCAACCATTGTTCAAGCTGCACCGAACCCATGAAGCTGCCAAACGCGAAAACGGGCAGAATCGCCATGTTCAACGGCACCCCCATCCCCGCCTTGTACAAGGTTCCGGAACCGCAGCCGTCCGCTATCTGCATGCAGGCGCCGAAAACGAAGGCGCCCACAAGAAGACTGATGCTTGGCGGCCCAAGGGCGGCGCCCAGGTCGGTCGGAAATGCCGCCAGCAAAGGCATGGACACCGCCGCGGCGAGAGCCAGCAGGAACAGTTGCGCCAGCACGCCGCTGGGATCGCGCTGTTCGATAAGGCGGCGCCAGCCCGTCGTAAACCCGAAGCGGGCCCCGGCCAGCACGCTGCCCATGCCTATGCCTACAAGAAACAAAACCGCCTGGCGCACGGATACGAACCAGACCAGGAATACAAAAAATGCGGCCATCACGGCCGCAAGAGGGAGACGTTTCATATGACTGCTCAGGAAGTTGCCTTGTTTATAAAACTCTTGAGATCGTTCAGTATCTGCTGACCGCGCCCAGGCACATTATCCATGGGAAGTGCTGTTGGTGACTGCGTCCATTCGACAAGGGATGCGGGATACAGCTTGACGTTCTTTTGACCGACAACTTCTGAGAGCGCGAACCAGTCGGTCGCCGCCCAGTGCCCGGTATTGCAGAAGGAAATCGTCTCTTCGGCCGGCTTGGTCAGCTCGCGCGCCGCAATCTTCTTGGCCTCTTCGGTCGAGACAAACTGGGAAGTACCCGGCTTGAACCATTTGTCGTTTTCCAGGTTGATGGCATTGTGAATCGTGCCGGGAATACTCGCGGCCGGCGCCTTGACCTCGCCCAGGAAGAACTTGGCCGGGCGGGCATCCACCAACAGGGTTTGCGGGCTGTCGATCTTGGACTGGACGTCTTCCTTGCTTGCGATAAGCGCGCCGTTCAACACAGGCTTATATCCACTGGCGGCCACAGCGGCCGCGCTTTTGTCTTGTGGCAGACCCGCATCGGCCCATGCTTTCAGACCGCCGTTCAAAATCGATAGATTGGTCAGCCCCAGATACTTCAACGTCCAGTAGACACGGGCCGAGGCGCCAAAATCGGTCGAATCGGCGCCGGAGGAAACCACCACCGCGTGTGTGCTCTCGTCAAGGCCCAGGCCCTGTACCAGGGCCGTCAGTTTTTCCAGCGCAGGCAATTGGCCCGGATTGCTTTCCGGACCTCGCCAGGAACCATAAGGCGCGTTCAGGGCTCCCGGGATATGGTTGACGCCATATGCCTGGGCGGGGCGAATGTCGATGATGCGCACGGTGGCGTCAGCGCGGACATCATTGAGCTGCGCGGGCGTCAGTAATGGGGCCGCCTGGCTGGCGGCGCTGATGGCCGCGGCCGCAATAGCGGACGCGATGGAGAGGAAAATTTTCATGTCGAAAGCCACAAAGAAGAATGCCTTCATTTTCTCAAACTTTTATATAAGCATATAGACTAATTTATTGTTTTCTTATATTTATTTGGAATTATGAACTGAGAACTGGCCAGTGATGCCCTCAAGGGCAGGACCGGACATCCGCCCCAACATGCTTCGCAATGTAACTTCGCATCCTGGCCCGTTGCTTCGCCTTACACCTTCATCTTTCTCATATACTGATGCAATGTTATGATTATTAAGGAAAAGAAACGCGCCTCCGGCGCCATTAATCAATAGTAAACCGCATCCACATTGTGCCCGGCCCTTCCATGGCCACGGATGCCATGGACCGATGACACTTAATAATTCAATAGCCGCCCTCCTTAAGCCTTTTCGTAATATCACGCTCCTTCGCAATACCCGCTTGGCCTTTGGCATCCTTGGCCTGGCCGGTTGCCTGCTTGCGCCTACCGGCTCCGCCAAAGAATTGGCCGGCCAATGGGATCCCATGGCGACGATATCCATGCAGATTGCGCTGCAGCAGTGGACGAGTCCCGCCGATTTGCCGGACCTGACGTCCGACCTGCTCGACGACGAACAACTGCAATCGCTTGCCGAAGAGGCCAGCAAGCAGGCGCAGGTCAAGTATTTGTCGAAGAAATGGGGACGGCCTCCCGCGGCAGTACGCAAATATGTGAACCTGGCCTGGGCGGAAGCGGATAAGCGCGAAGGACTGGAGCCCGAGCTATTGATTGCCATCATGCAGAAGGAAAGCTCCTTGAGCCCCCGGGTGCAAAGCCGTTATGGCGCGCAGGGCCTGATGCAGGTGGTGCGCCGCTGGCATCGCGACAAACTGCATCCGTCGGAATCGCTTTTCGATCCGGCTGTAAACATACGCGTAGGCGCCGACGTCCTGGAAGAATATCTGGAATTGACCGGCGGCAAGCTGTCCGCCGCCCTTGCCAGGTACTCGGGCAATGCGCGCAATTACGCCAATGCCGTCCTTAAGGAATCGCGCAAGCTTGCACGGCTTGCCGAGCAAGCTGCCGCCAACGCGGAGGCCTCGCAGGGCTGACGCCCGCGGGCGGGCATGTGAAGATCGACTCCACAACGGTGCAGCTGGTATTGGCGGTTGCGGATGAAGGAAGCATATCGCGCGCGGCCGACAAGCTGAATCTGGCGGTCGCGGCGGCCTCCCGCCGGATATCGGAGCTTGAAGCCCAATGCGGTACCAAGATATTCCAACGAGTGCCGCATGGAGTCAGGATTACCGAGTCGGGCGGCAAATTGCTGCAGCACATGCGCCAAATCGACAGCCTGATCCTGCGTCTGAAGGACGACGCCGACGCGATCAGCCGGGGACAGGACGGACGCATCATCATCGGCGCCCCCAAAACCGCCATCATCCAGTTCCTGGCCCGCGATATTGCACGCATCAAAAGACGGCATCCCGGCATCGCCATCCAGGTATTCGAAGAGAACAGCAAGGTCGTGCAGCAGTTGCTGCGCGACAAGATCATCGATATTGGCATCTATGAAAAGACCAGCGGCTTCATGTCGCTGGAGGCCTTGAACTATCGCGAGGACCGGCTGGTGCTGGTCTATAGCCGGGCGCATTTTCACTTCAACAGCGAACCCGTGCCCGTGGAAGAAGTGCTGGACGTACCTCTGGTCACGCTGGGAAAAGGCTCGGCCATCCTGGCCGCCGTGCAAAGGGCCTACCGCAGCCGCGGCCGGCAGTTCCAGTCCAGCTTTATCGTCAGCGGCTTCGACACGATGCTGGCCCTGGTCAGGGAAGGGCTGGGCGTAGGCTTGATACCGCCCGGCGTCCTGGGGGAATTCCGCATCGATCCTTCGCTGGCGACCGCCGAAATACAGGGCGAGTGGCACGAGCGCCGCTATATGCTGTCTTCGGTCGACACCAATGCGCAGCCGCTGGCCCTGCGCAATGTGCTGGACATCCTGCTGGGCGACCGCTAGCCAGCCGCCTCCCCTTCTTGGACCATTCACCGCCACGGCGCCGCCGACAGGCTGGTTTCGCAATTTGCGAAACCAGGCATGCTTGCGGCATTCTTGCCGCCCCATCACGGGCCGGGAACAATGAACGACACAATTCCTATTACCGGAGACACCATGAAACGCCGTTCATTCCTTCTGGGCGCAACAGCCTTGCTGGCTTCGCCCATGCTTAAGGCTTCGCCGCTACCCCAAGGCACCATCAAGATCACTGTAGGCTGGGCGCCGGGCGGAGGCACCGATGTGTTTGCACGCATCGTGGGCAGCAAGCTAAGCGAGCTTTGGGATCGTCCGGTGGTCGTGGAGAACAAGCCAGGCGCCACCGGCATGCTGGCGGCGGAGCAGTTCTCCAAGATACGCCATTCCAAAGACCTGAACTTGCTGATGGCGCACGTCAATACGCATGCCATCGCTCCTCATATCTTCAAGACGGTCACCTATGATCCATTGAAGGATTACGCGCCTATAGCCTTGATCGGTGCGACGCCTCACCTATTGGTCGCCAACGACAGGTACAAGGGCGATTCGATAGCCGACGTCGTCCAGATGTGCAAGAAAGCGCCCGGCACCGTATCTTTCGGTTCCTCGGGCACAGGCTCCGTCCAGCACCTTGCCGCCGAGATGTTCAACATGGCGGCCAATGTGGAAAGCATACATGTGCCCTACCGCGGTTCGGGCCCGATGCACACCGACCTGATCGGCGGCCAGATCGATTTCAGCTTCGACACCATGACGGCCTCGACGGCGCAGGTCAAAGGCGGCAAGCTGTTTGCCCTTGCCCAAACCCGGCTCAAGCGCGCCAAGGGCTTCCCCGATGTGCCGACCATGGACGAACAAGGCTTCAAGGGCTTCGATGCATCCAGCTGGTACGGCGTCGTGGGGCCCGCCGACATGCCCAAGGAACTGGCGATGTCCATCAATGCGGACATCAACAAGGTGTTGCTCATGCCCGACGTCGTCCAGCGCTTCGACAGCTATGGCGTCGAGGACGGCGGCGGCTCGGTGGATGACTTTGCGTCCTTCATGGCCATAGAATACGAAAAATGGGGCAAGGTCGTACGTGCCGCCAACATTCACGCGGATAGCTGATATGAATACTGCAAACAATCTGCCGCTGAACGGCATACGCGTCCTGGATGTCAGCCAGGTCATGGCGGGACCCTTTGCCTGCATGCTGCTGGCCGACATGGGCGCCGACGTCATCAAGGTCGAGCCTCCCACCGGCGACCAGACGCGGGGCGCCATGGGATTCAAGATGAAGGGGCCCGACAGCATGGGCTTCCTGAACATGAACCGCAACAAGCGCTCGCTGACGCTGGACCTTAAAGACGAAGAAGGAAAAAAGACCTTTTACGAGCTGGCCAAGACGGCGGACGTCATCGTCGAAAACTACCGTCCCGGCGCCGTCAAGCGCCTGGGCATCGATTACGAAAGCATCAAGGCGGTCAACCCGAAAATCGTCTATGTCAGTATTTCCGGCTTCGGGCAAAGCGGCCCTTGGGCTCATCGTCCTGGCTTCGACCTGATGGCCCAGGCCATGTCGGGCATCATGAGCGTGACCGGCTACAAAGGCGAGAAGCCGGTGAAGGCGGGGGTGCCGGTGGCCGACATCGGATGCGCGCTATTCGCGGTGTACGGCCTGCTGTCCGCCTACATCGGCGCGCAAAGGACAGGCATCGGCCAGCACATCGACGCCTCGCTCTTTGATTCGGCCATGGCATTTTCCATCTGGGACATGTCGGAATACTGGGGCACGGGTGTGCCGCCCGCGCCGCTGGGCACCAGCAACAAGATGAGCGCTCCGTATCAGGCGGTGAAGGCCCGTGACGGCTATCTGGTCATGGGAGCGACCAACCAGAAGCTCTGGACCAGGCTTTGCCAGCTTCTGGAGCGTCCCGATCTGATCGACCATCCGGAATATGGAACGATTCCGCTGCGGCTCAAGAACCGCGAGGCCTTGATTGAAGAGCTGGAGCGCGAATTCGCCAAGCGCGACAGCGCCGAATGGATAGACGTCATGCTGGAAGCCGGCATCCCCGCCGGTCCCATCCTGACCTACCCCGAAGCCTTCGAAGGCGAACACGGCACCTACCGGCGCATGGCCATGGACATCGACCATCCCATCGAGGGCAAGGTCAAGAATATCGGCTTTCCGGTCAAGATGCTGGGTACGCCGCAGCAGGTGCGCCGCCACCCGCCCCTGCTGGGCGAGCACAACGAAGAGATCCTCGCCGAAATCAAGGCGCTGAATGCCTCGGGCCAGGCGGCATCATGAAAAAATCCGTCGACCTCATCATGCATCCGACGGGCGTCGCCGAGATCATCGTCGACAGGCCCGAGCGCCATAACGCCATGACGCTGCCCATGTACGAAGACGTGCTTGCACTGATCGAGGCGTCCCAGGAACAGGGCGCGGGATGCATACTGTTCCGGGGCGTGGGCGGGAAGTCCTTCATCGCCGGAACGGATATCTCCTACTTCAAGGATTTCACCAGCGGAAAGCAGGGCCTGGATTACGAGGCCTTTGTCGAGCGGGTGGTCGATGCCGTCGAGCGCATCGCCGTGCCAACCATTGCCGTTGTCGACGGATGGGCGGTGGGCGGCGGCCTGGCGCTGGCCACCGTATGCGATTTTCGCGTGTGCAGCGACACGTCCAAGTTTGGCGTTCCCATCGCCAAGACCTTGTCGAACACTCTGTCGTCGCGCAACCTGGCTCGCCTGACGGCCGCGTTCGGCCTTCCCCGCGTGAAGAAGATGCTGCTGCTGGCCGACTACGTCCCGGCCGACGAGGCCTTGTCTTGCGGATACGCCTATCAGGTTTGCCCAAAGCAGGAGCTTGAAGGCGCCGCCCATGCGCTGGCGCACAGGCTAATGGGCCTGTCCTCCGTCACGCAAGTAGCGGTTAAGGAAAGCCTGCGGCGCCTGGTGATGGAACAATCGCTGAACGACGACGACCTGATCGAGACAGTCTACGCAAGCCAGGCGTTCCGCGACGGCGTCGCGGCGTTCACCTCTTCGGACAAGGCAAAGAAGTAGAGCTTGCGCAGGCGGGCTCGGCGATCACCCGCCGCAGCATGTCCCGCGCCTTCAAGAAGCGCAACGCCCCTTGAGCTCTTCGAAAGAGACCAGTTCTCCCAGCAGCGCACTGGCCGCCACAGTCGGCGGGCTGGCCAGCCAGACCTGCCCCGGCCCCGAGCGGCCCGGGAAGTTCCGGTTGATCGCACTGACGGTCACCTGCGAAGCATCGGTCGACGACCCCGGACCGCAATTTGCGCAAGCGCCGCAAGAAGGCTGAAGAATACGGGCGCCCACCGCCGCGAACGTGCAGTCGTAGCCCTTCTGGACGCAGTAGTCGCGCACCGCCGTGGTGCCGTATTGCAGGTACAGGGTCACGCCGGCCGGTACTCGCAGTCCACGCTCCACCGCCCAGGACAGCACTTCGTGATAATGGTCAAAGTCCTCGCGTTTGCCGGCGGTGCATGACCCGCCGTAGGCGATATGGACATGGGGCCTGTCCTTGACGCTGGACAGGGGCAGGCCGTTGCCGGGGTCGCCCGGCGCGGCCACCATGGGAGCCAGTCCGGCGCAATCGATATGCAGCCTGGCGGCATAAGATGCGCCGGGGTCGCTGTGCATCCACGGTTCCAGCTGGATGTCGACGCCGCGCCTTTCCCGCAGAAAGCGCAGGGTTTCCTGATCGGGCGCCACGATGCCGGTCAGGCCGCCCAGTTCGGCGGTCATATTGGTCAGCGTGGCGCGCTCGTCGATAGAGAAATTGCCGACGGCTTCGCCGCAGAACTCAAAGACTTTGCCTACGCCGGCACCCGCACGGATCTCAGGCAGAGCCAGGATATGCAGCACGACGTCCTTGGCCGTTACGCCAGGCGGCAAGGTGCCGGACAGCTCGACGCGCAGTGATGCCGGCATGGTCAGCCTGACCGCGCCGGTGACGAAGGCGTTGGCCATGTCCGTCGTGCCCACGCCGAATGCAAGGCAGCCCAGCGCGCCGCTGTGCGGAGTGTGCGAATCGGTGCCGGCCGCGATTTGCCCCGGCAGCACGTAGTGCTCCGCCATCATGGCGTGCGATATTCCCGCCGCGTCCGATGCCGGGTTTTCGGCGGCCTCGGCTTCGGTCAGTGTACGGTGCTGCCGCAATTGGTACTCGCGGACGAAGTCGCGCTGCGCCTGGCACATGGCCCTGACGTTCGGAACGGTGCCGGCGCGAACATGGTTGGGACTTTCCTCGATGTAGGACGTATGGTCTTCAAAAACCACTATATGTTCGGGGTCCACCAGCGACAGGGGCTTCCCGTAGCGGGCATGCAGCATATGCGCGGCCATGCCCGTGTAGTATTCATGGATGAAGCGCCAATCCGCGTGGACGAAGACTCCGTCGCCTACCCGCGGATCGTCCGGCGTCACAGGGGTGCGCAGGCGGTTGCGTCGCACGATTTTTTCAAACAGGGTACGCGGCCGGCCATCGGGCTCATCCCACCCGCCGGCTGCGGCATCCTTCAAATGCGCTTGGCCAAAGGCAAGCAAGCCGCCCGCTCGAACGATGGAGGCGGCAAGCGCATCGCGGCCCGCAACGATTTCATCCACTGTTATGGATTCGCCGCGCAGCAGGCGTTCGACCAACCCCATATCGGTGCTGGTGTACAGGCCGATGTTGTCGGCATTCTGGCGGTAGATGCGCTCGAAGCTTTCGGCGATCACCAACTGTATGCCGGCCGATTTCTCGGCCATGGGGCTGTGCTCGCGCGATGATCCTTTCCCATAGCGCTTGCCTGCCACCACAACATTGAAACCGGCCGTCTTTACCGCGCCCACCGCTATGGGCCGCAAGCCTTCGACCTGGAAGCCGGTATAGGGATAGCGGCCCAGCGCCTCGTCGAAATGGGTCATGATCGCCACCGGCGTGATTTCGTCGGTGGATATGTCGTCCCGCAACGGCGCGGCTTGCGGCAAGGACAGCGCCGCGCCCCGCAATTGCGCGTTGATGGCATCGGCCTTCCGCGACAGAAACAACAGGCGCGCCGGTCCGGCGGGCAGGAGCTTGGACGATGGCATGGGCAACTACTGTTGAGGCGTGATGCCGGCCGCCTTGACCAGTTCGGCGCTTCGGGCGATCTCGTCCACGATGGTCTGGCGCGCTTCGTCGGTTCCGCTGCCGTTGGAAACGAAGCCCTGCGGGGAAAGCGCCTTCAGCACGGCGCCGTCCTTCATGGCCTTGGCGGTTGCGGCCTGAAGTTTCTGGACGACATCGGCGGGCAGGCCCGCCGGGCCGATAAGGGCAATCCATGCATCGTAGGCATAGCCCTGCACGCCGGCTTCGTTCAGGGATGGCACGCCGGGAAGCGCGGCGATGGGCTGGGCCGTACTGACGGCCAGGGCCCTGAGCTTGCCCGCCTTGATCTGCCCCAGCACGGAAGGCACGGCAAGGAAAGCGGTGTGTATCTGCCCCGACATCACATCCGTGGCTAAGGCGCTTCCGCCCCGGTAGGGTATGTGCACCATGTCGACCTTGGCCTTGGCCTTGAGCATCTCGCCGGCCAGGTGCAGCACGCTGCCGGATCCGGCCGAGCCGTAATTGATGGTTCCCGGTTGCTCGCGCGCCGCCTTCAGCAGGTCTTGAATCGTGCGATAGGGGGAATTTTGCGCCACCACCATGACCAGCGGCGTTGTGCCGATGATGGATATCGGCGTGATGTCCTTTACGGAATCGTAGGGCAGGCTTTTATGCAAGCTGGGATTGATGGCATGGTTGGAAGATACGATACCCAGCGTATAGCCGTCCGGCTTGCCGGCGACCAATTGACGCGTTCCCGGAACGCCGGCCGCTCCCGACAGGTTCTCCACGACCAAGGTCTGGCCCAGCGTCTTGCCCATGCTATCGGCAACTACCCTGGCGACCACATCGGCGGTGGAGCCGGGCGATGTGGGCACGATCAGGCGGATGGAGCGATCGGGATAATCGGCCGCGGCGGCTGTTGCGGCGATGCTTGCGGCGCCGAAGGCCAGCATGCAGCCGGCCAGGAATTTATGCGTGAACATGTCGTCTCCCTGATAGTAGTAAGGCGCAAAGGCCCGCAACCCTTATGAACTCATGGGATGCGCCGTCAGTATAGGGAAGGGAAGCCAGCACCCGAAGTGCCTTCTGGGCATGCCGGCCATCGCAAATCGGCAACGGGTTCAGTTGCGCTGCGTAAGAAACTTCAGCAAGGTTTCGGCCGTGGCGGAGAGCTGCCGCCTGTCGGGAAACACGATGCTGATCTTGCGCTCCGCCCATGCATCCGACAAAGGCTGGACCACCACGTTGAGCGACTGCTGATGCAGCTCCGCCACCTGCTGAGGCATGATGGCCATGCCTAGCCCAGCATGCACCATGCGGCACAGGGCGTCCAGGCTGGCGACACGGATCTTTATCGACAATGAAATGCCCAACGCATCGGCCTGGGCGGCCAGCATCTGAGTCAGCGCGCTGTTCTCGCGCAGGCTGACGAAGGTCTCCCGCGCAATGTCCTTCAAGTCCGGGCTTCGGCAGCCGGCCATGGGATGATCGGCGGGCATCATTACCGCCAGGCGATCCTCCCGATAGGGTAGTTGCTCCAGCCCGTCCAACCCGGCCATGTGATTGCAGATGCCGAAGTCGGCGGCCCGTTCGCGCACCATGCGCTGGACGTCCGGGCTGTGCTGCTCTTCAAGATCGATATCCACTTCGGGAAACACCCGCTGGAAAGCGGCGATATCCTCCGGAAGGAACTGGACGATGGCCGACAGGTTGGCCACCACCCGGACAGATCCTTTGACACCGGCATACAGGCGCGAAAGCTCGGCCCCCATGGCTTCGACGTCGCCGATGATGCGGTGCGCATGGCGCAGGACCGTCTGGCCCGCCGCCGTGATTTTCACGCCGCGGGTATGCCGCTCGATCAATGGCAGTCCGATCAGGGATTCCATATCGGCAATGCGCCGGCTGACCGCCGAAGGCGCGATGAACTCGCGCTGAGCCGCCCGGGCAATGCTGCTTTCCTGGCACACGGCGGCAAACAGGCGCAGCGAGGTCAGGTCAAGTTTTCTAAGTATGTTTTCCATGATTTGCTAGGCACCGGTCCGGGGCGCTGCGGCGCCGGCCTAGGCAGCGACTCCTTGCAGCAATCGCCGCCCCCTTTCCTTGAATTCCTTGAACATGCCCGGAACGCTTTCGTCGCTTCCCTTCCAATTGACGATGAAGCAGAAGCTGCTGCGCTGGGTGGGCTGCACCATCTGGCCCGCCACGCAAAAGCAATGGAAATCTTCCCAATCTATACTGCCGCCCTTGCCGTAGGCCATGGTGTCCGCAGGCACCATCATGGGCATGGCATCGGCCATGGCCGAGATCCGCTTGAACTCGGCCAAGGTTTCGGGCTTCTTGAATATCCCGCCGGCCAGGACCTGATCGTACCAGCGCGTCATGTCGCTTGCCGTGCTTAGCATGGTTTGATGCGGGTTGATGGGCGGGTGGGACGAGCCGGGGCTCTTCCCGTTCTGCATGTCCAGCATGCCGCTCCAGCCGATGTCGGTGCCGCTGGGCGCGCCGGCCAGGTAGGAAAACAGCTTGCGGGTGGAATCGGGGATACGGGTTTCGTTCAGCCCCGCCGTCTTGATCAGCGCGCGAACCTTATCCGCGCCCACGGCATTCATGGCCACGTCGGTTGCGGTATTGTCGCTGTGCGCGCTCATGGCCTCCAATACGCTCTTTGCGGTGGTGCTGCCTTGCAGGCCGATGAATACCGGGCTGCCGGGCGACCATACCTGCGGCCCGATCTCGACCTGAGTGTCTTCGGCCAGCCGGCCCGCCTCGACCTCTTTCAGGTACTGCCCAAGAATGAAGGTCTTCACGGCGCTGCCGACGAATAAAGGCTGCTGCGCCTTGTGTGCATAGTGTTGCCGACGGCCGTCTTCGCCCTGGACGGAAATGCTGACGGCGGCGTTCGGCGACAAGTCGCCGAATTCACGCAGGCCTTGCTCGATGTCCGCCTTGCGCAGGGGCTGCGCGCCCCCGCATGAGGAAAGCGAAAACGATAATGCGCCAAAAGCGGCCGTGCCCAACAGTGTTCTGCGGTTCATTGATATTCCCCAGGCATGATATGCATGCAAGAGTTTACCGCTACCGCTGGCATCGTGAAACGCATTTCGCTTAGTCGAAAGTATTCATTTCAATATTTGAAATTGACCAGCCAAGTACTCCTTGGCATCCTGATCTCGGCAACTAGGCAGTGTTTGAATCAGGAAATCGATGCATGATAAATAAAGTTTTCAATGATGCGATGGAGGCCGTCTGCGATATTCCAGACGGCGCAACAGTAGGCATCTCGGGTTTTGGCGGAGCCGGCATTCCGGAAGACCTGATTACAGCACTGATAGAACGCGGACCGCGCGACCTCGTCCTCGTCACCAATAATGCGGGAAGCGGCGAAACGGGCATCGCCGCTGTATTGAAGGCAGGCCTCGTAAGAAAACTGGTTTGTTCATTTCCACGCCAACCCGGATCGCACGTATTCAACGAACTGTATCGTTCCAAGAAAATTGAACTGGACTTGACCCCACAAGGCTCCTTGGCTTGGCGCCTGCGCGCCGGCGGCGCAGGCCTTGGAGGGATATTCACACGTACCGGCTATGGGACTCCTATCGCTGAAGGCAAGGAAACCCGCGAGATTGATGGAAAAGGCTACGTATTCGAAAAACCGATCACATTGGACTATGCACTGATACGCGCGCATGTCGCAGACCGATGGGGAAATCTCATTTACCGCAAGGCCGCAAGAAACTTTGGGCCCGTGATGGCTAGCGCAGCCAAGTGTACGGTCGCTTCGGTGGCCGAGGTGGTTGAACTGGGCGCTCTCAATCCAGAGCAAATCGTCACACCCAACATTTATGTCCATCGCGTTGTACCTAGACAGCAAGGATGACCTCGACACCATGATCAAATCTACAAGAGAAGCCATGGCGCAACGCGTCGCGCAAGACATTCCCGAAGGTGCATATGTGAATCTGGGAATCGGTCTACCTACGCTGGTCGCCGATTACATCGATCCAAATCGAGAGGTTATTCTTCATAGCGAAAACGGGATTCTAGGACGCTGGATACAGGCTGCGGGGCAGAATCAGGACTTCGAACTTGTCAATGCAGGCAAGGAGCATATCGAGCTTCTTGACGGCGGCGCTTTTTTTGATCATGCGGAGTCGTTTGGCATGATTTGCGGGAACCACATAGACATCTGCGTACTGGGAGCTTTTCAGGTAGCAGAAAACGGGGATCTGGCCAATTGGCATACCGGCGAGGAAAGTGCCGTGCCCTCTGTGGGAGGAGCCATGGATCTGGCAGCCGGAGCGCGGCAAGTCTTTGTGATCATGAATCACCTGGGTCGGGACAACAGCAAGAAACTCCTTAAGCGTTGCACTTACCCACTTACCGGCCTGGGTTGCGTAACGCGCATCTACACGGATATGGCCGTGATCGATGTCAGGGAGGGCGGATTGGTTGTGAAGGAATTGATGGGTGATGTGACGCAGGCACAATTGATTGAGGCTACAGACGCATCCTTGACCTTCGACATTCCAAACTAGATCTAAGCATTCAAACTGAGCATGAAACGGCCACTCTACTTCGAAGCATCATCACGCCGGTAATGCTCTAGCAAGGCATCAACGAATTGCCGCGAGAAAGTCGGCAATTCGTCAAAATCGCGGGCGCATACCTTGTATTCCCGCACCGCCCACGGATCCAACAGCTCTGTATACCCGATGAGTCCGCTTGCCACCAGACGTTCGACAACAACGTGCGGAATCACACTGATCCCGGCTCCCGCTTCGACCATACGCCAGATAGCATCGTAGCTTGCGACTTTGACGCGAACAATGGGAGGCAGATGCAAAGAGGAAGCCATCGAGTAAATATAGTTATGCCAGGCGGTGCCCTCTAGCAATGATACGAATTCATATTGCAACGTGTCTTTGAAATATACCTTTGGCGCCGCCAGAATAGGATGCCCCTTCTTGGCAATCACGACCATTTTGCTGGAGGTTACATGCCAAGCCTGTACGCCCTCCGACTCCACTTCACCCGCAATCAGCCCGACGTCCGCAATGCCTTCACGCACGGCGCGAACGATACTGTCGCTGAGCCGTTCGTTCAGATCGACCCGTATTTCAGGATGGCCCTGAAGGAACTCACCCAGAACGGTGGGTAAGAGTTCTGTTACCCAAGTAGTGTTCGCGTGCAACCTGACTTGGCCTTTGATTCCCTCGTTAAAAGCCTGAAGATCGCTGGTCAAAAGATCAAGCTGGCTCAGGAGCAAACGGGCATGCTTCACATAAGCCAAACCAGCCTCTGTCGGCGTGACTCCCTGAGCCTTACGCTGGAATAGCTTTAGGTTCAATGAATCCTCAAGGTTCTTTACCCGCTGGCTCGCGGCCGGCAACGAAAGGAAGGATTTCTCGGCCCCTTTTGTCAAGCTGGCCGCCTCGACAATGTTAAGGACAAGGCGGAAATCACTGATATTGAATGCAATGGCCATTAAGCCTTTCCTTGGAAGATTCGCTATTGAATTTTCTGCAACTTCGAGTCATTGAAAGTAATTCTTCCGAAACTCGAAATTGTATTAATAACTACCCGAAGCCATACTTTGGCCCATCGACTCAAGTTAGAAATGAAGTCCAAGAAGAATACCAGCTAACGGGTATCCAGATGACGACAAAGGTGTCGCATCCGCTTCTCAATAAAACCAATCAGGAGGCAATCATGATCCACTTGCTCCACCACATTCGATGCGCCGCTGCTATCGCCGCGCTAGCAGCCTTGCCGACGGCCATTGCATCCAACATCGAAAATTTTCCCGAGAAACCGGTAACGATCGTTGTGCAACAACCTTCCGGTTCAGCAGGCGATCTTGCAGCTCGCACGCTCGCGGACGTACTTTCGTCCAACTGGAATCACCCTGTCGTGGTTGAAAACAAGCCGGGAGCAAACGGCATCATCGCCACATCACAAGTAGTGCGTGCCAAACCTGACGGCTACACGCTGCTTGTCTCAGGATCGACTCCCTTGGCCTTCAATCCGCATTTGTACGAGAACGTGCCGTACGACCTGCGCAAAGACTTCACATATGTTTCTCCCATCATGGAGGTTCCGTTTGTTGTTCTCGCAAGCCCCAAGAGCGGCCTAAAACAATTCAACGACTTCATCGAGCGTGCCAAAGTAGAGCCAGACGCATTGACCTTCGGCAGTGGAGGAGTTGGAAACTCCACGCACCTTGTCATGGAAATGATTATGGCTTCAACAGATACGAAAATGCTGCATGTGCCATTTAACGGAGTGTCCCCCGCCCTGACCAGCGTGATGGCCGGAGACACCAACATGATGGTCAGCGTACTGTCCAGTGCCATGGCTCAAATCAAAGCAGGCAAAGCCATTCCTCTGGCTGTGTCGACGCCTGATCGGATTGCATCGATCCCTGATGTGCCTACCTTCAAAGAGTTGAATATCAAGGGTCCGCCATCACCTGGATGGTTCGTTTTAGTCGGCCCCGCAACGATGGATGATCGGTTGGCGGACAAGATCAATGCGGACGTGCAGGCTGCGCTTCAAGACAGTCGTTTCACGAACAAAATGCAAGGCAGCTATTCCCGCGCAATCAAAGGAGGCACCAAAGTCGCGAAAGAGCGGTTCCTGCTTGAGTTCCAGGAGTGGGGCGATTTCATCAAAGCACGCAATATCCGCGCGAAATAGGTAAACACCAGTGGACTAAGCAAGGAAACAATATGCCTGCGGTATCCAAAAATATCACCACACAGCTTGGCTATAGCACTCCCGATCGGGTGTTCGTTCGGGGAATGGACCTTTCCGGCGAGATCCTTGGCAACCTTAATCTCGGAGATATGGCCTATCTCGTACTAAAAGGAGCCGTTCCCAAAGAGAATGAATCCAGGCTCTTCAATGCAATTGTGATCACCCTTGTGGAGCATGGGATTACGCCTAGCGCATTGGCAGCTCGCCTAACCTATACGGGAGCCCCCGAATCCATGCAGGCTGCAATTGCGGCCGGCTTGAGTGGCCTGGGCAGTGTGTTTGTCGGAAGCATGGAAGGTGCGGCGAAGATGCTTGTCGAAGCAATTCCGTATGGAACAATTAGTGGAGACATTGATCTGGATTCCGTCGCGAAGAAGGTGGTCGCGCAATACCGGGAAGCAAAGCGAATTATTCCAGGCCTGGGGCATCCCGTGCATAAACCGATAGATCCGCGTGCCGGACGTCTGATTGAACTCGCGCGCGAATGCAAACTGGAAGGCCCATACGTCCGATTGATGACCGCCATCCATGAAGAAGCCGAGCGCCAATCAGGCAGGAGCCTACCGCTAAACGCAACAGGAGCAATCGGAGCGATCTGCTGCGAATTCGAATTTCCATGGACAATGGTGCGAGGCATCGGCGTGATGGCGCGGTCAATCGGCTTAGTCGGCCATATCATGGAAGAAGCTTCCAACCCTATCGGAATGGAGATATGGGCCCGAGCCGACAAAGAGGCCTTATCTCATGAGCTGCAGAAACAATGAACCTTCAAAAGCCAGCTCCGATTATCGTCGCTCTTGTAAGCCGTCCTTGAGCCCTTGCTGTAAATTCGCTGCCGACCCAGCTACGCTCAGCATTCCCGTCAACACGCCCACATCAGCCGCCGTGTCAAAACCATGCAGCAAGGCCAGACTTGCTTCCACCTGCTCGGACCGCAGACCCGCCAAAGGGACCAGGCGCCGGTACTTGGCGTCGATGTCATCCCAGCTTACGCCGCGCGGGCCGGAGCCGCGAGGGGCCACGCAGGTGCTGGTGAATTGACGGCCGTCCTTGAGCAGGATGGCGACGCTGCCGCCATGGCGATGCGGAAATCTGTCGGGCAAGGGGGCCGGCGAAGGGTCGAATACGACCTTGTCCTGAACACGGGCGATAAGGGGGTCGCTCATTTTGGCCAGGCTCATGGCGTCCCAGCCGAATTCCCTGTCGACGATCGAAGCCGCCACAAAGTACACCAGGCTATGGGCGGCATCGACCAGATTGCGCGGATGCGGCTCGCCCTTGAAGTTGGTCCATTGCACCGCCGCGGAAATCGTGACGCGCTCGATGTCCTCGGGGCGCACGGCGCCGGCGCGGGCCGCGTCCGCGGCGGCTTCGGCGGTGGCATGAAACGGATGGGCGCCGGGCATCAGCTTGATCGCCATATCGGTGACGATATCCCAGTCTTTGCCCAGGTCCCTCGTGATGTCTTCGATGGCCTGGCCGTTCATTGCGCTAAGAAAGCCTCGGGGCGTTTCAAGAATGCTCAGGTCGGCCTGGAAGCCCCGCCCCGCGGCCAGTGCGGCCTGCACACCTGTCATGGCGGCGTTGCCGGCATGGTATTCACGCGCGCAGCTGGTATCGGCGGCCACGGCCATGCCGCCTATGGACGTAGCCGCCAAAGCAATGGCGTGCGCCATGCGGTCCGAGTCCAGGCCAAGCAGGCGGCCCGCCGCGACGGCCGCGCCGAACACCGTTGACACCGAGCCATGAAAGCCGCGCTGCATGCGGCCCGGGGTAAGCGATTCATCGATGCGGCCAGCCACTTCATAGCCCAGCGCCATGGCGGCCAGAAGGTCGCGGCCGGGCCTGCCCGTGTGCTCGCCCAGAGCAACGGCGGTCGTGGAAACGATGGTGCCGATATGGGCGATGCTGCGCAGGTCGCTGTCGTCGGACGCCGCGGCGTCGCTGGCGACGGCGTTTACCCTGACAGCCCTCGTCAAGGGCAGGCGGCTTGCATCAAACCATACGGCGGCCTGTCCCGCCCCACCCTCTTCAAGCTCCAGGGACCGCAGGATGCGGGCCGAGTCGATGCCGTAGCCCATGGCCGCGCTGGCGATGGTGCTGGCCAGGCTCATTTTTGCGCGCTCGATGGCCTGCGCGGGAATGCCGTCGGTGGGGATGCCGGTTACGAAAGCGGCCAGGGTCTGGGTAATAGTCGTCATGTCACGGCTCAGGTTTGCATGCCCCAGCGCCCGATGGTGCGCCGCTCCAGCACCCGGAAGATCAGGTTCTCGACCAGCAGGCCGAACAGGATCACGGTAAGCAGCCCGGCAAATACATTGGGTATGTCAAGCATGTTCTTGTTTTGGAAGATATACCAACCCAGGCCGCCGGAGCCGGAGCTGGAACCGAACACGAGTTCGGCGGCGATCAGGGTGCGCCATGCGAAGGCCCAGCCTATCTTCATGCCCGTCAATATGCTGGGAAAGGCGCCCGGAACAAGTATCCTGCATACGTAGCCCATGCGCGACAGGCCATAGTTTCGGCCCACCATCCGCCAGGTCAGGCTGACCGAACGGAACCCCGAATGCGTATTCAGGGCGACGGCCCACAGTACCGCATGAACCAGGACAAAGATAATGCTGGCATTGCCCAAGCCGAACCAGATCATCGACAGCGGCAGCAAGGCAATGGAGGGCAGCGGGTTGAACATGGATGTCAGCGTTTCCAGCAGATCAGCGCCCACACGGGTAGCGCTGGCAAAGGCGGTGAACAGCGCGGCAATCAGCAGGCCCACGGCGTAGCCTTGCAGCAGCAATGAAATCGATGTCCAGGTTGCCGACAGCAGCGTGCCCGAAACAATGCCCGAGAAAAATGCCTGTATCGTGGACACGAAGGTGGGAAACAGCAGGGGGTTGCCCGACCACCGCGCGTAGGCTTCCCACACAATGGCCAGCGCCACCAGCATGACGGCCTTGCGAAAAATGCCGTTGTCCAGCAATCGTTCCCACAAGCTTAGCGGTTTCTCGATGACGCCGAAATCCTCTTCCTCGACCGTATTGATGACCTCGTCCCGGTATACGGTGGACGCCGAGTTTGCTTCAGTCATGAGCGATTCCCCCTTGCGTTGCGCTCTCTTGAAAGAGCAGCTCTTCGATGCGTTGCGTCAGCCGTTTGCCGTCCGGCCCCGTGGTATCGGCGCCCTCGCTGTTCAGCTCGGCCCTTACCCGTCCGGGATGCGGGCTGAGCAGCAGAATGCGGCTGCCGATCTTGACGGCTTCGGATATGGAGTGGGTAACGAACAGCACGGTAAAGCGGGTGTCGTCCCACAACTGCAAGAGTTCGTCCTGCATTTTGGCGCGCGTGAGCGCATCCAGGGCGGCGAACGGCTCGTCCATCAACAGGATGTCCGGCTCCATGGCCATGCCACGCGCAATGGCTACCCGCTGCTTCATGCCGCCGGAAAGGGTATGCGGATAGCTGTCGGCAAAACCCGACAGGTTGACCTTGTCTATGTAATGCATGGCCTTCTCTTCAGCGGCCTTGCGCTGCAGGCGGCCGCTGGCGGTCAAGGCAAAGACGACATTTTCCTTGACCGTTTTCCATGGCAGCAATTGGTCGAATTCCTGGAACACCATGACCCTGTCCGGACCGGGCTTGATGATTTCCTGGTTGTTCAGCTTGATCTGGCCTTCGACCGTGGGCAGGTAGCCGCCAACGGCCTTCAACAGCGTCGACTTGCCGCAGCCCGACGGGCCCACGATAACGTATCGGTCGGAGCGGTAAACGTCGAAACTGACGCGATAGGTTGCGGTGATGATGTGGTCTTTTGTGCGGTAGCGCAGGGTGACTCCCTGAACCGACAGCAAAGGTGTTGCGGTTTGACCCATGAAAGGCTGTCTCCAAACATTTTTTTCTGCATCCGCATCCGGCCGTGGCCGGATGCGTTGTTTCCAGCGCGTCAGTTGCCGGCGGAAATGGCGGGACCGGGAAAGAATAGATCGGCGAGCGTGTCGGGCCGATTCTTTATGGTTTTGATGTCGTTCATGAACTTTGCGTACTTCATGACGTTTTCCGGTTTGGCCGTGTACTTGGTGGACGGGTCGTTCAGGATCTCGACCATGTCGGCGACGGCGCCGCTGCCGCCCATCGAGGCAATCAGCACTTTGGCGGCGGCCTGCTTGTCGGCCTTGATCATTTCCTGGGCCTCTTGAAGCGCAGCCACGAAAGCGCCGTAGACCTTGGGATTCTGATCATGGAAGCGGGTGGTGGTGGACACCATGGTGAATGTGGTGGACCCGCCCATGACATCGTCCGAATTCTGTATGGTGCGTATGCCCTTGGTTTTCATCTCGCGCTGGGCCAGCGGCGATGACGCATAGTGGGCAACAATGTTCCCGCTGCCCGATATCAGCGAGGACGCGGCGTCGGCGTGGTTCATGGTTACAGTGTACGGATCGAACTTGAACGCCTGGTCCTTGCCATACTTTTCGGTGGCGTACATCTGCATGATGATGGATGGTATCGACGACTTGACCGAGGTCACCGCCATTTTGTCGCCGTCCTTCAGATCGTCGATGGACTTCAGATGCGGCGCGCGCGTGTTCAGGAACATGGGCATGGAGCTGATGGCCGCGACGCCCTTGACGTTGGCCGTGCCCTTGGTCCGGTCCCACAACAACAGGAAGGACGGGGGGCCGGCCGAAATGAAATCGGCCGAGCCCGACAGCAATGCATCTATCATTACCGAAGGTCCGCCGATATTGGCCCAGTTGATGGTAACTTTTTGACCGGCCTTTTCGGCGTGTTTCTCAATGAGCTTGTGTTCCTTCATCATGTGTAGGGGTAGGAAACCGAAGCCGCCCGCCCCCAGGGGGATATTGAGCGTGCTGACTTCCGCGTGCGCGCCCAGGGGCATCAGGCCCGCGGCGGCAAGTAAAACCATGCTTACATGCTTCTTCATTGTCTTCTCCTTTGGTGGTGGTACTGCGCCTCCTGACTATCTGCCGTCCACTGTCCTTCGACAGGCACAGCGTTATTGCTTTGGAGGTTTGCCTATCTGCATGCCGGCCAGTTGCTCGCTGAGCAAGGCGACGGCGGTGTGGTCGGCCTGAGGACCCAGGACGGCGTTGGCGCCGGCCCACAGGTTGCGGCACAGGTCCGCGAAAGGCGCGTTCACGTTATTCTCGTGAGCGATACCCAGCGCGATGGTCAGGTCCTTCACCATGAGGTTCATGGCGAAACCCGAATCAAACTTGCGCGAAAGCACATACTGCTTGAATTTCTTTTGCGTGCTGTTGTTCATGCCCGTTGAAACATTCAACACATCGACCATGGTCTCCGGGTCGATGCCGAAGCGCGATCCGATGATCAGCGCCTCGATGCCGATAAGGAATCCGGCGGAGGACACCAGGTTGTTAAGCGCCTTCATCGCATGGCCGGTGCCCACTTTTCCCGTGGGGATGACCTTGCCCAAGGCATTCAGGATAGGCATGGCGGCATCGATATCAGCCTGCTCGCCGCCGGCCATGATGGTCAGCTCACCCGTGCGGGCCCGAGGCACCCCGCCGGAAACGGGCGCATCGAACAGCACGACGCCCTGCTGCGCAAGCCGCTCGCTGAACTCCACCGTCTGGCTGGGGATGCCCGAGGTCATCTCGATGACGACGGCCCCGGAACGCAAGCTGGAAGCCAGTCCTTGCGGGCCGAACAGCACATCCTGGACAATGGCGCTATTGGGAAGGATGGTTATGATCACGTCCGACTCTTTGCCCAGTTCGGCCAGCGTCGCAGCGGGCTTCAGGCCATGCTCCTTGGCAAAGGCGGCAGTGCGCTCAGGGTTGCTGTCGAATGCCGTCAGCGGATAGCCGGCCTTGATCAGGCACCCGGCCATGGGTGCGCCCATGGCGCCTACGCCCACGAAGCCGATTCGAGGTAGGGCCCCCGCCATTATTTGGCTCCCGCCTTGTTGCCTTTGGCTTTTTCCTCGGCGATGACTTCCGCGGCGACCTTCATGCCGTCCAGGGCCGCCGGGACGCCACAGTAGATGGCCACCTGAAGGAAGATTTCCTTGATGTCATCCTGGGTCAGGCCGTTGTTCAGGGCGCCGCGCACATGAAGACGTATCTCGTGCGGCCGATTCAGTGCGGACAGCATCGACAGATTGATGATGCTGCGCGTGCGGCGATCCAGGCCCGGACGTCCCCAGAGTTCTCCCCAGCACCACTCGGTGACCAGCTTTTGCATATCCGCCGTGAAATCGTCCGCCGCATCCAGGGACTTCTGCACATGTTCGGCGCCGAGTACTTCTTGGCGGTTTTTCAAGCCCTTGGCAAACAGCTCTGTATTGAATTCTTTGCGCATAGTCGTTCTGACTCCTGAGTAGAGGGGAAAATATGCAGCAAAGTATGAGGATAGAACGACAATCTGTCAATCATATCGTCATACAATCTTTCCCTTATTTCCGGGTATCATATCTTCTTTCCTCCCACCGACAGAAATGCCATCGACCTATGGAAAACGCCAAGAAAACGACCCAACCAAGTCCAGTTTCCACCGTGCTGGCGGCCTTCATCGGCGACACTTCGTGGGAGCAGGTCCCCGGCCGCATCCGCCATGAGATCAAGCGGTCGGTGCTGAACTATTTTGCCGTGGCGCTGGCCGGCTGCAATGATCCCACTCTGGATCGGGCCGTGCGGACCTATGCGCGCTTCTCGGCAGGACAGACGGCAACACTGGTAGGCCGGCCCGAGCGCATGGACATGCTTAACGCCGCGGCCTTGAACGCCATGAGCGCCAATGTGTATGACTATGACGAAACGCATATCCCAACCATCATCCACCCGATATCCCCCCTGGCACCCGCCCTGTTCGCCCTAAGCCAGAGCCAGCCCCTGGCCGGCAAGGATTTCATGCTGGCCTTTCTGCTGGGAGTGGAGGCGCAATGCCGGATCGGTGTGGCCATCTCTCCCTTTCATTACGACAGGGGCTGGCACATCACCTCCACCTGCGGGGTGTTCGGCTCCGCCATGGCCATCGGCAAGGTATTGAAACTGTCCCACACCCAGCTCTGCTGGGCATTGGGTTCGGCCGCATGCCAGGCGGGAGGATTGGTGGAATCCCTGGGAACCATGTCCAAGAGTGTGAGCGTCGGCAATGCGGCCCGCAACGGCATGCTGGCCGCGCTTCTGGCACAGGAGGGCTTCGACGGCCCGGCACGGCCGCTGGAGGGCGTGAACGGCTTCCTTCAGGTTTTCGGCGACGCACCCGATTTCAATGCCGTGATCCGCGACCTGGGCGAAGAATGGGAGATCGGCAAGGTCGCCTATAAGCCCTACCCCTGCGGAGTCGTGCTCAATCCCGTCCTGGATGCCTGCCTGGCGCTGTCCGCCCGCATCGAGCCGCGCCGGCTCGATGCTATCGAATCCATCGAGTTGACCGGCCATCCGCTGTTGCGCCAGCGCACCGACCGCCCCAACATCAAGACGGGACGCGAGTCGCAAGTCAGCGCCCAGCACGCCGTCCCGGTCGCGTTGCTGCGCGGCGGCGCCGGCCTTGAGGCCTTCTCCGATGCGGCCGTCAACGATCCGGAGCTGCGCGCGCTCGGGTCGCTGCTGCGCTTCCAGGACGATCCGGCTTATTCGATAGACAGCGCCAAAGTGGTGTTGCGATTTCGCGACCAGACGACCGAACAGGAACACGTGCAAATGGCGCGAGGCTCCTTGCGGCGGCCGCTGACGGACGATGAGCTGGAAGCCAAGCTGCGCGACCTTTGCCGCTACGGGCGTTCGGGCTGCGATGCCGGCCCGCTGATCGAGGCCGTCTGGACCATGGAAGACGCCGAAGACATGGGGCGCCTGGCCGCGCTGGCCGCGGCGCCCGGCTGAACGCTTGCATCATTTCGCCTGCTGCGGCAGCCACAGCACGATGTCCGGGAACGCATACAGTATGGCCAGGAACGCCAGCATGATGGCCACAAAGGGCAGCACGCCCAGGGATATCTGAACGAAGCTCACTTTTTCGCTCATGCTGCTCAAGACAAACAGCACCATGCCCAGCGGCGGCGTGATCAAGCCGATCTCTATCATCAGCACAAGAAAGATGCCGAACCAGATCGGGTCCATGCCCAGCGCCATGGCAATGGGAAAGGTGACGGGCAGCGTCATCAGCATCATGGCGATCGATTCGATGAACATGCCCAGCATCAGGTACACCAAGGTCATCAAGACCAGAACCACCCACGGCTCCAGGCCGGCATGGGTGATCAGGGCGACGATCTCGCGCGGCAGGCGGATATAGTCGAATACCCAGCTGAATATCGACGCCCCCACCACGATGAGCAGCAACATGGCGCTGACCTTGGCGGTATCCAGGGCGACGGCAAACAGTCCGCCCACATCGATCTTCTTGCGTATCAGGCACAGGATATAGGCGGCGAGCGCGCCGATGGCGGCGGCCTCGGTCGGTGTGGCGATACCCGCATACATCGAACCCAGGACGACGAATATGATGGCGGCGAACGGCACCATTCCCGTGGAGCTGACCAGCTTTTCCTTCATGGTGTAGGCATGCGCAGCCGGTGCGGATCCGCGCCACCCCAAAGCCCATACCAGCGCGGTCAGCATGAACAGGGACATCAGCAGCAAGCCAGGCAGAATGCCGCCCATGAACAGGTGGGTCACCGATGCGCCCACGGTCGTGCCGTAGATGATCATGGGGATGCTGGGAGGGATCAGGATACCCAGGGTGGCGCCCGCGCCAGTCACCCCGTAGGTCAGGCGCGGACTGTAGCCGCGCTCTATCATTTCGGGGCAGGCCACCTTGCCCAAGGTGGCCGCTGTCGCGATGCTCGAGCCGGAGACCGCCGCGAATACCGCCGATGCGCCGGCGCTGGCATGCGCCAGGCCGCCCGGCGTGCGCCCGAACCAGCGGACCAGCGAATCGAACATTCCGGCGACGATTCCGCTGCGCAAAAGCAGACCGCCCATGAAAATGAACATGGGTACCGCCGATAGGGTGAAGGTGTTGGTGCTGCTCCATGCCCGCTCCGCCAGCAGGGACAGTTGCGGCCTGGAAAGCAGGAAGTAGACCCCCAGCATGCCGACGAGTCCCAGGGCAAGCGCTATCCGGACGCCGAACAGCAGCAGAAATATCATGGATGCCACCAGCAACACGCCGACCATGGCCAAGGGCTGCCCACGCATCAACCAGTACAACAGGCACAACGCACCCAACAGGGCGACGGTATGAAGCATGGTGCGCAAGCCGCTCCAGGCCAGCATGGCCAGCACCATGAACCCGGCGATCGCCAGGGTGCCCCAATCGTGGCGGCTGCCGAATGCCGGTACGCCATGCCGGCCCAGGGTAACCAGCACCGCCAGCAACAGCAGCGTCAATACGGGCAGCGCCCATCGGCGGACAGCGCCCCTGGGCGGCTTCAAGCGATAGATATCGACAAAAATCGCCAACGCATAAACCAGCAGGCCGACAGACACCGACAGCTCCGGTATCCATTGAGGCGTAGACAGCAAACCCCAATCGCGCGTCCCATTGAAGAACTCCCTGGCGTTGAAGGACGCCATCTGCCATGCGGACATCAGGACGAAGAACAGGCCTATCCATTGGCAGATGAGTTCGACCTTGCGCCTGGCGTCGGGAGAAAGTCTGTCCACCCATAATTCGACCTGCACATGGCTGTTGCTGCTCTGGGCAATGCCCAGGCCCAGGAATACGACAGCCACCAGCAAGTACGTCGAGATTTCCGTGGCCCAGGATGTCGGCGAGTTGAACAGCGAACGGGATCCGATCTCGAAACACATGATGACGGCCATGGCCAACAAGGCCAGGCCGGCCAATACACCGCTGGCCCGCACAAGATGATTCGCGGCGCGCACCGCTATGAAATCGTCATGATCGGACAAGGGATACAGCGTAGCGGCGGCCGCGCCGCCCTGCGGCGCCTTCTCGCCGGGATTCGTTACGGTCATTGCGTCTCCTTATTTTGGCGATGCTGCAAGCCATTGCTGTTTTTAAACGTATATTGTATTATCGAATTATGGAATTACGATAATATAATATTTCCGGCATCAGCTCTAGCAGGACCGCGGCATCCAGTCCCGCAACGTCATTCCATCCCAGCCAAAAAAGCATTTAAATACGGAGAAGACAATGAAGCGCTCATATCAGCACCCCGCTGTACCGCAGTCACTGTCAAGTGCTTGCAAACAGAATCTTGTTCGCACGTTTGCACATGCCGCGCTATGCGCCGGCATCCTTTTTGCCGCCTCGCCCGCCTCCGCGCAGGAATATGACTTGACGATGTCGGTCATTGTCTCGCCCGGCGATGGCTATTCCATACTGACCCAGTCCGTTCCGGAGCGGGTCAAGAAAGCCACCAACGGAAAGGTCAAGGTAACGGTCAGCGACTCCCTAGTCCCGGCGGCGCAGATTGCAACGGCCATCCGTGAAGGCCGCGTCGACATGAGCGCCGCCCTGCACACCTACCTGGCCGCCGACGAACCGCGCATGGGCATATTCAATCTGCCGGGCCTGATCAACAACGTCCAGGAATACAAAAAAGTAGGCGATGCCTTCTGGTTCGAAGACACCAAGAAAATCTGGAAGGAAAAATGGGACGCCATCGTGCTGGCGAACGGCGTGTGGTGCACTCAGCAGCTCTTTTCGAAGGAGCCGATCAAGACGCTTGCGGACTTCAAGGGCAAGCGGCTGCGTGTGCACAACCCCCAGACGGCCGAAGTGGTGAACGCGCTGGGCGGGAAACCGGTTCCCCTGCCGGTTCCCGAAATTTATCCCGCGCTGGAGCGCGGCGTGATAGACGGCCTGTTTACGTCGACCTGTGTGGGCAATGCCCTGGAATACTGGCGGCTTGCAAAGTACGTTCAGAACTGGAGCCTTGGCCCTCTGAACGGCTGGGCGATACTGGCCAATCCTGCCAGCTGGAACAAGCTGCCGCCCGACGTCCAGAAGCAAGTGGCGGGCGTCATGGACCAGATCCAGGAAGAAGCTTTTTCACGCTATAGCGAATTTGTCGGCAACGCCATGAAGAAGATGGAGTCCGAGGGCGTTACCTTCTGGGTGGCACCCGACTCCGAACGCGACAAGCTGATGCAGCCCCAATACATTGGGCCTTCCTACGACGCCTGGTACAAGCGGGCCCAAGAGGTTGGCTTCGACGGCAAGGCATACATTGAAAAGGTAAGAAGCGTACTTGGAAAACAATAGGGCGGCTGAAAAAGCGGCGGCTGGACTAAACTTGGTGTCCATGCACGTTCCGGCGAAGGAACCGATCAACCGGGACGTGCCCACCTTTTTTAACATTCGCTAATAAAACAGAGAAACATATGAAGCCAGAAGAAGCCGATGGTGATTTCAAGGTGCATCGTGTCGCGGCGGTGCTGCGCCATAGCGTGACGGAAAGCATACGCAACGCCATTCTGGCTGGCCGCTTCCAGCCGGGAGACCGCCTGCCGGAACGAGAACTATGCGAGATGACCGGCGTCAGCCGCACCTTGGTGCGTGAAGCGCTGCGCCAGCTCGAGACCGAGCGCTTGATCAAGGTCATCCCGCATCGCGGGCCGGTCGTCGAGACCATCACACCCGAACAGGCCGATGGCATCTATCGGGTCCGCGAGGAGCTCGAGGGCCTGGCCAGCCAATTGTTTGCCGAACGTGCGACGCCCGATCACCTGAAAGCCCTGAAACAGGCCTACACAGACCTCAAGGCATCGCACACCAAGGACGACGGCTTGAACCAGCTCAAGGCCAAGAATCACTTTTACCGCTGCCTTCTGGATGGCGCGGGCAACGAAGCGCTATCGAACAGCCTGCGTCTGCTGAACTCGCAGATCATGCTGCTGCGGTCCATGTCCATGGCCGCGCCGGGACGCGCCAACAAAAGCCTTGCCGAGCTGGGCGACCTGCTGAAGGCGCTGGAGGCCAAGGATGAAAAAGCCGCCCGCAAGGCGGGTAGCCGGCATGTCCGAAACGCGTCGGCCGTGGCCATCGCGCTATTGCGCCAGCAAGACGAGGAAGCCGCCCGCAAGAAAGCCTGATGCCCTGCGTGACCACCCAGAACAATAAGGCTGCACGATGACACGCCGGGCCCCCGGCCCATGATAGACACGACTCCGGAGACAAACCCATGGATGCTCAAGGCATTGCCCCCTTCGAACTCTACGCCATCCGTTATGCGCGCCATAGCGGCCGCAAGGCGCACGACAACTATATCGGCCCCGTGGACTTCCACGATGCCGAGTCGGACCTTGAGTATTACGTGTGGGTGGCCCGGCGCAACAGCGAGGTATACGTCATTGATACCGGTTTCGAGGAGCGATCGGCGCGGGAGCGCGGGCGCGAACTGCTCATCTCCGTCAAAGACGGCCTGGCCCTTGTGGGGGTGGCCGCCGAAAGCGTAGAGCACATCATTCTTACCCATCTGCATTACGACCACGCCGGCACGCTGGACCAGTTTCCCAAGGCCAAGTTCCATATCCAGGACGCGGAGCCCGCCTATGCCACAGGCCGGTGCATGTGCCATTCCGCCCTGCGCCAACCCTTCAATGTGGAAGACATCGTCAGTTTTGTGCGCAAGCTGTACGGCGGCCAGGTGGAGTTCCATCGCGGCGACACCGAATTGGCGCCTGGCTTGTCGCTGCACCTGATCGGAGGCCATACCGCCGGCCTTCAGGTTGTCAGGGTCTGGACCAAGCGCGGATGGGTGGTCGTCGCCTCCGACGCCACCCATCTGTACGGCAACATCGAACACCAGATCCCTTTCCCCGCCGTCTATAACGTGGGCGACATGCTGGAAGGCCATAAACGGGTACGCAGCCTGGCCGATTCGTCGCGGCACATTATCCCCGGGCATGATCCGCAGGTCATGCTTCGCTACCCCGCCCTGTCGCCCCAGACCGAGGGCAAAGTGGTCCGGCTCGATGTCGCGCCCAACAATCCCGCCGACTAAACAGGCGCTTTAGCGCCCACCATCCATGATGCTAGAAAACAAATGCGCCCTGATAACCGGCTCCGTCCGCGGGCTGGGATATGCCATCGCCGAAGACCTTGCCATGGCCGGCTGCCATATCGTGCTGCATGGACTGGAGCCGGAGGACCTTGCCGCCGATGCCGCCGACAGGCTGCGCCGGGCATCGGGTCGCGACGTGCTCCTTAGCCGCGCCGATCTTGCGCGAGTCGACCAGATCGAAGAGCTGATGGCTGAGGCCCAGCAACGGTTCGGCCATGTCGACATCGTGGTCAACAACGCCGTGGTCAGGCACTTCTCCCCCGCCGAGGAACTGCCCGCCACGCATTGGGACGAATCCATCGCCGTAAACCTGTCCGCCGCCTTCCATACCTGCCGGCTGGCCATGCCGGGAATGCGCCAGCGCGCCTGGGGCCGCATCATAAACATGTCTTCCGTCTACGGCTCGTCGGCGGCGGTCAACCGCGTGGGCTACGTCACGACAAAGACCGGGCTTATCGGCATGACCCGCGCCATAGCGCTGGAAACGGCAACCAGCGGCATCACCTGCAACGCGGTATGTCCCGGCACGGTCCCGACGCCGGCCATCCTGGAACGCATCGCGGGCATGGCGGCCAAGGCCGGCGTATCGCAAGAGCAAGCCACCCATGACTACCTGGCCGAGCGCCAGCCCACCGGCAGGTTCGTTGCGATGGAAAGCGTAGCCGCCATGGTCCGCTTCCTGTGCGGCGAGGCGGGCCGGGACATTACCGGCTCGGTGCTGCCCATAGACGGCGGCTGGACGGCCGCATGAATTCAATTTTGACTATCAACAATCGAATCGAAAAAAGCAAGGAGCAAGCATGAGTGAAGCCGCAAACAAACGCCTGGGTTTCGTGGGTCTGGGGAGAATGGGCGGCCCCATCGCCGGCCGCCTGATCGACGCGGGATACGAACTGATTATCTGCGACGCCAACCAGGATGCGCTGACCCCATTGTTGAACAAGGGCGCCGTCCGCGCGGACTCGCCCAAGGCCGTAGCGGATCAGGCGTCCATCGTCCTGATCTCCCTGCCCACACCCGATGTGGTGGCTCTGGTCGGACTGGGGGAAAACGGCTTGGCGCAAGGCGCCGCCGTGCGCACGGTCATCGATCTGTCCACCACCGGACCCGGCGTGGCAAAAAAACTCGCGCAGGGCCTGGCCGATCGCTCCATAACCGCTATAGACTGCCCGGTCAGCGGCGGCGTGGCCGGAGCAACCAAAGGCACGCTGGCCTTGATGGTGGCCGGCGACAAGGATCGCGTCCAGGAAGTCACGCCCATACTGGATCACCTGGGCAAGCAAATCTATGTCGGTGCCGAGCCCGGCATGGCGCAGACCCTGAAGGTCATCAACAACCTGGTTTCCGTCACCGCCCTGGTCGTCACGTCCGAAGCGCTGGTCATGGGCACCAAGGCCGGGCTGGACGCCGACATCATGACCCAAGTGATCAACGCCGGATCGGGCCGGTCCAACGCCTCCGAGGTGAAGATCCCCAATTTTGTCCTGTCGCGCAGCTTCGACTTCGGCTTCTCCGTCGGCTTGTCGGCCAAGGACGTGCGCCTGTGCATGGAAGAGGCCGACAGCCTTGGCATACCGATGCCTGTCGCGCAATCCGTGCGGGCCTTCCTGAATTCAGCCGCCGAGAAGCTGGGCTACCAGGCCGACATGACTGAAATGATCCGCGTGATCGAGGATCAAGTGGGCGTCGAAGTCCGCGGCAAGGCGGCCAGGCAGGCATGACCGATCGCCGGACCGCCGTCATCACAGGCGGGGCCAGCGGCATCGGCCAAGCCTGCGCGATGCGTTTTGCAAACGAGGGATGTTCGGTCGCCATCCTGGATGTCGATGAACGCAAGGGCGACGAGACCGCAAGGCGAGCCTCCCATGGTGGGGCGCCCGTCAAGTTCTATCGCTGCGATGTGGCGGACCATGCCGACCTCCTGCAGGTCGCCAAGACTGTGGAGCGGGAAATGGGACCGGCCGACATCCTGGTGACGTCCGCCGCCCTGATCCCCAACACGGAATCCATACTGGATATGGACATGGCCCGACACGACCGCATGTGGCAGGTCAACTACCATGGAACCTTGCATGCCTGCATCGCCTTCGGACGCCAGATGCGCGAACATGGCCGGGGCGCGATCGTGACTTTGGGGTCCATCAATAGTCTTTTGCCGCTACCGCTGCCCGCTTACAACCCGGGGAAAGCCGCCATACAGCGCTTGACGCAGCTGCTTGCCGTGGAGCTTGGACGTCATGGCATCCGCGTCAATTCGGTGGCGCCCACTTATGTGCTGACCGAGGGCTTGCAAGAGAAGATCGACGCGGGCCTTCGGGATCCGGTCAAGATCATGGGCGTACATGCCCTGGATGCGCTGCCGGATGGCGACGATATCTCGCAAGCTGTTTCTTTCTTATGCTCCGAGGCCGCTTCGAAAATTACGGGGGTGCTGCTTCCGGTGGACTCCGGATGGGCCGCCGCCGTCAGCTATAAAACCTATGCCGGCGGCGTCCCCTGGGACATCTAAGCCTTATTTGCCTTGCTCGGCGAACACCGAGGGCGCCGCCGCATCGATGATCTTCTGGTCTTGCGCCAGTTGCTTGGCAAATTCCTCCGGCGAACTGCCCACCGGCGACAGCAGCAAGGGCTTCAGCACCTTTACCACTTCGGGTGCATTGGCCGCCTTGTGGAAACCATCGGCGATTTTCTTCTTGACGTCCTCCGGCGTTCCGGCCGGCGCGAATACGCCATACCAGTTATTGCTGAATTTCACGTCGCTAAGGCCGGCTTCCGCGTAGGTGGGAACATCGGGAAGCTCGGCCAGGCGTTTATCGGCGCTGACGGCAAGTATCCGAAGGTCTCCGGATTTATGGGCCGACAGAACCGAAGACGTGCCGGTCACCAGCGAGGTAACGTGCCCGCCGATGACATCGCTGACCGCCGCGGACGTGCCGGCGTAGCGCACATTGGTCACCTTGTCGTTCAAGCCCAGGGAAGACATCAGGCCGGTTCCGACCATCAGCGTGAACGGTTCGCCGCTGGCCCAGCTGCAATTGTTCGCCTCGTTGGAGCAATGGCGCTTGTAGTCCGCCACCGTCTTGATGTCGGTTTTTCCCTTGACCACGATCGCGGTCGGGCCCGTCGCCATCATGGTCACGGGTGTCAGCTGCGTCAGCGGATCGACCTTGATGGATTTATTGGTGTGCTTGAGCATGGCAATGGCGGGGATGGACACCAGCAAGGTATAGCCGTCCGGCTTGGCCCTGATCGTGTCATTGGTGGCGATCAGACCGTCCGCCCCCGGCTTGTTTTCGACGACAACGGTTTTCCCCCACTCCTGGGATAGGTAGCGGGCCATAGCGCGGGACACATTGTCGCTGCCGCCGCCGGGCGAATACGGCACGATGATGACAACGTTCTTTTCCGGAAACTTGCTAGCGTCGGCCTGCGCGTTTGCTCCCATCGCCAGGGCAATGCCCAGGCCCAGGCCCAGTCTTGATAACTTCATCTGTCTCTCCTGTTTATACGATATTGTTGATGAAATAGCTTGGCGCCTTAATCGGCGCCGGCGAACTTGCGTTCAATCGCCACGGATTCCTCCAGGCCCACGAATTGGTTGAAGTCCTGGAACGAAGTGATCTGATGGGCAATGGCGTTCGTGGAGCAGCCCTTCTGCATGAAGGTCTCCATCATTTCCTTCACCGCTTTATGCATGGCGAACATGGGCTCTATCGGACAGATAGCAAACGAGAAGCCCAGCTCGTGCACCTCGTCCAGGGACAGAAACGGCGTCTTGCCTGACCGCGCCATATTGAAGAGTATGGGTTTGCCCAAAGGCTTCAGCCGGCGCCCGATCTCCCGCAGTTGATCCATGCTTTCCGGGGCATCCACATAAAGTCCGTCGGCCCCCTCTTCCGCATAAGCCTCCAGCCGGTCCAGCGCATCGTCCAGGCCGTTCACGGCTACCGCATCGGTACGGGCAACGATGAAAAAGTTCGGATCGCGCCGCGCCTCCAGCATGGCGCGCAGCTTCAGCCGCATCTCCAGCTTGGAGATCAGCTGTTTTCCGGCGAAATGCCCGCATTTCTTGGGCAGGGCCTGGTCTTCGAGGTGCAGGCAGGAAGCGCCCGCCTCTTCCCAGAGTTCCATCGTTCTTTGCACATCCAGGATGCCGCCATAACCCGTGTCGGCATCGGCGAAAACAGGAACGGTCGAGGCCCTGCAGATGCGGCGAATGTGGTCAAACATCTCTGTCTGCGTCAGCAGGCCGATGTCCGCCTTGCCCAAAAGGATGGCGGAAGCGGCGAACCCGCTGACGAAGAGGGCCGGCGCGCCAGCCTGCTCGGCAAGCTTGGCCGACACCGCGTCATGCGCGCCCATGCAGACGAAAGGGCCTTTTTTGAAAAGTTCGCGGAATGCGGCCGAGCGTGGGTTCATGCTGTCTCCTTTATTGTCGATGCCCTTGCGTTACAGGGTCAGAACACCAGACCAAGAACACAAGCAGTCAATAATACAATCCTATAGTATTCAAAAAAAGAACGCAAGCCTGATCGGCAGCGCCGTGCCGGGGAATGTCCGATCGGACGGGAGATGTATGGTGTTCAGATAGGGGGGGCTGCCGGCCAATCAAGCCCGTACAGAGCACAAGCCGGTCCTATGGAAGCGGGAATCTGTTAAACGCGGATAAGCCGCAGCGAAGTCACCAGTAATGCGCCAAAATGGCCATGTCGGTTATCGTCTGCGGCTTATCGGTTTCGCAGCAAAGCTGTTACTGAATCAGGTAGCGGATGCCCCGCTATCAATGACCTGAATCGTACCTGTAACCCGCCGCGATTCGTCGCTGGCCAGGAATACGGCCATGTGCGCGATATCCTCGACGCTTATCAGGCCCAACACATGCGATTTCACCTCGGGGCGGCCGTGGCGATTGGCTTTGGAGAATTTGACATGATCGGGATTGCTGGCTTGAAAGCGCGCCATCCTGTCGGTTTGCACCGCCCCGGGGGCTATCGCATTGACACGAATTCCTTCGGGTCCGTACTCCAATGCCAGCGAGCGGGTCAATGCATTGATTGCGCCCTTGGCGGCGGTATAGGCATCGCAGCCCAAAGTTCCGATGACCGCCACAAACGAACTGGTATTGATGACGGACCCGCCCCGCCCCAGCTTCTGCATTGCGCGCAAACCAAAGCGCGTGGCAAGGAAGGTTGTAAGCAGATCGCGATTGATGGCGTGCCAGAACTCCTCCATGGGCATTTCAGTAATAAGGTTGTCGCGGGGTGTGGAGCCGCCAACATTGTTATACAGAATATCCAGGCCGCCATACGTGTCGAGTACCGCCTTGATCGTTGCCTCTACAGCCTTCTCGTCGGTGAAATCGCAATGCAGGTAAGTCGCCTCGCCGCCCGCTTCGCGTATCTCTTGCACGCATGACTGGCCCGCTTCGTCATTTACGTCGGCTACGACCACTTTCGCGCCCTCGCGGGCAAACGCCTTGGCCCCCGCCGCCCCTATTCCTGCTCCGGCTCCGGTAATCAAAGCCACTTTGTCCTTCAAACGCATAACTCTTCCTCTGGGTCATTTAAAAATTGGCTGAGTCGATTACTTCGGCTCAAAGCCTGTTGATTTGGCAACCTTTGAAAACCGCTCGAATTCTTCTTGTTGATATGCGGCAAAGCCTTTGGGATCCAAGGGCAGAAGCTCTGTTCCAACACGTTCCGCGTATGCCTTGGCATCATCGCTGTGTATCACCTTGCCTATCGCTGCAGCCAAGGTCTTCACAACGCTATCCGGCGTTTCGGCGCGAACGTGAAAGGACGTCCAGGTGTTGTATACGTAGGACGGGTAGCCGCTTTCCACAACCGTCGGCACATCGGGGAATCGTGGATGGCGGCGCTTGTCCGTCACTGCCAGTGCCCGAAGGCGTCCGCCTTGTATCATGGGCGTGGCTCCCGCCAGGTCCACTATGGCCCAGTCCAGGTTCTTGCCCGCCACATCAGTCAATACCTGGCTTAAGCCCTTGTAGTTGACATGTGTGAACTTGAAATCCGCCACCTCGCCAAACCAGTTGGTCGCCAAATGAAATCCTGCTGAAGCAGTGCCTGCATTCATATGTGGATTCTGCTTCGAAGCCTTGATCAGATCCGCAAGCGTCTTATAGCTGGATTCACTGCTGACAACGATGGCCGTCGTATTTTTTGTCAGGCCGTGCACAGGCTTGAAGTCCTTTATCGGATCGTAATGCATGTCCTTGACGGCAAGAGGATTGATCACGATCGGAGAACTGCTTCCCACCAGCACGGTGTAGCCATCGGCGGGAGCATTCTTAACGTAGATCGAGCCAATGGAACCGCTGGCCCCACCAGGCCGATTTTCCACCACCACAGTTTGCCCCAGCAAAGGCGTTAGCTTCTCACCGAAATAACGTGCGGCCGCGTCGGAGCCCCCGCCTACGGTAAAGGGGACGATAAGCCGGACAGGCTTGCTGGGATACGCATCTTCAGCCGCGGCAGCGGTTCCGACAACGCATATACTGGCCATGAAGGCTAATGTGGCACGGCGAACTTTATGTATCATTTCTATCTCCTGTAGTAGTTATTTCTCTGAGGCCGCGGCCGCTATACCGCATAGGCCTGAACTTCGCTCCAAGCGGGGCAGGAACGCTTCTCATATGGGATATCCCACTGGACTGCGTTTGTCATATCGATAATGGCGGTAGGCAGAAGAAGACGGCGCGGCATGCCTTCGCCTTTCAGGTGCCTGATGGCGACTTCGGTTGCAAGGCAGCCAAATGCATGTGTATTGAACGAAGCAGTGGCGTACAGGCGGCCCTGCCGCACTGCGGCGATCGCGTCGGGTGTGCCGTTGATGCTGCACACAGAGGCTTTGCGGCCTTTTTCATCAAGCGCTTGCAGCACTCCCATGGCCATCAGATCGTTGGCGACGAGAATCCCGTCGATGCGAGGGTGCTTTTCCAACAGATCGCATGCGGCTGACCGCGCCGGAGCCTGTTGGTAGTCGCCCGACACGCTCTCAAGCAGCCTCATTCCCGGGTGCCGTTGAAGTGCTCGCTGAAAACCGCGGTGGCGCTCCGGCGTGGTAATTGAACCCGGGTGTCCATCCATGATCACCACATGCGCATCGTCGCTCAGCGTGGCGAGCATGGCTGTGCCCAGCTCGCAAGCCATCTCCTCGCTGTTGGTGCCGATGTAACTGACCCAGGAACCGGCCGAGGCTTCGCTGACCATCAGTACCAGCGGTATACCCGCCGTGTTGATACGCTCTATCGCACTATTGACCCCTGTGGCGTGCGCAGGCAGCAATACGATGGCATCCGGCCGTTCCGCAATGGAAGCATCTATAAGTTCATTCTGCTGTGTCACGTCGTCCGGGATCTCGGGCGCCACGTAATCCACTCTGGCCGCGTGCTGGCCAGCCACGGCAAGCGCCCCGGTAATCGCGCCTTGATAGGCAGGATTTGTATTGTTCTTTGTGATAAAGCGAATATGCATGGAATTCTGTCATCTCCTATCGACGGGGCTTGCGTGGTGTCTTTGCCCCGGATAGCGATGAATTCTAGCCATGCGTAATCTATGTGAGAAGTACCGTTTTCCTATACATGTATATGCTCAGCCTATAGTCTGAAATTTGCCCACGAAAACTGAGCGCCTTGTCAATCCAACAGCCTGACCGCAGGCCAGGCACCCGAACTGGCCAGGGAACGGACCATATTCTGAACTTCGGTCGCCACCAGGGACGCCGCTGGCGATAGCATGGCAACAGGCGCTGTATACAGATAGTTTCGTCGACTGATGCGGGTATCTGATATGGATAGCGCCCGCCACTGATTGCCGCTGTCGATTTCATGGTTCAAAGCAGCGAAGGGCTTGATGGTGGCGCCCATTCCTTCGTAGACGCATCGCATGAGAAGCGAAAGTGAATCGATCTCAACAACGATTTTGGCCAGCAGGTTCCGCCGCTCGAACTCGGCCGAAATGCGCCGCCGCAGACCATGTGTTCCGGTAGGCAGGATCAAAGGCAATTGTGCCGTTTCAGCCAAGGTCAGGCTGGTGCGGTCCGGTTCGACCAAAGGGCTGGACTTGGGCAACAAAACGAACAAATCCTCTTCAAGCAGCGGGATCGCAAGAAGATCCGGTGCGGCATCGGGGCTGAACAAGATTGCCATATCCAGTTCGCCGGCCCGCAGCATCTTGGCAAGATGACCGCTCATTCCTTCGACCACGTTCAACAGGATATTTGGATAGCGCTCGCGTAGCCGCCGTACCAGCGGGACACCCATGGCCATCACCGTGGTTGCCGGCAAACCCAGGGAGGTCATGCCATGCACCTCCGCCGAATCCCGGCGAGCGATGGTAAGTGCCTGATCTACCTGCCGCAGGATGAAACGGGCCTGGTGATAAAGCGCCAAGCCGTTTTCCGTGGGCGTTACGCCTTTCGACGAGCGGTTCAATAGTTGTTTGCCGACTTCGTCCTCAAGCTTGGCGACCTGCTGGCTGAGCGAAGGCTGCGCAATATACAACTGACGCGACGCCTTGGCCATGCTGCCGCTTTCGACGATAACAGTGAAATAGTGAAGTTGACGAAGATCCATGGCAACGCTCAGTCAGGGTCAAGGGGCTATATCTTACGCTTATACCCCCCCACGGAAAACAGTATTTTTCCTCTCTGCATCGTCTTCCTACAATGCCTCCACGTCACAGCTGCGCTGTAGTGCGAATGCGTAATAGCAATTCCATAAACAACAACATACCAATAACACATCCACATCGGAGACATCAGATGAAACGTGTATTTAACGTCCGGATTTGGATCAGCGCCATGCTTGCCATGCTGACCCTGGAAGGCGCATATGCCGCCGGCGCATCCGATCTGAGCAACTTTCCAAGCAAACCCATGAGGATGATCGTGCCCTTTGCGCCGGGCGGCATTACGGATCTTCTGGGCCGCATAACGGCCGACGAACTCAGTAAAAAGTATGGCCAGCCGGTAGTCATCGAGAACCGGGCCGGCGCCAGCGGCCACATCGGCGCGCAACAAGTATCCAAGGCGGACCCCGATGGATACACAATGCTGCTGGGTACGATCGGCATCCATGCCGCTTATAAAATCTACAGCAAGCTTTCCTATGAGCCGGAAAAGGATTTGCAAGCCGTTACCGTACTGGGCGCGTCGCCCAACATCGTGCTGGTACCAGCCGACTCTCGCTTCAAATCTTTCCAGGATGTTCTTGCCTATGAAAAATCGCATCCAGGCGAACTGAACTATGCCACGGCGGGTCCGGGTTCCTCCGTTCACATGGTCACCGCCTTGTACGAGCAGCTTAGCGGGTCAAAATTGAGCTACATCGCCTACAAGGGCAGCGGGCCGGCCTTGGTCGACTTGATCGCCGGACGGGTTGACGTCATGTTCGATAACCTTCCCACCGGCTATCCGCACGTAAAGAGCGGCAAGCTGCGCATCCTGGCAATCACAAGCAAGAATCGCCACCCATTGATTCCCCAGGTTCCCACCATTGCCGAATCCGGCATTCCCGGCTACGACGCTGAATCGTGGTTCTCAGTGGCAATGGACAAGGATGTACCCAAACCCATCGTCGAAAAGGTTTCCGCTGATTTGCGCTCGCTCATGTCAACCCCGCAGATGAGGGCCAAGCTGCTTGATCTGGGCGTAACGCTGGTCGCAAACACCCCGCAGCAAGCCAGCGATATGTTCATCAGTGAAACCGAAAAATGGACCAAAGTCATCGAATCCTCGAATATCAAGCTCGACTAAGAGCACTGGAGAATATCCAAATGCTGAAATTCATCAAGCCGCTAGCTTGCGCGACCGTAGCTGCAATGCTCGCCTTTACCGCTTCCGCGCACGCAGCTTATCCCGATCGCCCCATTACCCTGGTGGTTCCCTATCCGGCCGGCGGATCCGCGGATGTGCTGTCGCGCCTGGTGGCGGATGGTTTGACCACACGCTACGGCCAACCAGTCGTAATCGAAAATCGCAGCGGAGCGGGCGGCCACATTGGCGCCGATTACTTGCTAAGCCAGCCGGCCAACGGCTATACGTTGATGCTGGGAACCATCTCGCACAACGGCGCCTTCTCCATGTACAAGAATCTTAAATACGATCCCGCCACCGATCTGGTGCCGGTCGCCATGTTCGCCGAGGCGCCCAACGTCCTTATCGTCCCTGCTGACTCTCCCTTCAAGACAGTCAAGGACCTTTTAGACGAGGCGCGCGCCCATCCCGGCAAGTTGAACTACGGTTCCGCCGGTGTAGGCTCGGGCACCCATATGGCCGCCGAGTTATTCAAGCATATCGCCAAGGTAGATATCACCGCCATCCCTTTTCGGGGCGGTGCGCCCGCGCTTACGGCGCTGCTTGGAGGCCAGGTGGACTTGAATTTCGAAACCGGTGTGACCGCAACCCAGGCTATCGGATCGGGACGCGCCCGGGCATTGGCCATCACGGGCAAGGAGCGTTCTCCCGCGTTCCCCGACCTGCCGACAGTGTCCGAAGCTGGCGTGCCTGACTACTTCATGACCCTGTGGTACACGATTTCCGTATCTAAAGAAGTGCCTGACGATATTCAGAAAAAGCTGAATTCCGACATAAACGAAGTAGTGAAAGCCCCGGCATTCATCCAGCGGTTGAAGGCGCTGGGTGTTGATGCGGTAACCAGCCCCCAGGAAGAGGCCATCGCGCGCAACAAAATGGAAGCGCGGCGCTGGAGCGACGTCATCAAGGCCGCCCAAATTCAATTGGACTAAGCAACTAACGTAGGACTTGTAGCACATGAGCAAGAATCCAGAAGTGCCCGACTGCCGGTTACTCATCAATGGCCAATGGCAGGAAGGTGTAGAGATCAAACCTGTATTGAATAAATACACCTTAGCGCCTTGCGCCACGTTGCATTTACCAAGTCATGATCAAGTTCGCGCCGCGGTCGGCGCCACAAAACAGGCTTTCCAGGCCAGCGCATTGACAGCTTGCGAGCGGGGGGCAATTCTTGATCGCGCCGCCGGCATCCTGGAACAGCGAAAAGAGCAAATAGTCAGTGCGCTCATCGCGGAAGTAGGTTTTACTCGACCCGACTCGGAAGGAGAGCTGAGCAGATGCATCCAGACCTTCCGTTTGTCCGCGGAAGAGGCGCGCAACCTGACAGGCGAAGTGATCCCTGTCGAGGGCGCTCCCAACCAGACCGGCCGCATCGGCTTTACCCTGCGCGTTCCATTGGGCGTAGTATGCGCAATAACGCCATTCAATGCCCCGCTCAATACCGTCGCCCACAAAGTCGCGCCAGCCCTGGCGGCGGGGAACGCCATAGTGCTCAAACCCTCCGCGCACACACCGACGCCCTCCATCATCATGGCAGAAGCCTTGCTGGAGGCGGGGCTTCCCAGTGATCTGATCGCCGTTCTACACGGCGATGCCCAGGTCGCCCAATGGCTGCTGGACGAGCCCGACATCCGCTTCTATGCTTTTACCGGCAGTACCGAGGTCGGCCGCCACATCCAGCACGGAGCGGGCTTGCGCCGCACGCAAATGGAGCTAGGCAGCATCGCATTCACGATCCTGGCCGATGACGCCAATCTGGACACGGCCCTGCCAAAAATTGTCAATGCGGGCTTCCGCAAGGCGGGGCAGGTTTGCACCTCTATACAAAATTTGCTGGTACACCGATCTATCGTCAAAAAAGTCGAAGAGCGATTGTCCGGGATGGTTTCCGCCCTGGAGTACGGCGATCCAGCAGACCCAAAAACCATAGTCGGTCCCGTCATCAGCCTGGCTGCGGCGGAGCGGATTGAAAAATGGATCAACGCCGCAGTTGCGGAAGGTGCCAGGCGCTTGACGGGAAATCGGCGGGAAGGCACCGTGGTGCCCCCCACTCTTCTGGCCGATGTGGATCCGGCCACGCCGGCCAGTTGCAAAGAGATTTTCGGACCAGTGATGTCCATCATTCCTTTCGATACACTGCAAGAAGCTATCGACCGGGTGAATGCCACCCCATTTGGCCTGGCCACGGGTTTGTTTACCAACCGCCTGGACGATGCGTTGCAGGCCGTCCGCAAACTGGAGGTGGGCGGGGTCCACATTAATGAAACCTCGAGCTCGCGCGTCGATGTCATGCCCTATGGCGGGTCGAAGGACAGCGGCTTCGGCCGCGAGGGTCCGCGCTATGCCATACGCGAAATGAGCGAAGAGCGCATGGTGACTTTACTGGCTTAGGCCGTTCAGGATTTGAAGGAGTAGAAAGCATGTCCAAGATGAAAGGCGGCGAAATCATTGCCGAGTATCTAGTACAAGAGAAAGTGCCCTATGTTTTCGGCATTTGCGGCCACGGCAACGTAGGCATACTCGACGCGCTGCACGGCGTACGCGATAAGATCAAACTGATATCGCCTCGCCACGAGCAATGCGCCGGCCATATGGCGGACGCCTACTACCGCGTCAAGCACCGCCCTGTAGCCACACTGACATCCACGGGACCCGGCTCGGCGAACATGGTCATGTCCCTGGCCACAGCCCTATCCGATTCGTCGACCTTCCTGGCGATCACCGCCAATGTGCCGACGTCGCAACACAACCGCGCGCCGTTCCAGGAGCTGTATGCGCACAACCAAGCCGATTTCGCCGCCGTGATGCGGCCCGTCGTCAAGCGCTCCTTCCAGCCGTCACGAGTCGATATGCTGCCACTGGCCTTGCGGCAGGCCATGGATACAATGGTTACCGGCCGCCCCGGCCCTGTGAACCTGGATATTCCCTACAACGTTTTCCAGGAAGAAGCGGACGTGCAAATGCCGCCGCCTTCCCATCTGGACAAGAGGCCAAAGCCCGGTGCGGCCGCGGCAGACATTGATGCGGTACTGAAGCTGTTGGCCGCATCCCGCCGGCCTGTACTGTTCATAGGCCATGGGGCCACCCTGGCCGAGGCAGGCCCCGAGCTAACCGAGTTTTCGCAACGCCTGGGCATTCCCGTCATAACCTCGCCCAACGGCATGGGTTGTGTTCCCATGGACGATCCCCTGGCCCTGGGCTTCATTGGCCGCAACGGCGCCTACCCGGCCAACCAGGCTGGCCGGTACTCCGACTTGGTGATTACGGTCGGCACCCGTTTCGATGACCGCTCGTCGTCGACCTGGCATGCGGGTTATTCGTGGAATTTCCCCAAGACCAAGCTGGTCCATGTGGATATCGATCCCGCCGAGCTGGGCCGCAATTATCCACCCACCATCGGCATCATCGCCGATGCCAAGGTTTTCATGCAACAGATGCTCGGCGAGCTTCCATCGCACAAGGAGATCGAAGCATCCAGATATGGCGAATGGCGCGACGAAGTCAATGGCTGGCACCGGGAATGGAATTCGTTCGTCCTACCCCATTTCGAAGACTCCACCAGTCCCCTTCGTCCAGAATTCGTTGTTGGCGCGGTGCAAGACATGCTGCCGGACGACGTAATTCTTGCCCTTGATTCGGGCGTGCATCACAACTGGTTCATGCAGTTCTGGAAAGCCAAGCGCGCCCAGAGCATGCTGAACAGCTGGGGTTATTCGTCCATGGGCTTTGGCGTATGCGGCATATTGGGCGCACAACTCGCCGCCCCTGATCGCCCCTGCGTTGCGGTGGTTGGAGACGGCGGCTTCACCATGACGCCTTACGTGCTTTGCACAGCTGTGGAATACAACTTGCCCGTGGTCTGGATCGTCTGGAACAACTTCGCCTGGGGCGCGATCCGCGATCTCCAATACGGACTGTTCGACGGCCGCGAGATAGGCACGGCCTTCTATAACGGGAAGACAGGAGAATCCTACAACCCCGACTTTGCCGCCTGGGCGCGGGCCTGCGGCGCCGACGGCATGACGGTCACTCGCCCCCACGAGCTGCGCGGCGCTATTGAAACAGCGTTGAAGAACCGCCGCCCCTGCGTCATCGACGTACACGTCGATGCCAATGTTCGCCCCCCATCGACAGGTACATGGCAGCTGCCGCCACTGGCGCGTCCCGAGCCTTTATTTGGCAAACCGTACATCGCCTGAGCGGGCATATGAAAACAACTCAAGGAGCAGCAATGGGTAATACTGCAAGTAAGGCGGGACAATCCTCGGCAACAACCGGCGCCATCACCCGCAATCTAGGCGAACTGTTTTGGACGCAGTATCCCGGTCACTTCAACCAGGCATTGTCCAAAGCCATTGTCACGCCCGAAAATGCGGGCAGCCGTTTCTTCGACCACCGCATCTCTTGTTATGAGCCCGGCGCTCATGTCGAGAGCCATGTGCATAAGGTCCAGGAGCAAATCTATCATGTGTTAAGCGGTGAAGGCGTGCTGATCGTCGACGGGGAGCGGCGCCTGGTACGGTCCAACGACGTAACCTTCATTCCGCCTGGTGTGGTGCATGAATTTCATTGCACAGGTACCGATACGCTGGTATTTCTGGTGATTACCAGTCCGCCGACAGATGAGGAGCCCTGTCTCTGATACGCCGCCTGGCCATTGATTCGCGTAAACCGCAAGGCCAAGCCTTCCATACAGCCTATTCAAAAATTATCTATTATGAACAAGAAAATAGCCTTGATATTCGGCGGCTCCCGGGGTATCGGCGCCGCCTGTGCAGATCGCTTGGCTAAAGATGGATTCAATATCGCATGGACCTATGTATCGGCTGCGCCTGCGGCAAGCGCTTCGGAAAGCCTCAGGTCCTATAAGGCCGACGTACGCGATCCGCAATCCGTAGCGCAGATATTCAAGAATGTGGAACGGGACTTCGGGTCCATGCCGGACTGCGTGGTTGCCAACGCGGGCATCAACGTTCCGCCGGCTGCTGTCGGTCAATTCGACCCAGCTTCGTTTCGTGAGCTGATGGAGGTCAACCTGTTCGGCGCCTTCAACATCTTGGCCGAAGCGGCACGCCAAACCCGCGATGGCGGCAGCATCATCGCCATCACCACATCCATGGTCCGACATGCCGTGCCGGGCGGCGGCCCCTACACGGCATCGAAGGCTGCCGTGGAAAGCCTTATCCGCTCCATGGCCAAAGAGCTTGCGGCCCGTAGCATCCGAGTCAATGCGGTCGCGCCAGGCCCTGTCGAAACCGACCTCTTCAATGCGGGAAAAACAGATGAGGCCAAGCAGCGCTCAGCGGCGCTAAGCCCGTTCAACCGTATCGGCCAGCCCTCGGAGATCGCCGAAGTAGTGGGATTTCTGGCATCCGAACGCGCATCCTGGGTACATGGCCAAGTGTATCAACCCAACGGCGGGATGGTTTGAACAGCGGAACGCAACTATGTCCGATACGACAATGAGCTTGGACGAGCAATGGGACGATCATTTTGATCTTATCGTTCTAGGGGGCGGCGCTGGCGGCATGACCGCGGCGCTGGTTGCCGCGGCGCAAGGCCTGAAAATATTGCTGCTGGAAAAAAGCGACGTTATCGGGGGAACAACCGCATTCTCTTCCGGCACTACCTGGATACCCGACAATCCGCATATGCGCAAGTTGGGCATGACCGGCGACGCCCAAAGCGCCAATCAGTATCTGGATGAGTTGGTAGGCGACCGCTCGGATAGAGCGCTAAGGCTTGCCTTCGTCGAGCAAGGCCCAAAAATGGTGCAGTTTCTTGAGGATCACTCGCGGGTGCGTTTCAAGGCTTATCCGACAATGCCCGATTATCGCCAGGACGTTGCCGGCGCGGGGACCGGCGGGCGTCCATTGGAACCGCTGGAGTTCGATGGCCGGTTATTGGGCAAGGATTTCGAGAAGCTGCGCTCCCCCATACCTGAATTGACGATTTTCGGCGGCATGATGCTGACTCGCGGCGAAGCTGCATTACTGTTGAAGGGCGTCAAATCCATGGGTGCCATGGCCTTAGGCATCAAGCTATTGGCACGCCACGCTATGGACCGGCTGAAGTATCGTCGCGGAACCCGGCTGGTTCTGGGCAACGCACTTGCCGCGCGCCTTTATAAAAGCCTGCTGGATAGAAATGTGGATGTCCGGTTCAAGGCGGATGTGCGAAGCCTGGCCGTAAGTGGGAAAGTGCGTGGCGTCGTATTGCGGCAAGGCGGAAAACTGTTGCGCATCGAAGCCCGCAAGGGCGTCATTCTTGCAGGCGGCGGCTTTCCGGCCAGTCCCGAAATGCGTGCAAAATACCTGCCAAGCCCCACGGCGCAATACACTCCCGCATGCCCTGAAAGCCAGGGGAGCACTATGCAGCTGGGGCTGGAGGCCGGCGCCGTCATGGGCCAGGGCTATGCGGATAACGCCTTGTGGTTCCCCTCTTCCATAGCCCGCAGAAGGGATGGATCGACAGCAGTCTATCCCCATATCGTGCTGGATCGCCCCAAGCCGGGGCTGATCGCGGTCAATACCGACGGCCAGCGCTTTGTAAATGAAGCCGTGTCTTATCACGAGTTCACACGGGCGATGTACCAATCCAACCAACATGTCCCTTCCATACCCGCCATACTGATTTGCGACCGCCGGTTCCTGTGGAAGTACGGCATGGGCATGGTCAGGCCGCAAGCGTTATCCATCCAGCCGTATATAAAGAACGGCTACCTGATTGCCGCGCAAACACTGGATGAACTGGCCCGCAAGCTGGATCTGGACCCCACCGCATTGATTCAAACGGTGCAACGCTATAACGGCTTTGCCCGCTCTGGCGTGGATGACGATTTCAACAAAGGCGGCACTCTTTACGAACGCGCCAACGGAGATTCGCTGCACCGACCCAATCCCTGTCTGGGCGAAATCAACAAAGCGCCCTTTTTTGCCGTCAAGGTGTACCCCACCCCATTGGGCACCAGCGTAGGCCTATCGATCAACGCACAGGCACAGGTACTCGACGGCAGCGGTCTTCCTATATCGGGCCTGTATGCCTGCGGAAATGACATCGACTCGGTCTTTGGCGGGGAATATCCGGGCGCTGGCGCGCAAATCGGCCCCGCCATGACATTTGGCTATATTGCGGCAATGCATGCATCGGAACAATGCAATGAATGAACAGAACCATAGGCCGGCCATCGGCGTCTTCGGGAGCCTATCGTGAAGCTGGCCGTATTTACCAAGAACAGAAGCAATCCCGCCTATGCCGGGGCGCGCCACGGAGCCGATCGCGCCGCAAATTTGTATGGTGCCATTACTCGGCACTTCGTGCCCACAACGCCGGACGATGCCGGGCAGCAAAGCCTGCTCATAGACGAAGCATTGCTGTGGCGGCCAGACGCCGTAATCCTGTCTCCCGTCCATCCCGGAAAAGTCGATCCTGCCATTCGCCGCATCCAAGACGCCGGTATTCCCATCGTTGCATTGGTTAGCCCGATCAAGGCCGTACCGTGCGTATCTTTTGTCAATTCAGACGACTACAGCCTGGCGGTCGAGATCGCACATTATCTGTTCCGCAAAATGAGAGGAAAAGGCAGCGTGCTGACGGTTAGCGGCCATGTCGACTCCACAACCAGTCTTGAACGACTGCGCGGATTCAGCGAGACGGCTAAAGAATATCCCGGCATTAGACTGGTCGATACGGTCATCGGCGATTATGTGCGGACGACCGCCTACACAAGTACCGCCCAATGGCTGGCTGAGAACTCCACAACCCATATCGATGCCTGTCTTGTCGCCAATGACATCATGGCACTGGGCGTTATCGATGCACTCAAGAACGCTGTCCGGCGGGTGAAAGTCGTGGGCGTCAACGCGATCCCGGAAGCCATTCCCGCGCTGAGGGATGGCGAACTGCTTGCCACAGCAGACTTCAACGCGATGCGTATGGCCTACCTGGCTGCGGAAGTTGCCGTACGCCACTTAAGAGGCGAAGTCATGCCGCGACACATACAATTACCCGTGCAAATCGTAGACGGCGAAAACTGCCAGGAGTATGCCCGACCATATGAGGAGCGCAGCGTGCTGACTCTGGACCAGGTTTTGGCAGGGACCGCATGAATATGCCCGGCGAAGAGAAAACGGCAACTGGAGAGGGCAAGCTATTAATTTGGCACGACGCCATCCCCGGGCATGAAACCGATATCGAACACTGGTACAACACTGAGCACCACTTCGAGCGGCTGGACATACCCGGGTTTCTCGAAGCGCATCGATATCAAGCCAGCGATACCAGCATCCGCCGTTTCATGTGCCTGTATCGCACAATAGATCCATCGATCCTGGCCTCGGACCGCTACCTGGAACGCCTTAATAAACCGACGCCCTGGACGCGTAAAGTAATGCCGCTGTATTGCAACTTTTCTCGTACGGTATGCGAGACCCTTTTTGTTAAAGGACGCGCCGAGGGTGCATGGAGCGCAGTACTGGCATTTTCGTTAAGCGGGAAGAGTCCAGGCGGGCTGACCTCGGATACGATGGAAATTATTTCCGAAAATCTGATGCTTCTGCCCGGCATCCTGCGCTGCCAGTGGCTGAAACGCGCCAGCCCGGAAAAGCCATCGATGCCAAGTATTGAAGCAGCGCTTCGCGGCGCCCCCGACAGGCAAATTGATGCGGCCATCCTGATAGACACCAATTTCAGCGATCAGGCTCTTGTTGCGCTTGGCGCACTGGAAGAGTGGCTCGGGAAATTCACCATCCGCTATGACGCGCAACAACGCGGCTGCTACCAGCAGGTTTTTTCCGCACGCCGTGCGGATGCGTAACGCCCGACTCCCAACGCCGCAAACCCGAACAAGCCGACTCTGCGCTCATCCGGGCTTGGCCGCGGCCGGCTTCAATTCACGGACGCTCCGGAATCAAGCACATACTGTTTCCAGATCGGGACTTCCTTTGCAACAAAATCCCGGAAGGCCTGTAGCGACGGCGCCGGCTCGACGATCAGGCCTTGGCTCTCGAGCTTCTTGACGGTATCAGGATCCGCCAGCACTTTGCTTATCGCCGAGAACAAAACCTGCTGGTCCTCCGCCGGAATGCCCGCCGGCCCCCATATTCCGAACCAGCCCTGCACTCCCAGGCCAGGCAAGCCGGATTCTGCCATGCCTGGCACATCAGGCATCACGCTGTAGCGCTCCGGCCACGTGACGGCCAGCGCGGTCAGCTTGCCGTTGGCCACCTGGGGCATGACCACCGGGGGCGTGCCAACGATAAGTTCCACGTCGCCGCTCATCACGGCGACGACCGCGGGCGAGCCGCCTCGAAAGGGAATGTGCGTGATATCGATACCTGCGGCGCGCTTGAACATTTCCGCCGATATATGGGCCGGGGTGCCGTTCCCTCCTGTCGCATAGTTCAGAGTACCGGGAGCCTTGCGGGCCCGCTCTATCAGCTCAGCCAAGGTCTTGATTCCGGTTTGCTTGTTTGCCGCGATGACGGAAGGAATATTCGCTATACGGGCAATCGCCGTGAAATCGCTGATCGGATCGTAGGTCGTGTCTTTGTAAAGGGCCGGATTGATGCCATGGCTGAAGTTGCCGCCGACCATCAGCGTATAGCCATCGCCCTTGGTCTTGGCCAGCGTCCGCGTGGCGATATTCCCCCCCGCCCCACCCTGGTTTACGACGACAACCGGCTGATCAAGGACTTTGCTCATGCCATCGGCCATGACCCTGGCCACGAAATCGGTGGAGCCTCCGGGCGGCGAACCCGCCACCAGCTCAATCGAACGCTCTGGAAACTTCGCCCACGATGGCATTGCCACGGAAAGCGCCATCAGCGCCAGGAAGGTAGACCCAAGCAGCACACCTGATTTCTTATTTTTTCGACGATCGGTTGAATGTCGCATATAACGCTCCTTTATCGTTACGCTCAAACAGCGTGGATTCTTACTGACGCCCAAGTTGCAAAGCGATTTTTCTGAAGAGATGAGTGGAAAGATGCAGTTGCGGCAAATCGATGTACTCCGTCGGCTTATGGGCATGATCGATATCGCCAGGGCCAAAGACCAGGCAGGGGGCAAGCTTGGAGTATTCCGAGGCTTCCGTTCCCAGGCCGGCCACTCTTGCGGTGGAGCCAAGGATTTCTTCCGCCTGCTTGACCAGCGGGTGATCGGCGGCAAGCTCCGGAGGCGGCGCTTCCGGCCGGACCTGGACTTTCAGGTTGTGCCGGTAGGCCGCTTCCCGGACGCGGGTGATGACCATTTCAGGGTCGAAGGATTTGGAATACCGGAACTTGATATTGCATGTCGCCAGCCCGACCGTCATGTTGGGGAACGCGCCGTAATTGTCGATGACGAAATTCAGGTCGCAGTACGGCGGGTCGTACTGCATGTCGAACAGCGCGGGGTTGGTGCGCAAATGCAGATGCAGCTCTCGCATTTCGTTAAGGAAGGGCACCAGCGCGATATTGGCGTTTACCCCGCGTCCCGTCGACGAGTGCGCCTGTATGCCTTCGGCATGAACCGAGAAGGCCACATCGACCCGGTGTCCGCGCAGTATCTCCAGCGCGGTGGGTTCGGCCACGATGAAGCACGCGGGCGTGAATTCCTTCAGCATCCGGCTGTTTGCCACCACCTCGCGGACGCCCTGCTTTCCGGCCTCTTCGTCCGAGGTCAGCACTATCATCGGCCGCTCGGCTTCGGGCAGCGAATTGGACGCCACGATGAACGAGGCGATAGGCCCTTTCATATCGGATGATCCCAGGCCATAGAGCCGGTGGCCCTCTATCGTGGCCTTGAAGGGGTCCCTGATCCAACCCGTGGAGGAAACGGTATCCAAGTGGCCGGCGAAGGCAAGACTGGACCGGCTGCCAGGATGGCGCGCGACCATATTGCGCTTGGGAGTTCCGGCCGCATCCTTGTAATCCACATACTCCAGATCCCAACCTTGAAGCGCACCCGCCGCCGAATCGAATATCGGCTGGCTGGCCTTGTGGCTCTGCGAATCGATGGAAATGAATTCACGCATCAGCTCTAGTGTTCTGTTTTGCTCATCTTGCGACATCTTTTGTTTCTTCCCGTGGATTACCAGCCTATGCCAGAATACGTACTGGCGCCCTTCGCAGCCAATTATGAAGCGGTTCATCGATTATGTATAACTTTAAAAATCGAACGTTCTGTTCTAATTTTTCAAACACCCAGCCATTGCGTATTAAGGTACATTCATAGCCACATCAACTCCAGGCCAGACAGCCATGATTACCACTGACCACCAACTATCCAACGGCGCCAGGCGTGCATTGGATCTCGTGGAGGCGCACAAGAACCGCATGGAGAACGGCATACAGCTCTATGCCGGTTCATGCATGCTTTCACCGACCGTCGAGCACGCACTCGTCAACACAATGGGCTTGATGCCGGCCATGGGCGATGCCTACAGCAAGCAGCAGCCAGGAACGGACGAGATATCAGCGCTGGAGGTTCTGGTAAGCGGGCAATTGACCAACCTGTTTGGCGGCGCCTGGGCGGAGCCCAGGCTGCAAAGCTGTACTTACGCGAATGCGGCCGTCTATGCGGCCTTTTCCCAGCCCGGCGACTCGATCGCCTCGATCAGCGCCCAGGAAGGCGGACATGTCAGCCACCATGGCGAAGGCACGGTAGGCTTGCTCAGCCGCAGAAATCTACCCCTGGCGTTCAGCAACGGCTTGTATGATGACGAAGCCTCGGCGCGCATCATTTCCAAAGAGCGGCCCAGGATCGTCATGCTGGGCGCCAGCGTGATGCTGGATCCCTATACGGTGGATGCCACAATGTCGGCCGCCCGCGACTGCGGCGCCGTACTGGTCTACGACGCGTCGCACGTTGCCGGCCTGATCGCTGGAAAGGCTTACCAGAACCCCATGGACATGGGCTTCGATATCATGACCGCCTCAACCTACAAGACACTTGCCGGCCCTCCGGGCGGAATATTGATAGGCCGGCATCAACGCCATCACGATGCATTGCGCCGGCATATTGTGGGAGGGTGGGCGTCGAACTACGATGCATCCCGCCTTGCCGGCCTCTCGGTGGCTCTGGAAGAGGCCGCTGCATTCATGCCGGAGTACGCAAGAAAAATGCTGGCAACAGCGCAGGATCTGGCCGCGGCCCTTAGACGCGAGGGGATTGCCGCAATCGGCAGCGCGATCCCGGGCGATGCGCCGCCCAGTTCCCACCACATCATCATTCCGGTCCCCAGCGCCGACGCGGCGCGCCGGCTTTCGCAACAAGCGGGACAGGCGGGACTCTATGTCGGCACGGCAAGCGTGCCGGGGCAGCCCGCAGCCGGGGGATTGCGTATCGGCACCCAGGTCATAAGCCGGCAGGGTGCCGCCGAACAGGACATCGCCGGAATCGCCGCCTGCTTCCGTCATCTGCTGGACGGCAGGCCGGACGATATGGGACCATTGCTGCGTTCGATCGCGTCGCGGTTGCGCGCCTGCCTGTATTGCTTCGCGCCGGCCTGACAAGGAGGGACGATGATCAGCTCGAGCTACCGTTACTTCGTGGCGATTTCAGAGGACTTGTCCATACGCAAGGCGGCCGAGCGCGTGCACATATCGCCTTCCGCCCTTAGCCGCCAGGTCATGCTGCTTGAAGCGGAGTACGGGCAGCCGCTCTTGATTCGCAAGGCGAATGGCGTGGAGCTGACCGCCGCGGGCGACATACTCCTGCGCCATATCCACTCGCTGCTCCGCCAGGAGCATGCCTTGAAGGGAGACCTGGCGGACCTGGGCAATCTGCAATTCGGCCATATACGCATTACTTGCGGCAACGGCTTCGCAACCAGCCTGGCCAACTTGGTTCTTCCGGAATTTTATGAACTTCATCCCGGCGTCACGTATACGGTCGCCGTCGAGCCCGGCGACGAAGTCATGCGCAGCATTGCGGAAGACCAGGCCGACATAGGCCTTACCTTCAACCCGCCGCCCCACCCCGCCATTGAAACCGTAAGCTCCTTCAGGGCGCCCCTGCTGGCGATCACGTCGGCACAAAGATCATATAAAAAATCAAGCGGCGGTGTTTCCATAGAAGAACTGTCGAAGGCTCCGCTGGCCTTGCCCCGGTTCAATCATGGCATACGCCGCCTGGTGCATCAGGTGGAAATGGCCGAGGGCGTCCGGCTGCGCCCTGCGATGGAAAGCAATTCCTACGAGGTGCTCAAGTCGTTCATCATCAATCGCAATGGCGTGTCCCTGTTTCCCTATTTCTCGGTGGCCCAGGAACTGAAGGAAGGGAAACTGCGGGCACATCCGCTGGCCAACGCCATGTTCCGGTCCACAACGGGGGCCATCGTGGTCAGGCGCGACAGGCATTCGTCATTGGCGGCCACCGAATTCCTGAAGCACTTGAAGCAGGAACTTCGCGCCTGGGAGACCGTTGGCCTGAAATAGCGCAGGCCAGGCCGGCATTCCGGCGGCCCTGTTATTCGGCGTCCCTTGCGTTCAGCCGCTGGCGCAATTGCCCCAGCACCTCGTCATTGTGCTCGCCCAACACAGGCGGCGGCACCACTTCGATACTGCGCTGGCCATCGAACGATACCGGCGGGCGAACGGTCCGGAATTCGCCCATGGTCTTGTGCCTGGCGGAAACCAGTATCTCCAGATGCTTGGCCTGGGGATCTTCCAGGGCTTCGCTGGTGTCGTACATGGGCGCGTGCGGCACGTCCTCGGCCTCCAGCCGGCGGCACCATTCGGCGCGCGTACGCTTGGCGAATATCGGACCAAGAATATCGATCAGGACCTCCTGGTTCTGGATACGCCCATTGCGGTCGGAAAATCGAGGGTCCTGGAATAAGGTGGATTGCTCCATGGCATTGGCCAGGCCCTGCCAGAACTTTTCCGGCGAGGACATATGCAGCGCCAGCCATTTGCCATCCGCGCATTTCATGACATACGACTGGGAAACGCTGGGCCGGCTGTAGGGGCCCATGATTTCGCCGGCCGAATAGTAATGCGTGAATGCATCCAGATTGAAGTGGCTCATGGCTTCCAGCATGGAAACCTCCACCTTGCGCCCGACACCGGTTTGATTGCGCTCGTGCAACGCGCCCAGCACACCATAGGCCGCATAGAATCCGGTAATGGAATCGGCCAATGCCGGACCGACAACGCGCGGGTTCTCGGGATTGATCAGCAGGCCCAGGAAACCGCTGGCGGCCTGGGCCACCGAATCGTAGGCGGGCCGGCCCGACGCCGGACCCGTCGGTCCAAAGCCGCTGATCGAACAATAGATCAGCCGCGGATTGATCTTGCGCAAGCGCTCTTCGCCGACATTGAGCCGCTCGGCCGCGCCTGGACGGAAGTTCTGTATATAAACATCGGCTGTGCTGATCAGTTCGTCGAACGCAGCCAGATCGTCGGCGTTCTTGGTGTTCAGCGTGATGCTGCGCTTGTTGCGGTTGTATGTCTGGAAATGAGGACTGTACAGGCCGCCCTTGAAGGCGCGGAAAGGGTCGCCGGCGCCGGGCTGCTCGATCTTGACGACATCGGCGCCAAGATCGCCCAGCAGCATCCCCGCCGCCGGACCCGTGATGAAGGTTCCTTGCTCCAGTACCCGTATGCCATTCAGCACTTTGATCATGATATAGCTCCAGTATGAATCGCAGGCTAGGCGTGATCAGGGGTGAAGCCGTCCGGGGCTTCGCCGTCATAGACATAGTTGCGTGTGGCTTGATACGACAAGGCAAAACCGATGGGCTTCTGAAGCTCTTCGGTCAGGTGGCCGATAAGGCCCGCCGTGCGCGCAAGAATCGGGACGCCTCTTAAGGCCGTCAATGGAAAGCCCACACCCAGCAAGACTGCGGGAATCGCCGCCGAGACGTTCAGCATCAGGTTCTTGCCCACGATCTCGGGAATCGCCTTTTCAACTGCATCGGCAATCCGCACATAAGTCATGTCGGCGCCGGCCTGCTCGGCTACATTGAACAGCGCCGTTACCCTGGGATCGCGCTCTTTATGCAGTGGATGACCATAGCCTGGAATGGCGCGCCTGGCCGCGCGATATTCGCCGACCACCTGCCTGGCCGCGGCGGCGTAGTCCTTCCCGTCGCCCGCGCGCACCCGGATTTCATCCAGAAGGACGCCGCAAGTTTCAGATGCGCCAAGTATGACCGAGCCGCAGCCCAGGATGCCGGCGGCCACCGCGCCCTGCAAGGCGTCGGGCGCCGCGGCCAGCGTCATGCGGCTGGCTTGCACACTGGGCACCAAGCCATGCTCGGCGATGGCGACCAATGTGGCGTTCAGCACAGTGGTGGCGGCCTTTGTAGGCTCCTGGCCGGTGACCAGCAGATAAAAATAATCCGTGAAGGACATTTTTCCGATGAGTTCCTGAGCCAGGTCCTTGCCCCGCACCACGATGGTTTCCGAGTTGGACGTGCAAATGGCCGAGCGGGGGATGGTTTCTTTACCTATTTTCATATCGTTCCAATAGAGTGTTCGCGCCGCGCCGTGCTGTCGCACGATGCCGGCATGAGGTCTGCAAGAAAAAATTTAAATCGAAAAATAATCGATCGCGCCTATCGTCAAACATACGGCCGCATCAGGCCGGCCTGATGCCCTCGAACGCAGCCTGCAACAAGGAGCGTATGCCGGCGCGGTCAATGGGACGGGGATTCCAGTAGGGCTTTGATGCCGCCATATCCGCCGCCCGGTCAAGGTCCGCTTCACGCATGCCGATATCGCGCAGGGCCAATGGGGCGCCCAGCTCTTGCGCCAAGTCGTACAAGGCTTCGGCGGCCGGCTGGCCGGGCCGGGCCAGCGCATTGGAAATGCGCTGCATTGCATCCCGGGCCGCGGCGGCGTTATAGGCCATTGCATGCGCAAGCACGATGGAATGCGTCTGTGCATGCGGCAGGTTGAAAGCACCGCCAAGGGTATGGCAGAGCTTGTGATGCAACGCCATGCCGGCATTTCCAAGGACCGTGCCGCAAAGCCAGGCGCCATAAAGGGATTCGTTTCGGGCGCCCGGCTCGTCCGGCCGCCCTTTCAATCGGCGCAAACCGCTGGCCATGGCCCGGATGCCTTCTTCCGCCATCAATGCCAGAACGGGATTGCCGTCCTGGGCATACAAGCCTTCCGCGGCGTGCGCTATGGCATTCATGCCGCTGGCCACTGAAGTATCGAAGGGCAGCTTCAAAGTAAGAGTTGGGTCGTAGATGACCGTGCGCGGCAACGCCCGATGGTCTTTGCCGGTTTTCTTTATGCCGTCTTCCGTCACCCCATAAATGGATGTCATTTCGGATCCGGAGTACGTCGTCGGAACGGCCACTATGGGTAGCCCGCTTTCAAGGGCCAGCGCCTTGGCCAGGCCTATGGTCGAGCCGCCGCCTATCGCCACGATGCAGCCCGCCCCGCTGCGTGCCACGGCCGCCAAGGCGTCCCGCACGGAGGCCAGGGGCACATGCATGATGGCCTGGTCGTATATATCCGCGCCGCGGTCCGCCAGTGCGTCAAGCGCCCGCTGGGCCAGCGGGCGCTGGCGCGGCGTGCAGAGCACCAGCGCTTTCCCGGCGCCCAGCAGACCGACCTCGGCGTTCAGCTTGCCCCATACATCTACACCGAATACCACGCGCACAGACTGCGCCGTATACACGAACTCTTGCATCGCTTCACCTTCAAGGCATCTGTGCCGGCACACCGGACCCGGACGACCGCCGTGCCCGCACATGAATTGCCTGCCCGCTATCGGGCTGGGCTAGTTGACCTTTGCGCCCGACTTCTTGACCAGCGCGGCCCATTTCTGAATCTCGGCGGCCTCGAATTTTTCCAGATCCTTGGTGGCTTCGCCGCCGGGTTCCACGCCCTGGGCCTTCAGCTTGGCGGCCAATTCGGGATCAGCCAGAGCCACTTCAGCGGCCTTTTTCAGCGTTGCCATGACAGGCTCGGGAGTTCCGGCGGGCGCGTACATCATGAACCAGGCCACCAGGTCGAAATCGCTGTTGGTCTGCTCCGCTATGCTGGGCACATCGGGCGCGGCAATGCTGCGTCTCTTGCTGGACACACCAATGGCTCGAAGTTTGCCGGCCTTCACGTGCGGCAGGACCGCGGCGGGGTGGTAGAACATGAACTGCACCTCTCCGGACATGACGTCTTGCAAAGCCATGCTGCCTTCCTTGTAGGGAACATGAATCATTTCCCCGCCCAGTCTGTCCTTCAGCAGTTCACCGGCAAGGTGGCCCGACGTGCCGCTGCCCGCCGACGAAAATGTAATGCCCGGCGGCTTGGCCGCCGCCGCGCCCAGGTCCTTTACGGATTGGTAGGGAGAATTGCCGCCCACCACCAGGAATGTGGGCGTTTGCCCGACGAAGGCAATGGGATCGAAATCCGCTTCTGGATCGTATCCCCGCTTGGAATAGAGTTCTTTATTGATTGCATGCGTACCCACGGTGCCCATGACGATGGTGTAGCCATCCGGCGCGCTGCGTCCCACCTGGGCGGTGCCTATCGTGCCGCCCGCACCCGCCCGGTTGTCGATAACGATGGACTGGCCCAATTGCTGCGACATTTTCTCGGCGATCAAGCGTGAAATCGTGTCGGTCGTGGTCCCTGGTCCGAATGGCACAACCATGCGCACCGCCTTGGACGGATAGTCCGAAGACTGGGCCGGCGCAGCCATGAAGACAAAGGGCGCCGCAATCAGCGCCGCCATAGCGCGCTGCCATGCACGGCCATGGAGCGCCTTTTCTTTAAATAAATTCATTATTGTCCCTTCCTGTATTGAAGACTCCAACTTCACTCTGTAGTTGGTATTTGGGTGAATGCCAATGCAGTCTATACGGCTGTGACGAAACATAGAAATGATTGATTTCGTCGGTTATCATCGATACTGTCGATAGTTATGGGAATCAGGCATGGAGCTCAGGCATTTGCGGTATTTCATTGCATTGGCGGGCTCGCTGAATTTCACACGCGCCGCCGAACGGGTACATGTGACGCAATCCACCCTGTCGCATCAGATACGCCAACTGGAAGATGAAGTGGGCCAGCGGCTGTTCGACCGCAACGGCAAACGGGTCATGCTGACTGAAGCCGGTGAGTCTTTCCTGGCCTATGCCGACCGCGCCCTGGCCGTCATCGATCAAGGCCTGGGCGAATTGAAGCAAACCGTCGCCCCCATTTCGGGCACGGTGCGCATAGGCACCACGCATACGTTCAATCTGGGCTTTCTTCCGGATTGCATCGCGCTGTTCCTGAAGCAGAACCCCACGGTAAAGATAGTGATCGAAGAACTTTCGGGCGACGCCATCACCCATGGCCTGCAGGCCGAACAACTGGACATCGGCATCGGCTATCGGCCGGAAATGCCGGAAGGCATACGTTTCGAACCCCTATTCAATGAAGAGCTTGCACTGATCGTCGCGCAAACGCATCCACTGGCCAAGCGCAAGCGGCTACGGATAGCCGAGCTTCATCGCGAGTCGCTGGTTCTTTTGCCGCAAAGCTTCTCCACGCGCCGCTTGCTGGACGAGTGCTTCAATGCCGCCGGCGCCGAACCAAACATCATCGCCGAGATGAACACCATTCCAGCGATGCTGGGGCTCATGATACGCAAGAACGTGGGGACCATTGCGGCGCCCAGCGCCATCGCGGAGCACAACAAGCCCCTGCGCATCATTCCGCTGGAAGGCCCGACACCCATCCGGACCCACGGCTTGCTGTTCATGGACAAACACCAACAGACGCGGGCCAGCATGGCCTTTACCGCCCTTATCCGCAAGCAGACCAAGGCGGGAAAGCATGGAGCCAGGCCGGCGGCCCAGGATCAATCTTGAAGGTAATGCGGGTGTGAGGCAAGGCGGTCTTGGAAACATGGCGTTCCAAGGCCTTGCCGAAGAGTCGTGACACCTGTTGCGCTAGTGTCGTTTGGCGTAGACTGCCATGTACAGGCCATTGTTTTTACACCACACCTTCCATTCGCAAGGAGACAACCATGGCGAACGATCATATCTACAAACAGATCGAACTGGTGGGCTCATCGACGGTATCGTCGGATGACGCCATTTCGCAGGCCATCGCGCGCGCATCCAACACGCTCCGGGAACTGGACTGGTTTGAAGTCACCCAGATCAGGGGCCATATCAAGGACGGCAAGATCGCGCACTGGCAGGTTGTATTGAAGATAGGCATGCGGCTTCAGGACTGATCGTCACAAAGCAGCCGACGCCCCCGCAGCGCGATTTGCCCCCATCGAAGCAAACTTGCGGCCGCTGCCATCACCCAGGCCAGCGGCCCCAGAACAAATCGCAGCAGCAGCATGAGCGGAAGCAGTACCAGGAACCAGCCCATGACCTGCACCAGGCCAACAGGCAGGCCGAGCTTTTGGGCGACGCTTCCAAACATGGAATTGATTACGCTGGGGTGCCGGATGGCGATATAAGCCAACACAGCCGGCGCCCCATACTTGAGCACTCGTGTACCGATCGCGCTTGCCCGCCACAAACCGGACCCAAGCGCGGCCGAGCGTTGGGAAAATGTCAGGGACCGGCCGCCCGTCGCGCCCGCCTTGCCCATGCGCAGCACTTTAAGGGCTCCAACGCCGATCGCCACATCCAGCGCCGCCCATCCCACATCGCCGGCAATAATCGTTTCATCGCGACGGAGCTTGGTTTCCAGCGATTTCAAGCCGCCCGCGAAAAAGCCATTGATACCTTCAAGCACACGTTCCGTCTGGACCCAGCTAACGTCCCCGCTGGGGTTCATGACAAACTGGCCCAGGAAGTCATACCCCTCCGCCTTCAGGAACTGAACGGCATACCACCCCCGCTCCTTGCTTGATAGAGCTCCAGTAGTGCTTGCTTCGGCGGGCTCGCCAGCACTCCATAGTTTCCGAAAGGCATCCACGGCGGATCGGGCGGACTCGCTCATGCCGCGCATCAATTCCAGGGTGAAGACTTCATGCGTCAGGAAATAATGAATGGGCAGGACTACGTCTTCACCATACCTGCGAAGCACCAGTTGAAAATCCTGGCTGTCTCCGAACATCAGCAATATGGGCCTGGCCATTTCCGGATAGCGCTGCAAGGCCAGCCCTGCTTTCGTGGCCAACACAGGATCGTCGGCATACACCAGGAACAGTGCCTGGAGTTCGGCCGGCTCGGTAGCGAGCGCCTGGGCGTACTCCGGCATCGCCTGTTCGACCTGCAGATGCAGCAGTTGTGCACCCAGGGGCTTAGGCTTGTACAAGAAGGCAATCAGGAGTGCCGCAAGCAATGCCAGCAGGCTGGCTGAAATCAGATATCGCATAGGACTGGCTCGGTAGTATGCAAACAAAGGCCGGGCTGGTCAAAGTCCGGCCTACTCCACCTGCACGGCGGCCCCATCCGCATGCAGTTCCCCAACGACCGCGGCCTGTCCGAAGCCCTCGGAATGGAACACGTCCAGGACCTGTCCGGCCACGCTGGGCGAGCAGGAAACCAGCAGGCCGCCCGAAGTCTGGGGGTCGCACAGCAACGCCCGCAGGGTGTCGTCCACGTGTCCGGCCAGCGTGATGGAGGCGCCGTAAGAGGCCCAATTGCGTCCCGAGGCGCCGGTGATGGCGCCCTGTGCCGCCAATTGGGGCACGCCGGGCAGCCAGGGAAGGTCCGCGTGGCGCAGCCGCGCGGACAGGCCCGAAGCCCGGGCAACTTCCAGCGTGTGGCCCAGCAGGCCGAAACCGGTGACGTCCGTCATGGCGTGTACGCCCTGCATGCCGCCCAGGATCGCGCCCGGCCGATTCAGCTGCGTCGTGCTGTTCACCATGGCGCGGTAGCCGTCGGCATCCAGCATGTCTTTTTTCAGGGCCGCCGACAGGATGCCCACGCCCAAGGCCTTGCCAAGAATGAGCACATCGCCCGCTTTCGCATCGGCGTTGCGCTTGATGTGGCCGGGATGAGCCAGACCCATGGCCGCCAGGCCGTAGATGGGTTCGATCGAATCGATGGAATGCCCGCCGGCGACGGGTATGCCAGCCTGGGCGCAGACCGCCGCGCCGCCTTGCAGGATGGCGGCAATATCGGACTTGGGCAACACATTGATGGGCATGCCGACGATGGCCAGCGCCATGATGGGCGAGCCCCCCATGGCATAGACATCCGACAGCGCATTGGCGGCGGCGATGCGCCCGAAGTCGTAGGGGTCATCGACTATGGGCATGAAGAAGTCGGTGGTGGCGATCAGGGCCTGCTGATCGTTCAGCCGGTACACCGCCGCGTCATCGGACGTTTCGCTGCCCACCATCAGGTTGGCAAAAGGCTGGGCCGCGGGTATGCCGGCCAGCAATTCGGACAACACGCCGGGAGCGATCTTGCAGCCGCAGCCGCCCCCGTGGGACAGCGAGGTCAAGCGCGGCTTGGCTTGCATGGAAATAGAGTCTTGCATGAATGGCTTCCTTGGAGACCTTTATGATAGCGCGCCCGATCAATTCGGGAACGCCACAAGCGCCTGCTAAACTGTGGCGCTATCTCCACCGCGCGCTTCGGGACGCACGCAACTTATTGTTTCAAAAGGCATATCCAAGGCATGATCAGTACGCTTGCAATCGTTGTTTCACTTCTCCTATTAATGTACCTGGCCTATAGAGGCATTACGGTTTTGCTGCTGGCTCCGCTGATGGCCGCGCTGGCGGTGCTGCTCTCGGGCGATATCTCGTTTTTTCTGCCCATCTACACCGACACCTTCATGAAGGCGCTGAGCGGCTATGTATTGCAGTTCCTGCCCATCTTCCTGCTTGGCGCCCTGTTTGGGCAATTGATGGCCGACTCCGGCGCCGCGCACACAATCTCGCGGTGGATAGTCGAACGCCTGGGCCACAAGCACGCCATCGTCACCGTCGTCCTGGCCTGCAGCGTTCTAACCTACGGCGGCGTCTCCCTGTTCGTGGTGGCCTTCGCCATCTATCCGATTGCACGCGACCTGTTTCGCACGGCGGATATCCCCAAACGGCTGGTGCCGGCCTCCATTGCATTGGGATCATTCACCTTCACGATGACGGCATTGCCCGGTACGCCAGCCATACAGAATGCCATCCCTATTCCCTATTACGGCACGAATGTGTTCGCCGCACCGGGATTGGGCATTATCGGAGCCGCCATCATGCTGGGCGGCGGCCTGTGGTGGCTGCGCTCACGTGAGGCCGCCGCGCGCCTGCGGGGCGAAGGTTACGGACACCACACCGAAGCGGACAGCGCCGCCGATGAAAAAGGCGAAGACGAAAGCGGCCCGATGTCGCGCATGCCGCTGTTCTTGGCGATACTGCCGCTTTTGCTGGTGGTGGGCGTCAACGCCTTGTTCACCTATGTCGTATTCCCCAACATGGATCTGGCCTTCCTTACGGAACGCTTCCCCAGCGTATCGCCCGAAAAAATGACGGGTCTGTGGGCGCTTATCGTTGCCTTGGTGGTGGCTTGCGCCACCCTGATCGTGTCCCGGCTGGGCCACTGGCGCGACCTTCGCGAAACCGTCAACAAAGGCGTGTTCGGCTTCATGCTGCCGCTATTCAATACCGCGTCCGAAGTCGGCTATGGCGCCGTCATCGCAGGCCTTGCAGGTTTTGCGATCATCCGGGATGCCGTACTTAATGTGGCTCCCGGCAACCCGCTGATTTCCGAAGCGGTTGCAATGAACGTGCTTGCCGGCATTACCGGCTCATCGTCCGGCGGCTTGAGCATCGCGCTGCAAACGCTGGGATCCGACTACCTGCGCATGGCGCAAGAAGCCGGCATCAGCCCCGAACTGCTGCACCGTGTCGCGGTGATGGCGGCCGGCGGGTTCGATACGCTGCCGCATTGCGGCGCCATCATTACCCTGCTGTCCATTTGCAACCTGACCCACCGGCAGTCCTACCTTAATATCGCTGCCGTGACCATGGGCGTACCGCTGGTCGCATTGATCAGTGTCATCACCCTGGGCACGATGTTCGGCAGCTTCTAAGGACGGGGAGCGGGTCCGGCGCTGGCCAGGCCCGCCGGCGCCGTTGTTCTAGACGTAGCACGGGCCTTCGATCAAGGGATGGGCCGCCACGAAGGCCTGGTCTATCTTGAGCCCTATTCCTATCCCCTCCAAGGCGCTGACGCATCCGTTTTCGTCCAGCGTATAGGGCGGCTGATCGGTCATATCGTCCCGGAAGGGGTTATAGGCCGTCAGGTCGGCCTCGAAATAACCCGGATTGTCGATGCCGCACAGAAAGCTTATCGACGTGGCCATGTTGACCGCCGTGGCCGATGTGTGGGGGTTGATGCTAAGGCGCCGGGCGCCGGCGATTGCCGCGATCTTCAGCGATTCGGTAATGCCGCCCGTCTTGGAAAGATCGGGTTGGACGAAACCGATGGATTCGGATGCAATCAGCGGATCGAATTCATAGCGCGTGTAGTGATTCTCTCCGGCGGCAAGCGGCGTGCGGCCCATCTTGGCGGCACGGCGATACAGTCCCAGGTCGTGCGCGGGAAAAGGCTCTTCCAGCCAGCCCACATTCAGTTCGTCATAGGCCGGCAATACGCGGCGCGTATCGTCCAGCGTGTAATTGGTGTTGGCGTCCACCAGGATGTCGATCTCCGACCCCAGAGCCGCACGCACGGCCGAGACGCGCGCAATGTCGCGCGCCACCGTGTCGCCCACGCGCAGCTTCACGGCGCGATAGCCCTGTTCGACATAGCCCTGGGCTTCTTCCGCCAGGGATTCGGGCGCTTGCCAGCCCAGCGAAATGCCGCCCGCATAGGCCTTGATGGGTCGGTTCTTGCCGCCCAGCATGCGGTAAAGAGGCATCTTGGCCACTTGGCAGCGGATGTCCCACAAGGCAAGATCCAGCCCGCTAAGCGCAAGGGCCGCAGCCGCCCCCATGCCGTGGCTGCCTATCTGCATCTTGTAGACGCGCGCCCATACGCCAGAAACGTCCAGCGCATCCATGCCGACCACCAGTTCGCGCAGCGTCGTGTCTATCAGGCGCGCGATGGCGCCGGGGCATCGGCCATGATGAGCCTCGCCCCATCCGATAAGGCCTTCATCGGTTTCGACGGCAACCAGAACCGCGTCGCGCTTGACGCTGCGGCCTATGCCCAGGGTCACCGACTTGTCGGCCGGCACAGGAAAGGAAACGGGAAAAGCTTGTATATGCGCGATTTTCATAATGGCGTACCTGTGCGGGTTATTCGAATATTTCCGGGTTGACCAGGTTGGCAAAGCGCTGTCCCTGCAGCAAGCGCAAGACTTCATCGACCGTGCCCCGGCTCATGTTCGTCATGCTGGATTCGGTAATGCCGGCCACATGGGGCGTCAGCAGAAGATTTCCTGGTCCCGGCGGATACAGGCCTTCCGGGATGGGCTGCACATCGTGCACGTCCAGGGCCGCCCCGCCTATCCCTCCCGCCTGCAAGGCCGCCATCAGGGCGGCGGTATCCACGACGGGTCCACGCGAGACGTTGATCAGCAAGGCGCTGCGCTTCATCAGTGCAAGCGTCCGGGCATCGACCAGCTTGCGCGTCTCGGCCGTAAGCGGACACGCCAGCACGACGATGTCTGCCTTTGAAAACAAGGCCTGCTTGTCGGCAAACTCCACGCCTTTGGGCAGGTTCCCGGGTCGCCGCGACAGCCCCATGACCCGCATGCCCAGGGCGCCGGCCACCTTGGCGAGCGCGCCGCCTATGGTTCCGACTCCGACGATGCCCAAGACCTGGCCATTGAGTTCCCGCATGCTGTCCGCGCGAGGCCGATGCACCGGCCAATCGCCGACCGGATCTTGCAGCGCAAGCGAACCCATGTTGCGCTGCAAATAGAACATGGCGTTGATGCAGTACTCGACCACCGAGGCCGTGTTGGATCCCGGCATGTTCGCCACTGGAATTTTGCGTGCGGTGGCCTGCTCCATGGGTATCATGTCCAGTCCGACGCCATGCCGAACGACGCCTTTCAAGCGCGTCTGATGGTCGAAAATATCGTCGGGCAATTTTGTCCGCACGACCAGCACATCGGCGTCCGCGACCATGGCGCGCAAGGTATCCGCGTCGGCGCTAGGCGCCACAATGACCTGGGCATGCGCGGCCAGGCGAAGCTGCTCGGCCTCTTGCATGGGATTGGTCAGCAGCACTTTAGGCAATATGGGGCTCATTCGGTCAGATCTCCACAATAGGATTGCTGAGTTCGCCCAGCTCCTGAATACGCAAAGTTACGCGCTGGCCATGCCTGAGCCAGGCGGCGGGCTTATGGTTGGCCGCCACACCGGCAGGCGTGCCCGTGGCAATGATGTCGCCGGAATCCAGGGGCATGCGCTCCGAAGCATAGGCGATAAGTTCATCGATCCGGAACAGCATTTGGGCTGTGCTGGACGACTGCAATTCAATACCATCCACGTCAAGCTCGATGCGCAGATTGTAGGGATCGGCGATGTCGTCGGCCGATACGATCCAGGGGCCCAGCGGGCCTGTTGCGGCCTGGTTCTTGCCCCGCACGAAACCGCCGTCCTCGCGGACCATGTTCGTATAGCTGACGTCGTTGAATATCGCATAGCCGCATACATGGGATGCGGCCTCGTCCCGGCCGGACTTCAGTGCGGGCCTGCCGATGATGGCGGCCAGCTCGGCTTCGTAGGTCACCTGGTTTCCGCTGGTCAGCGGAATGGTCGCGTCGGGGCCCACCACCGTGGAATGCGACTTCACGAAAATGACGGGCTCTTCGGGAGCGGGCCGGTTGGAAACAGCCAGGCCGTCCCGATAGTTGAAGGCCGCGCCGACGACCTTCCCCGGCCGGGGCAAGGGCGCCAGCAGGCGGACGGCGGAGAGCGGCAGCAGGCAGGCCTTGTCCGGGACGATGAGCTTGAGCGCCCTGGACAGCTCCACCAGGCCGGATTCGATCCACGCCATCATCGTCGGCTCCAGCGCCTGCAAGGGCTCGGGCCGGTCGGGATGGCCGCCATCGATCAGCAGGGCCGGCTGCCCGGAGTTCTCTACGGGCAGCAGTACGCCCGCCCTTGCCTGCCCTTGATACTCGAAGCTTATGAAACGCATGGCGCTATACCGAGTATTTCGCGAGGACACCGCGGTCGATCTCGATGCCCAGGCCCGCCCCCGTCGGAATGGCCACGACGCCCTTGTGCTGCACGATAGGCACTGTCGCCAGATGGTCGCGGAAGGGGTTTTCGCATTGCTCGAACTCGAAAAGCGGCGGCATCGGCCGGAAGCTGGGCGGCTGGTCGGGCAGCGCCGCGATGAAATGCAGCGTCGCCGCCACGCCGATGACCGAACCCCATGCGTGCGGCACGCACTCCACCCCGTGCGCGGTGGCCAGCGCGGCGATCTTGCGGCATTCGCTGAAGCCGCCCGCGGCGCAAACATCCGGCTGCACGATGTCCATGGCCTTGCGCGTTACGATGTCGCGGAAGCCCCAGCGGGTGTACTCGTTTTCGCCGCCCGCCACCGCCATGTCGAGTGCGCGCGTCACTTCCACATAGCCATCCAGATCCTCCGGTGAAATGGGCTCTTCGAACCACTCCACGTTCAGCTTCTCCAGCTCGCGGCCCAGGCGTATTGCGGCGGGCACCGTAAAGCAATGATTGGCGTCGACCATCAGGCGAACATCGTCGCCGATCGCTTTGCGCACCGCTTCCACCCGTGCGATATCCAGCTTGGGCGAGCCCAGGCCGATTTTCATCTTGATGGCGGTGAAGCCTTCTTCGACATAGCCTTGCGCCTCTTCGACGGCTTCTTCGATCAGTCGGTCCATATCAATGAAGTACAGGCCTGTCGCATAGGCCTGCACCTTATCCCTGAATGCGCCGCCAATCAGCTTGTGCACAGGCTTGCCGCAAGACTTGCCAATGATGTCCCACAAGGCGATATCGATACCGCTGATGGCTGCGATGGCCATTCCACTGGAACCGTAATCCTTGATCCGGTTGTACAAGTCTTCCCAGATCACTTCCACATCGAAAGCGTCGCGGCCTATGATGCGCGGCCCGAATTGCGTATCGATGAAAGCGCGGGACACATGCGCCGGACCGTAGCATTCGCCCCATCCCACCATGCCGTCCTGCGTCTCGATCTCGACAATGCAGGATCCGCGGGTCTTGTATAGCCAGCCCCTGGAAGAGGTGAAGGGCCTTTCCACCGGCGCGCTGACCACGTGGCACGTCACTTTCTTGATGATGCTCATTTCTTTCCTTCGTCCTTCGTGAATACCTTGGCTGCGACGCTGTTCAGCGTGTTCTGGACGCCATTGATCTCCTTGGTCAGGTCGTCTCCGTTCAGCGGGCTGATGACGACGCCGTTCTTGTCGGCGAACGATTTGAACTCCTTGCTTTCGATCGCTTTGGAGAACAGCGAGATCAGCTTCGCCCTGACGTCGTCCGGAATACCCGCCGGTGCCACGACGTAGGCCATCTGCACCAATGGTCCGAATGGGAAGACGTCGTAGCCCAATTCCTTGAACGTGGGGATGTCGGGCATGACTTCCAGCCGCTCGTTCGCGAACACGCCCAGCGGACGGACCTTGCCCGCATCGATCTGGCCCTTGCTTTCGGAAGGCTTCAGCACCGCCGCCTGGATCTGCTTTCCAGCCAGGTCGATGATGACCTTGGCGCCGCCGGTATACGGCACATTGATGTATTTGGTGCCCGCCGCGCGCGCGGTCATCTCGGCGAAGATGTGATTCAGGTTATGGGTGCCGGGGGTGCCGATCGACACGCCCGGATTCTTCTTCATGTATTCCAGGAAACCCTTCAGGTCCTTGGCGGGACTGTCTTGCGGCACCAGCAGGATCAATGGGTCTACCGATACACGCGCAATGGGAGTGAACTGGTCGTTCTTGAGAGGCGTCAGCTTTTGCGCAATCTGGGCCAGCGTCGAGCTGGTTCCCATTCCGACGGTATAGCCGTCCGGAGCCGAACGTGCAACACGGGTCATGCCTATGGAGCCCGTAGCCCCCGGCACATTCTCCACAATCAGGTTGACGCCCGACTGCTGCTGCATGATGTTCTGGAGCTGGCGCGCCGCAATGTCGTTGGAGCCGCCCGCATTCCATGGAATGACGAACTGTATGTCGCGTTGGGGGAAGTCCTTGCCCGCGGATTGGGCGGCAAGGGGAATGATGGCGGCAAGCGCCAAGACCGCGATGCGTGGGTATTTCATGTTGTCTCCTGGATGTGGTGTGGGCTGTAAAACAAACCTCTTGAACCTCTGGAATGAATTCTACACATGTTTGTTATAACAAACAACAAATAACAAATATTGGTTTTGTGACCAGGCATCCGTTAACATAGAGGCATCTATGAAAGGCTTACGCAATATGCTTACCCCCTTGGCGCCCCTGGAGAAAAACAACCTCTCGGATCGGGCCTACGACGCGCTCAAACAGGCACTGCTGTCCGGCCGATTCCAGCCGGGCGAGCGCATCGTCCTGCGCGATGTCGCAGGCGAACTGGGCATCAGCCTGACACCGGTGCGCGATGCTATAAATCACCTCATTGCCGAACGGGTGCTCGATCGCGGGCCCGGCGGGCAGAAAGGGGGAGCGTCCGTTCCACGGCTGAATGCCGAGCAGTTTCGGCAATTGATGCTATTGCGGGCCGACCTGGAATCCCGCCTGGCCGCCGCCGCCACCGAGAACATCGACGGCGGCGCGGTCAGGCAGTTGGAAACCATCGTGCAGAAGATGCGCGAGTCCATCGATCGGGACAACAAGAACACCTATCTGGACTGGCACCGGCGCTTCCACTTTTCGCTGTACGCGCATGCGCGCATGGATGTCGTGAACGACATTACCGAAACGCTGTGGCTGCGCTGCGGGCCGGCGCTCAATGCGGTTCTGGGCGAATATGTACCCAGCCTGAAGCAGCGCGATTTCCACAATGAGGCCGTCGTTCACCTGAAGGAAGGCAACGCCAAGAAGGTTGCGGAAAGCATCCGCATGGACATCACCGAAGCGGGCGCCTACATCTACGAACAGTTAAGGCAGCCCTCGCGCCAGCCGGAGGCCGGCGTGGGGGCTTAGAGCTTCTCGTCGACGATAGGCGTCGCCTCAGCACTCCACCATGCGGCCTCACGGCCGGTCTTTCAGCTTTTCCAGGAACAGATCGATCACGCGCTGGTAGTTGCCAGCCGCATGTCCCGCGGAATGAGGCGAGACGATGACGTTCTCCATATCCCACAGCGGAGAATCCGGTGGCAGCGGTTCTTGCTCGAATACATCCAGGAAGGCGCCGGCAAGCTGACCGGATCGCAAGGCGTCGATCAAGGCCTGTTCGGCCACCACTTCTCCGCGGCTGACATTCACCAGATTGGCGTCCGCCGGCAGCGCCGCCAGCGCGTCGGGGCCGATCAGCCGCTTGGTGGCATCCGTCAGGGGGCAGGCAAGGATCAGCCAATCCGCCCGGGGAAGCACGCTATCCAGGTCGCGGTAGGCCACTGTTGCCATCGCCTGCGGAACGGGTTCGCCGCTGTGCCTGGCGACGATGATGCGCAAGCCCAAGGAAGTCAGAAACTCACCGATCAAACGCCCTATGGGGCCCCAGCCGACAATCACCGCGGTCTGTCCGTCCAGGTCGGCCGGCTGGGTCGATGTCGCCAGCGTGCGCCACGTATGCCGGGCCTGTTGGCGCATGATCCGCGGGAAGCGGCGATTGAGGGCCAGCACACCCGCCGCCACCGTATGGGCGACCGATCGGGCGTTCACTCCCGAAGAGGGGCTGACCTGTACCCCGCGCCCCCGAAGCTCGATGAAAATGGGCCTGTCCAGGCCGGCCGAATGAATATGCACCCATTCCAGCCGCGGCGCATTGCGCATCGCGTCATAGTAGCGGGCCGTGAAGTCGTCCAGCACATGCTTGGTGGAAGTGCCGGTGATGTCGCGGCTGACCAGCGCTATGTCGATCTGCCGCAGTTGGGATTCGTCGGCCTGCTCGAATTGGACAAGCTTATAACGCGAACTGTCGGGCAATGCCGCCAGGCCGGGTTGCAGGGCACTGGCGGCCTGGGCCGATACAAGAATATTGAAGCTTCGCATCGGCGTTTCCGGAAGGCTGGCCGGGTTTCTTTTCCGTTTTTCCACGTCAAGGCTGCTTGACGACACCCGACTCGATCAGCACCTGCCTCCAGCGGTCATGTTCTTCCTTGACGAAATCGCGGAACTGCTCGGAGCTGCCAGGCATCGGATCGGCGCCCTGCTGAATCATCTGCTTGGAGACATCGGGCAGCTGGATGATGCGATTGACGCTGTCGCGCAGTGTCGCAACGATTTCGGGCGGCGTGCCCTTGGGCGCAAACATGCCAAACCATGAGCCGGCGCGGAATCCCTTGAAGCCCGATTCATCCATAGTCGGAACGTCGGGCAATGATCGGGAGCGCTCCGGGCTGGAAACCGCCAGGGGTTTCAGCTTGCCTGATTCGATCAGGGAGCGCACTGAAGGGATGGTGGCAAACATGAAATGCACACGTCCGGCCAGTAAATCGTTAAGCGCTTCGGCGCCTTTATACGGGATATGGGTGATTTCCAGATTCTGAAGCTTGCCCATCAAATAGCCCGACAGATGGGACGACGTGCCGACACCCGTGGAACTGTAGTTGAACTCGCCGGGCTTCTTCTTGATCTGCTTGGTCAGCTCGGCGATGCTGTCGATCTTCAGGTGCTCGGGAGCAACGACCAGCACATTGGGCACGTCGGCGACCTGGGCGACGGCAATCAGGTCGGTCAGCGGGTCGTAGGGCAGCTTGGTCAGCGTAGGATTGATGGCGATCGGGCCGACGGAATCGATGATGAGGGTGTAGCCGTCGGGCTTGGCGTTGACCACATAGGCGGTGCCTATATTACCGCCAGCGCCCGGCTTGTTCTCGACCACGAAGGCCTTGCCGAATTCCTTGCTCATGTGATCGGCCACCAGGCGCGCGAGGATATCGGTGGTTCCTCCGGCGGAGAAGGCCACGACGATGCGTACCGGCTGCTCGGGGTAGGCGGCGCACGCGGGCGATGCCGCCAGTGCCAGACCGGCGCTCATCAAAACGCAAGTGGCCAAGGCGCCGGCCTTCGCACTCCTGATCCGTTTAAGCAGGGTATTGAACTTGTTCTTGCCTTTCATGCTTGTCTCCGGTCTGATTTATTGTGATTGTGGTTTGAATGAGCTTTGCCGCTCAGGTCTTGTAGGAGGGATCCAGGCGGTCAAGCTTGCGCAGCAGCGCCGGCCATTCCATCAGCCCATAAGGACGACGGGTGCCCGGTTGATAATTGTTCCAGGTTTCCCCAAGGATTTCGGGCGCCACGCCGCGCAGCGGCGTATTGCATGACATGGCCGCCACCTGCGACCTGCACGCCAGTTCCAGCCTGTGCGTCCAGTTGAAGGTCTCGCCCACACTTCGGCCGGCAACCAGCGCCCCATGGTTGCGCAGTATCATCGCTTCGCCGTTGCCCAAGTCGCTTACCAGGGATTTTTTTTCATCATCCTTGAGCACCACGCCGACATAATCGTGATAGCGGATCTTCAGGAAACGCATTGCCGTCTGGGTGATGGGAAGCAAGCCGCACTCCAGCGCCGACACGGCCATGGAAGCCCAACTGTGCGTATGGATGATGCAGGCGACATCGGGCCGGGCCTCGTGTATGGCGCTGTGTATGACATAGCCCGCGCGGTTGATGCCGTAATTGAACTCGCCGAAGTCGGGGGAAGAAAGAATGTTGCCGGCCAGATCGATCTTGATGAGGCTGGAAGCGGTGATTTCCTCGTACATCATGCCGTAGGGATTGATGAGGAAAGCCTCTTCGTCTCCGGGCACCCGCATCGAGATGTGGTTGGCCATCATATCGGCCATGCCGTAAAGCTCCACAAGCCGGTAACAGGCAGCCAAATCGATACGAGCCTGCCATTCCTCCGGGGAACACTTCGATTGCATCGAAGCGATTTCCAAACCGCTCATTGCTGTCTCCTGTTATGTGTCTTGACGGCCATCCGCGAATAATATCGTCCTCGGGCGCCTGCGTGAAGACGCTGCTGGATTCGCTGACCTATCTTTGGAGACTAAAGCGCATTATGGCGCCGTACTAGTGCACAGTCCGGCAACGGGTATTCACAATATGTGAAGCATGAAGAATAATGGAGCGGGCTGGCGAAGTGCCTTACGATGAGTTAGCCTGGAGCACGTCAGCGCACGTCAGCGCCCGCAGGCTGATCCAGAATAAGCTCCACCCGCCGGTTGGCGGCGCGCCCCTGGTCGGTGTCGTTGCCGGCCAGAGGGCGGGTATCCGCATAGCCGATGGCGCGCAGCCGCGTACTGCTTATACCGTTGGCTTCCAGGTAGCGCACCACGCTTCCGGCGCGCGCGCCGGACAATTCCCAGTTGGATGCATAGCGCCCAGCGCGCACCGGGACCGAGTCGGTATGGCCTTCCACCGTAATGGCATAGGCGCTGTCCTTGAAGACGGGGACAAGGCGCCGCAAGACGGCCAGGCCGGCAAGGCTAAGGTCGGCTTTGGCGGAACTGTACAGAATCTCGCTATTGATCCGGAAGCTGATCGATTCCTTGTTGCGGATGATCTCGATATCGTCGCCCAGCTCGGGCAAAGTGGAGCGGGCCAGCGCCAATGGCTCCGGGTCCGGCAAATGGCTCTCGGGCTCGGCGATGGCGGCGGCCTCGTCCTTTGGCCCCGCGGATCGGGCCATGACATGCCCCAGGATGGCGTCCGGATCGGTCTCGCCCAATACATAATCCGGCACATTGGAAAACACATCAGCGTCAGGGACGCCGGCCGGGGACGCTTGCTCCGCTTTGATTTCCGGCTGACTGACGGATGCCGCAAGCGGCACAAGAGACGGCGCCGGCAATGCCCCGGGCGGCAGCGCCTCGGGTGCCGCCGCCAGTTCCGCCTGGCCGGGGAACAGGCCGCTGTGCGCGGGCAGCAAACCGGTGGTCGCAGGCAAGGATGCATTCTTGGGTACCTGCCCCGACAGGGTCAGCATGGCCACCAGCAGCACCAGCAGCAAGGTGATCATGTCCAGGTAGGTAAGCAGCCAGCTTTCGGTCTCTTCCTGAGGCTCGGGCTCTACATACCATTTGTTATGGATGGCGGGGTTCATGACGACTTGGCTTGCGCCTGGGCGCGGCGGCCCGCGTGGTCGTTGATCTCGTCTTCGTGCTGATGCATGAAGGAATTCAGTGTTTCGCGCATCAGGGCGGGGCTGCGCTTCTGGCACATCATGGAAATGCCCTGCATGATCATGTTCATCACGATCATGCGCTGTTCGGTGCGCCGCTCAAGCTTGACCGCCACGGGCTTGAGCAGCAGGTTGGCGAACAGGATGCCGTAGAAGGTCGTCATCAGCGCAAGCGCCATCTGCTGGCCAATGGCGGTCATGTCGCCATCGCCCAGCAGGAACAGCAGGTTCACCAGGCCGACCAGCGTTCCCACCATGCCGAACGCGGGCGCAAACCCCGCCATGGTGCGAAATAATTGGGCTTCGGCGCGCTCCTTGGCGCGCAGCCGCGAAATGCGCCACTGGAGCAGGTCGACGATATCCTGTTCCGGCGTCATGTCGATGACCAGTTGCACCCCTGTCTTCAGGAAGGGATTGGACACGTTTTCGAGCGCGCTTTCGACCTTCCGGATGTCGCCCTTCATCCAGAGCCGGGAAATGGCGATAAGGTCGTCGATGTCCTGCTCGGTGTACATGCGTTCGTTGCGCAGCACCGTGCCGATCAGCCGGAAGATGCGCAGCACTTCGCTTAACGGGTAGCTGATGAAGGTGGCCGCCAGCGTACCCAGCACGACGATGCCCAGGCTGGGAAAATCGACGAACAAGGCGGCGTCCTCCGCCGAGAAGGCCAAGACCGCGCCCAGGAGAAGAACGCTACCGACAATACCGATCAGAGTGGAGGGATTCATGCGACGGTATTGTACTTGCCCTGCCGCTGCGGGCGTGCCCCTATTTCAGATTGATATCGGCCTTTTTTACAATTTCGCCCCAGCGGGCATGGTCCCGCTTCAGGACCGCGGCGAATTCCTCCGGCGTGGACGTAAGCGTTTCAACATACTGAGCCTTGACTTGCTGAATGAGATCCGGCGAGGTCAGCGCCTTGACCAGGGCGGCATTCAGTTTCCGCTTCACATCGTCCGGGATCTGGGCGGGCGCGATTACGCCCCACCACAGGTCCTCCCCGGCGCCCGCATAGCCTTTTACGCCCGCCTCGTCCATGGTGGGAATATCGGGCGCGAATGGGCTGCGTTGCGGACTGGCCACTGCCAGGGCGCGCAACTTGCCGGCCTGGATGTGAGGCAGCGAGGTATTAAGGGTATCGAACATAAAGCTGACCGTGCCGCCCAGGACATCGATCAGCGCAGGGCCGCTACCGCGATAAGGTATATGGAGCAGGCTAGCGCCAGTAAGCTGGCGAAGCACTTCGCCCGACATGTGATTGGTGGACCCATTGCCTGCCGAGGCATAGGTGATGGAGCCCGGTTTCTTGTTGGCCAGCGTAACCAGTTCCTTTACGCTGTGGGCAGGCACGCCCGGATTGACCACCAGTACGTTGACGAATTTCCCGGCCAGGCCGATGGGAGTGAAATCCTTTAGGGAATCGTAAGGGAGGTCGGGATAGATATGCGGGTTGATAGCCAGGTTGCCAACGCTGCTAAGGCCGATCGTGTAGCCATCGGGCGTTGCGCGGGCCAGCGAGGACAAGCCGACGCCCCCGCCCGCGCCGGCGCGGTTGGAAACAATTACCGGCACGCCCAGGCTTTCCCCCAGCTTGCGGGCCACTGGCCGCGCAAAGGTATCCATGGACCCGCCCGCGGGAAAGGGGACGATGAATGTCACCGGTTTTTCCGGCCAGCTTTGCGCATGGACGGATGACCCCAGCCCTAAAGAACAGATACTCGCTACAGCAAGAAAAATCGATCGAAACATTCTCGTCTCCTTTGGGTTTGGCCTTATCTAGCCAGCGTCGCCGGCGCCTATGGCGTCCATGACGCGGGCCGAATAAACCAGGGCCGCCCCGGCGTTCAGGGACACGGCAACGCCCAATGCCTCGGCGATCTCTTCCCGCGTGGCTCCATTTTCAAGCGCCCTTTTCGAATGCACAGCGATGCAGCCGTCGCAACGGGTGGTCACCGCCACGGCGATGGCGATAAGCTCGCGCACCTTGGCGTCAAGCCGGTTGGTCTTGGCGCCGGCGCCCGAAAGCGTGCTGTAGCCTTTCACCGTATCGGGACTCAGTTCGGCAATGTTTCCGATCTGGCCCATGAGCTGCGTGCGATATTCTTCCCAATTCAACATAAAAACACCTTTTCCTAATTCAATTAACAAGGTTGGTCGATAAAAACGTTACTTCTTGAATTTCGTCCGGCCGTCCACCGCTTCGGAACTGAGTCCGCACAGCATGGCCTGGTCCACATCCATGTGTGATGACGAATGGTTCAGCGCATTCGCGTAGCTGTTGATGCTTTGCTTGGTCATCCTTACCGCCACGTCGGGCATGCGGGCGATGCGTTCGGCCAGCTCGTGCGCATAGTCCTGAGCGCCGCCGTCGGGCACCACGAAATCGACAATGCCCCATTCCCGGGCTTGGGCGGCGCTCATTTTTTCGCCCAGAAGGACTATCTGCTTAGCGCGCGACGGCCCGACCAGGTTGACCAGGCGTGGAATGGTCTGCCACCCCAGCGGAATGCCGATCTGCACTTCGGGAACATACAGAAAGGCGGATTCGGCCATCACGCGCCAGTCGCAGGCCAGCGTCAAGGCGATGCCTCCGCCCACATTCAAGCCTTCGGTGGCGGCAATGGTGAGTTGGGGCATTTCTTCCCAGGCGCGGCACATTCTGGCGCCCCGCTGGGCGATGGCCCTGCGCTGCGCGAAGCTCTTGTCGTTCAAATCCCAGCGCGCCGGATCGCCAAGATCGATCCCGGCGGAGAACTCGGTGGCGTTGCCGGTCAGCACCACGCAGGCGGTCTGGGTGTCGTCCTGGAATTCCATGGCGATCCGCGTAAGCGCAAGCACCATGTCCTGGGTGAGCGCATTGCGCTTTTCGCCCCGGTCTATCCGAACGGTCGCTACCGTGCCTTGCCGTTCAACTGAAATGATATCGTTCATATAGTCCTTACCTTCATGAAAGCGTTGAAGCCGTTCAATCGTCTTCGAGCAGTGCCTGCATCGCCATATCAGCGCCCGCGTGGAGCACATCAACGATCTCGTCCATGCCGCGCTCCTTCATGCGCCCCGCCGGGCCGACGATTCCTATGCTGTACAGGGGCCCCGCCTTGCCCAGCAACACCGGACAGGCCACGCTGTAGACGCCTTCGTCGATCTCGCCATCGCACACGGCGAATCCCTGCTTGTTGACCTGCTCCAGTTCCCGTATGACCGCATCCATGGACGAGCCTTCGTGGATCGCATTGCCCGGGCGCAGCACCGCATTCAGGCTTTCGCGATCCAGATAGGCCAGAATGGCCTTGCTGGAAGAGCATTTATCCAGCGGCCTGCTGCCGACGCCGGGATAGATGTACAGGCGGTCCTTGCCGACCGGCGTTATGGCTTCGACCAGGTCGACCTCCGAACCTGTAAAGCGCGCAAAGAAGGCCGTCTCCGACAGGTTGTTGACGATGAAGCTGAGCGCGGGCCTGAAGGACGACAGTTTCTTGTCCTGCACGAGACTTTGGCGCATCAACCGCACAATGGCCTTGCCCAGCACGTAGTTTCCGGACGCCGCGTCCAGGTCGACGTACTCGATCTCGCGCAACGATGCCGCCATGCGGTGGGCCGTGCTGCGAGGCAGGCCTGTCGCCGTGGCCAGTTCAGGCAGGGACAGGCCATTCAGGCTTGAAGCGATCGCATGCAGGATGAGATGGTAACGATGGAGTGGATTGGACATAGGACAGCGCCATTAACATGAGGAACGAAGAGCGATCTTGTCCACTTTGCCGATGGACAGCATGGGAAGCGATGATCGGACGTGTATTTTCTTGGGCACTTTATAGTTCGCCATGCGCTCGCGGCACCAGTCCGCAAGTTCGCCTTCCGACACATTGGTGTCGGGTTTGATGATTACATAGGCGTGCCCCACTTGCTGGTACAGAATGTCATCCACGGCAATGACCGCCGACAGCATTACAGAGGGGTGCTGCTCCAGCACCAGCTCCACCTCGCGCGGATACACGTTATAGCCGCCCGACTTGTACATTTCCTTGATCCGGCCCACCAGCTTGAAGTAGCCGTTGCCTTGGCGGACCGCCATGTCGCCGGTTTTCAACCACCCGTCCGGCGTGAACGCGTCGTGCGTAGCCGCTTCGTCGCGCAGGTAGCCCGCCATGCAATGCTCCATCCGGACTTGCAGTTCGCCTTGCTCCCCATCGGGAAGCAGCAATCCGCGCTCGTCGGCGACGCGCAGCTCGCCGTCAGGGACTGGGCGTCCTATGGTATAGGCCGTGTCCTCGATGGAGTCGGACCGGTCGATATAGCTGACCGATCCGCAGGATTCGGTCAGTCCGTAGGTGGAGCCGGTTTTCGGGCAGTATTGCCTGATGGTCTTAAGGATGGGCATGGGAATGGCCGAGCCCGAAAAAATGAACCATTCCATTTTCTTAAGCACTTGAATGTCGAAAGTCGGCTCGGCCAGCAACATTTGCAGCATGGTGGAGCCCAGCATCAGCATGTTGACCCGATGCTTGGCGATCAGCCCCATGACATCGGCGGTACGGTATCGGTCTTGATAGACAATGGTGCCGCCGGCCAGAATCTGGCTGAGCCCGCGAAAATGCATGCCGCCGATATGATTGATGGGTGCGAAATTGATGACGACCGGATAGTTTGCCGTCTTGAACATGCGGGCCTGCGCCGTCGACCGGAATATCAGGTCGCGTTGGCGCAGCAGCACCCCCTTGGGCTTACCCGTGGTGCCCGAAGTGTAGACCAGCATGCAGGGGTCCATGGCCTTGCCAAGACAAGGAACCGCGCCCGCCAGCGGCTCATTCGATTCGGCATGCCGCGCCAGCGCATCGAACAAGGTGTCCGCCGTGGGCTCGGCCGCATCGTAGAAAATGATTTCCGGGATGGTGCCGGCGTCCATGCCATGCAGGGATGCCTGAAGGTCGGCCGTATAATCGCGGCCCTCGAAGCCGGTTACCGACAGCACCAGCTTGGGCCGGGCGTGCTGGATGACATAGTTCAGTTCGCGCACCTGATAGCGCGGATTCAGGCCAACCCACAGCGCGCCCAGCCTGGCGGCGGCCAGGAAGGTGATCATCGCTTCTTGCCTGGGCGGGGAAAGCAGCGCCATGCAGTCTCCCTTGCCCAGGCCCATGCGGCTTAAATACCCCGCGCACTCCTCGACCATGGCGTTCAACTGGCCGTAGTTGATCGAGGTGTCCTTGAACGCCAGGGCCGGGCGGTCGGGAAGGTTCAAGGCATGGCCCAGGATGACATCGGACCAGGTACTGTTTGCCGCGTAGATATCAACTAGCTTCATGTCTTTATCCATTTAAAAGGCGATACCCTTCTTTTTCACCAGATCGATGAACGCCGCCGATTGCCGCTCCACGAAGCGCTTTGCTTCCTCGGGTCCCAAATAGGCTGGAGAAGTCTGCACGCTGCTGATTTGTTTCAGGACATCGGGGTCGCGCAGCGCCTCGGAAAACGCCGCATGAAGCTTGTTGATGATGGGAACGGGTGTGCCCTTGGGCGCGGACATCACATACGAGATCGTGCTGGCGTTGACCGATGGATAACCCGCTTCGGTCAGGGTGGGCGTATCCGGCAGGAACTCCGAGCGCTTGTGCTGCAGGACCACCAAGGGCTTCGTCTTGCCGGCCTTGATCATGGCGCTGGCCGCATTCACGCCATCCACCATCAAATTGACTTGCCCGCCCGCCAACGCGGCAACCGCTTCGACGCCCTTGTACGGAATGTGCTGAAAGCTGACGCCGGTGTCGTTCATGAACATTTCACCCGCCAGGTGCGTCGACGAGCCCACTCCGTATGTGGCGTAGGTGTAGCCCCCAGGATCTTTTTTAGCGTTGGCCATGACCTGGGCAAGCGTATCGGGCATGGAGGAATGGGCGGTTATCACCATGGCCGTCTCGCCCACCACGCCGATATAGTCCAGCGACTCCTCCGGCGAATAAGGCTTGGGTTTCATGACATAGGGAATAAGCGTGTAGCTGGTGTTGGTCGATACCAGCAGCGTGTACCCATCGGGTTCGGCGGAGATCACGCTTTTCATCCCGATGACGGTGCTTCCCCCCGGCTTGTTGATGATGGTTATGGGCTGGCCCAAGGTTTCCGAAGCCCGCTTGGCAACGATGCGCATGAACTGATCCGTCCCGCCTCCGGCCGAATAGGGAATGACGATCTTGATGGGCCTTTCGGGATAGTTCGGGGCGCTGGCAAGCGCCGGAACACCGGCGCTCAAGGTCAGGATGCCTGCGATGGCGGTAAGGGCGCGTAGTACACGGCTCATGATGTCTCCTTTGTCTGCGTCGGTTTTTTATTAATCCGCCAGCGGATTGACCGTGACGGCTAATCCTTGGCAATCCCGCTTGTCTCATTAATCGGGATTGGTTCCGATAATATAAGACGCAAAATTCGGAGTCAATGAGTTTTTAACGCTCTCCTTGGTTTCCTTAAAGGCCCGTCCGGCCGAGGATGCATGATGGCTCTCTTAGCCGGCCGATGCCCTTGCGCCCGTGTCGGCCGGAAACAGCTTGCCCGCGATCAGGGCCGCGCTGGCAAGCGCCATCAGTCCCGCGCCGTAGTAGTTGCTGGCCGCGGTCAGCCCGAAAGCGTTGGCCATGACGCCGGCAAGGATGGCGGGCAGGCAGAACGCCAGGTAGCTCAGTATGTAGTAGGCCGCCATCAGCCCCGCCCGTTCCTGTGGCTGCGCCAGGGGCAGCAGCGTGCGCAAGGCGCCCAGGAATCCCACTCCGAAGCCGAACCCGGCCACGATCGTGCCCATGAAAAACAGGGTCGATGACCCGCTGTTTATGGCACCCAGCGTGATCCCCACACCCGCTATCAGCGCGGCGGTTCCGGACATGAGCATCCGCTGAGCCGGCCAGGCCCGCAACAGCAGCACGGATACCGCCGCGGTGCTGGTCAGGACAAAGATCAGCATGCCGCCGATAATCGGCGAATGCATTCCTGTGACCTGTCCGATAAGCGTGGGGCCCAGCGAGAAGTAGAAACCGCCCAGCGCCCATGCGGCCACGTCGATCGGGGCCACCAGCAGCAGGACTTTCCAGGCGTGTGGCGGCACGCTGACGGTGGGCAGCATCGCCGCCAGTACCCCGGGACGCCTGACCGCGGTTTCGGGCAAGAAGCAAGCGGCTGCGGCCAGCAGGACAAAGACGGCCGCCAGGATCAGGAAACTCAATTGCATGGGCGCCGGAGCATGCTGCACCAGTATGCTGGTGCCCAGGGCGCCGACAGCCAGTCCTATCATGGGAGCCACGCTGTTGATCAAGGGGCTGCGCTGCCGGTCCAGGTCCATCAGGCCCGCCGCCAGTACGCTGGTGGCGGCCCCGGTCGCCAAACCCTGAATCAGCCGGGCAAGGATCAGCAGCGGTACGGAACTGGCGGCCATGAACGCCACCATGGCTACCGCCTCCAGCAATAGCGCGCCGATAATGACCGGCCGGCGCCCGACATGATCCGATATCGAACCCAGTACCAGCAAGGCCAACAGCAGCGCAATCGCATAAACGCCGAAAACGACTGTCAGAGTGATGGCCGAGAAACCCCAAGCCTCGCGATACACGCTGTACAGCGGCGTGGGCGCGCTGGAAGCCGCCAGGAAGGCAAGCAAGATCAGAGTTTGCAGCCATAGCGCGGTTCGATGGCCCGCCTTGGGGAATACACGGGGCTGGCACGAGGAAATCGTGGTCGAGGTGCAGGACGGCATGGTAATTCCTATTTGTGCGGCAGAGCAGCAATATATGATGAACGTCATATATTATGACGACCATCATATATTTGGCAAGCACTATCCGGACAGGTATGTGTTTTTCCTGCTATGCCCGGGATGATTTTCCGTCGGCGCCGGGCGTGCTGTTTTCCAGCCAATCCACGCCGGTTTCGCCGTGCTCCGTCAGCCACTCGTTCGCCTTGCGGAAATGGCCGCAGCCTATGAACGGCCGTGGCGGCCGCAAGGCGGAGAGCGGCGAGGGATGATTGGCCTTCAGCACCAGCACCGGACCGGCGGGCGGGTGCGACTTCAACAGAGCTTCTTTCGATTGCGCATGCGCGCCCCACAATAAAAACACCTTGGGGCGCGGCTCGCGCAGGACGCATTCGATGATGGCGTCAGTGATGGTTTCCCAACCCCGCTTGGCGTGCGATGCGGGCGTATGAGCCTCGACGGTCAGCGAGGTATTGAGCAGCAGCACGCCGCGCCTGGCCCAGCGCAAAAGGCTGTGGCGCTGCTTGACGAATGTATCGGGGTATTCCTTGGCCAGTTCGGCGAACATATTCCGCAAGCTGGGCGGAATGGGGCAAAAATCGGGGACCGAAAACGCCAGGCCTTGCGCCTGGTTGGGTCCGTGATAGGGATCTTGCCCCAGAACGACCACCTGCACATCCTGCGGAGCGATTTCCAGCAGGGCCCGGAACGGGCGCAATGGAAATATCTGGACGCCGGCGGCAAGGCGCTCATCCAGGAATCCGTTTAGATCGTGCAGTATCCGCTGCTCGCGCTCGTCCGAAAACGCATCCTGCCAGTCTTGCGGCAAGGCAGCCAGATGGGCGAACAGATCGCCCTGAAACGCATTCTGCGCCTGAACGGCAGAGGAAGCCAGCAATGCCGAATCGTCGTTGTTCTTCATGGTGTTAAATGCTAGCACAGCGCTTGGCCGCGCAGGGCGACGCGAAACGATCCCGCCCCTGCGTGGGTATCATTTACCTTTATCCCATCGAAATCGACAAGGCTCCTGGATGACCGGAAATATAAATACGCTGTTTGGGCGCCTGCGGCTGAAGCAGCTTAATTTGATCATTGCCATCGGCAAGCATAATTCGCTGCGCAAGGCGGCGGCGGAACTGTCCATGACCCAATCCGCAGCCAGCAAAGCCTTGCGGGAAGCCGAACTGATCCTGGGCGACCCGCTGTTTGAACGCCGGCGCGACGGCCTGTATGCGAACCAGTTCGGCGAATGCGCCATCAATTACGCCCATATCATCCGCAAGGACGTCATTGCGCTGTCCGACGAACTGACGGAAATCAAGACGGGACAGGGCGGCAGGATACGGGTGGGCGTCATCATGGGCGGCGTCCCGAAAATACTGCGCGACGCCGTCATCAAGGTATGCGGCGTGAACAAGGATATCGTCGTTGAGATCCATGAAAGCACCAGCGCCACGATGCTGGGCATGCTGAACAGCGACAAGCTGGACATCGTCATTGGGCGAACCAGCGTAAGCCAGCACGCCGACAACTACGATTATGTCCATCTGGCTGAAGAGGACGTTTCGATCGTGGCCGGGAACAGCAATCCACTGGCCCGAAAGAAGGAGCTGGCGCTTTCCGACCTGAAGGATGCGCGCTGGCTGGCCTATCCGCACCGTTCGCCGCTTAATATCCTGCTGAAGCAAGAACTGGAACGCGCCGACATCAATACATTCACGAGCCCGATCGAAACGGCATCCACCTTCGTCACCATCACGATGCTCAGCGGCAGCGATGACTTTGTCGCGCTGATTCCCTCGGACGTCGCCGCCTTCTTTGCCGCCCATGGCGCCGTCACCATACTGCCGATACGCCTGCCGTCACGCTCGCAGCCATTCGGCTTGATAACCCGCAAGCAGGATAATCTGTCGCGTGCGGCGAAACTGCTGATCGAAGCCATCCTTGCATCACGAGCGCAGCCCGTGATGCAAGGAGCAGGGGCATAGGCCGAGGCTTACTTGCCCCAGCGCAGCACCAGCGGATCCAGCCTTTTGGCGGTTTCAATCAGTCCGGCGCGGGTTTCTTCCGTCATGGCCGGGAAGGGATGGCGTCCGGTAGCGGACTTGATGATGCCGCCTTCCTGCATGAGCGCCTTGCTGGTCAGGATGCCGCTTTGGCGGTTCTCGTAGTTGATCAGCAGCAGCCATTGCTGGTAAAGATGCACAGCCCGCTCGCGGTCGCCCGAAAAGTAGGCGTCGAAAATCAGCTTGATGCCGTCGGGATAGGCTCCACCCGTCATCGCACCGGTCGCGCCCGCGTCCAGGTCGGGCAGCAGCGTGATGGCTTCCTCACCGTCCCAGGGACCCTCGATGGCATCGCCGCCCAGGCGTATCAGCTCTCTCAGCTTGCCGGCTGTTCCGGGCATCTCGATCTTGAAGTAGGAAACATGCTCGATCTCGCGCGCCATCCGTGCCAGGAACGGAGCCGTCAGATTGGCGCCGCTCATGGGCGCATCCTGAATCATGATGGGAATATTCACGGACGAGGACAGGCGGTCGAAGAATTCGAAGATCATGTTTTCGCCGCAGCGTATCGTTGCGCCATGATACGGAGGCAAGAGCATGACCATGGCGGCGCCATGATCCAGCGCATGCTGGTTGCGCGCCTTGCAGATATCAGTGCTGTAGTGTGAAGTGGTCACGATGACGGGAAGGCGGCCTGCAACGTGATTCAGTATGGTTTCGGTCAAGACACGGCGCTCTTCATCGCTGATGGCGAATTGCTCCGAGAAATTGGCCAGTATGCTCAGTCCGTCGGAGCCCGCATCGATCATGAAATCGACGCAGCGCTTCTGCCCTTCCAGGTCCAGTTCGCCGTTTTCGTGGAAGATCGTAGGGACGACCGGATACACGCCCTTGTAGCGGGCCTTGCTGTAGTTTGTATTCATGAGAAGCTCAAATAAGGAAATAAACGATAGGAAACAAGCCCATGGGGCTCACGTGATAACGCTTAGTTGCCGCATCGCTTTCCTGCTCTTGATGTTGCGGCTTTTCGTTTGAATCAGTCTTACTTAAGCCGCCATGGGTGTCTATTGAATTATTGCGAAGTTGCGTTCGCTTTTCGGCATCTGTCTATGAGTACATAGGGAAGAAATGCCGTTCGCTAATTTTCCACTCATAAAGATTAGGGGAAAACCATGACATGGAACGCAAAGGATTGCCGCTTGCATTGGACCCGCGGAATCCATGCGGGCGCGTTATCCTTTCAAAAAGGAGACCCATTCATGATTGACCATCTGGACCATCTCGTTTTAACCACGGTGGACGAACAGGCCTGCGTCCACTTTTACGTCGATCTGCTGGGCATGCAGCTGGAGACATTCGGCCACGGCCGGAAAGCCTTCCGTTTCGGCCGGTAGAAAATAAACTTGCATGTAAAAGGGCGCGAGTTCGAACCGAAAGCGCATACGCCGGTCCCGGGCGCGCTCGATTTATGTTTTATTGCCAGCCGTCCCCTGGACGAGGTGCTGGCCACGCTACGCAACAAGGGCGTTGAAGTCATCGAAGGACCGGTCATGCGCACTGGGGCTACCGGCCCGATTCGTTCGATTTATCTGCGCGATCCCGACCTGAATCTGATCGAGATATCGGAGCCCGCCTGAGAGCGGGCTCGCGTGTACCGCCTTGCTACAGATTCGCCGCCTTGACGATACGGCCGAATTTCTCGCGCTCGGCCTGTACGAATTTGACAAACTCGGCCGTCGGCATGCCGCTGGGTTCCGCGCCCTGCCCTTCGAGCGTGGCGCGCAGGTCAGGCAGTTGCAGCACCGCGGCGATATCCTGCTGTATCTTCTGTACGATGTCGTCCGGTGTGCCGCCCGGCACAAAAATGCCGAACCATTGCGTCAGGTCGAAGGCTTCCAGGCCTTTGGTTTTCGAAACCGGTGGAACATCCGGTACGGTGGGCGACGCCGTCTTCGAAGATATCGCTATGGGGTGCAGCTTGCCCGCCTTGACATGGGTCAAGCCGATAGGCAGGCCTACGAAGCCAATGTCGATCTGATCCGCCAGCAACGCGCTGATGGACGGGGCGACCCCTTTATAGGGAATATGCATCATCTTGGTACCGCTCAGCTGCTCCAGAAGCGCCGCGGCCAAATGCTGGGGCGTGCCCGAGCCCGATGAAGCATAGGTTACCGTTTCAGGATTCTTGGCGGCGTAGGCCACCAGTTCTTCCGTGGTCTTATAGGGCTTGCTGGGATTGGAAACCAGCAGGAAAGGCAGCTTTACCGCCAAGGTGACCGGCTTCAGGTCGGTCTCGGGGTCGTAGGGCATCTTGTCCATCATGTGCTGGCTGATGACGACTTCCGCCGTCGCCGAGAGCATGATGGTGTAGCCGTCCGGCTTGGCCCTGGCGACGTAGGCGGCTCCTATCGTTCCGCTGGCTCCATCCTTGTTGGTGACCACGACCGTCTGGTCCCAGCGTTGGGTCAGCTTTTCCGCCAACAGCCGGGCCACCGAGTCGGTGCCTCCGCCTGCCGAATACGGCACCACGATCGTTACCGGCTTGTCCGGCCATTGCGCCGCTTGGGCACCCGTCATGCTGCCCGCGATGAGCAGTCCGGCCATGGCAAATTTTTTCAGCTTCATCCTCATTTCTCCTCGTTTTGGATTTGGTGAATACGGTCGGCAATGTGCTGCGCAATGAAGAAAGACACGCGCACGTTCGATTCCGCGGTGACGCCCGCTATGTGGGGGGTAAGTATCAGGTTGGGCACTCCCGCGAATACCGAATCGGGAGGCAGGGGTTCCTGGTCATAGACATCCAGCGCGGCGCCGCCCAGTTGGCCACTGGACAGCGCCCTGGCCAACGCTGCTTCATCGACAACGCCGCCGCGCGCCACATTGATCAATATGCCGCCTTGGCGCATCAGTCCAAGGCGCCGCGCATCGGCCAGGTTTCTGGTGTTTGCGGTCAGGGGCACATGCAGCGATACGACATCGGCATCGCGAAAAACGTCGTCCAGCTCGTCAATGCGCTTTACCGTGCTCCACGCCGGGTTCGCGCCGTCCAGTGTCGGGTCGTAGGCGATGACGCGCATGCCGATTGCCTGCGCAAGGTTTGCGGTTATGCGCCCCACAGAACCCAGCCCCACGATACCCAGGACCTTTCCGCCTATCTCGCGCCCCTTCGCAAGCCGGTCGCGCGGCCAGGCGCCGCTCGCCACTTCCGGCGAAGAGCAGTAGGCCGGACGCAGCAATTGCATGGCGCAGCACACCACGTATTCAGCGACGGCCGCCGCATTGGCGCCGATCGCGGGGATGACGGCGAGCCCTTGGCTATGGCAGACGTCCAGGTCGATGTTTTCCAGACCCACACCGAGACGGCCCACCGCCTTCAGCCGCGTCTGCCGCTGAAGCAAATCCGCATCCACGCGAGTCCGGTTGCGCACAATCAGCGCGTCGGCATCGGCCAGCAGTTCGATCAGGGCGTCGCGCCGCTCATGCAGGTCGGGCTGATAATGCACACTGAAGCGCTCGCCCAGCCAGTCGACGGCGGCCTGATCCATGAATTCGGAGATAACGATTCTATTGCGCATGATTTCAGTCCAAAGGCACAGCAACAAGATACTTTCCCGCCTCGTCCAGCAAGGGCTCAACACCCAGGCCCGGCCGATCGGACAAGGTAACGCTTCCGCCTTCCACGACAAAAGCCGGCTGAGCCAGCATGTCGCGCAACGGATTCGGATTGGAATCGATTTCCACATAGCCCGCGCCGCCCAGCGCCGCCTTCAGATGCATGGAAGCCATCAAGCCGATACCGGCCCCAAGCCAGTGCGGACAGAACCACAACCCGGACTGCTGCGCATAACGCCCCACCGGCAAGCAGCCGCTGAAGCCGCCCCATTTGCCCAGGTCCGGCTGTATTACCCGCAAGCCGCCTTCATCGCCGGCTGCCCGGAAGCTGTCTTCGCCGCGCAGGTTTTCCCCTCCGGCCAGCCGGGTGGATGTGCCTTCGGACAGCGATTTCCAAGCCGCCCAAGGCGTATCGGCGGAGACCGGCTCTTCTATCCAGGTCAAGTCGCAGGGTTCCAGCCGGGCAAGCATTTCGCCGGCCTGCTCCGGGCTCCAGCCCTGATTGGCATCGACCATCAAGGTCCCGCCCGCCCCCAGCACGGACCGCACTGTATTTACATTTTCGATATCCTGCCTCGGGTCGAATCCGACTTTCAGCTTGAACGCGTCATAGCCTTCCCGGGCTTTCGCTTCCACCATGCGCAGCGGATCGTCCGGATTGATGCCGGAGGCATAGACGGCGACGCGGGGACGTCCACCGAACAGGCGCCATAAAGGCTGGCCAGCCCGCTTTCCCAGAATGTCCCACACCGCGATGTCCACACCCGCAATAATCTGAGCCAAGGGACCGGGTTCGCCGGACTGGATGGCAAGGATGCGCAAGCGGGCGGTCAACGCATCGAAGCATGCCCGCGGAGAAGGCCACGCCTGCCCGCATAGCAAGGGGGCCAAGGTGCTGGCCACCAGCCTGGCCCGGTGATCCGCGCCGACCGAGGGAAAGTTGCACCAGACTTCCCCCCAGCCCGTCACACCATCGCGGTCGGTCAGGCGGATAAGGAGTGCCGGCCGGTTATGCATGATGCCGAAAGAAGTGCGTACAGGCGGGTCCGCGGGAGCGCGAAAGACAAATGCCTCGATCCTGGCTATTTCAAATGAAGTATTCGTTTCTTGCTCCTGCCGCACGCTTGGCCCTCCTGGAGAATGGCGGTTGTTATGTGAACTTCGGGCTGCCGCGCTTCGCATCCATAAATGGATGCCGGCACAGAAATCACATTTTAAAGTACATAAGTAAATAATACTATACTTTATGACTATAAGTTAATTCAGCCGCTGCCCAATGTGGCTTACACTAGCCCGCATATAAAAAATTGCCGCCTTGCGCGACAAGGCTCCTTCGCCACACATGACCGATACGGAAGTGTCCAGTTTGGAACCAAACCCTCCTTCTCCCGCCAGCGGCGACCACAAGCGTCTGCCTGCGGGACCGATTCCGCGCTATGTCATGATTGCGGACCGCCTGCGCCAACGCGTCGAAAGCGGCATCTGGCCTGCCGGCGAGCTGCTGCCGTCGCTGCACAGCCTGGCAGAGGAATTTGGAGTCGCCCGCCCCACTGCCAGGCAGGCCGTGCAATTGCTCGTACAGGAAGGCTTGCTGTCCAGTCAGCGGGGCCAAGGAACATTCGTTACCCAAGCGGCCACGCCGATCAAGACCACACCGCTGGAAACATCGTTGTCGGCGCTTGCCCAGACCTACCGGTCCCTGGTGCCACGCATCCTGCAGATCAACGACGCGCCCTGCGCGCTGCCCATAGCGCCGGGACAGGCTCCCGACTATATCCACATGCGCCGGCTGCATTCCCTGAATGGCCGCCCTTACTGCGTGATTTCGCTGTACATCGTCCAGCATGTATTCAATCTGGCACCGGAAAAATTTCGCAATCAGGCCGTTATTCCGCTGATGCTGGCCAGCCCCTCGGTGCACATTGCGCAGGCCCGGCAAACACTCAGCATCGGGACCGCGGATGCCGAGACCGCCTCCTTGCTGGGCATACCGGTCGATGCTCCGATCGCCAACGTAACGCGGACGTTCAAAGCGCCCGACGACACCATCCTGTACTACGCTGAAGTCGTCTACCGGGGCGATGGCATACGGCTGGAAATCGATTTGAAGCCATAATCGGCCTGGGTTACTCTGTTGGTTCTTTCAAGAAGGAGTACTTATTTATGGCACAAGCCTCGGCCCGGCACATCCTCGTATCCACCGAAGAAAAGTGCAGTGAACTGAAAGCCGCAATTGAAGGCGGCGCGGATTTCGCCCAAGTGGCAAAAGATAATTCCAGCTGCCCCTCCAGCCGCGATGGCGGCAACCTGGGCACTTTCGGCCCCGGCCAGATGGTCAGGGAGTTCGACGAAGTGGTGTTCAGCGCCCCCGTCAATGTGGTGCAAGGTCCCGTCAAGACGCAATTCGGCTACCACCTGGTGGAAGTCACCAGCCGCGAAGACTAATTCACGGCGGGCGGCCGGCTTCTTATCCGGCCGCCGCGGCATCGCGCTTGCGGCGCAGGCGCGATGCCCATATCTTCAAGCGTGCATAAGCGATCACCATACTGGTCACGCTTAACGCCACTCCACCCATGCTGAACAGGATCAACGCAATCTTGCGTGCCGCATCCGCCCGCAGCATGGACGGCATGTCCCAGCTGTGCAGGAAATTGAACAGCCAGCGGCCGGTTCGCTGAGCCCCGCTGGAAGCCAGTTCGATCCCGCCGGTGTGCGGGTCCAGATAAAGCCAGGTCCGGTCGCTGTTCTCGAATGCAATGCGCAGCACCGGCAGGCGCCGCTCGGCGCCGCCGTACATCGATGCCTGATCGCGATGAAAATAATACCGGTCGTACTGAAAGAACCATCGCGCCGACGCCATCGGGGCTTCGATCGCACGCCGGCCCGCCCTCAGCAGCAGATTTTCGGGCCACTGCTCAAGGACCTTGCCGGAATTTCCATCCTGGATAATCAGCCGGGTCGAATTGCCGCCGTCGCGTGCCAGCAGGAAAGGCGTTCCGGCCAGGACGCGCCATTCGATTTCCACCGCATGAAAGCCTTGCCGCTCCAGCAAGGACAGTGCCGTGGGTACATCCAGCACCACCCGCTCGGCGCCTGGCGCACCGCCCTGATACGCCGCCAAACTGGGCCGTACTTTGGCATCGAAGACGGCAAGGGGATTCATCGACATCAAGCCGCTGAAGATCCAGGTGCAGGTGATGGCGGCGAAAGCCAGGCCCAGCAGATGGTGCCAGCGCAGATACCCCGCTCGATAGGGTGAATGGGAACCGGATTTATAAGGCTGGCTGAAACGCCAGCGCCATAATCCCGCCAGCGTGCCGGTTGCCGCCGCGACCACCCCTGCCGCGGACAGGATAATGACTATCCAGGACCAGACGGGGTCGGCGGGGCGATCGCGAAACATATACAACCAGTGCAGCCAGGCCCCGACATAGTTCCAGAGCCGCTCGGCGCGCGGCGCATCCATGACGATCTGGCCCGTCGTGGATGACACATAAAGCAGCGTGTGGGCGGGATCGCTCATCTGAATGCGATGCAAGGGCCGATGGGCATTCAACGATCCCGAGTGGGTCCAGCGGTCTTCCGCCACCATTCCCCGATACGACGGTTCATCGCCGGGAAAGTAGGCGCTTGCCGCCAGCAGGGCCCGCTGTCCGTCGACGAGCCCCTCGGACCGGCCCGTAGCGGCATCGACGGTCAAGTAGCGGCCATTGCCCTGGCGCAGGCGATAGTGGGGCTTGCCCGCGATCGAGGTCAGCACGATTTCCTGGACGGCGTCGGGCTTGTCGGCCTGTTGCAGCGCTTGCTCCACCGGTATGCAGCAAGCGCCGGCATGCAGCGCCGGCAGCGAGTGCAGCCGCTCCAGAGGCATCAGTTTGGGATAGCCGACAAACAGCATGACGATGCCGCTAAGGAACCAAAGCGCCATCAGCGCGCACGCGGCCACGCCCGTCCATCGATGGACCAGGTAAACCATGCGCTTGAAGCGCACCCAGAATGTGCTCATGATTGCATCCCGGCCTTAGAATCGGTAGGCGGCGGTCAGTTCGACGCGGCGCCCCGGCCCCTGGAACCATTGAGTCTGGTTGTAGTACACCGTTTCGACGTAATGCTTGTCGAACACATTGAAGCCGCGCAGCGACAAGGTCAGGTCGCGCCTGGGCTTCCATTGCAATGCCAGATCGGTGGTGGTGTAGGCCGGCAGTTCCAGCGTGTTGGCGCGATCGCCGTAGCGCTTGCCGACATAGCGCAGTCCCGCGCTGGCGGTCCAGCCGGGCAGGAAGCGCCAGCTTAGCCACGCATTGGCCAGGCGCTCGGGGATATCGGTCGGCACGTTGCCGTTGCGCGAAACCGCCGCGCCGTTCACCGAATCTGAAAAATCGTCGTAGCGGGCGCGCAGCATGGCCACGTTGGCATCGATGCGCCAGTCGGATGCAAATTCAAACCCCACTGTGGCTTCTATGCCTTGCGATGACTGCTCGCCGACCTGCACGCTCTTGGTCGGATCCGACACATCGCGGCTTACCAGGCCGTTCTTGACAATGCGGTAGGCTGCCAGCGTCCATTCGCCCTTGCCGTCCCAGAATGCCTGTTTGGCGCCGATCTCGATTTGCCGGCCGGTGGACAGGTCGAAATCCTGATTCGCCGGCGACAACATCAGCAAGCCGCTGACAGGATCGGCCGCCTCGGAATACTGGGCGTAGACGGCCAGGTCCGGAACAATCTCGTAGACGGTTCCCACTCGCCATCCCACATTGGAGAATCGCTTGTCCAGCACCTCTTGCCCCAGCGTCAGGTCGCGCCGCTTGATATCGGCATGGTCGTAGCGCAGGCCGCCCAGAATGGACCACTTGTCGGTCAGTTCCAGCCGGTTCTCCGCGAACAGCGAATACTGGACGGCCTTGTTGCGATACTTCGGCGCCGCCGTGACAATGTCCAGGAATTCGCCCCGGTCGAAATCGTAAGGATCGACGAGGCTGGAACCCGAATACGGCGAATTATTGGAGTGCTTGAAGGCGCTTTGACTTACGTCGAAGCCTATAGACATCTGGCTGGGCAGCCCAAAGACATGCGTATCGAATGTCAGGTCGGTGGTGTTTCCGACCTGCGTTTGCTCGTGGCGTATGTCGGTGTAGCTGCTGCGCCGGATCTGCCGGCTGGCGGGCAGGTAATCGTAATACTCGGCATTGCGCCAGTGGCGATTGCTTTCTATATGATAAAGGCGGCTTTGCACCGTGGTCTTGTCGTTGGGAGTCCAAAGCGCCGACAGCTCGGCCCATTGGTCCTTGTAGTCTATGGATGCGTCGCCGACGTTGTAGTTTTTCTTGCGTAACGAGTCGTCCAGCTCTCCGTTTATCAACGGCGTGCCGAAATACCGCTGGGGCTTTTGCCATCCCTGGGCCAGGCTGAGCGTCAGGCTGAACTCCGGCGACACATCCAGCCGCAAGGCGCCCGACAGCGAGAGATTGCGGGACCTGCCCATGTCGACCCATCCATCCGAACGATTGCCGCTGGCATCGAAACGGTAGGACCATTTGTCGTCGATGGCGCCGCCGCTGCCCAAACCCAGCCGCTGCGTATTGTCACTGCCTATCGTCCCTTGGATCTCATTCTCGATCGGACCGCGGCTGGGCTTCTTGGGTATGACATTGACCACGCCCCCTATGGCCCCCTCTCCATAGATGACCGAGGCCGGCCCGCGCAGCACTTCGATGCGTTCGACCGCCCAGGTATCGAAGGGATAGGTGATGCCGATGCCGCCATACTGGCGTTTGCCGTCGTATAGCTGCATGACGGAAGACGAGCCGGTGAAACCGCGCGCGGATAGTGCCTGGCCGCCATTGCCCGGATGGCCGACGGCGCTTATCCCCGGCGAGCGGCTGATGGCGTCCGCAAGGCTGGCATCGCCCTTCTCGTCTAATTGTTCGCGGGTGATGACGCCGACGCTGGCCGGCGTTTGAAGCACGGTGAGGTCGAGTCCCGAACCGGTGGATGTTTCCGTGGCCAGTTCGCCCGCGCCGCCCGCGGTGATGGAAATGGCCGGAAGCACGGGCACGGATTCGGCGGCGTGCAAGGAAGCGGATACCAGAAAAAACGGCAGAGCGCGCGCCGCGGCGCGCACGAGATGTGCAGGTTTGCGAAGCATGAAAAAAACCTCGGGATTTTCGATAGTGATCACCGGCATCGCCTGATGCCGGTACCATAAAGACGAATCAACCGAGGTTTGCGGGAGGAGCGCGCGACCCCAACGGCGGGCCATGCGCCGCCAACGGCGGCAAGGCCGTGAAATAAACCGTGGAAGGCAATTCCCGCGGCATGGCGCCCGGCAGGACAAGAACCGGCATGGCGGGGATCATGGCTTGAGCGGCAAGCAGCCCAAAGGGGCAATTGTCCGCAGGGGAAAGCTTCTGCCCGGCGGGGCTGTCCGAATCATCGGACAGGTCAAGCGTGGTGAATGCTGTGCCGCCGCCCGCCGTACACAGTGTCAGGACCAGCTTGCCGTCCTGCAATGCCTTGGCGTCCGGCATGAACCCCACAGGCAGGAATGCCCGGCACACAAATGCCGCAACCGTCAGCCACAGCAAAAGCTGCTGGCCAACCGAGGAGCGGGAGGTTGTGCGTCCGGAAAACATGGACGAAATGCTAGCACGATTATTGCCGCGCCAGCTTGCTCTTTATCTTTGGCGGCCCAGCGGATCCTGGCGGTAATACTGCGCAAGCAGGCCATACCATTCCGGCAGCGCCGCGGCCAGCGGCTCGGGGGCAATGAAGAAAGCCTCGGTGCTGACGGCGAAGAATTCGGCCGTGTCGGTGGCGGCGTACGGATCCATCGGCAAGGTCTCGTACCAGGCCGCCGCGTCCTCGGACTCGGGATCGACATCTCCGGGAATCGCCTCTTCGACCGCATCCAGCGCCGCATTGAAATCATCGAAGGATTCGTTCAGCACTCGTTGCCAGTGCGCAGGCCGAAGCCCGGAATGCGCCGACAGGCTGGGCATGCCGTCTGCCGAACCGGCGTAAAGATCGATTTTGTGCGCGAACTCGTGAATGACGACATTCATTCCCGAAGGCCCCCCCGGCGCGGCGTCCTCCCAGGACAGGATAAGGGGGCCGCCCTCCCAGGCTTCGCCGGATGCCTCTTGTATATATTCGTGAACGACGCCGCTTTCATCGACATCGTTGCGGGGTATGAGAAAACCGCCTGGGTACACGATGATTTCCGTCCAGCCTTCGTACAGGACCGGATCCAGCTTCAATATGGGCAATGCGGCCTGGATCGCAATGGAAAGCATGATCTCGTCGGTGATCTCCAGGCCGTGCGCGCCGCTGAATGCCTTGCTGGCCAATAGCCAGGCCGCCCGCTGGCGCAGGGCGTGATCTTCTTCCGCATCCAGGCCCGCCAGGAAAGCATGGCGCGCCACTGCGTCTTGCCATTCGCCCGGGTTGATAAGCGCCAACTCGCGCGCCACCCGCCGTTGCGTGGCGCCACGGCCCAAAAGCCATCTAAGCATGCTTTCCGCCTTTCTTCACCAGGCCCCCGGCGGCCTCCAATATTGAATCGGTCAGAACGTCCATGGCTTGCGAGTGTACTCGCCAATGCTGCCAATACAGCGGCACATCTTCCGACGCGCGAGTGCGCAGCGGCACCAGGCGGCCCTCGTCCAGTTCCCGCTGCACCAGCGGCAAGGGATTCATGGTCCAACCCAGGCCGCCCAATGTGGCATGGACGAAGGCCCGCGATGACGGCAGCCACCAAACCGGGGGCTGCCACGATGCGCCGCCCATGATTCTGCGGGCAAACCGCGCCTGCATGGCGTCCTTGCGATTGAACACCAGCACGGGCGCCGCGGCCAGGGTGCGCGCATTGACGCCTTGGGCAAAATACTTTTCGTGAAACTGCGGCGAGCATGTGGCGATATAACGCATGCTGCCCAGCGCATGAATACGGCAGCCCTGCACCGGATCGGCCAAGGTGGTTACCGCGCCAAGCACCGCGCCGTTGCGCAGCAGCGCGGCCGTGTGGTCCTGGTCTTCGGACTGCAGGTCCAGCGTCGCCCGCGTTCCCGCCGCGAAAAGTTCGGCGGCCCGCATGAACCAGGTTTCCAGGCTGTCGTGATTGACCGCCACCGCAATGCTGACCGCCGTAGCGGCGTCGTCCAGGCCCAGGCGGCCCAGGGCGTCAAGTTCCAGCAGCGCGGTCTGTTCGGCAAGCTGCACCAGGACCCGCCCGTCAGGCGTGGCTTCGGCGGGCACGCCGCGCTGAACCAGCAAGCGGCCCATGCGTTCCTCCAACGCCTTGATGCGTTGCGATATGGCTGACGGCGTCACGCTAAGCGAAGCGGCCGCGCGTTCGAAGCTGCCTTCGCGCACCACGGCGGCCAAAGCCCTTAGATTGCCATGATCGATTTTCATGTCCGGCCTAAATTAGTTTTACTTAATATAGTTAAATTAATTTAGCTGTATTTTATAAGAAATACAAGCCAGAATGGCCTCCGGCACCTCAGCGCCCTCTGCGTATGGGTGCCCCCCAACTGGAATTTCGGTCATGTTTTCTCTCGTATCCCTTCCATCGCTTGCCGCCTGGGCCAGCGGCACCGCCACCGGGCTTGGACTGTTCGCCGTGGTCGGCGCGCAAAGCGCCTTCATCCTGCGGCAAGGCCTGATGCGCGCCCACCTGCTCAGCATCCTGCTGATCTGCGCACTGATCGACGCAGTCTTCATCTTCGCCAGCGTTTGGGGCCTGCAAACCCTGGCCGGCCGGTTCCCCTGGCTGACCGGCGTCATCTTGTGGTTCGGCGTCGCCTTCCTTGCCTGGTACGCGTTCCAGTCGGCAAGACGCGCACTGCGGTCCGCCAGCGGCCTGGCCGCCGCGCGCCACGCCATGCCGTCACGCCGGGCCGCGCTGCTGGGGGCGGTGGGCTTTACTTTGCTGAATCCCCATTTCTGGCTGGACATGATGGTGGTGGGATCGCTGGCTTACGGCTTTGCCGAGTCCCGCCTGTGGTTTGCGGCCGGCGCGCTATCGGCCAGCATCATCTGGCTGGCCGTGCTGGGAGCGGGCTCGCGCTTGTTCGCACCGGCGTTCTCCAACCCACGGGCCTGGCGGATTCTGGACGGCGTCATCGCCTTTGTCATGGCCTGGCTGGCGGTCCGTCTGGCATACGGCGGCATCTAAGGCATCACGCAAGAAAAAACCCCCGGCGCGAAAAACACGCAAGGGGTTTCCGGCAACGGAAAAGAAACCGGTTATTTGGCTTTCAGGCAGGTGCTCATGAACGCATTGCGCTTGTCGCCCTTAAGGCTCTTTGTGGAAGCCTCGGCGTTGCATGACTTCATGCGCTGCTGCGAAGCGCTGAGCTCCTTCTTCTGTGCCGGAGCCTCGCCCTTCAGGCAACTGCTCATGAACGCCTTGCGCTCGTCCCCGGTTTTGCCCTTCGCGTCTTTATTGCAGCTGACCATGCGTTCCTGCTGCGCGGTCTTGGCCTTGGAAGGAGCGGCGGTTTCCGCCGAGTAGGCGGGCATTGCGGCCATACCGCCCAGAACGGCGGCGCTTATTAAAAGCCGGCTTAAAACTTTCATGTCATCACCTCGAATAAGTGGCAAATCGGCGTCTGTATAGTGAAACTAAAGCAGACGGGACACAAGCTGAAAAACCGCGGCTTAACCTTTCTTGACCTTGCTGCCGCCATACGTAAAAAAGCCTGCGGGCTGAAAACCCGCAGGCTTTGCCAACTGAGGCGAACCAGGTTCGCCCCCAGACCTATTCGATGGTGATATTACGCTCTTTTATAACCTTGGCCCATGTCGCCGATTCGCTGGCGATGTAGTCCTTGAGTTCCTGGCGCGTGCCGGGCATGGGCGTAAGGCCTATCTTGACGAGCTCTTCGTGCACATCGGGCGACTTCAGCACCTTGACCAATTCCTGATTCCAGCGCTCCAGTATCTTCTCGGGCGTCTTGCCCGGCGCGACGAAAGCGTACCAATTCGTAGCGTTGAAGCCCGGAAAGCCGGACTCGGCAATCGTCGGTACATCGGGCAGGGCTTCGGAGCGTTCCAAGCCGGTGGTGGCCAGCGCAATGACCTTGCCTGTGGCGATATGGGGCGCGGCCGACGAAGGCGTGGAGTAATAAGCGCCCACCCGCCCGCCCACCACATCGACCAGGGCGGGATTGCCGCCTTTATAGGGTACGTGAAGGAGATCCACGCCCGCACGCTGGTTGAACAATTCGCCGGCCATGTGCGAGGCCGATCCGACACCGGTTGACGCATAGTCCAGGTCGCCGGGCTTGGACTTTGCCAACGCGATGTACTCGGCCAAGGTCTTGACCTTCAGCGTCGGGTTGACCACCAGCACGTTGGGGAAATTGACGCCCATGGTGATCGGCGCCAGGTCTTTCACCGGATCGTAGGGCAGCTTCATCAGGTGGGGAGCGATCGACAGGGGGCCAATGGAACCCAGCAGAATCGCGCTGCCGTCCGGTTTGGCGTTGGCCATCAATTGGTGGGCGATATTGCCGCCGGCGCCCGGCTTGTTCTCCACCACGACCGACATGCCAAGGTTCTCGGACAGTTTCTTGGCGATGATGCGGGCAGCCGTATCGGTGCCGCCCCCCGCCGCGAATCCAACCATCAGGGTAATGGGCCGGTCCTTGGGGAATTCCTGCGCCGACACGGACGTACCGGCCAGTGCCGTGATGAGTCCGGCGGCGCACAGTCCCGCAAAAAAGCGTGATCTGATCATTTTGTCTCCAGTATCTAAAGTAAAAATGGGTCTGGGTCAGTCGCCCAGGCCCAAGCGATTGGGCTGCCGCTTTTCTATGGAGCTTTTCAGCAGCGCCGCGCATCTGAAAATGCCGTGGGCGAATTTACCGTAAGGCATGGTTAAAAAGAAAGCCATGACAATGCCAAGATGCACCGCCAGCAATAGTGCCATAGCGCCGGTGTCGCGCCAAGCCAGCAGGGCCAGGCCGCTAAGGCTGGTCAGGAACAGCAAGGCGATGAATCCGCGGTCCATTGGCCGCTGCGCCGCATCGCCATGCATGGGGTGGCGCCGGATGTTCAGCCACAGCAAGCCGGCAGGGCCGACCAGCAGGCCGATGCCGCCGAATATGCCCAGTTGCACGGGCAGGCTGAACACCGGATACGGCGCCTGATAGCCAAGCAGATAGTGATACAGCGTGGCCACCGACGTGGCCGCAAAACAAAGCAGGAAACCGTAGAACGTCAAGTGATGGAAGCGCCGCCGCCATAGCGAAAACCGGTCGTCCTCATCGTTGCAGCCATCGCCGTGCCCGCCGTCCAGGTACTTAAGGGTCAGCGCATTGCGCGTGGCTTCGACCGCTACTTCGGTCTTCCCGCCCTGAACCGGCGCCGCGGGCGAAACCCGGCGCCAGAACCGCGCAACGCCTATGCCCAGGGCAACAACCGAATACAGGAAAACCAGGCCGAACATCAACGCGAGCGTGTTGTGGGGAAAGATGGCGTAAAAGTTGCCCGCCAGCGGCTCGTGGAACAGCGAGCCGTTCACCATCAGTGTCAGGATCAGGAACAAGGACAAGCCGCCCGCGACCGCCAGCGACAGGGTCAGCCCGGCGCGCTTGTACAGAGCTCCCAGGGCAGGCGGCCAGGCATAGTCGGAGTAGGTCTGCACCCGCACGGTGGCCATGGCCTTGGGCACATTGACGGCGAACTCGTGGGGCGGCGCGTACTGACAGGAGTGCAAACAGGCGCCGCAGTTGTGGCACAAGTTGGCCAGGTAATGGATATCGGCCTTGTTGAATTCCAGCAGGCGCGTCATGGCGGGGAAAACGGCGCAAAAACCTTCGCAATAGCGACAGGCATTGCAAATGGTCATGATGCGGTCGACTTCCGCTTCGTCGGCGGTCAAGGGGGGAATGCCGGGTTGGGCCAGCGATACCGCTTCCCGGGTCAGTGCTTCAAGCTGCTGCATTTTCTTTTCCTGCGTTTACCGATGTTGCGCCCAGCGTTTGGCCGGCTTCCAGAGCCGCGGCGGCGGCCTGCGTTCCGGCGATGCGGCCAAAGGCTGTGCCTATGCTCATGCCCACGCCAGCGGTATAGCCCTGCCCCAGCACATTGCCGGCCATCACTTCGCCCGCGGCGAACAGATTGCCGCTGGGGCGGCCGTTGAAATGCACGGCGGCATTCTCGTCCACCTTTACGCCAAGATAGGTAAATGTAATCCCGGGCCGCAAGGCATAGGCATAGTAAGGCGCGGTATCCAGCGGGCGCGCCCAGTGCGTCTTGGCCGGCGTCAGGCCTTCGGTATGGCAATCGTCCAGCACTTCGTGGTTGAACTGGCCCGTGCGGCAGGATGCGTTATAGCTGTTGACCGTTTCCATGAATGTTTGCTCATCCAGGCCCAATTGCCGCGCCAGCTCCGGCAGGGTGTCGGCCTTCTCGCCCGGGAATACCGGCGGCATGAAGCGGCCCACGGCTTTTGCATCGATGATGGAATAGGCGATCTGGCCGGGTTGCTTGGCGACCAGCCGGCCCCAGATGGCATAGCGCTTGGGCCAGAAGTCTTCGCCCTCGTCGTAAAAGCGTTGCGCGTTGCGGTTGACCACAATACCCAGCGATACGCAATCGACCCGCGTGCAGATTCCGCCGTCGTACAGCGGCGCCCGCGCATCGATGGCCACCGAGTGGGACTGCGTCGGATCGCCTATGGAATCGGCGCCCGCTTCCAGCAGGAACTTAAGCAGCACGCCCATGTTGAAGCGGGTGCCGCGTATCAGGAAATTGTCGGCAGGCCATTCGCCCGCCTCGTTCTGGCCCCAGGCCTCGCGCAGCCATTCCCGGTTGGACTCGAACCCCCCGCTGGCCACCACGCAGGCGCGCGCCTCGATGCGCTCATTGCCGATGCGGGCCGCAATGAAACGGTCTCCGTCCAGCTCCAGCGCATCGACGGGGGCGTCGTAGCGTATCTGCACACCCAGGTTTTCGGCGCTGCGGTAATAGGCGTTGACGAGCGCTTTGCCCCCGCCCATGAAAAAGGCATTGGTGCGGGCGACATGCAAGGTTCCCGACAGCGAGGGCTGGAAGCGCACGCCGTGCTTGCGCATCCAATCGCGACAGGAGGATGAAGCGCGTATCACCATCCGGGCGAGCTTTTCGTTGGTGATGCCGCCCGTTACCTTCAGCAGGTCCTGCCAGAACTCTTCTTCGGGGTAGGCGTCCACCAGCACATCCTGGGGCGCGTCATGCATGCAGCGCAAATTGCGCGTGTGCTGGGAATTGCCGCCGCGCCATTCCTTGGGGGCGGATTCCAGGATCATGACGCTTGCGCCCGCTTCGCGCGCCATCAGGGCGGCGCACAAGGCGGCATTTCCGCCGCCGATTACGAGTACATCCAGCATCGTTCACTTCCAGGGCTAGTCAGCGGCATGCGCCGCCAAGCGGCCGCATGCCAAAACGACAAGAATAGAAACAATATGCCCGGACCGCTAGTGGGATGTATCGCAACAGCCCTTCATGATTCGTGAATGGAAGCCCCTACCCAGCGTCCCTCGCGTACCAGCCGCAAGGCGACGTCGCGCATCACGACCCGTGTGGCCAGCCCCGCCGGCGAAAGCTCGTCGTCGGACAGGCTGACCAGCAGATTGCGGCGCACCAGGCCGGGATCGGAGATCTCGGACATCAGAAAAGCCTGGTCGGGCAGGCGCGCTATGGCGGCGCCGGGCTGTATGGTGGCCACCAGCCCCGCGCCGACGGCATCCATGAGCATGGCCAGCGAATCGATTTCCATGGCAATGTTGATGCTGAGGTCCTGCTGGCCTATGGCCCCCGCCAGCAGGGAGCGCAATCCGTGCATGTTGGTGGGCATGACCAGGGGCAGACCGGTCAGGCCGGCCAAGCGGACCTTCTTCTGCTTGGGGAATCCCTTGAAGCCCTTGACGGCGATCACAAACAGGCGCTCGTCCAGCAAGGGCATGACCGACCACCTTCGGCCGGCCTCGCTGTTGAACACAATGGCCAAGTCCAGCTGCCGCGCATTGAGCATATTCATCAAATGCCCGGACAGGGATTCGACCAGATGGAAACGCACATCGGGATAGCGCTCGCGCATCGCCAACATGAGCGGCAACCCCATGACCGCGGATGTCGTGGGCGCCATGCCTACGCTGACGTGCCCTGAAAGCCGCGCTTGCTGGGCCGCGCGAGCCGCTTCGTCAACATGGCGCAGGGCCAGCTGGGCTTGCCTGAAGAAAGCCAGGCCGGCATCGGTGGGCACGACGCCGGTGCCCGTGCGCTGCAGCAGGCGGGTGGCCAGCTCGGACTCCAGGCGGCTGATCTGCTGGCTGAGCGCCGAGGTGACCACGCCCAGTTCGCGGGCCGCCTTGCCCATGCTGCCCGCTTCGACCACGCAGGTGAAATAACGAAGTTGACGGATTTCCATACGGACGATTGTAGCGGCTAGTTCCCCGCAAACGGCACGGAGATTGCTGGCGGAAAGCGACTTGCCACTGCCTGGAGGAACCCATGCAAACACGACACCTGTCACCCAGCATAGCGGACTGGCCCGAAGACGCCCAGGAGGCCGCGCAATTGGTCGTCGATAAATACGGCGAACCGGATGAAATTACCGATACGCTGATCACTTGGCATCGGCCAGGTCCCTGGAAACGGATCGTCGCATCCCGGACAGTCACTCAACACGATTTTCCGGCACCCCACTATGACTCGGTGGAATCCGTTATCGATTATCGCTTCCCGCCCGACAAGGCGACCGAGGCCTGCCTGTTCGACGGCAGTGTCGTCATCAATCGCACAAAGGGCGAAGTCTCGGCGCGCTGCCACGATGAGGAAGCGAACTTCCTGGCGCTGAACCTGATGCACGACATCGCCACCGGCGTAAAGGACGTGGAGCAGGCGCGAAGCTATTACGCCAAGGAATTTGCCGACTACCGCCGCAAGAAGCCCACGCCTTATATGCAGGGCTTGCGATTCACACCCGGAGACAACAATACGGCCGACCCGGACATAAGGATGCTGAGCGAGCAGGATCTGGAAAAGGCCGCGCAAGAAGGAAAGGAGCGTGGCTGACCCGCAGCCCGGCATCGAGGACGTCGCCAGTTTCATGTGCGATCGCTCCCTGATGCTGGTAACGGCCGAATCCTGCACCGGCGGGCTGATCGCCGCCACGCTGGCCGATATGCCCGGCGCGGGCCAGCTTCTGGATTGCGCTTTCGTCACCTACTCGCCCGAGGCGAAGAAACGCTGCCTGTCGGTCAAGCCCGAAACGCTGGAGAGCTGCAACCTGACCAGCGAAGCGGTTGCCCGGGAAATGGCCGTGGGCGCCTTGAAGAACAGCCGGGCAAATGTCGCGGTTTCGAATACGGGAGTCGTCGATGGCACCGACCGCGATATTCCGGCCGGGACGCAATGCTTTGCTTGGGCTTTCAAGGCGGAGGCCAGCGGGCAGCCGTCGCGATCGGCCCTTTTCAGCGAAACGCGCCGGTTCGCGGGGGACAGGACGGAAATTCGGACCGCCGCTGCCCGGTATGCGCTGGAACGCATCCCTCATTATTTTCTGATCCAGGCCAAGAGCGCGGCCGACCCGCGATCGGGTTGATGCGTCAGCGGGTAAGGAGAACGTAGGCGCCCTGCGAGAGATAGACCACGCCTATCGTCATCACCAGAGCCTGTGTCCAGCGCCGGAACTGATGATCGGTCAGCTTTTCCAATACGAACTTGCTCAAGCTGGTGCCCAGGATGGCCATCGCGATGGCCACCGCCATCGCCCAGCGCTCGACCTCGCTGTCGCCGCCCATGATGTGGGTGAAGTAGATAAGCTTGGCCAGATGCGAGAAAGTCTGGCAGGCGGCCTTGGTCGCCACTACGCTGCGCCTGTCCATATGGCAGCGCACGAAGAACACATCCAGCAAAGGCCCCGACACGCCGGCAATGAACTGCATGCAGGTGTTCATGAAGCCGCAAGCCTCCGCGCCAAAGCGGCTGTTGGCCTGCGGTACGAATCGGGCGGGGATCAGCACAGCCAGAAAAGGAATGATGCCCAGGGCGATCAGGACCATGGCCCGATCGGGCACGAAGCCGACGAAGGCGAACAGCAGCCCCGCCGTCAGCAGCCCCAGAATGTAGCGGCCGAAAATTCCGTAATGCGTATGGCGCCGCCACAGCAGCGCTCGCCATCCATTGGACGTCATTTGCGCCGTGCCATGCAGCACCATGGCGGCGGAAACCGGCAGGTAGGCGATCAGGATGCCCATGAGTATCATGCCGCCCGCCATCCCGAATACGCCGGAGACGAACGATGTGCCCAACACCGAGACAGCCAATATGGACAGGAGAGCGATTTGCAAGATTACTTACCGGGTTGCGCGAAGAAGATAGCGCCAGATTATATGACTATTGTGTGACAAGCCCAGCGCCGCCATGCCGCGCGGCCCGCTTTAACGGGTCGCGGCCCACAAGCCGCCGGCGACACCAAGCATGCCCAGCACAATGCCGGGCGTGATCGATTCACCCAGGAACGCCACACCCAGCCAAGCGGCGGTTACGGGACTGAGCGACAGAAAAACGGTGACGCGCGTGGGGCTGGCATGCTTGAGCGCCCACAGCAGCAGCATGTAGCCCGAGCCGCTGGAGATGCCGATAAACACCACGGCGGCCCATCCCTTGGCATGCAGGGAAGGCCATTGCGTGAAAAAGCCTTCGGTCTGCGCCAGCACGGCCAGGAACACGACCGAAGCCAGCATGGCAACGGTGGCCAGGGACAAGGTCGGGTATCGGGCAAGGTAAGGACGGTAGCAGACGGAACAGGCAGCTCCGCAAAGCGCCGCGCCCAGCACCATCGCAATGCCCGTCCATTCATTGCGCCCCGACCCCGCAAGCAGATTCTCGCCCAGCGTGGCGGCAACGCCCGCCAGGGCAAGCACGGCGCCCACCGTCTTGGGCACGCTCAGGCTTTCGCTCCCGACCGCGGCGGCGACCACCATGGTCAACAGCGGCATCGTGGCAAACAGCAAGGCCGCCCGGGTCGAGCTGATGTACTGCAAGCCCAGATTGATCAAGATGATAAGAACGGCAAACTGGACAATGCCCAGACCGATGATGGCCAGCAGATCGCGCCCGGCGTAGCGCACCCGCCGGCGGATTGCAACGAATGGCAGAAGGCATAACAAGGCGATGGCATAGCGCAACAGGCCCAGCGACAGGGGTCCGATGTCATGGACCACATAGCGGGTTGCCACCATGGCGGCGCCCACCTGCACGCCGGTTGCCGCGGCGGCGGCCAGTGCCAGCGCTTCGCGCGGCGGCATCACAAATCAAGGTCCCAGTGCTGGCCGACCAGGTCTTTTCCGAAGGAATGATGCCGCTCTTCGCGAACCAGCCTGAAGCCCGCCGCCTGGTATATGCGCCGCGCCGACACCAGCACATCGTTGGTCCACAAGGTAAGCTTGCTGTAATGCCTGGAGCGCGCGAACGCTATGCATTCGTCCACCAGGCGGCGGCCCAGGCCCAGGCCGCGCGCCGACTGGTCCACATACAGCAGGCGCAGCTTGGCCACGGTCTCCGACTCCTTCACCACAAACACCGAGCCGACTGCCTTGCCTTCTTTTTCAACCACCCAGGCGCGTTCCCAGCGCTCGTCGAACGAGCTGACGAAATGGGAAAGTATTTCGGCGACCAGCGCTTCAAAGCGGATGTCCCAGCCGTATTCCCGATAATAGAGCAGCCCCTGCTGGCGCGTGATCCAGCCGATATCCCCCGGCTCAAGCGAACGGATAATGCAAGGCGCTTCAGAGGCATCCCCATCCCCCAGCAGGCGCTGCACTTTGCGCATGGCATCGGCCAGCGATTGACGCTCGTCCTCGGACAGCTCCGACAGCATGCCCGCCACCTCGTCGTGGGAATATCGGTTCAACTCCTGAAAGAGCTCTTGCCCCTGAGCCGTCAGGGACAGCACGGCCTGCCGCCCGTCTTGCGGCGAGGCGCTGCGCTGCAGCAGATCCATGGTGTGGAACTTCTTGAGCAGCCGGCTTAAATAGCCGGCATCCAGGCTCAGCACGCGCGCCAGGTCGCTGGCGGTCAGGCCGTCCCGTTGCGCCAGCTCGAAGATGACCCGCGCTTCGGTCAAGGAATACCGCGTTTTGTACAAGCCTTTGTTGAGCAGCCCTAATTGGCGCGTATAGAAGCGGCTGAAACCGCGGACGGCGGCAATTTGCCGTTCAAGGACATCGGACTCTGGCGACATGGCATTCTCCTGAATGAATGCCATTGTCAAGCTTTTAGTTGCCTAAATCAACTAGCTTGAGGAGGGGAAATATGGCAAGGCTCTTTTATGCGCCGAATTCCGATGCGTGCGCACAATGATCTCGAAGGCTTCCAGGGAAACGTCCTTCCCTTCCAGGAAATCGTCGATTTCACCGTAAGTCACCCCGAAAGCATCTTCATCAGGCTTCAGCGGCGAAAGCGATTCCAGGTCGGCTGTGGGGATTTTCATGACCAGGGCCTCGGGAGCGCCCATGGCGCTGGCCAGAGCGCGGACGCGCCGCTTGTTCAGACCCGCAAGCGGCGTAAGGTCGGCCGCCCCATCGCCGAATTTGGTGAAAAAACCCATCAACGCTTCAGCGGCATGGTCGGTTCCGACGACCAGTCCGCGATGCGCGCCGGCAACCGCGTATTGCGCGATCATCCGCTGACGGGCCTTGATGTTGCCCAACAGGAAGTCCTGCTGCCTGTCGTCGCGGAATTCCGCTCCGCCCTGCAGCAGGGCGGCCAGCATGGCGTCGCTGGCCGGCTTGATGTTGACGGCAAGCTGCTTGTCCGGCTGGATGACGTCCAGCGAGGCTTGTGCATCGTGTTCGTCGCGCTGCTCGCCGTATGGCAGCCGCATGGCGATAAAGCTGGCTTCGCGCCCCCGGTTGCGGGCCAGGACGGCGGCGCGCTGCGACAGGCAGCCCCCGACCAGCGAGTCGACGCCACCGCTGATGCCAAGGACCAGCGCGCTGCTGCCGGTTTCCACCAGGTAATCAGCCAGGAATTTGACCCGTTTTTCAATCTCGCGCTCGGCATCGAAATCGGTATCCACGCCCAGTTCCTTGATGATGTCGCGCTGCGTGGCGCGCTGTTCCGGTGTTAGCACGATCTATTCCTTCCGGTTGAAATCCATTGACGAGCCTGGCGGAAAACCGCCTTGGCCTTGAAGGATTATGATACGACAGGTGCCGCCTCCGTATATGGCATCCGGCCGCCTCTGGTCAAAAAGCAAGAAGGATCTTCCTCCCGCATGAGCAAACCCATATCGGCGACCGTGGTACTCGTCGCCACCCTGACGGTGCAGTCCCTGGTGGCCATGTGCCTGTTGACCTTGCCGGTGGTGGCTCCGACCGTTGCCCAGGCGCTGGGAATTTCGACGGTGTATCTGGGCTTGTATATTGCCTTCGCCTATGCCGGCGCCATGGCGGCCAGCTTGCTGTCGGGCGGGGTCGTACGCCGCTACGGCGCCATACGGGCCAGCCAGCTGGGGCTGATATTGTGCGCCGTGGGCGTTGCGCTATGCGCCATCGAATCGCCCATCGCCACGGCGTTCGGGGCGGTATTCGTGGGCCTGGGCTATGGTCCCATTACGCCGGCAAGTTCGCATTTACTGGCGCGCAGCACACCGGCGCACCGCATGTCCTTTGTATTTTCCATCAAGCAGACCGGCGTGCCGCTGGGCGGGGTGCTGGCCGGCGTCATTGTGCCGGGCCTGGCCGACCTCGCCGGCTGGCAGGCGGCCTTTCTGACCATCGCCGCCGTCACCCTGTTGTGCGCCGTGGCGATCCAGCCTTTGTGCGCGGACCTGGATGCCGACAAGGATAGAACCCAAGCCGTGTCATTCGGCAATGGGCTGGCGGCTCCGCTGCGCCTGGTATTCAGCCAGCGCAGCCTGGCCGTCCTGGCGGCCGTGTCCTTCATGTTTTCAATTACCCAGCTGTCTTTGGTCACCTATATGGTGACGTTCCTGCACGATGACCTGGGCATGGGATTGATCGTGGCCGGATTCACACTGGCCGTCGCCCAGGCGGCGGGTGTGGCCGGGCGGCTGTTGTGGGGCTATCTATCGGACCGCTACCTGGGCCCTATCGCCATGCTGGGCCTGCTGGCCGTACTGATAGCCATATGTTCCCTGGCGACCCCGTTCCTGCAGTACTTCGACTCGCAAGCGCTGACCTTGATCGTGCTGTCCCTGTTCGGCAGCAGCGCCGTAGGCTGGAATGGCGTCTATCTGGCCGAAGTCGCGCGCCAGGCGCCGCCCGGGCAAGCCAGCATCGCCACCGGCGGAACGCTGTCCATGACCTTCCTGGGCATCGTCATCGGGCCCCCGATTTTCGGCTTGATAGCCAGTGCTTTCGGCAGCTACGGCCTTGCCTTCGCATCATTGATCGTGCCCGCCGGCATCTGCCTGTGGCTGCTATGGCGCTATCGCAAGGCGTTTGCAGCCGACGCCGCATGATGGCGCGCTGCCTGGCTTAACACCTGCGCCAGGTGACGGGCAGCCGGCCCGGCCTGTTCCTGATTGCCGAAGGTCAGGTATAGCGACACCCGGCGCACCTGGCCTTCGGTCAATGGCAACGGCCAAAGAGCGCCTTCGTCCAGGCGTCGTTGTATCAGGTGGCGCGGCAACCAGGCAAAACCCAGGCCGTCGGCCACCATCGCCGCCGAAGTCTCCAGGCTGCTTACCGTCCAGCGTTGGGTGGAACCCAGCCAGCCTTCATCGCGCGGCCTTATCGTGCCCGAATCGCGCAGCACCACTTGCATCTCGCGTCTAAGGTCATCGCCGGCCAATTCCCGCCCCAAGCGGTGCAGCGCATGCGACGGATGCGCCACAGCGATGAAATCCACATCCAGCAAGAGATCGCCCAGATAGCCGGCAGGGACGCGCGTGCCGACCAGAATATCGGCGCGCTGCCCGGCCAGGGCTTCCTCGGCACCGGAGAGCACCACCTCGGTCAGTTGCAGACGCGTCTGTCCCGCCACCTGCGTGAATTGCGTCAAGGCTTGCAATAGCAAGGGCGTGGGCAACGCCGCATCGACCACCAGCCTAAGCTCGGCCTCCCAGCCGCGCTCCAACTGAGCCGCCCTTTGTTCCAGCTTGGAGGCATCGCTGAGCAGATCCGATGCTTGCGCCAGCAATGCCTTGCCGCTCTCGGTCAGCCTGGCCTTGCGCCCTTCTATCGTCAACAGCGGCACCCCGACCTGCTGCTGCAGGCGAGCCGCCATATAGCTGACGGACGATTGGCTGCGATGCAGGGCCTCCGCCGCTTGGGCGTAGCCGCCATGTTCGACGATGGCTTGCAGGACGCGCCATTGCTCCAAGGTGGTTTTCAATGTGTGCATGGCTTTTTGCCTTGATGTCCGGACCGCTGGCTATGATTCTCGATTTATCTTAAATATATCGAATTATTAGATATTAATTAGCAGTATTTTGCGCTTTTTTATAGAAAAAATAAATCATAGAATGATTACATCGAAGCCATGGCTTCATCATAGACAGGAGCGAAACATGCTTGAAATCCGGAATGCCGCCGATCGCGGCCACGCACAGCACGGCTGGCTGAACAGCCATCACACGTTTTCCTTTGCCGAGTACTACGATCGCCAGCAGATGGGCTGGAGCTCCTTGCGCGTCATCAATGACGACACGGTCCAGGCCGGCGAAGGCTTCGGCACCCATGGCCACCGCGATATGGAGATTATTTCCTATGTGCTGGAAGGCGCACTGGAACACAAGGATTCGATGGGTTCGGGCTCGGTCATACGCCCGGGGGATGTGCAATTGATGAGCGCGGGTACCGGTGTCCAGCACAGCGAATTCAATCATTCGCGTACCGATCCGGTGCATTTCCTGCAAATCTGGATCGTGCCCAAGTTTTCAGGCGTCAAGCCCAACTACCAGGAAAAGCGCTATCCCGAGGAAGACAAGCGCGGCAAGCTGCGCCTGGTCGTTTCACCCGACGGCCAGGACGGTTCGCTGACCATCGTGCAGGATGCGCGCATGTTCGCCGGGCTGCTGGACGGGGATGAAAAAATCGAGCAGCCTTTGGCGGCGGGCCGGCATGCCTATGTGCATGTCGCCCGCGGCCAATTGACGCTCAATGGCCTGCCGCTGTCCGCCGGCGACGGCGTCAAGATCGCGGATGAGCCGCTGCTGACGCTGACCGGCGGCAAGGGCGCCGAAGTGCTGGTGTTCGACCTGCCTTAAAAATTGTCCAGCACGGCGCCCGTGCTGGCCGTCGAGGCATTGAAGGCGAATTTGGCCTGCACGCCGCGCGTATAGCGCGGGGCGGGCGCCTTCCATGCCTGGCGGCGCTTGGCCAGCTCGGCTTCGTCAACATGCAGTTGCAGCAGCAGTTGGTGAGCGTCGATGGTGATGGAATCGCCCTCGTGCACCAGGCCTATGGTGCCGCCCACAGCGGCCTCCGGCGCCACGTGACCCACCACCATGCCCCAGGTGCCGCCCGAAAACCGACCATCGGTGATCAGGCCTACGGAGTCGCCCAGGCCCGCGCCGATGAGCGCACCGGTGGGGGCCAGCATCTCGGGCATGCCCGGACCACCCTTGGGGCCCAGATAGCGCAACACCATGACGTCGCCGGCCTTGATCTTGCCATCCAGGATGGCTTTCAGTGCCGATTGCTCGTCATCGAAGACGCGCGCGGGGCCGGTGATGACGGGATTCTTCAGGCCGGTTATCTTGGCGACGGCGCCTTCCGGCGACAGATTGCCCTTCAGGATGGCCAGGTGGCCCTGCTTGTACAGCGCCTTGTCCAGCGGGAAGATGACGTTCTGGTCCGCACTGGGCACATCGGGGATGTCTTTCAACTGCTCGGCAATCGTCTTCCCGGTAATGGTCATGCAATCGCCGTTGATGAGTCCCGCGTTCAGCAGCAGCTTCATGACTTGCGGCACGCCACCGGCCTTATGGAAATCCACCGCCAGGAAATGGCCGCTGGGCTTCAGGTCGCAGATGACGGGCACGCGCTGACGCACGCGCTCGAAGTCGTCGATCGTCCATTCGACGCCGGCGGCATGGGCGATGGCCAGTATGTGCAGGACGGCATTGGTCGAGCCGCCCGTGGCCATGACCACGCTGACGGCATTTTCGATGGACTTGCGGGTCACGATGTCGCGCGGCTTCAGGTCCAGTTCGACGGCCTTCAGCAATACGCGGGCCGACTCGGCCGCCGATTGGGTTTTTTCGTCGTGCACGTTGGCCATGGTCGATGAATACGGCAGGCTCATGCCCAGGGCTTCGAACGCCGAGCTCATGGTGTTGGCCGTATACATGCCGCCGCAAGAGCCGGGTCCGGGGATGGCGTGCAGCTCGATTTGCTTCAGTTCGTGGTCGCTCATGCGTCCGGCGGCGTTTTCACCGACAGCCTCGAACACGCTGACGATATTCAGGTCCTTGCCGTGCAGGCGCCCGGGAAGAATCGTGCCGCCGTAGACATAGATGGCCGGCACATTGGCGCGCAGCATGCCCATCATGCCGCCGGGCATGTTCTTGTCGCAGCCGCCGATGACCACGACGCCGTCCATCCATTGCCCTTGCACACAGGTTTCGACGCAATCGGCGATGACCTCGCGCGAGACCAGGGAATACTTCATGCCTTCCGTGCCCATGGCCATGCCGTCGGAAATCGTCGGCGTGCCGAACACCTGCGCGTTGCCGCCCGATGCCTCAATGGCTTCGATCGCCGCGTCGGCCAGCTTTTGCAGCCCGCTGTTGCAAGGCGTGATGGTGCTGTGTCCGTTGGCCACCCCGATCATGGGCTTGTCGAAGTCTTCTTCCTTGTAGCCCAGCGCGTAATACATGGAGCGGTTCGGCGCGCGGGCCGGACCCTGGGTGATGTTGGCGGAACGCAGACGTTTGGGTGTACTCATTTTCTTCCTTTCATGAATTCGCAGCCCGGATATTGAGGGGCCAAGCATTTATTTTTGAAAGCAGTTTACCTCCTTCGCCGCTTCGAGTCGCCACCGCCGGGGATGGATATCTTCCAAAACTTGATGCAGATCATGGAAAACAGATGGAAAATAACGCGGCCATATGCAATTGAAAATCGCTATTTCCGAGTTTTGCGCGCCCGCCTGGCGGCATTTCCGGCTCCCGACCTGCTGCGTGGCGCACACTGCTGGACTGCGCTACGCCTTCTGATTTGACGCATAATGCACCTGGACATAAACCAGCCAGGTGCGTGCATGACAGCAAATACTCCCACTGTCCTTATTACCGGCGCCAGCCGGGGAATCGGCGCCGCCACCGCCATCGCGGCCGCGCGCGACGGCTTCAATGTCGCCATCAATTATGTGAAAGACGCGGACGCGGCCAGCCGCGTGGCGCAAGCCGTTGCTCAGCATGGCCGCAAGGCCGCCATCATCCAGGCCGACGTCGGCAAGCCGGAAGATATCCCCCGCCTGTTCCAGGAAGCGGAGCAGCAGCTGGGCCCCCTGACGGCTTTGGTCAACAACACCGGCATCACCGGCCCCATCGGACCGTTTTCGAAAACCACCGACGCCACCATAGAGCGCGTCTTCCAGGTGAATGTATTCGGGGCCATCCAATGCGCGCGTGCCGCGCTGGCCTGCTTCGAGCGCAGCGGGAACGGCGGAGTCATTGTCAATGTATCTTCGGTCGCAGCCCGTACCGGCAGCCCCGGCGAATACATACACTATGCGGCAAGCAAGGCCGCGCTGGAGGCCTTTTCCCTGGGACTGGCGCGTGAAGTGGCCACCTCGGGTGTGCGGGTATGCACTGTCTCGCCCGGCTCGACGCTGACGGAGATCCACGCCACGGCGGGCGAGCCCGGCCGCCCCGAACGGGTCGCGCCGAAGATACCCATGGGCAGGCTGGCCAGGCCCGAAGAAGTTGCCGAAACCGTGGTCTGGCTGCTGTCGCCGGCGGCATCATACATAACCGGCACCGTGGTCCAATGCGCGGGAGGCCTGTAATGCGCAGGCTCCAGGCGTAAGCGGGACGGCGCGGCTTCCCTTTTCACGCCGACAGGCCCTAAACTGGCGGTTGGCAAATCTCTTTTCCAGAACGCATGACCACATCCTCCGTCAAGGTCTGTCCGTCCACCGATCTCGCAGACGGCGGCCTGGCCCGCAAGCTGCCGGTACGGCACGGCGGCGAAACGACCACCGCTTTCTTCGTCCGCTATCAGGGACGCGCCTACGGCTACCTGAACCGCCGCCCGCACATGGGTTCGCAACTGGACTGGGAAGGCCATGTATTCACGCGCGCCGGCGACCAACTGATGTGCGCGCGCCACGGCGCCACCTTCAAGCCCGACACCGGCGAATGCACCGGCGGACCGTGCCAGCCCAGCAAGCTTTCCGCCCTGAAGGTGACCGAGGCGGACCAATCCATATTCTGGTGGCCGGAAGGCAAGACCGAACCGGCCTGACCGCGAACAAAAGGGGCTGACGCGGCAATGCCGGAACCGGACGGGACAGGCGGCAGTCCAAATACAGACAATTCAAACCAAACGTTTTTTCGGAGACTTCGTGAATCAAGCCCTGCCTTCAAACCTGGAACCCGGCGCCCTGCGCAACGACATCCGCACCCTTGGCAAAACGCTGGGCGATGTCATCAAGGAATGCGAAGGCAAGGCCATTTACGATGTCATCGAAAAACTGCGCCGCGCCGCCGTGAAGTTCCGCCGCGAAGGCAATATCAAGGACAGCCGCATACTGGAACGTCAGATCGCCCGCCTGCAAGACGAGGAAGCGTCTTCGGTGGCACGCGCCTTCAGTTATTTCCTGCATCTGTCGAACATTGCCGAAGACCGCGACCAGAACAGGCGCCAGCGCCAGCACGAGCTGCACGCCGACACACCCATGCGCGGCAGCCTTCAGCATGCGCTGGATCTGTTGCAAAGCAAAGGCGTGGGCAATCGCAAGATATTGCGCTATCTGGAGCAGGCATGCATTGTGCCGGTCCTGACCGCCCACCCTACCGAAGTCCAGCGCAAAAGCACACTGGATCTGCATCGTGAAATCGCCCGCCAGATGGCGCTCTCCGATGCCACGCAAACCCCCGGCGAAAAAATGCAGTTGCAGCGCACGCTGGCCGGGCTCGTGGCCACGCTTTGGCAAACCCGTATGCTGCGCCGCCAGAAATTGACGGTCCACGACGAAATCGACAATGCGCTGACCTACTACACCAGTACTTTCCTGACGGCCATCCCACGCCTGTATCAAGACCTGGCCATACGCCTGCAACCGCCCGGGCGCACGCTGTTCGAGGTGAACGCCCAGCCTCTGCCGCCCTTCCTGCAAATGGGCAGCTGGATAGGCGGCGACCGCGACGGCAACCCGAACGTCGATGCCTCCACCCTGGAACAGGCCCTGCTGCGCCAATCGGCGCATGTGCTGCGGCACTACCTTCAAGAGGTCAAATCCCTGGGCACCGAAATATCGCTTTCGCATACCCTGAGCGCGGCCAGCCCCGGTCTGCTTGCCTTGTCGATGGCCAGCCAGGACACGTCCGAACATCGGGTCGATGAGCCCTACCGCCGCGCATTCATCCATCTGTATGCGCGCCTGGCCGCCACCTCCGTGGCCCTGACGGGACGCCAACTGGCCCAGCGCCCCACCTACCCGGCCCCCGCCTACGCCGACCCCCAGGAATTCCAGCGCGACCTGCGGACCATTGCCGAATCGCTGGACAAGCACCACGGCAGTCTCATCGGTCAATTGCGCCTGTCCGGGCTGCTGCAGGCCGTCAGCATTTTCGGCTTCCACCTGGCCACGGTCGACTTGCGCCAAAGCTCCGACGTGCACGAACGCGTGCTGACCGAACTGTTCAAGGCGGCCAAAACCTTATTCAATGGCAAGCCGGTGGACTATCGGAAGCTGTCCGAGGAAGACCGCATCGAGCTGCTGCGCCAGGAGATCCAGCAGGTCCGCCCCCTGGTGTCCCCATGGCTGCACTATTCGCCCGAAACGGAAAAAGAGCTGGCTATCTTGCGCATGGCCGCCGCCTGCCGAAAAAAATACGGGCCGGCCGCCATCAAGCAAGCCATCGTGTCGCATACCGAAACGCTTAGCGACCTGCTGGAGATCCTGGTGCTGCAACAGGAAACGGGCCTGATCTCGCCCCAGGACCGTAAGGCCGGCGCGGGCCTGATGGTGGTGCCGCTGTTCGAAACCATCCCCGACCTGGTGCGCGGGCCGCAGATCATGGCGGCCTGGCTCGATCTTCCCGAAGTCGCGCAACGCGTGCGGCATGCGCAGGACGGAATACAGGAAGTCATGCTGGGCTACTCCGACAGCAACAAGGATGGCGGCTACCTGACCTCGAACTGGTCCCTCTATTGCGCCGAGCGGCAGTTGGTGCAGGAATTCAAGAAACGCAAGGTGCGCCTGCGTCTTTTCCATGGCCGGGGCGGATCGGTGGCGCGCGGCGGCGGCTCCAGCTTCGACGCCATCCTGGCCCAGCCTCCCGGAACGGTCAATGGGCAAATCCGCCTGACCGAACAGGGCGAAGTCATACAAGGCAAATATAAGGACGCCGAAGTGGGCCGCTGGCATCTGGAGAATTTCGTGGCGGCCACGCTCGAGACCAGCCTGGCGGCCAATACCTCGATATCGCAGTCCGAAGACGAAAACATGGCGCGCTTCGGCGCCATCCTGGACTTCATGTCGGACGTCGCCCAGCAAAGCTACCGCGACCTGGTCTACGGTACGCCGGGCTTCAACGATTATTTTTTCGCATCCACTCCCATACTGGAAATCGCCGGCCTCAACATCGGCTCGCGCCCCGCTTCGCGCAAGGCCAGTCAAAAAATCGAAGACCTGCGGGCAATTCCCTGGGGATTCTCCTGGGCGCAATGCCGGCTTATGCTGACCGGCTGGTATGGCGTGGGCACGGCGCTGCATGCCTATGTGGAGCAGGGCTGCAAGCAGAGTCCCGCCAAGGCGGCCGACCGCTTGGCGCAATTGCGTGAAATGGCGGCGGTATGGCCTTTCTTCAAGACGCTGCTGTCCAATATGGAGCAGGTCCTGGCCAAGACCGATCTGGATATCGCCCGGCGCTACGCGGGCCTGGTGCCCAGCCGGAAATTGCGCGAAGAAATATTCGGCCGCATCCAGGCCGAATTCGAACTGACTCTGGAAATGTTCAAGCGCGTCAGCGGCCATGAGCTGCTGGCCAACGACCCCTTGCTGGGCGCGGCGCTAAGCGAACGCTTCGCCTATATCGATCCGCTCAATCACCTGCAGGTCGAACTGTTGCGGCGTCATCGCCAGGCGGATGAAAAGCCCGCCAGGGCGGGCGGTGAGGAAAGCCGCAGCCAGCGGGCCATACACATGACCATCAATGGCATTGCGGCCGGGCTCAGGAATTCAGGTTAGATCATGCTGTCGCCGTCCCTGCCGGCGGCACGCATGTCGCGGATCAGCGCAACAATCAATGCCAGCAGGACAGCGGCCGAGACAACGGGCCAAATCAGGATATAGCCGGTCAAAAGCATACTTGTCATTTTTTCTCCTTTTAAGCGCGGGCGGCCGCGATGCGGCCGCCGCCGGTTGATACAAGGCCGGGCTCCGCCACGGCCGCTTCGTCGTCCTGATGGAACGAGGTGACCCGTTCCGCCAACAGACTGAAATCGAAACGCTCGTTGCTGCGCAGGCTCATGGCCACGCACACCGCGGCGCTCACGCCATAAGCGGTCAGCGAACTGAGCAGCACGACATAGTCGCGCAGGAATCCTACGGTGAAAGGCATGGATACCAGAGCCGCCCCGACGCCCATCGCTATCGCGATACGGCGATTGAAGAAGGCGAAGGTCATCAGGCCGATCACCACGCCCAAGCCAAGCGATGCGCACAGCTCGAAGAACACGCCGATGATGCCTTCAAGCGGCACCAGTTCGAAACGAGCCGCTGCAAACAATGCGACCGCGGCCACGACGGATGAGGTAAAGGCCTTGTTGGTGACTCTGTCCCAGTAGAAGCTGACGATCACGGGAAAGACGATGGCTCCCCACAGCGCACCCACAAACACCAGCATGACCAGGATGTCGAGCCGCAGACTGGCGAATACGACGCCCAGCATCGTGGCGACCACCATGGTGGCGCGCCCCCACCACAGCATGCGCTTGGGGCACGGCTTGCCGCGCGCCAGGTTCTTGCCATAAACGTCGGTCATCATGATGGCGGACAGGGCCGACAAGTCGGAATCCGCCGTCGATGACAGCGAACCCACCACCAATATGAAAAACAGCGCAATGCCGAATGGCGGCAAATAGGTCAATGCCATCTGTGGAATGATGTTGTTCATGTTGCCATTGGCCGGCTCCAATCCGACCAGCAGCGCCAGCAGGCCCAGCATGCCCAGGCCGATGACCACCGCGCCATAGCCGATGGTCGCCGTCAGGAATGTGGACTTGATCAAGTCTTCACGCACGGCAAACAAGCGCTGCGCAATAGTCTGGTTGCCGATCGCATAGGCCAGGACCGCGACGAAATAAGGCGCGCCCTGCTCAAGTATGGCCTTGGTCGAGAAAAAATCGGCTTGCTGGTCGCTTAGATTTCCCAAGTTCGCCATCAGCATATCGGTGCCGCCGGCATTGAAGAAAATCAGGGGAATAATCACCACTGCCGCCAGTATCATCGCGATCAACTGGGCAAAATCCGTCATGACCGAAGCGCGGAAACCCGACCACAGGGTGTAAGACAGCACGCCCAGGCCCGCAATGAGCACCCCTTGTATGAAGCTGAGCGGGCTCAGTATGGAAACCAGCGCGCCGGCCGCGGTGAAGTTGACCATAAGGCTGATGCAACTGCCGATCAGGTTGGAGACCGCCATGATGAGCTGGCTGGATGTCCCATGGCGCGCCTGTATCACTTCGGCCAAGGTATGCGCCTTGGGCGCCATCTGGCGGAATCGCCGGCCGAAGGGGTAGATGAACAGTATCATCAAGGCGCCCCACAAGCCGTAATGCAGCGGGCCGGAAAGACCGTAGCGATATCCCGATGTGGCGCTGGCATAGAACGATGCCGCCCATATCCAGGTGGCGATCATGCTGGCGGCCGAAAGGCCGAAGCCTATGGAGTTGTTCGACACCATGTACCCATCGACATTCTCTTTCTTTTTGCCTATCAGAAGGGACAGCAGGAATGTCAGTCCGTAAAAACCCACCAGCAGCATCAGCGCCGTGGATGTCGACAGTTTGAAAAAATCAGCCTCTTGCATCTGTATAACAGTCCTTATATGCGTGGCCCCGATATCGACGCGCGCGATCAATCCCGCCCACGCCGGGAACGCCTAGGCCCCAGAGCAGACTGGTTGAAAGACACAAATCAGGTGCCTTGATGCAGCATCAACAGGCAATGGCGAAACGCCGAGTATCGGCAAAGGTTGCAAGCGCCTGTAAGCTGCGGTGTCGACCATGCAGGTCAACGTGTTGTTCCGCGGCCGAATCCGGCCGGGTATATTTGTTTCGGCTAAAACCAGCCGGGCCACCGCGTAGCGGCCATGTGATAGGAAAAATAAATTTCCTGAAAATTTCTGCCTGGAGCCCCGCCAGAAGCCTCTGGCGCAGCTGCTTGTCCAAGCAGCGCAAGCCTTGCATTGTAGTACTGCGTGCGCGACAAGTCCACAGCGGTTACCAATAAGGCGATGGGCAACGCGCCGAAAGTGGCTGTCCGCCGAGCAAGAAAGTATGATGAATATCCTGGATTTTCAGCAGCCGGCCTACCCATGACCGATACGACAGCCTATACCGCCTTCCTGCGCGCCATGCGGCCTCCGGCCTCATCGGCCAGCTCCGCCGTCGCCGGCGGCGACCTTCCCGACTTGGTCGGCGAGGGCAGCTTGGCGGCGGCTTTTCCGGTTACCGAGCTGGCCACCGCCTCGATAGGCACGGCGGCGCTGGCCCTGAGCCGTTACATGGAACTGCGCTTCGCCTCGCGGCCCGCCATTTCAGTCGATCGCCGTCTGGCTTCCATGTGGTTCGCCACGTCCTTAAGGCCTAAGGGCTGGCAACTTCCATCGGTACGCGATCCGGTCACCGGCGATTATGCGGCCAGCGATGGATGGATACGCCTGCACGCCAATGCGCCGCATCATCGCGCCGCCGCGCTGGCCGTGCTGGGATGCCCTGCATCGCATGACAGCGTCGAGCGGGCCATAGCGGGCTGGCATGCCGGCGAGCTGGAAGACGCCATCGTGGCCGCCGGCGGCTGCGCGGCCGCCATGCGCACACAGGCCGCCTGGGAGCGGCACCCGCAGGGCCAGGCGCTGCAAACCGAACCGCTGTTCCACTATGCCAAGGGCGATTCCGGTCCCTCCGGCCATGCCGCCGCCCGGCCGGAGCGCCCTCTTGCCGGCATCAAGGTGCTGGATCTGACCCGGGTACTGGCGGGGCCGGTATCGACCCGCTATCTTGCCGGCTACGGCGCGCAAGTCCTGCGCATAGACCCGCCGTTCTGGACCGAACCCGGCATGGTGCCCGAAGTCACATTGGGAAAACGCTGCGCGCAACTGGACCTGCGTGCAAGCGATCAGTTGGAGCGGCTCAAATCGCTGATGGCGGACGCCGACATCCTGGTACATGGCTATCGCGCCGATGCCCTGGAACGCATCGGACTGGACCCGGACGCGCGCCAGCGCATCCGGCCCGGCCTCGTCGATGTGTGCCTGGACGCCTATGGCTGGACGGGTCCATGGAACACCCGGCGCGGCTTCGACAGTCTGGTCCAGATGAGTTGCGGGATCGCGGAGGCCGGCATGAGGCATTTCGGCGCATCCCGTCCCACGCCACTGCCGGTGCAAGCCCTGGATCAGGCTACCGGCTACCTGATGGCGGCGGCGGCGCTGGACGGACTCTCCACCCGCTGGCGGGAAGGGCGCGGATCATGCACCCGCCTGTCCCTGGCCCGGACCGCCCATCTGCTGATGGCGCAAACGACGGACGCATCGCCCCCTCTGGCACCCGAAAGCGAAGACGACTGGACCGAAGCGCTGGAGCAGACGCAATGGGGGCCGGCGCATCGGCTCAGGCCGCCTTGCGATGTCGAAGGCGCCGCGATGCACTGGGATCATCCCGCCCGTGCGCTGGGCAGCAGTCCCGCCAGCTGGCTATAAAAAAAGGGCTGCCTTCAATGTCGGCAGCCCCTTTCCGTGTTGCACGGATTGTCGGACCTTACGCTGCGGCAGCCTGCTTCTTGCGCCGTTTCAAGTATCGCAATAGCGGTGGAACAAGCACTATCGAAATCGATACCAGCCATAGGCCTTTGGAGATATTGCTGTCGTACAGCACATGCAATTCGCCGTTGGTTATGGACAAGGCGCGCCGCAGGTTCTGTTCCATCATGTCGCCCAGCACCACGCCCAGCACCAAGGGCGCCATGGGAAGGCCCCCTTTGCGCATCAGATAGCCCAGCCCTCCGATGCAGGCCACCATCAGCAGGTCGAAGCTGCCCGCATTGATGGCGTAGACGCCTATGTAGCTGACAGCCAGGATGCCAGGCACCATCAGCCAACCCGGCACGGACAGCACTTTGGAGAATATGCGCACCATCGGCACGTTCATGATGAACAACATGACATTGGCGATGAACAGCGAGGCGATCAAGCCCCAGACCAGTTCGGGCTTGGACTCGAACAGCACCGGGCCCGGCGTGATGTTGTACAGGGTCAGCGCCCCCATCATGACCGCCGTCGTGCCCGAACCGGGCACGCCCAGGGTCAGCATCGGAACAAAGGAACCGATGGCCGACGAGGTGGCCGCCGCTTCCGGCGCAACCAGCCCGCGCATATCGCCCCGGCCGAATTTGGCATCCGGATCTTTCTCTTCGCAAATGCGTTTCTCGTTCGAATAGGCCACCGCCGCCGCCACACTGGCGCCGGCGCCAGGCAGCACACCGACGCCGAAGCCCAGGAACGCGCTACGTACGACACTCCACCACGTATAGGCCATTTCCTGCAAGTTGAAGATCTTGCGGCCGCTGGACTGGACTTCGACCTTGTGCCCGCCCATGACTTTTTCCAGCATCTCCAGCAACTCGGACACGGCAAACAGCGCAATGACGACCACCACGAACTGGATGCCGTCGAACAGGTGCACGGAATCGAAGGTATAGCGGTAGACACCCGAATTGGCGTCCACGCCCACGGTCGCGATCGCCAGCCCTATCATGGCGGACAGCACGCCCTTGACCGGCTGGTCGCTCAGCAGGCTGGTCAGGCAGCAGAAGGCGAAGATCATCAGGACGAAATACTCGGCCGGCCCGAAAGCCAGCGCCCACTTGGCCAGCAAAGGAGCCAGCAGGATGATGCCGACCACCGAAACGATGGAGCCGAAGAAGGCCGACCAGGCCGACAGGGACAGCGCCACATTGGCCAGCCCCTGGCGAGCCAGGGGATAGCCGTCCAGCGTGGTCATGATGGCGCTGGCCTCGCCAGGGACGTTGATCAGAATGGATGTGATCCGCCCGCCGTACTCCGCGCCGACATAGACGGCCGCCAGCAGGATGAGCGCCGTCTCGGGGGGCAGGTTCATGGCGAAGGCGATGGGAATCAGCATCGCCACGCCATTGATCGGACCCAGGCCGGGCAGCACGCCAACCAGCGTGCCGAAGAAAGAGCCGAGCGCCGCCACCAGGAGATTGGTCCATGAAGACGCGACCCCGAAGCCTATGCTCAAGTGAGCCAGGATATCGTTCATAGCAAATTCTCCAGAATACCCAGCGGAAGGACGACGTCAAGCGCGCGATCGAACAGCAGGAAAAACAATACGCTCATAACCAGGCCGCCCGCGGCCACCTTGACCCAGGCGCCGCCGAACAGGCGGCCCACCAGTATCGTCACGGCGGTGGTGGCCACGATGAACCCCAAAGGCTCGAAGAAAAAGGCGTACAGCAAGCAGTACACCACCATCAATGCAATACGGCTATTCGCACCGGGGGGATTGGGTTCGGCCTGCTCGCGCCCCCTGAATGCCAGCCATGCGCCGCAAAGGGCGATGATGAGTGCCAGCAGCATGGGAAAAGCGCGGGGGCCCACAGGCTCGTAGGAAAACGGCGCCTGTATTCCCCATCCGAACCAAGCCATCAGCGCCGCAAAAACCAGCGCGGCTATGCCTAGTATCCGATCATTCATGCTTTACTTCTTGATGAGACCGAAGGAATTGGCCAGCTCGGTATAAGCTTTGACGCGCTCTTTGACGTAGGCATCAAGTTCGGCTCCGGTCTTGTTGAACGGGAACAGGCCCTGCTTCTTTTGCAGGTCGGCGAACTCGGGGCTGGCCTGCGTGTTTTTGAACGCCTGCACCCACCAGTTGTAGTCCTCGTCGGAAACTTTGGGGCCTACATAGAAACCGCGGATGATGGGCCAGTCGATGTCGAAACCCTGTTCCTTGGCGGTCGGGACGCTGGACAGCTTGCCCGGCAGGCGCTCGCTGTTGAACACCGCCAGCACGCGTATGGGCGCGCCGCCTTCCAGCATGGTGAAGGCTTCCGCCGCATCGCCCATATAAGCCTGAATGTGTCCGCCGCGCAAAGCCGTAATGGCCTCGCCGCCGCCCTCGAATGCCACGAAGCGCATCTTCTTGTAATCGACATCGGCCGCTTTCGCCGTCAGGGCGGCCTTCATCCAGTCCTGGCTGCCCACGGTGCCGCCGGCGCCCAGCACGATCTTGCTGGGGTCGGCCTTGAACGCGGCCATCAAGTCCTTCAGGTTTTTATAGGGGGAATCGTCGCGCACCACCGCCACGCCGAAATCCGAACCCACGGCGGCAAGCCAGCGGACGTCGTTGACGTTGTACTTGCCGAACTTGCCTTGCGCCAGGTTCAGAAGCGAGCCCCCGGAGAAGGCGATAATGCTGCTGCCATCGTCGGGCTTCTGGGCCACCACGTGGTTGTAGGCAACGGCGCCGATGCCGCCCGGCATATAGATGATGCGCATGGGCGCCTTCAGCTGGCCGGCGGCCTTCAGGCCTTCCTGCGCCAGACGGCAAGTCAGGTCGAATCCGCCGCCGGGCTGGGCCGGCGCAATGCATTCCGGACGGCGCGGCTCGCCCGCCGACGCCACGCCCGACACGGCGGCCAACGCCCCCACACCCACCAGCATGCCCGCAAGCTGCTTACAGATCCAAAGTTTGTTCATTCAAGTCTCCTGATTGGAAAAATACATGCCAGGCCTATATATGGCCCCGTGCATTACGGTTCAGGAGGCAAGCGTACGAAAGCTTTCCTTTCTAAAGGCTTTCAGTTTTCGGATTATGGGTTTCGAAGGCCTCATCCGCAGGAAAATTAAGGGAAAACACTAATGTCGCGCGGCACCCCTGAGGCAAGGATTCCAGGTGAAAATGACCGCGATGGCGCTGCATGATGGCCTGGACGATAGCCAGGCCCAGGCCGGCTCCCGCGGTATTTTTGCCAGCCTTGCCGCGCCGGAAGCGCAAGCCCGCACGGTCGATGTCGGACTGCGACATCCCCGCGCCGTTGTCCTCGACCACGACCATGGCGTTGGCTCCCTCCCGCCTGACGCCGACGGTGATGACTCCGCCGTTGGGCGTATAGCGCAAGGCGTTGTCGACCAGGTTGACGATGGCTTCCCGTACCTGCCATTCCAGTCCCCAGATGCACACCGGTTCATCCCCTCCCTCCAGACCCAGGTCCAGGCGCTTGGCGCGCGCTATCGGATAGACGTCTTTCAGTATGCCGCGCGCCACTTCCAATAGATCGACCTGCTCCAGGTCCTCGCCCGTTTCAAAAGATATGTTGTCCCGAGCCTTCGCCAGCGAGAGCATCTGGTTGGCTGTGCGCACCGCCCTGTCCAGGCCCTCCCCCATAGCCAACAGCGCCGAACGGATTTCCTGCGGGTCGGATTCGCGCAAGGCATAGCCCAGTTGCGCGCGCAGGACCGTCAGCGGCGTGCGCAACTGATGCGATGCATCGTCCAGAAACTGGCTTTGCACCCGGGCCTGCTGCGCATAGCGCTCCATGTGCAGGTTGATGGCGGTAACCAGGGGCTGCACCTCGGCGGGAATACCCCGCGCCTCGATGGGGCGCAGATCGTCATGATGGCGTCCCTCGACTTCCTGCCGCAGCCGGGACAAGGGGCGCACGGCGAAAAGCACGCCGAATACGACGATCAATATCACCAGGACCACCGTGACCAAGTCGCGGCCTATGGAGCGCAGCAGCATGGACTGGATGAAGGCTTCACGCGTGTCGATGTCCTCGCCGACCAGTACCACGACCCGTCCTCCTCGGTTGTTATACAGCGGTGGATTCATGGCTCTGGCCAAGGCGGCGATGCGCACGGTTTCGCCCAGGTATTCGGCGGTGTAGTACTGGGGCACCCCGGACACCAGCTCACGCTCCGGCAACGGCAGTTGCTGATTGCCGATATCGGCCAGGCCGTCCTCAGTCATTACCCGGTAGTACACGTTTTCATTGGCGGTCAGCTCGAAGAACTCCAGCATCAGGTAGGGCAGTTCTATCGACAAGCCTCCGCTTGCCGTGGATATCTGATGGTCTATGGAGCGCAAGGCGCCAGCCAACGAACGGTCATAGGCAATATTGATTTGGGACCGCAACATGTGGTTGGACAGCCACAAGGCCGTCATCATGAAAACCACCAGGGCCGGCACCAGCCACCATAGGAGTATCGATTTAAGCCCGGGTTCGCGGCCCTTCAAGGACTTAAACATGGCTCGCGGCTTCCAGGCAGTAGCCCATGCCGCGCAGCGTTTCGATCTGCGTCCCGGTATTGACCAGCTTCTTGCGCAAACGGTGCACCAGCACTTCCACCGCCTCCAGGTTGATCTCCCTGTCGTCGGACGCAATGCGGTCAAGTATTTGCTGCTTCGATATGGGTTCGCCGCTGCGCTGTATCAGCACTTTCAACACGGCGAACTCGCGCGGCGACAGCGCCAGCGGCTGGCCGGCCACAGTGAAACGCTGGGCCGAGGTATCCAGGCTGAGATCCCCCAGCGCCAGCCGCGGATGCTCGCGCCCCCGGCTGCGGCGGATCAGCGCAACCAGGCGCGCTTCCAGCTCTTCGATGACAAATGGCTTGCGCAGGAAGTCGTCGGCGCCTTCATGCAAGGTATCGATGCGCTCGGCCAGCGAGTCGCGGGCCGTCAGCACCAATACCGGGGTTCGATCATCGCGCGCCCGCAGGCGGGCAAGAAAGGTATGCCCGTCCATGCCGGGCAAGCCCAAGTCCAGAATAATGGCGTCGAATTCTTCCAGCGCCAGCCGGCGTTCGGCGAGCTCGGCGTCATCGGCCCAATCGGCAACAAAGCCTCCGTGCCGGGCCAGGCTGCGCGTCAGCCAATGGGCAAGCTCGGCCTCGTCTTCCACAAGTAGTATGCGCATTGATAACAGGCGTCCACGCTTACAGGAAATGAAAGTTTATCCTGTAAGCGTGGACGCCTGTTATCAATGCGGGCGCCGGCGAAGCCGGACGGGCATCAGGGCGATACGGATTGCGCCTTGCAGTCCTTGACCAGCACATTGCCCACGGACGAGGTTTTTCCGCTCGCTACTTGCTGCGTTTCCTGAGTCAGCATATTGCCGTTTACCTGGCCGGCGTTCTCGCGGGTGAATTTTTCGGTCGTCCAGGTATAGCCATTGCCACGGAACGTATTGCCCACCATATCCGCATTGCTGGTGGTTGCGCGGGTAAGGTCCACCGCCTGATTCTGGTAGATGACCTTGGCGGCCAAAGGCTCGTCGCCCTGGAAGGTGTATTGCACGCTGAGGGGTTGGTCCGAACCAGGGCCGCAGCCGTATTGAACGGTTTTCTGCGATAGTTCCCGGGCGTCCTTGGGGGTCGAGCAAGCAGCCAATCCAACGCACATCATCACGCCTGCTATTGCTGTTAAATTACGGGTCATGGATAGTCCTTGTTGTTCCAGGCGTAGCGCCTGCTCCTGTTTTTTTTATACCATCGGCTATACGGCTGGCCTGTAAGCGCCCGTATCAAATTAACGCTTGCTACAACTATCTTAAGCAAATAATTCACATGCACCCCGCCGCCTCCCGGTTTTCTCCCTTGCTGAATCGCTGGGGCGGCTTCATGGCTGTCGCCTTTGCACTGACCATGGGCTTTGCGACCAGCTCACTGCCGTCGCCGCTATATCCTTTGTATCAGGCGGATTGGCGGCTGCAGCCCAGCGAACTGACTTATATCTATTCCCTTTACATGGTGGGCGTGCTGGTGGCCCTTCTATGCCTGGGCAGGCTGTCGGATACGCTTAGCCGATACACAGTGGTCTGCACCTCGCTGATGCTGATGACGCTGGGACTGCTGCTGTCAGGCGTAGCATCAAGTATCAACGCCTTACTCTTTGCACGAGGAATCATCGGCTTGGCCAATGGCCTATTAACCACAGCGGGGGCTTTTGCGCTGGTGGATACGCATCCCAGGAACGATCGCCGCATCGCCTCGGTCACGACATCGGCCTCGATTGCCGTGGGCGTGGGCCTGGGCCCATTGCTAAGCGGCCTGCTGGCGCAGACCGGTATTGCGCCGCTGCGCCTGCCCTACTTCGTCGTCGCCGCCCTGGCGTTGGGCAATCTTTGGCTTACCTGGCGATCGCGCCACACCTTCGCGCCGCGCACCGGCGCCCGGGCGCGTCTGTCGATTACCCCCAAGCTGGCTCTGCCGGGCAAGGCGACGCGAGGCCCCTTCCTGCTGGCCAGCGCCGCCGCCTTTACGCAATTTGCGGCGGGCAGCCTGCTGGCGTCGCTGGTGCCCTCGTTTCTGTACAACTTGCTGCCATGGAAAGGCCCGGCCGTACCGGGCATCGCTTTCCTGATTCTCTCGGCGGCCTCTGCGATCACGCAACTTTCGCAACGCAACATCGCGCCCATGAAGGGACTCGTCCTGGGCCTGCTGACACTGGCCGGCTTCCTGGTCGCCCTTTGCGTAGGCATCTGGGCCGACAGCGCCTTGGCCTTTCTGGCCGCCATGATACTGGCGGGATCCGGCCAGGGCCTGTGCTTCATGGCAAGCACCCTGATCGCCGGGCAGAATTCGGACGAAAGCCGGCGCAGCGCCAACATGGCCACCTATTTTTCGATCGCCTATATTGGCGCTTCCGTCCCGGTCATTGCCGTGGGCCGATTGGCCGACCACTGGGGACTGGCGCCCGCTGTCATGATTTTCAGCGCATTGGCCGTGCTGGCCCTGACCGCACTGGCCTGGCTGGCCCGGAGAATCCTGCCTTAGGAGCATACGAATGATTGCGCAGCCCACTCGGACCTTGCCGGAACAACACCCCGCCGGCCGCCTCGCGGTGACGCTGGCCGCCGCGGCCTACTTCCTGCTATGGCTGGCGTTGGCGATCAAACCCGTCGATCGTCCCGCCTGGCTGCTGGAAAACATGCTTGTGGCGGGTCTGTTCATCCTGCTCTGGTTCATACGGCGGCAGTTCCGCTTTTCGAACGCCTCGCTGCTGCTGATCCTGCTGTTCCTGGCCCTGCATACCTTGGGGGCGCACTACACCTATTCCGAAGTGCCCTACGACCGATGGTGGCAGGCACTTACCGGCCACACCTTGAACAGCGTCTTCGGATGGGAACGCAATCACTACGACAGGCTGGTCCATTTTTCCTACGGGCTGCTGCTGGCCTATCCGATACGGGAATTTTTCCTGCGCATTGTCGAAGTGCGCGGGTTCTGGGCTTACTTCCTGCCGCTGGATTTCACCTTGAGCACCTCGGCCCTGTACGAGCTGATCGAATGGGCCGCGGCCATGGTATTCGGCGGCGACCTTGGCATGCAATACCTGGGAACCCAGGGCGATATCTGGGACGCGCACAAGGACATGGGGCTGGCCGCCCTGGGCGCCTTGCTGGCCATGCTGGCGGCAGCCGCGATCAATGCGCGGCTGCGGCGCGATCTGGCCTGGGAATGGTCGCACACCATGAAAAAGCCCGCCTCCCGCTAAAGCGCGGCGGGCGCGCCGTGCTTGTGCATGGCGCGCCCGCTTTAAAGCTGTGCCTTTGCTTATTCCTTGACGGCCCCGGTCATCCCCGAGACGTAGTACTCAACGAAAAAGGAATAGACGATGGCCACCGGCAGAGAACCCAGCAACGCGCCCGCCATCAGCGCGCCCCAGTGGTAGACATCGCCTTCGACCAGCTCGGTGACAATGCCCACCGGCACGGTCTTTATTTCGGACGAGGAAATGAAAGTCAGGGCGTATATGAATTCATTCCATGACAGGGTAAAGGCGAAGATGCCGGCCGAAATCAGGCCCGGCACGGCCAGCGGCAGGATGATCTTGACCAGTATCTGCCAGCGAGTGGCGCCGTCGATCAGCGCGCACTCTTCAAGCTCGTAGGGTATGGACCTGAAATAGCCCATGAGCAGCCAGGTGCAGAACGGTATGAGAAAGGTCGGATAGGTAAGGATCAAGGCCATGCGGGTATCGAACAGGCCCAACTGGAACACAATGGCCGCCAGCGGAATGAACAGTATGGAAGGCGGAATCAGATACGCGAAGAATATGCCCAGGCCCACCTGCTTGGACCCCTGGAAACGCAGGCGCTCGATGGCGTAGGCGGCGAATACGCTGGCCGCCAGCGAAATGATGGTGGCGGCCGTCGAGACGATGACCGTATTCCATAGCCAGCCCGGGAAAGGAGTATCGAACAGCAAATGCTTGAAGTGGCTGAGGGTGGGCGCAACGACCCAGAAAGGATTTGCGCTGCTGAGCATCTCCTCGTTCGGCTTGAATGCCGTCATGGCCATCCAATAAAACGGAAACAGCAGCACGAAGATGAAGATGCCCAGGGGAATGTAAATGGTGACCCAGCGGCGCGGCAGGGATTGCAGATAATCCATGCCCTGCTGGTCCAGGTCCTGCGTCTTGCGTTTCTTCATTTGTCTTCTCCCCGTTGCCAGGCGCGGCGCTGCAGCCCGAAGTAGGAAAACATGATGGCCGCCAGCAGGAAGGGAATCATCATGATGGCCAATGCGGCGCCTTCACCCAGCGATCCGCCCGGTATGGCGCGCTGGAAGGACAAGGTCGTCATCAGGTGGGTGGCATTCAGCGGGCCGCCGCGCGTCAGCACATAGATGAGCTGGAAGTCGGTGAAGGTGAAAAGCACCGAGAAGGTCATGACCACCGCAATGATGGGCGTGAGCAAGGGCAGGGTCACATAGCGGAACTGCTGCCAGGGGGTCACGCCGTCGATCGAAGCCGCCTCATACAGCGCCGGCGAGATTGTCTGCAAGCCGGCCAGCAGCGTAATGGCCACGAATGGAATGCCGCGCCACACATTGGCGAATATGGTGGAGTACCGCGCCATCCAGGGGTCGCCCAGGAAATTGATGTAGGTGTCGATAATGCCCAGCTTGACGAGGGTCCAGCTGATGATGGAGAACTGCGCATCGTATATCCACCAGAAAGCCAGCGCCGACAGGGCGGTGGGCACGATCCAGGGCAGCAATACGATGGAACGGAAGAAAGCCTTGAAGGGCAGGTTCTTGTTCAGCAGCAGCGCCAGCCATAATCCCAGTATGAACTTCAGGATGCTGGCGATCACCGTATAGAAGATGGTGTTGAACAAGGCCAGCTGGGTGACCGAGTCGCCGATCAGGTAGGCGTAGTTGCCCAGCCCTATCCATTCTCCGGCGCGCCCTATCTTGGCATCGGTAAAACCCAGCCAGATTCCAAGCCCAAGCGGATAGGTCAGGAATAGCACCAATATGATGACCAGGGGCAGCATGAAAATCAGCCCCAGGACATTGTTGTTGTTCAGTGTGCGTGAAAGCATATTCTTTCCCGGATTGATGCCCAGCCTGCCCATGGGGCATCACCCAAGCGGGCAGGCTGGCCAAACCGCCCGGCGAACCGGGCGAGGCGTGCTGGGACCCTTAGGTCTTGTAGTAGCGCTTGGCCCGTTCCGCCGCCTGGGCAGCCGCCTCTTTGGGCGTCTTGGCTCCGCTGGCGGCGTTGGCGATCATGTCCAGCACGACATAGTCGGCCATCACGGCCGCCGATGCCGTGCCCAGCGGACCCGCATGGCCGTTGTCCAGCATGAGCGCCGCCGCGTCGCGGTACACCGTGTGCTTGGGATCGACGGTCCAGATCGGGTTGGCCTCGTAGGCTTTCAAAGGCTGGCTGACGTAGCCGATGGCCGCTTCCATCCATGGGTTGTACTGATCGGCCTCCATCATGAACTGCATGTAGGCCTTGGCGGCATTCGGATACTTGGAGTACTTGAACAGCATCATCTGGGTGATCTGCATGAGCTCGGTGGGCTTGCCGATGGGTCCGATGGGCAGGTGCGCGTGCTGGATGTCTTCCGCCATCGCCTTCATCTTGGGATCCTTGGAGTTCTTGGCGGCGTAATACACCGAGATTCCGTTGGCCGTCAGGCTGACCTGCCCATCCAGAAAGGCCTTGTTGTTGGATGGATCCTGCCAAGACAGCGTGCCAGGCACGAATGTCTTGTAGAGCTCCTTGGCATATTCCAGCGCCGCCAAGGTCTCGGGCGAATCGATCACCACATTGCCCTTGGTATCGACCATCATGCCGCCGTGCGACCACAGCAGCCAATGCGCCCAATTATTGCCGTCGCCCACCGCCTTGCCCAGCGCGAAGCCGCAAGGCGTGCCCTTGGCCTTCAGCGCCTGGCACAGTTTCAGGAAGCCGGCCGTATCCTTGGGCACGCTATCGAAGCCGGCCGCCTTGACCTGGCTTTCGCGATAGCACAGGGCATTGCCCACCACACCCAGGGTCAGGGCTATCCAGCGGCCGCCGTTCATGCCGTAGCGCTTGCATACGTCGTACCAGCCGCCGTATTTCTTGTCCAGGTAGTTGGCAAGGTCCGATACGTCGACCAGCTTGTCCGGGTATTGCTGCGGATCGTCGAACCAGCCGATGACGATGTCGGGCCCGCTGCCCACGCTGGCGGCGACGGCCGCCTTGGGCCGAACGTCTTCCCAGCCCTCGTTGTCGACCCGGACTTCCACACCCGTTTTATCGGTGAACTTCTTGGTATTGGCCATCCAGAGTTCTTCGTCGCCCTGCACGAAGCGCTTCCATCGAAGCACACGCAGCTTGGCGCCCTTCTCGGGCTGGAAATTCAGGGTATCCGCGGCGTGGGCGCTGCCGCTGCCCAATGCCGATGCTGCCGCGACTGATGCCGTAGACACCAGGAAATCGCGTCTTGTAAGTTTTGTCATGTCTCCACTCCTTGGTTGATGGAACAAGTTCCGTATAAAGCGGCCTACACTTCGGGTACCTACTTCAACTACTGACCAGCGCTTTGCCGGTTCCCGCATCGAACAGATGCGTGCGCTCGTGATCGGGCATGAGCCGCAGGCTGTCCCCGGCGGAAAAATCGTGCCGTTCGCGGAAAATGGATATCAGGTCCGTATCGCAGAATCGCGAATAGACTTCCGTATTGGCGCCCGTCGGCTCTACCACACCGACGCCGGTCTTCATGCCCTGGCCCGTGGTATCGATGGTCAGGTGCTCGGGCCTCACACCATAAATTACCTTCTGTCCGTCTTCGCCGCCTACGATCCCGCCTCGGCGCGGCGCCGGCAGGCGCGTACCGTCGGTGAACTCGACTTCGGCTCCGTCCCCCTGATCGCGGCGCAGCACGCCGGGGATGAGGTTCATGGCCGGCGAACCGATGAAGCCCGCGACGAACAGATTGTCGGGACGATCGTAGAGATCCAGAGGCCTGCCGCGCTGTTCGACGATGCCGTCCCGCATGACAAGAATCTGATCCGCCATGGTCATGGCTTCGATCTGATCGTGCGTGACATATACCGACGTGGTGCGCAGGCGCTGATGCAGCGCCTTGATTTCCGCCCGCATCTGCACTCGCAGCTTGGCATCCAGATTGGACAGAGGCTCGTCGAACAGGAAGACCTGCGGATCCCGGACAATGGCCCGGCCCATCGCCACGCGCTGGCGCTGGCCCCCGGACAATTGGCGCGGATAGCGCTGCAGGAGCTCGCCCAGGCCAAGGATTTCGGAGGCGCGATCAACGCGCTGCCGCACCGTTGCCTTGTCGATCTTGGCCAGCATCAGCGAAAAGGCCATGTTGTCGAACACCGTCATATGCGGGTACAAGGCATAGTTCTGGAACACCATGGCGATGTCGCGCTCTTTGGGCGGTACGTCGTTGACCACCCGCCCATTGATCAGGATTTCACCCTGGGTGATTTGCTCAAGGCCCGCGAGCATGCGCAGCAGGGTGGATTTCCCGCAACCGGAGGGGCCGACAAGCACGGCGAACTGGCCGTCCTCGATGTCGATGTCCACGCCCCGTATGACTTGCGTGCCGCCGAAATACTTCTGTATTGCCCGTATCTGCACTGATGCCATGCGTCGTTCCTTTCTGTGTTTGCGCTACTTACGGATGACTGCTCCTTCCTTCTGCCACAACATAAGTGGGCCTGCCTGTATGGGCCCAATCGATCAGGTTCTGCGCCGCCTTGCGCCGCAGCTCGCGCTCGGCCGTCTGGGAATAAAAGGCGGCATGGGGCGTCAGCAGCACCCTGGGATGCTGGACGATGCGCGAATCCGTCTGCGGGGGTTCGACGGGCAGCACATCCAGCGCCGCGGCATCGAGCACACCCCGGTCGAGCGCATCGAGCAAGGCCTCGGTATCGACCACCGGCCCGCGAGACGTATTGACCAGCACACTGCCCGGCTTCATCAGGCCCAGCAGATCGGGGCCGACAATGCCGCGCGTCTGGGCCGTAAGCGGCACATGCAGCGTCAGCGCATCGCTGGCGGAAAAAAGCTCTTGCAGCCCGACCCGTTCGACATTAGCCGGGAAATCGCCATCGATAATGTAGGGATCGCAGGCGATGACACGCTTGAAACTGGGGGCGGCAATGTAAGCCATGCGCTTGCCGATGCGGCCCAGCCCCAGTATGCCCAGGGTCATGTCGGATACGCGGCGCATCGTCCCCGTCGACGTGAAATGCCATTTCCCGGCCTTGACGTCGCGGTCGTAAAACGCAATATGCCGCAGCAGCGCAAGCATCATGGCCAATGCGTGCGTGGCCACTTCGCCCACCCCGTAATCGGGTGAATTACTGACCCATATCCCGTGTTCCCGGGCGTCGGCCACATCGACGGTATCGTAGCCGGCGCCATAGCGGCTGACTATACGGATATCCGGCCTAGCCGCAAATACCCTTTTATTGACGGGCGCATACTGGACGAGCAAGCCCTGGCAGCCCGCCGAGGCATCGATGACGTCGGCTTCGCTGCGGCATTGAGCCACGATCAGCTCGATGCCGGCTGCGCCGTACAGGGACTTTTCCAGTTCCAGGTCGGGAAAATCGTAATCGGTAATGAGTACCTTCATGCTAGTGACTGTCCTTGGGAACTCCGGCGCCGCTCTTGCCCACCAGAAAATCCAGATCGGCGCCCTTGTCGGCCTGCTGCACGTGGTCCACATACAGCTTGACCCACCCGCGGTGCATCGGCGCGGGCGGCGGGTTCCATGCGGCGCGGCGGCGCTCGAGTTCGGCATCGGACACCCGCAGGTGCAGCGTTCGGGCGGGCACGTCGAGCTCGATCATGTCGCCGTCCTGGACCAGCGCCAAGGGACCGCCGGCGGCGGCTTCGGGAGCCACATGCAGCACCACCGAGCCGTAGGCGGTGCCGCTCATGCGGGCGTCCGATATGCGCACCATGTCGGTGATGCCCTTGCGCAGCACCTTGGGCGGCAGCGGCATATTGCCGGCCTCGGCCATGCCCGGATAGCCCTTGGGGCCGCAATTCTTCAGGACCAGGATGCAGTTTTCGTCGACATCCAGGCTTTCGTCATCGAGCCGCTGATGCATGTGATCGCTGTTCTCGAACACCACTGCGCGGCCCGTATGCTTGAGCAGGGCCGGCGTGGCGGCCGAAGGCTTGATCACCGCGCCATCGGGGCACAGGTTGCCGCGCAAGACGGCGATGCCCGCATCAGGTTTGAAGGGATCATCGAAAGCGCGGATGACCTCGCGATTCCAGTTGGGCGCATCCTTGCAATTGTCCCAAAGGGTATTGCCATTGACGGTCAGCGCACTGCGGTCGATGACGGATTCCAGCTCGCGGATGACGGCGGGCAGGCCGCCCGCGTAATAGAAGTCTTCCATCAGGTGGCGGCCGGACGGCTGCAAGTCCACCAGGCAAGGCAGCCCATGGCCCAGCTTGTCCCAGTCATCCAGCGTCAGGTCGACACCGATGCGGCCCGCAATGGCCAAAAGATGAATGACCGCATTGGTCGACCCGCCTATGGCGGCATTGACCCGTATGGCGTTCTCGAACGCCGCCCGCGTCAGAATGCGGGACATGACCAGATCGTCCTTGACCATCTGGACGATGCGGCGGCCCGAGGCGCGCGCCAGCACGTTGCGGCGCGCGTCCACGGCCGGAATGGCCGCATTGCCCGGCAGGCTCATGCCCAGCGCTTCGACCATGCTGGCCATGGTCGAAGCCGTTCCCATGGTCATGCAGTGCCCATGCGAGCGATGCATGCAGCTTTCGGCTTCGAAGAATTCTTCCTGGCTCATGTTGCCCGCCCGGACATCCTCGGACATCTTCCAGACATCGGTGCCGGAGCCCAGCTCGCCGCCGCGGTATTTGCCGTTGAGCATGGGCCCGCCCGACACGCCTATCGTGGGGAGATCGCAGGAGGACGCGCCCATGAGCAAGGAGGGCGTGGTCTTGTCGCAGCCCATCAGCAGAACGACGCCGTCCAGCGGATTGCCGCGTATGGATTCTTCGACGTCCATGCTGGCCAGATTGCGGAACAGCATCGCGGTCGGCCGCAGCAAGGTCTCGCCCAGCGACATGACGGGGAATTCCAGGGGGAAGCCGCCCGCCTCCCAGACCCCTATCTTTACCTGTTCGGCCAGGCCTCGAAAATGCGAATTGCATGGCGTGAGTTCGGAAAAGGTATTGCAAATGCCGATGACCGGACGACCATCGAACTGATCGTGGGGAATGCCGCGATTTTTCATCCATGACCGATAGATGAAGCCATCGCGATCCTGCCGGCCAAACCAGGCTTGGCTGCGGCGCACTGGACGTTCTTTATTGCTCAAGACCATGCTCCCTTTTCTGAATAGCCATCAGATACCGCTATCTTTGCCGGCCGGCACTTACATGGTGGGGCCGAGTACCCAAGGCGCGAATTCGTCTTCGCCGAATCCGTGCTCTTCGCTTTTACTGCGGCTGCCCGAGGCAACCTCGATGATGCGTTGGAATATCTGCTGGCCGATTTCCTGCACGGTTTTCCCGCCATCCAGAATTTGTCCGCAATTGATATCCATGTCTTCGCTCATGCGTTGATACATAAGCGAATTGGTGGCCAGCTTGATGGATGGCGACGGCTTGCAGCCATATACCGAACCTCGGCCGGTCGTGAAGCAGATGACATTGGCCCCGCCGGCCACCTGCCCGGTCGCGGACACCGGGTCGTACCCCGGCGTGTCCATGAAAACCAGGCCGTGGGTTTGTACCGGCTGTGCGTACTCGACCACATCGGACAAGTTGCTGGTGCCGGCCTTGGCGACCGCCCCCAGCGACTTTTCGAGTATGGTCGTCAGGCCGCCCGCCTTGTTTCCCGGCGATGGGTTGTTGTTCATCTCGCCGCCCAGGCGTTGCGTATAGCCCTCCCACCAATGGATGCGCTGCACCAGCTTTTCGCCCACTTCCCGCGTTACCGCGCGGCGCGTCAGCAGATGCTCGGCCCCATAGATTTCCGGCGTTTCGCTGAGAATGGCCGTGCCGCCATGCTGAACCAGGAGATCCATGGCCGCGCCCAGCGCGGGATTGGCGCTGATGCCTGAATAACCGTCGGACCCGCCGCACTGCAAACCCACGGTGATATGACTGATGGGCAGCGGCTGACGCGATACCTGATTGACCTGCGGCAGCAGGCCGCGGATAAGCTGGATGCCTTCTTCTATGGTCTTGCGTGTGCCGCCCATGTCCTGGATGGTCATGGTGTGCAGGCGTTCGGATTCGTGCAGGTTCTCGGCGCCCAGCAGCGATGAAATCTGGTTCGATTCGCAGCCCAGGCCGATGAATACGACAGCGGCAAAATTGGGATGGCGAATATAGCCGGCGATGACCCGTCGAAGAAGGTCTATGCCTTCGCCGGCCGAGGCCATTCCACAGCCTGTTTTATGAGTAATGGAAACGACGCCGTCGACGTTGGGGAAATCGGCCAGGGCGTCGCCGCGAAACGCGTCGGCGATCTGGCGGCAGACGGTGGCCGAACAGTTCACGCTGCTGACGATGCCGATGTAGTTGCGCGTGGCCACGCGCCCGTCTGCACGCACGATGCCATTGAAGGTCAGCGCTTCGGCCGGCGCTTTCTGCGGGCGGACGTCGGCACAGAAAGCGTAGTCGCGCTGGAAATCGTGCATGGCCATGTTATGCAGATGGATGTGCTGGCCGGCGGCGATGTCGCGCGTGGCAAAGCCAATGATCTGGTTATAGCGCCGCACAGGAGCGCCGTTTGCGATAGCATGCACCGCCATCTTGTGCCCCGCCGGAATGGCATCGGTCGAAACAAGCTGTTCGCCCGGTATGGCCGTGCCCGGCTTGATGTCGCGGGTGGCAATCAGGACATCGTCATTAGGGTTCAGCCGTATTGCCAACTGCGCGGAATTCGACCGGCCGATGGATGCGGCCGGTACCACGGTTTCTTGCACCACGTTGTCTCCTGCTGGGTTTTCTGACAGCGGCCCGAAGGCCCGCCGGCTGCCTTTTCGCGGCAATGTGAAAGCAGTCTATTACATAAAATCCGACAGGTAAAGTGGTAATACCAAAATAGCTTGACAGTTTTTTTTCGGTATGAAACTCTACGCCTTATCGGTCAGGCCACCTTACCGAGAGTCATAACAATAAACAAGTAGAACAACGCTTCAACTCTGCAGCTCCTGTGCCATTCCCTATAAAAGAACCACTCCCGGAGGACGACAAGATGAGCATTAAAACCACCATCAAATTCACGGCTGCCGCCGCAGCTATTTTTGCATCGGGCATCGCCTGCGCCGCCTGGCCCGAACGGCCCATTACCATCATCGTGCCTTGGGCCGCCGGCGGCGGCACCGACGCCACGGCGCGCATCGTGGGCACCCTGCTTGAAAAAGAACTGGGCAACCCGGTCAACGTCGTCAATCGCGCCGGCGGCAATGGCGTGGTGGGCCATCAGGCCATTGCCAGCGCCAAACCCGACGGCTATACCCTGGGCATGCTGACCGTGGAAATCTCCATGATGCATCACCAGGGCCTGACCAAGCTCACGCCCAGGGACTACACCGCTTTGGGGCTGATGAATATCGGTCCGGCGGCCATCACCGTCAGCCAGGAATCGCCCTATAAAAACATGGACGACCTGCTCAAGGCCGTCAAGGCCAACCCCGGCAAGCTCAAGGCTTCGGGTACAGGCCAAGGCGGCATCTGGCATATTGCATTGGCCGGCATGCTTAAAAGCCTGAACATCGACATCAATGCCGTTCCCTTCGTCCCGTCCAATGGCGCTGCGCCGGCCATGCTGGAGCTGGCCGCCGGCGGCATCGACATCGTCCCCGCCGCCCTGCCCGAAGCGCGCGCAATGATCGATGCCGGCAAGGCGCGGCCGCTGGTTGTCATGGCTGATGGGCCTTCGGCGCTTTATCCCAAGGTTCCCACCTTAAAAAGCGCTACCGGCAGCGACTGGAAGATGGGCGTGTGGCGCGGCATAGCCGGGCCCAAGGGCTTGCCCGAAGATGTCCAGGTCAAGATGGAAGCGGCCCTGAAAAAAATCAATGAAAGCGCGGAATTCAAAGAGTTCATGAACAAACGCGGTTTCGGCATCGCCTACGCCGATCGCGCCGGTTTCGCGAAGTTCATGGATGACGGCGACGCCGCCATGGGCGAAACATTGCGCACCCTGGGTCTGGCCAAATAAGCGCCATGAAAATCAGCAACTTGTTCGCAGGCCTATTGATAGGCCTGGCGGGGATTGCCATCATTTGGTATGCGCAAACCCTGCCGCTCATGCCCGGCCAGGATGTCGGACCGGGCATGTTTCCCACCCTGATCGGTGCCGGGCTGGTCATTTGCGCCGTGCTTCTTGCACGGCGCGACCTGCGCGATCCGGCCAGGCCGGCGTGGCTGGCCATACAGCCCGAGTTTCGCCATGGGCGTACCCTGGCGGGCTTTTTGCTGGTGCCTGTCTCCCTGATCCTGTATGTATGGTTCTCGGAAGACCTGGGCTTCATCCCCGCCGCTTTCCTTCTGCAGTTGGGACTGTATCTTGTATTTCGCGTTCGCCTTCGAACCGCAATACCCGTGGCCATCGCAGGCGCGCTGATCATCCACTTCCTTTTTTACAAGCTCCTGGAAGTGCCCCTGCCCTGGGGCATTCTTGACTCGATCGCCTGGTAGAAGGAAACCTATCCCATGCTGGAAAACCTCATCGCCGCCTTCGGACAGGTCTTTGAACTGCATGTCCTGTTAGTCATCTTTCTTTCGGCCACCTACGGCCTTTTCGTCGGAGCCATTCCCGGGCTGAGCGCCACCATGGCCGTGGCCTTGCTGGTGCCTGTCACTTTTTTCATGCCGCCGGTTCCAGCCATTGCCTCCATGGTCACAGCCACCGCCATGGCCATTTTTTCGGGCGACGTCCCCGGCTGCCTGTTGCGCATACCCGGCACTCCGGCTTCGGCCGCCTACACCGATGAAGCCTATCAACTGACCAAAAAAGGCAAGACCGAACTGGCCTTGGGCGGCGGACTGGTCTTTTCCTGCATAGGCGGCCTGTTCGGCACAGCCGTGCTTATCGCCGCGGCGCCCGCACTGGCCGAATTGGCTCTCCAGTTTTCCTCATACGAGTATTTCTGGCTGGTGCTGCTGGGCCTGACCTGCGCCATCTTCATTGCCTCGGCCGACCCGCTCAAGGGCTTTGTTTCGCTTTTCCTGGGGCTCATGATCACCTGCGTGGGCATGGGCAACCCCACTGGCTACCCGCGCTTCACCTTCGGCAGCGATGCCATGCTCAGCGGCCTTTCCCTGGTGCCCGTCATGGTCGGCATGTTCGCGGTATCCGAGGTTCTGCGCTATGCCGTCAACTCCACCAAGGAAAGCGGAAATTTCACCGGAAGCATAGACAAGGTCTTTTCCGGCACCCTAAGGCTGGTCGCCAAATATCCCAAGTCGGTCATGCGCGGCAGCGTGCTGGGTACGGTCGTGGGCGCCCTGCCCGGCGCGGGGGCCGATATTGCGGCGTATATGTCTTATGCGATCAGCAAGAAGTTTTCCAAAGAGCCCGAAAAATTCGGCACCGGACACCCTGAAGGCATCGTCGAAGCCAGTTCCGCAAACAATGCCTCGCTGGCGGGCGCATGGATTCCGGCGCTGGTATTCGGCATACCCGGCGACTCCATCACCGCCATCGTCATCGGCGTGCTCTACATGAAAGACCTGAACCCCGGGCCGATGATCTTCATCAACAACCCGGTGTCCATGTATTCCATCTTCATTGTTTTCATCCTGGCCAACCTGCTTATGCTGCCCCTGGGCTATGCGCTTATCAAGCTGTCCAAGCACATACTGCGCACGCCGCGCAATATCCTGATGCCGCTTATTCTGCTGTTCTGCATCGTCGGCTCCTATGCCATCAACAACAGCGTCTTCGACGTCGGCGTCATGCTGGCCTTCGGCGTACTGGCCTATCTCATGGAAGAAAACGGCTTTCCCATCGCGCCCACCATCCTGGGCGTCGTCCTGGGCACCATGCTGGAAGAAAACTACATCAGCTCCGTCATCAAGTCAGACGGCAACATCATCGCATTCTTCGACCGGCCCATTGCGGGCACATTGGGTGTCATCACCATACTGATATGGGTGCTCCCGCTGTTTATGCGTCATTTCAGAAAAAAACAGACGCTTCACATCCTTCCTGGCCAGTAAACGAATAGCCACCGAAGCCATTTCACAACCCTATTGCAACAGGAGATCGCATGGCGGTTCACAATCATTACAACTTCTCGGGCCGCCATGCTGTCGTCACCGGGGGAGCCGCCGGCATCGGTTTGGCGATTGCCACCCGCCTGGTGGAAGGCGGAGCCACCGTCAGCCTGTGGGACCGCGACCAGCAGGCGCTTGAAGCGGCGCAAGCCGCGCTGGGAGCGCAGCATGCCCGTATCGAACAAGTCGATGTCGGCGACGAGGCATCCGTCCAGTCGGCTGCCGACGGAACCGCCAAATCGGCAGGCGCCATCGATATCCTGGTCAACAGCGCGGGCATCACCGGCCCCAACACCAGCGTTTGGGAATACCCCGTGGCCGAATGGGACCGGGTCATGCGCGTCAACCTGCGCGGACCTTTTCTTTGCTGCCGCGCCATCGCTCCGCACATGCGATCCAAGGATTACGGGCGCATCGTGAATATTGCCTCCGTAGCCGGCAAGGAAGGCAACCCCAACGCATCGGCTTACAGCGCATCCAAGGCCGCCGTCATCGCCTTGACCAAATCGCTGGGCAAAGAGCTGGCGCAAACCGGGATAACGGTCAACTGCATAACGCCCGCCGCCGTGCGCACCGCCATCTTCGACCAGATGACGCAAGAACATATCGATTACATGTTGTCGAAAATACCCATGAACCGGTTCGGCAAGACCGAGGAGATCGCGGCGCTGGTAGCGTGGCTCTGCTCCGAGGATTGTTCATTTTCCACAGGCGCCACCTTCGATATATCCGGCGGAAGGGCTACTTACTAATGGACCCCAAACGATACTCCGCCCAGGCGCTGCGCGATTTCTCCCAACGCTTGCTGCAAGCGGCCGGCTTGCCCGCCGCCCCCGCCGAAGCCGTCGCCGACACCTTGGTGGAAGGCGATTTGCTGGGCCACGACACCCACGGCCTGGCCCTGTTGGCCTCCTATATAAAAGAAATCGAAAACAAGACCATGGAAGTGGACGGCATGCCCGAAACGCTGTCGGACCGCGGCGCGTCCCTGCTGTGGGACGGCCGGCGGCTTCCCGGCCCCTGGCTGGTCCGTCAGGGTATAGACATGCTTATTCCGCGTGCACGCGAGTTCGGCACCGCCACCCTGGTCATAAAGCGCAGTCATCATATTGCCTGCCTGGCCGCCTACCTGCTGCGCGCGGCTGAAAACGGCATGCTTATCACCCTGGCCAGTTCCGATCCCAACGGAGCCAGCGTTGCCCCGTACGGCGGCACTCAAGCCGTCTTTACACCCAACCCCATCGCCATGGGCATTCCCACATCCGGCACGCCTTTCCTGGTGGACATCTCGGCGTCCATTGTCACCAACGGCATGTGCGGCCGCCTGCAAAAAGCCGGCGAGCAGTTCGACGACGAATGCCTGCTCGATGCGCAAGGGCGCCCCAGCCGCGATCCAGGCGTGCTGTCGGCCGATCCCCCCGGCACCATCATGCCGCTGGGAGGCACTACAGCTGGCCACAAGGGTTTCGGCATGGCCCTGATGATAGAGGCGCTGACAGGCGGATTGGCCGGCCATGGCAGGACGGATCCGCCCGAAGGCTGGGGCGCAACGGTTTTCCTTAGCCTGCATGACCCTGAAGCCTTCGGCGGCTCAAGCGCGTTTGCACGGCAGACCGACCACATTGGCCAGATATGCCGCGACAATCCTCCCAGGCCCGGCGTCGCCGCAGTCCGCATGCCGGGCGACCGCGGCCTGGCACTGCGATCGGAGCAGCAGCGGAACGGCATCGCCCTGCACCCCACGATCCCCGCAATGCTGACGCAATGCGCAACCCGCTATGGCTTGCCGTTTCCCCAAGCCTCTGGCTAAAAATCCGCGCGGACGGTCAACGTATAATGCGCGCCAGGAAACACAGCCATGCCTATCAAGATCATCGAACCCCAACGCCTGTACCGCCAGATCAGCGAGCAGCTTCGCACGCTGATCGTGGCCGGCGAATTTCCGGCGGGGTCGCGCCTGCCCGCCGAGCGCGACCTTGCCGTGCAATTGGGCGTCAGCCGGCCTTCGCTGCGCGAGGCACTGATCTCTCTTGAAGTCCAGGGTTATATCGAAGTGCATATGGGTTCGGGCATTTATGTGTGCAATCCACCCGCGCAGCCTTCGACGAAGTACGACCTGTCCCAAGAAGAGGGCCCGCTCGAGGTCATACGGGCGCGCGCGCTGCTGGAAGGCGAAGTGGCGGCAACGGCCGCGAAGGTGGGGCGCAAAGCCCATTTCGACGCCATTGACGAAGCCATCGACATCATGGCTGCCGACACCGAATCGGGCCTGGTCCCACTGGAAGCCGATCAGTTGTTTCATGTGCGCATTGCGGAAGCCACCGGCAACAGCGTGCTCGTGGGCGTGGTAAAACAGCTTTTCGATCTGCGCATGGGTCCGCTGTTCGATCAGCTGCACAGCCATTTCGAATCCGGCGATGTATGGCCTCAGGCCATCGCCGAGCATCGCAAGATACTCAAGGCCTTGCGGGCCAAAGACCCGGAGCAGGCGCGTATCGCCATGCAGGAACATATGGGGGTGGCGTTCAAGCGCCTGACCTCCAGCCTGACGGAAACGCCCAGGCGCCGCAAGACGGCGGTCCCGCTCGGACCGATCAATGCCAAGGCCGCCGCAAGGGCGAAGGCGGTCAAGACAAGCAAGAAAAAGGGATAGACAGAATGACTACGGAAAAATTCGCACTCGTCACAGGCGCGGGATCAGGCATCGGAAAAAGCATTGCGCTGGCCCTGATGCAGAATGGCTATTCAGTCGCACTGGCCGGCCGCCGCAAAGAACCTCTTGAAGCCACCGCGCAGGAAGGCCGTGCCCATGGCGCGCGCGCTCTGGTGGTGCCGGCCGATGTCAGCCATCCCGGCGAGGTCGACCAATTGTTCGGCCAGATAAAGGAACAGTTCGGCCGCCTGGACCTGCTCTTCAACAATGCCGGCATCTTCGCGCGCTCCGTCTCGCTTGAAGAACTGGAGTATGAACAGTGGAAGGCGGCCGTGGACATCAATCTGACAGGCGCCTTCCTTTGCACTCAAGGCGCTTTTCGCCTGATGAAGGAACAGCAGCCGCAGGGCGGGCGCATCATCAACAATGGATCGATCTCGGCCCATGCGCCGCGTCCCCATGCCGTGTCGTACACGGCAACCAAGCATGCCATCACGGGGTTGACCAAGGCCACATCGCTGGACGGCCGCAAATACGGCATTGCCTGCGGCCAGATCGACATCGGCAATGCCGCCAGCGAAATGACGCAAGCCATGAGCAGCGGGGTCTTGCAGGCCGACGGCTCGACCCGGCCCGAACCCCTGATGGACGTCAAGCACGTGGCCGACGCCGTGCTGTATATGGCCAGCCTGCCGCTGGACGCCAACGTGCAATTCATGACCGTCATGGCCACCAACATGCCCTATATCGGCCGCGGCTGACTACTAATATGGCGGCAAAGCCTCCGTTCCATCGAACGGAGGCTGTCCGTCTTTAGTCCAGCAAACTTTCATCCCAAGCGTATACCTTCTGCTCCTGTTCGCCCAGGCCTTCGATGCCTAGCCGCATGACATCGCCCGCCTTCAAGTACAGCGGCGGTTTCTGGCCCAGGCCGACGCCCGGCGGCGTGCCGGTGGAGATCAGGTCGCCCGGATTCAAGGTGACGAACTGGCTGATGTAGTGCACCAGATGGGCCACGTCGAAGATCATGGTGCGCGTGCTGCCGTCCTGGAAACGCTTGCCGTTGACATCCAGCCACATTGCCAGGTTTTGCGGATCGGCGACTTCGTCGGCCGTCACCAGCCATGGTCCAACGGGACCGAAGGTGTCGCAACCCTTGCCCTTGTCCCAGGTGCCGCCGCGCTCGATCTGGTATTCGCGTTCCGACACGTCGTTGACCACGCAATAGCCGGCCACATAGTCCAGCGCCCGGGCTTTGTCCACATAGCGCGCCTTGCGGCCTATGACCACGCCCAGCTCGACTTCCCAGTCCGTCTTCTGCGAGCCGCGCGGCATGACCACGGGATCATTGGGGCCGGTCGGCGCCGACCATTTGTTGAACAGTATCGGTTCCTTGGGTATGTCCGCCCCGGTTTCCGCCGCATGGTCGCTGTAGTTCAGGCCCACGCATATGAACTTGCCCATGCCGCTGTAAGGCGTACCCAGGCGGCCGGGATTCTCGACCACCGGCAGCGAGGAGATATCTTTCGCGGCCAGCGACTTCAACGAATCCGCCTGCAGGGTTTGCGCCGTAATGTCGGGCAGCACGCCCGACAGGTCCCGGATCTTGCCGTCCCGATCAAGACTGCCTGGCTTCTCGCGTCCAATCGGTCCGTAACGTAGTAGTTTCATAAATTGCTCTCTATGGTTAGTGGCGTGTCAGTTGGACCAACCGCCGTCGATCACGTGCAATGCACCTGTTGTAAATGATGATTCGTCCGATGCCAAGTACAGGGCCAGCGCGGCGACTTCCTGTGGCCGGCCGACGCGCCCTATGGGCTGGCGCGCAATGAAATCGGCGCGCACCTGCTCCTGGGACTTGCCATACTTGCCCGCCTGCGCAGCGATCCGGCTCCCCAACGATGGGGACTCCACCGTGCCGGGACAGATTGCGTTGCAGCGCACCCCCTGGGCAACGAAATCAGCGGCCACCGATTTGGTCATGCCGATGACCGCCGCCTTGGTCGCGCCATAGACGAAACGATTCGGAACCCCCTTGACGCTGGACGCGGCCGACGACATATTGACGATGGAGCCACGCCGCTGCTTGAGCATGCCGGGCAGGAAGGCCCGCATCGTATGGTACATCGACGCCACATTCAGTTCGAAGGAAAAGCGCCAGGCATCGTCGTCGCAATCCAGTATGGACCCGTCGTGCACATAGCCGGCGCAATTGAACAGCACGTCGATGGCGCCCAACTCATCGGCCAGGGCCTGTATCTGGGCCGGCTGCGTAACGTCCAATTGCCGCGTTCTGCATCCATCCAGGTTCGCCAGCAGACCCGGATTGACGTCAGTGGCAATGACCTGCGCCCCCTCTTGAATGAACAGTTCGGCCGTGGCCCGTCCTATCCCTTGTCCCGCCGCCGTCACCAGCGCGGTCTTTCCCGCCAAGCGTCCGCTCATGATCATTTACCCGCGCTCAAGACGTTTTCGGGCAGCGGCGAGCCATGATACTTCTGATAAATATCATTCAGCTTGCCGTTCTTCAGGTTCGCGCGAACCCAGTTGTCCACCCAGCCTTTCAGCTCGGTGCTTTGCTTGTTCAGGCCTATCCCCAGCATGGCGGTCGACAGCACGATCTTGGGCTCCATGTTCTTCCCGGGCGTTTTCTTGTTGATGGCTTTCAGCAGCGGGGGCGCCGTTGCGAAGATGTCGCCCTGGCCGCTGGACACCGCCGTAATCGAGGTGGCATCATCGTCGAAGCGCAGGATGTTGGTCCCAGGCAGCGCCTGCTTGGTGATGGCAATGTCGTTGGTCGTTCCGCGCGTGGAAATCACGGTCTTGCCCACCAGGTCTTCCAGCTTGGTGATATTCATGCCTTTGGGCGCGCCGACCACCGCCTGTATGGCGGCATACGGCACCGAAAACGCCACGACCTTTTGGCGTTCAGGCGTAATAGAAAAGCTGGCGACGACCAGGTCGGCTTTATTGGTCAACAAAAAGGGCACACGGTTGGCGCCGGTGGTCGGCACGATCTCGAGCTTTACGCCTAGATCCTGCGCCAGCAGTTCGGCGGTCTCGACATCCGATCCAATGGGTTTCAGGGTGTCGTCCTTGGTGCCGAAAGGCGGTGCGCCCAGGTCGATGGCTACCCGTATTACTTTATCCGCCTTGATTTTGGCCAGGTCGTTGGCCTGCGCTGGCGCGGCGCCCAATCCCAGCATGCATGCCAAGGCGCCCGCCATGAACAGGCGCCCTGCCGCGCTGCCGCCGATCTTTACCGTAGTATGTAAGTTCATTTTCCTGTCTCCTGGTTTTCATTGAACCGGCAAAACGTCGACACCGCCGGCCACAAGCCACTACCTGCAACTACATCCCGATCAATTCCAGCCGCCCCTTGCATCCGGCCGGCGCCTTCTGCGCCCCTTGTCATGCCGCACCGCGAGCGATGTTCAGCTTCCTCTCCAGTTTCCGGCTCCACATGGACATGGGATAGCAGATCGCAAAGTACAGGGCCGCCGCGCATCCGAAATAAAGAAACGGCTCGAACGTGGAATTGTTCAGTATCTTCGCGTTGTACGAGAGCTCCGCATAACCAATGACCAGGGAAGCGATCGACGTGTTCTTGACGATCTGCACCATGAATCCAACCGTGGGCGGCGTCGCGATGCGCAAGGCCTGCGGCAATATGACCAAGGTCATGCGCTGGAAGCGGCTAAGCCCCAGGCACTCGGCCGCTTCCCACTGGCTGCGCGCCACCGACTGTATGCAGCCGCGCCAGATCTCTCCGAAGTACGCGCTGGACTGTATGGTCAAGGCAAGCGTCGCGGCGAAAAGCGCGGGCACGCTGTTCATGCCCAATAGATTCGGCCCATAGAAACAGACGCCCATCAACACCAGCAGCGGGGTGCCCTGGATCAGCTGGATATAGGACGACGCGGCTTGCCGGACCGCCTTCAGCGGCGAGACCCTGGACAAGGCGACCGCCATGCCGAGCATGCCCGCAAATATAAAAGTCAGGCAGGACAGCAGCAAGGTGCCCCAGGCGCCCTGGACCAGGTATTCGAACTGTTGGATATTCATGCGCGCGCCTTACAAGGCCGTACCCAGCTTGCGCCGGCGCACGAAGACACATTGACCGACCAACCAGAACACGGCGCGGACCAGCGCGGATAATGCCAGGTACACCACCCACAGCACGATGAATACTTCGAAGTTGCGGAAGGTATTTGCCTGAACCGAATTGGAGACGCCGAACAGTTCATTGGCGCCCACCGCCGACAAGATGCTGGTCACCAGCATCAGCAATACATACTGGCTGGTCAGCGATGGATAGACCCGCTCGATGGCCGGCCGAAGAATGATATGCAAGTACACCTGCGTTGGCGTCAGGCCCAGGCATTCGGCGGCCTCAAGCTGGCCCTTGTGTATCGACTCGATGCCGGCGCGCACGATTTCGCAGGTATAGGCGCCGATGTTGATGACCAGAGCCAGGATGGCGCCCACCATGATAGGCATGCGCAAGCCAATGCTGGACATGCCGAAGATCAGGAAATAGCTTTGCACCAGCAGCGGAGTGTTTCTTATGATCTCCACATAGCCGCCCACCAGCTTGCGCAGCCATACGGGACCGCTGCTGCGCCCCACCGCGCATAAAACGCCCAGCACGAAGCCGATCAGCGTTGCCCAGAACGACATTTGCAGCGTGGTTCCCGCCCCTTCCAGGAACATGGGCCAATACGACAACACGCTTTCGAAATCGAACTGGTAGTTCATGGATTTTCCTGCATGCGCTTGTTCGCGGCCGCATGGACCTTCCCGAACAAGAGGGCGTCTCTTTTATTGATAAAAACTATTTTGATGCTTAGCCGATTCATCCTATGCCAATATTGCGGCAATGGTCAATCAGTAAGAGGTATTCATTACCTAGGGATATCCCTGAAACCACGGATCATCGCTCAACGTCCGGCACGCTGCGATAAGGGCTAGACATTTTCTAGTATAAAAATTATATTTTGCATATAAAATAACTTACCTCTTAAGCCATGAGCACGACAGCAGAACACACGGGTAAAACAGTGGCGGCCAAGTCCGATTCAGGCGCCGTCCGTTATGCCGCGCCGGCGCTGGAGAAAGGCCTTGATATTCTCGAGGCGCTTAGTGCAAGCACCGACGGCTATACGCTCAACGAGCTGGCGCAGGCGCTGGATCGGAACGTCAACGAGATATTCCGCATGGTCGTTACACTGCAGCGCAGGGGCTATATACAGGCCGACCAGAACGACCGGTACACCTTGACCCTGACCATGTTCCAGCTGGCCAATCGCCAGCAGCCCATCAAGACCCTGGTGGGATCAGCGCTGCCGCTGTTGCACGAGTTGTCGGAACGGGCGCGGCAATCCTGCCACCTGGCCATTTATCAAGGCGGCCGCGTTGTCGTCATTGCCCAGGTCGATAGCCCGGAGCGCTGGTCTTTCGGCTTGAAGGTGGGGGTTGTGATGGGGCTGACCGACACGTCGTCGGGCCATGTGCTGCTGGCCTACCAGGACGAAGTCGAGCGCACACGCATGCTAAGCCGCCATATCCGCGTGGAGGGCGAGCAGATCATGGACCCCGGCCAGCTATTTACCTTGCTGAAGGATGTGCGCCGCAACGGCCATTCCCGCATGTCCAGCATCCAGATCCAGGGGGTCACCAACATCGCCTTTCCCGTGCGTGGCATGGGCGGGCGCGTGGTGGCCGCCATCAATGTGCCGCATATTGCTCGCATCGACGGCATGCCCCGCCCCGATATCGCACAGATAACGGACATACTGGCCGACATCTGCGGACGCCTGTCGATTCGCATCGGCTATGACGCCAGCCTGGCGGACCACGCCGAACCCGACTAAGGCCCGGCCTTAACGCCCCAGCAATCGTTCGAACACATTGGCCGAACCCATTTGCCCGCCCTTGAGCATGACTTCCACCCCCGTCAAATGGGGCTGGTCGGAATGCATGCCGCACAAGGCCACGCCGGAGTCCAGTTGCGCCAGATGGGACAAGCCCCAGATGTCCAGGTGGCGCACGCAGTGGCTGGACGTATCGCCCCCCGCCACACCCATGCGGCGCGGTTTTGCCGATTGGAGCACATGAGCAAGGAGGGCGCCGCAAGCCCTGGCCAAGGCTGCCGCCGGAATGTCGGACTGAACCCCTGAACTGGACGGTCCGGCAATGTAGGCCAGCACATGACGTCCTTGCGACATCGCCCGCAACACGTCGGCAAGCACTGCGTCGATCCAGGTGGAGTCCCCGGCCACCAAGGCATTCGCGTCCACGGCAATGCGCTGGTAGGACACCGATGCCTCTACCTGCCTGGCGGTCACCGGCGACATGCTGCCCGACAATACAAAGACCGGGCCATCGGGTGGAGCAAGCTTGCTTTCACCGTGCGCGTATTCCGTTTCCAGGCCTGCTGTTTCGCGCCAATGCGCAAGCAAGGCCTGCGCCACGCCGCTGGGTCCGATGGCCAGCACGGGATGCCGGCAGGCACGCTGCCAGATAGCCCGTCCCACAATGGGCAAGTGCGCGTCATGGCCCACATCGAACAGGACTCCCCGGGCTCCGCCTGCCACCCGTGCGTCGATCAATGCATCCAGCTCATCGGGCGGCAGATCGTAACTGGGATATTCGATGGACGCGATGCTCTCCAGGCCCTGCCCGGCAAGATGAAGGCGCAGATCGGATTCATGCATGGGTGTGACCGGATGCCGGCTCATGGTCGGATGCCGATCCAGCCGGTAAGCCCCCTCGCCCTTGCGGAATGCCGCAAACAGATTGCCGAACACGCAATAGCGATTCAGATTCGGCTGCCCGCCGACGATAGGCATGAAGGGCGACGCATTCAAATACCGGCCCAGGATTCCGACGGCGGTCCCTATGCTGCCGATGTCCGGCGAGCTATCGAAGGTGGAGCAGGTCTTGTAATGGGTCACAGCCGCGCCCAACTGCGCAAAGTATCGCCCTATGCCGTCCAGTTCCCGCTCCTGCTCGAGCGCATGCATGGAGCGCGCGGCGCCGGCAATGCCAAGGCAATCCAGGACGCCCGCGGCGGCGCGCTGCTCATCAGTGGGCGGCCGCAAGAACAGCATGGCGCGCAGGCCGGCTCCGGATACCGTCGCCAAGGTATCGGTGGCGCCGGTGAAATCATCGCCGTAGAAGGCCAGCCTGGGCGCGGGCAAGGTCATCGCGTCAGTCCTTGCGCGCAAAGAAATCCAGGGCACGGCGCAACTCGAGCGCCTGCTTCGCATATTGCGCCAGATCGATTCCATCGCGGGCAGCCTGCCATGCCTGGCGCAAGCTTGCCACGCCCGCAGCGGCTCCATCGGGATGGGCCAGAATGCCGCCCCCCGACATGAACAACAGGTCCTCATTGCCCACGGCTTTCCAGGTAGCCGGCACCGTGCCGGCCCATTGTCCCGAGGAAAAGGCCGGCAAGACCGCGTCGTCCAGTCCAGCGGCCAGCGGTGCATAGCAATCACGCGCCGATTCCACGACCTCTTCGTCGCTTTGCGAAAATTTGCCTTGCAAGCCGTGAACGTGCATATGATCCACGCCAGCCAAGCGCCACAGCGTCTGATAGGCCTGGAACGAGATGCCCAGCAAGGGATGGCGCGACAAGGCGCCATAGCCATTGCGATGCCCATGCAAGGCCAAGGACGTACTGCGGCGCAGGCTTTGTATCGCGGAATAGCCGCAAGCATTCAGGCTGGCCATGACGCAATGGCCGCCCTCGCGTTCCACCATCTCGGCATGCCGGCGCATCGCGTCCGTTTCATCGGTTATGTTGAATGCCACCATCACCGCCTTGCCTGTACGCTGCTGATGCTCGCGCACCACGGCCATGACAGCCGGGACGCGCTCGGCCAGCGGCGCATGGATCGGATCGGCGCAAACCTCGTCGTCCTTGATGAAATCCACACCGGCCCGGCACAACCGGTCCACCAGCTCCGCTGTTTGCGACGGCGACAAGCCCACATTGGGCTTGATGATGGTTCCCACCAGCGGGCCTTCGGAGACCCCGGTCAATTTCCGCGTGCCCCTTATGCCCACTTGCGGCATATCGAAGCGCCGCCTGTACTCGGCGGGCAAATGCAGCTCTTCCAGCCGCAGGCCTGTCGTTTCACCCAGGTCGTATAGATTCCCGGCCACGGTCGATGCCAGCGTGGGCAGATTGGCGCCGATATTGCCGACCGGAAAGGAAATCCGCACACGCGCACGCCGCCAAGGTCCCCGGCTGCCCTGCCGCTCCAGCCAGGCATTGGGCAAGGAAGGCTGCGAGGCAAGGTCCAGCAGCTCGACGCTCTCCACAACGGCCCGGGCCCGCTGGCGCAGTTCGTCGGTTTCGCCCTGCACACGAGTAAATGTGCCGCAAGACTGTTCGCCCGCCATGATTTCCGCCACCCGGGCGGGATCGATCGGCGTTTCGATCAGGTAGCTTGCGTAAAAACGGTCAGGACTCATGATGGCGATTCAACAACAAAGATTGAGGGGATCGGGCAGAGGGAACTCAAAGCGTGGCAAGATCGGGAAAGGCGCGCACGGGATCCTTGCCGTCCCATCCTTGCGACTCGGATCGGATCAGATCGAACAACTTGCCTTTCGGCCCAGCCACTTCGGACAGCTCGATGACGGTGCCGGGATGGTATTCGGTGTCGAAATAGACGAAACGGCCCCGCTCGCCCACCTCGCCGCTCATGACCGGGCGAAAGCCCTGCGCGGTCAATCGCGCAAGGTCGGCGTCATAGCTGTCCGTCCAGTAGGCAACATGCTGCAATCCCGTATTCCCGGCCCGCAGGAAGTCGCGGTACATCGAGGGGACATCGTTGCGGCACTGGATCAGCTCTACCTGGACGAAGCCCGAGTTGGCCAGCGCCACCGAATTGTGCGGCTCATGGCGCTCGCCCCGATATTGATAGTTCTCTATCGGCACTTTGGGGTTGTAGTACCAGGGGCCCACACCCAGGGTGCCGCTCCAATACTCCATGGCCGCCTCAATATCCTTGACGACATATCCCAATTGGCGAATCTCGCCAAAAAACTTGCTCATCCCTGCTCCTATAAACATGGCATTCATCCGTGCGCGGCAAACCCCGGCCGCGCGGCGGTCCGGCTGGCCCGCGCTATTTCGCGCCGTCAATGACCTCTTGAGGAATCGGTACCCCGGCATACTTCAGGTGAATCTCGTTAAGCTTGCCGTTCTTCAGGTTCGTGCGTATCCAGCCATTCACCCAGTCTTTCAATGCGGGCTCGTTCTTGCGCATCGCCACGCCCAGCCGATAAGACTGGATCACGAACTTGACCTCGAACTGGCGCTCGGGATTGCGCTTGCCGATTGCATGAATGATGGGCGGAGTGATCGCCACGATATCGGCCTGGCCGGTGGCGGCGGCCGTTATGGAAGCGGCTTCGTCGTCGAAGCGGATCACCTTGGCCTTGGGCGCGCCTTCGCTGATCAGTTTGTCCTGCGGGCCGCCGCGAGTTACCGCGACCGCCTTTCCAGCCAAGTCGTCCATGCCTTTCAGAGCCAGGCTTTTGGGCGCGCCCACGGCCGCCTGGATGGCGCCATAGGGAATCGAGAAGTCCACCGCCTTGGCGCGCTCCGGCGTGATCGAAAGGGATGAAATGATCAGATCGGCCTTGTTCGACAATAGGTTGGGGATGCGAGCCGAATTGGTCGTTTGCACGATTTCGAGTTCGACGCCCAGGTCCTTTGCCAATAAGCGCGCGGCCTCGACATCCGAACCGACCGGCTGCATTTTTTCATCGACGTAGCCGTAGAAGGGTGCGCCCAGGTCGATGCCCACGCGTATCTTCTTGGCGGCCTTGATGTCGGACAATGCATCGGCCGAGGCGGCGCCGGCAAAGGTGCCAAGGCATGCGGCCACTAGCGTGAAATACAGTGCTTTCTTCAGTAACATGGTTGTCTCCGTGAGTTATCGCGTATATGAATTCAAGGAATAGCTGGTGAATGTGCCCGTTGCGGCACTCAAAGCCCATAGGCCAGGAACTCTTTTAGTTCCGGCGTGCGGGGATCTCGCAACATGCTTCCCGGACCGGTTTCCCAGACCTTGCCCTGATGCATGAAGATGATGGTGTCGGCCACCTTGGCCGCGAATTCCATTTCGTGGGTGACCAGGACCATGGTCATGCCGTCGGCCGCAAGCGCTTCGATAACGCGCAGGACCTCGCCGGTCAGCTTGGGGTCGAGCGCGGAAGTAACCTCGTCGAACAGCATCACCTTGGGTTCCATCGCCAGGGAGCGCGCAATCGCCACACGCTGCTGCTGGCCGCCCGACAATTGCTCGGGGTAGGACTGCGCCTTCTCCAGCAGGCCTACCTGCCGCAGCACCCGGTCGCAGATTTCGGCCGCCTCGGCCTTGCTTCTTTTCTTGACCGCGCGAGGCGCGAGCATCACGTTCTGCTCGACCGTCAGATGCGGAAACAGGTTATAGCTTTGAAAGACGATGCCCACGTCGGTGCGCAAGGCGCGCAGATCCACGTCCGCCCCATGCACCTGGTGGCCGCAAACATGGATTTGCCCGTCGTCGATGATTTCCAGCCTGTCGATGCAGCGCAGGGCCGTGCTCTTGCCCGAACCGCTTTGCCCGATGATGGCAACCACCTGGCCCTTGGGGACGGCGAAGGACACCCCTTTCAGGACGGTATTCGCGCCGAAGCTTTTATGGACGTTATTCAATTCAACAACAATCGACATTTCAATTCCTTTCAAGTGTTCGGCTGCGGACGCATTTTGTATTGCAGCCGCCCTTCCAGCTTGCGGCTCCACGCGGAGAGCGGATAGCACATCGCGAAGTAGACGCCCGCGATCAGAAGGTAGATCAGGAAGGGCTGGAAAATCGAGTTGTTGATCAACTGCCCCGCGCGCACCAGCTCGACGAAACCCACGATAGAGGCCAGCGACGTGTTCTTGACGATCTGCACCATGAAGCCCACCGTGGGCGGCGTTGCAATGCGCACCGCCTGCGGCAATATGACCAGCCTCAGGCGCTGGGAGCGGGTAAGCGCCAGACATTCGGCGGCTTCCCATTGGGTCTTGGCCACGGACTGGATGCAGCCGCGCCATATCTCGCCAAGGTAGGCGCTGACATAGATGATCATCGATATCCCCGCCGCGACCAGGCTGGACAAGGTAAGCCCGGCGATGCTCAGCCCGAAATAAGAAACGAAGAGCAGCACCAGCAGCGGGGTGCCTTGTATCAGTTGCACATAAACGTAGGCCAGCCAACGGATGGGCCCCACCGGACTGATGCGGCACAGGGCCACGACGCCCCCGGCCAGGCCGCCGCCGATAAAGGCGATCAGGGACAGACAGATAGTCCATACCGCGCCGTCCAGCAGAAAATAAAAATGATTGAGGTTAAAGCCGCCCGATATCATCGCATCACCCCATTACCTTGATCTTGCGCCGGCGGGCGAACACCATCTGTCCAAATGCCCAGATGCCTATGCGCATCAAAAGCGAAAGCACAAGATAAGCGACAGCCACCAGGATGTAAGCCTCGAACGGCCGGAAAGTGTCGGACTGCACATGGCTGGCAACCGCCGTCAATTCCTCGACCGAAATCTGCGAAGTGATGGAGGACGCCAGCATCAGCAATACGAACTGACTGGTCAGGGCCGGATAGACATTTTCCATGGCCGGCAAAAGAACGACATGCCAGTAGACCTGCGCTTTGGTCAGGCCCAGGCATTCCGCCGCCTCTATCTGTCCGTCGTGTATGGAGTCCATACCGGCGCGCATGATCTCGCAGGTATAGGCGGCAACGTTGATCACCAGCGAAACCAGCGCGGCGCCGAACGCCGACACGTGCCACCCCAGGCTGGCCAGGCCGAAAAAAACCAGGAATATCTGCACCAGCAGCGGCGTATTGCGGATGATCTCCACATAGAAGCCGCAAGCGCGAGACAGCAGCGGAATAGAGCTGCGCCGGCCGATGGCGCAAAGCGTTCCTATGCACAAGCCCAGCACAGTCGCCGGAAAGGACAACTGGATGGTCAGCCAGGCCCCATCCAGGAATTGTGGCCATTCCGCCAGCACGCTTGAGAAGTCGAATTCGTAGATCATTCTTTCTATTACCCATGTCTCTGGCGACATGGTATCTGTGCCGCCCGGCTTATGTCCAGCATAGTCAATGATGTATTTTGATTGATTTATAATACGGGTTTTCCCGTATATTCACTGTATATGCGGCATAAAATCCGAATCCTTATAAATCGTTATTATCCATGTGATTTGATTTGATGTAATAATAAACTCCATCATTCAATGATTCATCAATTTCGGCCCTCAATCCCACAACAGCGATTCGGCGTGTCCCATGGAAAACTCATACAAGCGGCGCAGCGTATCCCCACGCATCGGGATTGCCGACGTTGCCCGGCAGGCGGGGGTATCCACGGCTACCGTAGACCGCGTACTGAACCACCGTCCCGGCGTACGTCCGGCAACCGTGCAGGCCGTATTGAAAGCCGCCGCCGGCCTGGGCTATCTGCCTCAGGATGATTTGTACAAAGCCCTGCGTCCGCAGCCCATGCGGCTTGTTTTTCTGCTGCCCGCCGGCACCAACCGTTACCTGAACATGCTGGGCGACTATGTCGATGTCGCGCGGGAACAGTTGGAGCCTTTCAATGTTCAATGCCGCTGCCGTTACATCGAAGGATTCAACCCCCAGGTCCTGGTCGACAATCTGCTGCGCGAAGGCCGGCGCGCCGACGGCATCGCCTTCATGGCGCTGGAGCACCCTTTGGTTCGGGAAGCCGTCAATACACTGGCCGAAAAGAATGTCCACACGCTTACACTGATTTCGGATCTATCCAGCTCGCGCCGGGCCGCGTATGTGGGCCTGGACAACCGTGCCGCGGGGCGCACGGCCGGCCTGCTGCTCGGCCGCTTCATCGGCCCGCGCCCGGGCAAGGTTGCCATGATCGCGGGCAGCCGCCACTATCGCGGGCACGAAGAGCGCGAAATGGGCTTTCAACATATCCTGGAAGAGAAATTCCCGGCGCTGCAAATGGTGGGCTTGCGCGAAGGCCACGACGACGCGCAAACCAACTATCGGCAATCCAGGCAACTGCTGGACCAGTATCCCGACCTGGTGGGCATCTACAACATAGGCGGCGCTTCCGACGGGGTGGCGCAAGCGCTTAAAGAGGCCCGCCGGGACCAAAGCACGGTGTTCATCGGCCACGGGCTGACGCCGGATACCCGCGCGCTACTAGTGGACGGTTCGCTGGATGCCATCCTGAACCAGAACCTGCACTCCACCATCACAAACAGTGTGCGTATTTTTGCCAACCTGCGTGAAGGCCGCGAGGCCATGGCGGGTGTCGAATCCATGCAGATCAGCGTGGTACTGAACGAGAATCTGCCCTGACAAGAATCTTTGCGCCGCAAAGGCGGCGCCGGTGCTACTATTCAGCGTTTTCCACCACCAAGCGGCAGCCTTTTCGGCGCTGACGCGGGTTAAAGCGCATCATGTCCTCATCTTCCTCGACATCCTATTTGCGCACGCTGTACGCGGGTGCGTTCATCGTGCTTCTTGCCATGGGCGTGCGGGCCACTTTCGGCCTGTTCATGCAGCCCATGGGAGCGGACCACGGCTGGGGGCGGGATGTCTTCTCGATGGCCTTCGCCATCCAGAACCTGGTCTGGGGCGTGGGCAGCATATTCGCGGGCATGCTGGCCGACCGATACGGTTCGGCGCGCACCATCGTGCTGGGAGCGGCCCTGTACGCACTGGGCATGATAGGGATGCGTTTCTCGCACGACGAGATGTCGCTATACCTGTCCGCAGGCGTGCTGGTCGGCCTGGGCCAGGCAGGCACGACCTTTCCCGTGATTCTTCCGGTCGTCGCCCGCGTCGTCCCGGCCGCCTACCGCAGCACCGCCATGGGCATTGCAAGCGCGGGCGGCTCGCTGGGCCAGTTTGCCGTCGTCCCAACCGGGCAATTGCTGATTTCCCAAATGGACTGGACGGGCGCTCTGTGGATGCTATCCCTGTTCGTGGCCATTGGCGCCCCGCTTTCGGTATTCCTTAGAGGACGCCCGGAAGTCAAGGCCGGCGAGCACAGCCTGAAAAGTGCCATCCGGCAAGCTGTGGCCGACCGCTCATTTCACTTCCTGTTCTGGAGCTACGCGGTCTGCGGCTTCCACACGGCATTCATTACGCTGCACCTGCCGGCCTACCTGATCGACGGCGGGCTGACCGCCACCAACGGCGCGACGGCCATCGCCTTCATAGGCCTGTTCAATGTCCTGGGCTGCTTCTATGCCGGCAAGCTGGGCGAGCGGCTCAGCAAAAAAACGCTGCTGGCCGGCGTTTATTTCCTGCGCGCGTTCGGCATTCTCTTCCTCCTCGCGGTTCCTTTGACACCCACAGTCGCCTATATCTTTGCGGCATGGATGGGCATATTCTGGCTGGGCACCGTTCCGCTGACGCAAGGACTGATAGGACAGATATACGGCCTGCGATACGCGGCCACGCTGTCGGGCATCGTCTTCCTGGGGCATCAGATCGGCAGTTTCATTGGCGTCTGGATGGGCGGCTATGTTTATCAGACGACAGGCAGCTATACAATAGTCTGGTGGGCCGGCATCGTCCTGGCTGTCGTCGCAGCCGTTCTTTGCCTGCCGATCAAGGAACAGGCCAGGGCCGTGCCCGTGCCGGCCTGAAAGGAGTCCAGCCATGTCCAACCGCGACAGCCCGAAGGCCCAGGCTCCTCTACCAAAAAGAGGACCGTGGCACTACGCAGGCATTGCTATCCTGCTGGTGGTGATGGGATTGGCATTCGCCGGCTATCTATCGCCTGATATGCGGGTGCAATGGGCCAATTTTGTGGCGCTTTGCGGGTTTTGATCGCAAAGCCTGCCAGACTGGCACGCCGTCGTTCGCAGCGTTGATCCGCATCGGCCCAGCCATCATCAAACTGCCGGCGCAAGCTTCAGACGCGCCGCCAAAGCGTCGCTGGATGCGCGCAACAGTCCAAGATCGCTGCCAGCCGCAACAAACCTGGCGCCATGGGACGTATAGAAATGCGCGGAATCGGCTGATCCCACCAAAATGCCCCAGGGTTTGCCGATGACGCGCAACCTGGCGGCCGCATCGAGAATGGCTTGGCGCACTTCAGGCGCCTCGGGTTTTCCCAAATGGCCCAAATCCGCCGACAGGTCCGACGGCCCCAGGAAAATGGCTGCCACTCCCTCCACCGCGGCAATCGCTTCGAGGTTTTCCAAGGCCATGCGCGTTTCGATCTGGACGACGATTGCAATCTGCCGCGTTCCTTCTGTCAGGTAATCGGGGTTTCGGCCAAAAGCGTTGGCGCGTGAAGTGAGCGTCAGGCCGCGAAACCCATCAGGCGGATAGCAGGCAGCTGCCACGGCGGCCTGCGCTTCCTCTGCCGTCTGCACAAAAGGAATAAGCAGATTCTGGACGCCGATGTCCAAAAGGCGCTTGATGGCTACCGGATCGTTGGAGGGCGGCCGCACCATGGGACTAAGCGGATATGCCGAAACCGCTTGCAGGGCTCCGTATATATCCTTGATGTCGGCGGGCGCATGCTCCATGTCGAAGAGCAGCCAATCGAAGCCGCCGCCGGCACACAGCTCGGCGGTCACCGGGCTGGGAATGCTGCACCACAGTCCCCACTGCGCGGGGATGGACGGCTCGTGCAAGCTGGCCAGGAATCGGTTGGGGCGGGAGGAAGGCGTCATGGTCGGCATATAGGAAGATGAAAATCAAAGATCGAGGACGAGCAATGGGCTCTTGGCTCGCGAACAGCAAGGTGTGAACTGGTCATTGCGCTCCTTTTCCTCGTCGGTGAAATAAAGATCGCGGTGATCGCACTGGCCTTCCAGCACGCGCGTGATGCATGTGCCGCAGATTCCCTGCTCGCAAGACACCGGAATCTCGATGCCTTTTTCTCCGAGAACCTGCACCACGGTCTGCCCGGCGGGGACTTCATAAATGTCCCCGCTGCTGGCGACCTTGACACGGAAAGCGCTGTCCGCGGTCGCGTCCGCCGGCGCGGCCTGGAAGTATTCGACATGCAGCTGCTCCTCGCCCCATCCGTGCAGGCGGGCGGAGGCGGTGACATGGTCGATGAAACCCTGAGGCCCGCAAACGTAGGCATGAACATGCGGCCCAGGATCGGCCAGGACGGCGGCCAGATCCAGCCTTTGATCGGACGGCCCGCCGTCATAATGGAAGAGCACGCGAGAGGCAAAGCCGGAGGATGCGATCTCATCCCGGAATGCGGTCCGCTCCGGGGTCCGTACACAATAGTGAAGCTGAAAATCCGCCTGGGCCTTTGCCAGGCGCTGGGCCATGCAGAGCAGTGGCGTCACGCCGATGCCGCCCGCCAGCAAGATCGTTCGCCGAGCGTCAACCAATGGGAAGTGGTTGCGCGGCGAGCTGATTTCCATCAGATCTCCCTGCCCAATGGAGTCATGCATGGCGCGCGAGCCGCCTCGCGAATGCGCGTCCCTGAGGACGGCAATACGATAATGGCCGCTGTCTTCATCATCATTGCACAGGGAATATTGCCGGACCATGCCATCGGGAAGGCGCACATCGATGTGCGAGCCGGCGCTGAACGGCGGCAGCGGCGCCCCGTCCGGCCGGACCAGTTCGAAAGATGCGATATCCTGCGCTTCCTGCAATTTGCGGCGGACTCGCACTTGAATCATTGACATATTTTTCTGTCGCTCGCTACGGACTGGTCAACAGAAAGACACGCCGATCGAACCCAGTGGTCCGAAGTCCGCGTGAATCACATCGCCCGCGGCCACATCCACGGGCCGTGTGAAGGATCCGGCCAACAAGATGTGTCCCGGCTCAAGCATAATGTCGTGCCGTGCCAAGCGATTCGCCAGCCATACGATGCCCATGGCGGGATGGCCCATGATAGCGGCCGACACGCCTGACTCTTCGATAATCCCGTTCTTCGACAGCGTGGCCGCGCACCAGCGCAGGTCCACATCCATGGGCCGCACAGGCCGTCCGCCTGTCACCATGCCCGCGGCAGCGGCATTGTCCGCGATGGTATCGACGATGGCCCGCGGCACCTCGGTGCGGTAGTCGATGATTTCCATTGCCGGCGTCACATAGGCTGTGGCATCGAGCACGTCGTAGATCGTCACATTCTTGCCGCCCAGGCGCTTGCCCAGCACAAACGCGAGCTCCACTTCGAGCCTCGGCGCGGAAAAGCGCGAGACGGGAATGCGCGCGCCGTCCGCATAGGTCATGTCATCCAGCAAGACACCGTAGTCCGGCTCGGTCATCTTCGAAGCCTGCTGCATGGCACGCGAGGTCAAGCCGATTTTATGGCCGATCACGCGCGCGCCGGCCTGCACACGCTTCTCCGCCCACATCTGCTGCACAGCGTAGGAATCCTCTATCTCCATCTGCGGCCAGGTCTTGCTTACCTGGACGATGGGCTTGCTGGTATTGCCTGCCACAAAAAGGGCTTCCGCGGCCTGCTGCCGTTCCTTCTGGCTGATCATTGGGTTTCTCCTGGTTTTGTTCTTTCAAGCACGACAAGCGGCGGCCGCGGCCCTTCCGCCTTGCCGGTGATGGGCGGCGGGGGCAGCGCGTCATCGCCGGGCATTACCGTGAAGGTGTGCTCCAGCGAATACCATCGCCCCTGTACGTCTGTGTCCGGCGCGGATGTGTTTTCATGTGCCTGATAGTCGCCCACCAGGGCGCTGGTCACGCCAAACTGCACATCGGTCTCCAAGTGCGGATCGTCGCTGGAATAGAGCTGCGAGAACTGCGTCTTGTATCCCGGTTTGTGAATTAGGAAATGAATATGGGCTGGACGCATATTGTGCCGGCCTTGCGCCCGGATCAAAGCGCCGACAGGGCCGCTCACGGGTATCGGGTAACCCGAAGGCTTGACTGTGCGAAAGCGCACGCAGCCATCCGCGCCCGTGCGGAATTTGCCGCGAAGATTCATGTCCGCCTGTTCCGGGTCCTGGTTCTCGTAGTAGCCGTCCGCCGATGCATGCCAGACGTCCACCTCGGCATCGGACACAGGCTGTCCATTCCCATCGCGTATCCAGGCCGTCACGAATACCGGGTCGCCGGGAGTCGGCGAACGCACGATAGAACCGCCCTGCGGCGTAACAGGAGAGCCCTTGCGCCAGAAGGGCCCCATCAAATTGGCGGTGGTTCCGTGCTGGCCCGGCTTGCCATTGTTCAACAGGCAAACCAGCGCGGATACACCGAGCGATCCGGCCGCCAGCACGACTTCGTTGTGCGAGGCGGTGGTCAATTGACCTGCCTTTGCCACCACGCCGCAGATCTGCCGGAATTCCGCTTCGGTAAGCTCGGTTTCGCGCACGAATTCGTGCAGATGCCGAACCGCCGACGCGAGCAGGCGGCGCAAGCGCGGATCCGGAGTGTGGTCGACCTCGGCCAGCACCGCGCGGGTAAGGTCCATCTGATTTTCTACGATCATGGCTATTTGATATGCAATCCGCCGTCGACCACCAGGGTAGTGCCGGTGATGAAGGACGATTCGTCGGAAGCCATCCAGAGGATGGGATACGCGATCTCGATGGGATCGGCCCAGCGTCCCAGCAGCGATGTTTCCTGGCGCTGAGTCTTCAGCTCCTCGACGCTCCTGCCGGCGGCCTTGGTCCGATTGACATGAAAGTCGGTCAGCGTCGAACCGGGGCATATAACGTTGACCCGGATTCCGTGCTCCGCCTCCTCGAAGGCAAGCGTGCGAGTCATGGCGACCATGGCCGCTTTTGTTGCGTCGTACAAGGCCATGCCCTTGCGGCCCTTGACGGCATAGCAGGAAGACACGTTGACGATCGCTCCCTTGCCTGAACGGCGCAGATGAGGCAATGCGGCGCGGCAGAAGCTGGCGTTGCCCACCATGTTGACGCCCACCACCTCCTGCCATTCCTGCGAAGTGGCATCGGCAAAGGCGGAATAATTGCGCATTGAGGCATTGTTCACCAGCACGTCGATACCGCCGAACGCCTGGACGCATTGGGCCGCGGCCTGTTCCGCCGCGCCTGGGTCCGCGACTTCGGCACACAGCGTCTGAAGGGAAGCATCGGGCGTTTTCTGCAGGATGGCCGCGGCAGTGCGCGCCAGCGCCTGGGCGTCGCGATCCACCAACAGCACGGCGGCCCCCTCGGCGCAGAAAAGCGCCGAGGTCGCCGCTCCTATCCCGCCCCCGGCTCCGGTAATCAGGATAGCCTTGCCTTTCAGACGGCCGCTCATATCGAGTACACCGGCTGGTTTTCGCCATAGACCAAATGCTTCTTGGCCCATTCCTGCGGCTTCTGGTCTCGCGGCAGCAGCACGCCGGCGGCACGCACGGCCTGCGGGCGCGATTGGGTAGCGCTGGGCTCCCGACCCTGCTCCAACCCCTCGGTCGCCTCGAACAGCATCCGGCGCGCCATGACGATCGCCCGGTCCGAAGGCAGCAGTTTCTCGAGATCGTGGTTCTGAATCGGCCCCATGCTTTCTTGCAGCGAAGCGTCCTGAGCGGCGAAGCCGAACACGCCGCTGAACGAGCGCTTCTCTTTCTGAGCCTGACGGTCGATCAGGTAATCATTGTCCTTGTTGGCTTTGGGCCGCCATGTGCCGCCGGGCACGTTGGTGCCGGACTCGTACTCGCAGTGCACGCCGCGGCCCTCTTCCAGATGCTGGCGCTCCTCGGCCGACAGGGGCCGGTCTGGACGGAAATTGATGCTCCACGCCCAGCAATTGTGATCGTCGATCGGCACCCACACGTGGCCGCCCAAAGCATGATCGCCGAACGGCGGAATCAGGTTGTACCAGGGAAAAATCCATTGAGTGACGCGCCAATAGTAGGAATCGGCTTCACCGTTGCGGCGGCCGAACAGCGTCAAGCCGCCATCGTGCCTCTCGATCTCGAAGGTGACGTTGCCGTCTTTCTTGATGTACTCATTGGCCTTGGTGCCCTGATGGAAAGGATCATTGTCGACTTCGAACTTGTGCACAAAGGAAACATGGCTGGTGTCGATCCCGCCTTCCATGGCTTGCATGTAATTGCATTCCTGCATCCGCTTGGACACGAACACATGGCTATCAGGCAGGTTGGCCCACTCGACGCCCGGGCCTTCCGGCTGCTTGTCCTTGGGTCCCAGGTAAGCCCAAAGAATGCCGGCTCGCTCCATGCATGGGTAGCCGGTGATGGACATTTTTTCGCACATCTGCGGTGCCTGGGGCACATCCACGCACTTGCCATCAATATCAAACTTCAAGCCATGATAGCTGCAGCGGATGCCGTTGTCCTCGTTGCGGCCAAAATAGAGCGAAGCGCCCCGGTGGGAGCAAAACTCGCTGATCAGGCCGGGCCTGCCCTGCGTGTCGCGAAATGCAAGCAGCTTTTCACCCAGGATCTGCACCCGGACCGGCGGGCAGTCGGCTTCGGCGATCTCGCTGCAAAGGAGGATGGGTACCCAGAAACGGCGCAGGAGTTTGCCGGTCGGCGTGCCCGGACCGCTGCGTACCAGCGTCTTCATCATGTCCTTCATAGTCTGTCCACTGTTTGATAAATGAGTTCATTGTACGGACAGACATAAATCGGGTCAAGAGGGAGGCTGGCCTCCCAGATTTTTCGTAAGCTGATCCGCCATGCCGCAAAGCGCCAAGCCGAATTCGTGCATCCTGGCTTCCGTGAGCCTTACGTCGGGCCCAAAGACGCCCAGCGAACCGGCCACTGCTCCGCTACGGTCAAAGAATGGCGCCGCAACGGCATACGCCCCTTGTATCAATTCGTTGTGGCCCATGGCATAGCCGCGTTCGCGCGTTACCCTTAGCTGGTCCTTCAGCCAGCCCAGGTCGGTATTCGTTCCCGCCGCGTATGCCTCCAACTGGCCCGGCTTCAAGGGTGTAAAGGCAAGAATGGCCCGGCCGCTGGCTCCCCGAACCAGCTTCTCGCTGTAACCGACTCCGCGCCGGAAGCTGATAGGCTGAGGACTCTGCATTTCCGCAACGCACAGACGCATGTCTCCGCGCGGCACGAACAACGCAACAGTCTCGGCAGTCAAAGTCCATGCCTCGGCCATCACGGGCCGGGCAATTTCGCTAAGGTCCAGAGTGCTGCTCCAGACATGGGCCAGGCGCGCCACGGCGGGCCCAAGCCGGAAACGCTGAGGCTCGCCCGACGAGGCAACGAAACCTTTGTTTTCCAGAGTGTGCAGCAATCGATACAGGGTGGGCCGGCTCAAGCCGACGCGCTTCACCAGGTCGGCCACCAGCAGTTCGCTGTCGCCCGGCTCAAAGGCGGCAAGCACATCCAGCGCCCGGTCCACGGCCCGCACGCCCTCCCCGCTCTTTTCCTGTTGATCGATTTTTGCTTTCTTCTGTTCCATAAGCTTTCAGAGTAGGTTGCAGGTGAGGCGGGAATGGCAGGTATCCCGCAGTAATCGCGCAGTGGGCCACGCCCTTTTTATGGTTTCATCCGAGCAGCTTGGGCCATCACGCCTCTGGATCATAGAAGAATCTCCACAGATGCACAGCCTCCAGCGACATGATTTTCCGTGGAAAAACATCAAGTGTTGATCAAAAGCAAGCGAGGCGCCGATAACCCCTCGTCAGTATTGCCGCCAACCCGTCGGTTTTTAACCTCAGTTTAGTCAATTTACGGGAAAACCCTGTTGCCACTGAGGACATAACCCCACGAAAATAGAAACAACTGTCCGCTATACGGACAATATGCCTTATTTTGTTGATAAGGCATCACCCCACAGGAGACATTATGTTCAAACGCAGATTCCTGCGACGCGCGGGCGCCGTCGCGACCGCGACGCTTTGCGCCCTGGTCGCTTCGCCCGCCGCGGCGCAGGACTATCCCTCCAAGCCCATCCGCGTCCTGGTCAGTTTCGCCCCCGGCGGACTCACCGACCTGATCGCACGCGCCCTGCAACCGGAGCTGCAGAAGGGATTCGGACAGTCGGTAGTGGTCGAGAACCGGCCCGGCGCAGGCGGCACAGTGGCCGAGGGAGTGCTGGCCAAGTCGCCCGCTGATGGCTACACCATCCTGATAAGCGCCGACAGCGTGCCAGCCAACCCGCATTTGATGCCCAACCTGCCGTACGACAGCTTCAAGGACCTGAAGCCGGTCAGCATGCTTGCGCGTATTCCCCTCGTCATGCTGGTGAATAATAACGTGCCGGCGACGACCATAAAGGAATTCATTGCCTATGCCAAAACCCCAGGGGAAAACGTAAGCTACGGCAGCCCCGGCGTGGGCACCAGCAATCACTTGTCTTTCGAAGTGCTGAAGGAGATTGTAGGAATGGATGTGCCGCACGTGCCTTACAAGGGTGGCGGCCCCGCGATAACGGATCTCCTGGGAGGCCATATCCAGGCACTGTTGATTTCCAGCACGCTCGCAACGCCACAGGCGGCATCCGGGAAATTAAGAGCGCTGGCGGTTACCAGTGAAAAGCGGTTGGCGAAATTGCCCGATGTACCTACCTTCGCCGAGGCCGGGGTTCCGGATTTCAAGCCCCAACAATGGACCGGCCTGTTCGTGCCCAGCGGCACTCCACCGGAGGTCGTAGCGCGTATACACAGCGAATTTGCCAAGGCGCTAAAGGCTCCCGATGTGCTTGCCAGGCTCGAACAACTGAATGCGGAGCCGGTAATGAGCTCGCAGGAAGACTTCACCGCATACCTGAACAAAGAACACGAGGCGCTCGGCCGCCTCATTAAAGCGCGCGGGATCAGCGCTCAATAAGCACGGCCTTGGGGGCGTGTCCCGTACACGCCCCCAACCGCTCCTGACGACAAGCGCATTCCAACAAGGCCGCCACTCGGCCCGGCAAATACGCCGCTCGCTCCCCCCCCACTTCGCAAGCTCACCCACGTAACCCGGCCAGTCTCGCGCCTTGGGCTGCGCGTCGGGTCGCATGCCCCCGCGTCTTCCCTGGAAGCGATTTCTGTCTATCCATTCAATGCATTATCGAATATCGATAGTATTGACCCGATAATCGATATACCATACCATTCAAATTAGACGCCTTTCAGGCGGAAAAGTCGGACACACCGATAAATACAAGGAGCAGACAATGAAACGCTTTACAAAACAAAATTTTATGCCAAGCCTATTGCTTGCGGTGGCCGCAATGGGCATAAGCAGTGCCGCGCCCGCCCAGGAAAAGCCTATTGAGTGGCGCTACTACACGGCACATACCGCTGATCGCGATGTCTTCAAGCTGGAAACGGATTGGGCCAACATGATCAACGAAGCTTCCAAAGGCAGGCTAAAGATCAAGGTTTATCCCGGCGGATCACTTGGCTTCAAGGAAAGCGACATGCTTGGCGCCCTGAAAAACGGACTGGTTGAAAGCAGCTACATATATGCTGGCTACTATGGCCGCACCCAACCCGCTCTGCCATTGGTCTTGCCTCAGATGGTTTTCAATACGCGCGCAGAGTTTCTCGACATCCTTCCTGCCGCCTATGCGGCCTATGCCGATCTCTACTCGGAGTGGGACATCAATATTGCCAGCATGTGGCCGACATCCACCTGCAATATTGCAATCATCGGCAAAGAAAAATTCAATACCATGGATTCCCTGAAAGGGAAGCGCGTGCGGGTTTGGGAAGCGCAACAAGTCAATTCTCTACGCGCCCTTGATGTCGTGGGCACAGTCGTGCCGCAAAACGATATATACCTTGCCTTCAAGACAGGCATGATCGATGCCATCGTGCATTACCCTGAAGCCCTTCGGACCTTGTCGCTCGCGGAAGATGCCAAATACTTCTCCTTGCTGCAGCCGGTGCCGGTCGTGCAGGGCATAGGAATTAGCGAACGTGCATTTAACGCCTTGCCCGCCGACCTGCAGGAAATTGTACGGAAGGCATCGGACGAACACAGGAAAAAATGGGCCGCTGACGCAGGCACGGACTGCATGGAAGAGCAACGCCACCTGGACTGGGCCAAAGAGCATAAGGTGGAACGCCTCCCCGACTTCTCCGCGGCTGACCGCGAGAAACTGAGCCGGGCAGCCATCGATGCCTGGCGGGCGCGCGCCACCCAAGTCGGCGGAGAGGCGGAAAAAGTGCAAAAACGTATGGAAGACGCACTGATGAAGCTGCGCAACGGCTAAGCGGAACGCAGCAGTGCCAACCCATTCAAGCATGCAAGGCAAGCCCCTCTATGGGCTTGCTTTTGCGGTGAAAGACAACATTGATGTTGAAGGTTGGCCGACCGGTTGCGGCAATCCCGAGTGGGCTCGTCGTCAGAAAGTCAGCGGTAAAAGCGCAACGGTAGTATCTCGACTGATCAGAGAAGAAGCCGTTTTCCGCGGCAAAACAATTACAGACGAGTTCGCCTGGAGCGCTGCGGGAGACAACCCCCACTACGGAGCGCCGATCAATCCCGCCGCTCCCCATCGCTTGGTCGGGGGCTCGTCTTGCGGCTCCGCCTCGGTGGTAGCGCAAGGACTAGCCGACTTCGCACTAGGCACCGACACAGGAGGCTCGGTTCGCATTCCGGCTGCCTTTACCGGACTATTTGGAATGCGGCCCTCGCACGGAGCCATTTCAGTAGAAGGCGTCATGCCTCTTGCTCCAAGCCTGGACACGGTCGGGTTCATGGCCCGGGATGCGCATTTACTCCGCGCAATAGGGCATGCGCTACTGCCTCCCGGAAGTAAATCGACGTACTCCCGCCTTCTTATCGCCGAAGACGCTTTCAGCAAGATATCGATCCGACACAGGCGAGCACTCCAGCCATGGGTGGCCTTGCTGGCAAAGCATATCTCCAGAGCGGAACAGATTCCGCTAATTCCAACTCCAGGAGGCCTGCAGCATGCCGCGTCCGTATTCGGTGTCTATCAGGCAGCGGAAATCAAGGACTGTCTGATACCAATGCTGCGTGCGATGGATCCTTTTCTGGGTGCAAGCCTGGGTAAGCGCATTGCATATGCCCACTCCATCACCAGGGATGAAGCACAAGCGGCGCGCAAGAGCATTGCAACCCTGGCGATCCGGTTACTGGACCATGTCGGGCGCGACACAGTGGTTGCGTTGCCGACAACGCATGATGTGGCTCCTTTGAGAACGTCCGCCGAGGCGAACTTGATCGAGCATCGCCAGAGCTTGGTCGAATTGAACTGCGCCGCCAGCATTGCAGGAATGCCGCAAATCACCTTGCCGGCGGGGCGGCTCGATAATGCCCCGTTCGGGCTTTCGATCATGGGGCCGCCCGGATCCGATCTGGCCTTGCTGGACTTGGCATGCAGCTTGCAGCATGCGGACGCCGAACGGTTGTTTGCTAAAATGAAGGGGTATGTAACCAGCGATCCTGCACATACACCCGGGCATGCCGTAACGCATGCCGGTTTTCCCTACGGATGGATATAAGTGTCTGACAAAAAAAATAACGATCACAGCGGGAATGGCTTATTCAACCAATCGCTTGAAAAGGGCCTGGCTATTCTTTTGGCGTTCAGTCCCGATATGCGGACCATGAATCTGTCGGACATAGCCAAGGCAACAGGCATCAGCCGCAGCGCCGCACAACGTTTCACCTACACACTCGAGGCATTGGGCTACCTGCAGAAGCACCCGGTCAACAAGCGATATTCTCTGCGCGTCTCAACGCTTGCATTGGGGTATCGCTATTTGCTGGTCAACCAGAACGTTGAACGCGCAAATCCCTTTCTGCTGGATCTGAACCTTACCTGCGGGGAAACCGTCAATTATTCGGAGCCCGACCGCAGCGACATGGTGTATGTCGGACGGTTTCCCACCAGCAGGAGGACGCCGGTTCATATGCCCTTGGGCCGCCGGCTTCCTATGTACTGCACTTCCGCGGGAAGGGCCTACCTGTCCCGCCTGCCGGCTCAGCAACGCAAGGAAATATTGGCGGCATCGGAACGTGTGCCTTATACACACACTACAGTGACTGATATCGATAAGCTCCTGGAGCTATGCGACGAAGCCGCCGACTCGGGCTATGCCTACGCCAATGGCGAATACTATGCCGGCGACATGAATGTCAGCGCCGCGGTGCTGGACACCAGTGGCGTACCGATCGGCGTCGTGTCGATCTCGGCCCCTGAAACGCGCTGGAGCCTGTCCGACCTGAGGCGGCAATTGGCTCCTTTGGTCATGGAAACGGCCCGGCTGATATCGGTTCGCGATCCTAGCCCGGCCGAACTGGAACCCTTTGCCATCGGCGCTGGCAAGGCGCCCCCATCCGCAGGCTAGTTGCCGCCGCCGGCGAGATTCCCCGAAATATTCGGTGCATACAGCGTAGCCGCGGCTTCCTCACTGATTTTTCCGTTGCGAATATCCGCCTCCAGCGACTGTCGCTCGCGCAACCCGGGGTCGCCATAGCCTCCGCCGCCCGCCGTCTTGATCAGTATACGATCGCCCTTGAACAAGGTAGTCACCAGCTTGGAAGGGACCATCTCCTTGGCGCCCGTTGCACGCGTGATGATGGTCTGCGCCATCGCACCCGACGAACCGCCGTTTGCGCCTGAAGCCGCACAGTAGTGCCGCTCCCCTCGGTGAGTGAAACTTACTTCGCCTTCCAGTATCTCGTATTCGCGTACGATGCCCAATCCGCCGCGCTGCTGGCCCGCGCCGCCCGAATCGATCTGCAGCGCAGATTGATGCACCCGAATCGGGGCATCCGACTCGAGCGCCTCAACCGGCAGGTTCATGCAGTTTGTGGCGTCGGTTTCGATGACGTCGACTCCATCGCCATCATGGCCCGCGCCACTGCCGCCGGCGATCAGCTCGCCTACGACAAATGCCTTGCCGTCCCGCGTGTGGCCACCGAACGAAAGCAGCAGCATTTCTCCAGCGGCATCGGCTCCGATGGTCTCGGGGACGACCTGACGAAGCGCCCCCAGGATAACTCCGGTTATGCGCTTGATCGTAGCCGTCCTGGCGTTCACCGGTGCAGGCTCGGATGGATTGACGATACTGCCAGCCGGCAAATGCAAGGACACAGGCCTGAAACACCCTCCGTTGGTCGGGATGTCGCTTCCCGTTATAACGCGGCTTGCAAAGTAGGCTGCCGCCATGGATCCCGAAGGCACCACATTGAACGGCCCGCGGACCTGGGGATTGGACCCTGTGAAGTCACAATGAAACTGGCCATCCTTGATCGTGACAGCCACTTCTATCCGGATCCGCTTGTCCAGTTCTATACCATCGTTATCGTTGTAATCAACGTAGCGATACGTGCCTTCGGGGATAGCCAGAAGCGCATCGCGCGTCATGCGTTCGGATCGGTCGAGCAAATCGCTGAATATCATTCGAAGCAGCGAGGCACTGAATTTTTCCGATAAGTCCTTCAAGCGATTAAGGCCAATAGTGCATGCCGAGATTTGTGCGTGGATATCGCCAATGAAGACATCCGGTATCCGGCTGTTCAGGCGCATGATCTTCACAATGCTCTCGTTCATCTCCGACCCGCTGCGCAACTGCAGCGGGGGAAGCCTTAGCCCCTCCTGGAATATCTCGGTGGCGTTCGTGGGCACCGATCCCGCGGTCATCCCTCCGATATCCTGATGATGCGTCATGGAGCCGCTGAAGGCGATGAGTTCACCCTGGCAGAATATGGGCATGACAATACCGATATCGGGCAGGTGCGTTCCGCCAAGATAGGGATCGTTCATCATGTAGACGTCGCCATCGCGCATGGTGTCCAGCGGGAATTCCTGAATAATCCTTTTCACAACCGGAATCAGCGTTGCCAGGTGTATGGGAATGGCCACTGCCTGAGCCAGGGTTTCGCCATCAATGGTGAACAGGCTCGCGGATGCGTCCAGGCCTTCCCTAACAATAGGCGAGAACGACGAGTGAAATAGCGTCATCTGCATCTCATTGGCGATGCCCTCAAGCTTATTACGCACGACCTCTATAGTTATGGGATCAAGTTGCTGTGTCATGAGACCGCCCTATTGCACTTCAGGTTTAGTAAGAATGATATTTCCGCTTTCTTGCACACTTGCGCTCCAGCCGGGATAGACTATCGTCGTCGAATCAGGTTGCTCCAGGATGGCCGGTCCCTCGAATCTCGCTCCGACCGCAAGCTCATGCCTGGCCAAAACCATGGCCGCCATGGGTTCCTCATGGCCAATGACCGAGATCTCACGCAACCCCTTCGCCGGGTCGGAACCGCCTTTCAAGGACATGGGCGCCATATCGCCGGTTTCGGGCTCCAGCCGATGGATCGCGCGTAGATTCACGATTTTCTCGGCTGTTCCGGGACTATGGCCGAAAACCCGCTGATACGCCTGCGTGAACCTTTCGCGCAACTGCAGCAGAGTATCCATGCGGAGCTCGAACGGCACCTCTATGTGATGCGCCTGGCCTATGTAGCACACGTCGGCGAAGTACTGAATCGTCACGCGCTCGGCGTCCTTGGTCTCGTGCGACATCAGCGTTGCGCACTGTTCATCGAGTTCGCTAATGGCCTTCTGGATATCGGCAAGGTCGGCACAAGCCAGCGGCGTCGGAAAGGCCATGGATACTTCGTGCTCGATCGGCGCCATCAACATGCCCAATGCCGAAAGAACGCCGGGATGCTGAGGCAGCAGAATCCGGGACGCGCCAAGATCAGCCGCCAATGCACATATGTGAATGCCGCCGCTGCCACCCAGGGGCATCAAGGTAAATTCGCGGGAGTCGAAACCCTGCCGTATGGAAACCAGCCGGATTCCTTCCACCATTTGCGCGGCCACGACACGATGTATGCCCAGAGCCGCTTCGCGAACGGATATTCCCAATGGCCCAGCTATCTTTTCCGCAATTACCGAATGCGCCAGCTCGGGCTTCAATGGGAATCGGCCGCCCGCAAAGTAATCCGGATCTATATAACCCAGCACAATGGAAGCATCCGCCACAGTGGGCTCGGTTCCTCCTTGGCCATAGCAGGCCGGGCCGGGGACGGAGCCCGCCGATCGCGGTCCCACCCGCAACCCCCCAGCCCCGTCTATCCAGGCCATGCTTCCCCCGCCGGCGCCGATGGCGTTTACGTCGACCATGGGCACCCGCACCTGATATCCCGCCACCAGCCCCTGTGAGCGAATCAAGGGCTCTCCGGCCCGAATCAATGCAATGTCCGAGCTTGTACCACCTATATCGACACTAATGATACTTTCGATCTTTTCAATCGTGCCCATGCGCTGGGCGCCGATGACTCCCGCAGCCGGCCCTGAGAGGAACAGCCGGACCGGCCGCTCACGGGCGATGCCAGCCAGTGAGATGCCGCCCCGCGATTGCATGATCTGCAACGGGGCGCTAACGCCGCGCTGCGCCAATCCGGACTCCAGGTCTGACAGATAGGTATTCACCACAGGCTTTATGTAGGCATCCAACGTCGTAACGACCGTACGCTCGTACTCACGAAATGTTGGATCCACTTCAGACGATATCGAGACATACACGGCTGGATAAGTCTGGCGGATCAGTTCCGCCGCCCGGCGCTCATGTACAGGATTCAGGAAGGAAAACAGGAAGCATACGGCTATGCTTTCTACGCCCTTATCGACGAGAGAAGCCACCGCTTCCAGCAGTGCCGCCTCATCCAGCTCTGTAATAACCTCTCCGCGCGCGGAGATTCTTTCGGGAACCTCGACACGGAGTTCTCCCGGCGCAAGAAAGGAAGGAACCTCCGGCTCTAGCCTGACCGAATAGACGGAGGTTCTCATTTGCCGGCCCAGTTCCAGGATATCTTTGAACCCCTTGGTGGCGACCAACCCTGTACGCGGGCCGCGACGCTCGATAACCGCGTTGGTGGCGACGGTGGTGCCATGAATGAAACGCTGTATGCCTTCGGGAGCAATCCCCCACTCTTGACACAGCGGCTCGATCGCCGTCAGTACCGCCTGGCTGGGGTCGGGCCGCGATGTGGGAACCTTGGCCACATGCAGCGGTTTGCCGTCATCCCTGCACACGATATCGGTAAACGTTCCACCGATGTCCACTCCAATTTCTATCATTCTGATTTTCCTCTAATCGACATATGACCTGATGCCTTAGCTATGGGCTACATGGCGCTGGGCAAATAGGTTGCAAGCTGCGGGTAAACCGTGATCAAGGCCAGCACCGTCAAAAGCAGGATGATGTAAGGTATCGAGCCACGCGCCAGCTCGCCCATCGTAGTGTCCTTGCCTGCTATTCCCTTTAGTATGAACAGCACAAAGCCCGCAGGCGGCGTGATCTGGCCGACTTCGCACAGGATCACGATCACGACAGCAAACCAAACGGGGTCATGCCCCAAAGCGAGTATCAAAGGGAAGGTGAACGGAAGTGTGGTGACCAGCATTTCGGTTGCGCCGATGAACATGCCAAAAATGAAGTAGAAAATATAAATGGCAATCAAGAGCATCCAGGGTGACATCTGAAGATCTTGTACATATGCGACTATTTCCCGAGGAAGGCCTACCACCGCGAGAGCCATGGAAAAGATCATCGCGCCCATCATCACGAAGCCTATCGATGCGCAGGTGACACTGGTTCCCATCAAGGCGCGGCCAAGGCGCTTGAACGAGCAGGCCTTGTACATCAAGCCGATGGCCACAGACGCCAGAACCCCAAGGGCGGCCGACTCCGTTACCGTGGCCAGCCCAAAATAGATCGTCCCCATCACGCAACCGATCAGCGCCACCACGGGCAACAGATTGACCAGGGCCGGCAAAGTTTCCCGCAATGGCAGTACTTCACCGGCGGAAGGGGTGTATTCGGGCCGGAATTTGGCCTGCAGCATGACAAAGGCCAGAAACAAAGAGACTGCAATGACGGCGGGGATGACTGCGGCGACGAAGCTGGCTCCGACCGATACATTGGTCAGGGATGCGTAGATGATGATGGGAATGCTGGGTGGAATGAGAATACCCAATGTTCCCGAGCCCGCCAGGCTGCCCAGCAAGGCGGAGCGGTTATAGCCCTTCGCCCGCAGCTCGGGATAGGCTGCTGAACCGACCGTCGCGGCGGTGGCCATGCTCGAGCCGCTGGTTGCGCCGAACAGGGAACACAACACGACATTGGATAGCAGCAGCTTTCCAGGCAGGCGCTCAAACAAAGGAGTCAGCGCACGATACACGCGAATACTTAATCCGAACTGGACCAGCAGCTCGCCCAGCAAGATAAATAGCGGCAAGGCCACCAAAGGGAAACTGTACAGCATGTTCCAGATTGCGACAGTGGCAATCTGGAAGGAATTCGTTCCGCCGCCAAAGAAATACAGAATGATGAGGCCGGCTACGCCCAGGCCGACTCCCATCCAGAGGCCGCCGGCCATGATTATCAGCAGGTATGTGGTTGCTAGTGTCGACATGATGCCGTCCCGTTCAAACTTGGTTGTCAGCGTGGGCGGGAAAGAATATTTCCTCGCACAGCTGATACACAACGACAACAGCCAGCCATGCGGTGCTCACGACCATCACGGCTCGCCAGGGAGGCTCGTAAATATATGCGGTTTCACTGTGCGAATTAAGCTGATAACCCATTACCAGAAAATCAAAAGTCAACTTGGCAAGAAGCCCAAGAAACAAGAGGGTCGTCAAGTGGACAAGCACCGTCATCAGGATGCGCAAGCCGGGACTTAGCAGCGGGACCAGTGCTGAAATTGCTATGTGCCTTCCTTTAAGCGCCGCATAGGGCAGGCCCAGGAAAACGCATGAGACCAGCAGAAAGCTGGATAACTCTTCCGTAACGGAAAGCGCGCTGCCTACGAAATACCGCATGACCGTGGAATAGCCGATGAGCAGCGGCATCGCGGCAATTGTCCCTGCGCTCAATATCGCCATGCCGAAGCTGACGGCATGCACTATGCGCCGAATTCGATTCATAAGCTTGTCTCCTATTGTTTTTTGATCTTTCTTGGCTGCTGTCACAACGGTATTGCAGCTGTTGATGGAGTATGACATACTATCGACTATCGATGCAAGCAAATTGAATATCGATACACAAATACTTATGGAGACAATCCTGTGTCGTTACCCAAGAACAAAAAAGGCGCTCTTTAATGAAAGCGCCGAACAACATTGCAGCCCACCGCCATGATGCGGATTTACCGACGCATGCAGCTTCTGTATGGGCAGACACTCCGTCGCCGAACCTGGAGGGTGAAGCCCATGACGCCCTCAGCGGCACGCAAATAGCCGACGTTGTCATCATTGGCGCGGGGTTTACCGGCCTAAACGCAGCCGCCGAGGCGTTGCGGCTTGGCCTGTCTTGCATAGTGCTGGAGGCGCGACGCGTCGGCTGGGGAGCAAGCGGCCGTAACGGAGGAATGGCGGTACTTCGCTACAAGTCATCCTGGAGCGAAATGGCCGCGCAATTTGGCAACGCAGCCACAAAACAGCTATACGGCTACATCCACGAAGCTGTAGACAGCCTGGAACAAAACGTCGATTCGTTCGGTATAGATTGCGAATTCTCCCGTTATGGGCATCTGACGGCGGCCTACCATGCCCGTGCGATGCAGCGGCTTGAAGCTGACGCCGGCTGGTTGAAAAGCCAAATCGGAGACACCCGGATAAAGCTTGTCGGCAAGCAGCAAACGGCCGAGCTGATCGGAAGCAAACTCTATGCTGGCGCCTACTTTGATCCTCGGTCGGCGGGCCTGCATCCACTCAATTACTGTAAAGGCCTGAGAGCAGCGCTGGCGAAACGCGGTGTGATTTTTTTTGAAGGAACGGCAGTCGATAACGTCGTGGCGGAATCGGAGGGCGTTGTGGTTACCGCGGCACAAGGAGAAGTACGCGCCAAGCATGCGTTGATTTGCACCAATGCATACACGGAAGGGCTTCCTATTGCTTCGGACATCGAACGCCGCATCTTGCCGATTACCGTGGCTGTCGTGGCAACCGCGCCTTTGCCATCCGAATTGCGTGCAACCATATTGCCGCAGAACCATCTGGTCACAGATACCAAAAACCTGCTTAATTACTACCGGCTTGTCGATGGCGGAAGGTTGCTGTTCGGTGGTCGAGGCGAGCCCGCATACCAGGACCACCCAAAGAACCATCAACGATTGCGGGATGAAATGATTCATGTTTTTCCGAATCTCGCCGACATCGGAATCGACTACAGATGGACGGGAGTCGTCGGAATCACACGTGATAATTTTCCACATATTGGCGCCATCGGCAAACGCGTGTTCTATGCCATTGGCTACGGTGGACGAGGCGTCGCACTAACACATTTGCTGGGCAAATACCTGGCTCGAAGAATTACCGGAGACACAAGCTCACTAGGCGCCATGTCTGAAGGGGCCTTCAAACCGATCCCCTTCAAAGGATTGCGCTTGCCGTTGCTAAAAGCTGGAACGGCGTATTACAAGCTCAAGGACAAACTGGAAGCACTTTAATCACTAGGAGGAAAAAAGATGGCTACCGTAACGACCGATGACGGCATAAAGATTGATTACGAATTTGATGACTTCACGAACCCATGGGACGACGAGGCCGAAACCATAGGCCTGCTTCACGGGTCGACATTGAATAAAAAATTCTACGCTCCAATGGTGCCATACCTTGGCCGAAAATTCAGGGTATTGCGCTGGGATCAACGCGGACGCGGAGCATCGACGGCACCTCCGCCCGGCTCGACGTTGTCCGGCGCCCCTGTGGATGATGGGGTAACCGTGGTGCAGCGTTATGCTCGAGACGCTCTGTGCGTCATGGATCATCTCGGCATCAAGAAAATCCACTGGGTAGGTGACTCGAGCGGTGGAATTACCGGGGCCAACTTCGCTCTCATGTTCCCGGAGCGGGTCCACACCTTGACCTGCATACAGGCGCCGCTGGTCAAGATACCCGCCGACTTCGAGAAAGCCTGGGCTGCCGGAGAAAAGGATCCAGCGACGGCAATAGAAAAATACGGGATGGCCGATTATTACGAGCGAATTGGGACTACCTGGGTCACGGACCCCAAGCGAGGAAACGAGCGTTTCCAAGCCTGGCAGAAGGAAGAGCGAAAGAAAATCGCTACGCATTCCTATATTGGTCACTGGAAGTGGCAGTCCTTGGCCGACCTGACAGACCAGTTGCCGGGAATGAAAGTCCCTGTACAGCTTTTAAGCAGCGATCGCAGCGGCATTTGCCCAGTCGAGCAGCAAGAGCGCATACGCAACCTCATTCCCGATTGCGAGCTCAAGATCTATTCCGACTACGGGCATGGCATCGCATTTCTTGAGCCCGAGCGGGTAGCGGCGGACGTCATGGACTTCATTGCCCGCAAGAAGTAATCGAGCGGCCACATCGCATGAAGGCGGCATATGATGCCGCCTTCTAAACTTTTTTCCGGAAAACCCAAACAATGCTCGATTACTGCGTCATCGGCGGCGGTATCGTGGGGTTGGCAACCGCGATTGAGCTGCTGCAGAAGCACCCCGGATCCAAGATCATGCTTTTGGAAAAGGAAGCTGCCGTCGCGAGCCATCAGACAGGACATAACTCCGGCGTCATTCACGCCGGCATTTACTATCCCGCCGGAAGTCTTAAGGCCCAGCTATGCCGAGACGGCGAAATCGCTACCAAGGAATTCTGCGCTGCCAATGGCGTTACGTTTGACACTATAGGCAAGCTGGTCGTGGCCACGTCCCAAGTCGAGATGGAGCGACTGGATGCACTGAAAAGTAACGCTTATGCGAATGGCGTCAAAGCCACATTACTGACGAAATCCGAACTTCTGAAACGTGAGCCGATGATAACGGGGCTTGCAGCGCTGCATGTGCCTGGGTCCGGTATCGTCGACTATAAAAGTGTTGCACAAGCCATGCGAGCAAAATTCGAAAGGCTTGGCGGCTTAACAGCATTAGGCACCCACGTGGATGGCATCCATGAAGATGATCAGTATGTCAGCGTACGCGCAGGCCAGCGCAATTGGCGCAGCAGGCAACTGGTCGTATGCGCTGGACTTCAGGCCGACCGCTTGGCCGTGCTGAGCGGCGCCCATATCGACTTTCAAATAGTGCCGTTTCGAGGCGAATACTACAGCATTGCACCTGCGAAACGGAAAATCGTGCGACACATGATTTATCCGGTGGCCGATCCAGCGCTACCGTTTCTCGGCGTCCATTTGACGCCAACGATAGATGGCCCGCTCATCGCCGGCCCAAATGCTGTACTAAGCCTGGCTCGCGAAAAATATAAACGTTTCGGCATCAATGCCAAAGATGTATCCGAGTACCTAAGATTTCCAGGGTTTTGGAAAGTGGCCCATGAGCACATGCGTTCGGCAGCCGGTGAGCTATACCGCTCTTTATCCAAGACGGCCTATTTGAAGAGCTGCCAAAAATATTGCCCAGCATTGACCGCTTCGGACCTTGGCGAGTATCGCAGCGGTATTCGGGCTCAAGCGGTTACCCGTTCGGGGAAGCTCGTCCATGACTTCCTGTTTCATCAGACTCCCCGCACTCTTCATGTGTGTAACGCGCCCTCGCCCGCTGCTACATCGGCAATACCTATTGCAAGAATGATCGTCGAGCGGCTGATGAACGGATCCTGAGCATTCATGCTCTCAGCAAGAAATCCACGGCCATAGAAGCACCGGCAACGCGCACCCGTATAATCAGGGTTTACCCTGAACGGCGCACACCGACTTCACCATGGCCGAGTCCCGCAAAATAAATAAACCCCACTCTCCCGGCTGGGTGCTCTTCGCCTTGGCCGTGGGGGCATTCGCCATTGGGACGACAGAGTTCGCCACCATGAGCCTGCTGCCCTATTTCGCCAAGGACCTTGGCGTCGATGCCCCTACCGCCGGACATGTCATCAGCGCGTATGCGTTGGGAGTGGTTGTCGGTGCGCCGGTCATCACAGTACTGGGCGCCCGCGTGCCGAGGCGGACCATGCTCATCTGGCTGATGGCCATGTTTGCCTTATTCAATGGCCTATGCGCCTTCGCCCCCAGCTATGAATGGATGCTGGCCCTGCGTTTCCTTAGCGGCTTGCCGCATGGGGCGTACTTCGGCGTCGGCGCTTTGGTCGCAGTATCGCTCGTACCGCTGAACAAGCGCAACCAGGCTGTCGGCCGCATGTTCCTAGGCCTTACGGTCGCCACCATCGTCGGCGTGCCGCTGGCAAACTGGCTGGGGCATTCCGTAGGGTGGCGATGGGGATTCGCCCTGGTTGCCTTTACCGGACTGTTGACAGTGATACTGCTTGCCCTGCTGAGCCCCAAATCCCCTGCGGCGCCGGGCTCCAGTCCGCTGCGCGAGCTGGGCGCGCTCAAGCATGGTCAAGTCTGGCTGACCCTGGCCGTAGGAGCCATCGGCTTTGGGGGCCTGTTCGCCGTCTACACCTACCTGGCCGACACCTTGATGCAGGTCACCATGGTCTCCCCCGAAACCGTGCCTTTCGTGCTGGGCATCTTTGGCTTGGGCATGACGGTCGGCAATATCGTCGTGCCCAAACTGGCCGACCATGCGCTCATGCCCACGATAGGCGGCGTGCTGCTCTGGAGCGCCGCCACCACCGCGCTCTTCAGCTTTACAGCCCCCAGCTTATGGGGTATTTCTATTACCGTATTTCTCATCGGCATCGGTGGCGCGCTGGGCACCATCCTTCAAACTCGTTTGATGGATATCGCACGCAATGCGCAAGGCCTGGCGGCGGCGCTCAATCACTCCGCCTTCAACTTCGCAAATGCTTTGGGCCCCTTGCTGGGTGGCATGGCCATTGCGCACGGCTTCGGGTGGGCCTCGACCGGGTGGGTGGGGTCTCTTCTGGCGCTGGGCGGGCTGGTGTTGCTGCTGCTGTCGATTCGACTGGACAAAAAAAAACCCACGGCCGGTAGCACGGCCTAAGGACCATCCCGTTCCGTACGCATGGACGTTCAAGCATGAATGACGACGCACAGTCTTTTAATTCGCTTAGGCCCAGATTGCAGCAGATCGCGTACCGGATGCTCGGATCGGTGGCCGAGGCCGAGGATATCGTGCAAGATGCCTGGCTGCGCTGGCACACGGCCGCCCAAGCGGAGATCAATAACGCAGAAGCATGGCTGGTTGCCGTAACGACGCGAATTTCCATCGATCGCTTGCGTACCGCCAAGGCGCAACGCGAAGCCTACACAGGCATATGGCTGCCCGAACCTGAGCTGACCGGATTTCCGGCCACACCCGAACAGCTTCAGGAACAATCTCAAGAGGTATCGCTGGCGTTCCTGGCGCTGCTCGAGCGGCTTACGCCTGAAGCGCGAGCGGCGTTCCTGCTGCATGAGGTCTTTGACGAAGACTATCCAAATATTGCAAAGACTATAGGCAAGACCCAGGCTGCCTGCCGCCAGTTGGTAAGCCGGGCGAAAGCCCAACTGAAAGAAGGGCGTGCGCGCCGCGCCGTGCCGCGCGAAATACATTTACGCCTGCTGGAGTCCTTCGCGCAAGCCGTCCATGGGGGCGACTTTGCCGCGATCAACGCCTTGCTGGCCGAAGATGCCGTGCTGATGGGCGACGGCGGCGGAAAGGTCACCAGTTTTCCCCACCCCTTGGTGGGCGGCCGCCGCATCGCACAGCTTTTCTACGCATCGTTCCTGCGCTTCGGCGAAGAAGCGCGCATGCAGCTTGCCGTCCTTAATGGTCAATGGGCTTTCCTGCGCTTCATCGACGGCAAGCTGGAGTCCGCGATGGCGATTGAATCGGACGGCGAGCGCATTATCCAGATCCAGGTGCAACGCAATCCGGACAAGCTGTCGCATATTATCGAGGCATGCCAAATGAACGGCCGTCGGGCCGGGTAATCGCCCGCCGTAAAACGTTGCTGCTTCTTTTGGTGCCTTCAGGTCAACATCATGAGTCCGACTGGACGTCTACCGCTGATCCCCGCTCAAGCCTACGATGTTCTCCAGCGGCACGTTGCCGTACAAGCCCCGAACTCGCGGGATGCTTCTTCATCATCGCCTGGAGAGAACCATGACACAGCGTATCAACTACATGCAGCAATCGCCGGAACTGTTCAAGAAGTTTCTTGAATTCAGCAACCAGCTCAAGACCGGGGCCATCGAGGAAACGATCCGCCACCTGGTCGCCATCCGTGCCTCGCAGATCAACGGCTGCGCGTTCTGCCTGGACATGCATGTGAAGGAGGCCTACATCCACGGCGAGCGGCCGCTGCGCATCCATCATCTGGATGTATGGCGCGAATCGCCGCTTTTTTCTCCTCGGGAGCGCGCCGCTCTGGCCTGGACGGAAGCCTTGACTCAACTGCCGGCACAAGGAGTGCCCGATGATATTTACGAACGGGTACGCACGCAGTTGTCCGAAAAGGAATTGTCCGACCTGACGTTCGAGGTGATGTCCATCAATGCATGGAACCGGGTGAACATCGCCTTCACGACGGCACCGGGCTCGGCCGACAAGGTGTTCGGCCTGGACAAGGCCAATCTGAATTGAGCCCGGCTTGATCAGTTAATCCGCCGCCACGGCCCGCCCCAGGAACTCCAGCCTATCCTGGCCCCAGAACGATTCTCCGCGATAGACATACCACGGAGCGCCGAACATCTGCAGTTCGATCGCGTCCTTCGTATAGCGTTCGTATAGATCCGTACCGGCTTCACGGCCGGCATGCAGGGCGGCGCCATCCAGGCCGCAATCATTGGCGATCTGGATCAGGGTCGCGGCATCGGCAATGTCGCGCTCTTCGGCCCAGACTGCGCGCAGTACCGCGCCGGACAGTTTCAAGGCGCCTTCGCTGTCACCAGCCTTGAGAACCAACGCAATCATCTTGGCGGCGTCTGTCTCGTCGACCGGAAAAAACTTCGGCTGCACATTAAGCGGCAAGTCCAGGTAGTGCGACCACCGCTTCAGCTCGGTAAGCCGATAGGCTTGGCGCTGAGGCGGGCGCTTGTTCAGCGGCAGGCCGCCGGATAGCGGAAATATCTTGGCCAGGTCGGCGGGCTTGGGTTCTATAAGAGCGCCATGCTGCCGAGCAAGGCCGATCAGCCTTTCATGGCCCAGGTAAGTCCAGGGGGATTTCGGTGAAAAGTAATATTGGATCGTCTTCATGTCCATGCCTTATTGTCGTCGTCGGGAAGACCTAACTTTACTACCTTGACCCCGAGTTCGACAGCCACTTGGCATGCCAGCGGCCAGCCTCGATTTCCTTATGCATCAGTTCCTCGAGCAAGCCATAAATATGTTCGGCCGCCGGCGTCATGGCAAAAAGGCGCGACCGCGACAAGTAAACCGTCCGGCTCAGGCGCCCCCCTTCGATTACGGCCACATCCAGCGCGGCCGCCCCGGCATGCTCCTCCATGGCACAAGAGGGAAGTATCGTGTAGCCCAGTCCCGCCCGGACCCCGGCGATCAGCAGGCCCGGCGCATTGATTTCGGCTACGACATCGGGCTTGAAGCCTTCCGCCGCGCAAGTGCGCTCTATCTCTTCCCTTATGCCGTTGGGGCGGCTGAGCATCAAAAGAGGCAGTTTGGCCACGTACTCCATCGTGCACTCTGTCAGACCACCAAGCGCCCCATGCGGCCCGACCAAATGCAAAGACTCGGAGACAAGCGGCATCATGGAAAGGCCGCCTTCGGTTGTATTGTCGAACGCAATGGCCACATCCAGTTTTCCCTGTGCCAAAAGCTGGGCAAGCATGGAACTGGGCCCCTCGATGACTTCCAGCCGGATCGACTTCAGATTGCTTCGTACTTCGCGCATAAGGGGTACGCCGAGCAATGTTGACATGGTCCAGGGCAGGCCCACCGATACCGGGCCCGCCGGCCCACTATCGGCCTGAGCGGCAATCAAGTGGGTTGCTTCGATTTGCCTGAGCACCGATTGCGCCTGTCGATAAATGGCCGCACCCACCTCGGTGGGCGTCACACCCCGTACGCTGCGTACGAGCAGCTTGACGCCCAGCTCCTCTTCAAGGCGGTTGATTTGCTGGCTTAGCGCCGGTTGCGCCACATGCAGGGTCTGCGATGCACGTGACACACTTCCGACATCGACGATGCATACAAAATATCTCAGTTGCCGCAGTTCCAAACCATTTCTCCTCGCCTCTACATGGTCCCATATCTATAGGCTATAGCGGTAGACGCATTTCATATTTTACGAAGGGTGCCGGCCCTCCTATAGTCGGAAGCTTATCAGGAGGACGGTCAATGAGTGGAGAGATTGGGCTGCGGCGCGATGGATACGTCGCGACGATCACCATAGATAACGTTGCCAAGCGCAACGCCATGACGCAGGCCATGTGGATCGCAATGGGCGACGCGGTGCTTGCACTTGGCAGCGACACGCAGCTGCGATGCATCGTCATACGCGGCAAGGGCGCCCAGGCATTCGGCAGCGGCGCGGATATTGACGAATTTGAAAAAATTCGGGCAAGCAAGGCCCAGGCTATCGAGTTCGGCAAGCACGGGCATAGAGCCATGCATGCGGTGCGCGATTGTCCTATTCCCACGATTGCCGCTGTCCAGGGCATATGCGTCGGAGGCGGGCTGGAACTTGCGGCAGTATGCGATTTGCGCGTGGCCAATGAAAGCAGCCGCTTTGGCGTACCCATAGCCCGCTTGGGCGGTGTACTGGCCTATCCGGAGCTGGAAGGCTTGCTGCGCCTTGCCGGCCCCCAGGTCACATTGGAATTGCTTCTGGAAGGAAGGTTGATGGGAGCCGCCGAAGCCTATGAAAAGCGCCTGCTGACGCGTGTTTTTGCAGATGCGGACTACGAGGAAGGCCTGCAGAGGATCGTCAACAGCATCGTGGCGGGAGCTCCCTTGTCGGCCCGCTGGCACAAGAAATTCGTCGCCAGGCTGCTTCAGGGCTCGCCTATTGACGAGGCCAGCTTAAGCGAAGGCTACGACTGCTTCGACACGAATGACTTCAAGGAAGGATATCTGTCTTTTCTGGCTAAGCGCCCACCGACCTTTACCGGGACATAAGAAATATGGTTCAAGCATCGACTCCCAAAGGGCCTTTGGCCGGACTTCGTGTGGTGGAAATGGCCCATGTCATGGCAGGGCCCGTGGGCGGCCTGCTGTTGGCGGATATGGGCGCCCAGGTCATCAAGATAGAGAAGCTGCCTGGGGGCGACGATACCCGCCGCACCACGCCCCCCGCCATCCATGGCGAATCGGCGTCCTTCATGATCCTCAATCGGAACAAGCGCGGCGTTGCCGTGGACTTGAAGGCGGAGCAAGGCCAGGCGCTGGTCAAGCGCTTGCTGGAGCAAGCCGACATCGTCATCGAGAACTATCGGCCGGGCACCATGGAGAAAATGGGATTGGGTTATGACGTGCTCCAGAAACTGAACCCCCGCCTCGTGTATTGCAAGATTACGGGTTTCGGACTGACGGGCCCCTATGCGCAACGAGCCGGATACGACTTGATCTCGCAAGGCATGGCCGGGCTCATGAGCCTGACCGGAGAAGGACCAGGCCGCCCTCCCGTCAAAGTCGGCGTCCCCGTGGGGGATGTGACGGCCGGCATCCTGGCAGCGACAGGGGTTCTCGCCGCCTACATCGAGCGCTTGCGTACCGGCCAAGGCCAGTACGTGGACACATCGCTTATGGAAGCTTCCGTCGTCCACACCTACTGGCCCGCCGCCATGGCATTGGCGACCGGCCATTCACCCGGCCCCATGGGTTCAGCCCACCCTGTCGCCGCGCCCTACCAGGCCTTTCCAACGCAGGACGGCTGGCTCAATATCGGCGCCATCAGCAAGGCCACATGGATCGGCGTTTCCGAAGTCCTTGGACTACCGGACTTATTGACCGATGAACGTTTCGCCGATAATGGCGGTCGCATGAGACATCTTGAGGACCTGGTCAAGCTGATGTCCGATGTGCTTCAAACCCGGCCGACGGATTACTGGGTTGCGGCGTTCGAGCGCGCCGGCGTACCCGCAGGGCCTGTGAAGAACATCAGGCAAACCCTGGACGACCCGCAAACACGGGTTCGCGACATGGTCATCAAGGTGGACCACCCCGTTGCGGGCGAGATCGATGCACTGGGACTGCCGATCAAGTTTTCGAACGGAAATGGGGTCACCCGGCGCGGCGCCCCGCTATACGGGCAACACACAAGGGAAGTGATGGCAGAGATTGGCTATACGGAATCGGAAATTCAACAACTCATACAAGCCGGCGTCGTTCACGCACATGATGATGCCCCCTTGTAAGACACACTAATAATCATTGGAGACAAATATGAATACGCGTCAAAAGGCCAATCTGCCACAGCTCCTGCTCGCCTCGTTGATCGCCGTTACGGCCATGGGTCTGCCGGCGTCCGTACGCGCCGCCTGGCCGGAAAAGCCGCTGCGCATTGTCGTGCCGTCATCGCCTGGCGGCAGCGCGGATGCCGTGGCGCGCATGGTGGGCGACCGCCTCTCACGCACGCTGGGCCAGCCCGTCGTTGTCGAGAACAAGGGAGGTGGCGGCGGCAACATCGCCACGGACATCGTCGCCAAGTCCGCGGCGGATGGATATTCGCTTTTGCTTACCGGCAACAACCATACGGTCAATGTTTCGCTGTTCAAGCCGGCGCCTTACCAACTGTCGGACTTCGCTCCCATTATTGAACTGACCAGGGGGCCGTCGGTGTTCGTCGCCGCCAACAACGCTCCTTATGACACCTTGACCGACCTTATCAAGGCGGCGAAGGCCAATCCAGGATCGATACCCTTCGGAAGCCCCGGCATCGGCTTGCCCAGCCATATCGCCTTTGAAATGTTCGCCCATACGACCGGGATAAAAATGATACATGCGCCGTACAGAGGCTCGGGGCCATCCTTGTCGGACGCGGCCGGCGGCCAGATTCCGATCGTGACGGCCACCCTTGCCGCGGCCATGCCGCTTATCAAGGCAGGCAAACTGAAAGCGCTGGCCGTGACATCGGAGGAACGCTGGCCTAGCTTGTCAGAGGTCCCGACGGTCGCGGAGGTCATTGGGCAAGCTTTTCAGCACCTGACATGGCTTGGCGTGCTGGCGCCGGCCGGAACGCCCGAGGCGGTGATCAAGAAACTGAATACTGAAATCAACGCTGTGCTGCAAGATCCAAAAATCAAGGCGACGCTGGATACCCTGGGCACGAATCCGGTCGGCGGATCCAACGAAGCATTTCATCAGATGATAGAGAACGAAGCCATAGTGTCCGCAACGCTGATCCAGAATGCCGGGATAAAGACAGAATAGGTGAATAATCCGAAGGCACTTCACAAGCCAAACATCAAAGAGCGATGGGCGGCGGTGCCCGCCATTGCGCCATCGCCCACGGCCAGCGCCACGTTGCCCGCCAGTCTGGCCGCATCGCCGCATGCGAACACACCCGGAACAGAACTTGCCCGGATTGCGTCCGTCCTGATTTGCGGGCCCATGGGCATCTCGTCGAACTCGCAACCCAGTTGCGCCGCGATGGGGCTGCCCGGCAACGTGCGCGTCATGGTAAACAGCCCGTCCAAGGATATGATGCGGCCATCTTTCATGGCCACATCCAGCGTTTCGCCCGTCAGGCGTTCGATCAAGCCATCCTCGATATGGACGCCGCGCGCCCGCAATGCCGCCAACTGCTCACTGTCCGGCGCAAAGCTTCCATTCAGAAAAAATGTGGTCTCGCCCCAATCAGGAAGCATGAGCGCGTGATGCATGGATAACGGCGAGCTGGCCAGCACGCCGATACGCCCTTGCTGCAATTCGTACCCATGGCAATAGGGACAGTGAAACACGGTGCGCCCCCAGCGCTGCGCCAGGCCGGGAAGATCGGGCAGATGATCGACGACTCCAGTGGCAAGAATGATCCGCTCTCCCTTGACCGCGGGCATTCCGTCCACGGATACGAGAAAGCCGTCTTCGGTTTTTTCCGCCCGCTGAGCCAGGGCATCTTGCCAATCCACAGTTCCATAGGCAAGCAACTGCGCGCGACCTTGTGCCGCAAGCACTTCCGGCGGCGTTCCATCGCCCGTCAGGAACCCGTGCGAGGCGGCTGCGTAACGGTTGCGTCTTTGCCCTGCGTCTATCACCAGCACCGAACGGCGGGCGCGCGCCAGTTGCATTCCCGCGGACATGCCCGCATAGCTTCCGCCAATAATCACGACATCGTAGTCCATCAGATTCTCCCGTGTTCGTTCTTTCAACATCACGTATCTTATATTGATACATGACATTAATCAACAAGCCGCTTACGGTGAAAATTCCGAGAGTCTATGTATTCGCTGGGCGGTGAGGGCTACTGCCTTTATTGGCGCACAGGGTATCGAAGTTACCCGCCAGATCGGCCAGGCTGACAGCCTTGAGCCGAGAAATCAGTAGCGATTCCGCTTGCTCGAATGCGTCCTTGAGCGACGCATTGACAACGCGCTCGACACCGCATTCGGGGTGATCGTTATCGATGCCTATTGCAAATATCTTGGGACCACCCACGGCTTGGTGGATATCCAGCAGCGTAACCTCATTCAGGTCGCAGGCGATGGTCCATCCGCCGCGATGTCCTTTCTCGGAACGGACATAGCCCGCCCGCCGCAGACCCGCCATCGTGCGCCGGACGACGACGGCATTCGTCGAAAGCATGCCGGCGATCTCTTCGGAAGTAAAAGGCTGGTCATGCCTGGCCATATGAAGCAGGACGTGCAGCATGCGTGAAAGGCGGCTATCTGTTCTCATTCGATTCAAGGGTCTATGCAGCGGTTCCGATTTCCCAAGCATACATGGGACTGGTAGATTGATGCGGGAAGCGAGGCGGCTATTTTAAAAAGCTGGACTTACTCCAGGCTCATCTTTAAACTTCGTATCGATCATATTTATACTATCAATTCATAATATAACTGCACTTACTTCGACGGCGACGTGGAACCAAGCTTCCCTTAACAAGCCAGGCATTCATTCCAAATGGGGCGAAAGAAGGAGTAAGGTTGCGGTCGAAAATCGGCATCAAGACCCATTTATCAGGAGACCTGCTTCGTGAAAATCACCGACGTCAGCTTGACCCTTTTTTCCTGGGATGGCATTACCGCCACCAGCTACGGAAAGCACACCGGCAGTTTTGGTGGTGAAAGCAAGCTGGGCTTGCTGGAGATCCTTACCGATGACGGCGTGGCGGGGCATGCCTTCCTTGGCTCGGCACGCAACCCAGCCGATATGGACGGCCCGGGCCTTATCCAGTTCCTTAAGCCCGCGCTGCTAGGCAAGAATCCTCTCGATCGCGAAGCCTTGAACAAGACGCTCTGGCAGCGGTCAAGAAACGCGAGCATCCGCTCCATAGGGGCGGTGGATATCGCCCTGTGGGATATTGCGGGCAAGGTCGCCGGGCTTCCCATCCATCGTTTGATCGGATCGTTTCGCGACCGCATCCCCGCTTATGCCAGCTCCGCCGTACTGCCGGACCACACATCCTATGCAGAGCAAGCACTGTCATTTCAGTCGAGAAACTGGGCAGCCTATAAGATTCATCCTCCGCAGAACTGGCAGGAAGACATCCGATTATGCGAAACCGTACGCAAGGCCGTGGGCGATGATTACAAGTTGATGCTGGATTCGACCTGGGGCTATGACTATCCGCAGGCGCTGCGAGTTGGCAGGGCCATACAGGAGATGAATTACTACTGGTACGAAGACCCTCTGGCGGAATGGGATATCTATAACTACCAAAAACTTAAACAGCAGCTTTATATACCCATTATGGCAACGGAGTACCCCATCGCAGGGCTGGATACCTACGTCGCGTGGCTTACCGCAAAAGCAACGGACTACTTGCGCGGCGACGTGGCGGTAAAAGGCGGGATAACAACGATACTGAAGGCGGCCCACGTCGCCGAAGCATTCGGCATGAATTTCGAGATTCACCACGGCGGCAACTCGCTGAACAACGTGGCCAATCTTCACGTCACCATGGCTATTCGCAATACGGAATTCTTCGAAGTCCTTTTGCCCGACGACGCGCAAAAATATGGCCTTGTGGAAGACATTACCGTCAACAAGGAAGGCATGGTGCTCGCGCCGACCATGCCGGGCCTGGGCGCCAACATAGACTTCGACCTAATTTCAAGAAAGAAGCTGGCGATATTGAGCTGACCCCGAACCGATGACGGCCGACCGGAACTTGCACCGGGCAGGCCGGCCGTATCGCATCCCGGATGCTTATCTTCCCTTCCTGAGTTCGGCGGCCAGCCGGGTACGGGCCAACCTGCCCGCCGCCGCGCTGCTGGCGCCTTGCCAGTATTCGGCATCGACGTTCTGGATACGCTTTGCGGTGTTCAGCATGTGATGAAATGCCGCCGCCCTTGCCGCCTCAATGTCCTGGCTTTCGATCGCGGCACGTATGGCTTCGTGTTCGTTGCGCACATCTTCGGCAAGCCGGGCTTGGCGCGCTTCATTCCCGCGTGTTACCCGTATGGCGTCCTTCAAGGCCCGCGTCAACATGCCTAGCAGTTCCGGATAATGCGGATTTCCTGTGGCTTGGGCAACGGCAAGGTGAAAAGCCAGGTCTTCTTCCACGCCGTCGCCATTCATCTGCACGGCGTAGTCTATTTCAGCAAGCGCCCGGTTAATACGCCGCATGTCCTGCTCGCTGCGCCGCTCCGCGGCCAAGGCCGCCATTTCCCCTTCCAGGCCTCGTCGCAACTCGATGATGCGCAGGACCCCGCGCGCGGGGTCTTCGTCGGGCCTGCCCAGTCGGAATGCATCGCTGGCCGCGGGATCCAGCACGACGGTGCCACTGCCCTGGCGGGTTTCCACCAGGCCTGCTGACTTGAGGCGCGAAATAACCTCGCGAACGACGGTACGGCTTACACCGTACTCCTCAGTCATGAATTTTTCAGTGGGTAGCCGGGCATTCACCGGATACGCTCCGCTACGTATCTGCCGAGCCAGCATGTCCGTGAGCTTATCGGAAAGCGTTCTTTCATCGCCTGGCTTGTTTTCTTCCATCACTCAACGGCCGCCCTTTGATCCTTCTAGCCCGCCGGCGGGAAACCAACATTGGCTCCCAGCCGCTCGCCCAAGAGTATTCTCCTTGGGGAACAAGGTGAATACTATCAGTTTAAGAATTTCTTGACAAATTTGTCATATGAATTGATAGTACTAAAAAATCACAAGAGGAATAGGAGATGGAAAACGCGAGAAAACCCAAGGCATATCTGTGCCGCCGGCTCACAGAAAGTGTGGAAGCGGCTTTGCGGTCGCGTTATGAGCTACACGTCAACGAGGATGACAGCATCCTGACGCCTGGCCAGATCGTGCATGCCGCGCAAGATTGCCAGGTATTGCTGGCCAGCGCTACCGAACAAATCAATGAGGACGTTCTGCGGCGGCTCTCTCCCGCCTTGCGCTATGTGGCGACGCTCTCGGTAGGGTACGACCACATCAATATGGAAGTGGCCCGGGAATTGGGCATCGGTGTATTGCATACGCCGGATGTACTGAGCGATGCCTGCGCCGAGATCGCCATGATGTTGATGCTCAACGCCTGCCGCCGAGGTTATGAAGCAGACCGCATGGTGCGCAGCGGCGGTTGGACGGGATGGAGCCCCACCCAATTGCTGGGTATAGGCCTGAAAGGAAAACGTGTTGTGATATTTGGCATGGGCCGTATCGGGCGGGAGATCGCCTTGCGGGCCCGGGCTTTCGGTATGGAAATCCATTACCACAATCGGCGCTCCCTGCCGCGGGAGCAGGCGGCCAACGCCATCTACCATGCTGAGCTTGATGAAGCGCTGCGGGTGGCCGACGTACTCGTGATCGCCGTACCCGGTTCTCCCCAATTGAAAGGCATTATCGACGCCGCGCGCATCGCGCTTCTGCCATCGAGCGCGGTGCTGGTAAATATATCGCGTGGCGAGCTGGTGAACGACGAAGCCTTGATCCATGCGTTGTCAACCGGCCGCCTCTTTGCGGCGGGCCTGGATGTGTTCGCCAATGAGCCCAACATCGACCCGCGCTACCGTGGGCTCGACAACGTGTTCCTCTCGCCGCACATCGGCAGCGCCACAAAAGAAGCGCGCAACGCCATGGGCTGGCTGCTGGTGGACGGACTGGATGCCCTTTATCAAGGTTCCATTCCGGCAAATTTGCTTGACCCCATTAATTCCACACGCCCTCAAGAGACCGTCCGATGAACTTGAAAAGACCTTCCTTATTTCGCCAGCAATGCCATATAGATGGCGCATGGGCCGACGCGTCCAATGGGCAAACCATTCAAGTCACCAATCCCGCGGACCAGTCCGTGCTTGGGACGGTGCCTTCGCTCACGCAGCAGGATGTGCGCCGCGCCATCGAATCGGCGAATCGCGCCTTGCCCGCCTGGCGTGCCATGGCCGCCAAACAGCGCGCACAGTTGATGCGGCGCTGGTATGACCTGTGCATGGCGCATCAAGAAGATTTAGCCAGACTGCTTACCCTTGAACAAGGGAAACCCCTTAAAGAGTCCCGTGGCGAAATCGCCTATGGGGCGTCATTCCTGGAATGGTTTGCGGAAGAGGCAAAACGTGTATATGGCGACGTCATTCCCGCAGCCGCATCCGATCGGCGCATCGTCGTCATCAAGCAACCGGTGGGCGTGGTCGCCGCCATCACGCCATGGAATTTTCCCAATGCGATGATCACGCGCAAGGCGGGCGCCGCATTGGCGGCCGGCTGCACCATCGTCATCAAGCCTGCCACCGCCACGCCTTATTCCGCCCTCGCCCTGGCCGAGCTGGCGCAGGAAGCCGGTATTCCGCCCGGCGTACTCAACGTGGTCACGGGCAACTCCGGGACTGTGGGCGAGGAACTGACCAGCAACCCCATCGTGCGCAAGCTGTCTTTCACCGGGTCAACCAGCGTGGGCAAGCACCTGATGCGGCAATGCGCGGGCACCATGAAGAAAATATCCATGGAGCTGGGCGGCAATGCGCCTTTCATTGTCTTTGACGATGCGGATCTCGATTTGGCCGTGGCCGGTGCCATGGCTTCCAAGTTCCGGAATGCGGGCCAGACTTGCGTATGTGCAAACCGGATCTTTGTCCAGGAAGGCGTCTACGACGCATTCGCCGAACGTCTCAAGCAGGCGGTGCTGGCGCTGCATGTGGGCAATGGCTTGGAAGAGGACGTCGATCTGGGCCCGCTTATAGATCAAGCGGCAATCGACAAAGTACAGGAACATATAGAAGACGCAATCGCCGGCGGAGCGAGTGCGCTGATCGGCGGGCGCGCACATAAATCGGGCGGCCTGTTTTATGAACCGTCCATTCTTGTGAATGTTTCACGTCAGGCAAAGCTGATGCAGGAAGAAACCTTCGGGCCGGTGGCTCCGCTGATAAGGTTCAGCACGGAGCGCGAAGTCATCGACCTGGCAAACGACACCCCATTTGGACTGGCCGCCTACTTCTACACGTCGGACTACAGCCGCGCATGGCGCGTCGCGGAGGCGCTCGAAACGGGCATCGTGGGACTGAACGAAGGCATCATCTCGACCGAGCTGGCGCCCTTTGGCGGCATCAAGGAATCCGGCATCGGCCGAGAAGGATCCAAGTACGGCGTGGATGACTATGTCGAGATCAAATACATCTGCGCCGGCGGTCTGGGCACTCCCTAGACAGAACCGACTTAACTCCAGGAGCACATTCATGACAGAACAAAAGCCACATATCGGCCTGATCGGCGTCGGGCTGATGGGATCGGGCATCGCCGCCAGCCTGTTGCGCAACGGCTTCCCATTGACCATGCTCAATCATCCGGGCAACCAGCCGGTGGACAAGCTGCTGGCAGCTGGAGCAAAGACCAGCCAGCGGGCCTCCGACCTGGCCGCCCAGGTCGATATACTCATCCTCTGCGTAACCGGCTCGCCCCAGGTGGAAGAAGTGCTCTTCCAAAAGGGCGGCGTGCTGGAAGGCTTGAGGCAGGGCAGCACGGTCATCGACTGCTCTACCGCCATACCATCGTCGACCCTTAAAATTGCCAAAGCGGTCCAGGAAACCGGCGGACGGTTCCTGGACGCCCCCATGACGCGCACGCCGAAAGAGGCAGCCGAGGGGCGCTTGAATCTGATCGTGGGCGGTGACCGCAAGGTCTTCGAAGATTGCCTGCCTGTCCTTCAGAGCTACGCCGAAAACATCGCCTATGCGGGCGGCGTGGGCTCCGGCCATCAGATGAAGCTGCTGCACAATTATGTGTCGCTGGGCTTCTCGGCCGTGCTGGCCGAAGCGTCGGCATGCGCCCGCCAAACCGGCACAGATCCGCAAACCTTCTGCGACATCCTGGCTGCGGGTGGGGGCGGGGGGGTCGTGCTGAATCGCTTGCGGCCTTATATTGAGTCGGAAGATCCTTCGGGTTTCCGCTTTTCAATGTCCAATGCCTTGAAGGACATGGGCTATTACTGCACCATGGCGGAAGAACAGGGCTCCCAAGGCGCCCTGGCTCTTGCAATCAAAGATCTGTATGCCCAGGCGGCACAGGCCGGACTCGACCAATCGCCCGTGCCTGTGCTTATTGATCATCTTTCCAAGCCGGCCACCGCCGCCGGCCGATAACCGAAGGTCAAACATGTCCAAGAACACCTATACCATCTCGGTAATCCCAGGCGACGGCATCGGTAAAGAAGTCGTTCCCGCGGGCTTGCGCGTACTGGACGCCGTAAGCCGGCTGCACGGTTTCGGACTCCGGTACAAGCACTACGACTGGAGCTGCGAAACGTATAAAGCCACAGGAAAAATGATGCCCGATGATGGCATTGACCGGCTGCGCGACAGCGATGCCATTTTTCTCGGCGCGGTTGGCTTCCCAGGAGTTCCGGACCACATTTCACTGTGGAACCTGCTGATTCCCATACGCCGGGAGTTCGACCAATACGTAAACCTGCGTCCAGTACGGTTGCTTCCCGGCGTGCCCTGCCCGCTTGCGAATGCACATGAACGAAAGATCAATTTCTGGATTGTCCGCGAGAACACGGAAGGCGAGTATTCTCAGGTCGGCGGACGTATGTTCGCGGGGACAGAACACGAGTTCGTCACCCAGGAAGCCATCTTCACACGCCGAGGCACCGACCGTATTCTCCGGTACGCTTTTGACCTGGCAAAAGGCCTAGGGCGCAAACACGTTACCTCTGCAACCAAGTCCAACGGCATCTATCACTCCATGCCTTTCTGGGATGAGCGATTTGCCGCGATATCGGCCCAATACCCCGATATCGCCACCGACCAATATCACATCGACATACTGGCCGCGCGCTTTGTCATGTCACCCGAACGTTTTGATGTGGTGGTCGGATCCAATCTTTTCGGCGACATCCTGTCTGACCTTGGCCCTGGAGTAACCGGAACCATAGCGGTAGCGCCCAGCGCGAACATCAACCCGGAACGCAAGCATCCCTCTATGTTCGAGCCCGTTCATGGTTCTGCGCCCGACATCGCAGGCCAGGGCATCGCCAACCCGATCGGGCAAATCTGGTCGGCGGCCATGATGCTGGAACATCTGGGCGAAGGCAAGGCCGCAACCACGATAATGCAGGCGATCGAGGCGGCGCTATCGGCGCCCGATCGGCAGGTAACGCCGGATCTGGGTGGACGAGCAAGCACCGAAACCTTTACTGCCCAGATTCTGGGCTACATAAAATAAGCGCCATGACCGCATACATAACAAGGCAGCCGAAATAGCCATGAACCCCATTAATACCCTGCCCAAGGTCGTCCTCACCGACGCTATTCACCCCACGGCGCACGCAATGCTGGCCGAGAGCGCGACGGTAACCATCCTGGACGTCAGCCTTGGGGCCCAGGAAGCCATACAAGCGCTTCGCATCGAGGTGCAGGATGCGCAAGGGCTGATCGTGCGGCGGCAGTTGCCCGCGGATTTGCTTGAAGGCCCCAACGCATTGCGCGGTATTGTGCGCCACGGCGTTGGCCTGGACTTCATTCCGGTGGACAGCGCAACACAGCATGGCGTACCCGTTGCGAACACACCCGCGGTCAATGCCAATGCGGTCGCCGAATATGCCATCACCGCCATGCTGGAAAGCGCGCGCCGCTTCCGATTCTTTGACGATCAGGTACGGCAAGGAAATTGGAACGCGCGCAAGACCGCCGCTGCCACGACATCCGAACTGCGCGGACGGGCGTTGGGCATCGTGGGGTTCGGCGCTATCGGCCACCGCATTGCCCAGATCGCCGCGGGGGGATTCGACATGCGCGTGGCGGCCTATACGCGCAGTCCCTCGCGCCTGCCTGAAGGCATCCGCTCCACAGGGCTGGATGAATTATTCGAGTCCAGCGACTTCATTGTGCTGGCCTGCCCGCTTACCGAACACACGCAGGGCATGGTCAATCGCAAGGTCCTGTCGCGGGCGAAGCCCGGCCTGGTCCTGGTCAATGTGGCCCGAGGCGCGGTGATCAATGAACCGGATCTGATCGATGCACTGGAGGCCGGCCACATCGGGGGCGCGGCGCTGGACGTATTCACCACCCAGCCCCTGCCTATGGACAGCCGGCTTCGCAATCACCCACGTGTTGCCCTCACCCCCCACCTTGCCGGCACCACCCAGGATGCGGAGCTTGCCATGGGCCTTATGGCCGTGAAGGCCCAGTTGGCGCTCATCCGTGGCGAGCGGCCGGACAATGTCGTCAATCGCGCATGCTACGAAAATAAGGAGACTCAATGAAAATCACCCGCATCACCGCCATTCCCCTTTCCTATCGCCTGCCCGAGGGCAAGACGGTAACCATGGGCGTGGGCAGTACCCTGAAGCGCGATGCCATCGTCGTTCGCGTCGAGACCTCAGAGGGCATCACGGGCTATGGCGAATCACATCCAGGCCGCAGTCCCGGAGCGATTGTCAGCCATATCCACAACACCCTGTCGCCCCTGCTCGTCGGGACGTCCGCGACTGATGTTGTGGGCGCCTGGCAGCGTGTGCACCGCATGCAATTTTCCAGCCATGGCCTGGGCGCCGGCGCAGCCCTGGCGCTATCAGGCATCGATATGGCCTTGTGGGACATCCGAGGCAAGGCCGCCAATATGCCGCTGTATGAATTGCTGGGAGGTTCGCGCAAGCGGCTGCCCGCCTATGCAGGCGGCATCGCCTTGGGCTACCAGCCGGCGCAGGCGCTGGCGGAAGAGGCTCAATCGTATGTCGATCAAGGTTATCGGGCCGTCAAGCTACGTATTGGCGATACGGTCAAGGATGACATTGCCCGTTGTTTGCACGTAAGGAAAGCGCTAGGCGACGATATCGACATACTGACGGATGCCAATACCGCCTATACCATTGCACATGCCCGGCGCGTATTGCCCGTGCTGGCGGACATCCAGGCCGGATGGCTGGAAGAGCCGTTCGCATGCAACGACTTCGCTTCCTATCGCGAAGCCGCCAAGATCACTCCGCTTGTGCCCTTGGCCGCGGGAGAAAACCACTTCATGCGCTTCGAGTTCGCCCAGATGCTCGAGGCCGGCGCCGTACAAGTCTGGCAGCCGGATCTGTCCAAGACAGGCGGCATTACCGAGGCCGTCCGGATCGCCGCCATGGCTTCGGCCTTCCGTATACCTATCAATGCACATAGTTCGGCAACTGGGCTGAACCATGCAGCCACCCTGCATTTCCTCGCAGCGACGGAGAACGCCGGATATTTTGAAGCCTGCGTCTCGCACTTCAATCCGTTCCGCGATATGTTCGGCGCCACATTTTCTATCGGCCAGGATGGCTGCGTGGAGCCACCGTCCGGCCCTGGCCTGGGCGTGGAGGTGGATGAGTCCATATTCAAAGATTTCCCGGTAATCGACGGACCGGGATATGTCGTGAAGTTCTAGTTCAATAACACACGGCCCACAGGGCCGAGGAGACAAGCATGAACATAAGCAAATTAGCCTTATTGCTGGGCGGGATGAGCCTGGCCCTGGCATCGACTGCCGCATCGGCGGCAAACGCAGCCGAATCCTATCCCGACAAGCCTGTACGGATCGTCGTGCCCTATACACCGGGGGGATTCAATGACACGCTGGCCAGAACGGCCAGCGAGTATCTGACGAAAGCATGGAAGCAATCCGTGGTGGTCGAGAACAAGCCCGGTGGAAATACGCTGATCGGCAACACGGCGGTCGCCCAGTCCAAGCCGGACGGCTATACCTTGCTGATCACACCGCTGCCCTTCTCGGCGCTGCCGGGACTCTATCGTGCCAAGATGCCTTACGACGCGCTCAAAGACTTTGAACCCGTTATCTGGGCGGGCAGCACGCAGAACATTCTTACTGTACGGGCCGACTCAAAGTTCAAGAGCGTCAAAGAGCTCATCGACTACGCCAAGGCCCATCCGGGCGAGATCAACTATGGCTCCACGGGATCCGGATCATCGAACCATCTGTCGATGGAGCTGTTCCTGGAGTTAACCGGCACGAAGATGACGCACATCCCGTATAAAGGCAGCGCCCCCGCCGTCACAGCGCTTCTGGCCGGCGACATCGATGTCTTGTTCGACAACCTACCGAATGTCTACCCCAATATCACGGCGGGCAAGCTCAACGCCTTGGCGGCCACCGGCACCAAACGAGCCGCCCTGCTGCCCAATGTGCCAACCGTGGCCGAAGCCGGCGTACCGGGGTACGAAGTATCCGTCTGGTTCGGCATGCAGGCACCGGCCGGCACGCCTCCCGACATCATAAAGAAGGTGAACGCAGGCATGGTAAAGATGCTGCAAGAGCAAGATGTGATCGAAAAATTCGGCAAGCAAGGTGTAGAGATCGTGGCAAGCTCTCCCGCCGAGTTCAAGACCCTGGTCAATGCCGAAGTAAAAAAATGGACCGGAGTTATCGATCGCGCGGGAATCAAGATCGAATAACCTCCCCGCAAGTCGAAACTAGCCTTTGCATGCGTAAACCGCAGCCCAAAGTTGGACAAGATCCAAACTTCGGGCTGCTTTTCATTGCCTATTACGATAGGGTAAAAAGCTTAAAGCAGGCACTGTGCATTCGACCGCGGTGTTAACATCGATTTCATCGCCGGCCTGCCAGCCGGCCTTGCCTGAAACCATACCGTCGGAGCGCACATTGAAATACCGCAAACTTGGCCACACGGATCTTGACGTCAGCCTGATCGGCCTGGGCACCATGACCTGGGGCGAGCAGAACACCGAGTCCGAAGCTCACCAGCAAATCGACTACGCCCTGTCGCAAGGGGTGAACCTGGTGGATGCAGCCGAAATGTATCCCGTGCCCCCAAAGCCGGAAACACAAGGCCGTACGGAAACGTATATTGGCACCTGGCTGGCCAAGACGGGACGACGCAAGGACATCGTGCTGACCAGCAAGGTCTCGGGCCCCGCCACCGACCCGAAACGCCCCGGCCATATCCGTGGCGGCCAGACGCATCTGGACCGCAAGAACATGACCGAAGCGCTGGACGCCAGCTTGAAGCGCCTGCAAACCGATTATCTTGACCTTTACCAATTGCATTGGCCGGATCGCACCACAACCACATTCGGCCGCCCCCACTATCCCTGGAAAGACGACGCCTACACGGTGCCCATCGAGGAAACCCTGGAGGTGCTGCAAGACTTCGTCAAAGCCGGCAAGGTGCGCCATATCGGGGTATCGAACGAAACGCCTTGGGGCGTGGCGCAATATCTGAAGCTTGCCGAAACGCGTAAGCTACCCCGCATCGTTTCCATTCAAAATCCCTACAATCTGCTTAACCGCATCTACGAGAACGGCCTGTCGGAATTCAGCCACCTGGAAGGGGTGGGGCTGCTGGCGTATTCGCCATTGGGCATGGGTGTGCTGGCAGGCAAGTACGTGAACGGTGCCCGCCCAGAAGGCGCGCGCATGACGCTATTCACGCGTTTCGTCCGCTACTCTTCGCCTCAGGCCGAACGCGCCACCGCCGAGTATGTGCAGTTGGCACGCGACCAGGGCCTGTCGCCCGCCACCATGGCCCTGGCGTTTGTGAACCAACAGCCTTTTGTCACCAGCAACCTGATAGGCGCAACCCGGCTCGACCAATTGAAGGAAAACATCGACAGCGTCGACGTTACTCTATCGGAAGAAGTGCTGGATGCCATCCAGGCCATCCATCTGCGTTATCCGAATCCATCGCCTTGATGGTGGGCAATGCAAGGCGATGGACTCGGACGTCCTTGATCAGCACCGTTCCAGCCAGTTTGCATAAGACGCCGGCAAGGTCCAGGAAGCGCGATCGATTTTGAATTCGCGCGCCGCATGATAGGCCACGTGAAATGCATGGCCGACAACGGCGCAGGCCGGCCGCATTGGGCATATAGCTTGCCAAGCCGGCGGAGCAGACCCAGAATACTGAAGATGAAATAGCGACCGAAGCTTGCGCAATACGCCGCAAGTCTTCGTTGATCTCCTGCGTGGCGCCAAATTTCGGTTTCCTCCAGCACGATGGCCATTAGCGTGCTGGCGCCCATTGCGCGTGCAGTGCCGGACCTCATGAAACGCGGGCGCCACCACGGCCAGTTCGAACAAAGCCAGCATCGACGCCAGTTCCGCCGCGAAATTGCCTCGCAGGGTGGAGTCGATTTGCGACAGCATAGTGGTTTGACAAATGTGAGGGACGAGATCATGGAAAGCATCCAGCCATCTCGCCTAGGAAAAACTTGTTATTGCATGAATCAAAGATCTGTTTTACCATTCCTATACATATAAACGTATATACGTTTATATGTATAGGAATTATCCAATAAAATCCATTCGAGAATGGCTCATCGATACCTGGCCTCACTAGAGAACAATGGGACATGTATCAAACAATTATTAATCTCTCAAAGGAGCTTGATCGCCAACAGGTGATCACAGGAGACCCATGAAAATCATATCTACAGTATTTATGACGCTGATCTTGACGTTTCAAGGAGGCGTCCATGCGCAAGGCGACTTCCCTTCCAAAGGTATAACGCTGGTAACACCGTTTGCGCCTGGCGGCGGCAGCGATCTGGTCACGCGCGTATTGGCCGATGGGCTTCAAAATGCTCTGGGCCAGTCAGTAGTTGTACAGAACGTATCGGGAGCGGGTGGCGTCGTCGGTTCGCAATTTGTCGCTAGAGCAAAGCCTGATGGCTACACACTGTTGCTGCACCACATCGGCATGGCGACAGCTCCCGCCTTGTTCAAGGACCTGCAATTTTCCCCGCTGGACAGTTTTGAGGATATCGGCCTTTTCGCCGACATGCCGATGATTATTGTCAGTGGGAAAGGGTTTCCGCCCAAGAACATGGCGGAGCTGATGAACTATGTGAAAGCAAAGAAGACAGAAGTAACGTTTGCTTCATCGGGCGCGGGTAGCGCCACGCATCTGTGCGCGCTTATGTTCGAATCCATAGTCGGTGAAAAGGTCACCATGGTGCAGTACCGTGGCGCGGCTCCCGCTTTGATCGACGTACAAGCGGGACGAGTCGATTTGCTTTGCGACGTAACGGGGGGGATCGTACCCCACATTACATCGGATAGCGTCAAAGCGTTCGTGATAACGGGATCCACGCGCCTGAAAAGCATCCCCGGATTATCAACCACCGACGAGTTGGGCCTGAAAGGCTTGGATATCAGCGCCTGGTACGGTCTTTATGCACCAGCCGGAACACCGAAACCGGTGGTAGAAAAGCTATCGCAAGCATTGCAAGCCGTAGTCAAGAATTCCGCCATCCAGGGGCGCCTCGCAAAAATGGAAACCTTCGTATTCGATGCAAATTCAGCGACGCCTGAAACGCATAGAAAAAAACTGACGGAGCAAATTCAGTTATGGACCAACGTCATTCGAAAAGCAGGAATTTCCGCGCAATGATCATGCCTACCCGATCCTCCATAGCAACTAAACGCGCTCAACTTCGCTCCGTATTGCAGGGTGACCGATGTGTCATGGCCGCTTCCACCTATGATCCTTTATCCGCTCGCGTTGCGGAAGACCTGGGTTTCGAGGTCGGCGTCCTGGGCGGCTCGGCGGCGGCGCTGGCCGTTCTGGGCGTGCCCGACATAACCTTGATCACCCTTACCGAACTCGCCGAACAAGTGCGCCGTATTTGCCGGGCCAGCGACGTCCCCTTGCTCGTTGATGCGGATCACGGATACGGGAATTCACTCAATGTCATACGGACCATGCAAGAGCTGGCCGATATGGGCGCCTGCGGTGTCTCCATCGAGGACACGCTGTTGCCGCGCCGATTTGGCTCGCCGGAGGGCGGCGAGCTGATATCCATGGAAGAAAGCATCGGAAAACTAAGCGCCGCCGTCGCGGCGGCAGCGGGTAGCGGCGTTGCAGTCTTCGGCCGAACGAACGCCTTGTCGACCTCCAGCCTGAAGGACGCTGTACAACGGTTCAGAGCCTACGAAAAATCAGGAGTCGACGCGGCATTTGTTCCCTATGTGAAGACACGGGCGCAACTGGACGCGATCGCTTCGGAAATAACGCTTCCCATTATTCTGGGAGGCCCAGCCAAAGAGCTTGTGGACATCGATTACCTGGCGAGCCGCCGCGTTCGAGTTTGCCTGATGGGGCATCCAACCTTGAGCGCCACGGCAGAAGCGCTTTACTCGGTGGGAAAAGAGATGGCGGCGGGCAGAGAGCCCGGCGCAAGGGTTGCCTTGGCTTCGAAAGCGACGATGAGCCGGCTTACCAGGGCCAGCGAGTACGAGCAGCAGAATCAAAAGTTCCTGAATCCGGGACAACACCTTAAAAGGACAAATCATGAAAATTGAACTAACAGATACCGATGTGGGAGCCCTGATTAGCGGGGTCGACATGAACCGCTTAAGCGACGATGAGTGGATGAGAATATACGACGCCTGGCTGGATAGGCTGGTGCTGGTCATACGCGATCAAGAATTCTCCATCGAACAATTTCTTGAGCAAGGCCGTAGATTCGGAAGATTAAAACCACATCGAGTACACCGGACACGCCATCCGAATTACCCGGAACTCACACAGATGGGCCTGGGCACCAAGACGGTAGCGGGAAAAGTGGACGATGCGGTCTATAACCGGGGACTTAACTGGCATACGGACGGTCCCTGGGATACCGAAGTTTGCAAGGCCACGCAGCTGTATGCCCTGGAAATACCGTCCTCCGGCGGGGACACGCTATTCACCAATATGTATACGGCCTATGACGCTTTGTCTGGCGATCTAAAGCGCCGATTGGAGGGTCTTTCGGTAGAGTATGTCTATGGCGGCAGAACGCGGCAGGGAATCGATTTGCTTGAACCAGAAGATCGCGATCTTCCACCGGCTGTTTATCCGGTGGTTCGCAAGCACAACGAAACCGGCCGCAATTCTTTATTCATCAATCCGGTTCATTTTCTGCGCTTTGTCGGGCTCACGGAAAAAGAGAACGATGAGCTTGCGAGCGAACTCTTTAATCAGTTGGTAGCGCCGGGAATGGAATATCGTCACAAATGGAAAGCCAAGGATTATGTCGTATGGGACAATCGGTGCTTGCTGCATGCGGCCACCGGCGGCTATCCCATAAACGAAAAGCGCATCCATTGGCGCGCCACCGTGATGGAAAATTAGGCCATATGCTGATCGTCAATCGCCGATCCCGTCCGGTTCCGAAGCAATTGACAAGCTGTCCTCGGGGTTCCTGCGCCTCGACATTCTCAGACCTCTGATCGTCAAACGGATGCGATGCACAAGCAGCAGGCCCTCCGGACAGCGCCGCCAGGCGTCTGGCCGAACCGCTCTATCCCGCTCACCCGTATAATCGGCATGAATTTTCTCAACATTTTATAACTTAAGAGAGTCAGATCTCGTGAATGACTCAACAGTCCAATTGGTGCGCACCAACGCACCGCTTTACCGCGATGTGGCCTCCGCGCTTGAAGCCTGTATTCGAAAAGGCATATGGAAGCCGGGCGACCAAATTCCCCCGGAAAGCGAACTCGAGGCGCGTTTCGGCGCCAGCCGCGGAACATTGCGCGCCGCAGTGGCGGAGTTGGTCAAACAAGGCTTGCTAAAACCCCAACCCGGCAAAGGCACCTTCGTCCTCGGGCCTTTATTCAATACTATGGAGGCGTATTTCCGCTACGAAGGGGTGGGACGCGATCCACGCATCACGCCCAAGGTCGAGGTATTGAAGAAAGCCCTTGTCAAAGCGGACGAACAGACCGCCTCCACCCTGGAGCTGGAGCCGCAAACCAAGGTCGGCCTCGTTCGGCGCTTAAGGTTTCAAAAAAACGAACCGTTCCTGGTGCTGGACTCGTACTTCACGCCAAGCGTCTGGGAGAAAATCAAGAATGCCGACTTCAAAATCCACCCACTCTATGACTTGCTCAAGGACAATTTTGGCGTCTATGTCGTATCCGCGGATGAATACCTACGCGCCGGCCTGGCATCGGAAGAGATATCGAAGCAATTGAACATCAAGCCCGGTAGCGCCGTCATCGAAATCGAACGGGTGGCCTATACCTTCGAAAGCCGCCCGATCGAGTATCGGCGCGCGACGGGGCGAGCAGACAGGTTCCGCTACCACGTCAAGCTGGCTTAAGGGGGCTAAGCCAGCGCTCCGGCTATTTCCGCCGTAACCCTAAGAAATGCATCCATGTCTTCGGGCGTATGCACGTGCAAAGGCGATACCCGTACGCCGCCCTTCAGCTTGAACGAGTCCAGCATGCGCTTGGAGTAGATACTGCTGGCAACCCGCTCGTAGACGATGACGCCGCGCCGCTCGTATTCCAGGACCGCCCGCGAGAAGTCGAGCTCGCCAATGCCGATCATGATAATGAGATCGCGTTTGCTCAGGTCGGGATGGTCCAGGTATACCGTTACTTTTGGAATTTGCCGCAACCCCTTGACCGCGCCTTCGCCATTCAATAGCCGCGATAGCAAGGCGCGCTCGTGCAGTTCGATTTGATTCATGCCGCTTTCGAACAAGGCGCGACGATCCTGGGAGCCGGTGAATTTTTCGCCCAGCCAGCATACATAGGACACAATTTCCGTAAGGGCCGCAAACTGCCACGGCACACCGCTGCCCAGGCCCCATGCGCCGGCGGGTTTTCCATGAAGCTTATGGTGCGGCAGCACTGCAGCCCGCTCTGACAGCCAGGCCATCCCCGAACCGCGCGCGCCAAAAAACTTGTACGGTGCAATATTGATGCCATCCACTGGCGTGCGCTGTAGATCGATCAACCCGTGGGGCGCATGTTGAACAGCATCCACAAGAATGTAAAGATCCGGCTTGATGGCTCGCGCTTTCCGGACAATCGCCTCCAAGTCCAGTTTGGCGCCCGAAATATTGGATGCGTAGATGACGTTGAGCAAACATGTATCCTGGTCGATCAAGCTCACCAGTTCGTCGACATCGATGCCGCCCGTATCAGGATTGCTTTGGGCAACCCGCAGCGCTTTACCCGTGCGTTGAGCATAAATGGACATGGCATCGAACGACGACGGATGCTCAAGCGTGGTGGTCACCATGTTGGAGCCAGCAACGTTCTCTGCGATAGTGCGCACCATCTCGAACATAATCGCGGAGGCCGTCTGAGCCGTACAGACGCTACCGCCTTGCGCATTGAGCAGGCAGCGGAAGTCAGCCTCGCCGGCCGCTTGAATATCTTGAAGATAACGTGCGACGGTATGAGCCCGCTCTATATTGTCGGGAATCGCATCCAGTTCCGCCATGCGTTCCAGCACGGATTTCAATCGAAAAGCGCCACCGGCATTATCAAAATACAAGCGTTTCTGCCCAGTATGGTCATGATCCACTTGGTGGAATCGAAGCTTGACTTCGGACATGATATCCGCGGGAAGAAACTGGCCTTGGGAAGATGACATACGATGCTCTCGACGTAGTTGGCGTTGCGAAACTACGGCGATTATGGAATCGATCTCCGTTTAAAGAAAGAGAGATTTTTGTATAGGAACACATGAAATAAAGCGATGTGTCGGCGTTTCCGCCGAGGATTCCCTTTATGGGTATGGAATCTATTTTTGTGATGAGAACGCCTGGAAGTTTCGCCGCAATCGCTAGGTGTTATCCCGTATAGGGCGCTATCCTCTTGTTCATTTCAAACCAGAGCAAGGGTCTTTCCCGAGTGCCTACCGAGAGCAGAAAATGCCTCCATGATATTGATTTATAAAAGCTTTACAAATACCTCCGTGCAAGTTCGACCTTTACAGGCAAAGACATTCCCTGGGGGAATATTCAAGCTGAACATTAATTCCCTTTTTCATCCCTGAAACTTTTTGCATGATGCAGCCAATGGCCATGAAGGCATGCCGAAATAGCTTTGCAGCCGGCATCAAGACGAGACGCGGCATGCTCAAGAAGACCGCGCGGCCATATCAGCCAGTTAATTGACAATAATCACCCATCTTCGGAGAGACTCATGAAACTCAAAGACACATTGAAAGCCACAGCCATGGTGCTGGCCCTGGGCGCCAGTTGCGCCGCTTCCGCCAACGCGCTGGATGACGTCAAGAGCCGCAATACGCTGGTCTGCGGCACGCTGGGCACATCGGAGCCCTTCAGCTTCCAGGACCCCAAGACGCGCGAAGTCGTCGGTTATGAGGTCGATCTTTGCAAAGAGATAGCGGATCACCTGGGCGTCAAGCTCGAAGTCAAGATGATTTCTGTGGCCGCGCGTATTCCCGAGCTGGTTGCGGGCCGCGTCGACGTTGTGGCGGCCAACCTGGGCTGGTCTCCCGACCGCGCCAAACAAATCGATTACAGCTATGCCGACTATGTCAGTCCGCAAAAAATCCTGATCCGCAGCGCCGATGCCGGCACGCTGAAGACACCTGTTGACCTGACGGGCAAGCGGGTCAGCGCCGTCAGCGGCTCGTCCTCCGAAGCGGGTGCGAAGCGGCTTATCCCCGACGTCACTACCGTTACGTTCAAAGATCCCCCAACCTCGTATCTGGCTCTGGTACAAAACAAGGTCTCGGGGTTTGTCGGCTCCGAACTGATGTTGCTGAAATTCAAGCAAGACTCGGATAAGTCGGCCGTCAAGACGGAAATCATCGGCAAGGCGCTGTTCACCGAGCCTTGGGGCATAGGCGTTCGCAAGGGCGAAAAAGAACTGCTGGCGGAAGTCAACAAGACCATGGCTCAATTGGAAGCATCGGGCAAGGCACAGACCATCTTCGACAAATGGTTCGGCAAGGACACGAAGTTCTACACCAAGCGCGAATTCAAGTTTGAGGAAATCAAGGGTTAGTCGGAAAAAGGGGCGGTCGTTTCATGAACTACACACTCGATTTCGGTGCGTTGCTCAGCAACGGCTACCCCATGCTGATTCTTGGGGGCCTGATGACGACCCTCAAGATGACTGCGCTTGCCTGGCTATTGGCGTTCGGACTGGGCAGCGTGCTTGCCATACTGCGTATGCTCGATCGCCGCCCCCTTAACTACATCATTGCGCTGTATGTGGCATTTCACCGCAACGTGCCCATGCTGGTGCATATCCTGCTTTGGTACTTCGGGGTCGCGGCGCTGCTGCCTATGGCGCTGAACGACGCCGTCAATCAGTGGGGTGGCGAGTTTCTGTTTTCGACGATTGCCATTGGACTGGTGACGGCAGCCTATGTCGCCGAAGATTTGCGCAGCGCGATACGCGCCATTCCGGATGGCCAGCTGGAGGCCTCACGCTCATTGGGCCTGAGCTATATGCGCTCTATGCGTAAAGTCATTCTTCCCCAGGCGTTCACCATCGCCATCCCGCCGCTGACCAACCAGACACTGCTGCTTTTCAAGAACACCAGCCTGGCCATGGCGATCGGCCTGATCGAACTTACCGGTGCGGGACGCGAGATCGAATCCGCCACCTTCAAGACCTTTGAGGTCTATACCGTCGTCACGGCGCTTTATCTGGCTGTATCCCTCCTGCTGATGTTCGGCGGAGCCTACATTTCCAAACACCGCGCTGCCGCGGCCAAACGCTGACAGAAGGAGAAAATATGCTGGACATTCTTTCTGACAACTGGCTGCTCCTGCTGGTGGGCCAGTATCCCAATGGGGCGATGGGCGGCCTGGTGGCGACTGTCGGTCTGGCACTGATAAGCCTGGCGCTGGCATTCCCTTTCGGCATCCTGCTTGCCTTGGGCCGAATCAGCACCATCCGCATTTTCTACTGGCCCAGCACCGCCATCGTCTATATCGTCAGGGGCCTGCCGCTGCTGATGTTTATTTTCTGGGCATACTTTTTTGTGCCCATCATCATCAATCGACCGGTGGGCGGCGCCACGACCATGATCGCGGCACTGGTGATCTATGAAAGCGCCTACTTGGCCGAGATCATCCGCAGCGGCATCCAGGCCCTGCCCGCGGGCCAGCTCGAGGCCGGCCGTTCGCTGGGCCTAAGTTACACCCAGACCATGCAGCGCATTATTTTGCCGCAAGCCTTGTACAACACCCTGCCAAGCATGCTCAGCCAATTCATCTCGACAGTGAAGGAGACTTCATTGGGGTTTGTGATCAGCGTCCATGAACTGACATTCGCCGCCGCCCAAGTCAACAACATGCTGCTGACCAAACCGTTCGAAGTGTTCGGACTGCTGGCGCTCACGTACTTCACACTCAATTTGATCCTCAGCGGTTTGGTGAAGCTGGTTGAAAACCGCATCCAGATCAAACGCACAATGGTTGTTCAGGTGATCTAAATGATTCAATTCAAGAACGTAAGCAAATGGTATGGCGACTACCTGGCCCTTGACAATATCAACGCGCAGGTCAAGCAAGGGGAAGTCATCGTTGTATGCGGGCCTTCCGGTTCCGGAAAATCGACCCTGATCCGCACCGTGAACCGCCTTGAGCCCATTCAGCAAGGCGAGATTTACGTGGACGACACACCCGTCCATACCTGCCGCTCTATCGACGAGCTGCGCAGCCATATCGGCTTTGTGTTTCAGCAGTTCAATCTGTTTCCCCACATGAATGTCATGGACAACCTGATGATGGCGCCGGTCATGCTTGGGCGAATGAACAAGAAGCAGGCGCAAGAGTCGGCGGCGGCACTGCTGGAACGGGTGGGCCTGTCTCACAAAGCCGGCGCGTTTCCCGCTCAGCTTTCCGGTGGACAGCAGCAGCGCGTCGCGATTGCCCGGGCCCTGGCCATGCAGCCCCGCATCATGCTCTTCGACGAACCCACCAGCGCGCTTGATCCAGAGATGGTGAACGAAGTGCTGCTGGTGATGAAATCATTGGCCAAAGATGGCATGACCATGGTTTGCGTAACGCACGAAATGAATTTTGCCCGGGATGTCGGCGATGTCGTTTGGTTCATGGACGCCGGCAAGATCGTCGAAACAGCTCAACCGGGGCAGTTCTTCACACAACCGGCCTCCGACCGGGCACGCAAATTCCTGTCCGATATCAAGCACTGATCATGCCCCAACCGCCGTACCGTAAGGCACGGCGAAATTGCAGCACTGCCGAGCCAGTTCCGCAATCTCCTGATATAGCGCGCTGTTCATGTTCTTCAAGTACATCGAACAATACTGCGACTGGGGCGTGGGCTTGGTGGTTTGGGCGACGATCAGCTTTCTTTGCTGTACCAGGCTGTAGAAATAGTCCACAGGCAGGCACGACACGCCGAAACCGGCAACCGTCAGGCCCGCCATCGCCAAGAGGCTATTGATCGTAAAAAGGTTTTGCTCCGCACTGTAGGGCTTCAACCATTCATCATAAATGCCGTTAAGCCCCGACTCCTGATCCTGGCGAATCAGGAACATCTTCGAGATTTCCTCGGGGGTATATATCTTGTCGCCTGAAATGAACTCGGGGCTGCCCATCCAGGCAAACTTCAACATCCCCAGCGGCTCGGCCTCCAGCAATGGGCCGCGCAGGTCGCCATGCAGGAAAGCCATGTCAAGGCGCGCCTCAAGCAAGTTCTTATGCAGTTCGGCCGCCATGCCGATGATGGGCGTCACTTTCAATTGCGGGAAGAATATTTTCAACTCGCGCATTAGATCGGGCAGCCAGGTCATTGCGGTGATTTCAGTGATCCCCAGGCGAAGCGTGCCCGAGAATGTGTGATGCCCCTTGAGCCTGATCAGCATCACATCGCGCAGCGACAGCAGGCTGTCCGCCATCTCGAAGATTTCACGGCCCTTCTGGGTAATGACCGCCTTCTTCGACGAGCGGTCAAAAACCTGGATATCGAAATCGGCTTCCAGCTCTTTGATCCGTTTGGTAATCGCCGACTGCGTGGTATTGAGCTTATCGGCCGCCTTGGCGAACCCGCCAAGCTCCACCACCCAATAGAGCGCCTCGATCTGCTTGAACGTCAACATGGCATCACCTGAGCTATTAGTTCCTACTTGGTTTTCGGCCACTGTGTGCAGCCGAAACGATCCTATCAGGTCTACCGCGCGAATTTCGCAGGACTCTCAAAAGGAATTTTTCGAATAATACGCGCTGATGGATGAAAACAGGCGCATAAGCGCATTTCTTATATGATGCTGCCCCGCAGCAAAAAACAAAAAGCCCTTGCATGGCAAGGGCTTAATTTGGAATTCTTGGTCGGGGCGACATGATTCGAACATGCGACTCCTGCGTCCCGAACGCAGTACTCTACCAGGCTGAGCTACGCCCCGATTTACTCGTGAAGCTTGCCACCGACCTATTCAAACAAGAAAAACCGGCAACAACGGGATTTACAGCTTACTACCTATCGCGTTCTACCGCGAAAGAACAAAATTCTAACAAAGAATCGCGATGAACGGAAACGGGGAAGCCGGCCAGGGCATCCCGGGCCAATCCGGCTTCGGCCACGGCGGCCTCGCGGGTATAGTCCAGCGCCCGCGTATCCTGTATGGCGCGGGCCACGGCGACAAAGTCGGCGTCGCCGGTGCGTATGGCGTCCTGGATCAATGCTTTTTGCTGGGCGCTGCCCACTTCCATGACCCGGATGAGCGGCATGGTGGGTTTGCCTTCACGCAGGTCGTCGCCCACGTTCTTGCCCAGCGCCTCGGCGTCGCCGCTGTAATCCAGCACATCGTCGATCAACTGGAACGCCGTGCCGATGTGCCGGCCATAAGCGGCGGCGGCGGCTATCTGGTCCGGCGTCGCGCCGCCCACGATGGCGCCCACTTGAGCGGCAGCCTCGAACAGTTTGGCCGTCTTGTAGCGCACGACCTGCAAGTAGCGCTCCAGCGAGACATCGGGATCGTGGACGTTAAGCAGTTGCAGCACTTCGCCTTCGGCAATGACTGTGGTGGCCGCCGACAAGACCGACATGGCCGGCATGGAATCCGATTCAACCATCATTTCGAACGAGCGCGAATACAGATAGTCCCCCACAAGCACGCTGGCCGCATTGCCGAATACCGCGTTGGCGGTGCTGCGGCCGCGGCGCAGGTCGGACTCGTCGACGACGTCGTCGTGCAGCAAGGTGGCGGTGTGGATGAACTCGACCACTGCCGCCAGCAGATGATGCTTGCTTCCCTTGTAGCCCAGAGCATTGGCCACCATGAGCACCATGGCGGGCCGCATCCGCTTTCCGCCCGCCCCCACTATGTAGTCGCCTATCGTGCGGATCAGGACGACGTCTGAATCGAGGCGTGCGCGTATTACCGCATCGACTGCCTTCATATCGTCTTCAATGGGGGCAATTAACTCGGGGAGATTCAAAGCGTGGTCCGGGTTCAAAGTTAATGTTGATACGATCCTTCAGATCAAGGCTAGGATTATACGTGACGACTCCAAAGGCCGGCCCTGGCCAAATTAGCGATAATGTGGGTTTTGCCACGATTTGTTTCTGGAGATTTTTGTGACTGCCAACGACTTGAGTACGCTGATTGGCCGCGCCGAACGTGTTTTGGCGCAGCTAGAGGCGTGGCTTCCCCCCGCCCCACCCGAAATCGACTGGACGGCGCATGCCTTCCGCTGGCGCAAGCGGGGCGCGCGCGGCTGGCTGGATGCGGTGCAGAATGTTTCCAGCATCAATATGCAGGATCTTCAGCACATCGAGCGGCAAAAATCCATCATTGACCGGAATACGCAGCACTTCCTGCACAAGAAGCCGGCCAACAACGTCCTGATGACCGGCGCCCGCGGCACCGGCAAGAGCTCTCTGGTCAAGGCCATGCTGGCCGCCTATGGGGATCAGGGCCTGCGCCTTATCGAGGTCGACAAGGCCGATATGGGCGACCTGGGCGACATCGTCGATCTGGTCAGCGGCCGGCCCGAGCGCTTCATTATCTTCTGCGACGATTTGTCCTTCGAGGAAGGCGAGCCCGGCTACAAGGCCTTGAAATCCGTGCTGGACGGATCGGTCAGCGCTTCGGGCGACAACGTGCTTATCTACGCCACATCGAACCGCCGCCACCTGATGCCGGAATACATGAGCGAGAACCTCAGCGCCAAGCATCAGTCCGACGGCGAGATCCATCCTGGCGAGACCGTGGAAGAAAAGATTTCCCTGTCCGAGCGCTTCGGCCTGTGGCTGTCGTTCTACCCCTTCAAGCAGGACGACTATCTGGACATCGTGCACTACTGGCTGGCCGAGCACGGCTGTTCGCCGGCGGACATCGAAGCCTCGCGCACGGAAGCGCTGCAATGGGCGCTGGAACGCGGGTCGCGCTCGGGGCGGGTCGCACGCCAGTTCGCGCGCGACTGGGCGGCGCGCCATGTCTGAAAGCACACCGGCAACGCCTTCGGATGCACTCGCCACGCCACCGGCCGCCAAACCCTTCATCAGGGTGGCGGCCGGCCTGATCCTGCGCCCCGACGGCCAGTTGTTGCTGGCGCAGCGGCCCAGCGACAAACCCTGGGCGGGATGGTGGGAGCTGCCGGGCGGCAAGATCGAGGCGGGCGAGTCCACTCTGCAGGCGCTGGCCCGCGAGCTCGACGAAGAGCTGGGCATACGGGTTACCGATGCCTCGCCCTGGGTGACCTATACCCATGAATATCCCAAGAACATCGTGGAACTGGCATTTTGCCGCGTGTATGGCTGGACGGGCACACCCACCGGCCGCGAGAACCAGGAACTGGCCTGGGTCGACCCGAAGGCGGACTTGCCCGTCGGCCCTCTGCTGCCGGCCACCGAGCCGCCCATGCGCTGGCTGCAATTACCGGAACAGTACCTGATCACATCCATAGGCGGGCGGGACGGACTTGCGTCCTACCTGAAAAAGCTGGCCCAGGCTTTGCAAGCAGGCATCCGGCTGGTGCAGTTCCGCGAGCCTGCCTGGATGGCTGCATCGGAGTCCGATGCCTATGCCGCATTCAAGCGGATCGTGCAAATGTGCCATGACGCCGGAGCACGCTGCCTGGTGAACAGTTGCCATCCTGAAAGCTGGTGGGCACAGGCCGACGGCGTGCATTTCAAGGCGGCGGATGCCCGGGCACGGCTTTCCTTGAACCTTTCCCTGCCCGACGATGGCGGGGGGCTTGCATCGCCAGGGGCCGGCGAAGACGCCGGGCCGGCAACAGCCGAAATCAGAAAGGCATCGGGCTTGATCGGCGTGTCGGCGCACGATGCGGACGACCTGGCGACGGCACGCGCCCTGGGCGCCGACTTTGCCGTGCTGGGCCATGTGCTGGATACGCCCTCGCATCCCGGCCAGCCGGGCATGGGTTGGGAAAAGTTTGCCTTGCTGGGCGCCCAGGCCGGCTTGCCGGTCTTCGCCATCGGCGGGCAATCGCCCGCCACGCAAGCCGATGCGCGGCAACACGGCGCACACGGCATCGCCGGCATACGCCACCTGGTCGATCAGGGCTGAGGCAAGGCGGCAGCGTCCCAGCCGCCGCCCAGGGCCGCAATCAATTGCACGCTGGCCACCAGGCGATCGGAAGCCAGCGACAGGGCGGCCCGCTCGGTGCTCAGGGCGGTGGTTTCGACCTGCACCACGCTCAGGTAATCGATCAGCCCCGCCTCGTACTGGTTCTGCGTTAAGCGCAAGGATTCCCGGGCGGCGGCCAGTGCGCGGCCCTGTGTTGTCTGCTCTTGTCCCAACACATGCAGTTGCACCAGATAGTCTTCCACCTCGCGCAGGGCGGTCAGCACAGTCTGGCGGTAAGCCGCGACTTGCGCATCGTAGCCGGCGCGCGCTTCCTTGACCTGCGCTTCGCGGGCCCCTCCATCGAAGATCGTCAAGGCAAGCGCCGGGCCCAGCGACCAGAAGCTGGCGGGCGCCGTCAGCCACTGCGCCCATTGCCCGCTGCGATAGCCGGCCTGGGCGCTAAGCGTCAGGTCGGGGAACCAGGCCGCCTGCGCCACACCGATGCGCGCGTTGGCTTCGGCGGTGCGCCGCTCCGCCGCCGCGACATCGGGCCGCCTTTGCAGCAATTGGGACGGCAGGCCGACGGGAATGGCGGGTATGGATGCCAGCGTCGTGGCCGGCTCCAGCGCAAACGCGGATGGCGCCTTGCCCAATAGCACGGCAATGGCATGCTCCAGCTGAGCTCGTTGCCAATCCAGGGCAAGCAGTTGCGTTCGGCCATTCTCCAGTTGCGTGCGCGACACCTCGACATCCGCCTGCGCCGCCACTCCCGCGTCATAGCGGTTCTGCGTCGTGGCCAGCGAGCGCTCGTAGGCCGCCACCGTTTGCTGCAGCAGCCGCTTTTCAGCGTCCATGATCCGCAATCTGAAATAAGTCTGCGCCAGCGTGGATTGCATGCTCAATCGGGTTACCGCGACATCGGCGGCGCTGGCCTGCAAGCCGGCACTGCTGGACTCCACCGACCGGCGCACCTTGCCCCATAGATCGGGCTCCCAGCTTACATTCCCGCTAAGGGTGTACTGGTTCCCGGTGCTGTCGCCGCCGCCGGAAAACGAGGCGCCGCTGCCATTGCTGCCGCTGCCGGACCGCGTGGACGAAGCCGATGCGCCCAGCGTGGGGAAGAACCCGGAGCGGCTGGACTGCAGCAGGGCTTGCGCCTGGCGATACTGGGCCTCGGCCTGGACGATGTTCAGGTTCTCTTCTTGCAAAGACTCCATCAAGCCGGACAGCACCGGGTCGTTGTACACCCGCCACCAATCGCCGCGCAACGCGGCATCGCCCGGTTGCGCCGGCACCCAGCCCTGCTTGACTGCATCGTCGTGGTCAGCCGGAGCGGCGGACAGCGCTTCCTTATAGGCCGCGCCGGTATCGACGGGCGGACGCTGGTAGTCGGGTCCCACCGCACAGGCACCCAGCATCAACGCCATTCCGGCAATTGCCAGGCGCTTCACTGCGGTTCGGCCAAACCCATTCAGCGCAACGAGACTATCCATACTTTTCCAAATCCATAAAAACCCGGACGGCATCATGCCGGCGTTGCGGCAAGTCCGCCGCGCTTGCGATTGGCCCAAAGCCGGAAGCGGTCCAGATACAGATACACCACCGGCGTCGTATACAAGGTAAGTATCTGGCTTAGAATCAGCCCGCCCACGATGGTCAACCCCAACGGCCGGCGCATCTCCACGCCCGCGCCGGTGGCCAGCACCAGGGGTAAGGCGCCGAACAGCGCCGAAACCGTGGTCATCATGATGGGACGGAAGCGCACCAGGCAGGCTTGATAGATGGCTTCGCGTGAAGATAGGCCGTCGCGCCTTTCGGCCAGCAAGGCGAAGTCGACCATCATGATGGCGTTCTTCTTGACGATGCCGATCAGCAGGAACACGCCTATCAAGGCGATCAGCGAGAACTCCTCGCCCAGCATCAGCAAGGCCAGCAAGGCGCCGATTCCTGCGGAAGGCAGGGTCGAAAGAATGGTGATGGGATGCACATAGCTTTCGTACAGGATGCCCAGGACAATATACATGGTCAGCAAGGCCGCCAGTATCAGCCAGGGCTGCTGCGCCATGGACTCCTGCAGTGCCTGGGCCGTACCCTGGAAGCCCGCCTGTATTTGCTGAGTGGGCAAGCCGATGCGTGCAACGGCATTCTCAATGGAGCGCGTAGCCTGTTCCAGCGATACGCCCGGCGCCAGGCTGAATGAAATCGATTCCGCCGCGAACAGGCCTTCGTGGTTCACGCTAAGCGGCGCGCTGCCCACTTCGAAACGCGTAAAGGCGGACAGGGGGACGCGGCTGCCGTCCGCCGTAACGACCTGCACCTGTTTCAGCGATTCGGCATCCTGGGCATAGCGCTGGTCCACGCCCATGACGACGTGGTACTGATTCAGCGGGCCGTAGATGACCGAGACTTGCCGCTGGCTGAAGGAATTGTTCAAGGTCGAGGCGATCAAGGACATATTCACCCCAAGGCGGGTGGCCGCATCGCGGTCGATGACCAGCTCGACGCGCCGCCCCTTGTCCTCGACGTCGGTATCCACATCCACCAGCTCAGGCAAGCCAACCAACGCCCTTTGTACTTTCGGCAACCATTCCTTGAGCAGCGCCAGCTCGCTGCCCATCAGCGAATAATCGTAGGACCCGCCGCTGCTCTGGCGCCCTCCCACAAAGATGTCCTGTTGCGGAACCAGCGTAAGCCGTGCGCCCGGCACGCCCAGAAACTTGCCGCGCAGGCGGTTTACGATCTCGGTGGCGCTGGCCTTGCGTTCGGCAAGGGGCTTGAGCTGTATCATCATGAAGCTGGAATTGCTGCCGCCGCGTCCGCCCACGAAACCGGTCACGCTTTCGATGGCCGGATCCTGCATCAGGGTTTGCCGGAACCGATCCAGCTTGGGCCTCATCGCATGAAAGGATGTCCCCTGGTCGACGCGGAAGAAGCCCAGCAATTGCCCGGTATCCTGCTGCGGAAAAAAGCCTTTGGGGACGACCGTGTACAGGTAGAAGTTGAGCCCTATGGTGGCCGCAAGCAGCAGCATCATGAAGCGGCCGTGGGCCAGCGCCCAGCCCAGCGAACGCTTGTAGCCGCGCCAGAAAAATGCCCCCACGCTGCGCCTTCGGCTTGCTGCCCCCCAAGGGGGCGCTTTTTGCCTTGGGGCGGCCCGGCGGCAAAAAAATGCCCCCATAACCTGGAAGGCCCGCCTGAACATGCCGGCGCGGCGTGGCCGGCGAGCGGATTCGATCCGCAAGATGCGCGCGCACATCATGGGCGTCAAGGTGACGGAAATCACCAGGGACACCAAGATGGAGACCGACAGCGTAACGGCGAATTCCCGGAACAGGCGGCCGACCAGCCCGCCCATGAGCAGCATGGGAATGAATACGGCCACCAGCGACAGGCTCATGGCCAGCACGGTAAAGCCCACCTCCCGCACGCCCCGGATGGCCGCCCGCAGCGGCGACATGCCTTTTTCAATATGGCGCATGATGTTTTCCAGCACCACAATGGCATCGTCGACCACGAATCCGGTGGCCACAATCAGCGCCATCAGCGAAATCGTATTCAAGGTATAGCCGAACCACAACATCAGGCTGAAGGTGGTTATGAGCGACGTGGGGACGGCGATGGCGGGGATCAGGGCTGCACGTATATTGCGCAAGAACAGCAATACGACCAATACCACCAGGACCACGGCGATCAGCAGCGTGATCTCGGCCTCGTGCAAGGATGCCCGTATGCTGGGCGTGCGGTCCTGGGCGACGGTCAGCGCGACATGGGCCGGCAGCATGGCTTCGAACGCCGGCAGCTGTTCGCGTATGGCATCGACCGTCTCGATGATGTTGGCGTCGGCCTGGCGCCGGATGATCAGGAGGACGGCCGGGCTGTCGTTGAAGTAGCCGGCGTTGAACAGGTCCTCGACGGAGTCCTCGACCTTGGCGATGTCCTGCAGCCGTATCGGCGAGCCATCGCGCCAGGCGACGATCAGCGGCTTGTACTGCTCGGCCCGGGTCAATTGCCCGCCCGAGCTGAGCTGCCAGTTGTAGCGGTCGTTCTCCACCACGCCGTTGGGGCGCATGGTGTTGGCGCTCGACAAGGCGGTCCGCACCTCATCCAGCGCGACGCCGGCGCTGTTCAGCGCCTGCGGGTTCAGGCTGACGCGTATGGCCGGCAGCGAGCTTCCGCCGACCTCGACCTCGCCCACACCCACCACCTGCGACAGTTTCTGCGCCAGCACGGTGGACGCCAGGTCGTACAGCTGTCCCTGCGTCGCCGTCTTCGAAGTCAGGGCCAGGACCATGACGGGCGCCGATGAGGGATTCACCTTGTGATAAGTGGGATTGCTGCGCAGGCTGGACGGCAGCAAGCTGCGCGCCGCATTGATGGCCGCCTGCACGTCCCGCGCGGCGCTGTTGATGTCCCGGTCCATGTCGAACATCATGAAAATGCGGGTCGAGCCTTCGGTGCTGCGCGAACTCATTTCACTGAGCCCCGCAATCGATCCCAACGATTGTTCCAATGGCGTCGCCACGCTGGACGCCATGGTTTCGGGACTGGCCCCCGCCATCTTGGCCGAGACCGATATCATGGGGAAGTCCACCTGCGGCAAAGGCGCTACGGGCAGAAACAGGAATGCCAGCCCTCCCGTCAGCACCAGCGCCGCGCACAGCAGCGTGGTGGCCACCGGCCGCATGATGAACAGGGAAAACAGCCTCATGGAGCAAGCCCGCCTTCAGCCGCGCGCGCCTTGCGATGCGCGCCTGCGCGCCGCGCCAGCCGATCGAACATCAGATAGATGACCGGCGTGGTGAACAGCGTCAGGATCTGGCTGCACAGCAACCCGCCCACCATGACCAGGCCCAGGGGCTGGCGCAGTTCGGAGCCCGAACCCGTGGCCAGCATAAGCGGTATGGCGCTGAATAGCGCCGCCAGCGTGGTCATCAGGATGGGACGAAACCGCAGCAAGGCCGCCTCGTGTATGGCCGCCTTGGGCGCCAGCCCTCGGGTGCGCTCGGCATCCAGCGCAAAGTCAATCATCATGATGGCGTTTTTCTTGACAATGCCTATCAACAGAATGATGCCGATGACGCCGATCATGTCCAGGTCCGATCCACTGATCAGCAAGGCCAGCAAGGCGCCTATCGCCGCCGACGGCAGGGTGGACAGTATCGTTACCGGGTGGATATAGCTTTCGTACAGGATGCCCAGAACAATGTACATGGCGGCCACCGCCGCCAGCATCAGCCACAAGGTGCTGGACAAGGAAGCCTGAAAGGCGCGCGCCGCCCCCTGGAAGCGCAGGTCCAGCGAGGCGGGCATGTCCAGTTCGGCCTGCGCGACGCGTATGGATTCCACGGCGTCCGACAAAGCCATGCCGGGTGCCAGGTTGAACGAAATGGTGGTGGCGGGAAACTGCCCCAGGCGCTCTATGGATAATAAAGAACTGGTTTCCTCGATGCGCGCCAGGCTGCTTAGCGGCACCGGCGTACCCGATGCGGTGGGCACATGGATCTGCGCCAGCGCGCGGGGATTCTGCCGGAACTGGGACGCCACCTCGAGCACCACGCGGTATTGCGCCGATTGAGTAAAGATGGTGGATATCTGCCGCTGCCCGAAGGCGTCATACAGGGCGTCGTCGATAACCGCGTTGCTGACGCCCAGGCGAGCCGCCGCGTCGCGGTCGATGACCAGCGTGGTTTGCAGGCCTCTGCCCTGCAGGTCATCCACCACATCGCGCAATCCCGGCACCTGGCGCAGCGCGTCCACCAGCCGGGGAGTCCATTCCAGCAGGATGCCGTGATCGGGATCGGACAAGGTCATCTGGTATTGCGTGCGGCTTACGCGATCTTCCACCGTCAGGTCCTGGACCGGCTGCATGAACACCTGGATATCCGGCAGCCCGGCAAGGTCCTCAGCCAGCCTGTCGATAATGGTTTGGGCATTCGCCCCGCGCTCGCCCAGCGGCTTCAACGCAATCTGCATGCGTCCGGTATTCAGCGTGGCGTTGGTGCCGTCTATGCCGATGAACGAGGATACCGCCTGGACGTCCGGATCCCGCAGTATCCGATCGACCGCCTGCTGCTGGCGCTGCGCCATCGACGCGAAGGAGACCGTCTGCGGTCCCTGGCTTATGGCCTGGATCAGGCCGGTATCCTGCTGCGGGAAGAAACCCTTGGGCACCACCGCGTACAACAGGCCGGTCAGCAGCAGGGTGCCCAGGGCGACCCATAGCGTGGCGCGTTGATGCGCCAGCACCCATTGCAGGCCTTTATCGTAGGAATGGATCAGGTCGTCCATCCATAGGCCGGCTTTCCGCTGAAAGCGTCCATACTTCATTTCCGATTCGGGCCGCAGCAAGCGCGCGCACATCATGGGGGTAAGCGTCAGCGAAATCGCCAGCGACAGCAATATGGCGACCGCCAGCGTAATCGCGAATTCACGGAAAAGCCGGCCGATGACATCGCTCATGAACAGCAGGGGAATCAGCACGGCGATCAGGGACAGGGTCAGCGATACCAGCGTAAAGCCGATCTGCGACGCGCCTTTCAAGGCGGCCTTCAGCGCGCTTTCGCCCTCTTCGATATGGCGCGCGATGTTCTCGATCATGACGATGGCGTCGTCCACCACGAAACCAGTGGCGATGGTCAGCGCCATCAATGTCAGGTTGTTGATGCTGAAGCCGGCCAGATACATGATGCCGAAGGTCCCGACCAGCGACAGGGGCACCACCACGCTGGGTATGAAAGTGGCCGTCCAGCTGCGCAGGAACACAAAGGTAACCAACACCACCAGGATAATGGCCAGGATCATTTCGTACTGAACATGATCGATGGAATCGCGTATGGTCTGCGTGCGGTCGGTGGCGACGCTGATCTCGACGCCCACGGGCAGGGCCTGCTTCAGCGATGGCAGCATGGCCTTGACGCGATCCACGACCTCGATCACATTTGCGCCGGGCTGGCGCTGGATATTCAGCAGAATGGCCGGCGTGGTTCCGATCCAGGCCGCCTGGCGTATGTTCTCGGCGTCCTGGCGGGCATCGGCAACGTCGCGAAGCCGCAAGGGCGCTCCGTTTTCATAGGCGACAATCAGTTGCTCGTAGTCCTGGACGGAACGCAATTGATCGTTGGCATTGATGGTGGTGGAACGCTCGGGGCCATCCAGATTGCCCTTGGGCTGATTGACATTCGCCCCCACAATGGCCGTACGCAAGCTGGCCAGCGTCAGCTTATGGGCCGCCAGCGCTTCCGGGTTGGCCTGGATGCGCACGGCGGGCCGCTGCCCGCCGGCAATGCTGACCAGGCCCACGCCGGATATCTGCGACAGCTTTTGCGCCACCCGTATATCGATCAGGTCGCGCACCTGATATAGGGGCAGGGTCGGAGAAGTCACGGCCAGGCTGATGACGGGGGTATCGGCCGGGTTCACCTTGTTATAGATGGGCGGCGCCGGAAGATCGTTGGGCAGCAGGTTGGACGCCGCATTGATGGCGGCTTGGACTTCCTGCTCGGCCACGTCCAGCGGCAAGTCCAGGTCGAACTGCAAGGTGATCAGCGACGAACCGCCCGAGCTGGACGAGGTCATTTGGGTCAAGCCGGGCATCTGGCCGAACTGGCGTTCCAGCGGCGAGGTTACCAGCGCCGTCATGACATCGGGACTGGCCCCCGGATACAGCGTCGTTACCTGGATGGTCGGATAATCGACCTGCGGCAAGGCCGATACCGGCAACAGCCGATAGGCCAGCAAGCCCGACAGAAGCAACGCGACCATGGCCAGCGTCGTGGCCACAGGCCGCAGGATGAACAGGCGCGACAGATTCACGGCCAGGCCTTAATGCGCGCGGGCCGGAGCGGCGGGGGCCGTCCCAATGCCCGGTCCGGTCGGAAGGCCTGCCGGCGTCGCCGCCGGGCTTGCCGGCGCAGCGGTAACGACCTCGACCGCAGCGCCTTCGCGCAGGCGATCCAGACCTTCGATCACGACACGCTGGCCCTCGCTCAGGCCCGACTCGACCGCTATCAGCTTGTCATCGACCCGCCCGGTGACGATGCGCTGAACATGCACTTTATCGCTATCGTCCACCACATAAGCGAATGCCCCTATGGAACCCTGCTGAACCGCCATGGTCGGAACCAGCAGCGATCGAGCGGTGTCGACCCGCAGCCGGACGTTGACGAACTGATTGGGAAACAGCGACTCGTCTTCGTTGGCAAAGCGCGCCTTGAACTTGACGGTGCCGGTGGCAACGTCGATCTGGTTATCAACGGACATGAGCTCGCCCGTGGCGATCTTGCGCAGGTCGTCGCGATCGTAAAGGTCGGCGGTCAGGGTTTTGCCGGCACGCAACTGGGCCAGGACTTCAGGCAATTGCGCTTGCGGCAGGGTGAACAGCACGGAGATCGGCTGGGTCTGCGTGATGACCACGATGCCGTCGGTATTCGAGGCATTGACCATATTGCCCTCGTCCACCTTGCGCAAGCCCAGGCGCCCCGATATGGGCGCGGTGATGCGCGTGAAGTCCAGCTGAAGGCGGGCACTGTCGACCGCCGCCTGATCGCTTTTGCGCGAACCCAGGAACTGCTGGACCAGGGCCGCCTGCGCGTCCACTTGTTGCTTGGCGATGGAATTTTGCTTGAATAGCAACTGGTAGCGCTGCAAATCGCGCTGTGCGTTCTTGAGCTGGGCTTCGTTCTGCTTTTGCTGGCCCAGGGCCTGGTCCAGTTGTACTTGATAGGTGCGAGGGTCGATCTGCGCGAGCATATCGCCGGCGTTGACCTTCTGGCCGTCGGAAAAGAAGATTTTTTGCAGTTCCCCATCTACCCGGCTGCGCACCGTGACCGTATTGAAGGCGGTCACCGTACCGATGGCCTTGAGTGTGTGCTGTATGGAGCCCTGCTGCACGGTGGCCACCCTGACCGGCGTCTTCATGTTGGCCATGGCGGCCATGCGATTGCCGCCGGCGCCCGGCCGCCCTCCCTTGGACGAACCCGCATCACGCCCCGCAAACCAGTACGCGCCGGCTGCCAATACAACAAGGACAAGGACGAGCCATGGCCAACGCCGGTGGCCGAGCCGATGGGATACGGAGCGGGATTCCGCCATGCAATGTTCTCCGGGTTCGAACGAAACAGGCGACATTTTCGCCTATTGGCGGCGGCAGGAATACAGAAATTCCGGATTTGAAATGGAACGCAACAACTATTGGAGCTTGGCGCAAAAGGCGAACGCCCTGCAAAAGCGGCCGGGCCGCCCCCTACCGAGGGGCCTCAGACGTTGCAGCGGGCCAGTTTGAAGGATACATCGCTGGTCACCGGCTGCGGCTTGAGTTCGCAATCTTGCGATGCGAAACGCACCCATATCACATACTTGTTGGCGCTCATTTCGGGGAAGATGTTCAGCGCCGCGTCGACCCATACCCGCAGAAGCTGGAATACCTTGCCGCCCAGCATCTCTTGGTAAGCACCTTGCCGGGCCACCAGATCGACCACGTCGCCGGAATCGCGCAACAGACGCAGAATAAGCGCCAGGCCTTTATAAAGAGGCAAGAAAGGAGTGATCCAACGATGCAGATCGGTGGCGCGGACTTCGGGGGGCTTGATCTGCCAGGAAAAATACGAGGGCATGTCGACCTGCGAAGACCCGCCGGGCACCGCAATGCGGCCGCGCAGGCTGGCCAGCCATTCGTTGTCGCGCAATTCCTGGCCTACCCGGCCTTGGGCGCCCAGCTCGGCGGCCACCCCCTGGATTTCGGCCAGCATGGTATCCAGCGTGTGGGCGTCGACCTCGGGGTGCTGGCGCAAGGCGCCAAGCGCCACGCGCTGCCGTTCAAGATCCTGCAATACCGCGCCGCGCAGGTCGGTGCGATCGCAGATATCAAGAAGATCGAACAGGGTGGCGACCGAAATCTGGTGATGGTGGACATCGGCCCCTTTGGCGAAAAAGAACAGCCGGTCGAACAGATGCTCGACTCTTAATAGAGACCTTACGCGTTCGTTGCAAGGATATTCATAAAGAATCACGCGACCAAAAACCTTTTCAATGACTAGGAACGACTATCGGAAGAGCAGCCCGTCTATTGACGTGCCCGCATGCACCAAGTCTCGTGCAGTTCGCGGGCGCGACGTACGAGTTCGTCAAGGCTGGTGTGCCCGCCGTTGAAGATGACATCGTCGGCAACAGCCAAACGCGCCTCTCGTGACGCCTGTGCTGACATGATACGCGCAATAGCCTCTGGCGTCAGCCCGCTGCGGGCCTGGACCCGCCTGACCTGCGTTTCGGGATCGCAGTCAACGACACAGATGCGATCCACCCGATCGCGCCACCGCCCGGACTCGACCAGCAAAGGAACGACAAAGACAAGATAACACCCTTGTGCCGCATCAACCCTCTTTTGTGTAACTGAACTTATCATTGGATGAATGATTGCTTCAAGACGCTGCCGCGCCTGCGGGCTTTCGAAGACCAGTTCGCGCATGGCGTGCCGGTCCAGCGCACCGGTCGGCGCGATGATGTCGGGACCGAATTCATGCCGTATCGATTCAATCGCGGCGCCGCCAGGCGAGGTCAATTCGTGGGCGATGACATCGGTATCGATGACGGCGGCACCCCAGTCGGCAAACAGATCGGCAACGCGGCTTTTGCCGGAGCCTATTCCACCGGTCAGGCCTATTTTGTACACAGCGGCACCTCGGCTACCAAAACCACGAATGTACCGCAGACACGTTCAGGAAAACACCGGCGGCGCCCATGGCCAGAAAAGGGCCGAAGGGGTAGGCTCCGCGTGGCCGCAGCGACTTTTGCCGCCACATGGCGAAGACCAGCCCGGCAAGACAGGCAGCCAGCAATGCCCAGAGCAAGGGCTGCCAACCCAGCCAGGCGCCCAAAGCGGCCAGCAGCTTGAGATCGCCATGGCCCATGGCGTCGCGGCCGCTTAACCAACGCAAGGCAAGCACCAGGCACCACAACAAGCCGTAGCCCAGCATGACGCCAGCCAATGCATCGCGCGGAGGCAGCCCCAGCCCCAGCCCTGAAACGGCCAGACCCAGCCACAGCAAAGGTTGGGTCAATGCGTCGGGCAGCAGGCCTGTTCGCGCATCGATGAGGGCGGAGAGCAACAACAGGATTCCGGCCAGGGCGGAGGCAAAAAAATAGGTGCCGAGCCCATGCCGGGCGAACAAGATCGAGAAAGCCGCCGCCATGATGAAGGCGGCGCACGCGGAGAACCCGGAAGACTGCGGGATGGGAAATAGCTGGCCCTGCCTTGGCCCTTCCATCCCTACGGTATCCGCCACGGACGCCGCGCCGCTGGGCCGGAGGGCGGCTCGCACCGAATGCGCCAGGGTTGATGCATCGGCTGGCGCACCGGCATCGATCCTGCGCTGATAAGCCCGCGCGACACCGCCGCAAGCGCCGCCCGCCGCGGCACCCAAAGCGGCCATGGCGCCCGCCACGGCAAGCATAGTGAAAGGCGAAGGGAAGTCCGGCATGCTTCAGCCTCCCAGGCTGCATTTGCTGTTTTACGGCGATGGCAATTAATGCGTAGAATGCATGTTCCTGGCCTCTACTGTCGATGGAACATCATGTCTCGATCAAGCTCGTTCATTCAACACCCCTGCGTCAAGCCCATGGGCGCTTTGGTATTGGCCCTGCTGCTGGCTGGCTGCGCCCAGCAACGCATGCCCAATTATTACGACACCCCGCACGACAGCACCGAGGCCGATGCGCAAAGCCAGGCCCAGGGCCGCAACGGCGCGCGCGCTCCGTCGCAGATACAACTGGGCTTCGGCGCCGACCAGAAAGCCGCCAAGCCCCAAGCCGGGCAAGCAAGCGCTGGGGAGCAAACCGTGATCAAGGCGCGCCCTCTGGCCGAAGCCAAGACATTTCTGGGCACCATACCTTGCCTGACGGGTGCTGCGGCATGCTCGGCACAACGCCTGACCCTGACCTTGGCGCCGGACGGCCAATGGCGTTCGCGCTCGGTCCTGCTGGACAGGCCCGACTCCAAACATAATATTGTTCAGCAAGGTTGCTGGGATGTGATCGGCACGCAGCCTTTGCGCATCGTGCTGAAACTGAACGAACAAGCCAGCATGGCCAGCATGACCTTTGTGAACGACAACGTGTTGCGCATCAATATGATCAATGATGTCACGCCCACGCTGGAATACCGGCTGACCCGCCAGGCGGATATCGACGCCATCGACGAACTTGCAACGAAGGCGCCGTTGCAGTGCGGCTAAAACCTGGGGCCGCCGACCGGCCCTAGCTGCGCTTGGCCAGAACGCAGTGGGCAAGCTCGACCGCGTTTCTGACCTGCATTTTCTGAAAGATGCGTGCGCGATGCGCTTCGACGGTGCGTTGCGACACGCCCAATTCAGCGGCGATGATTTTGTTTGGCTTGCCGCGCGCGACGTAGTCCATGACGTCGCGTTCGCGTGGAGTTAAAACTGAAAAGTGCGCGTCGCCGGCATCGTGTACGTTCCCCATGTTTGTCTCCTTGTTGTTATCGGTGACGCATTCTGTCATGGGGATTCGGACACGTCTGCTGTCACTTCTTACAGATTTCCAGGTTGTCGATAAGGCGGGTGGAACCCAGCTTGGCGGCGGCCAGCACCACCAGCGGTTCGCCGGCCTGGATTTCATCGACCTGGGGACGCAACAGGTCGCGCTGGCGGCGCAGCGATACATAATCGACCTGCCAGCCGTGCGCCGACAAGTGCTCGGCGGCTTGCGACTCCAGCGCCTGCACATCGGCATCGCCCGCTTCGATGCCAGCCTGCACTTTCTGCAGGGTAGCGAACAGGCGCGGCGCTTCAGCACGCTCGGCCGGCTGCAAATACATATTGCGCGACGACAGGGCCAGCCCGTCAGCGGCGCGCACCGTTTCATGAGCCAATATATTCACCGGCAACTGGAACTGGCGGCACATATTGCGCACGACCATAAGCTGCTGATAGTCTTTCTTGCCGAAGACAGCAACGCTGGGCTGCACGCAGGAAAACAGCTTCATGACCACCGTGCTCACACCCCCGAAAAAACCGGGACGGAATTCGCCTTCCAGGATGCCGCCCAGGTCGGGCGGCGGCTGTATCTGGAAATTTTGCGGCTCGGGGTACATTTCCCGCTCGTTGGGCGCGAACAGCACGTATACATCGCGCTCGCGCTCCAGTTTCTCGATATCGGCGGCCAGGGTGCGCGGATAGCTGTCGAAATCCTCGTTCGGGCCGAACTGCAGGCGATTCACGAAAATGCTGGCGACAACAGGGTCGCCATGCTGGCGAGCCAGCTTCATCAGCGACAGATGCGCCTGGTGCAAATTGCCCATGGTCGGCACGAAAGCTACCCGCAATTGCCCGCGCAGTTGATCGCGCAGTTCTTCAATGGTGTGAACGACTTTCAAGAAAATCTCCGTTCGGAAGGGGGTGTCCGCCCACCCTTCAGGCGGCGGCACGCATGTACGAGAGGCGCACGTATATGGGCGCGTAGGGTGCAGCCTGCGTAATTTCCAGCAGCGACTCGCGGGCCAGTTCCAGCATGGCCAGGAAATGCACGACCACGATGGCGGCCGCGTCCCCTTGATGGACACGCTCCATGAACAGTTCGGTGAACTCCATGAATTGCACATCGCTCAAGCGGCGCAATATCTGGCTCATGTGATCGCGCACGGATAATTGTTCGCGCGTGATGCGATGGTGTGCATTAAGGCTGGCCCGGCGCATGATTTCGAGCCAGGCGCTGCGCAGGTCTTCGGCGCTGATGTCCGGCAGCGATTGCTCCACCTGCACGTCCGCGTGCGCATGCGTGCGCTGGAAGTCCCTGCCCAATTGCGGCAAGGCGTCCAGCTTTTGCGCGGCCAGCTTCATTTGTTCGTATTCCAACAGCCGCCTGACCAGTTCGGCGCGCGGGTCGTCGACCTCTTCGCCGGTATCCGACTTCTTGACCGGCAACAGCATGCGCGATTTGATTTCGATAAGCATCGCCGCCATCAGCAGGTATTCGCCGGCCAGCTCCAGGTTCTGATTGCGGATTTGATCCACATAAGACAAATATTGGCGAGTGACCTCGGCCATGGGGATGTCCAGGACATTGAAATTCTGCTTGCGGATCAGGTAAAGCAGCAAGTCCAGCGGACCCTGGAACGCCTCCAGGAATACTTCCAGCGCATCGGGCGGTATGTACAGGTCTTGCGGCATGGCGAACAGGGGCTCGCCGTACAAACGAGCCAGCGCCACGCTATCGATGACATCGGGCGTACTGTCTATGGCCGGTTCGACCAGTGCGGACAGGTCTTTGGCCGCTACCTTGGGCAAGGGCATGCGGGGCCGCTAGTCGGCTTGGTAGACATACGGTTTTTGCGGAACGCGGCCGGCGCGGTAGCCTTCCTGGAATTCAGGATCGATATGCTTGTCCCACAGCCGGGCGCGGCCCTCGCGCTGCCGCAATTCGGTATCGGGGTGTTCCGTTTTGTATTTTTTAAGGAACTGGGTAATTTCGGACTCGTAATTCTTTGCCATAATGCTTGCTTGCCAGATGTGGTTAACCTTGGAAATCCGAGTGTACTTCACTCGGCCGCAACTTAAACTGCCCGATGCCTTCCGAAACGCCAGCCTCACCGTCCAGCGCCCATGGCGGCCAAGCGCTATCGGCGCGCGAACACCGCGCCATTCGAATGATACCGTTCATCGTCGGCTGCGCCCTGTTCATGCAGATGCTGGATGCAACGGTGGTTGCCACGGCCCTGCCCGTCATGGCGCAATCGCTGAATTCCAGCGTGGTGCGCATGAACGTGGCCATTACCAGCTACCTGCTGGCCGTCGCGGTATTCGTGCCGATCAGCGGATGGGCGGCAGACCGTTTCGGAGCCAAGCGGGTCTTCCTGGCCGCCATTTTACTCTTTACCCTCAGTTCCATCGCCTGCGCGGCGTCGCAAAACATAGGCCAATTGGTCCTTTCCCGGGTGATCCAGGGCCTGGCGGGCGCCATGATGGTGCCCGTGGGCCGGATCATTCTTTTGCGCAAGGTGCCCAAAACGGAATTGCTCAAGGCCATGGCCTTTCTGTCGCTGCCGGCCTTGCTGGGTCCCCTGATTGGGCCGCCGCTGGGCGGTTTTCTGGTGACTTACGCCTCGTGGCACTGGATTTTCCTGATCAACATACCGGTCGGAATCGTGGGCATCGCCCTGATCCTGTACTACATACAGGACGACTACCCGGTGCAGCCTCGCCGCCTGGACTGGATCGGCTTCCTTTTGAGCGGTGTATCCCTGGCCACCCTTGTATCGGGCTTCGAGGCCATCGGCCACCGGTCGCTGCCTTTGACGCAACTGCTTGCCCTGGTCGCGGTGGGACTGGTCTGCGGGCTGCTGTATATCTGGCACGCCAGGCATACCGCCCACCCCATCATCGACCTGGCGCTGCTGCGGATCCCGACTTTCGCCATTTCGACCCTGGGCGGCAACCTGTGCCGCTTCGCCATCGGAGCCACGCCCTTCCTGCTGGCCATCCTGCTGCAGGTGGGTTTCGGTCTTTCGCCGTTTTCGGCCGGCATGATCACCTTTACCAGCGCCATAGGCGCCATGGCCATGAAGCTGGTCGCAACGCCCATTATCCAGCGCTTCGGCTTCAAGCGCGTCCTGATCGCCAATGCACTGATCGCCGGCGCCTTCGTTGCGCTGTGCGGGCTTTTCCGGGCGGACACCCCCATATGGATCATGGCGCTCATACTTGTCGTGGGCGGCTTCTTCCGCTCGCTGCAATTCACCGCCGTCAATACACTGACCTACGCGGACCTGGGATCCGAGGAAATGAGCCGGGCCAGCAGCTTCGCCGCCATGGCTCAACAGTTGGGAATCAGCCTGGGCGTCGCCTGCGCGGCGGTCACCCTGAACCTAAGCATGAACTGGCGCGGGGGGACGGAACTGGCGCTGGTGGATATCGTCTGGGGCTTTGTGGTGATCGGTCTCGTGACCGCGGCGTCGGCCCTGTCATTTGCCCGTCTGGATTCCCATGCGGGCGACCACCTGCATGCCAGAAAACCAGTCCGGAAGTAGATATGCGGCGCCTAGGCCGCCGCCCCGTTATCCAGCAGCATGACCAGCTTGCAATCGGGCCGGGTGGCCAGCCGGAAGGTGATCTGCTGGTAATGCAGGATGGCCTCGGGATGGCGGAACTCGCGCAAACCGCCCTCCCGGTCGACCACCGTGTGCCGTGTCCACCAATGCGCAAAGACGGCGCTGGACTGCAGCAGCTCGTTCAGCACGGCATGCACATCGGCCTCATCCGCATGCGCGCCGGCATCGGCCCGAAACTCCGCCACGACGCGGCTGGCGCGCTGCTCCCAGTCCACGACCAACTCGCGGGCCGCCGGATCCAGAAAAATATAACGCAACAGATTGGGCGATTCGTCGCGATCGGGCCAGCCGTCGAACAAGTGCAGCAAAGCGGTATTGCGGGCCAGCACATTCCAGCAGCGATCCAGGATATACGCGGGCGCCGTAATACTGTGTACGCAATCAGCCAGGCGGGCCGGCAGCGGGGTGACCAGGTCGCGCCCATGCTCGGGGTCGGCGCATTCGGCCAGCTCGAACAGATAATGGCGCTCGGCGCGGGCCAGGCTTAAGACGGACGCCAGCCTGGCCAGGACGCTGGCCGAGACGGAAACGTCGCGCCCCTGTTCTATCCATGTGTACCAGGTGACGCTGATGCCGCACAGCTGGGCCACCTCTTCGCGGCGCAGGCCCGGCGTGCGCCGGCGGACGCCGGCCGGCAAACCCATGGCTTCGGGCTGCACCCTGGCACGCGCGCGCCGCAGGAAGTCGCCCAGCGCCTTGCGCCGGGCGAACCCGGCCTGCTCGGCGGAGGCCGCCATGCCAGGCTTGCTGTCTTGCATGACCATGGCCTTGCCGCGCTTATCTAAGCGTGCTGGCCAGGCTGCGGCGCACGTCTTCCTCGTCGCGCCCGCTGCGCCGCACATAGTCTTTTACCTGGTCGTCGCCGATGTTCCCCACGTTGAAGTACTGCGACATGGGGTGGCTGAAGTAGAAGCCCGAGACGCTCGAAGCCGGATACATGGCGTAGCCTTCCGTTAGCTGCATGCCGATCTCTTCGGCTTCCAGCACCTGGAACATATCCTTCTTGACCACGTGTTCGGGGCAGGCCGGATAGCCGGGCGCGGGGCGTATGCCTTGGTATTTTTCGGCAATGATGTCCTCGTTGCTGAGCGATTCGTCGGAAACATAGCCCCACAAGTCGCGCCTCACGCGCGCATGCAGGCATTCGGCGAAGCCCTCGGCCAGGCGATCGGCGATGGATTTGAGCATGATGCTGGAATAATCGTCATTGTCGTCCAGGAAGGCCTTGTCGTGCTTTTCGATGCCCAGGCCGCCGGTGACCGCGAACATGCCGATATAGTCCATTATGCCGGTCTCTTTCGGCGCGATGTAATCGGCCAGGCATTTATTGTCGACGCCTTCGCGCTTGACCGTTTGCTGGCGCACATTGCGCCAGGTGAACAAGACTTCGGAGCGGGACTCGTCGCGATAGATCTCGATGTCGTCGTCATTGACGGTATTGGCCGGGTAGAAGGCCACGACGCCGCTGGCTGTCAGCCAGCGGCCTTCGATGATCTTCTTCAGCATCGCCTGGCCTTCGGCGTACACCTTGCGCGCCTGTTCACCCACCACCTTGTCGTCCAGGATGGCGGGGTATTGGCCGAACAGGCTCCATGTCTGGAAGAAAGGCGTCCAATCCAGGAACTGGGCGACCTCGGACAAATCGTAATTCTTGAAGCTGCGGCGGCCAATGAACTTGGGCCGAGGCGGCGTGTAGCTGGACCAGTCTATCTTGGGACGGTCGGCGCGCGCCTGCTCCAGGCTGACCAGCGGCGTCGCCTTGCGGTTGGCATGGCGCGTGCGCACCAGGTCGTATTCTTCGGCGACTTCGGCCAGGTAGGTGTCGACCTGGTCGGACATCAGGTTGGTCGCCACGCCCACCGAGCGGCTGGCATCGGGCACGTAAATGACCGGCCCTTCGTAATTGGGCGCGATCTTCACGGCGGTATGCACGCGGCTGGTGGTTGCTCCCCCGACCAGCAGCGGCAGTTTGCGGCTGCGGAAATAGTCGTCGCGCTGCATTTCCGATGCCACGTAGGCCATCTCTTCGAGGCTGGGCGTGATCAATCCCGACAGGCCGACGATATCGCAGTTTTCTTCCTTGGCCTTGGCCAGGATTTCGGAACAGGGAACCATGACGCCCATGTTCACGACTTCGAAGTTATTGCACTGCAAGACCACCGTGACGATGTTCTTGCCAATATCGTGGACGTCGCCCTTGACGGTGGCGATGACGATCTTGCCTTTGGAGCGCACGTCGCCGCCCGCCGCCTGGATCTGCCGCTTTTCTTCCTCGATGAAGGGGATAAGGTGGGCCACCGCCTGTTTCATGACGCGCGCCGACTTTACCACTTGCGGCAGGAACATCTTGCCGGCGCCGAACAGGTCGCCGACGATATTCATGCCATCCATCAGGGGTCCCTCGATGACCTGTATGGGCCGGCCGCCCGCGGCGGCGATTTTCGCGCGGACTTCCTCGGTATCCTCGACGATGAAAGTGGTAATGCCGTGCACCAGCGCATGCGACAAGCGCTGCTCGACCGCCTGCTCGCGCCAGGCCAGGTCCTCTTCTTTCTTGGCGCCCGAGCCCTTGATGGTCTCGGCCAACTCCACCAGGCGCTCGGTGGAAGTCCGTTCGTCGGCCGGATCGGTCTTACCCAGCGGCTGGGCCCTGTCCAGCACCACGTCCTCGACCATGTCCAGGACTTTCTTGTCGATATCCTGATAAACGCCCAACTGCCCGGCGTTGACGATGCCCATGGTCATGCCCTGCTGGATGGCGTAATACAGGAACACCGTGTGTATCGCTTCGCGCATGGCCTCGTTGCCGCGGAAGGAGAAGCTGACGTTGGAAACGCCGCCCGACACCCGCGCATAGGGCAGGTTCTTGGTGATCCAGCCCGTGGCTTCGATGAAGTCGACCGCGTAGTGGTTGTGTTCGTCGATGCCGGTGGCAATGGCGAACACATTGGGGTCGAAAATGATGTCTTCAGGCGGGAAGCCCACTTCGTCGACCAGCAGGCGGTAGGCGCGTTCGCAAATCTGCTTGCGCCGCTCCAGGCTGTCAGCCTGCCCTTTTTCGTCGAAGGCCATGACCACGGCGGCGGCCCCGTACTTGCGGCACAGGCGCGCATGCTCCAGGAAGGCCGCTTCGCCTTCCTTCATGGAGATGGAATTGACCACCGGCTTGCCCTGGACGCAACGCAGGCCTTGCTCGATGACCTCCCATTTGGAGCTGTCTATCATGATGGGAACGCGGGCGATATCGGGCTCGGACGCGATCATGTTCAGGAAACGGCGCATGCACACGGCCGAATCCAGCATGGCTTCGTCCATGTTGATGTCGATGATCTGCGCGCCGTTCTCGACCTGCTGGCGCGCGACCGCCAGCGCCTCGTCGTATTTTTCCTCGCGTATCAGGCGCAGGAACATCTTGCTGCCCGTCACGTTGGTGCGCTCGCCCACGTTCACATACAGCGAGTCCTCGTCTATGGTCAGCGGCTCCAGGCCGGACAGGCGTGTCTTGACCGGAACCTGCGGTACGGCGCGCACCGGCAGGCTGGCCACCTTGCCGGCAATGGCCCGGATGTGGTCCGGGGTGGTGCCGCAGCAGCCGCCGGCCATGTTGACCAGGCCGGCCTTGGCGAATTCTTCGAGCAGCGAAGAGGTGTCCTCGGGGGTTTCATCGAAGCCCGTCTCGGCCATGGGATTGGGCAGCCCGGCGTTGGGATAGACGCAAACATAGGTGTCGCAGATTTTGGACAGTTCGGCCACGTAGGGCCGCATCAAGGCCGCCCCCAGCGCGCAGTTCAGCCCTATGGTGATGGGCCGCGCATGGCGCACCGAATTCCAGAATGCCTCGACCGTCTGGCCCGAAAGAATGCGGCCGGACGCATCGGTGACCGTTCCCGAAATCATGACGGGCAGGCGTACACCCCGTTCTTCGAAAACGGTTTCGACGGCGAAGATTGCCGCCTTGGCATTGAGCGTGTCGAAAATGGTTTCGATCAGGACGATGTCGATGCCGCCATCCAGCAGGCCGTTCAACTGTTCCGTGTAAGCATCGCGCAATTGCTCGAAGGTCACGTTGCGCGCGGCCGGATCGTTGACGTCGGGCGAGATGGAAGCGGTCTTGGGCTGGGGCCCCAGCGCACCCGCCACGAAGCGCGGCCGATCGGGCGTGCTGAAGGCATCGCAGGCGGCGCGCGCCAGCTTGGCGGATTCAACGTTCAGCTCGTAGGCCAGTTCTTGCAGGCCGTAATCGCCCTGGGCGATGGCGGTGGCGCCGAAGGTATTGGTTTCGATGACATCGGCGCCCGCTTCCAGGTAGCTGCGGTGGATATCGGAAATGATGTCGGGGCGCACCAGCGAAAGCAATTCGTTATTGCCTTTCACATCCTTGAAATGCTCCGCGAAGCGCTCGCCGCGGAAATCCATCTCGCTTAATTTGTATTGCTGGATCATGGTGCCCATGGCCCCGTCCAGGATCAGGATACGTTGGGCAAGCAGGCGCGCGAACTCGGCGCCATGCGTGTAAGCGGAAAGGGGATAGGGCAAGGACGGATGGGACACGTGGCTACCTGACAGTAAACAAGGCCTCCATTGTATCGCCCACCGATGCTCTCCGGCCTGCCCGCCCAGGGATATACATGGCAAATCCGCTTTGCCAGCAGGGTCGCCAGATCTTGAACGCCATGCGCTGTGATATATTTCGTCACGAAAGAGGTGCTTTCGAGGCAAATGCCCGCGTCCAATCGACCGGCGGTCATGCCTTGCGAAAGTTAAATGGGAAACAGACGTCGCGCCTGCTCCGGCAAGAATCCCGCGCCCAAACTGTGCTGCCCCCGCAACGGTAAGCATGCTCCGCATGCCAGCCCGATACCGGCCTTGATCATCCCTTGGTTCATCTTCCAACTCGGCGCCTTGTCGCTGGCCGGTTTGTCCGGCCGGTCCTGGCCGATGCGAAGATGCTTTTTCTTGCGACGTGCGGGGACGCACGTTTTTCAGGGTCTATCATGCCTTTCACCTTAAACCGGCAAGCGCTTGCCGTTCTCTCCTGTTTTCTCCCCTTGGCCGCAGCGGCCCAAACCGCCAACTCCGTTCCCCGGCTCGACGACATCGTCGTGACCGCAAGCCGCACGGCGCAGTTGGAAAAGGACGTCATCGGCGACGTCACGGTCATCAAGAAGGAAGACCTTCAAAAAGAAGGCCAGAACAGCATTGCCGAGATACTGGCGAAGCAGCCGGGTATACAAATCAATAACACCGGCGGCCCCCAGACGGTAACAGGTGTATTCCTAAGGGGCGCACCCACCCAATTCACTCAGGTTCTGGTCGATGGGATACGTATCAATAGCCTAGCCACCGGCGCCACCAACTGGCAAGCCATCGACCCGGCTGTAATCGAGCGCATAGAAATCGTACGCGGCTCAGCAAGCAGCCTGTATGGCTCCGGGGCCATAGGCGGAGTCGTCAACATCATCACCAAGAAATCGGGAGAGGATCGCCCTCTTAGCGCCTACACCAATATTGGCCTTGGCAGTTACGGAACATTCAAGTCCAGCGCCGGCTTCTCCGGCGCCCGGGATGGGTGGGATTACTCGCTGTCGGGCAGCATGGCCGACAGCAGCGGATTTAGCGCGACCAATGAGCTGTCCGGCCCATTCAGCTATAACCGGGACAAAGACGGCTACACCCAGCATACCCTGTCGGGCTCTCTGGGGTACCGATGGAAACCCGGCCACCACATCGGGCTAACCGCCTACAACGGCTATATAAACGGAGATTTCGACTCAGGATTCAATGCAACGCCTCCTTACTCGATCACCCGGCAGGAGGTTTACTCCGTCACCAGCACCGACGACATCACCGACTACTGGCAAAGCGTTCTTCGTTTCGGCTTCTCGAAGGAACTCACCGACACTCGCGATTTGAATTGGGACACCAATCTGTTCCAAGCCAGCGTTATCGGAAGCCTGCAGCGATCCTACTCCTGGCAAAACAATCTGAAGTTCTCGGAATCGCAGAACGTTTCGGTCATACTTGAGCGCCTGGAAGAAAGAGTCGCCGGCCCATCCAGCTATACGACCAATCGACGCGATACGAATTCCGCCGGGCTGGTCTACCGTGCCGACTTCAATGTCCACCATGTCCAGGCCAGCGTCCGCAATGACAATATCACCGGCTATGGAAGCGAGACGACCGGCGGTCTTGCCTACGATCTTGATCTAAACGACCAATGGCGTGTCGGTGTTGCCGGAAGCACCGGCTTTCAGGCACCCAGGTTTTCCTACCTCTATGCCCCCGATAGTGCGGGATTCTTTGGAGGCCCCCGGTACGAAGGCAATCCCAACCTGAAACCCGAGAAATCGCGAAATATCGAGGCCAGCCTGAAATACACGAGCGATACCACGCGCCTGGGCTTGGTCGCTTACCAGAACAGAATCCAAGATCTGATTCTAAACTCAGTGTATGACCCCACCCTGGGAGCCAATACAGCAAAAAATATAGACAAGGCCACGATCCGTGGGGTGACGCTGACCGCCGAACAGGACTATGGAAATACCACGTTGCGGGCCAGCGCGGATTTCATGAATCCACGAGATGACCAAAGCGGCGATCAACTCATACAGCGGGCAAAACGGGTTTTCCTGCTGGGCGCCGAACATCGCATCAATGCCTTCAAGGTGGGCGCGGAGTATCAGTACACCGGCAGGCGATATGATCTGGATTGGAACGACGGCGGGAGCCGCACGAGCTTGGGCGGCTATAGCCTAGTCAATCTGACCGCAGCTTACGATTTCAGCAAGAATGTCGGAGTCCAGCTTCGCTGGAACAATATCCTGGACAAGAACCATATGAGCACTTACGGCTACAACACACCAGGCTCCAATGTGTTCGTGAACTTGTCTTTGCGGATGTAGGCGCATGAAGCCGGCTTTGCGCACACGAGCAGTCGCGGCACGCCTTGCCGCATGCTGCTTCGTGGCGGGCGTCGGGGCATCGGCCTCAACACCCGCAGCGGCGCAGGCCGGTCCCATGCGGGGCGATGCGGCCCCGGCGGCTGAAGCCCAGCCGCCCGCCACCCGCGGCATTACCCTGGCGCCGCATATTACCGAGCTGATCTTCGCCGCCGGTGCCGGCGGCAAGATTGTGGGCACCGTATCCAGCAGCGACTTCCCCGCCGGCGCAAACGCCATTCCCCGTGTGGGCGACGGGATGAATGCCAATGTCGAAAAGACGCTGGCGCTTCATCCCGATGTCGCCATCGCGTGGCTGCCCTCCGGCGCCGCGCAAACGCTGGCTCCCACGCTATCCCGCATGGGCATACCGCTGCTCTACTCCCAGCCGCGGACGCTGGACGACATTCCCGCCGAGATCCGCCGCTTCGGAAAACTATTCGCCACAGAAAGCACCGCCCTGCCCGCCGCCAAGGCGCTAGCGACGCGCATAGCGGCCTTGCGCGCCAGCCATGCCGGCAGCAAGCCTGTTTCGGTTTTCATCGAAGTCGGGACCTCGCCCCTGTATACGATAGGCAAGGACCCCCTGCTGAATGACGCGCTGCGCTTATGCGGCGGCGTCAATATCTATGCCGACACCGCGATGGCCGCTCCACAGATCAACGCGGAAAGCGTGCTGGTCAGGCGGCCGGACGTCATCATTGCTCCCACCGCCCACGGCGCTCGCGTGGATGAGGTGCGCAATCGCTGGGCCGCCCTGCACCTTCCGGCAGCCCTGAACGGCCATGTGTATGGCATCGATCCGGATGCGTTCTTCCGGCCGGGGCCACGCCTTGTCGATGCCGTGGAAGCGCTTTGCGTGTATCTGGATCAAGCCCGCTAGGGCCTCTTTCACGCTAAAAGGCAAGCTGTACCAGCCCCGTACATTTTCAGTCCCCGATACCCATCCAGGGTCAAAATTATGCAAGCATAATTTTCAAAAATTGTCTAATTTGTAAAAAAATAAGCTTCGTGTAACAATTCCTCACTCTAGCGGGAAGGAGGATCGGCAGCCAAGCCGATGAGTTCAACGTCAAGCAGAGAAAAACAATGAAAGCACTCTTGGTTACCGGTCTATTGGCGGTTGTCCTTAGCGGCTGCGCCGTTCCTCAGGCCACCCGCAACTACACAGCGGATCTGAACGCCGGAAATATCCCTGGCGCCACGGAGAACGCCGTCGCGCAAGCCGACGAGAAAGACGGCGCGCCCCGCGACCTGCTCTGGGCTCTAGAAGCTGGAACCTTGCTGCGGCACAACGGCTTGTTCGAGCGGTCGACCAAGATGCTCGATGGCGCCGAAGAGCTCATGAAAGAGGACGACACACGCAACCTAGCGGCCAGTGGAGCCAATCAGACCATGGCCGTGCTGGTCAACGACAACGTCATGCCCTACAGTCCCGCCGTGTATGACACGGTCATGCTGAACACCTACAAGGCGCTGAACTTCTGGCAGCAGGGCGACTACGATAATGCACGCATTGAATGGAACCGCACGGACGACAGGCAGCGCCGCGCATCCGAGCATTTTGAAAGCGAAATCGACAAGCAGCGCGACGAAATCAAGAAGGAACAGAACGCCGATCTGGTCGAGCGCAGCGTTTCCGATTCCAGCGGCGCGCTGAAAGCCGCCGGAGTCGATATCGAGCATTGGGCGCCGTACACGGGTTATGTCAATCCCGCCTCGCTGTATTTGCACGGCCTGTACTTTCTGCTCAACGGCGAGAACAAGGCCGACCACGACAGGGCGCAGCAAAGCCTGAAGCGCGCGTTCGCCCTGACCAAGAACAGCCAGGTCAAGGTGGACATGGACGCGGCCAAGCGGCCCAAGAAACTGAAGCCATCCGTCTGGATTGTCTTCGAGAACGGCCTGGCGGCCCGCAAGGAAGAGCGCCGCATCGACCTGCCCCTGTTCCTGGTTACCGGCAACGTCAACTACACCGGCATTGCGCTGCCCATCATGGGCGACGGCCAGCCGGCCTATCCCTACGTGGCGGTAGGCCGCCAGCAAAGCCTGTTGCTGGCGGATATGGACACCATCATCCGCGGCGAATTCAAGACCAAGTTCAGCGGCATCCTGATCCGGGAGATCATCCGCAGCACCGCCAAGACCGTAGTCCAGAAGCAGTTGAACGATTCCAGTCCGTGGCTGGGCCTGATCGCGGCCGTAGCCCAGGCCGCCACCACGCAGGCCGACCTGCGCGGCTGGATGACCCTGCCGCAGAATTTCCAGTTATTGAATGTTCCCTATCCGGCCAATAAGCAGGTCGTCCTGAGCTTTCCCGGCGCCGACGACATCACGGTGGACCTGCCCGAGAAAAAGCAGCCCATCGTTATCTATGTGCGCGCGCTGAACCCGGCAAGCGCTCCCAGCATTCATATGCTGGCTTCCAAATAATCCGTTACCAGCGAGAATCACTGTGAATACCAAGCTCCTGCTCTCCAGCCTTGCTCTGACACTGGCGCTTACCGGCTGCGCCACCACGACTCATTATGTCGACCAGAAGAACGACAAGGTCGCCGTAATGGGCCTGGACTATAAAGACTTCGAAAACGCCGCCAGCGAGATGGTCAACCAGATGCTTGCGTCGCCTCTCATGGTCCATCCCAAGGCGTCGCAAGGCGGCCGCTATGTCATGGCCGTGTCCAATATCGTGAACGACACCACTCAGCGCATCGACACGGACCAGTTGACCAAGAAAATCCGCATCAGCCTGCTGAACTCCGGCCGCTTCATCGTTACCACCGCCATAGGCGTGAACGGCGCCGAAGACGATATGACTCGCAAATCGCGCCAGTTGCGGAGTTCGAAGATGGTCAATCAGAAGACCGTCAAAAAAGATGGACGCGTCATCGCGCCCGACTACTCGCTGTCCGGCAAGATCATCCAGCGCGTCAATCGCGTGAACAGCCGTACCCAGCAGGTCGATTACTACTTCCAGTTGACCATGACCAATCTGGATGACGGCCTGGCCTACTGGGAAGGCGAGTACCCCATCATCAAGCGCGGCGACAACCGGACGGTGACCTGGTAATGAAAAAGCTCGCTTTCCTGGCGCTGGGCCTGCTGTGGTCGCTGCAGGCAAATGCCGAAATCGTCGTCGTCCAGGCTAAAGGCTATGGCGACACCTATGAACAAGCCGTCGAGTCGGCCCTAGGCGATGCCGTCAAGCAAGTCAACGGCGCCAGCGTGGCTACGCGTTCGGCCAGCCCCAAGGCCTATGCGCAAGTCAAGGACGCCCAGGAAATCCGCACGCAAGGCACGGCCGACACCTCGCTGAAAAAAGAAACAAAAGAAGGCGGCATCCTTTACGACACGGTGACGGAAAACACCGACACGGCAAAGAGCGCCTTCGACACCACCACGGCCGAGTCAGGCAAGACGACGCTGGAAATCGGCGTGGGAAGCAGCAACGATGTTCGCAGCCAGGGCAAAGTCAAAAGCTATAAAGTACTTTCCCAGGAGTGCACCGATAAGCGTTGCGAGGCGGTGCTCGAAGTTTCCATAGAAAAGTTCGAGTACAAGAGCAAGACCGCAAAGTTGGAGCGGGACAGCATCAGCGTGGTAGCCACCGGCCGCCTGCGCAACAGCAAGACCGCCGCACAGTTGCGCCAGGCCGTGACTGACAAGCTGGTAAAAAGCGGACGCTTCACCGTCCTTGATCGCGCCAACGAGGCGGAGCTTGAAAAAGAACTGGGCTTCCTGGGAAGCGAAAAGGTCTCCGACCAGGAACGCGCGCGCCTGGGCCAGGCGCTGGGAGCGGACTTCATGCTTATATTGAACCTGACACAGGCCGGGGTAGCCACCAAGGTCAAGGAAACCCATGTGGACATGACCGGCGAATACAGCCGCGAGGTTTCCCACTCCACCAGCGCCTCCATGCGCTATTCACTGGTCGAATCCGCCACCCGGGCCGTCAAATGGTCCGATTCGATGTCCTTCCGCTCCGGCGGCAGCCAGATCAACGCCGCGATGGACAAATTCCTTGAAAAGGTGGTGGGCGACATCGGTGAAATCGTCAATCCACCCAAAGTAGTCGCCGTGCATAACGGCAAGGTCATCATCAACCGCGGCGCGGGCAGCGCCGTGCCCGGCCAGACCTACGAAATTTACTCGGTGGGCGAAGCCCTGGTCGATCCGGATACCGGTGAAACCCTGGGCGCCACCGAAGAAAACGTTGCCACCATCAAGATCGTGGATGTCAAACCCAAGCTGGCCTACGGGGAGATCGTCAAGGGCAGCGCCGATGTCATCGAGAAAGGCGCCATTGCGCGCATGAAGGCGGCTCCTCCCGCCGCCCCCAAGAAAAAGGCGCCTGCCCGCAAGGCGGCGCCTTCGGCGTCGGATCAGAATATCGACGCGGCCGGAGGCGTAATCTTGTAAAGCGGCCAGCGGCCAAATGGATTATCCTTTTATATTGTCCCGCCGGCCGCCGGGCCATCGGCGGCCGGCGGGACAATCAACGCCGAAATTCGTCGCCGCGTTGATGCCACGCCTTAACCATACGCCGCACAATCATGAATCACGCAGACACCTTCACCCTTGCCGGACACAGCTATACGTCGCGACTGCTGGTCGGCACGGGTAAATACAAAGACTTCGAGGAAACCCGCCAGGCCATAGACGCCAGCGGGGCCCAAATCGTCACCGTCGCCATACGCCGCACCAACATCGGCCAGAACGCCGGCGAGCCCAACCTGCTGGATTTCCTGCCGCCCTCCAAGTTCACCATCTTGCCCAATACCGCCGGATGCTATACGGCCGAAGACGCCGTGCGCACCCTGCGCCTGGCGCGCGAGCTGCTGGATGGCCACGACCTGGTCAAGCTTGAGGTACTGGGCGATAAAGACAATCTTTTCCCCAATATGCCGGAAACGCTGGATGCCGCCAGGACACTGGTCAAGGAAGGCTTCAAGGTCATGGTCTATTGCACCGATGACCCCATACAGTGCCGCATGCTGGAAGACATAGGCTGCGTCGCCGTCATGCCGCTGGCGTCGCTTATCGGTTCGGGCATGGGCATACTGAACCCCTGGAACCTGCGCCTGATCATCGACCAGGCGCGGGTCCCCGTCCTGGTGGACGCGGGCGTGGGCACCGCATCCGACGCCGCCGTGGCCATGGAGCTTGGCTGCGACGCGATACTGATGAACACCGCCATCTCGGGCGCCCGCAAGCCCGTGCTCATGGCCAGCGCCATGAAAAAGGCCGTGGAAGCCGGACGGGAAGCCTTCCTGGCCGGGCGCGTGCCCCGCAAGTTCTACAGCGCCGACCCCAGCTCGCCCACTGAAGGCCTGATTCAATCCCGTTCCTAGACAGGCAAACGCCGCACATGATCCCCAATACGCTTACCATCGCCGGTGTCGATCCCTCCGGCGGCGCCGGCATACTGGCCGACATCAAGACCATGAGCGCGCTGGGCGCCTATGGAACCGCCGTCATCGCGGCGCTTACCGCGCAGAACACGCAAGCGGTCACGGGCATTTCACCCATACCTCCCGCTTTTGTCGCCGAGCAGATCGACACCCTGTTCGCCGACGTACGCATCGATGCCGTGAAGATCGGCATGCTGGGCCAGCAGGCGGTCACACGCGTGGTGGCCGAGCGCCTGGCGCACTGGAAGCCCGCGCATCTGGTGCTGGATCCGGTCATGGTGGCAAAAAGCGGCGATCATCTTCTTGAACGCTCCGCTGTCGACGAACTGCGCGAAAGCCTGTTGCCGCTGGCCACCCTGCTGACCCCCAACCTGCCCGAGGCCGGCGTGCTGCTGGGATCGTCGCCGGCCGATTCGCTGAAAGAAATGCGCCGTGTTGCCGAGAAATTGCGCCGGTTGCTGAACGATTCCGGCGAGCGCTGGGTTTTTCTCAAGGGGGGACACCTGCCGGGGAACGACACCATCGATATCCTGCACGATGGCGACCGCCTTATCGAGCTTCCCGGACGGCGCATAGAGACCCGCAATACGCACGGCACGGGCTGCACGCTGTCGGCCGCGCTGGCAGCCCTGCTGCCGCGGGTAAACGATGTTCCCGAGGCCGCCCGGCAGGCCAAGGCCTATCTGGTCCAGGCCATTGCCCGCGCCGACGAGCTGGACGTAGGAAAAGGCCACGGCCCCGTACAGCACTTTCATGCATGGTGGCCCGCGCCAAGCCCGGGCAAATAAGCTATAGTAGACAAGCTTGACGCATCCGCTTTCAGGCGGCATAGCGGCCAATACGCTACCATTCATTACCTTTGTTTTTCTTTGTAGAAGCTATGAACGTTACTGCGCTATCAGAAATCGAACAGGCCCGGTTCAATATGGTCGAACAGCAGATCCGGCCTTGGGAAGTCCTTGATACGCGGGTCTTGCAAGCGCTCTTCGAGGTGCAACGCGAACGCTTTGTGCCGGCGCCCATGCAGGCACTGGCTTTTTCCGACGTCGAGCTGCCCCTGATCATCAATTCGGTCGATACGCGCGAAAGCATGCTTACCCCCAAAGTGGAAGCCCGCCTTGCACAGGAACTGAAGTTGAAACCCACCGACTGCGTGCTGGAAATCGGCACCGGCTCGGGCTACCAGGCCGCCCTGCTTGCCAAGCTGGCGCAGCAGGTAACCAGTATCGAGGTCGACAGCCGGCTGGCCGCCTTTGCGCTGCAGAACCTGCAGCGCAACCAGGTCGGCAACGTCAAGGTCGAGACCGGCGACGCGCATGCCGGCTGGGGCACGACCGAATACGACGCCATCCTGCTGACCGGTTCCGTGCCCGTCGTGCCCGATGCGCTGAAATATCAACTGAGCATCGGCGGACGCCTGGTTGTCGTCGTAGGCCAGAACCCTGTCATGACGGCATGCCGCATTACCCGCAACAGCGCGGCAAGCTTCGACACAGTCAGCCTGTTCGACACGGTCATCAAGCCGCTGCGCGGCGCAACAATCACGCAATTCAAATTCTAGATGCCTAAGGCCCGCTGGCGCGCAAAACTGGGATTCGCGCTGCTTATGGCATTCAGCGCGTCGCCGGGCTACACCCAGGATCTGCTTCAGATCTGGCAGATGGCGCTGCAGCGCGATCCCATCTATGCGGCCAGCCGCGCCGGCCGCGACGCCGATCAGGAAATCGTCCCGCAAGCCCGCGCGCAATTATTGCCCTACATCACGGCCAACGCCGTCGCGGAAGTGGACGATGCCCGGCGTCTGCAGGGCCTTAACAGCAGTTCCAGCCAGCGCCGCGGGCTATGGGCCCTGACGCTGGTGCAGCCTTTGTTCGACGCGGGCGCATGGGGCGGCCTGAAGCGCGCCGAATTCATCGCCAAGTCGGCCGATGTCATCCAGGCCCGAGCCTACCAGGAACTGATACTGCGCGTCTCGCAGGCGTATTTCGATGTCCTGGCGGCGCAAGACACCTTGCGCGCCCTGCAAGCCCAAAAGTCGGCGGTCGAAACGCAGTTGCGGGCCGCCAAGCAGGGCTTCGAGCTGGGCAGCACCACCATCACCGACACGTATGAAGCACAGGCACGGCTGGACCTGCTCAATGCCGGCGAGCTGCAGGCCGTCAATGTGCTGCAGGTCAGCCAAGACCAATTGGCCAAGATCATCAACGAACGGCCGCAAGAGCTTGCCGAGCTGGCGCCTGACACCGTATTGCCGACGCCCCAGCCAAATCGCCTGACCGACTGGACCACGCAGTCGTCCAGCGCCAGCCTGGCCGTTGCACAGGCCGAACTGGCCGCCAAGATCGTCGAGAAACAGATCGACATCGCCAAGAGCCAGCACTATCCCACGCTGCATCTGCAAGCCCAGACAGGCAGCGCCTCGGACCGTGGCCTGTATTATCCCAATGGCGGCCCCCGCTCACTGGACAGCACCATAGGCGTGCAGCTTTCCATTCCCATTTTCACGGGCGGAGAAATCTCTTCCGTCGTCCGCGAACAGACATCGCGTCTGCAACAGGCACGCTACGAGCTTGAAAACGCCAAGCGGCAGGCGGTGCAATCGACGCAGCAGTATTTTTCGGGGGTAACCTCGGGACTAGCCCAGATCAAGGCGCTGCAAGCGGCCGAGAAATCCAGCCTGGCGTCCCTGCAAGCCAACCAGACAGGCTACGAAGTGGGCGTGCGCATCAACATCGACGTGCTCAATGCCCAGCAGCAGCTGTACGAAACACAGCGCGCCCTGTCGCGCGCGCGGTACGACACACTGATGAACAGCCTGCGGCTAAAAGCCAGCAGCGGCATCCTGACCGATCAGGATGTTGTCGCCATCAACCAGTTGCTGTCCGGCGGTACGCGCTAATATCCCCACGCCGGGCCTCTACGGGTTCAGCGCCTGATCTTGCCGATCAGCGAAGTCGTGGAGCGCTGAAATTCGAAAGGTATTGCCACCGCCCGGCCGCCCCAGCTTTTCACGCTGGCGGTTTCAGGTAGGGTTTCCATATCGTAGTCGCCGCCCTTGACGATGACATCGGGACGCAGCTGCTCGATCAGCGCCTGCGGGGTGTCTTCGTTGAACTCGGTCACCATGCTGACGCAGGACAAGGCGGCCATCAAGGCGGCGCGGTCCGCCAGGCAATTCAAAGGACGGTCGTCGCCCTTGCCCAGGCGGCGAACGGATTCATCAGTGTTCAGCGCCACGATCAGGCTGGCGCCCAGTTGAGCGGCCTGATCCAGATAGGTGACGTGGCCCCGGTGCAGGATGTCGAACACGCCGTTGGTGAAGATAAGCGGACGCGGCAACGCGCCCGCCTTGATCGCCGCCACACAGTCGTCGCGCGAAAGTATCTTGGATTCGAAACGAGCCGGCATACCGTCCATGATAGGCGCCGCTATGCCGGCGCCAGCCCTTTCAAAAGGTCTTTGCGGTAGCGGTTCAGGTCCTGGACGGTATTGAAGGTGCCGTCCATGAGCAGCGACATGTTATGCAGGATGCGCGAGCTGACCTTGCCTTCCCAGTCCTTGTCGAAACATATCTGGTTGTCCAGCCAGTTTTCCAGCCAGCCCGGCGAAGGCAGCTTGGACTGCACCGTATCTTGCGGATACATGTCTTTGTTCACGTGCAGATTGGTGGGGTGCAGGGCCTGCGGCGTGCGATGCGCCGATGCCATCAGCACGCCGATCTTCGAGAAGGCGATGCGCGCGTTATGGCCGAATTCCCGGCCCTGATGGACCAGGGCGCGCTTCATGTAGCGCAGGTAAGCGCCGGCATGGCGGGCTTCGTCCTGGGCGATGATTTTATAAATGGCCTTGATGACGGGTTCGGTGTGCCAGTCCGAAGCGCGCCGATACCAGTGATTCAGCCGGACTTCGCCGCAAAAATGCAGCATCAGCGTTTCCAAGGCCGGGGCCGGATCGAATTCGAAGCGCACTTTGTGCAGTTCTTCTTCGGTGGGCACCAATTCGGGGCGGAAACGGCGCAGGTATTCGATAAGGGCCAGCGAATGCTTCTGCTCTTCGAAGAACCATACCGACATGAAGGCGCAAAAGTCGCTGTCGTCGCGGTTATCGCGCAGGAACATCTCCGTTGCCGGCAGGGCCGCCCATTCGGTAATGGCGTTCATCTTGATCGTATAGGCCTGATCGTCGCTCAGCTTGCTGGCGTCGTAATCGTCCCAGGGAATATCGGTTGCCATATTCCAGCGCACCGCTTCCATGGATTTGAACAATTCAGGGTAAAGCATGGGAATCTCTCTTAATGTATATCCGGTACACCGGGCGGGCGTGCGCTTGCTATCAGCCTTGCACTATAAAGGGGCCATTTAACAAAAACATGTCAGGCCGGGATTTTTGAGGCGCCTTTTCACGCCAGACTGGATTTGGGAAAGAAACATGGCTACTGGCGCGTCAGCGCCCACACCGCCACGCCCAAGCCCACCGCAATAACAGCCAACAGGGTGATCAACAGTCTATTTGTCTGTTCCTGGGCACGCCGCATGCGTTCCAGCTCCAAGTTTAACCCAGGGCCGGCATCGGGCCGGCTTAGGTTGGCATAGACCAGCCGCGGGATCTGGGGCAGGATTTGCGACCACTGGCTGGCTTCCTTATCAAGCTGCTTGCGCAGGCCCGCCAGGCCGACGCGTTCGTGCATCCATTTTTCCAGATAGGGTTTGGCTGTTTTCCATAAATCCAGGTCGGGGTCCAGTTCGCGCCCCATGCCTTCGACATTCAGCAGCGTTTTCTGAAGCAGGACCAATTGCGGCTGGATTTCAACATTGAAGCGGCGCGAGGTCTGGAACAGGCGCAACAGTACCTGGCCCAGCGATATTTCAGACAAAGGCCTGTCGAAGTAAGGTTCGCATACGGCACGCACCGCGCCCTCGAGTTCTTCTTCGCGCGTGGTCGCAGGCACCCACCCCGATTCGATATGCAGTTGCGCGACACGATGGTAATCGCGCCGGAAGAAGGCGAGAAAATTCTGGGCAAGGTAGTTCTTGTCGAATTCAGACAAGGAACCCACTATGCCGAAGTCCAGCGCAATGTAGCGCCCCAGGGTTTCGGGCTGGTCGGATACGTAAATATTGCCGGGATGCATGTCGGCATGAAAAAAACCGTCGGTAAAGACTTGGGTGAAGAAGATTTCGACACCCGTACGGCCCAGTTCCCGGGTATCGATGCCGGCCGCCTTCAAGCGCTCAGTCTGGCTGACAGGAATTCCGCGCATGCGCTCCATGGTAAATACGGTGGTCGCGCAGTATTCCCACACGACCTCGGGCACCATCAGCAAATGCTCGCGGCCGCGCTCGGTCGAGAAATTGCGCCGCAGTTGGCTGCAGTTGGACGCCTCGCGAATCAGATCGAGTTCGTCATGCAGATAATTGTCGAACTCGGCCACCACCTGGCGCGGCTTCAGGCGGCGCCCATCGGCCGCCAAGCGCTCGACCAGCCTGGCCAACGCGCCCAGCAAGGTAAGGTCTTTTTCGATGATCTCGCGCATGCCCGGGCGCAGCACCTTGACGGCCACATCGCGACCGTCGTGCAAAACGGCAAAATGGACTTGAGCGATCGATGCCGAGGCGACCGGATCGGTTTCGAAATGCTTGAAAAGCGTATGCGGCGAAGCGCCCAGGGCGGCTTCGATACTGGCGGCGGCCTGGTCGGACGGAAACGGCGGAACCCTGTCCTGCAGCAAGGCAAGTTCTATGGCCACATCCAGGGGAATCAAGTCGCGCCGCGTGGAAAGCACTTGGCCGAATTTGACGAAAATGGGCCCCAGCGATTCCAGGGCCAGGCGCAGCCGCACGCCGCGCGGCATCTTGGGCGGCCGTCCGAATCGGACGATGCGCAAAAGACCGTAGGCAACGGGGTGCTTGATGCCCGACAGCACCAGCTCGTCCAACCTATAACGCAGGGCGATGAAAATAATATGCAGCAAGCGGAAAAAGGTGAACATGATGTCAACCCTTGCTTGAACTGCGCGTGCCAAGCGTCGCCACCCGCGCTTCGATGCCATCCAGGCGCCGGCGCAATGCCAGCAGGCCCGCGGTCCAATCCTCGAACCCGGCGCGATTGGCCATCATGCCGCTTTCTTCGGACAAAAACTCGCCGACATTGCCCGCCAGGCGGCCTGCCGTCAGCTGTACGCCTTGTGCCATGGCCTTGCCTGCTTGCAGCAGGCGCAAGGCGGCCATGTCTCCAACCAGCTTGGAGAGGTCTTCCTCGATATCCCATCGCAGATCGCGCGCAAGATCGGAAACCACCCGCGCCAGGCCCGCATCGCCTTCGATGTGCATGATTTCGGCCACCGCGTCGGGATCGCGCGAACGCAACACCGTGGGCAGGCCCGATAACTTATCGCTGGGAATGGTCAAGGTCACGTCGGGAACGACGGCCGGGTCGCAGGCCTGTGTGAGGCCGCTGGCTTGTATGGAAAAACCCGTTTTAAGTCCACCGATCACGAACCTGACGGTTTTGCCCGAGTGCCGGCTCAAGCGATCGCGCGCCCAGTCTTCCCGCAGCAGCAGCTTGTTCAGGACACGGGCGTGTACCGCGGAGGGAGCAAAAAAGGGAGGCAATGAAAACATGATCGGGCGTGCGCGGCTAAGCCGTATCCAGAGAGCCTATATAGCAAGAGCTCAAGTTTAACGGTTTTACACGCGCACAACCCCTGCCAGCGCGATCAGCTGGCGTATTCGACCGGAATCTGCTGTATGCCGGCCAGCAACCAGCCGGCATTGTCGGCCTTGTACAGGTTCCAGACTTCTTCGAAACGGAATGCCTCGGATTCCTTGGCTTCGCGCAGCATGCCCGAATAGCGCACGCTGGCCAGGTGGCCGCCCGATACGGCTTCGATACCCAGAAGCTCGGCGTTCAGGAGCACGACCTCGGTCACGTTGTTCTCGTTGCGGGCCAGGATTTCGGGCTTGACCTCGGCGATCAGGTCGTCGGTCATGTAGTCGCGCAGCTTGTCCAGGTCGCCGCTGTCCCATACCGCCTGGATTTCAAGGAATTGCGCCTTGGCGGTGGCCAGGAATGTCGACGTGTCGAAATCGCCGGGGATGAACCATTTTTCGTCGACCGGAGGCGCGGGCACCGCGCTTACGGGCGCTGCCGGAGCTGCCGTTGCGGCGGCCGCGCCAGACTGTTCGCGCCAGGTGGCCTGCGCCTGCGCGGCGCTGTGGCGATTCAGCGGGCTGCTGCCTGCCGCCTGCTGCATGGCAGGACGTGGAGCTCCGCCGCGCAGCTTGCGCACGATGAACATCACACCGAAGACCAGCAAGCCGATCAGCAGCAGGCTGGACATCATTTCCAGGAATGCGCCGGACAGGCCCATGCTGGAAAGCAGTGCGGCAATGCCCAGGCCGGCCGCGATGCCGGCAATGGGACCCAGCCAACGGGAAACACCGCTTTTGGCCGCCGTGCCGGCCGCGGCGGCGCCAGCCGCCGGAGCGGCGCTGCGCGCCGTTGTATTGGCAGCGGGCGGCGTAGTGGCTTGACGTTGTTGAGTTACGTTGGACGACTGGCGGCCAAAGCTTTTGCCGCCGCCCATGCGGCGGGCTTCGGCGTCGAATGACACCGAAAGCATCGCGCCCGCCGACACCACCAGCATGGCAACGGCAAGCAGCCGTGAAAAGCGCTGAGACATGTAATGCTCCTGTAGTGCAATGCGCCGCCCGGCGCATTGACGAATAAGTTCTCTTTTAACGATGTTAGCCCGCAAGATAGAATCTTACGGGAAGCTGAACATTAGCATAACGTAGGACAGGCCGAAAGAAAAGAAGTTCCTTCAACCCAGATTGACGCCCTCGTGCAGTGCCACCAAGCCGGCGCTCAAGTTGAAGTAGCGCACTTGCGAGAGTCCGGCCTGGGTCAGCATGTCGGCCAGCGTGGCCTGGTCGGGGTGCATGCGTATGGATTCAGCCAGGTAGCGGTAGCTTTCCTCGTCGCCGGCCACCTTTTTGCCCAGCCAGGGCAGGATATTGAACGAATACCAATCGTAGGCGGGCGCCAGCGGCTTGGCGACACGGGAGAATTCCAGCACCAGCAGCTTGCCGCCGGGCTTGAGCACGCGCCGCATTTCAGATAGCGCGCGATCCTTGTGCGTCATGTTGCGCAAGCCGAAAGCCACACTGACGCGGTCGAAGTACGCATCCGGAAAAGGAAGTTTTTCGGCGTCGCAAACCGCTGTGGGCACCAGCAGCCCTTTATCGGTCAGGCGATCGCGCCCAACCCGGAGCATGGAGTCGTTGATGTCCGTCAGCCAGACTTCGCCGGTGACGCCGGCTTTTTTGGCGAAGGCCCGGGCCAGGTCGCCCGTGCCGCCTGCGATGTCCAGCACCTTCATGCCCGGGCGAACATTGGCCCGGCCGATGGTGAATGCCTTCCAGACGCGATGCAGGCCCACGGACATCAGGTCATTCATGACGTCGTAGCGGTCGGCCACCGAATGAAATACTTGGGCGACCTTGCCGGCTTTTTCCGCTTCGCTGACCGTCTTGTAGCCAAAATGCGTGCTGGATTCGGACATGGATTCAGTGGCGGGCCGGTTGGAGGGGGGAATACGGGTATTTTGCATGGTTCATCAATCGTACATCATTCATGGCTATCAGGAAGGCGAAAAGCCCGCCCATAATTCGACCAGTTGTCCGATTTTCACAAACCTGAAATATTTGAGCCATATTATGGCAATGAACGGCATTGGCGCATGCGCCGCCCAAACAGCACCCCAGCGGGCGGAATCCCGGCAAGGCCTGCCTGGAACGCCCATTATTAAACGCTTTACATTATTATCAGGCGCTATGAGCACGACCATACTCGTTGTAGAAGATGAGCCCGCGATCCAGGAATTAATTTCGGTGAACTTGTCGTTTGCCGGCCATAAGGTGCTACGCGCCTTCGACGCCGAGCAGGCGCAGACCCTGATACGCGCCGAACTGCCCGATCTGATCCTGCTGGACTGGATGCTGCCCGGCGCATCGGGCATCACCCTGGCCAGGACACTGCGATCGGACGAGCGCACCCGCAGCGTTCCAGTCATCATGCTGACCGCCAAGGGCGCCGAGCACGACAAGGTGGAAGGGCTGGAGGCCGGAGCGGACGACTACATCACCAAGCCGTTTTCGCCCAAGGAATTGATTGCGCGCATCAAGGCGGTGCTGCGCAGGCGCGCTCCCCAGCTGACCGACGACATCATCCAGATTGGCACGCTGAAACTGGATCCCACCACGCACCGGGTAAACGGCAACGACATCACGCTGACGATAGGGCCAACCGAATTTCGCCTGCTACACTTTTTCATGACGCATACCGAACGCGTGTTCTCGCGTGCGCAGTTGCTCGACCAAGTGTGGGGCGATCACGTTTTCGTGGAAGAACGCACGGTGGACGTGCATATCCGACGCTTGCGCAAGGCCCTTGAGCCAAGCGGACATGAAAACCATATCGAAACCGTGCGCGGCGCGGGGTATCGATTTACCAACCAGCTTCCCAAACTCTCGTAAACGAGCTTTGAAAACCACCCGGCCCCACGGCCCTGAAACGTTGTCAACATGATCAAAACCATCATTTCAATCGGCTTGTGGGCAATGCTGGGCTGGCTTTGCGGTTCGTGGCTCGGACCGAATACGGGTTGGGCGGTGTTCTCGCTGGGCCTGATCGTCATGATTCTGGTCAGCGGCCTGCAGCTTTCGCGCATCGCGCGCTGGGTCGCCGATATCGACGCCCCGCCGCCGCCATCGGTCGGCCCCTGGGACGAAATACTGGCGCCCATTTATCGCCAATTGCGCAAGAACAAGCAAGACCTGGCCCTGCTCAATCGCCACGTGGACGGCATTATGCTGGCGGCCGAGGCCCTGCCGGACGGCGCCATCACCCTGGACGAGGCCATGCACCTGACCTGGTGCAATCAAACGGCCAGCGACCATATCGGCCTGGACATGAAGGCCGACCGCGGACATAGTATTTTCAACATTCTTCGCGCTCCTGAATTCGCCCGCTATGCCCGCCAGCCGTCCTGGCCCGGCCCCATCCTGCTGCACATGGACAAGGTGGGACAAGAGAAGACCTTGTTGGTGCAATTGACGCGCTATGGCGTCGGCCAGTTCCTGATCGTGACCCGCGATGTCACACAGGTCGAAAAGCTGGAAACGACACGAAAGGATTTCGTGGCCAATGTATCGCATGAGCTGCGCACGCCTCTGACCGTGTTGTCGGGTTTCCTGGAAACGCTGCGCGACATGCCCGAAGACTCGCTAAGCGCCGAGCAGCGGCTGCGCTACCAGACCCTCATGCTGGAACAGGCCCAGCGCATGCAGGCCATTGTGGCCGACCTGCTTACCCTGTCCACGCTGGAATCGTCGCCGCACGCGGAAGGCGAGCCGGTGCGCATGAGCACGCTAATCCATACCGCGCTGCAGCAGGGCCGCATCCTGTCGAACGACCAGCATGTCTTCGTCGAGAATGTCGCCGAGGATTTATGCATCACCGGCATCGAAACCGAGCTGGCGTCGGCGGTATCCAACCTGCTGACCAATGCCATACGCTATACGCCCAAAGACGGCACCATCACCGTCAGCTGGTATATAAGCGAAGATGGCCATGCCTGCTATTCCGTCCAGGACACCGGCATAGGCATCGCCTCGCAGGACATTCCCCGTCTGACAGAGCGCTTTTACCGCGTCGACCGCGGCCGTTCGAGGGCCACCGGCGGCACCGGGCTGGGACTGGCCATTACCAAGCATGTGGCCATGCGCCACAACGCCGAACTGACCATACACAGCCGGTTCGGCGCCGGCAGCCTGTTTTCGCTGATATTTCCACCGGCGCGAGTCGGCGTTTCCGACTAAGGCCCCGTCATGGGGAATGTCCGTATCGGCCGCCCGGAAACACCCGGCGAAATATCTATAAAATGGGGACACGCTGCGCCATAGGCGGCACAGCAAAACCGATCACGGAGTCCCCGATGTCCAAGCAAAACACGCTTCCTCCCTTCCATTTGGCCTTTCCCGTTCGCGACCTGGCCGAAGCGCGCCGTTTCTATGGCGAGCTGCTGGGCTGTCCCGAGGGCCGGTCCTCCGATCAATGGATAGACTTCGATTTCCACGGCCACCAGATCGTCGCTCACCTGGCTCCCGAAGAGTGCGGCAGCGCGGCAACCAGCAGTGTGGACGCGCATAACGTGCCGGTTCGCCATTTTGGCGCCGTGCTTGAAATGGGCGTATGGGAGGCGCTGGCCGACAAACTGCGCAAGGCCGGCACCCAATTCGTGATCGAGCCTTACGTGCGCTTCAAGGGTGAAGTCGGCGAACAGGCCACCATGTTTTTCATGGATCCGTCGGGCAACGCGCTGGAATTCAAATCCTTCAAGAACATCGAATCGCTGTTTGCGAAGTAGGCGCGCCTCAAGACCGGATGCCGCGCATGAATGACGCCGCGCCGCAAGGCTGGGCCATCGTCCCCCAAGGGGACCGGGGCATGCTGCTGGTATTCGGCGAGGGGATAGACGTGGAAGTCGGACGGCGTTGCGCGGCCGCGGCCGCCGCCTTGCGGCAGGCGGCCATCCAGAGCGTTACCGACATCGTCCCGGCATTCAACTCGGTCGCAATACACTATCAGCCGCGCCCTTCCGGCATCGGCGCCACGACTTTCCAGCAGTTGGCGGATGAGATCGAAAGCGTGCTGGGCTCCGCGCTCGACGCGCGGCACGCGCCGCCCACTCAGGGGCGGCAGATCGAGATTCCCGTTTGCTACGGCGGTCAGTTCGGGCCGGACCTGGCCGAGGTGGCCGCTCACTGCAAGCTTGACGCCGCCGACGTCGTCCGCCTGCACAGCGAACAAGCCGCCTATGTGTTCATGCTGGGCTTTGCGCCCGGCGCGCCTTACATCGGCGTGCACGACAAGCGGCTGGCAATAGGCCGGCGCGCCACGCCCCGGACGGCAGTGCCGGCCGGCTCGGTGGCCATCGCCAACCTCCAGACCATGATCTACCCCAACGTGTCGCCGGGAGGCTGGCACATCATCGGCGCCACGCCGTGCATCTTGTTCGATTCGGCAAAGACCCCTTCCACGCTGCTGGCGCCGGGCGATACCATCCGCTTCGTTCCGGTCAGTCCCGATCAATACCATGCCATGAAGCAGGAACGGCCATGAGCATCACCGTCCTCAAGCCCGGCCTGCTGTCGAGCTTCCAGGATCTGGGCCGCAAGGGCTACCAGCATCTGGGGGTGCCGGTGGGCGGCGCCATGGACAGCCGCGCGCATCGGCTGGCCAACCTGCTGGCGGGCAACCCCCAGGACGAAGCCACGCTTGAAGTCACCTTGTCGGGGCCGACGCTGCGTTTCGATTCGCCGGCCTGCATTGCCATCGCCGGCGCAGCCCTGAGTCCCACGGTGAACGGCAAGCCCGTTCCCAACAACCGGCCCCTAATCATCCGCAAAGACGACGTGCTGGCCTTTGGCGCCAGGACAGCGGGCCTGAGGGCTTATGTCGCCTGGCATGGCGGCATCGACCTGCCCATGCTGCTATCCAGCCGCAGCACCTACTTGCGCGGCGGCTTGGGCGGTTACAAGGGGCGCGCCTTGCAGGCGAACGATGTCTTGTCTCTGCACGCCCGGCTCGATAGCCGGCATCTCGATACGCTGGCGCGGGAACTGTGGGGCATCAAAATCTACCTGCCCGCCCTGCTGGGGCTTGCGCCGCGCACCGCCCTGCGCGCCATGCGCGGGGCCCACACCAGCCTGTTCAAGGATAAGTCGGTCGATGATTTTTTTTCCAGCGCATACCGGATAAGCCCCCAGTCGGAACGCATGGGTTATCGATTGGAAGGCAACGCGCTGGAACTGAAAAGCAGTGCGCAATTGCTGTCGGAAGCCACCAGCTTCGGCAGCGTGCAGGTGCCCCCTGACGGCAAACCCATCGTATTGATGGCGGATCGCCAGACCACCGGTGGCTACGCGAAGATTGCCCACATCGCCAGCGTCGATCTGCCCGCCATTGCCCAATGCATGCCGGGGGACACAATCAGGTTCATGCCTGTCGAACTGCGGCAGGCCCAGGAACTGGACCTTCAGCGCGAAGAGGCCTTCGAACAGCTATACCAGGCCCTTGCCCCTTTGCGCAGGCTGCTGCCGGACAATTGACACATTCCGACAAGCCCGGCGGGAAACAGCCGCGCGGGGTACGCGGCAAGACGCGCGTCTAGGCTTCCAGCCGGCTCAGTGCGGCCGGGCGGCTGTCGACCACCGTCAAAATGGAAAGGAAGCCGCTGATATCGAATACTTCATGGACTTGCGGCTGCAAGCCGCACAGAACCAGTTGGCCCGCGTTCTGCTTCAAGCGCTTGGCCAGCATCAGCACGACCCTCAAGCCCGCGCTGGAGATATAGTCCAGTTGCCCCAAATCGAGCACGCAAAGCCGCTCGCCTTTCTCGACCCACGCCAAAAGCCCGGCCTCGACGTCGGCGGCATTGGCGCTATTGATCTGGCCTACCGGCGAAACCACCAGAACTTCGCCTATCTTTTCATTGGAAAGAGTCATAGTGCAACCGTTGTATTCAAAGAAGCCGATTGTAACGATTGTGCCTCTTAGCACCAAGAGAATCCGTGAAAAAGTTCGCACAGCCCCTGTACAGCGACTATCATATTTGTAATCATGTGTTAAAAATCTCGCACTGGACAATACAATTCGCATCCCGCATGTCTCCCGCCGAGCCCACGTCATGTCGTCTCCTTTGAAGATGAAGCTGCCGCCGCTGCCCGCTTTCAAGCGTCCCCACGACCTGGCCTATGCATCCAACGAAAGGCCGCCGGCATTTGCGCTGTGCGGGCTGGCCCTGCAGCACTGCGCCACCGCCCTGGCCCTCATCGCCTATGTCCTGGCCTCCGCCCGGATAGGAGGACTGGATGCCGAGTCCACGCGCAGCATGGTCACGGCCACCATCCTGGGCATGGCTCTGGCCACCTTCCTGCAATCGTGGGGGGGCCGGCTGGGCTCGGGCACGTTGCTGATCCACATGCCCGACCCCCTGCTGGTCGTCATATCCGGCATGATCGTCGCTGAATACGGCATAGGGGGACTGGTCCTGGTGGGCATGGTCAACGGCGCTGTTGCGCTGAGCGCCGGATTCATCGTTCCGCGCCTGCGGGCCGTGTTGCCGCCCACGGTGGCCGGCGTCGTGGTCTGCGTTGCGGGCCTGTCGCTGATTGCCCCCGCACTGACTCATACCACCGGCCTGGATACCGCCTCCGGCGTGGACCGGATCGATGCATTGATAGGCGGAGTCACCCTGATGGCGATCATTGCGCTTTCCATCTGGGGGAACCGCCGCGCCAAGCTGTTCGCCTTGCTGGCCGGCCTTGCCGCCGGCGTTGTGCTGGCTGCCCTGTTCGGCCGGCTGCATGGCATCGGCATCCTGGGCGCCACACCCGTTTTCGGGTTTCCGGTACCCCCGACACCCGAGTTCGGTATCGATCCCGGCATTCTGGCAGCCGTGGCCGTGCTTGCCTTGATGACCCAACTGGACACCTTCGGCAGCGTCGTGCTGATGCACAAGATGAACGACGCCGACTGGCGGCGGCCGGATATGCGCATGGTGGGCGGAGGCATACGCGCCAATGGGCTGGGCAATCTGCTGGGCGCCTTGCTGGGCGCCTGCCCAAGCGCCATCTCGTCGGCCAACATTGCCTTGAGCCACATCAGCCGGTCCACATCCCGCTGGATAGGCCTGTCGACCGGCCTGCTGCTGGCCTTCATCGCCTTCCTGCCGCAGGTCACGCTGGCCCTGACGCTGATTCCCACCCCGGTCATCGGCGCTGTCGAACTGTATGCCGCCGCCTACCTGATCGTATCGGGGATCGAACTCATCGCGTCGCGCGCCATGGACACTCGCGGCATCTTCATGGTCGGCCTGTCCTTCGTGGCCGGCATGGGGGTCATGTTCCTGCCCGGCATGGCCGACTCGGCGCCCGAATCGGTCCAGTTCATGGCCAAGAACGGCATCATCGTCGCCGGCCTGACCGCCATCGGCCTGAACCTGCTTTTCCGGCTGGGCATGTCCCGGCGGGCGACGCTCAAGTTTAGCGGCGACGGCCCGCACACCGAAAAAGTCGTGGAGTTCGTCGAAGCCCAGGGCGCCGCCTGGGCCGCGCGGCGCGATGCCGTGCGCCGCGCGGCCCAAGCGGCGATGGAAGCGGCCGAAGCCATCCAGGCGGCAGGCGGCAATCGCCGCCTTCTGGAGATTCATGGCAGCTTCGATGAATTCAATCTGGACTTCGAACTATTGCATGAAGGGCTTCCGCTGGTTCTGCGGACCGAGCCGGGCACGCCGCCCGCCAACCTGCTGGACGTCGACGGCGATGCCTTCCATGCGGCGCTGGACGAAGCCCTGGCCAGCGTATCGCAGGTATTGCTCAAACGCTTGGCGGATAGGCTCAGCAGCGGAACCCGTAATGGGCGCTCCTTCCTTCGATTACATTTCGACCACTGACTCTAGCCGATACGCTATGCAGACGCTCGCCTCCTTGTCATTAGCCCCCGGGCCCAACGCCATTCCACAGGCACTTGCCTGGCTGGAATCGATTGCCGAGGCCGAACGCTGGCCCACGCGCCTGGCATTCCAGTTGTCCCTGTGCCTGGACGAAGCGCTGAGCAATGTCGTCATGTACGGCTTCGGCCCGAAGGGGGATGGCCTTGCGCCACCGCAAATCTCTCTGGCGCTGCTGCAGGGGACTCAGTCCATTGCCATCGACATCGTCGACAATGGCGTCCCCTTCGATCCGACCCAGCGCGAACCTGCCGAGCTTGCCGATACGCTGGACGAGGCCCACATCGGGGGCCATGGCGTTCGCCTGATGCGGCACTACTTGCAAAGCATTGAATATCGCCGCGACAATGGCAAGAACCATCTGCGGTTGACGGCTGCAAACGCCGCCGGCGGAACCTAGGCCATGAGCACCGCAATGCCCGCCGCAGCTATCGCTTACCGGCCGGCCAGCCCCCCTTTGACGGCCTTCGCGCGTATCGACGCAGCGGCCATCGCACACAATCTCCAGCATTTTCGGCGCCTGGCAATGGGCGAACGTCAGCAGGCGCCTCGCCTATGGGCCGTCGTCAAGGCCGATGCCTACGGCCATTCGCTGACCCATGCGCTTGCGGGACTGGGAGCGGCCGACGGCCTGGCGGTGCTTGCCTTGGCGGACGCCCATCAAGCCCGGGCGCTGGGGTGGGTCAAGCCCATACTCGTCATGAGTCCCCAATTCATCGCCGACGATTTGCGCGACCCCGGCCTTTTTCCGCTGCATCTGATCATCGATAACGAAGAGCAGATGACCGAACTGCACGCCTTGCAGGCGGGTCCCACGCCTCATATATGGTTGCGCCACAGCGGCCAATTGCATCATTCCGGCTTTAGCGGCAACGGCTACCTGCATGCATATCGCCGGCTGCAAGCGCTATGGATTGCGGGGCGCATAGCCGCGGTGGGGCACTTGTGCCACTATGCCGCATCCGAAGATCCGCACAGCCTGCCGGCGGAACGGCAAGCGTTCCAGGAGGCGGTCTCGGGCCTGCCCGGCATCCTGTGCACGGAAAATTCGGCCGCCCTGCTGGCGGCGCCCGGCTATGCAGGGGCAAGCGATTGGGTGCGCAGCGGAATTGCCTTGTACGGACTCAGCCCCTTGCCTGGCACGAACGGCGTCGACCTGGGCTTGTGTCCGGCCATGACGCTGCAAGCCCCCATCTATGGCCAGCAGATGCTGCGTGCGGGAAGCCGGATAGGCTACGGCGGCGGGTTCCTGGCCCCCCGCGACATGCGCGTCGGGCTGGTGCGCTGCGGATACGCCGACGGCTATCCGCGCCGTATCGCGGACGACGCCTACGTATTGGTCAATGGCCGGGAAAGCCGGATCGTCGGCAGGGTATCGATGGACACGCTGACCATAGACCTGACCGGCCACCCTCAGGCCGCGCCAGGCACCCTGGTCACTTTGTGGGGCCAGGCCGGCTTGCCTGCTGAGCAGCTTGCCCGGTCCGCGGAAACCATTGCTCCGCAATTGTGCACGGGGCTGACGGCACGCGTGCCGCGCCTGGCCGCTACGCAGTGCGCAGCCTGGGCGCCAACATCAGGAACGCCAGCGTAGCCGCCAGGTATACGGCCCCGGTCACGGCCAGGCCGCCCGAAATCCCCAGGGATGCGAACAAGCCGCCCACCATCAAGGGTCCCAGCATCTGGCCGAATTTATCCGCCGCCCGCATGACGCTGGTCGCGCCGCCCGCGCCGTAGCGCTGGACGTTGTCCAGCGACAGCATGTAGGCGGTTTGCGCGCCGCCGGCCAGGCAACTGGCCAGCGCCAGCAGCAGCACGGAAAGCGCGGCGGCAACAATGCCGCTTGCAAAATAAAGGCTTAGCAAACCCGCGCTGCCCACCAAGCCGCCCGCCACGATCCAATGCTTCTTGTGTGCGCTCTTGTCAGCCAGCCGGGCCATATAAGGCCCCACGTAGATGACGCAAAAGCCGTAAAGCATCAGTACGCGCCCGACGCTGCCGGCGGTTGCGCCATACGCTTCCGCATATAAGGGCAGCGCATAAGTCAGCAAGCCGACTTGCGCAATCGAAAACGGAACGATGCAACCCGCCAGAAGCATGCCGAAGTCGCGCGTGGCCAGCAGCTTGCGCAGCGCCGTCCATGATCGCAGCGACGGGCCGGCCGCAAAACTCACCGCCTTCTGGCTCAGGAGATGGCGGTATGGCCACATCAGGGTCAATACACCCACGGCGGGCAGAACCGTCAATATCGCCGCGACGACAAAGACAGTGCCGGAGCCCCATTGCTGCATAAGCATCGCACCCACGGCCGCGCCCGATAAATGCCCGGCAAACAAGCCGGCAATGACGGACGCCATATTGCGCCCGCGATACGCGGCAGGGCTGCGAACGACAATAAAGCCCTGCAAGCCCATCCATGTCAGTCCGTAGCCCAGGCCGACCAGCCCGCGCGCCATGATGAAGGCCGGCAAGGAACCGGCCCAGGCGCAAGCCAGATTCCCGGCAAACGACACCAACAAGCCCGCCAGCACGGGAAACTGCCAGCCACGCCTATCGGTAAGACGGCCGGCTAGCAAGGCCGTGAGCAAGCCGCAGGCCATCTCGGCCGCGATGGGCAGGGCCATCAGGAAGGCTCCCCCCTGCTCCAGCGACTCGGGCGGCAGCAGCGACCGGGCATAAAGAGGAAGAAAGCTCAAGGGCAGGGCCATGGCGAACAGGAAGCCGAACATGACGGGGCGCACCACCAGCCCCACCTGGGAGCTGTCGTCCAGCCCAATGGGTTCGCCCGAGGCCGCTCGCAGCGGCGCCGAGAATGCCCTGTCCATCAACAGGGCAAGCAACAGGAACAGCTCGATGGCCGCCACCAGGGCGACCGCCACGACCGTGCCGGCGTCCAGAATCCGCGCGCGAACACCGGCGGCGATAAGCCCTTCGTCCAGCAAGATGCGCAACTGAGCCAGCACCGGCCCACCGGGCCTGGCGCTAAGCGGAAAAACCAAGCCATCGCTTGCATCGTCCCCCATGGCAACCGGCAAGGCGCCGCGCGCGTCCGCCCGGTTCAACAACCGCCCATCGGCGTCCAGCAACTGCACTTCTCCTATCATGGGAAAAGCGGCGGCCAGCCTGGCCATGGGCCGTTCGACGCCATGCAGATGGTCGGGCGCTATGCCGTAGCCCAGCACACGATTCAGATCGTCCTGCAAGCCCTGGCCGACAATGCGCGTGTTATCCAGAGTTACCTCGACCCATACATGGCGAAAAGTCTGGATGGTATAGGCGGCGTAAATACCCTGGGCCAGCAGCAGGACCAGCAAGGGCACGAGCAGCCTGGTCTTGCTGGCCGCCGCCAGTTCGTGCAAAGGCATGGCATAGCGGAACACCAGGGCAAGAACCAGGGCCGCGCCCAGCGTGGTCAAGGCCAGCACCTTGAGGTTCTCGGTCAACAATGTTTTTTTCCGCAAATCTTGCGGCTGCACTTGTAGAACGACCGCACCGCCAAGGGCGGCTTCGGCTCCGGCCAAGGGGACGGCCACCGTTACCAAACCGCCGCCGGCCTGCTGCGCCGCACCCAATGCGCTCAGGGTGACGCCCTTGCCCTCGTCCCGTCCCGACACCAAGGCATGCAGCAAAGACGACGCACTGGGGGCCTTGCCGACCGAAGCCAGCACCCGCCCATCAAGCAGCACGACACTGGCCCCCAGCATATCGGGAGCCCGGGCCTGCAAATCGTCCAATAGCACAGATAGGCCGAAGAACTGCGCTAAGGGCTTGCCCAGATCGATACCCGTCTGGATTTGCGCGGAGGTGTTCCTTGCCAGCAGCTCGACGCGCTCCGCTGTGTTGTCGGCGATCAAGCGATTGAGCGCCGACAAGCTCAGCGTGCCGATCAGGGCCTGCGCCAGCAGCAGGACAAGCATGCATGCCAGCAGCACGTCGCGCAACGGCCGGCGCCTGCGTCCAGAAACCGCATTCTCACCATTTTTCATGTTTGCTTCCGCAACCCGCATTTCAGAAATAAGCCCTGCTTACAATCTCGGCCTACGCCACGTCAGCAATAGTAATTTACAATCGGGTTCAAAAACACACTTTTCTGGTCGTCCAGGACGTCCCAACCTTCCGTTGAGTAGTCACTTATGCGATTGACCTCGCTGCGCAGCAAAATCTTCCTGCTTGTGGGCCTGACCCTGCTTATAAGCGCGATCGCCGTCATGCTCGTCACCGAGCGGGACGTCAAGCGGACCGTGGTCACCAGCGAAGAACTGGCGGTGCGCAACGTGCTGAACTTGCTGGTGCGCGACAGCGAAGCACGCTGGGGCAGCCTGCTGAGCGACAAGATATCCACCGTACGCAACAGCCGCCAGCAACTGATGCAGCTTGGAAGCGCCATACGATCCGTGCTGGCCATGTATGCCGGGCAGGTCGAGCGCAAGGAATTGAGCCTTTCGGATGCGCAGGAGCTGGCCAAGCAATGGATCAATCAGTTGTCGATGGGCGAGGAACGCTTCAGCTTCATTTTCAACCACGACCTCATCGCCATCGCCAGCGGCAACAGCGAATGGCTGGGCATGAACCTGTCGGCCCTGAAAGACTTCAAGGGACGCGACCTGGCCGCATCGGCCTATCAAGAGGCGCAGACCACCGGCCAGAGCTTCGCCATCTATCGCTGGCCGCCGCCGGGCAGCGCTGGAAAACGCGAACTGCACTATGCCTACTTCGCCTACTTCGAACCCTGGGACTGGATCTTCGCCATCACCGACGACGCGCGCCAGGTTTCGGATCAATTCGACAGGCGCCGCCAGGAAATGGAGCACGCCATCGGCGAATCGCTGACCTCACTGACGCTGGCGCAATCGGGCTTCGCCTTCATTGCAGCGGACGACGGCAGGCTGGTGTCGCCGCTGCCCGCCGGCCAGGCCGGCCTGCTCAGCGATGTCGACGAAGAAAGCGGCAAGACCCTGCGCGAACTGCTGGGCGAAATTCCAGGCAACGGCGACGTCGCCCACTTCGGATTCACACCTCGGGATACGGACGACTCCTGGCAAATCAGTTCGGCCTACTTCAAGCCCCTGGGATGGACGATCGTCGCCGCCGTTCCCAGCGAAGACCTGACGCGCGCGGCGGCCGCGCTGCGCAATCGACTGGGCATGGTATTCCTGGCCATCTTGCTGGTTTCGCTGATCGTCGCCTGGGCCTTTTCGGTGCGCCTTACGCGCCCGCTGCAGCAACTTACCGATTTTGCCCGCATCCTGCCCGAGCAGGACCTGAGTACCGCCAGTCCGATACCGCCGCACATCGCCCACCTGCCGCAAAATCAGCCGGACGAAGTGGGCCGCCTGGCAGCCACTTTCATGTTCATGGACAAGGAACTGCGCGAAAAAGTCGCCAGCCTGGTTCAGGAAACATCGTCGCGCGAACGCCTGGAAAGCGAACTGAACATTGCCCACAGCATACAGATGGGGCTGCTGCCCGTCCCGCTGCCCGCATCCGTGCTCGGTAAAATAGACTTGCACGCCACCATGATTCCAGCCAAGGAAGTGGGTGGCGATCTATATGACTACTTTCTGTTGCCCGATGGCCGCTTGTGCCTGGCCATCGGCGACGTATCGGACAAGGGTGTTCCCGCAGCCCTGTTCATGGCCGTCACCAACACGCTGATCCGGGCATCGGCCGAGGACGAGACCTCTCCGGCCCTGTTGATGGAGCGCGTCAACAATCGCCTGTCCGAGAACAACCCCAACATGATGTTCGTAACGCTGTTCCTGGCGGTCCTGGATCTGGCCAGCGGCGAACTCATCTGGGCCAATGGCGGCCATCCGCCGCCCTGCGTCCTGAGCCCCAACGGCGAATGGCGCCTGCTGGAAGGCCGCAGCGGCCCCGCCTGCGGCGTTGTGGAAGGCGTATCCTATCAGCAGTTTTCAACCATACTGGAGCCTGGCCAAACCGTGCTCGGCTTTACCGATGGCGTCACCGAGGCGCTGGATCCGGATGGCAATCTCTACGGCGAACCCCGGCTGTACGCCCTGTTGGCCGAAACACGGTTCGATACCGCGCAAAACACGGCAAGCATACTGTTGGATGATGTGCGCGCCTTCGCCCAAGGCACGGAGCAGTCCGATGACATTACCCTGATCGCAGCAAAAAGGCCCGCCCCATGATCTTCCGCCTCCTGCTTACCGCCATCCTGGCCCTGTGCCTGTTTGCTTTTCCGCCGCTGGCCGCCCAGGCCGCCGGGCAGGCCCCTGCGGCGCAAGACAGCGTCTTCCCCACCACCCCCAAGGCGAAGCCGGATGGCAAGCGCTGGCGCATCGGGTATGTGGACGGCGGCGAATACGCCGATTACCCGCTGACCCTGGCCGAGATCGTGAAAGGCCTGCAACGCCTGGGCTGGCTGACCACCACGTCCCCGATACCCGATCACCTGAGCAGCCGCGACCTTTGGACTTGGCTGTCCAAGAATGCCGAAAGCGATACGCTGGAGTTTGTCCAGGACGCGTGGTGGCAGCCCGGAAATTTCGACGCCGGGAAACGCGAATCCGTGCGCACTGCCATTGCCGACAGAATCCGGCAGCGCGGCGACGTCGACCTGATGATTGCCATGGGAACGTGGGCGGGCCAGGATATGCGCGCTATCGGTCCGCCGGTTCCCACCATTGTGGGGTCGACCAGCGACCCGCTGGCTTCGGGCATCGTGGACAGCGCCCAGGACAGCGGGCGCGACAACCTTCACGCACGGATCGAACCGGACCGCTACCAGCGGCAGGTAAGGCTGTTCCGCGAAATCGTGCCCTTCAAGAAGCTGGGCATCGTCTATGAAGACAGCGAAGCGGGGCGCACTTACGCCGCCGTGGACGCCGTGGAGCAGGTCGGCAAGGAATTGGGCTTTACCGTCCAGCACTGCCATGCCCAGTCCAGCAGCGTCTCCACCGAGACGGCCATCGCCAACGCATTGCAATGCTACCGCGACTTGGCGCAACAGCGCGTCGACGCCGTCTATGTCACCACGCATCGCGGCGTAACGCTGGATTCGATCTCCGACATCGCAAAAATTCTGCGCCAAGCCAAGATACCCAGCTTTTCGATGGCCGGATCAAGGGACGTCGAACGCGGAATATTGCTTAGCCTGGCGCAAGCCGACCTGTCGTATGTCGGACTGTTCTACGCGGAAACCATCGCCCGTATCTTCAACGGCGCTAAGGCGCGCCAGCTCAGCCAACTGTGGGTGGATCCGCCCAAGATCGCGCTGAACCTGGCAACGGCACGCATCATCGGCTTCGATCCGCCGGTCGATATATTGCTGGCCGCCGACGAGGTGTATGAAGCCGCCCGGTAATCAAACACCGCCGTAGCGGCCGGGATGCACCGCAGCATGATGGAGCGGCAGCGCGGCCAATCGCTGCCGAGCCGTACCGCCCGCACTATTCCAGGTGTCCAGCAAGCGATCGGCGCCGCTGCGCCCCGAGGCCAACACGTACTCAGGGTACGCCAGCCAATGCGCATCGGACGGGAGCAAACCCGCCCGCGCCACCGACAACACCTGCGTACACAAGGCCTTGACACGCCCATCGCCCAAGCCGGCGCGCATGGCCGGCTCGCGCAGCGAGCCCAGCGTCTCCCAACCCCATTCGTTCACCAGTAGCCAGGCTTCGTCCAGATTGGCCAACAAACCCTTCTGGACCGCGGACGGCGCCGGCAACAGGCTATATGCCTGGGCAGGCCCGGCTTCGCGCAGCAGGCATTCATCTGCAAAACCCGCGCCTGGAGCCCGGGCCTCGATATAAGTCTGTGCGCCGCTTGCGGCAAACAGCGACTCCAGTCCGCCATCGCGTTGCCAGGCTTGCATGAGCTCGGGCAGCGATGGCAGAGCCTCCATCCGGTAGCGCAAACGGGCGTCCAGGAACTGGCCGATCTGCGAATACTCGAAATGCTGCGCGTTTGGGGCAAGCTCAACAATCGAACCGTCATCAGCGCGGCGCCCCTGCCATGTCCGTGAACCAAGAAAATCCGCCAGGCAAGGATCGCCTTCAAGCAAGACCGTCGGCACGGACTTGTAATCATAGGAATGTTCCAGCGGCAAGCCGCGCGTCACCGTACCCGGGCCGAACATCCAAAGAAAAAAGTCAGCCATGTCATTGAAAGGCCGCGATGGATATTGGCATAACCGGGCATCGCCCGCGAACCGGGCAGGCCCGAATACGCGGGGCCAGATGGTCATGCGGTTTTCCTTCAGGCCCGTGTCCCGGCCCGATTCCAGCGGACTGTTGGCGAACAAGGCCAGGCTGGCCGGGGCCAGTGCAATGGCGACATTGAGCGCACGGATGGCGCGTTCCACCGGAACCGATGTGTTGGCGCCATTCTGCGCCTTGGCATCAATGCCTTCCCAGTGATGCCAGCCGCGATGGTCCCTTAGCTCGTGATAGATGGGCCGGGGTACGCAAACCTTTGCATACCAGTCCGCGTCGCGCGGACAGTCCGGATGCTGGGACGCATTCAGGATGCAGGCTTCATCCGCTTCCAGCGCCTGCAAGGTATCGGCCAATTCCTGGTGCGACAGCAATGCCAGGCGGCCCAGGCCTTCGGGTCCGTCGTCCACGGGCGCCAGTGCGGTTTCCAGCAGATTGAAGCCGTTGTCCAGGCCGCATTCCGCCGTGGCGGTCTGCAAACCAATACAGCGCCCGGCCAGCACGATATCCTGGCTTTCCTGGCCCCTGTTTTCCTTGATGGCGCGCAAGGCCGAAAAGTAAGCGTTCACGGGCATGCTGGCGCCCGTATATGAATGCGCCACGACCATTTCAATTTCCAGGCCGAGCCTGGGTTGATAAACAGGGGCGGGCAAGCCCAAGGAATCCACCCCGCCTCCTGGGCTGAGCGGCGCGGCGTCGTTGTCGACTGCCGTATCTCTATAAGAAGAGCTGGTAAGCGGGGTTGTCGCTTTCATTCCAGTAGGGATAGCCCAGCCCGTCAAGAAAGGCCTTGAAGGCTTTCTTGTCGGCGGGCGGCACCTGTATGCCAACCAGTATGCGGCCGTAGTCGTCGCCCTGATTGCGATAATGGAACAGGCTGATGTTCCAGTCGGGATTCATGGCGCCCAGGAAGCGCATCAGCGCGCCGGGGCGTTCGGGAAACTCGAAGCGGAACAGCATTTCATGCTCCGCCAGCGTGGACCGTCCCCCGACCATATAACGCAGGTGGGTCTTCGCCATCTCGTTGCCGGTAAGGTCCAGGGTGGGAAAGCCCTTCTTGCGGAAATTATTGGCCAGCTTCTCGGGTTCGGCCTCGGAGTTGATCTGCAGACCGACGAATACGTGGGCCTTGTCGGGATCGGAAATACGGTAATTGAATTCGGTTACGCTGCGCTTGCCCACCGCTTCGCAAAGCCGCAGGAAACTGCCGCGCTTTTCAGGCAGAGTCAATGCAAAGACCGCTTCGCGCGCTTCGCCCACGTCGGCGCGTTCCGCCACGAAACGCAAGCGATCGAAGTTCATGTTGGCGCCGCAGGTAATGGCCACCAAAGTCTTGTCCTTCCATTTGTTTTGCGCGGCATAGCGCTTGGCGCCGGCCAGCGCCAGGGCGCCCGCAGGCTCGAGCACGCTGCGCGTGTCCTGGAATACATCCTTGATGCCGGCGCAAATGGCGTCGGTATCGACCAGGACGTAATCGTCGACGTATTCCCTGGCCAGCCTGAAGGTTTCGGCCCCGACCTGCTTGACCGCCGTCCCATCCGAAAACAGGCCCACGTCGCTCAAGGTAATGCGGCGTCCGGCCTTGACACTGCGCACCATGGCGTCCGAATCCACGGTCTGCACGCCGATGATTTTTATTTCAGGCCGCAGTTGTTTCACATAAGCGGCCACGCCTGCAATCAGGCCGCCGCCGCCGATCGCCACGAAAATGGCGTCGATGGGCCCAGGGTGCTGGCGCAGGATCTCCATGCCCACCGTGCCCTGCCCGGCAATCACATCGGGATCGTCGAAGGGATGTACGAAGGTCAGCTTTTCTTTCTTTTCAAGTTCCTTGGCATGCTCGTAGGCATCGGAAAAGCTCTCGCCCACCAGTACGACCTCGCCGCCCAGGCCGCGGACCGCGTTGATCTTTACCTGCGGGGTGGTGACGGGCATGACGATGACCGCCCTGCACCCCAGCCTTCGAGCCGACAATGCCACACCCTGCGCGTGATTGCCCGCCGAGGCGGCGATAACGCCGCGCTTGAGCTCGGCCGGGCTCAGGTGAGCCATCTTGTTGTAGGCGCCCCGCAGCTTGAAGCTGAAAACAGGCTGTGTATCTTCACGCTTGAGCAATACCTTGTTATGAATTCGAGCCGAGACCTGAGGAGCCAATTCAAGAGGCGATTCGACGGCGACGTCATACACCTTGGAGGTAAGGATGCGTTTCAGATAGTCTGTTGACATGGAGAGGGCGAGTGAAGAGATGGGAGGCCGGCGATAATTGTAAGCAAGTACTTGCTTCAAAGAATACCATAGGGTTTTCGCGGACAACCGCGATACACTGGCGCGCTTATGGAAGCATGGCTGCAATCGATCATACATTGGCTCCTGATTACCCTGGCTTTGCCGCGTTTCGGCCTGAGCGCTATCTTTATCGTGAGCCTGGTATCTGCAACCTTGCTGCCGCTGGGTTCCGAGCCGGCGGTTTTCGGATTCGTAAAGATCGCACCCCATATGTTCTGGCCTGCGGTCCTGGTGGCCACGCTGGGCAATACGATAGGCGGCGGGATCAGCTACGGGATGGGTCTGGGAGCGGAAAAGGCCTATGAGCGCTGGCGCGAAAAGCATCCACACAAAATCAAGAGCAAGGCGGGCGGCCGCTGGCACGATTACGTGAGCTATTGGCTGCACCGCCTGGGTCCGCCGGCGCTGCTGTTCTCCTGGCTGCCTTTCCTGGGCGACCCTTTATGCGCGGTGGCGGGATGGCTTCGGCTTTCGTTCTGGCCGAGCATGCTCTATATGGCGATCGGGAAGTTCCTGCGCTATCTGGTGATGACGGCGGCCTTGCTGTGGTTTTTTCCAGGGGCGGCCTAGTCCTAGAAGACGTGAGTTTTCAGCGCTAGTACTTTGTCGATGGCGTGGGCTCATTATCAATAGCGCTCGCACGTTGAGGCCAAGGGTGGTGTCGGGCTAGGCGCCTTGCGGTCCCGGCTTCGCCGTGACTTCCCGCACAGGCTGCCAGGCCGGGGCGACCGCGAACTCGCACGTCGGACAGCCACTGGCTGTCCGAAAGCGTCGTGCTCGAACAGCGCGGTCTTGTCTCCCCGGCCCGACAGCCCGTGCGGCGCATGCGCAAACCGCCCGCCGCCACCCTTGGCCCCAACGTGCCAGTGACACTGTGGATAATCGATGCAAGCTCAGGAGGCCATACAGGGGCCTATAAGAGACCCATAGGTTGACCGAAATCATATGCACTTAAGCCATCTTCCGACCATCTCGGATGTCAGGCGCCGTGGGTGGGGCCGGGGGACGGCGGTTTGCGTGCACGCCGCGTGAAGCGTCGGAAACGGGGGGCAAGTGCGCGCTGTTTGAGCGTGAAGCTTGCGGACAGTCCGGGGGACTGTCCGCCACGCGAGTTCGCGCACGCCCGTTTCCGGCGCTTCATGCGGGGAGTCCAGGCGCCGCCTGGACCGTGCGCGCCTAGCCGGCACCCGGCCCCGCCCACGGCGCCGGCTTGCAAGACGATCGGGAGTCGATACCGAAATCCTACAGCCATTCATAAAAAATGAGTCACAAGGAAAAATCATGCAAGAAGTAATCAAGCGCATGAAAAGCATGCCCTAAACGACCAAACGGACAAGGCTGCGAGCCCCTCTTTCAAGGACCAATAAGCCGTTCTAGATTACACTCCTCGTTATCCCTTACACTACCTCTTTAAGGGACCACCTTTTCCACAAGCCATGAACGCCCCTGTAGCCAGTCACCTGCTAGCCGCCCAGGCTCCCCTTGCCAGCACTCCGCGCCTGCGAGAAATCCCCTACAACTACACCTCTTATTCCGACCGCGAAATCGTCCTTCGCCTGCTCGGCGAAGAAGCGTGGCAAATGCTCTCCGAACTTCGCGGCGAACGGCGCACCGGGCGCTCCGCCCGCATGCTGTTCGAAGTGCTGGGCGACATCTGGGTGGTGCGCCGCAACCCCTACCTGCATGACGACCTGCTGGACAACCCCAAGCGGCAGCACCTGCTGATACAGGCCCTGAACCACCGGCTCAACGAAATCGACCAGCGGCGCGACAGCAACGCCGCCGAGCGCGACACCAAGGTCGCCCGCCTGCTGGGCGCCGCGCGCACCGCCGTCGCCGCCTTCGAACACGAATTCGTCCAGACCCGCGACCTGCGCAAGAAAGTCGTCCGGCGCCTAGCCCGCATCACCAATAAAGACAACATCAAATTCGACGGCCTGTCGCGCGTCTCTCACGTTACCGATGCCACCGACTGGCGCGTCGAATACCCCTTCGTCGTACTGACTCCCGATAACGAAAACGAAATGGCCGCGCTGGTGCGCGCCTGTATCGAGCTGGACCTGACCATCATCCCGCGCGGGGGCGGCACCGGCTATACCGGCGGCGCCATCCCGCTGACCTGGAAGTCGGTCGTCATCAACACTGAAAAACTCGATGCGCTGGGCGCCGTTGAAATTACCCAGCTGCCCGGCGTGGACGAACCCGTGCGCACCGTGCTTACAGGCGCCGGCGTCGTCACGCGCCGCGTGGCCGAAGCCGCCGAAGCCGCGGGCCATGTATTCGCCGTCGACCCCACTTCGGCCGATGCGTCCTGTGTAGGCGGCAACGTCGCCATGAACGCCGGCGGCAAGAAGGCCGTCCTGTGGGGAACCGCCCTGGACAACCTGGCCTGGTGGCGCATGGTCGACCCCGAAGGCAACTGGCTGGAAGTCACGCGCCTGGATCACAACATGGGCAAGATCCACGACGTGGCCGAGGCGCGCTTCGAACTGAAATGGTTCGACGGCAAGGCCCTGCCCGGGGCCGTCCTGCTGCGCAGCGAAATCCTGGCCATCGAGGGCTCGCGTTTTCGCAAGGCGGGCCTGGGCAAAGACGTTACCGATAAATTCCTGGCCGGCCTGCCCGGAATACAGAAGGAAGGCTGCGACGGCCTGATTACGGCGGCGCGCTGGGTCTTGCACCGCATGCCCGCGCACACCCGCACCGTCTGTATGGAATTCTTCGGCCAGGCGCGCGATGCCGTGCCATCCATCGTCGAGGTCAAGAACTACCTGGACGGCCCGGGACGCGAGCGCGGAGCCATTCTGGCCGGGCTGGAACACCTGGATGAACGCTATCTGCGCGCGGTGGGCTACTCCACCAAGAGCAAGCGCGGCGGGCTGCCCAAAATGGTGCTTATCGGGGACATCGTCGGCGACGATGCCGACGCCGTTGCCTTGGCCGCCAGCGAAGTCGTGCGCATCGCCAACACCCGGCACGGTGAAGGCTTTGTCGCCGTCAGCGCCGAAGCCCGTAAAAAATTCTGGCTGGACCGCTCCCGCACCGCGGCCATCGCCCGCCATACCAATGCGTTCAAGATCAACGAAGACGTCGTGATCCCGCTGAACCGCATGGGCGAATACACCGACGCCATCGAACGGATCAACATCGAACTGTCCACGCGCAACAAGCTGCGCCTGCTCGACAAGCTGGAACTCTTTTTGCAAGGGGACCTGCCCATCGGCAAGATCGAGGATCACGACGATGCGGAGCACACACGCGAAGAGGTCCTTGCCGAGCGCACCCGCGACGCCCTGCAGTGCCTGCGGGCCGTGCGCCAGCGCTGGACCTGGCTGCTGGACAATCTTGATCGTCCGCTGGCCCAATCCGTCGACACCTTGCGTGAGCTCGGACTGGATGAGCAGGCTCCGGCCCTGACCCAGCGTCTGGCGCTGCAAGCCGACGCCACCGTGTTCGACCTGGTGCAGGATCACACACTGCGCGTCTCGTGGAAGACCGAAGTCCGCGCCCCGATGGAACGCTACTTCGCCGGCGCCGATTGCGCCGCCGTCCTGGCCGAAATACAGGCCATTCATGATCGCGTCCTGAAAGGCCGGGTATTCGTCGCGCTGCACATGCATGCGGGCGACGGCAACGTACACACCAACATCCCGGTGAACTCCGACGACTACGAAATGCTGCGCGAGGCCAATGAAGCCGTGGCCCGGATCATGCAGATCGCGCGCAGCCTGGACGGCGTGATTTCCGGCGAACACGGCATAGGCCTGACCAAATACGAATACCTGACTGAAGAAGAACTGGCTCCTTTCCAGGACTACAAGCAGCGCATAGATCCCAACGGCCATTTCAATGCCGGAAAGCTGATGCCGGGCGCCGACCTGCGCCATGCCTGGACGCCCAGTTTCAATCTGCTGGGGCATGAATCGCTCATCATGCAGCGCAGCGAAATCGGTTCCATCTCGAACGCCATCAAGGACTGCCTGCGCTGCGGCAAGTGCAAGCCCGTCTGCGCCACCCACGTGCCGCGCGCCAACCTGCTGTACTCGCCGCGCAACAAGATCCTGGCCACCTCGCTGCTGATCGAAGCCTTCCTGTACGAAGAGCAGACCCGGCGCGGCGTCAGCCTGAAGCATTGGGAAGAATTTGAAGACGTGGCCGACCACTGCACGGTTTGCCACAAATGCTACAACCCCTGTCCGGTCGACATCGATTTCGGCGACGTTTCCATGGAAATGCGCGCGCTGCTGCGCCGCATGGGCAAGAAATCATTCAATCCCGGCACCACCGCCGCGATGTTCTTCCTGAATGCCAAGGATCCGCGTGTCATCAAGGCCACGCGCAAGGCCATGATAGATGTCGGCTACAAGGCGCAGCGCATGGCGCACGATGTCCTGTCCGTCGCCTCGCGCAAGCAGACGGCCAAGCCGCCGGCCACACTGGGCAAGGCGCCCATACGCGAACAGGTCATCCATTTCGTCAACAAGAAGATGCCCGGCGGCCTGCCCAAGCAGACGGCCCGCAAGCTGCTGGATATCGAAGACCCCGATTACGTACCCATCATCCGCAATCCGGCCGCCACATCGCCGGACACCGAAGCCGTTTTCTATTTTCCGGGCTGCGGCTCCGAACGCCTGTTCTCGCAGGTGGGCCTGGCCACGCAGGCCATGCTGTGGCATGCGGGCGTGCAGACGGTATTGCCGCCTGGATACCTGTGTTGCGGCTATCCGCAGCGCGGCAACGGCATGACGGACAAGGCCGAGAAGATCATCACCGACAACCGGGTGCTCTTTCACCGCATGGCGACCACGCTGAACTATCTGGACATCAAGACCGTGGTGGTGAGCTGCGGCACTTGCTACGACCAGCTGGCGGGCTACGAGTTCGAGAAAATCTTCCCCGGCTGCCGCCTGATCGACATCCACGAATACCTGCTTGAAAAAGGCATCGACATCCACGGTGTACAGGGCGTGCGCTATATGTATCACGACCCCTGCCATACTCCCATGAAGCTGCAGGACCCGATGAAAACCGTAAAAGCGCTGGTGGGCGACGGCGCCATCAAGACGGACCGCTGCTGCGGCGAGTCGGGCACCCTGGCCGTATCGCGCCCCGACATTTCCACGCAGGTCCGTTTCCGCAAGGAAGAGGAACTGGCCAAGAATTCCGCCGCCATCCGCGCGGACGGCTACGATGGCCAGGTCAAGGTATTGACCTCATGCCCGTCCTGCCTGCAAGGCCTGTCGCGCTATCAAGGCGACACGGGCATGGAGGCCGACTATATCGTGGTGGAAATGGCGCGGCACATCCTGGGCGCCAACTGGATGCAGGACTATGTGCGCGACGCCAATGCGGGTGGCATAGAACGGGTGCTGGTGTAGGCACCCGGCGGGCGCGTCAGGGCGCGCCCTCGTCGAAGCTGCACACGGTGTAGATATCCAGGCCCGTGTCCTTCACGGCCTGGGAGCCGCCCAGATAGGGCAGGTCGATGATCGCCGCGGCCTCGATTACATTGGCGCCCAGACGCTGCAGCAGCTTGGATGCGGCCACCATGGTTCCGCCCGTGGCGATCAGGTCGTCGATAAGCAGCACACGCTGGCCCGGACGGACCGAATCGGTGTGCATCTCGACCGAGGCGTTGCCGTATTCCAGCGAATATTCTTCGGCTACCGTCTGGAAGGGCAGCTTGCCCTTTTTGCGCACTGGCACGAATCCCAGGTTCAATTCGTAGGCAAGCACGGATCCCAGTATGAATCCGCGCGCATCCACGCCGGCCACCAGGTCCAGGCGCTGCCGCATATAGCGATAAACAAAGAGGTCTATCAGCACCCGGAAAGAGCGCGGGTCTTGCAATACCGGGGTAATATCGCGAAACGTTATGCCGGGCTTGGGCCAGTCCGGAACGCTGCGTATTGCGCTACGAACATAGACGGCGGGATCAATATGCATTTAAATCGCCAAAAGACTAAGGAATTTCAGAAACAACTATACGCTGCCAGCGGTACGCGAAGTTTACAGGATTGCGGCCGTTACAACTGAATTCCCACCGCCGTCCGGCCTCGCCGCCCCGGGTCTTTGCGCGGCCACGCGCGGCAAGCGGCATTTGTACGTTTAAAATCGCCAAATGGATAAACCATTTCTTCCCGAGCGGGGTGCCATGCTGGCTTCCGCCCACCGCAGCTTCGCCACCGAAATTGCCGCGTTGCAAGCCCTGGACGCCCGCCTGGACGACACCTTCGAACAGGCGGTGGCCATGATGCTTGGCTGCCCGGGACGCATTGTCGTTACCGGCATAGGCAAGTCTGGACACATCGCCAAGAAAATAGCCGCGACGCTGGCCTCCACCGGCACGCCCGCATTCTTCATGCATGGCGCCGAGGCCATACACGGGGACCTGGGCATGCTGACGCGGCAGGACATCGTGCTGGCTATTTCCTACTCCGGCGCGGCGCATGAGCTTTTGACGATACTGTCGGTCGTAAAGCGCATGGGCGCACGATTGATTTCCATTACCGGCAATCCCCAGTCAGAGCTGGCCCGCAATGCCGACCTTCACCTGGATGCACACGTTGCCCAGGAAGCCTGCCCGCTGAACCTGGCCCCCACAGCCAGCACCACCGCCGCGCTGGTGCTGGGCGATGCCCTTGCCGTCGCTTGCCTGGAGGCCCGCGGGTTCAGCCGCGAAGATTTCGCCCGCTCGCATCCGGGCGGCGCTCTGGGCCGAAGGCTGCTGACCTTCGTGCGCGATGTCATGCGCCAGGGCGACGCGCTTCCTATTGTCAGTATCGGCACCCCTGTACCCGACGCCTTGGTCGAGATGTCCAAGAAAGGCATGGGCATGACCATCGTGATCGACGAACAGCGGCTACCCGTGGGCATCTTCACGGACGGCGACCTGCGGCGGCTGATCGCCCGGCACGGCGATATCCGTCCGCTGACCGTCGCCGACGGCATGAGCCGCAATCCCAAGACCGTCGCGCCCGGCGCGCTGGCGATCGAGGCGGCCACCTTGATGGACGCCGGCCGGCTGAACCAAATGCTGGTCGTCGACGATACCGGGCTATTATTAGGCGCTTTGCATATGCACGACTTGCTTGCCGCCAAGGTAATCTGACCATGAACCTGCCCCACGTATCCCACCCCGCCGAAGCGCTGATCCTGGCCAGGATATCCCCCGCCGTGCTCGAACGCGCACGTCAAGTGCGTTTGATGGCCTTCGACGTGGACGGCGTATTGACCGACGGACGCCTTTGGTACGGAGAGCACGGTGAAATGGTCAAGGGTTTCAATGCGCTGGACGGGCATGGCTTGCGCCTGATGAAGGAAAGCGGCGTCGCCGTCGCCCTGGTCACCGGGCGCGAAGGGCCCATCGTGGCGCGCCGCGCCGCCGAGCTGGGCATCGCCCTTGTGCACCAAGGGGTGCGCGACAAGGCCCAGGCAATTGCCGCGCTGGCCCAGGAACACGGGTACGCGCTGTCGGAAGTGGGCTATATGGGCGACGACATCATCGACCTGGCCGCCCTGCAGCGCGTCGGTTTCGCGGCCAGCGTGCCTAATGCGCCGGCCTATGTATCGCAGGTGGCTCATTGGGTATCGTCCCTGCCCGGCGGGTCGGGCGCCGTGCGCGAATGCTGCGACGTCATCCTGGCTGCTCAAGGCAAGCTGGGCGCTTTTTTCAATCCCGCCGCCATGCGCATGAGCGGCGCCATCCAGTAAGCCCATGAAAGAACGCGCGCCCGCCCTGATTGCCATCCTGTTGCTGCTGACCCTGGTCATCGGAACCTGGTGGGCGGCCGATTATGCTCAGCGCGCCATCCCCATCGATCCTCCCCGCCGCATTACCCATGAACCCGATTCGTGGTCGTCCGACTTCGTCATGGTGCGCACGGACCCCGAGGGCGTGGCCATCAATCGCCTGGAAGGCGACTACATGCAACATTATCCGGACGACGATTCCTACGAAATCACCAAGGCCAAGGCCATTGGCCAGCAGCCCGGTTCTCCGATTACCATAGGAACCTCCAACACGGCCATCATGGACCAGGGCGGCGAGCGCATCGTCATGAAGGGCAATGCCCATGTGCACCGGCTACCGGACCAGGACAACTCCGCCCTTGATGTGAAAAGCCAGCAACTTACCATTCTGCCCGACCGGGATATCGTTTTTACCGACTTGCCGGCCCTGGTGGTCCAAGGCAAATCCACCATGAACGGCAAGGGTATGCGTTACGATAACAATACGCGGCAATTGCAGGTTTTTTCAGCCACCGACGTCAAGATATCCGGCGAAGAATCCCGGCCCAGCCGATCCACCAATTCCGGCACGACAGAAAAAAAACCATGAATCCATTACGCCTTCCCCGCTTTTCCGCCTGGCTGTCCGCCCTGGCGCTCATTTGCATGGCCGGCCTGGTTCAGGCCCAACCCGGCGGCAAGCCGGCCGAAGAACCCGACACGCTGATCCTGTCCGACACGCTCAACTATGACGACGTCAAAAAGGAAAGCATTTTCACCGGCAATGTCATCATGACCCGGGGGCTGATGACGCTGCATTCCGACAAGCTGGTCATGCGCGAAGATGCCGAGGGCTTCCAATACGGAACCGCCACCGTGAATGCGGGCAAGCTGGTGCACATCCGCCAGGAAAACCCCGAGAAGTTCGAGGTCATCGAAGCCCAGGGATTGCGCAGCGAATACGACGGCAAGAAGGAAGAGCTGGAAATGATAGGCCAGGCCGTCATTACCCGTTATGTCTGCGGCAAGCCCTTCGACAACATCAAGGGCGAACGGGTCATCTACAAACAGAAAACCGATACCTACGAAGCGTATGGCGGCCCCAATTCGGCGGCCAACGGCGGGCGGGTGCGTTCGCTGGCCCAGCCGCGCGCCAAGGCCGATGCGGCGGCGGCCGAATGCCGAAAGAAATCGGCAAGTTCCCGGTAATGCCGTCCCGACGCCCATAACGCAGCGCCTTTGTTTATTTGAAAGCACCGATTTATGTTTCCATCCCAAAAGTCGAAAGCGGGCGGGGCGCGCTCTCCCAGCTCTTCCCACGGCAGCCTGCATGCCACCGGCTTGCGCAAGACCTATGGCAAGCGCACGGTAGTGCAAGATGTCTCGCTCTCGGTCGACAGCGGCGAGGTCGTCGGCTTGCTCGGCCCCAACGGCGCGGGCAAGACGACCAGCTTCTACATGATCGTGGGCATTGTTCCCACCGACGCGGGCCGCATCGAGATCGACGACACGCCCATCACCAGCATGCCCATGCATAAAAGGGCGCGGCTGGGACTGTCCTACCTGCCGCAGGATGCCTCGGTATTCCGGCGCCTGACCGTCGAGGAAAACATACGCGCCGTGCTGGAGCTGCAGCTGGATGAAAGCGGCGCCCCCTTGTCATCGTCGCAAATCGGCGAAAACCTGGAATCGCTGATCGACGAATTGCAGATCGGCCATATCCGGCGCAACACAGCCATATCCTTGTCGGGCGGTGAACGCCGGCGCGTGGAAATCGCACGCGCCCTGGCCACGCATCCGCGCTTCATTCTGCTGGACGAACCCTTCGCCGGTGTGGACCCCATTGCGGTCATCGAGATCCAGCGCATCGTGCATTTCCTGAAAAGCCGCAATATCGGCGTGCTCATCACCGATCACAACGTGCGCGAAACCCTGGGCATATGCGACCGCGCCTACATCATCAGCGAAGGCAAGGTGCTGACCAACGGGCACCCCAGCGAGATCATCGACAACGAAGCCGTGCGCAAGGTCTATCTGGGCAAGAACTTCCGGATGTAGCCGGACAATCCGGTTTCCGCCTCTCTGTTCCACCATATGAAAACGCCCTGCCCCGCCAGGGCGTTTCCGCATTCTGTTTCCGTTTTTTGAATCTTGGAATCCCCCTGGGAGCGGCCTTGAATTCCCATCTTATTTGACTTGGCGCACTTGATTTACTTTGCATAATCTATACACTGAAATCATTGCCAACACATTACAAGGAGAAATTCCCATCCCCCAACCGCGCTGCGGCGCAACCCTGTTTTCTTTGCAAGGAGAGCTCAATATGAACCTGAGCATCAGTGGTCGTCACCTGGAAGTAACTCCCGCCATCAGGGAATATGTAATGAACAAAATGGCGCGGGTAGCGCGACATTTTGACAATGTCATAGACACACAGGTCATACTCTCAATAGAGCGTCTGAAACACACCGCCGAGGTCACCATGCGGCTACGCGGCAAAGACATACACTGCGCAGCCATCGACGAGAATCTCTACGCAGCCATCGATCTGCTGGCCGACAAAATCGACCGCCAGGTCATCAAGTACAAAACCAAGGTTCAAAACCACGCCCACGAGCCTGTTAAGCGGCAAGAAGCAAGCGCCGTCGAATAACACTCACTCCCAGTTTTGCTTCCGCTCCGGCAGGCACTAGCCGCCTGCACTGAACGCGCGCCGAACAAGCTGGCATCCGGCCTCAATCGCCCTGTGTGATTGGGGCCTTAGTTATGCTACTTTTATAAGAACGCAGCAAAGCCCATATAATGGCCATTATGAATTTATTGTCGCGTATCTTGCCGCTTTCAAATGTTGTGCTCGATCTAGCTGTTACAAGCAAAAAACGGGCATTCGAACAAGCCGGCCTGCTCTTCGAGAACCATCACGGCATCGCCCGCACAGCCGTATTTCATAGCCTGATTGCCCGCGAACGGCTGGGTTCCACCGCGCTGGGCCATCATGTGGCGGTGCCCCACGGCCGCATCAAAGACCTGAAAGAACCCTGCGCCGCCTTCATCCGCCTGGCCGACCCGGTGCGCTTCGACACCACCGACGGCCGCATGGCCAATCTGCTGCTGATCCTGCTGGTGCCCGAAACGGCCACCCAACTGCACCTGGATCTCCTGGCTGAAATCGCGCGCCTCATGTCCGATGCAAGCTTGCGCCAGGCGCTGGCCACCGAAACGGACCCCGCCGCCATTCACCAGCTTCTGACCAGCACGCCGGCCTAAGGCCCCCCGCCATGCTCACCATCCAAGAACTCGTCAGTGACAACGCAGACAAGATTCCCTTTACCTGGATCGCCGGCCTGGGCGCGGCCCACCGGCTCATACCTGACCTGGGCATGTCGGGCGCCGACCTGGTCGGCCACCTGAACCTGATCCATCCCTCCCGAATACAGGTATTCGGCGCGGAAGAACTTTCCTATTACACGCGTTTCGATGTCAAGCGGCGCCTGCACCACCTGGAAGACCTGGTGGCGGGCGGTGTTCCCGCCATCCTGCTGGCCGACGGCATGCCCGCCCCCGAGGACCTCAGCAACTTCTGCGATCAGCAGCAGATCCCGCTGCTATCCACCGCCATCGATGCCGCCCAGCTTATCGATCTGCTGCGCATTTACCTGGGTAAAAGGCTGGCGCCCAAGACGACGGCGCACGGCGTATTCATGGACGTACTCGGTCTGGGCGTCCTGATCACCGGGGAATCCGGCCTGGGTAAAAGCGAATTGGCGCTGGAACTGATCTCCCGCGGGCATGGACTGGTGGCCGACGATGCGGTCGAGCTTTCGCGCACGGCGCCCAACATGATTGAAGGCCAGTGCCCGTCCCTGCTGCAGAACCTGCTTGAGGTGCGTGGACTTGGATTGCTCGACATCCGCACCATTTTCGGAGAAACCTCGGTCCGCCGGAAGATGAAGCTGAAGCTTGTCGTGCAGCTTATCCGCTCGACGCCCGATGCCTTCGAGCGCCTGCCGGTCCAGGACCAGACCGAAGATATCCTTGGCATACCCATACGCCGCGTCATGCTGCAAGTGGCGGCCGGCCGCAACCTGGCCGTACTGGTCGAGGCCGCCGTGCGCAATACGATACTGACCTTGCGCGGCATAGACACCATGGGTGAATTCATTGAACGGCAAGCCATCGCCATCATGGAAAGCAGCCGCCAGGAATAGCGGCAAACAGCAAAGCACGCAACGACTCGCGGCCATCCTTTAGTATCCAATCGAACGCTATCGCGCTCGATTGCCAAGCGGAACCCCTTCGTCATGCTCAAGATTGTTCTTATCACGGGAATTTCAGGATCGGGGAAATCAGTGGCCCTGCGCCTGCTCGAAGATGCGGGCTATACCTGCGTCGACAATCTTCCCGTCCGATTCCTGCACGAATTCATCGCCAGCACCCGCGAAAGCGAGCTCGAGCGTGTTGCCGTCGCCATCGACGTGCGGTCCCCAGGCGAGCTGGCCGAGCTTCCCGATGTCATTACCAGCCTGCGCGCCATGGGTACGGCCTTCCGGGTCATTTTTCTGGACGCCAACGACCACACCCTGCAACAGCGCTATTCCGAATCGCGGCGGCGCCATCCTCTTACCGATCGCCTGCAGAAGGGCGGCAAGTCGCCGTCGCTGCAGGAATGCATAGACACCGAACGCGAAATGCTGGCGCCTCTGCGCGAGCAGGAACACGTCATCGACACCTCCGACCTGACACCGGGCCAACTGCGCGCCTGGGTGCGCGACCTGGTTCAGGCCGACCGGGCACCCGTCGTCCTGACCTTCGAGTCCTTCGCCTATAAGCGCGGCGTGCCGGGCGATGCCGACCTGGTCTTCGATGTGCGCTGCCTGCCCAATCCGCATTACGACCGCAATCTGCGCCCCCTGACCGGACGCGACGAACCCGTGGCCAAATGGCTGGCCCAGTTCGGCAGCGTCGAAACCATGATTGAGGACATAGCCGGCTTCATCCGCCGCTGGCTGCCCCTTTACATGCAGGACACCCGCAATTACCTGACCGTCGCCATAGGCTGCACAGGCGGCAAGCATCGTTCGGTCTATGTAACCGAACAGTTGGCGCTGCGCTTTGCCGACCACTCCCCTTTGCTGATAAGGCACCGCAATCAGCCGCCGCCCGACATTCCATGATCCCATTACGCCACTTCCTAGCCGCCTTCCTATGTCTGGGCCTGGTCGTTCTGGCGGGCTGTTCCAGCACGGGCGGTACAAAAAGCGGCGGCGGCTATTACAAAGACGATGGACCGGGGTTCGACATACCCGCCAACATCGAAGCCATACCGGATGCCGTGCCGCGCCTGGAAAAACATTCCGCCGCCAATTTCAGGCCTTATGTCGTGTTCGGCAAACGATACACGCCGGTCAGCGACGAGCAACCGTTCCGGCAAGAGGGTACCGCGTCCTGGTACGGGCGGAAATTCCATGGAAAGAAAACCGCCAACGGCGAAACCTACGACATGTATGCCATGTCCGCCGCTCATCCGACTCTACCCATACCCAGCTACGCCCGGGTCACGCGGGCCGGCACGGGCAAGTCGGTCATCGTGCGCATCAACGACCGCGGCCCCTTCCATAGCTCGCGCATCATCGATCTTTCCTACGTGGCGGCCGCCAAGCTTGGACTGATAGGGCCAGGCAGCGGACAGGTCGTGGTCGAGGCCATCACCAATCAGGACATACGAAACAATACCTTCACGCCGCCCAGCACCACGCCCATCCCGCCCGCCGCGCCGCCCCCGCTGCCGCAGGAACAGCCTCTGTTGATTACCCGCTCAGGGCCGGCGACCCCCGATGCGCTCGAGGCGCTGCAGCATGACGCGGGCGGCATGAGCGGCGACGAGCCGCTGCCGCTGGCGTCCACGGAGCAGGCTGCGACCGATCCGCCAGGACAGACCGTTGTCGCCATGGCCGGGCAGATCTACCTGCAATTCGGCGCCTTTTCCGCCCAGCATACCGCCCAGGACCTGGCACAAAAGCTCAATGCCCAGATTGGCGGGGTGGAAAGCCGGCCTGCGCAAGTCCAGACGGCCGGCAGCCTTCATCGGGTCCAGATAGGCCCCTACCCCTCGCGCACGGCCGCCGTCAATGCCGCCCTGCGCATACAGCAGCAGACAGGGCTGCAGCCCGCCTTAGCCCAGCGCTGATTTCTGGCGCGCCAGCGCAAGCGCATACAAGGCATCGCGCGGCTGGCCGGTCACTTTCGCCGCAATGCGCGCGGCATCCCGCAACGAAACACTTTCCAGCAAGGCATCCAGCAGAACCAGGGCGGCGGGATCGATATCGTCGTCCGCCTCGCTTTCTTCGGATTCATGCACGATCAATACGAACTCGCCCTGTCCGTGATGCGCATCCATGTCCAGCCATGCGGCGGCATCCCCCGCCGGCAAGGTGTGCACCTGTTCGAAGCGCTTGGTCAATTCCCTGGCCAGCGTGAGCCTGCGTTCCGGTCCGCAGACCAGCACCAGGTCTTTGATGGCCGCGGCCAGCCGGTGCGGCGACTCGAACATGACGATGGGCGCAGGGAGGGCGCACCAGCGCCGCAGCCATTTCTGGCGGGCCGCCGCCTTGGCCGGCATGAATCCCGCGAAGACAAAAGCCGGATTTTCATCGCTGGTGGCGCCGCTGGCCATCAGCGCGGTAATCACCGCGCTGGCTCCCGGTATGGCCACGACGCCGTAGCCCGCTTCCCGCACCGTACGCACGATCCGGGCCCCCGGGTCGCTGACCGCCGGCGCGCCGGCGTCGGACACCAGCGCCACCCGCTCGCCACGGGCCAGCCGCTCGACGATGGATTGCGCCGCCGAGGCCTCGTTGTGGCGATGGGCGGCCATAAGCGGCGTGGCGATGCCCCAGGCGTCCAGCAAGCCGCGGCTCGCGCGCGTATCTTCAGCGGCGATCACGTCGCAGCGCGCCAGGGTTTCGCAGGCGCGCAGACTAAGATCGCCCAGGTTTCCGATAGGCGTCGCCACGACATACAAGGTCGATGCGGGCCAGTTCTGGGCGCCCATGCGCTCGGTGAGACGTTTCGATGCCCCCTGGGAGGCTGAAAAATCGGTCATATCACTCATACTAGTCGCTAAGGCCTTCAAAAAGGGGGGAAACATGACGAACAACGCACTCGCCTACGCATTGGCCCGCCTCGCCCAGCAGAAAGCGGTGCGTGCCCGGCGCCGCAAGGCGAAAACCCCGAAGCCGCTCACGCCGCCCCTGCCGGAGCTTGCCGCGTCCTCGTTCACGCAAAAGGCGGGGCGCGCCTCTGAAGAGCGCGCCAGCCGCTATCTTGAGGATCGCGGCTTGACCATCTTGGGACGGAACCTGCGCAGCAAGGCCGGGGAAATCGACCTGGTGGCGTTCGACAACGGCATACTGGCGTTCATCGAGGTGCGCCATCGGAATTCCCGCCGATACGGCGGTGCCGCCGCCAGTGTAAACCGGGCCAAGCAGGCGCGCCTGATCCGGACCGCCCACTATTTTCTGCCCCGCCTGGCTCAGCGCTACTTCCTGGGCGCGATTCCCGCCTGCCGCTTCGATGTCGTCAGCGACGAACCAGAAGGCCTCATCTGGATAAAGGGCGCCTTCCAGTCTTAGCGGGCGGGAACCTGTTCCAAAAGTTACGTCCCATGACATGATTTTCAATCGAACATGAGATAATGCCGGGTATGGACATGACATCCCACATGACATCGCATTTCAACGATGCGATCGACGCTTTCAAGGCCAGTTCCCGCGAACTGGCCGAGCCGTTGTCGGCGGCGGTAGACCTGTTGTTCGGCGCCCTGGCCAATGACAACAAGATACTGGCCTGCGGCAATGGCGGTTCAGCGGCCGACGCCCAGCATTTCATTGCCGAACTTGTAGGGCGATTCGAACGCGACCGCCTTCCATTGGCCGGCGTCGCGCTCAATACCGACACCTCCATTCTGACCGCGGTCGGCAACGACTACGGCTTCGATTCCATCTTCGAGCGCCAGGTCAATGCGCTGGGCCGCCCCGGCGATATCCTGGTCGCCATATCGACCAGCGGGAACTCACCCAACATCATACGGTCCATAGAAGCGGCGCATGACCGCGAGATGTCCGTCATTGCGCTTACCGGCAAGGGCGGTGGAACCATCACCGAACTTTTGCACGAAACGGATATCCACCTATGCGTTCCGCATGAACGAACCATGCGGATCCAGGAAGTCCACATCATGCTGCTGCACGCCTTGTGCGACGGCATCGACGCACTGCTACTTGGAGACACTCTGTAATGCCTATACGCAAAAACGCTCAACGACTCTTGCTGGCCAGCATCGCCTTTGCCAGCTTGGCCGCGCTTGCCGGTTGCGGCCTGCTGGTTGTCGGCGGCACCGCCGCAACGACCGCGGTGGTGGCTACCGATAGGCGCACCGCCGGCGAGCAAGTCGAAGATCAGGCCATCGAGATGAAAGTCGGTTCCGAAATGCGCAGGCTCTTCGAGGACAAGGCGCGCGTCAACACCACATCGTATGGCGGATGGGCGCTGCTTACCGGCGACGTTCCCACGGCGCAAGACAAGCAGAAGGCCGAAGAGGCCGCCCGCAACGTGGCCAAGGTCGTCAAGGTCATCAACGAGCTGCGTGTGGGCGACATTACCCCGGTCAGCGTACGCACCAACGACACCTGGCTCAGCTCCAAGGTCAAGACCGCGCTGATCAACACCAAGGAAGTACCCAGCCGCACCATCGTCATTACCACCGAGCGCGGCATCGTCTACCTGATGGGCCGGGTCACCAACGAAGAAGGCGAACGCGCCGCCAAGGCGACGGCTCAGCTGAACGGCATCAATAAGGTAGTAAAATTGTTCCAGATCGTCACGCCGGAAAGCATAGCCCAGCCGTCCAAGCCCGCTCCGGTCGAAGACGCCTCGCCTTCCAGCGCAACCACCTCGCCTGACGCGTCCTCCAGCGGCGTTCAGGCTCTGCCAGTGAAATGAAAAAAGCACTTATCGGCATCGTTGTCGTGCTGGCCCTGGCCGGGGCCGGCATCTGGCAATTCTCGGGCTCGGCCAAAACAGCGCCCGACGTTACCTTCACCTCGCTGACCGGCCAGAAGATCACCATGCAGGATCTGCGCGGCAAGGTGGTGCTGGTCAAGTTCTGGGCAACCAGCTGCGTCACCTGCATTGCCCAAATGCCCGACACCATCAAGAATTACAACGAGCTTTCGCCCAAAGGCTTCGAAACCATCGCCGTGGCCATGCAGTACGACCCGGCCAACTACGTCAAGAACTACGCCGACACGCGCAAGCTTCCATTCACGGTGGCCATCGACGCGCAGGGCGAGATCGCCAAAGCCTTCGGCGATGTACAGCTTACGCCCACCGCGTTCCTCATCGACAAGGAAGGCCACATCGTCAAGCGCTATCTTGGCAACTACGACAAGGCCTCCTTCCTAAGCACAGTCAACAAGGCACTGGCCAGCTGAACCATGACCACTACCCAAGACGCCTCCACGCATTCCTCGACCGTCAAAGCCGATGTCCTTTCCGAAGCCCTGCCCTACATACGGCGCTTCCATGGCAAGACGGTCGTCATCAAGTATGGCGGCAACGCCATGATCGAAGAAGAACTGCAGCGCAGCTTCGCCCATGACGTGGTGCTGCTGAAGCTGGTCGGCCTGAATCCCATCGTCGTGCATGGCGGCGGTCCGCAAATCAATGCGGCCCTCAAGCGCATTGGCAAGGAAGGCGCCTTCGTCCAGGGCATGCGTGTGACCGATGCCGAAACCATGGAAGTGGTGGAGTGGGTGCTGGGCGGGCAAGTTCAGCAGGACATCGTCATGATGATCAACGAGGCCGGCGGCAAGGCTGTCGGGCTGACCGGCAAGGATGGCTGCCTCATCCAAGCCAAGAAAAAAATGATGGCCGACAAGGAAAAGCCCGGGCAATGGCTGGATATCGGCTATGTGGGCGACATTACCCGCATCGAACCCGCGGTGGTCAAGGCCCTGCAGGACGATCAGTTCATTCCTGTGATCTCTTCCATCGGCTATGGCGAAGACGGCACCGCCTACAACATCAATGCCGATGTCGTCGCCGGCAAGATGGCCGAAGTGCTGGGCGCCGAGAAACTGGTCATGATGACCAACACGCCCGGCGTGCTGGATAAAAACGGCGAGCTCTTGCGCAGCCTGTCGGCGCAGACCATCGACGAACTCTTCGAAGACGGCACGATCTCGGGCGGCATGCTGCCCAAGATATCGTCGGCGCTCGACGCCGCGCGCAATGGCGTGACCTCGGTGCATGTGGTCGACGGACGCGTACCCCATTGCCTGCTCCTGGAAATCCTTACCGACCGCGGCGTCGGCACCATGATCAGCTCGCACTAGGCGCGGGGGCCATGCGACCCTTGCGCCGCGCGCTTGCCCAACACCGGGCGCGCCACCCCTTCGGCCTGCCCGATGAAACTGAACAAGTGTGGCTGTTCGACCTGGACAACACGCTGCACGACTGCTCCAAAGGCATATTCAACGCCATAGACGGGGCCATGGCCAACGCCGTGGCCACCACGCTGTCGCTGGATGCCGAGGCCGCCGACGCATTGCGCACGCGGTACTGGAAGCGCTACGGCGCCACCGTCATCGGGATGGTGCGCCATCATGGCGTCGATGCCACCGCCTTTCTGAAGCTTAGCCATGACTTCCAGGTGGCTCCGCTGGTCCATTCCGAAACCGGCCTGGCGCACAAGCTGAAGCTGCTCAAGGGCCGCAAGATCCTGCTTACCAACGCGCCGCTGGACTATGCCCGCCAAGTCCTCAAGACGCTGGGCATACTGCACCACTTTGAATGCGTCTGGGCCATCGATCACATGAACCTGCAGGGCAGCTTGCGGCCCAAGCCCTCGGTCGCCCTCATGCGGCAGATCGTGGCTCGCCTGGGTGTGCCGGCCGGGCGCGTCGTGCTGGTTGAAGACACCTTGCGCAACCTGAAGGGGGCGCGGCAAGCCGGCATGCGCACCGTTCATGTATTCCACCGGGGCACGCCGTTTTCGTCCATGCATAGCGGCCGCAGCCTTTACGTGGACGTGAAGATCAAATCGATAGGCCGGCTTCTGGCGGGCAGCCACGGCCTGCGCAGGCCAGGCAAGCCGGATCGCGCTTGAAACGTATGGTCTGCCATTGCATGGATAGCGCATCCAGGCAAAGCATGCGCCCCACCATGGGTTCGCCCATGCCCGCCAGCAGCTTGATCGCTTCAGCCGCCTGCATGCTGCCCACCATGCCCACCAAAGGCCCCAGCACGCCCGTGGTGGCGCAGCGCAGTTCCTCGACATCATCCGCTTCGGGAAACAGGCAGTGGTAGCAGGGCGCATCGTCGCGGCGCAGGTCGAAGACGCTGACTTGCCCGGCAAACCGTATCGCCGCGCCCGACACCAAAGGCTTGCCATGCTTTACGCAAGCGCGATTGATGGCATGGCGGGTTGCAAAATTATCGCAGCAATCCAGCACCAGGTCGGCCTGGCGCACTTGCTGATCCAACGCCTCGCCGGTCAGCCGCGCTACTAGCGCGTCGACACGGATATCGGGATTCAATTGCAGCAGGGCCAGCTTGCCTGATTCGGCTTTAGCCTGGCCGATGCGGTCGTTCGTATGCAGGATTTGCCGCTGCAGATTGCTGAGTTCGACCTCGTCGTCGTCGGCCAGCACCAGATGGCCGACGCCCGCCGATGCCAGGTAATAAGCGGCGGGAGACCCCAGGCCGCCGGCCCCGACAATCAGCACCCTTGCGGCCAGCAGCCGCTCCTGCCCTTCGATGCCGAACTCGTCCAGCAGAATATGCCGGGCGTACCGAAGCAGCTGCAGATCGTTCATTGCGCTGCGGGCACTACCCCGCTGGGCGTGATCCGAAACCGCTCCGTCCTGGGCTCAGCGGGATTCACTGGAGTTTTTTTTTCCGTCGCGGGCGATTTGGCGGCTTCCGGCTTGCCTTTACCCCCGGCGGCCGGCTTGGCCGCCGGCGCGGGTTTTTCAGCCTTGGCCATCACGACGTCGGGATCGTTTCTCTTGACGCTGCGACCCTCGAGGAAATTGACGGCCTGCTTGAGCTGATAGTCGTCGTCGCCACCGAACTCGAACATCTTGGGCTCGACCTTGTCGTCCTCGGCCTGGGCCTTGCTGGGGTCTTCTTCGGCCACATTGCCATTGACCAGATGCCTTTGCAGGTCGACTTCGCGCGGCAGGCGGAAAAGATTGCCCTGGGCGGTATCGTCGACCGTGATATCGGGATCGACCCCTGTCACCTGAATGGATCGTCCCGCCGGCGTAAAGTAGCGCGCCGTCGTCAGCTTGATGCCGGTGTCTTCGCTGAGCGGCAGAACGCTTTGCACCGAGCCCTTGCCGAAAGTGCGATTGCCGATGATCTTGGCGCGCTTATGGTCCTGCAGCGCGCCGGCGACGATCTCGGACGCCGATGCCGAACCCACATTGACCAGCACCACCATGGGCACCGTCTTGGCCCAGTCGGCCACGCTCGGGCTGGCCGGCGTGGCGGCGCCGTCCAGGTAATTGCGCATGTAGTCGACCGGCTTGGCGAAGTATTCGCGGTTGGAAGAGGGAATGCGGCCCTTGGTCGAAACGACCAGCACATCGGGCTTCAGGAAGGCGGACGATACGCCTATGGCGCTGTCGAGCAGGCCACCCGGATCGTTGCGCAGATCGAGCACCAGCGCCTTGGGCGCCGACTTCGCGCTTAGCGCGGTCAATTGCTTGGCCAGGTCTTCGACCGTGCGTTCCTGGAACTGGGCGATGCGCACATAGGCGATGTTGTTGTCCAGCATCTTGCTGCGTACGCTGCGCACTTTGATCAGGTCGCGCACGATATGGACCACCAGCGGCTTATCCCTGCCCTGCCGCTTGATGGTCAGCACGATAGGCGTTTTAGGTTCGCCGCGCATCAGCTTGATGGCGTCGTTCAGCGACATGCCCTTGGTCGGCTTGCCGTCGATGTGCGTGATGAGGTCGCCCGCCAGGATGCCGGCGCGCGCTGCGGGGGTGTCCTCGATTGGCGAAATGACCTTGGGCATGCCGTCTTCGCTGCCGATCTCGATGCCCAGGCCGCCAAAGCCGCCCTGGGTGATGGCTTCCATTTCCTTGAACGCCTCGGCGTCCAGGTAGGTGGAGTGCGGATCCAGTTCGCTGAACATGCCCTTGATGGCATCGCCGATGAGCTTATGATCGGTAACCGGCTCTACATAGCTGCTTTTGATGGCGGCGAATACATTGGCGAACTGCTGCAGCTCTTTGAGAGGAAGAGGATCGCCCCGCTGGGCGGCCGCCGTTATGCCCAGGCTGATCAACACCCCCCCGAGCGCGCCTGCGACCACCAAACCGAAACTGCCAAACCTGCGAGTGCTCATGCACGTTCCCGAAGTAATTTCAAAAAGAGGCGCCTACCGGCGTCAGGCAAATAGTAACGAAATTACCGCTTTAACCAAAGCAGAGGATTCACGGGGGTACCCTGATGCCTGATCTCAAAGTATAGACCCGGTTCGACCTGTCCGCCCGTTGCGCCCACCGTTGCGATCGTATCGCCGGTGCCGACGATGTCGCCGACACGCTTTTGCAGGCTCTGGTTATAAGCATACACGCTCAGGTACTTGGCGCCATGGTCGATAATCATAATATTGCCGAAGCCGCTCAGCCAATTGGCGTATACCACCCGGCCAGGGGCGATGGCGTGTACCGGCGCCCCCTCGGGCGAACGCAGCACTATTCCCCGCCACAAGCCGCCTTCGGGCCGCTCAGCGCCGAACTTGCCCTGCACCTGGCCTTGCACGGGATAAGGCGCGCCCTTTTCAAGGCCCTTGAAGCCCCCCGCGGGCGCAAGCCGCGGCGCGTCGGTCTTTCCTTCCGCCGTGCCGCGGACCACGACCGCTTCTTCGGCCTGGGATGGAGGCGGCGGACGCGCGGCGGCCTCTTCGGCGGCCCGGGTCCGGGCTCTTGCCTGCTCGACCTGGATACGCGCTTTTTCCGCCTCCAGTTGATCCCGTTCCCGTTGAGCCCTTTGTTGCGCCTCGCGAGCGGCTTGTTCGGCCTTGCGGGCCTGAGCGCGTTCACGCTCCAGGGCGAGACGGGCCTGTTCGGCCTTGCGCGCGGCCTCGGCGCGGCGCTTTTCTTCGGCGAGCCTGGCCTCTTCGGCCTGCCGTGCAATCGCTTTTTCCAGGCCTGAAATCAATCCGCCCAGGCGCTGGTCGTTGCGCGCCAGGCGTTCGGCCTGGCCACGCTGCTCCTTCAGTTCCGCCTCGATACGGTCCAGCACTTCCTGGCGCTGTTCCTTCTGTTTCTCCAGCTCTTGTTTCTGTTCAGTGGTTTCCTGAGCCAGTTGCGCCAGTTCCTTCTTGCCGGCCTCTGTCTTGGCTTGGAGGGCGGCCAATGCATCAATGGACCGCCGCACCGCCCTGACCGCCTTCGCCTGCTCTTCGGTGATGTAGCCCAGATAGCTCAGATCGCGGCCGACGACCTGCGGGTTGTCGCCCGACAGCAAGGCCGTCCAGGGCGACAGCCCGCTGGCATACTGGGCCCGAAGCTGATCGCCAAGCTCGGACTGGCGCTGACCGAGTTCGCGCTTTTGCTCGGCCGTTTGCGCATCGATGCGCTGGAGTTCTTTTTCAGCCTGCTTCTGGCGCGCCGCCAGTTCGGCCAGACGGCGGCTGGTGGAGGAAATGGCCGACTCGGACGCCTTCAGGTCGTTGGCGGCGTCGCGCCGCGACGATTCGCGGCTGTCGATTTCTTTTTGCAGGCTTTCTATCCGCCCGCGCAATTGGGCTCGTTCTTCTTTGGCCTGGGCCTGTTTCTGCGTCAGCGTGGGCTCGGCCCCGCAGGCCAGGCCGGCCCATAAGGCCAGCGCCAGAAGACCGAACCCGTGCCGCATGCTTATTTCCTTGCCTTGCCCTGGTTCGCAACAGCGGCCATCGCCGCCTCGATCTCGGCCGGATCGCCAAGATAATAATGGCGCAACGGACGCAGATCATCGTCCAGCTCGTAGACCAGAGGCTGACCGGTGGGGATGTTCAGATGAACGATATCGTCATCGGAGATGCCGTCCAGATGCTTGATGAGGGCCCGCAGGCTGTTGCCGTGCGCGGCAATCAGCACTCGCCGTCCGGCCCGCATGGCGGGCGCGATGGACTCATTCCAGAAGGGCAGCACGCGCGCCACCGTGTCTTTCAGGCACTCGGTGGCGGGCAGCTTGTCGGCGCCGATCTTGGCATAGCGGCGATCGAAGCGCGGATGCCGCGGATCGTCCGCATCCAGCGGGTTGGGCGCGATCGCGTAGGCGCGGCGCCAGATCAACACTTGCTCTTCACCGTACTTCTCGGCGGTCTCGGCCTTGTTCAGGCCTTGCAAAGCGCCGTAGTGGCGCTCGTTGAGCCGCCAGCTAAGGCCCGTCGGCGTATACATGGCATCCATGGCGTCCAGCGCGATCCACAGCGTGCGTATGGCGCGCTTCAGCACGGAAGAATAGGCCAGATCGAACTCGAATCCTTGTTGTTTCAACAGCTCTCCGGCCTGCCGGGCCTGCTCGCGGCCGGTATCGGTCAGATCCACGTCGGTCCACCCGGTGAAACGGTTCTCCAGGTTCCACTGGCTTTCGCCGTGGCGCATCAAAACAAGTTTATGCATGATAACTATCGCCTAAAAGTTGAAAATCGCGGACCATTTTATAATCCCCTGCATGTGCCCTGCTTCCCAGGGTGTTTTCGGGATACATCGTGGACTTTTTTCTTGACCAGAACAACCTTATCTTTCTATTCGTCGCCATTGCTTCAGGCGTCATGCTGCTGCTGCCCAACCTGCTGAAAGGCGGCGCCAAGACAGTGGGCGTACAACAGGCGGTACAACTGGCCAACCAGAACCAGGGAATTTTCCTGGATATCCGCAGTCATGAATCGTTCAAGGCTGGAAGCATACCCCAGGCACGCAATGTGCCGGAAGCCGACATACAGTCCAAGCTGGGGTCCCTGCCCAAGGACAAGCCTATCATTGTCGTCTGCGACCAGGGCCGCGACTCGGCCCGCATTGCGGGATCGTTGCGCAAGCAGGGTTATGCGCAAGCCTTCAGTCTTGAAGGCGGCCTGCGCGGCTGGCTACAGGGCGGACTGCCCCTGTCCAAGAAGAATTGATCCCCACGGCCTTACCGGCAAAGGAAACTCATGGCTACCGTAACAATGTACTGCACCGCCGTGTGCCCCTATTGCGTCCGCGCCGAAATGCTGCTCAAGCAGCGCGGCGTCACCCATATCGAGAAAATACGCATCGATCAGGATCCCGCCCAGCGTTCCACCATGATGGAACGCACGGGCAGGCGCACTGTCCCTCAAATTTATATCGGCGACACTCATGTGGGCGGCTATGACGACCTGGCGGCGCTGGACCGCGCCAACGGCCTGATGCCGCTGCTTGCCGAATAGGCTGGCTCGCTCCTTTACCCTTATCCCATATCTTTAGGAAACCAAATGTCCGAACAAAATCAAAACAATCAGGAAAGCCAGGGCAGCCAGGATCCCAGTTTCAGCCTGCAGCGCACCTACATCAAGGACCTGTCGCTGGAAATGCCCAACGCTCCCCAGATTTTCCTTGAGCAGGAAGGCCCCACGGTGGAAGTGTCCATCAATGTCGGCGGCCAGCGCCTGGCTGACACTGTCTACGAAGCCACCGTCACTGCCACGGTCACCACACGCATCCAGGACAAAGTGCTTTACCTGGTCGAAGCCACCCAGGCGGGCATCTTCGAGGCCGCCAACATCCCCGCCGAGCAACTCGATCCGCTTATCGGCATCGTCTGCCCCACGATGCTGTACCCCTATCTGCGCGCCAGCGTCGCCGATGCCATCAATCGCACCTCGCTGCCCGCGCTGCATTTGACCGAAGTCAATTTCCAGAGCCTGTACGAGCAACGGCTGGCCCAGATGGCCGAAGAACAGGGCAAGGAAGACTCGGGCCTGATATTGCCCGCGGGCGCCACGCGCCAATAAGCACGCCATGACCGCCCCTCCTACGCGCGTCCGCGTCGCGGTCCTGGGCGCCGGAAGCTGGGGAACGGCGCTGGCCGCCCTGGCCAGCGCCCAATCCGACACCCTGCTGTGGGCACGCAATCCCCAATTGGCGTGCGCCATGGAGCGGGATCATGTCAATGCGCCTTATCTTCCCGGCACCGCTCTGCCCGCGGCTTTGCAAATCACCAGCAGCCTGCCGGACGCCCTGGAACACGTCTGCCCGGCGGACGGTACACCCGGACTGATCATCCTGGGCGTGCCGGTGGCGGGCTTGAAGGATCTATGCGCAACCCTGGCCGGCCTGCTGGCCGACAAGCCTGGCGGCGCATTAAGCATTGTATGGACGTGCAAGGGCTTCCTGCCCGACAGCGGCCAGCTTCCCCACGAAATAGCCCAGGCGGCGTTCAGCTTCCTGCCCGGCGTGGGCCTGGGTGTGCTGTCCGGACCGTCGTTCGCCCGCGAGGTCGCCCAGGGCCTGCCTGTGGCGCTCACCATCGCCACCACGCAAACCGGCACCGCCCAGGCGGTGGTGTCGGCCTTGCATGGCGCCAATGCCCGCATATACAGCAGCGGCGACGTGGTCGGCGTGGAAGTGGGCGGCGCATTGAAAAACGTCATGGCCATTGCCTGCGGCATTTCCGACGGCCTGGGCCTGGGCACCAATGCGCGGGCCGCCCTGATCACCCGCGGCCTGGCCGAGATGCAAAGGCTGGGGCTGGCCATGGGAGGCCTGGCGGAAACCTTCTCCGGCCTGACCGGCCTGGGCGATCTGGTGCTGACGGCAACAGGCGCCCTTTCACGCAACCGCCAAGTGGGACTGGCCATAGCCGAAGGAAAGACGCTCGATGCGATCCTGGCGGGCGGCATGACCGCCGAGGGCGTACGCTGCGCCCGGGCCGCTTTGGCGCTTGGCCTGAAATACCAGGTTGATCTGCCCATCACCGAAGCCGTCTGCCGTGTCCTGTTCGACGGCCTGGCGCCGGAGGCTGCCGTGTCCGGCCTGCTGACCCGCGACGCCAAACCCGAATCCCCATCGATTTCAGCTTGATCGTTAATCATTTTCCATGCAAGGAATTGCCATGTCTCGAAATTTATTCCTGGGCCGCTGGCTGCACCGGTCGGCACTCGTCATAGCGGGCGCCGGCGCATTGGCGCTGGCACCGTTCGCGCAGGCCGCTTGGCCCGAGCGCCCCATCCAGATGGTGGTTCCTTTCCCGGCAGGCTCCTCGCCCGACGTGCTGGCCCGGGCCATTGCCGAACCGCTGGCCAAGGACCTGGGCCAGGCCGTCGTGGTGGAAAACAAGCCCGGCGCGGGCGGCAACATCGGCACGCGCCACGCCAGCAAGGCCAAGCCCGACGGATACACGATACTGTTGACGATCAACGGCCCCATGGTCACGGCGCCATCCCTGTACAAGAAGACACTGGGCTACGATCCGCTCAAGGATCTTGCACCGATCACCCTGGTCGGCACGAGTCCCAATGTGCTGATCGTGCCGCAGGATTTCCCAGCGAAGAATGTGCAGGAGTTCGTAAGCCTGGCCAAGGCGCGACCCGGCGAGCTCAACTACGGTACGGTTGGCCCGGGCAGCTCTTCACACCTGGGCATGGCCATGCTGGAACACCAGGCGGATATCCGCCTGCAACAGATACCCTATACCGGCTTTCCCCAGATCATTACCTCCATCATCGCGGGCGATGTCCAGGCCGGCTTCATGGTGCCCGGCATTGCCATGACACAGGTAAAGGCCGGCAAGGCCCGCGCGCTGGCCATCACCAGCCTGGAGCCCAGCGACGTGCTGCCCGGCATACCCACCATGGCGTCACAAGGCTACCCAGGATTCGAATCGATCTCCTGGGATGCGATATTCGTGCCGGCGGGCACGCCCGGCGATATCGTGGCCAAGCTCAATGCGGCCATAGGCAAGATCCTGGCACGGGACGACGTCAAACAGAAAATGGCCGCGCTGTACTTCACGCCGGCGCCATCCACGCCCGAAGCCTTGACCACCTTGGTGGTGAACGAGACCAAACGCTGGGAAGAAGTGATAGACCGGCTGGGCCTGTCGCTGGATTGATAATCCGCATGGCGGGCCCGCGGGGGCGCAGCCCGAGTCCGCCTAAACGCTGCCGGCGTAGCCGGACTGACGCCAAGCTTCGTAAATCGTGACCGCCACGGCGTTCGACAGATTAAGGCTGCGCTGTTGCGGCAGCATGGGCAAGCGCAGGCGCTGCTCCGGCGGGAAAAGGTCCATCTGCGCTGGGGACATGCCTGCGGTTTCACGCCCGAAGACGAACACATCGCCGGGCAGCAGCGGCACCTGGCCAATCAGCCTGGCGCCTTTGGTGGTCAATGCGTAGCGGCGGGACACGTCGCCGCCTATGCTGGCTAAGGCGGCGGCCAGGTCGTCGTGGACCTGCAGCCTGGCCCATTCATGGTAGTCCAGGCCCGCCCGCTTCAGCTTCTTGTCGTCCAGCTCGAATCCCAGCGGCCGTACCAGATGCAGGCTTGCGCCGGAATTGGCGGCCAGGCGTATTACGTTGCCCGTGTTGGGTGGGATTTCGGGTGATACCAGGACGATGTGAAACATGAAAGCAGTAAAAAAAACGCGCTGGCGACACGCCAGGGCCTGCGGCGATTTTACAGGCAATGCGATTCAGGGCGATAAGGCGTGCGCGCCAGCACCAGGCCGATAACCGACGCGGCTCCGGCCGCCTTGAAGGCTAGGGCGATGCTGTTCAGCGTGCTTCCCGTGGTCAATACATCGTCGACCACGGCAATATGGGCGCCTTCGACCCTGCGCGGACAATAATAGAGCAGCCGGGCGCTGGACGCACGCTCGGCCCTGCCAAGATGCGTTTGCTTGACGCCCTCGCGAACGCGCTGCAAAAGCGCGGGCCGGCAGGAAAGCTGCAAGTGCGCGGCCAGGCAGCGCGCGAGTTCGGCGGCGGGATTGAACCCGCGCCGCAAGATGGCGGATCGGCTGGCGGGGACCGGAACCAGGATGGTCCCCCGTTGCAAGGCCGGCACTGCGGCAGCCGCGACATCGGCCAGCATCGCGGCAAGCATGCCGGCGCTGGTGAAGCGCCGCCCGACCTTGAACTGATGAATAAGCAGATCGCCGGGCGGCGCATAATCGAAGGCGGCAAGTACGCGATCGAACGCCGGCGCAAGCCTGCTGCAATCCGGGCATGCGCCCTGCGCATCCATGGCCAGGCAGCACACCGCGCAGCGCGCCGCCCCGCTGGCCATGGAAGCGATAGCCGCGCGATGGCAATACATGCAAAGCCGTCCGCCCCGCGATCGCCCCCGGCATAAGCAGCAGGCCGTGGGAATGCGTCCGATGCCGCTGCTGAAAACCCCGCCAAGCCCACGCCATGCCGTGGACAGAAGCTGCGCCGATTCGCGCGGAGGATGCGGATAAGCCATAATGGTATTCTTCAAGCCCGGGCTTGGACCTGTGGTCGCCAAGCGCCTATCTAAGCACGAAGCCTACTCCGATACCAGCCAGTCCTACCTATAAATGTCACAGCCACCTTCACTGCGCATCGATTCCTCTCACGTCGGATTGCAATTCGCCCGCCGCAGTCCCCTGGACGCTGCGCAGTTCCTGTACGGCGAGATCGCGCAGCGCATGCTGCAGCGATTAAGCTATATCCGGATAGCGCCTGTCGCCGTGCTGGATGCAGGCTGCGGCGCCGGGCATGCGCTGGAGCCCTTGCGCGCCCGCTACCCGCAACTGGACTATATCGGCCTGGATGCCTGCCAGCGCCTGCTGGACGTGGCGCGCGAGCGCTATGCCACCAAACCGGGGCTCTGGCAAAAATTGCGCAACAAGCCCACGCGGCCAGTGCGGTTCCTGCTCGCGGACCTTGCCGAATCCGGCCTTCCACCGGAAAGCCTGGACCTGGTGTGGTCCAACATGGCGCTGCACTGGCATCCCGAGCCGCACGATGTGCTGAGCGAATGGCGCCGCATACTGAAACCCGGCGCGCTGGTGATGTTTTCATGCCTGGGACCCGGCTCGCTGGCCGAGCTGCGCAGCGCCGTGCTGGATGCCGGGCTTCAGACCGCCACGCCGCAATTCGTCGATATGCACGACTTCGGCGATCTGCTTATCCAGCGAGGGTTCGCCGACCCCGTCATGGACCAGGAAATCCTGACGCTCACTTATCGGACGCCCGAGAAGCTGCTCGAGGACATGCACATACTTGGCGGCAACCCCAGCCAGGACCGCAAGCGCGGCTTGTCGGGGCGCAAATGGCGGCAGCGGCTAATGGATGCCCTTGAGGCCCAGCGCACTGCCGACGGGACCATACACTTGAGTCTTGAAGTGGCCTATGGGCATGCATGGCGCGCTGCGGCGCAACGCGGCGCCTTTGGCGAAACCCGCATCTCGGTCAGCTCCATAGGGCGCGCCGCAAATTCCGATGGCACGCGGCCCACCGTGCGGCCGCGCAAGACCGACGAATCCTAGCGTTCAATGGGGTCTTGCACAAGTCCCGACCCCACTCAGCGCCAGCCGGATCCGTATCAGCGCATTCCGAAGTTCGTTTTTCCGAATACGGCATTCTTGCCCGCGGGCAGGGAACGCCAGTATTGCGGCGGTCCCTGGACCTGCCCATCCAATTCCGCCGCCGCATGCCAGGCCCAGCGTGGGTTATACAGCATGGCCCGCCCCAAGGCGATGAGATCGGCCTGGCCGCCGGACACGATATCCTGCGCCTGCCTCGACTCGGTGATCAGGCCCACCGCGATGGTCGGCACGCCGACTGCGCGCTTGACCTCCTGCGCCAGATGAACCTGATAGCCGGGTCCCACCGGTATCTGCTGCCGGGGCGACACCCCTCCGCTGGATACGTCCAGCCAATCGACCCCCTGCGCCTTCAGGCGAGCGCCGAACTCGATCGTCTGGTCCAGCGTCCAGCTGGGTTCATCGTCGATCCAGTCGGTCGCCGAAACGCGCACACCCACCGGCATGGAATCCGGCACGACGGCACGGACCGCATCGAAGACGTCAAGCGGATAACGCATGCGGTTTTCCAGGCTGCCACCATACTGGTCGTCGCGCCGGTTGGCAATCGGCGACAGGAACTGGTGCAAAAGATAGCCGTGGGCCGCATGCAGTTCAATGGCATCGAAACCCAGGCGGACGGCGCGCGTGGCGGCCTGAACAAAGTCGGCCTTGATCCTGGCCAATTCGTCGGCAGTCAATGCGCGCGGCGGCGGCTCCTGCGGCTTTTGAGGAAGCGCCGATGGCGCCAGGGGCTGCCAGCCCCCCGCATCGGCGGCGATAAGCTGGCCGCCATCCCAGGGGGCGGCGCTGGAGGCCTTGCGCCCGGCGTGTCCCAATTGGATGGCAAGCCTGATGGGCGACGCCGCGCGCAGCATCTGGACGACCCGGGCCAACGCCGCCTCGTTTTCGTCGCTCCATAAGCCAAGGCAACCGGGAGTGATCCGTCCTTCCCGGCTGACCGCCGTGGCCTCCAGGCAAAGCATCCCCGCGCCGCCCAGCGCCAGGCTGCCCAGATGGGCCTTATGCCAGGCGGTGGCGTCACCGTTCGATGCGGAATACTGGCACATGGGTGAAACGACTATGCGGTTGGGCAATGTCAGTCCACGCAAGACAAGGGGGTCGAACAGGTGAGCCATCTATGCTCCTTCTGGATTAAGGGGATGATTGCGGCAGCATGCTTCGGCTGGACATCATAGCAAAGACAAGGGCGGCCTACGCCGCCCCCCGGGACATGTTTTTTTTGGCCGGCTTACTGGCTGGCGTTCTTCTTGCGCGAGGAATCGATGCCCAGTTGCTTGAGCTTGCGGTACAAGTGCGTGCGTTCCAGGCCGGTTTTTTCGGAGACCCGCGTCATGCTGTGATTCTCGCGCCCTAAATGATATTCGAAGTAGATGCGCTCGAATTCATCGCGAGCGTCGCGCAGCGGCTGGTCCAGTGAAATCCCGCCCAACAGGGAATGGTTCAGTTCGCCGGCGGGCTCCGCCACGGCGGGAACCGCTGTCGTGGTCAGGGGCTGCGGCTGATCGGCCCGGCGCTCGGGCATGCGCGCCGCGGCGGCCAGCGCCGGCGTGATCACCGGTCTGGCAAGGCCGGCCGCGATGGTCTTCAGCAGTTTCTGCAGAGTGATGGGCTTTTCAAGAAAATCGACGGCGCCGATGCGCGTGGCCTCGACCGCCGTATCGACGGTTGCATGCCCGCTCATCATGACAACGGGCATATCGAGCAGACCCTGCGAGCTCCATTCCTTGAGCAGGCTTACGCCGTCGGTATCGGGCATCCATATATCCAGCAGGACGAGATCGGGTCGCGCCCGCAAGCGCGCGGCGCGCGCCTGGGCGGCGTTCTCCGCCAACTCGACAGTGTGCCCTTCGTCGTAAAGAATTTCCGACAAAAGCTCACGGATACCAATTTCGTCGTCAACAACCAGGATTCTGGCCATAAAGCGTCACCTACCTTTTTTCCGCATTATCGTTCCCTTGCGTTGCTTCGTCCAGCGCGGACTGCTTTCCCGCAAGGCGCGTCAAGAGGATGGAAATGCGGGCTCCCCCCTCGCGACGGTTTGAAATATCGATTCGACCGCCGTGTTCTTCGATAATTTTTTTAACTATAGCAAGACCCAGGCCGGTTCCGCTTGCCTTGGTCGTCACATAGGGCTCGAACACACGATTCAGAACCTGCGGGGCGAACCCCTGCCCATTGTCGGACACGGACAGCCTGACGGCCGGGTGTTCCTCGCCATCGTCGACGCGCGACTGGGTCAGCTTGGTCTGCACTTGAATATTGGCATCGGCCAGCGGTTGATCCTGGGTCGCGGCATCCCGCGCATTGGCCAGCAGATTATGTATGACCTGCCGCAATTGGGTCGGATCGCCCTCGATGATGGGTAGTTCCGGATCGAACTCGACGTCGATCCGCACGCTCCGTCCATCGTCGCGCACCGCGCCGCCGACAGGATCCCAACCGTAAAGGGACAGCACATCGGCGATCAGGGCGTTGATGTCGATCCGCTGCATCTGGGCCGGCGGCGTGCGGGCATACTCGCGAAAATCGTCGACCATCTGTTTCAGCGAGGCCACTTGATTGACGATCGTATTGGTCGATCTCAGCAACATGGCGGCATCGCCCTCGTTCAGGCGATCGGCCAGCTTCATGGCCAGGCGTTCGGCGGAAAGCTGTATGGGCGTCAGCGGATTCTTGATCTCGTGCGCCAGCCGGCGCGCCACCTCGCCCCAGGCCACGGTGCGGTTGGCCGAAATGACCTCGCTGATATCGTCGAACACAACCAGGTAGCCGTTGCCTCGCCCATCGACGCTAAGGTGGGTGCCGCGCGCCAGCAGCGTGACGACATGCTTTTTCTTCTCGTTGTCGCTGGCCGCTTCCAATTCCAGTTCGAACTGCTGCTGCCAGTACAAGCGCTCCGAACCCACCGCCGTGTGCGCCGCAAAGGCCTGGCGTATCAGTTGCGACAGCGAAAAAGCGCCATCGGCGGTTTCCAGGGGGCGGCCCTTGACCGATCTCAAATCGACCCGCAAGATGCTTTGCGCGCCCTGGTTGAACATGGTGACGCGGAACATCTCGTCGAAAACCAGCACGCCCGAAGACAGATTGCTAAGCACGGATTCCAGGTAGACATTGGAGCGCTCGAGCTGCTGCCGATTGTTCTCCACCATGTGCCTGGCCTCATCCAGCTGGCGGGTCATGGCGTTGAAAGACCGCGTCAATTGGCCTACCTCGTCGCGCTCGGGCGGCTCGGGCAAAGGACGGTAGTCGCCCACGCCCACCGCCTGCGTGCCTGCGGCCAGCGTAAGCAGCGGCCTGACCAGGCGCCGCGATACCGCCAAGGCCACGACGACCGCCGCGAACACGGCAAGGATAAGAGCCAGGGTCAGGGTGATGCCGTAAAGCTTGCGCAGGCCCAGGCGGGAAAGGGCCAGTTCCTGATAATCGCGAAACCCCTGCTGCACCTGGTTGGCATTGCGGGCGATCTGCTCGGGCACCGGCTCGATGACCTGCAGCCAGCGCGTGTCGGGCGACACGCCCAGCGCCGATGAAAGGCGATCCAGCGTATTGATGGGCACCACCACGCGCAAATGCAGGCCCGAGTTCGCGGGCTCGCCGGGGTCGCGGTCCCGCGGGGCCTCGTCCGCCTCGGCGGCCGAATAGGCGCGCGACACCCTGAGCTGATTGATGACGCTGACGGGAGGCATGTCGGGCAGCAACTGCCCATAGGCGGACGACGAGAACGCCACCAGCCTGGCATTGCCGGTGAAGACCATGGCCTCGGTCACGCCGCTGGTTTCACGCAGCCGCGTAATCACCAGGGCCATGTCGGCGTCGCTGGCGTTGGCCAGTTTGCCCGCCATTTCCTTGGCGCGCGCGTTCAGGTCGCTCAGTTGCGAATCCAGCGCGGCGCGTCCCAGGTTCAGCCCCGCCTCCAGCGCGCTGTCCACCCGCACGTTGAACCAGGACTCGATGGACCGGGACATGAACTGCACGGAAAGCACATAGATCAGGGCGCCCGGCAAGACGCCGATCAAGGCGAAGTACAAGGCGAAGCGGGCCGTCAGCCGGGCTCCGAACTGCCGCCGGCGTATCTGGCGCATGAGGCGCGCGGCCAACACAACTACCCACGAGATCAGGGCGACGGCAAGAATGCCATTGAGCACCAGCAGGGTGTCGTATTGCTGTGCATAGCGCGAAGCATTGCCGGTGGACCAGACCAGCAAGGCCAGCAGCGCCAGGGCGCTGCTGGCGGCGACGGCCAAGGCCGCCCGCAAACCCCACCGCACTAATGCCGGGGCTCGTCGACGGAGATTGAAAAAGTGAAATTTTTCCATGGGGTAGCCAGGGACCAGGCACTGCTGTTGAAAGCGTCGACCTGAAAGGGCCGGGCCAGGAGAGATGTATCCAGCCGTACGCGTATGCGGCCCTCGTACAGTTCATCGTGCTCAAGATCATGGACGTCGGCAACCGCCCATCCGCGTATATTCCGGACCAGCGACAAGGCGTCGTCCAGCGACGACTCAGGCAGGGAAAGGTCGCCTGTTCCCACTCGCCATTGCCGTGTCAAGGCGTTATACACAATTCGCCATGTCTGCTGCTCGTTCACGACGGTCTTGTCGAACCACCACCATCGCTTGGACACGATTTCCAGATCGGCGGTGAAGTAAAGGGGCACGCCCTTCTGGGCGGCATTGCGCAGGTCGCCCGTGACGGCCAGTTCGAGGTCGGCATCGATGTACAGTTTCCCGTCGCGGACCACCGGCTCCACCTTGACGACGCGCTCGCCCTGGTCGACCACATCGGTCTGGGCATGCGCGGTCAAGGCGAAACACAGGAACAGGGGAAGCAGGAATCGAAGCATCAACGCTCACCAGTACATAAAGCAGGGCCAAGGCGCCATTTTTGACGACTCAGGCCGTCTTGACAAACAAAGCGTAAAAAAAACCATCGTGGGACAACAAAGGATCGTCGGCCAGCGGCAACAATTGTCCCGGTGCGGCAAGCCGGATCGCATCGCTGTGACGCTGCTGGAACTGCGCCGCCTGCCGCTCGCCCTCTTGTGGAAAGATGGAACAGGTAGCATAAAGCAAATGTCCCCCCGGACTGACCGTTTGCCAAAGCGCATCGGCGATTTTCCGTTGCAGGGCCGCTGTTTTCCCCACATCGGCCTCGCGGCGCAGCCAGCGGATGTCGGGGTGGCGCCGAACCACGCCCGAAGCGGTGCAGGGCACGTCGGCCAGCACGGCATCGAAAGGCCTGCCGTCCCACCACGATTCCAGGTCGGCCGCATCGGCGCAACGCAAGGACACTTTGGGTCCGTCCAGCCCGAGCCGCCGCAAATTCTGTCCCACGCGCTCAAGGCGCGCCGGATCGGAATCAAGCGCCACCAGTTCCACGTCGGCTCGCTCCAGGATATGCGCTGTTTTTCCCCCGGGGGCGGCGCAGGCATCCAGTACACGCATGCCGTCCCGCAGCGGCAGCAGCGCGCCCGCCTGCTGCGCAGCCAGGTCCTGCACGGACCACCAGCCCTCATCGAAGCCGGGCACGGCCTGTACGGGGCGAGGAGACGTCAGGACCAGAGAGGGCCCGCCGGCCTGGACCGCCGCGATGCCGGCCGCTTCCAGCGCCCTCTGCGCGGCTTCCACGGAAGAACGGCGGGTATTGACCCGCAGGGCCATCGGGCCGGGCAAATCGGAGGCTTGAAGCAAGGCTTCCCATTGATCCGGATAGGCGCGGCGCAAATGCGCCACCCACCAATCGGGATGGTTGAAGACGGCTTCGTGATTTTCCCGCGCCTGCGCTAAAATAGCGCCTCTTTCCCGTATAAAGCTGCGCAGGCTGCCGTTCAGCAAAGCTTTGTAAGCGCGCATTTTGCGTTGGCCATCCACGGCGGTCACGGCCTGATCCACCACCGTATGCGCCGCGTACACAGGCAGGCGGCGCGGCGCGCCGGAATCGGCCGGCGCATCGCCGGCATGCTCCAGCGCGGTATCCAGCAAGGCCAGCGACACCAGCAACACCGCATCGAACAAGGGATTGGGCGGAGTGCGGCGCACCAGTATCTGCTTTACGGCACGCGCCAGGCCCAGCCTGCGCATGACATGGAAAGACACAGCCTGGGCCGATGCCCTTACGGTCGCCGGCGTTTCGGCCAGGCTGTCCGACAAGGAGCGCCCGGCCAATACCGCCCGCACATTCTGCGCGCTGGCCAAAATGGTGTCGGACAAAGGGATTTGCTTGAAGGAAGTATCGGGCACGAATGCAAAACCTGCGTGAGTTCGCTTTGTTCCGGACTTTATCATCAATTCGGAGCCGGGGCCTGCCGTTAAAATTATGTTTCTTTATCGAGCCTTGGGCTCAACGAGGTAATTCATGAATTCCCCAAAAGTCGGCTTCGTCAGCCTGGGATGCCCCAAAGCGCTGGTTGACTCCGAGCGCATACTGACTCAGTTGCGCACCGAAGGCTATGCCATTACGCCGGACTACGACAACGCCGACGTGGTAGTGGTCAATACCTGCGGCTTCATCGACAGCGCCAAGGCTGAATCGCTGGATGCCATCGGCGAGGCCATCGCCGAGAACGGCAAAGTCATCGTCACCGGCTGCATGGGGGTCGAAGAATCCCTGATCCGCGAGATCCACCCCGCCGTGCTGGCCGTGACCGGCCCTCAGCAGTACGAGCAAGTCGTCAGGGCGGTGCATGAAGCGGCTCCGCCCAACCTCAAGCACGATCCCTACACGGATCTGGTGCCTCCGCAGGGCGTCAAGCTTACGCCCCGCCACTATGCCTACCTGAAGATTTCCGAAGGCTGCAACCATCGCTGCAGTTTCTGTATTATCCCGTCCATGCGCGGCGACCTGGTCAGCCGGCCCATCGGCGATGTCATGGGCGAAGCCGAGCGCCTGGTCAAGGCTGGCGTCAAGGAATTACTGGTGATCTCGCAAGACACCAGCGCCTATGGGGTCGACGTCAAGTTCCGCAGCGGCTTCTGGAACGGCCGGCCGATCAAGACGCACATGACGCAGCTAAGCGAGGCCCTGGCCGGATTCGGCGTCTGGACGCGCCTGCATTACGTCTACCCTTATCCGCATGTGGATGAAGTCATACCGCTGATGGCCGACGGCAAGATCCTGCCTTACCTGGACATCCCCTTCCAGCACGCCAGTCCAAAAATCCTGAAGGCCATGAAGCGCCCCGCCTTCGAGGACCGCACCATGGCGCGCATCAAGCGCTGGCGCGAAATCTGTCCGGACCTGACCCTGCGCTCCACCTTCATCGTCGGTTTTCCAGGCGAAACCGAGGAAGACTTCCAGTACCTGCTGGACTGGATGACTGAAGCCCAGCTGGATCGCGTCGGCTGCTTCCAGTATTCGCCTGTGGAAGGCGCGCGGGCCAACGCACTGGCCGACCATGTTCCCGACGAGATCAAGCAGGATCGCTGGGAGCGCTTCATGGCTCACCAGCAAGCCATTTCCACGGCACGCCTGGCACAGAAGATAGGGCGTGAAATCGACGTGCTGATCGACGAGATCGACGAAGACGGCGCCATCGGCCGTTCCAGTGCCGATGCGCCCGAAATCGACGGCAGCGTATTCGTCAGCAGCGAAAAGACGCTGAAGCCGGGCGACATGGTGAAGGTACGGGTAACGGACTCGGATGAGTACGACTTGTATGGAGATGCGGTTTAGCAGCCGTTGCGATGGACGCGCAAGCCTTTAGATGGCTTCCAGCAAAAGGTTGCGCGTAAAGGCTTCCGCAATATCGCTTACCCGGGTGCTGCACTTTTTTGTCAGCGCCGTATTTCCCGAGGCGATTGCGCGCGATAGATCGGCATGCGCGCTGCCCACTTCGTCCAGGTTGTTGAAGCGCCGATGATGGATGAAGTAAAAGCGCTGCGAGAATGTATGCAAGGGCCTCAGCGCCCGCGCCGCATACGGATTTCGGGCGAACTGGGCCACTACCCGCTTGATCTCGAAGTGAAATTGCAGGTAGCCGAATACGTCTCCCTGATGCCCCGCCGCCTCGATGGCTTCCGCCATATCCCGCAAATACTGACGTTCGCCTTCAAGCGCGCCCTTGGCCGCCCGTATCGATACGATTTCCTCGAGCGCGCGGCGGGTTTCCACCACGCACAGTTGGTCCTGTATGGATGTGGTCGAAATCATGACGCCCGCCCGCTTCAGCACCGTCACCAGTTGATCCGACGCCATGCGCTGCAAAGCCTCGCGCACCGGCGTACGCCCTATGCCTACGAGTTCGGCCAGTTCGCTTTCCTTCCAGATGGATCCCGGGGCCAATTCAAGCGTGACAAACCGCCTCTCGAGCTCTCGATGCGCGATATCTACCAAAGATTCTTTTTTTGTTTCTTTATCTTTAGCCATTTGATAAAAATCGCGACTGTCGACGCTGGACATGGTCATAAAGGGGGACATGAGGAATCTTAACATTTTACCCGTGGGCAGAGATTGAACCATGCATAACATATCTCACGGCCATCCCTATCCTTTATCAGCGTCGGCATGCAGGCGTGCCTCCGTATTGCACACGTGTACATTTCATGCTGTAATCGGGCAGGCATTTTCCCGTTCAGCCGCCGCGGCACCACATGAAGGATAAACGCACGATGCGCACAGCCATTAAAACGATTGAAGCCCGTCAGATACTGGACTCGCGGGGCCGCCCCACCATCGAAGTGGATGTGGAGCTGAGCGACGGCTCCCATGGCCGGGCGGCGGTCCCATCGGGCGCATCGACGGGCTCGCATGAAGCCCATGAACTCAGGGACGGCGACCCCCGGCGTTATTGGGGACTGGGGGTGCTGAAGGCGGTGGCTCATGTCAATACCGAGATCGCCGAGAGTGTTGCCGGCTTCGATGCGCTGGACCAGCGCGGGCTGGATGATCGATTGCGCGAACTCGATGGCACGGCCCAATTGGAGCGGCTGGGCGCCAACGGCATACTTGGCGTGTCGATTGCGGCCTGCCGCGCCGCAGCGTCGGCCCGCAGGCTTTCATTGGCGGCGCATATCGCCGAGCTGTCCGGAAATCCGCAAGCGCAAATGCCCCTGCCCATGGTCAACATTCTAAGCGGGGGACTCCATGCCGGAGGCGGCATGGATGTGCAGGATTTCCTGGCGATTCCCGCTCGCGCCAGCTCCATCGATGAGGCTATCCACACCATATCCCTGGTTCGCAGCGCGGCCGCGCAGGTATGCCAGGCGCGCGGCCTGCCCACGCTGCTGGCGGACGAAGGCGGCCTGAGCCCCGGTTGCCGCAGCGGCATCGACGCATTGCAGCTCATGTGCCAGTCCATCGAAGCGGCCGGGCTCCGGCCAGGGGAAGATGTGCTGATCGCCATCGATGTCGCGGCCACGTCCCTGAAAGACGCGGACGGCAATTACCGTTTGGCGCGCGAAGGCAAGACCCTCTCCTCCAGCGAAATGGTTGCCATGATGCGCAGCTGGGTGGACGGTTACCCCGTCGTCTCGATCGAAGACGGCCTGGATGAGGAAGACTGGGAGGGATGGGTCGAATTGACCGAACAACTGGGCGCGCGCATCCAGCTTGTGGGAGACGATTTGTTCACCACCAACCAGACGCGGCTTCATAAAGGCATAAGCGACAAGGCCGCCAACGGCGTCCTTGTCAAAGTGAACCAGAACGGCACCCTGTCCGGCACGCTGGACGTCATTGCCCTTGCCAAGGCCAATCGCTACTCGACCATCATCTCGGCGCGCTCCGGGGAAACCGAGGACGCTTTTATCGCGGACTTGGCCGTGGGCACGGCAGCCGGCCAGATCAAGATAGGTTCCCTGCGAACCTCCAGCACCGTTTGCAAGTACAACCAATTGCTGCGTATCGAGGCAGCCAGCGGCGCACCCTATGCCGGGGCACGGGCGCTCCGGATTCAAAAATGACCCCATCGATGCGGCCGCAGCCGGACTCCCGTCTTCCCGAATTCCTGTATGCGCAGGGCCTTGCCTCGCATGGCGCCGAAATGCGGTGGACGCCTTTGACCGGAGGCGTTTCATCCGATATCTGGCGCGTCGACATCGGCGGCCGGTCGCTTTGCGTTAAATGCGCCTTGCCAAAACTGAAGGTTGCCCGCGACTGGCGCGCGCCGACGTCCCGCAACGCCTATGAATGGGCCTGGATCAATTTTGCCTTCGAGCACGCGCCCAAGGCGGTGCCCCAGCCGCTGGCGCATGATGCAAAGCTTGGGGCCTTCGCCATGGAATTCCTGGACGACGCAAGCCATCCGGTATGGAAGGCGCGGCTTCTGGCCGGAATGGCGGATGCCGGAGTAGCCCGGCAGGTAGCCGGTATTCTGGGCCTGCTGCACGCAGCGTCGGCCCGCAACGCATCCCTTCCCGAACAGTTCAAGACCGATGACATTTTCTATTCGATACGCCTGGAACCCTACCTGATCGCCACCGCGGATGCACACCCGGATCTGGCATCCGAACTGCAGGGCATCGCTGAAAGAACCCTGCGCACGCACAAGGCCCTGGTGCATGGAGACGTAAGCCCCAAGAACATTCTTATTGGGCCGGCTTCGCCCGTGTTCCTGGACGCGGAATGCGCCTGGTTCGGCGACCCGGCCTTCGATATCGCTTTCTGCCTGAATCATTTCCTGCTCAAGTGCCTGCCCCAACGCGCCCACGCTTCGGACTTCCTCCAGTGCTTCGACGCATTTACCCAGGCCTACCTCACCCATGTAGACTGGGAGGATCCCGGCGAGCTGGAGCAAAGGGCGGCACAACTGCTGCCTGCCCTGTTCCTGGCTCGCATCGACGGGAAATCGCCAGTGGAATACCTTAGCCGCGAAGAGGACAAGGAACTGGTCCGCAAAACAGCGCGTCCGCTGATCATCAAGCCGGCGAGCCGGCTGCGCGAAGTCGCCGCGGCATGGGCCGGGACCTTGGCGCGCGCCCAGGGACCTCGGCCATGAAATTCCATCCAAGGCTCCATGCCGGCACATGAAAAACATCACGATCAAGGATATTGCCGCCCACCTGGGCATTTCCCACCCTACCGTATCGCGGGCATTGCGCGACCATCCCGCCATTCGAAAGGAAACGCGGGAGCTGGTGAAGGAAACGGCACGAAAGCTCGGCTATATTCCGCACTCCGGCGCACGCATGCTGCGCCGGACGCACAGCGAGCTGATCGGCGTGATATTTCCGGATGTGCAAAATGACTTCTACAGCAAGACCATGGCAACGCTCGCACCGGCGTTCCTGCATCATGGATTCAAGCTGGTCCTTGCCAGCTCCGAAGACCGGCCCTCGGTCGAGCTTGAGCACATAAGAAGCCTGCGCGAAGCCCGAGTGGCGGGCGTCATCATCGCCCCGACCGCCGGTCTGCGGAAAGAAGCCGCTGCCCTTCTAAGCGCGATTCCCACCGTGCAATTGCTGCGCCGGCACCCCGCCCTGCCGGCCCCCGTCGTCTCGCTGGACGAACGCGCCGGCATCGCGGCGGCTGTGCGCCATCTTGCCGGAAAATCGCATGCGCGCATCGGTTTCATAGGAAGCTCCAACAGCCTGAGCACAGGCAGGGATCGCGCCCTCGGCTACAGGCAGGCGATCCGCGACGCGTCGCTGACAGCCGATCCATCGCTGCTGTTTCAAGGCCCGCCCAAGCCGGACTTCGGACATCAATCGATGTTGTCCCTGATGTCGCGCGACGCTCCCCCGACAGCGGTAGTCCTGGCCAGCCCGGAGCTGACACTGGGCGGACTGCTGGCAATCCGGGAACGCGGAATAGACGTGCCCGGGCAATTGGCATTGATCGCCTATCACGATCCGGATTGGTTCCAGCTGTGGGGTCCCGGGATCAGCTGCATCAGCCTGCCGGTTCACGACATGGCATCGGCCGCCGTATCCCTGCTGCTCAGGCGGATCCAGCAAGACAGGCAGGACGAACCGGCCGCCCATGAACCCGCCTCAGACGCCTGCTTCATGCCCACCCTGATCGTGCGCGGCACCGCTTGATGCATCGCTACAACGCCGGTACCGGACACTCATCCCGGAATATCCAGGCATCCATTGTTTTGAGCGTGGGGCTGATTTTCGGAACAAAGCCCATCTGGTCGAGAATGTCGCGCTGAAGATCGATCCCGGGAGCGATTTCAATCAGCTCCAGGCCATCCTTCCTGACCGCGAAAACCGCCCGCTCCGTAATGACCAGGGCTTCCTGGCTCCGGTCCGCCACGCCGGTACAAACGGGATACGTGATGTGGCCGACCTGGGCAACGAACTTCTTGCTCTTGCCTTCCTTGTCAATGCGCAGGACGCCATCTTCGGATGAAATGCTCAAGCCGCCGGCGGTAAAGGTGCCTGTAAAGATGAGCTTGGCAGCGTTATGCGCAATATCGATGAATCCGCCGGCTCCAGGATTGGCCGTGCCGAACTTGCTTACGTTCACATTGCCGCCGGCATCGAATTCGGCAAATGCAAGCGCTGTGCATTCGCACAAGCCGCCATCGATCGCATCGAATTGCGTTACGCCGTCGACCAGCGCTTCGGGCCACATATTGGTCGAGAACTGCCAGCCGGTCATGACCACGCCCCCGTAGGAGCCGTGCTCGGTCGTGAAACGGTATTCGTGCATATTGCCTTCATTCAGCATGCCGTCCTCGACCATGACCAGCGGCATGTCGGATGACGCCCCGAATCCCAGGATGGTCAATGTATGCTTGGGCACTTCCATATAGGCGCGCCGGCCAATGATCTTGTCGGCGCCAAATGGAATTTTCGGCAGCGAGTCCAGTTGCAGATTGGCTGGCGAAAGGTAGCGCGTATCATGCGGCGTATCCGTCACCATGACCTGGTCCGGCACGATGACGACCTTGTCGACAAAGTCGCCCGGTATGCGGACCATGCCGGCCGGGCGCGAATACCTGTCCACCTGCCGGGTGACCTGAGCCACCACCGTGCCGCCGCAAGCCTTGGTGGCCAGCGCAAGCGCCAGCGCGGACGACATCAGCCCCTCATCCTCGAAAGACAGGTTGCCGAACTCGTCCGAGGAGCTTGCCCGGATGAAGCAATGATGTATCGGCCAGCTGCGATAGAACAAATACTCTTCGCCTTTGAACGATAGCTTTTCAACCAGATCTTCCGTAGCCAGGGTGGTCAGCCTGCCGCCGTCCTGCTCCGGGTCGATGTAGCTGCCTATCCCTATCTTGGTGAGGTAGCCCGGGCTTTTCCGCGCCACCTCGCGCAGCCACTGCATCGATGCGCCTATCGGCCAGCTGTAAGCCTCGATCGCATCCTGCTTGATCAGTTGCATCAGCTTGGGGCGCTCACCCGTGCGCGGATGCACGGGATTGATATAGGAACCGGAGACGATTCTCTTCATGAGGCCTTTTTTCGCCACGCGATCCATGCCGCCAATGTCCATGGCATCGCCCGTGCCGCAAGGAAAATAAAAGGTCAGGTCCCGGGGTCCATTCCCTTGATCGAATCGGTCCCCCAAGCCCTTCAGCAGCTCATCGGGCGTGATCCAGCCTATCACGCCCACGCTGGCGACGGTCTGGCCGTCCCGAATGTCAGACACCGCTTCCTTCAAAGAGCATATCTTGCTCATGCCCGTACTCCAAATTTCTTTAATGTTGCAATAGCCGCAGGATGCTTGCAGTTCTCTTCAAACATACGGTTGGCGATCACATCGCCGGTTTCACCGTCCTTGCCGGCGTGCGGCGCGAAGTACGCCTTGACCGCCGCCACCGCCACATCGGGCAGCCCGGCCAGCCTTTGAGCAACTTCAAGCGCCGTTTTCAACGCCTGGCCATCTTCCGCCAGATAATCCGCCAGCCCGATGCGATAGGCTTGCGCGCCGTCGCACACCTCCCCGCCCCAGGCAAGGCGGCGGGCGGCCACCGGTCCCAGCCTGGCCACCAGGGTTTCCAGCCCCCAGGGAGGAATCCACCCTATCTGGACTTCCGGCAGATGCCAGCGGCACGACGAGCCGCTGACAATAATGTCGCAAGACGCGGCGAAGACGAATCCGCCGCCCAAGGCAAAACCTTCCACGGCCGCAATGACCGGTTTTCGCAATTGACTGATGGAGCGGCAGAACAGGCCCGTGTCGGCTTCGTGCACGCACATGCCGTCAAGATCCATGTTGGCCAGCTCTTTCAGGTCGCTGCCCGCGCAGAAGCCCGGCGCGCTTCCGGTGATGATGGTGACGCGGATGGCGGGATCGGCTTCGATGTCCCGAAGATGCCGCTTCAGCGATAGAACGGTTTCCTCGCTTAGCGCATTGCGCCGGTTGGGGCGGTCTATGGTCAGTATGGCGACCGCTCCCTCTGAACTGCGTTGTATCATGGTGTCAAGCTCCCAATTCGGCGCCGTCGCGATTCAGGACAAAGCGGATGTCTTCGCCCTTGATATCCCTGACGGCAAGGTTTTCGTTAATCGCCAGCGCGGCCGCATGGCCGATCGCATGTCCATAGCTGAAACACTGGGCCGTTACCCGCGCCGAGGCCATTGCCTCGTGCTCCGCCGAAAGACAGCGTCCGGCGAACAGCAATGATTCGCCCCTGGACGGGACAAAACATTCATAAGGAATTTCGTAGTAGTCCTCGAACAGCCAGGACAAGCGTGGTTTCTCCCCGCTGTGCAGTTCGATGGGCCACGCCGATCGCGCAATGCCGTCGCGGCGTTTCGTGCCCGCGACAACATCGTTATTGGTGAGCGTCTGCAGACCGACCGCCTGGCGGGTCTGCCGGGTGCCCACCTGCACGCCGGTATCGTTCAGATAGGCCTGTTCGCATCCCGCCAGATGATCGCGGAAGAAACGCTCGTATTCGCGCACCTGCTTGCGGCCCTCGAATTCGGCTTCGCTGAAGTCCCTGGCGATCAGGGGGTTCAGCTCGCGGCCATCCCCGCCTATGACGCGGGTGCAATTGCATATCAGCTCGTTGGGCCGGGGCGTGGGGAACAGAAATACCTTGGCGCGCGGCAGCTTGTAATCGCCGTTGGCATTCAACGCCAGGATCTGCTGCGTGATCCGGTCCGGCATGATGGAGTCCTCCCCGTACTCCTGCAGGAAGCGTTCGACATCAACGCCGGAGAGACGGAAGATCATGGTTGGATTCTGCACATGTCCGTCCAGGCCCACCCGGGTCGCCAAGCCGGCCATCGCAACAAGATCGGCGTCGCCGCTCGCGTCGATCGTGACTTTTGCCCGCACTTCAAGCTTGCCTTGCTTGGTATAGGCGATAACGCCCGCGATGCGCTCGCCGCCATCCAGGAGGACATCGGTCACCATGCTGTGATACAGCACTTGAACCCCCTGGCTGGCCAGCAGGCCTTCAGCGCTTTCACGCCAGGCATGCGGCTCATGCACCCGTGTGAAAGTCTGGCCGTAACGGACGGGTCCCGTCAGTCCGTTGCGTTCGTCCATAGCGGCAATGAAGCGGTCGACAAAGCCATGCACCAAACGCTCCGGCGCCTTGTCCCGCCCCTCATGCGCCAGGTACAGTCCGCAAATGGTTCCCGACATTCCCGCCACGGCTCCGCCGCCGCAGAAGCCGTAGCGCTCCAGGACAAGCACTTTCAGGCCCTGGCGGGCCGCCGTATACGCGGCAGCCACGCCTGCCGCACCGCCGCCCACCACCAGGACATCGGTGTCAAGGCGCCACGCCGGGCGCTCGTCATGGGCGGAGACTTGTGTGGATATTCGATTCTGTTGCATTGTGGTGTCACCTCGCAATCATGGTTTGCGGTAGCCATAGCGCAATGGCGGGAAATGCCATCACCAGCCCGAGCGCTACAAACTGCAAACCCAGGAACGGCCATACCGACCGGAAGATGTCGCCGATGGAAATATTGTCCGGAGCGGCTCCCTTCAGATAGAAAGCGGCGGGGCCAAAGGGCGGCGATATATAGCTGATCTGCATATTCATGCAAAACAGCACGCCCAGCCAGATCGGATCGAAGCCCAATGCGACGGCCACGGGCACGAACACCGGAGCCGTCAGAAGCAGGATGCCTATCCAGTCCACGACGCAGCCCAGCACGATCCAGATCAGATTCATGGTGATCAGGACGCCCCATTTCCCGCCCGGCAAGCCCAGCAGCATTTCCTTCAGGTATTGAGTGCCGCCCGCCATGGTGTATACGCCCACCAGCACCGAGGCCCCGAAGAACAGCCAGTACAGCATGCAGGTAACCTTGGTGGTGTCGACCACCGCCGCATACAGGCCTCGCCACGTGAAGCGCCTGTTGACCAGGGCTGCTATCAGGGCGCCCACCACGCCCACCCCGGCGGCTTCCGTCGGCGTCGCCCAGCCCAGGTAAAGGGAGCCCAGCACCGAAAAAGCCACCATGCCGGGAAGAATCAGATTCTTGGCATAGGCGAGTTTTTCAAGGAATGGGATGTCCAGGTCCTCGGGCGGCGCGCTGGGAGCGATCTCCGGCTTCAGGTAGCTGATGGTGACGATGTAGATGATGTACAAGCCGCCCAGCAGCAGGCCGGGAAAGACACCCGCCATATATAGCTGGCCTATCGACGTGCCCGACGTCAAGGCATACATGATGAAGACGACGCTGGGCGGAATCAGGGTCGAAAGGCCGCCGCCCGCGCATATCGATCCCAGCGCCAGCGATTTTCCGTAACCGCGCTTCAGCATGGCGGGCAGGGCAACCACGCCCATTGTGACGATCTCGGCGCCGATGACGCCCACCATCGCGGCCATCAGGGCGCAAGAGATCACCACCGCGACGGCCAGTCCGCCGCGAAGCTTGCCCGACCATATGTATGCCGCCTTGAAGATATCTTCAGCGATACCGGCCTTCTCCAGGATGTTGGCCATCAGGATGAACAGCGGCACGGACAGCAGAATGTTGTTCCCCATCAGGGTGAACACACGGCTTACGACGATATTGAGCGTGTTCAGGTCGAACAGCCAGACGGCCATTACCACGGCAACGGCGCCTGTTGCGAATGCAATGGGTAGCCCAACAATCAAAGCGCTGATGAGCGCTCCGAAAACGAGGAGCGTTAAGTATCCTAAGGACATGATCTGCCTTATCTAAATAAGTGTATGGATGCGCTTACGATTTTGAGGATCTGAAGTTCTCGGCCAGATTCGCGACGCCTTGCAGGAACAGCAGCAGGCCGGCAATCGGTATGGCGAACTTGACGGGCCAGATAGGCGGATTCCAGAGCGTTCCCGAAGTCTCGTTTTGCAGGAAAGAGCTGACCGCCATGTCCCATCCGTACCAGATCAGCGTGAGGCAGTAAGCGGAAAACAGCGCGAAGGCCACCAGGTCGCAAAGGCGTCGGCCGCGCCGCCCGAAACGCTCGTAGACCATGTCCACCGCCACATGCCGGCGATACAGCAGGGCGTAACCGCCGCCCAGCACGTATACAAAGCCCGCGATATAGGTCATGGACTCATCCGCCCACAAAGCTGGCGAGTGAAACACGCTGCGCGCTATCACCTCACGCACAATGATGGCTACCACCAGCAGAATAAGCAGGCCGGCCACACGGCCAACCCACTCGTTCACACGCCCAATGATGTGTATGAATAAATTCATCGTTGTCAGGCCAGGAGTTTGATTTCACGCAGATAGGCTTGCTGGGATTCCACGGCCTGCTTGGCCAAGGGGCTTTTCTTCGCCCACTCGCTCCAGACCTCATGCGCCAGCTCACGGCCGCGCAAACGATCCGCATCGCTCCAGGCGATCAGCTCCACGCCTTTCTTCTTTACCTCTTCAGCCACCACAAGATCGTTCTCGGCGATTTTCTTGACCTGATAGGCCGAGAATTCTTTCCAGGTCTGTTCAACGATGGCCTTCACATCATCCGGCAAGGCTTTCCACGCGGCTTTATTGACGGTGAAATCCTGGATGGGCATGGAATGAAAGCCCGGATAGGTCGCGAATTTGGCGATTTCGAAAAAGCCGATCTTGTTGTTGACCGACAAGGTGGACCAGTCGACCGTATCCACGACGCCTTTTTCCAGCGCCGAGTAGGCTTCCCCGCCGGGAATCACAACGATGGAAGCGCCCATCTTCGCAATGGTTTCCGCCGCCAGGCCTTGCGCGCCGCGATGCTTCAGTCCCTTGAAGTCGTCCGGACCGCGGACCGGCACCTTGCAGGTCAACGACTCCACGCCCCACCACGTGCATCCCACGGTGTAGGCATTGAACCTGTCGTAGGCGGCTCGGATCATGTCCATGCCGCCCTTTTCATTCAGCCAGGCATTCTGTTGCATGGGCTCGGTATAGCCGAACGCAAAATCGCCTATCACGGCCAGCGCCGGCTCTTTGCCGGCGAAATAGCCCGGATAGGTCGAATGTCCTTGAATTACGTTCTGGCCAACGGCATCCAGGGTTTCGAACGTGCCGACGATGGCGCCCGCCGAGAACGGTGTGATTTCCAGGCGGCCGCCGGTGTTCTTCTTTACGTTGTCGCAGAAGGCCTGGAACATTCCATAGGTGTCCTCCCCTGCGCCCCACAGCGTCTGCACCTTCCACTTGGTGGTCTTCTGAGCCAGCGCCAAAGAGGGCGCCCCAAAGACCGATGTGGCCGCGACGGCGGATGCTGCCTTCAGTACTGACCGACGATTTATGTTCATGGTATGTCTCCAATTCTTGGTTATGGTTTACGTTCTGACTTGATTATATCTGTGATATATTTAAGATATGCACTAGGGTTTACCCGAAAAAACAACGACAAATCTCCGCTTCAGGCCAAAGGCTTGAAGCAGACGAAATGTGAAGGAAAGAGGTTGCAAGACCGCGGGAAAGCGGCAAGCGGGGTTGCGACAGAGGCGCTAGCCGGCCTTGCGCCAGACGCTGGCCAGCCAGGGCTGCTGCTCGCGCGGCAGCCCCTCGGGCCGGTAATAATGTTCGATTTCGGTGAAGCCGGCTTCGGCCATTACTCGGCTCCACGAGGCCAGATCGTGATAGACGCCATAACGGCCGCCGCTCCAGCCTTCCTGATTTCCGCCCCGCGGATTGGAACTGAACAAAACGCCCGATGGCTTCAGTGCGGCATGCAGTTGCCCAAGCACCCTGGGCAGTGCCGCGCCCGGCACATGGAACAGCGACGCATTGGCGAATACGCCATCGAAATGGCCGTCCGGCAAATCCAGGTCAAGGAAATCCTGCAGCCATACTTCGCAACCGGATTCGTCGCGGGCCATGAAGACGAACGCCTCCGTGCCGTCCAGTCCGATAGGCGTGTGCCCCAATGCCGCAAAGGTCTTGAGGTCGCGGCCCGGCCCGCAGCCGAAATCCAGAATCCGATAAGGCGGCGCCCCCTGTATATGGCGCAACAGAGCCGCTATGTTCTGGCTGACGTCATGATCCTGCGTCCCCGCCCGAAAACCTTGCGCATGTTGCCGATAGTAGTCCAAGGTTGCGGCGGATATATCCTTGAGATGCTCGGGCGGATGATCCATATTCGTACTCCTTGATGCCTGCCGACACTAATGCTAATGGGGATGCCAACCCAGCAGGAAAGAAGCCGCCGACTGGCGCTTGCCGCCGGCTTTCTGCAGTTCCAGCAAGCGCAGGATACTGCCGGCGGCAAGAATGTCGATACCTTCCGGGCCCGTTCGCAGCACGTCTCCCGGCTGGCGGCCCTTACCCACGGAGGCATCGCCAGGCAAGCTCGCCGCATCCCATACCTTGACCGGCTCGGCCAGGCCCGGCAAATGCAAAGTGGAGCCCGGAACCGGATTGAAGGCGCGAATACGGCGGGCCAGAACATCGGCCGGCAATGAAAAGTCCAGCGGCGCTTCGGATTTTTCCAGCTTGGCCGCATAGGTGACTCCCTGGTCGGGCTGCGGCCGGGCCACCAGCGTTCCCTGCTGCAGCTCTTCGATTGCCTGGACAATGGCCTGCGCCCCCGCCTGGGCCAGCTCGTCGTGCAGGCTGGCGGCGGTATGCCCGGATGTAATAGGTACGTCGCGCGTCAGCAGCATGGCGCCGGTGTCCAGCCCCTGATCCATCATCATGATGGTGATGCCGGTTTGCTTATCGCCCGCCTGGATGGCGCGCTGGATGGGCGCCGCGCCACGCCAGCGGGGCAGCAGGCTGGCGTGTATGTTGAAGCAGCCGTATGCGGGCAGGGACAATACCCATTCAGGCAATATCAGGCCATAGGCGGCCACCACCATCAGGTCGGGAGCGGCATCCAGCAAAGCCTGCCGGGCGGCGGTCGCGTCCTCGGGATACTTGCCGTCCAGGCGCAGGCTGCGCGGCTGGCAAACAGGAATTCCGGCCGCCTGCGCGGCCTGCTTCACGGGGCTGGGCGTAAGCTTCAACCCCCTGCCCGAAGGGCGGTCGGGCTGGGTCAGCACCAAAGGCACCTGATGGCCGGCGGCGATAAGCGCGTCGAGAGCCAAACGTGCGAATTCGGGTGTACCTGCAAAAACTATACGCATAAATAAAAAGCCGATTCAAGAAAGTGAATCGGCCATGATACCAAGTGGCGAAAAGCCCAAGGCCTGTTCGCTGAAAGGCCCTAGGCCCGAACCGCCTCGCGCTCTTGCTTGCGCAGGCGGGTCTTGATGCGGTTCTGCTTAAGGACGGATAGGTATTCGACGAAAACCTTGCCCAGCAAATGGTCCAGTTCGTGCTGGACGCAGACCGCCAGCAGGCCATCGGCGTCGAATTCGTAGCTTTTGCCTTGGAGATCCAGGGCGCGCACACGTATACGCGCCGAACGCTGGACCTCGTCGTATACGCCGGGCACCGACAGGCAGCCTTCTTCGTAGACCTGGGTTTCTTCGCTTTTCCAGATGATCTCGGGGTTGATCAGCACATGCAGATCGTCGCCGTCTTCGGACACATCGATAACGACCACGCGCTCGTGGACATCGACCTGAGTCGCCGCCAATCCGACGCCCGGGGCGGCGTACATGGTCTCGGCCATGTCGCGCACCAACTGGCGAATGCGGTCGTCGACCGCCTGAACCGGCTTGGCAACCTTGTGCAAGCGCGGGTCGGGATATCGAAGAATAGGAAGTAAAGCCATAAAACGGGTCCGGGAAGGCGTGTAAGCTTATATGATAAATCAAACTACTATTTTTGACCCTTTTCAGTGCGCAAAGTTCGTCCTGCCAGGGCCGCAGCGCCCCTGTCCTGTGCCACACTAGCCCTATGCCCGTCATTTTGCCTTCTGAAGAACTCCGCGCCTGGCTGCGCCTGTCGCTCGAACCGGGCCTGGGCCCTGCCCAGGCCCGCAATCTGTTGGCCGCCATCGGACTGCCTCAACAGATCTACGGCCTGTCCGCCGGCAGCCTGGGCAAGTTTCTACCCATGGAACTGGCGCAACAGCTGGCGCGCCAGCCCGATGAAGAAGTGCAAGCCGCCATCGACCGGACAGTGGCCTGGCTGGAGCCAGCCGGCCACCATTTGCTGACGCTGGCCGATCCCGCCTATCCGCAAACGTTGCTGGACATTCACGATCCTCCCCTGCTGCTGTATGTCAACGGCAATCCCGACTGCCTGGCCCGCCCGGCCATATCTATCGTCGGCGCGCGCAGCGCCAGCGCCGGCGGCATGGATAACGCCCGGGCTTTTGCCCGCCACCTGGCCCAGCAAGGCTGGTGCATAGCCAGCGGCCTTGCACAAGGCATAGACACCGCCGCCCATGAAGGCGCCCTGTTGGCCGGCCTCGCCGCCGGCGGCACGGTCGCCGTGCTGGGCACCGGCATCGATATCGTCTATCCGGCCGCCAACCGCGATCTGGCGCATCGGATCGCGGCCGCCGGCGCGCTGGTATCCGAATTCCCTCTGGGCACCCGCGCGCTGCCCTATCAGTTTCCCAAGCGGAACCGGCTGGTGGCCGGCATGTCGCGCGGCGTGCTGGTGGTCGAGGCGGCCAAGCAAAGCGGCTCGCTGATTACCGCCCGGCTGGCATCCGAAATGGGGCGCGAAGTCTTCGCCATTCCGGGCTCCATACATTCACCCCTGTCGCGGGGCTGCCATGCCCTGATACGCCAGGGCGCAAAGCTGGTGGAATCGGCGGAAGACATCCACGAGGAACTGGGACGCCCCGCCCCGCAGGCGGTCAGCGACGCAGCAACGCGGGCCACCGGCCGACACCGTCCCGCTTCGACGCAAACCTGCCGCCCGGACATCACTGCTGTAGATCGAACCGCCGTCAGTCCCAACCATGCCGGCGCCAGAGCGCCGGATGCCGACCCCGTCGACCAAGGTGTTCTGGACGCGCTGGGCCATGATCCCGTACACCTGGATACCCTGCTGCAACGCACCGGCCTTGATCTGCCCTCGCTGAACAGCCGCCTTCTGCAACTGGAGCTGTCCGACAGGGTCGTCCGCCAGAGCGACGGACGCTACCAGCGCCGTTAACGGTATATATTTACGATAATCCATTGGCCGCGGCCGCATGCATTCCGCCGCGGTCCGCCACCACACAAGGAATACTTCCATGTCTTTGCCCGCTAAAGTCAAGATCGTCGAGGTCTCTCCGCGCGACGGCCTGCAGAACGAAAAAGAATTCGTCGCCACCACCGGCAAGATCAAACTGATCGACCGCCTCTCGGCGGCAGGCTTCCAGAACATCGAAGCGGCCTCTTTCGTTTCTCCCAAGTGGGTGCCGCAAATGGCCGATGGCGCGGAAGTCATGGCGGGCATACAGCGCAGGCCAGGCACCATCTATTCGGCCCTTACGCCGAACCTGCGCGGCTTCGAAGCGGCCCTGGCCGCCGGCGTGGATGAAGCCGTGATTTTCGGCGCGGCCAGCGAAGCCTTCTCCCAGCGCAACATCAATTGCTCGATCGCCGAATCCATCGCGCGGTTCGAGCCTGTGGCCCAGGCGGCCAAGGCAGCCGGCCTGCGCCTGCGCGGCAGCATCAGCTGTGCGCTGGGCTGCCCCTACCAAGGCGAAACGCCCATCGAGTCGGTCGTGGATGTCGCGCGGCGCATGCTGGCCCTGGGCTGCGACGAGATCGACATCGCCGACACGATAGGCGTGGGCACAGCGGTACAAGTCGGCCGGGTCATGCGCGCGGTCACCGAAATCGTCGATCCATCGCGGGTATCGGGCCACTTCCACGACACCTACGGCCAATCCCTGGCCAATATCCTATCGGCCATGGAAGCCGGCATTTCCATATTCCATACGTCGGTGGCCGGCATAGGCGGCTGTCCCTACGCCAAGGGTGCAACCGGCAACGTGGCCACCGAGGACGTCCTGTACATGATGCGCGGACTCGGCATCGAAACGGGCATCGATCTGGACGAGGTCGTGGACATCGGCCAATGGATTTCACACCATATCGGACACAAGTCCTCCAGCCGGGCGGGCAATGCCCTGGCGGCAAAAAAGGCGGCCTGAAACACATGTTTCCACACCAGAAACCGAGCCAGGAAGAACAAGCCCAGTTGCTGCAAGAGATCGGCCCCTTGCCCTTGAAAGGCGTCGCATGGCCCAAATGGATAAAAGTATTCGCCTGCGCGGTGCTGGTGTTCATCGGCATCCAGATCGCACGCACCGCCGCCAGCCCGGTCGGCCAGAATATCAGCCCGCTGGTGGCGGGAAGCATCATCGTGTGCTTCATAGGCCTGGTGGTGCTGGCCCGTTATATGCTGGTTTCTGAAACCAGCATCACGGAATCGGGCATCCGCCAGTCTTGGCTTGGTCGGCGCGAGGTCGCCTGGGAAGACATCCAGTTTGCCAAGTTCATTCCGCTGGTGGCGTCCAAGCGGTTGGTCTGCTTCACGACGCGAGGGCGGCCGGTGGTGTTCCAGGCCGGAACCAAGGAATTGCAGATCGCCTTTGCCCGCATTGCGCTGGTGTATCGGCGGCGGAAGTAGCCGTTTCCAGGCAGGCGTTTGGCGCTGCCGCGCCAGCCGCCCCTCTGTTCGACTTCACCGGTCCATGTACAATCCGGGATCGCGGCACCTGCAATGGATGCCGCGTCGCTACGATAGCGATTTAAGTGGACCCGGCTGCGCCGGGTGGCTCGGCCGGGCGCCTATCCCTCGGACAACCCCAAGCGAATAACGGCTCGCCCCAAGGCTGCCAACGACCAGCACCCTCGGCAAGATGGCCTCGCTTGCTCATTTCAGCTTAGCCCAACCCATGTCTTTTCTTTCCACCTTTCGCCGCGAATGGATGGCCAGTCCCCGCGCCGATATTCTTGCGGGCATCGTTGTCGCCCTCGCCCTTATCCCGGAAGCCATCGGCTTTTCCATCATCGCGGGCGTCGACCCCCGTGTAGGCCTTTATGCCTCCTTCTCCATCGCGGTCATCATCGCGCTGGTCGGCGGCAGGCCCGGCATGATTTCGGCCGCAACCGCCGCCGTAGCGGTCGTGGTCGTACCCTTGGTCAAGGACCATGGGGTGGATTACCTTTTCGCCGCCACCATTCTTATGGGTATGCTCCAGGTGTTGGCCGGCTTTCTTCGCCTTGATCTGCTGATGCAGTATGTCTCGCGGTCGGTCGTCACTGGTTTCGTCAATGCGCTCGCAATCCTGATCTTCCTGGCGCAGCTGCCGCAGCTCATTAATGTGACTTGGGTGACCTACGCCATGGTCGCCGCCGGCTTGGCGATCATTTATATCTTTCCCCGCCTGACAAAAGCGGTTCCTTCGCCCCTGATTGCGATCGTCGCCCTGACAATAGTCTCTATCTACGGCGGCTTGCAGGTAAACACCGTTGGAGACATGGGAAAGCTGCCCTCGTCGCTGCCGGCATTCCTTATGCCCAATGTGCCTTTCAGCCTGGAAACCCTGCGCATCATCTTCCCCTATTCGCTGACGATGGCCGCCGTGGGATTGCTGGAGTCCATGATGACGGCGCAGATCGTTGACGATCTGACCGACACGCCCAGCGACAAGCGCCGGGAATGCAAGGGCCAGGGCATCGCCAACTTTGTGACGGGATTCTTTGGCGGAATGGGCGGCTGCGCCATGATCGGTCAATCCGTGATCAACGTGAAGTCGGGGGGATCCACGCGCCTCTCGACTTTCGTCGCCGGCGCTTTCCTTCTTTTCCTGATCGTGGTGCTCGGCCCCCTGGTCGCGCGGATCCCCATGCCGGCGCTGGTCGCGGTCATGATCATGGTGTCGATCGGTACATTTAGCTGGGCCTCGCTTCGAAATTTACGCTCATACCCCTGGCAATCGTCCGTGGTGATGGTCGCGACAGTCGTAGTGGTGGTGTGGACGCACGATCTGGCGCAAGGCGTATTGGTGGGCGTAATCCTTAGCGGCTTGTTCTTCGCCGGCAAAGTGAAGCGGCTGCTCACGATCAAATCGGAACTGTCCCCAGATGGAGGCACACGCACCTACGCTTACTCGGGCCAGGTGTTCTTTGCTTCCACCGAGCGCTTTTCCGAAGCCATCGACTTCAAGGAGACGGTGGACAAGGTTGTGCTCGACGTCTCAGCCGCGCATTTCTGGGATATTTCCGCTGTGGGCGCCTTGGATAAGGTGGTAATCAAGCTTAGGCGAGAAGGAAGGTCGGTGGAGGTCGCGGGCTTGAATGAAGCCAGCGCCACCATCATCGGGCAATTTGCCGTGCATGACAGGCCCGTCGCCGAAGCCGGACCCACAAGCCATTAGGAGCTTGCCCGGGCCTGCATCCATAAATTGGGTTTACGGTTCGTCAGACACGGAGCAAGCCACGGAAGCCCCTTGCCGCGTAATAGGATTGCGCGCCATTGTGATAGACGAATACCCTGCCATAGCGGCGATCGCAGAAAAGCGCCCCTCCGAGCTTGCGAACGTCGCACGGGGTCTCTATCCAGCTTGATGTTTTCGTATCGAACACATCAAGCGCCTGCAAATCCCGGTACAGCTCTTCTGTCAGCAGCTCGATGCCCATCTCGCCAGCCATTTCCATGGCGCTGCTTTTCGGCTTGTTCTCCTTGCGCGAGTCCAGGGCCTCTTGGTCGTAACAAAGGCTGCGCCGGCCTGCGGGGCTTTCCGCGGAGCAATCGCAGATGACGATCTGCCCGCTCTCGTCCTTGCCGATTACGTCGGGCTCGCCGCCACTTGCCTCCATCGCATGCAGCGACTTCAGCGCGGCGGGATTGTTTTCCAGCCTGGCCTGAACATCGGCCCATGCGATGCCTTTGTGGCGATGCATGTTCTTTTCATAGCGTGCCTTCAGCACTTGGAGCAATTCGTCGCGTTCTTTCGTCTTCATGATTGCCGGGTCGTGGTTAGGGTGGATCGTTGATTGGACCAATCATTATGCGGGATGGCCCGCAGCCCGCTATCTGACTTCATGGGCATCGTTGATCAGCCTTCGCAGAAGATGGGCAACCTCGCGGGCGGCCCTGCTCAGCGGATGGTGTGTCGTGGTACGAAGCACAACATAACGCGGCAGCGTCGGTGCGACGATGCGCCTGATGTACAGCTTGTTCACATAGCTTTCCTGGCGCGCCAGGTGTTCGCTCCAGATGGCGTAGCACCTTGACCGCCGGATCAAGGCAAGCTGCGCTTCGATGGAATCCGCTTCAAAAATAATGCGCAGGCGGATTCCCTGCTTCAGCGCCTCTTCCTCCATGCGGACGCGAAGCCCGTTGGGCGACGCCGGAAGCACCAGCGGAATGTCGTTCAGATCGCGAAACGGGATGTCCTGATTGGGCGAGCCCAGCGGCTTCTGGCCAATCAGCACCAGATCGGACTGTGCCAGCACATCTTCATTCGCGATGCGCAGCGCCCGATACTGGGTGATCAAGGCAATGTCCACTTGCCCGCTGGTCAGCCACTCCTCGTGCTGCGCGCTGAAGCTTTCCACCATTCTGAGTATTACGCCCGGATATTTTTGCTGCACTTCGTCGAACAGATCGGCGGCAAAGGCACGCATATAGGCGGTCAGCAAAGCGATGGAAACGACGCCGCTAGGGCCGCCGCTACGTTCGCGGATATCCCTGACAAAGCTATCGCACCCTTCGACCACCTTCCGGGCCTGCTCAATTGCCAGCAGGCCAACGGCCGTTGGCTGCACGCCGCGCCCTGTACGGTGGAACAGGGGGGCATTGAGCGACTGCTCCAGCGCCTTCAGGCTTCGGCTGACCGATGGCTGCGTCAGGGACAAGGCATCCGCGGCACGCGAAATATTGCCCAGTTCCGCCACCTTCAGGAATAAACGCAAGGTCTGGATGTCAATATTGTGCGTCATGCGTGCGTCGTATATCTGTTAGAGGAATGGGCGCATAGGAGACTGGAGCGGGATGATTTATGGTAACCCTATTCAGCTCAAATCATTCCATAAAAAACCGGAGGCAATCCTTTCATGAACCGTCGTCTATTTCTTGCAATATCCCTGGCATCGGCCTGCATGGCGCCGTTAGCCGCGCAGGCATCCACATTTCCCAACAAACCCATCCGCATTATCGTACCGTATGCGCCGGGCGGCACGACCGACATGCTGGCGCGGGTTGTCGGAAAGCATATGTCGGACAATCTGGGGCAAAGCGTGATCGTCGAAAACAAGCCCGGCGCCAACGGCATGCTGGGGTCGTCGATGGTGGCAAGATCCGCGCCGGACGGCTATACCCTTGGAATTGCCACCCCGGGAAACCACGCCGCCAATGCCAGCCTGTACAAGGAAGTGCCCTACGACACAGTCAAGGACTTCACCGCGGTATCGCAAGCCGTCAATTCACCAATGATCCTGGTGGCGCATCCCAGCCTGGGGGTGAAGACGGTAGGGGAACTGATCGCAAAGGCAAAGGCGGAGCCCGGCTCCATCATCTATGCGTCAGGGGGCACGGGGTCCTCGATGCACCTGGCCATGGAGCAGTTTGCCAAAATGGCGGGCATCAAGATGACCCATGTTCCTTACAAGGGGTCGGGGAATTCGTATATCGACCTTCTGGCCGGGCGCGTATCGCTATTGATGGACATAAGTCCGCAAGCCCTGCCCCGGGTGCGTAGCGGTGAACTGATTGCGCTGGGCACGGCATCCGGAGAACGCTTGCCGGAACTGCCGGATGTGCCCACGATCGACGAGGCGGGCGTCGCCGGCTATCGCGCCGGATCCTGGTACGGATTCGTCGGCCCCGCGGGAATTCCCAAGCAGACCCTGGACACGCTGAACTCGGCGATCGCCGCCGCGCTGCACGATGCCGAGATCGAAAAGAAGCTTCAGGCCGCGGGCCTGCAGATCGTCGCCAGCAAGCCCGAGGAATTCCAGTCCTTTATCGAGGCGGAGGTCAAGAAATCCGCCCAGATCATTAAAGATGCCGGCATTCAGCCGGAATAATTCACAGCCACACAGGATGTTTTTTCATGATTCAGCAATTCAGCCCTATCGACTTTAAAGCCCGCCGCCAGAAAATCGCCGCTTCCGTCAAGGCTGCGGGTTTTGATGCCTATGTAGGAACGCGGCAAGGCGCTCTGCATTACTTGAGCGGCGCGTTCATGCCATGGCGAGGCGCGGTCATCGTCACGGCAAATGGCGACTGCAAATTTGTCTACTGGGCATGGGACGCCAGCCGTATCCGCGAAGAGGGAGTCGATGTCGACATTACGCCGTTCACTTTTTCGGATTTCACCCGCGCCATTGCTGAAAAGCTGAACGAACTGGGATTGTCGAAGGGCCGCATCGGTATCGATCTTGCCCATCCCGGGGCTGCGCAGATTGCGCCCGGCATGATATGCGCAAGCGAGTACCTGGAACTGAAAGAGCTGCTTCCCCATGCCGATATCCAGAACGGCGTCGACATGCTTGACAACGTCATGCTGATCAAGGATGGGGCCGAAATCGAACGCTTGCGCTTTGCCGCGCATGTGGCGGACAAGGGCTTCAATGCGGGCCGCGATGCGGTGCGGGCGGGCGTCACTGAAAACTCCGTTGCCGGCGCGATAGAAAAAGCCAATCGCGACAACGGCAGCACCTGGGCCTGGGCGTTGACCGGCGGAACGGAAGTCGGGTCCGGAAACCGTACGGGATACCTGCATGGCGTAACCCAGCAGGCCTCGGAAAAACTGATACAGGACAATGAGTTCGTCATCCTGGATCTGCACCCCATGATCGACCTTTACCTTGCCGATTCGTCGATTCCAGTTTTTCTCGGCAAACCGACGGCTCAGCAACAAGGCATGATCGATTGCTGGGAAGAGGTGGTGGCGACCATGATTGAAAACATGAAACCCGGCCACGCGGTGCCCGAAGTCGTGAAGAAAGGTCTTGCCGTCTTTGAACGCCACGGCTTGACGGATTATTGCCTTCCCACCTTCGGCCATGGCCTGGGAACCTGCGCAAGAACCAGGCCGTTCATCAACCTGCGCAGCCAGGACGTTGTCCAGGCCGGCATGGTCGTTGCCCTGGGTACGCACCTTTATGTGCCCAATGTCGGCGGGATGCGGCTGGAGTTCCCCTTGCTCGTAACGGAGAAAGGCGGCGAGGCCTTGATGGAAACCCCAGCGAAGGTCCATTTCGTATAAGCGCCAATTAGCCCCGTCCACTCCGCCGAGCATCTTGAAGGCGCCGTGTCCCGCATCCGACAAAGCAAAGATCAGGGGCACGCTGCCTGAGCTACGAAGCTTCGGCACCCGCAATGCGATCGAGGTTACCGATCAATCGCGCCAGCAGGCCAGCCAGTTGCACCTCTTCTTCTTGCGTGAATCCGGCCATCGCCTCGCGGTTTCCCTGGAACAAGATCTGGATGGCCTCTGGCATTCGGTCTTGCGCGGCCTTCGTAAGCGCGATGCGGCGGCTCCGGCCGTCAGCCGGATCAGGCGTGCGCTTGATCCAGCCATCCCGCTCCATGCGGGCAAGCATTTGCGCCATCGGAGGCTGCTCAACCTTGGCAAACCGGGCCAGATCGCGCTGCGTGCTTGCGTTTCCGTTTTGCAAGGCAACCAATACCGGCAACTGGCCCACGCCGAAACCAAGTGGTTTAAGGCGTGACTCGCTAAGGCGGGCGAAGCCGCGCGCCGCCAGGCTTATCAGATGCCCCGGCGTGGAAAGTACGTTTTCAGCCATTTCACTCCTCTTTTTATTTTTGCTTTACACAAATACATATGCACGTATATATTATAACGGCAATACACGATAAGTAATGCCGGTTGGGCGCCCCCAACTGTCGCTTCAATCCATCCTTAGGAAATGACGATGTCGGAAAATGGTGTGGGCCTTATCAAGAACATGTATGACCGATTCAACGCAAGAGACATCGACGGCGTGCTCGCCGCGTTGACCCCCGATGTCGCCTGGGCCAACGGCATGGAGGGCGGACATGTCCACGGCCTTGAGGCGGTGCGCGAGTACTGGACTCGTCAATGGGCGGTAGTCAGCCCACACGTTGAGCCCATGGCATTTCAACGAAGCAAGGACGGCGCCATAGTCGTTGAAGTGATTCAGTCGGTATTCGACCTGGACGGCCAGCCCTTAAGCGGCCAAGCTCATGGCCTGAAGGACAAGACCGTGATGCACATTTTCCGCATGGACGGCGATAAAGTCGCGCGCTTCGATATTCAGGACCATTAAGCTTGGCGGCCTAACGCGAGCTACGCGGGATTTCTTGTAGCGAAATTGGCAACTGTCCTCTTAAGCGTCATTCGCCCACCTCATTCCAAACGCCCCATACTATCTACGCTCTAAAGACGCCGTGTCCGGCGCTGGGCAAAGCGAAGGTTGAGCACGCCGCGTTTCCCAGGCGCTTCGGGGCAGCCGCATAACTCGCGCCATTGGGCAGCCACTGGCTGCCCAATAGACTTGGCGCTCAAACAGATGCGGCCTTGCTTCCCCGAAGCACCCGGGAAACGCGGGAAATCCCGGCGTAGCCGGGATCGTGCGATCTGAGCGGCGTCCAGCGCCGGACACGGCGTCTCTTTAGAACGAAATAAAAAAGGCACCCCCAACAAGGAGGTGCCTTTTCCAAAGCAATCAAAGCAGCCCTGATCAAGCCATCAAGATCGACTCAAGGATTACCGAACCGGCAAGGCATACATCAGCCCGCCATCCGTCCATTGCGCATTCAGCCCGCGCTGTATCTTCAAGGGACTATCCTGCCCCACATTACGCTCGAAGCTCTCGCCGTAATTGCCCACCTGCTTGATGATGTTGTAGGCCCACTTCTCGTCCAGGCCCAGGTTCTTTCCCGCACCCGCCGTCACGCCCAGCAAGCGCTGCACATTCGGATTCGTGCTTTTCAGCTGCTCGTCCACATTCTTCGACGTGATGCCGAGCTCTTCAGCGCCTATCATCGCCTGCAAAGTCCACTTCACCACGTTCAGCCACGGATCATCCCCCTGGCGCACAAACGGCCCCAACGGCTCCTTGGAAATAATTTCAGGCAATACCTGGTAATCGTCCGGCTTCGTCAGCTTCGATATACGTATCGACGCCAGCCCCGACGCGTCCGTCGTGAACACATCGCAGCGGCCGGCCGCGAACGCATTCACCACCTCGTTGAACTGCTCGATCACCACCGGCTTGTACTTCACATTATTGGCCCGGGCCCAATCGGCCATCGTGTTCTCGTTCGACGTGCCCGTTTGCATGCACACCGACGCGCCGTCCAAGTCCTTCGCGCTCTTCACGCCCAGCGACTTGGGCACCAGGAAGCCCTGGCCATCGTAGAAGTTGATGCCCGCGGCCATCGCGCCCAAGGCCGTGTCGCGCTGCTGCGTCACCGTGGTATTGCGCGCCAGCAGATCGATTTCGCCCGACTGCAAAGCCGTAAAGCGCTGTTGCGAATTTAGCGGCACCGCCTTGAACTTCGACGCGTCGCCCAGGGTTGCCGCCGCCACCGCCCGGCACAAATCCACATCAAGGCCTTGCCACTGGCCCTTCGCGTCGGGAGCCGAGAAGCCCGCAAAACCCGTGGTGACTCCGCACTGGACTTCGCCGCGCTTCTGGACGACCTCCAGTGTGCCGGCCTGAGCCATCGACATCGCGGCAAACATGACTGCCGCGGAGGCGGCGTACTTGAACGTGCGCATAACAATTCCCCTGTAAGAAACAACAAGCATTTTGTCGCATCTTACTGCAATCGACCACGGGGAAAACACATAAACTTATTCGTAACTGCGTATATCGTCGATCACCTTGCCATCATTGGGCAGGCTGCCCGGCTCCACCGGCTGGATATCCGCGCGCAGCTTGGTCAGCTCGCGCACCGAATCAGCAATGCGCGCCAAGGCGTCCTGGCTGGGATCGGCCAGCTCCGCCTTCAGCACCATGACATCGCTGCCCACATTGCCGCTGACCACCAGCCGCACCTTGCGCACCTCGGGGTGCCGCTTCAGCACGCCCGCCACCTGTCCCGGATGCACGAACATCCCGCGCACTTTGGTCGTCTGGTCCGCCCGCCCCATCCAGCCCTTGATGCGCATATTCGTGCGGCCGCAGGGCGATGCGCCCGGCAAGATGGCCGATAGATCGCCCGTGCCGAAACGCACCAGGGGATAATCGGGATTCAGCGTGGTCACCACCACCTCGCCAACCTCGCCCTCCGGCAGAGGCTGGTTCGTTCCGGGCCGCACGATTTCCAGGATGATGTCCTCGTTTACGACCAGGCCTTCGCGGGCCTCGGTTTCGTACGCCATCATGCCCAGGTCGGCGCTGCCGTAGGCTTGATAGCCGTCGATGCCTCGCTGCGCGAACCAGGTACGCAAGGACGGCGGGAATGCCTCGCCCGAAAACAGGGCGCGTTTCAGCGACGGCAGCTCAACGCCCAGCTGTTCGGCTTTTTCAAGAATGATCTTAAGGAAGCTGGGGGTGCCGGTATAGCCGGACGGCTGCAAATCGGCAATGGCCTGGACCTGCTGCTCGGTTTGCCCCACGCCGCCCGGAAACACCGTGCAGCCCAAGGCGTGCGCCGCTGTCTCCATCATGGAACCGGCCGGCGTGAAGTGATAGGAAAAGCAGTTGTAGACCAGCTCGCCCGGGCGGAAGCCCGCCGCGTACAAGGACCGTGCAAACCCCCAGTAGTCCGGGCGCTTGCTTTCGGGTTCATAGATGGGGCCGGGCGATGCGAACACGCGCATGGCCTCGCCCCAGCCTATGGCTGAAAATCCGCCGAAGATGCGGGACACCGCCGGCAACTGACTGCCGGCCTGCCCTTGCCGCATGGACAACTGCGCCTGCAAAAGCTCGCTTTTCCGGATGACCGGTATCAGTTCCAGATCGGCCCGCTGCGAGATGGCGTCGGGATCCACGCCCTGCAACTGCTGTCCAATGGCAGGAGCCCTTTCACGGGCGCGCTTCAGAGCGGCGGGCAGGCGCGCCAGCAGGCTTTCCTCGCGCTCGCGCATCGCCGTCGCTTCGCGCTCCTCGAAATAAGTAGTCATGGTAGTTTCCGCCAGGCCTAGGCAAGCCAGCGCTTGCGCCGCCGATAAAATTTGGTGTCGCGAAAGCTCTTCCGCTCGCCGCTGGATACGCCCAGGTAGAATTCCTTGACGTCTTCGTTTTCCGCCAGCTCTCTGGCCTGTCCGTCCATCATGACGCGTCCGTTCTCCAGGATGTACCCGTAGTCGGCGTAGCGCAGGGCTATATTGGTGTTCTGCTCGGCCAGCAGGAAACTGACGCCCTCGCGCTGATTCAGGTCGCGCACGATTTCAAAAATCTCTTCCACGATCTGCGGAGCCAGGCCCATGGAGGGCTCGTCCAGCAGAATCATGTTGGGGTTGGCCATCAGGGCGCGCCCAATGGCGGTCATTTGCTGCTCGCCGCCCGATGTATAGCCAGCCTGGCTGCCCCGGCGCTGCTTCAAGCGGGGGAAATACTGGTAGACCTTCTCCAACGAGGCGTTCAGTTCGCCGCGGCCGATGTCCCGGGTATAAGCGCCGGTCAGCAGGTTCTCTTCTATGGTCAGGTGGGCGAAGCAATGGCGCCCCTCCATGACCTGCACCACGCCGCGCTTGACCAGATCGGCCGGGGTGAGCCTTTCGATGCGTTCGCCGCGGTAATCGATATTGCCCTTGGTCACATCGCCCCGTTCGGCCTTCAAAAGGTTGGACACCGCGCGCAGGGTGGTGGTCTTGCCCGCCCCGTTTGCGCCCAGCAAGGCTACGATTTTCCCCTCGGGCACGCACAGCGACACCCCTTTGAGCACCAGGATCACATGGTTGTAGATGACCTCGATCCCATTGACGTTAAGAAGAATATTCGGGGCCGGGGCCTCAGCATTCGCATTCATACACTTGTTCCCTGTATCGGGTTGGGGCCGGCCGCCGCATGGGCGGCGGCCGGAGTCCAGGCCTTAGCCTAGCCCTCGCACTTGCGGACTTCCAGCTTCTTCTCGGCGGCGTACTTCGCGGCCAGATCCTTCACCAGCGGATCGACGAACTTCTTGTCGGACTGGTACCAATCGGACACGATATTGAACTTCGCGCCATCCCACTGGATGATGCGGGCCCAGTCGTCGCCCATGTGGTTGCTGCAGCTGGTCTTGACGGGACGCATCAGCTTGGCGAAGCCCAGCTCTTCAAGACGCTCTTTGGTGATGTTCAGGTTCTCGAAACCCCACCGCACCTGTTCGCGCGTCATGTGCTTGCCCTTGCCGAATTTTTCCTGGGCGGTGCGGATGGCTTCCACTTGCAGCATCGAGATCATCATGCCGCGCGTGTGAGCGATCGTGCCGACATACTTGCCGTTGGTGTCGGTGCCCTGACCCTTGTCGTACACATGCTTCTTCAGGTCTTCATGCACCTTGCCATGATCCGCGCTGTTGTGGATGGTGATGCCGTTGTAGCCCTTGGCGACCTGGCCCAGATCCTGGACGTCGTTCTCGGAGCTGGCCCACCAGATGCCGTACATCTTGTCGCGCGGATAGCCGACGGCTTGCGCCTCGCGTATGGCCGTGGGCGTCATGATGCCGGCGCTCCAGAGCAAGACGTAGTCGGGACGGCTCTGGCGGATTTGCAGCCAGGTGGATTTCTGCTGTACGCCCGGCGCAGTGACGGGATAAAGCTGCAATTCGAAGCCATTGGCCTTGGAGCGGGATTGCAGCAAGGCGATGGGCTCTTTGCCATAGGGCGAATCGTGATAGACCAGGGCGATCTTCTTGCCCTTGAGCTTGTCGATGCCCCCCAGCTTCTTGGCGATGTCCTGGATCATGACGTCGGCGGCCGTCCAGTAGGTGCCCAGCAGCGGGAAGTTCCACTTGAACACGGAGCCGTCGGCGGATTGCGACAGGCCATAGCCCACGGTCTCGATCGACACGCCGTCCACGATGGCCTTGTCCGTCAACGCAAAGGTAATGCCGGTGGATTGAGTGTCGAAGCCCGAAGCGCCGCCGTTCTTGTCCTTCAGGCGCTCGTAGCATTCCACGCCGCGGTCGGTCGCGTAGGCGGTCTCGCATTCCTCGTAGACGATCTTGACGCCGTTGATGCCGCCGTCGCGCTCGTTGACGAGCTTGAGGTAGTCCATTTTCCCGTCGGCCCAAGGTATGCCCAGAGGAGCAAAGGAGCCGGTCCGGTAGGCCAGCAAAGGCACGAACTGTTCTTCGGCAGCGGCGGCCGGCATCGATGCCGTGGCCAGCGTGCCCGCGACCGCAAACATGGCGGCGGCGAATTTCAAGGATGGTTTCATCTCCAAGTCCTCCTGATGGTGTCTATCTGCACCGTTTATGTTTCGGCATAGCCCAGATGGGTCAGCCGGCTTACTGATGTGTTGCCATGAAAAAAACTAATGAGGGAAAGGCCAGATACGCAGCTTTTCCTTGCCTATGCTCCAGAGTCGCGCCAGACCGTGCGGTTCGACGATCAGGAAAAACACGATCAATGCGCCGAACACCATGTGCTCGATATGCGACGCGGTATCGACGGCCAGCGACATGCCGAACATATGAGGAACATTGGTCAGCAGCACCGGCACCAGCACCATGAAGGCCGCACCGAAAAAGCTGCCCACGATGGAGCCCAGTCCGCCGATGATGACAATGAAGAGCAGTTGCAGGGAGCGGTTCAGGTCGAAGGCCAGCGGCTCCCAGGAGCCCAGGTGGATGTACGCCCATAAGGCGCCGGCCACGCCGATGATGAAGGAACTGACGGCGAATGCGGTGAGCTTTGCATAGATAGGCCGTATGCCTATGACGGAGGCGGCCACATCCATGTCGCGGATGGCCATCCATTGGCGGCCGATGGCGCCGCGCACCAGGTTTTTGGCCAGCAAGGCGAACACAGCGACGAAAATCAGGACGAACAGGTAGCGCTCTACCGGCGTCTGCACGGGCAGTCCGAAAGCGGTCAGTGCCGGCACCGAGACGTTGCCCGATGAAGAATAATTGGTGAAATAGGGAATCCGCAGGAAAGCCCAGTCAACGAAGAACTGCGCGGCCAGCGTGGTGACAGCCAGGTACAGGCCCCGTATGCGCAGGCTGGGAACGCCGAATACCACGCCGACCAGGGTGGCGAAAACGCCTCCCAACAGAATCTGGACGACCAGCGGGGTGGCCGGCATCCGTACGCCGAAGTTCCAGGCGGCGTACGCTCCCACCGCCATGAACGCCCCCGAGCCGATGGATATCTGGCCGCAGTATCCCACCAGTATATTCAGGCCTATGGCGGCCAGGGACAGAATCAGGAAGGGGATGAGGATTGCCTGCAGAAAGTAGTTCGACGCCAGAAGCGGAACCAGCACGAAGGCGGCAAGCAGCACCCCCAGCATGAAGGTCCTGTCCTGGCGGATGGGAAAGATCTGCTGGTCGGCACGATAGGTGCTTTTGAATTGGCCGTTTTCACGATAGAACATAGTGTCGTTACCTGATCTTCTTAAACACGGTCGATTATTTTTTCACCGAACAGGCCCTGAGGCCGGAACAGCAGGAACACCAGGGCAAGCATGTAGGCGAACCAGATTTCGATTCCCCCGCCCACGAACGGGCCCAGATAAACTTCGGACAGTTTTTCGCCCACCCCGATGATGAGCCCTCCGATGATGGCTCCCGGCACCGAAGTCAGCCCGCCCAGGATCACCACCGGCAAGGCGCGCAGCGCCGCGGTGGACAAAGTGAACTGCACGCCGAACTTGGAGCCCCAGATGATGCCGGCCACCAGCGCAACCAGCCCGGCCACCGTCCATACCACCACCCATATGCGGTTCAGGGGTATGCCTATGGATTGCGCGGCCTGGTGATCGTCGGCCACCGCGCGCAGGGCCCGTCCGACCGAGGTGTACTGGAAGAAGAACGCCAGCGTCGCCACCAGCAGGGCCGCCACGGCGGCCGCGGTAAGGTCTTCCAGGCTGATCAGCAGCCCTCCCTCGAAAACGGTATCGAGGATGAAGGCGGGGTCCTTGGGCATGCCCACGTCGATGGAATACACGCTGCTGCCGAAAATAATTTGCCCCATGCCGTCCAGAAAGTAGCTGATGCCGATGGTCGCCATGAGCAAGGTGGTGCCTTCCTGGTTCACCAGATAGCGCAAGACCCAGCGTTCGATCGCAATCGCGATGATCCACATGAAGATGGCGCTGACGATGAACGCCAGGACATTGGCGAGGATCAGGCTTTCGATGCCCAGCCAGCGGGGTATCCATTCGGAGAACCGCGCCATGGACAAGGCCGCGATCAGCACCATGGCGCCCTGGGCGAAATTGAAGACGCCCGAGGCCTTGAAAATAAGCACGAAGCCCAGCGCCACCAGTGAATACAGCATGCCCGTCATCAGGCCGCCGAACAGGGTTTCCAGAAAAAATGCCATATAAGTATTCCTTAGACCCTAGTGGCTGGCGCCGAGATAGGCTTGAATGACATCCGGATTCTGGCGGACTTCGTCGGGCACGCCGTCGCCGATCTTCTTGCCGTAATCCAGCACCACCACGCGGTCCGAGATATCCATGACCACGCCCATATCGTGCTCGATCAGCACGATGGTGGTGCCGTATTCGTCGTTCACATCCAGAATGAAGCGGCTCATGTCCTGCTTTTCTTCTATGTTCATGCCCGCCATGGGCTCGTCCAGCAGCAGTATGCGCGGCTCCATGGCCAGCGCCCGCCCCAGGTCGACCCGTTTTTGCAGTCCATAGGGCAGCCGCCCTACAGGCGTCTTGCGATAGGCCTGGATTTCCAGGAAATCGATAAGGTTTTCGACAAATTCGCGATTCGCGATTTCTTCGCGTTCGGCCGAACCCAGGCGGAAGGCCTGCGCCAGGACGCCGCTTTTCATGCGCAAATTGCGACCGGTCATGATGTTGTCCAGGACGCTCATGCCCTTGAACAAGGCCAGGTTCTGGAAGGTCCGCGCGATGCCCATTTCGGCGGCGCGCCTGGAATTCATTTTGGAAAAGCGGACGCCGGACAGCGTGATCTCGCCATTCTGGGGGGTATACACCCCATTTATCACGTTCAGCATGGAACTCTTGCCGGCGCCGTTGGGACCGATGATGGCGCGGATTTCATGCTCTTTGACGTCGAAGGAGATGTCGGTAAGCGCCTTCACGCCCCCAAAGGCCAGTGAAATATTCTTCATGTCGAGAATCGTGTTCCCGATTCGTTGTTCGCGAGCGCCTTGATTCATTATGCGGCCTTCTTCGTGTTGCCCGGATAAACCGTGGCGCCAAGGATCTTCAGGTCGGCGGAGATCTTGCCGGAACGGCCGTCCTCGAACTTGACCTCGGTTTCGATGAACTGATGGCCCTTGCCCTGGAACAGCGCATCGACCAGGACTCCGTACTTCTGGGCGATAAAGGCGCGGCGCACCTTTCGGGTGCGGGTGAGCTCGTCATCGTCCGGATCAAGTTCTTTATGCAGGATTAGGAAGCGCGATACCTGGGACCCGGCCAGCTTGGGATCATTGGCCAAATCGGCATTGACCTGATTGACGCAATCGCGGATAAGCTCGTAGACCTCGGGCTTGCCGGCCAGGTCGGTGTAGCCGGCATACGGCAGCCCACGCCGCTCGGCCCAGTTGCCGACAGCCTCAAGGTCGATATTGATGAAGGCGCATACTTCCGACATGTTCGCGCCAAAGGCGACAGCCTCTTTGATGTGCTGGAAGAACTTCAGCTTGTTCTCAATGTACTTGGGTGCGAACAGGCTGCCGTCGGCCAATTTGCCGACGTCTTTGGCGCGGTCGATGATCTTGAGCTGGCCGTCGGTGTCCAGGTAGCCGGCATCGCCGGTGCGATACCAGCCGTCGGGCGTATAGGATTCGGCCGTGGCTTCCGGGTTGCGATAGTAGCCCTTGAACATGCCTGGGCTTTTTACCTGTATCTCGCCATTCTCGGACACACGGATGTCAACTCCCTTGACGGGGGGGCCGACGGTATCGGAACGCACCTGCCCGTCGGACTGGACGCAGACGAACACCGAGGTCTCGGTGGAGCCGTAGAGCTGCTTCAGGTTGATGCCTATGGAGCGATAGAACACGAACAGATCGGGGCCGATAGCCTCGCCCGCCGTATAGGCGATGCGCACACGGCTCATGCCCAGCGCATTGCGCAAGGGTCCATAGACCATGAAATTTCCCAAGGCGTATTTGCAGCGGTCCCAGGCGTTGACGGTCGGATCTTTATCCAGGATGCGCACGCCCACGCGGCGCGCCAGCTTCATGAAGGCGTGAAACAGCTTGCGCTTGATCGCGCTGGCATCTTCCATGCGTATCATCACATGCGTCAGCAGCCCTTCGAGCACTCGCGGCGGGGCGAAATAATACGTCGGCCCAATGTCGTGCATGTCGATGGAAACGGTCTCGGGCGATTCGGGATGATTGACCGTGAAGCCCGTAACCAGGAATTGCGTGTACGAAAACATGTTCTGGCCTATCCAGGCCGGCGGCAAGTAGGCCAGGACGTCTTCGCGATCAGTCAGGCTTTCGAGTTCCTGGATGGCCAGAGCGCGGTCGATAAGCGCATGATGCGACAGCATGACGCCCTTGGGCTTGCCCGTGGTGCCGGAGGTATAGAACATGGCCGCCGCGTCGTCGGGCTTGATGGCGGCAATGGCTTCATCGACAAACGAGGGATGGGCGGCCGCGTAGTCGCGCCCCATTTCCATCAAGCGCTCGAAGGCCAGCAGCTTGTCTTCCTGATAGTTGCGCAGGCCGCGCGGATCGTCGTACACCACAAAGGCCAGTTCGGGGCAGCTATCGCAGGCCTCCAGCATCTTGTCGACCTGCTCCTGGTCTTCGACGATGGCGACGCGGACTTCGGCGTCTTGCAAGACATACAGCATTTCCTGCGCCACGGCATCCTGGTAGAGCGGTACGGGTATAGCCCCGATGGCCTGCGCGGCCATCATGGACAGGTATAAACGGGGCCGATTCTCGCCTACAATGGCGACGTGCTCGCCGGGCCGGACACCCAGGGCCGCCAGGCCGTTGGCCAATGCGCGCACCTGCTGCGCGACGTCGGCCCAAGTCATGGTTTGCCATATGCCAAGGTCTTTCTCGCGCATGGCGGGGCGGGCGCCACGCACTTTGGCGTGGTGCAGCACCCACGCGGGGAAAGTCCCCGGTGCCGCCGTTGCTTGCGTAGGCATGTCTTGCGCCACGTTGTCTCCTTCGGCCAGTGTCCTGGTCCTCTTTTCGAGGTTTATGGTTAACTGTATACCCCGCCTTGTTGGCGTTATTGTTATTCAGTTGAATGCAAAGGTATAGGCTAGAACACCCCCCAACTGTCACGGATATGACATTCCTGCTTTTTCTAGGGTAAATCCTCATGCTGGCGAAAGAATCCCTGCACGACGCCGCGGCGTGGTTCGACTTGCTCACCGACGAACAGCAGGACCGCGTGCAGCGGGACGTGGCGGTGACGCAGTACCCCGCTGGAGCCATGATAGAGCGCAAAGGTGAAAAAGCCTATGCCTGGATAGGCGTGCTCAGCGGCCTGGTCAAGGTTTCCGTCGGAAACTCCGATGGGAAAATGGCATCCCTGACTGGCGTGCCCGCGGGCGGATGGATAGGCGAAGGCTCGCTGCTGAAGTGCGAATCGCGCAAGTACGACGTTGTTGCGCTGCGCGACTCGGCCATCATCCGCCTGCCCGTCGCCACTTTCAATTGGCTGCTGGACAGCAGCATACCGTTCAACCGCTATCTGCTGCACCAATTGAACGAACGCGTGGGCCAGTTCATCGGCAAGGCGGAATACGACCGCCTGCTGGCGCCCGACGCCCGGGTGGCCCGCTGCCTGGCGGAGCTCTTCAACCCCATGCTTTATCCGGGCAAGGGCATGCGCCTGGATATCACCCAGGAAGAGATCGGCTACCTGGCGCGGATATCCCGCCAGCGCACCAACCAGGCGCTAAGGACGCTCGAGGCGGCCCAGCTGCTGAAGGTCGAGTACGGGGCCGTGCAGGTGTTGAACCTGGACGGCCTGAAGCATTACGGTATGTAGATCCTGCTCGTCAATCCAGCTTGATGCCCGCTTTCTTGATGACGTCCGCCCATTCGGCGCGCTGGGCTTGGGCGTAGGCCTTGAAATCGGCGGCCGTCATGGGCAGGGGTTCCACGCCCATCGCACGGATCTTGGTGTCGACTTCGGGCGATTTCAATACCGCCTGAAGGTCGGCGCTGAGCTTGTCGACGACATCGGCCGGCAAGCCGGCGGGACCGACCAGTCCTTGCCAGGCGTAGGCGGTGAAGTCCTTGACCCCGGCTTCAGCCATGGTGGGCACATTGGGCAACAGGTCGATGCGCTTGGGCGTGGCGACCGCCAGCACGCGAAGCTTGCCCGCCTTGATGTTGGATTGGGCCGCGGCCGAATCGACGAAACCCAGGCTGACCTGCCCGCCCAGGATATCCTGCAACGCCGGAGCGGCGCCTTTGTAGGGAACGTGAGTGATATTGACCCCGGCACGCTGCTTGAACATTTCGAGGGCCAGGTGATGGGGCGAGCCTGCGCCCGCCGAGGCCGACGTCAGCTTGCCTGGCTCCTTGCGCGCCGCAGCCAGGACATCGTCGAGCGATTTGAACGGCGAATCCTCCTTGACGGCCAGCATCAGGGGGAAGCGCGCCAGGCCGCCGATATAGGTGAACTTGGCGGGATCGTACTGCAACGAGGAATACAAGGACGGATTGAAGGCCAGCGTGCCTGAATCGGCCGTTCCCACCACATAGCCGTCCGGCTTGGCGGCCTGTACGAAGGTGGCGCCGATAATCGTCGCGGCGCCCGGCTTGTTCTCGACCACGATGGTCTGGCCCAGTGATTTCTCCAGGCCGGCGGCCACGACACGCCCGATCACGTCCGAGCCGCCGCCCGCCGGATAGGGGATGACCCACTGGACGGCCCGCTCGGGCCAGGAGGCGGCGTGCGTCATGCCGGCCAATCCCAATAGCGAGGTAGCCAGCAAGGCTTTCAATAGTTTAGACATGAATGATTGCTCCGTGAAATGTATAAGCGCAGACTATTTACGCTTGCGATTATGCAACGGATCAATCTTTTTTAGAATACGGGCTACCCCTTTTCGCCGGCCTCTCCGTCAACGCACCATGCCCGCGGCCGCTGTCTGGTGCGTGGCGGCGTCTATCAGGATAAACGCTCCCGTGGCCGCATTCCCGACGTAGGAATCCAGCGCCAGCGGGTCGCGCGACACCAGCGTCGCATGGCCGATATCGTTCATGTTAAGCACATCGCCGGCGCGCACTTGCTGCAAGGCGTGCATGTCGCGGCGGGTGTGGACCGCCTTGATCCGCGCCTGGGTCAGCCGGGTTCCCTGCTTCAGCCAATATTGACGGGCGGGATTCAGGGCCTGCTGGTCCAGCCAGCACAGCTCCGCCTCGAATTCCCTGGCCACTCTGATCTGAGCGTCCGCCGGAACGACAAGGTCGCCGCGCGACACATCGATGTCCCGGTCCAGCACCACGGTCACGCTGTCGCCGCCCGCGGCAAAGGGAATATCGTCCGCGCCGCGCAGCAGGCGCGCCACCCCGGCCGTCAGGCCCGAAGGGAGCACCTTTATCTTGTCGCCGACCCTCAGCGTGCCGCCCGACAGTTGCCCCGCATAACCGCGAAAGTCCTCCCGCTGGCTGCCGCCATGGCGTATGACCCATTGCACGAAGAAGCGCGGCGAAACGTTGGTGTCGGCCACCGCCACGGGCAGGGTTTCGAGCAAGGACAACAGGGGCGGGCCATCGTACCAAGGCGTATTCTCCGACGCGTCAACCACGTTGTCGCCTTTCAGGGCGGAGATCGGAACCATATGAAAGTTGGGAATGCCCAGCGTTTCGGCCAGTTCGGCATAGGCCTTGCCGATGCGTTCGAAAACTTGGCCGTCCCAGCCCACCAGATCCATCTTGTTGACCGCCACGATCACGTGCTGCAAGCCCAGCAATTGCGCCAGCGCGCTATGGCGCTTGGTTTGCGGCAGCAGCTGGCCATCGGCGGCGCGGCTGGCATCGATCAGGATGATGACCACTTGCGCGGTGGACGCCCCCGTTACCATATTGCGGGTGTATTGCTCGTGCCCCGGCGCATCGGCCACAATGAATTTGCGCAGCGGCGTGGCGAAATAGCGGTAGGCGACATCTATGGTGATGCCCTGCTCGCGCTCGGCCTCCAGCCCATCGGTCAACAGGGCCAAGTCGATTTCACTGGCTTGGGTGCGTTTGTACTTGGATCGTGCGATGGACGCCAGCTGGTCGGCGAACACGCCCTTGCTGTCATAAAGCAAGCGGCCTATCAGCGTGGATTTCCCATCGTCCACCGACCCGGCGGTGATCAGGCGCAGCACATCGGTGCCGCTGGCGGATACCCAAGATTCGTTGATTGCATTCATTAGAAGTATCCCAATTTTTTGCGGCGCTCCATAGAGGCCTCGGACGTCTGATCGTCCATGCGCGTGGCCCCGCGCTCGGTAATGGTCGTGATGGCCGTTTCGGCAATGATCTGTTCGGGGGTTGCGGCCACGGAAGCCACCGGGCAGGTGCAGGAAATATCGCCCACGGTGCGAAACCGCACCGTCCGGGTTTCGGGGATTTCCGTGGCCCTGGGCGGTGTAATGGGCGTCACCGGCACCAGCAGGCCGTTGCGCTGCACCACCAGACGGTCGTGCGCATAGTAGATCGAGGGCAGGCTGAGTTTTTCGCGCGCGATGTATTGCCATACATCCAGCTCCGTCCAGTTCGAAATCGGGAATACGCGCATGTTTTCGCCAGGATGCACCTTGGTGTTGAAGAGGTTCCAGAGCTCCGGACGCTGCGCCTTGGGATCCCATTGCCCGAACTCGTTGCGAAAGGAAAACACTCGCTCTTTGGCACGGGCCTTCTCTTCGTCGCGGCGCGCGCCGCCTATGCAGGCATCGAAGCCGAACTCCTCGATCGCTTCGAGCAGGGTGGTGGCCTGCGCCGCGTTGCGCGAGTCCGTCGCCTTGCGCAACGCCACAGTCCCCCTTGCGATGGAGTCCTCGACTTTGCGGACGATCAGCGTTCCGCCCAGTTCGGCCGCTCGCCTGTCGCGAAATTCAATGACCTCGCTGAAGTTATGGCCGGTATCGATATGCAGTAGGGGAAATGGGAATCCCGCGGGATGAAAAGCCTTTTGGGCCAGGCGCAACAGCACCACGGAATCCTTGCCGCCCGAAAACAGCAGCACTGGACGTTCGCACTCCGCCGCCACTTCGCGCAGGATGTATATGGCTTCCGATTCCAGCCAGTCCAGATGTGTTCTTGAGGAGATATCGCCCATGGTTTTCCTTTTCAATCTTTCAAATTGCCCGCATGCAGGCCGCATTCCCTGGATTGCGTCTGCTCCCACCACCAGCGCCCGGCCCGCTCGTCCTCGCCCTTGCGCACCGCCCGGGTACAAGGTTCGCAGCCTATCGACGGATAGCCCTGGTCGTGCAAAGGGTTGTAGGGGATTTCAAACTGCCTGATGGCGTCCCATACCGCTACCTGCGTCCAGGACGCTAGCGGGTTGTACTTCCATAATCCGAAAACCGGATCGAACTCCGACGCCGGCAGTTCTGTCCGGGTCTGCGATTGGGAACGGCGCTGACCCGTCAGCCATGCGGAATGCCCTTGAAGGGCGCGACGCAGCGGCTCCACTTTTCGTATGGCGCAGCATTCCTTGCGCAATTCCATGCTTTCGTAGAAGGCATAGGCGCCGTGGGCGTCGACATGCGCCTTGATTGCCGCGGGGTCCGGCCGGATACGCCTTACCTCGACGCCATACCGGTCCTCGATGAGCGGTATCAATGACAGTGTTTCCGCATGCAGGCGGCCTGTGTCCAGCGTAAATATCTGGATGGGCAGGCCCGCGCTGTGGATGGCATGCGTCAGGACCATGTCCTCGGCGCCCAGGGACGAGGCAAACACCGCATCCGGGTGCGTATCGGCAATGTTTTCCAGGACGGCATGCAATACGGCCCATGGGCTTGCCAATGACGGTCCGGGCATAGAAGTAGAAACTGCGCTCATGGTTCGCTCGCACTGACGCCCGCCGCGCCGCCCCGCAGTCCGGGGCCCGCCACAGGCAAAGATGACAGTCTGACCCGGCCGCGCCCGCTTTGGAACGACTTAATGGTTAAGTAGTTATCACCAGCAGCCATTAATAGAAATGGACATAAGCTCATGCCGGGCCCCGCGGCGCCTTGCCTCGGACGCGATCCGGTAGCACAATCAGCAGGACCGGCGGCGAAGATGACGAGCCGGCGCATTAGATGCGTCCCCAATTAATTGAATTAACTATTAATCGGGGACGTAGTAAGCTCTCGCTCTAAAATAACCGCATTCGGCCGGGCGGAGCCTGGCGCATTCCAGTTCGCTTTCTTCTTTACGCTAAGGTCCACATCATGTCAGAACACCCGACGCATGCTCTTCCCTCTTACCTGAATTCCAACGACCTGGGTCCCTGGGGCATCTATCTGGAGCAAGTCGAGCGCGTTACCCCCTACCTGGGCAAACTTGCCAAATGGGTCGAAACCCTGAAACGCCCAAAACGCTCGCTCATTGTCGATGTGCCTGTCGAACTGGACAATGGCACCATCGCCCACTTCGAAGGGTATCGGGTGCAGCACAACACCACGCGCGGCCCGGGCAAGGGGGGCGTGCGCTTCCACCAGGACGTCACCCTGTCCGAAGTCATGGCGCTGGCGGCCTGGATGTCGGTCAAGACCGCGGCGGTGAACCTGCCTTTCGGCGGCGCAAAAGGGGGCATACGCATCGATCCGCGCAATTATTCGCGGGGCGAGCTTGAACGCATCACGCGCCGCTACACCAGCGAAATCGGCGTGATCATCGGACCGCACAAAGACATACCCGCGCCGGATGTCAACACCAATGCGCAAACCATGGCCTGGATGATGGACACGTATTCCATGAACGAAGGCGCCACGACCACCGGCGTCGTCACCGGCAAGCCCGTCTCATTGGGCGGCAGCCTGGGCCGCGTCGAAGCCACCGGCCGGGGGGTATATGTTGTGGGCTGCGAGGCGGCGCGCGACGCCGGCGTGCCCATCGAAGGCGCCCGGGTCGTCATACAGGGCTTCGGCAATGTGGGCGGCACCGCCGCCCGGCTGTTCTATGAAGCCGGCGCCAAGGTCATCGCCATCCAGGACCATACGGGCTGCCTGCACAATGCCAACGGCCTGAACGTGCTGGCCCTGCTGAAGCATTCGGAAGAGCATGGCGGCATTGCCGGCGCCCCCGAGGCCGAGAACCTGACGCCGGCCGAATTCTGGGCGCTGGAAACCGAGCTACTGATCCCGGCCGCGCTGGAAGGCCAGTTGAACGAACATAACGCCAACTCGGTGCGAGCCAAAATTGTTATCGAAGGCGCCAACGGGCCGACCACGCCAGAGGCCGACGACATCCTGACATCGAACGGCACCCTTATCGTGCCCGACGTGCTGGCCAACGCGGGCGGCGTCACGGTCAGCTATTTCGAATGGGTCCAGGACTTCTCCAGCTTTTACTGGACCGAGCCCGAAATCAATCATCGCCTGGAAGCCATGATGCGAGCCGCCTACTCGTCGGTGTCCGCCGTGGCCAAAGAGCACCAGGTCAGCCAGCGCACAGCCGCCTTCATCACGGCCTGCACCCGTATCCTGGAATCGCGCGAGGTGCGTGGGCTCTACCCCTGATCGGGCACCAGCACCGCGACAGGCAGGCCGGACAGTACGCCGGCCAGCCTTAAGGTGCCGTCGGGGCAGCCGCGTATGGCGCGCCCCCGAAAAACATCGCGCAGCGCAGCGCCCAGATAGCGGCGCGGCAGCACCAGCGCCGTCTCTTCCCAGAAGTCCGGCGCTATCGCCGGCAAGCCGCGGCCGGAAGCCATATCGACGCCGCCCGACACCAGGCGCGGCGCCAGCACGAATACATGGTGTCCTCCGCTGCAAAGCATGAAGGCCAGCACATGCGCGTGGCGCGCTCCCTGCACCGGCAGCGGAATATATTTTCCCGACGAAAAAACCTGTGGAAACTGGCGCCGCACTTCCAGCAAGCGCGCCAGCAAGGCCTGCTTGATATGCCCTGTTTTCCAGTCCGGCAGCATCAGGCAAATATCGGATGGGCCGCCTTTAAGGGCTTGCAGGGCGGCGTGCCGGCGCGCGTAATCGACCGGACGGCGGTTGTCTGGATCCACCAGGCTGAAATCCCAGAACTCAGTCCCCTGGTACAAATCCGGCACACCGGGCGACATCGTCCGCAATACCAGTTGCGCCAGGCTGTTGACGGCACCCGCCGGCGCCAGCCGTTTGGCAAAGTCGGCGATGTCGCATAACAAAGCGTGTTGCGCCTTGCCTGGAAGCAGGCTATCCAGGAATGCCAGAGCGGCCTTCTCGTGCGCCAGATTCGGTTCGAACCAGCTTGAATCCAGCTTGGCCTCGCGCATTGCCTTGACCTGCCATTCCCCCAGGCGCCGCACATAGCGGCCCATATCCGCCTCGTCACCCGCATCCAGCTCAACCGGCCAGGCTCCCACCATGGTCTGGAACAGCATGTAGCGTTGCGCCATGCCTGTAGCGGAGCCCGGTACGGGAACGGCTCCAGGCCAATGCATCCATCGACGGCTGGCCGCCGCCCACGCTTCCGGAATTTCACTGACGACGGCCAGCCGCGCCCGCACATCCTCTCCGCGCTTGTGATCGTGCGTGGCCGTCGCCAACAGGGAATGCGGCGCATGGTCGGCCCGCCAGGCATTGCACCGATGAAAGGCATCCGGCGAAATTGAAAACACATCAGGGTCGGAACCGACCTCATTGCGCGAAATCAGCCGACCAAAGCGATAGAAGGCGGTATCTTCGACGGACTTTGCCGCCAGGGGCGGCGTCAGCTGTTGGAATCGCCGAACGGCTTCGCGCTGCAGCACGCGCGGCGATACGCCGGGCACGGCATCGTCCGTCGAAAGCGCAACACCCCCCAGGCAGTTGTCCAGCCAGCGTAGCAAGCGGCATTCATTTTCGTCCAGCGCCAATCGGCGCTTCAGTTGCTCCACCAGCGATGCCAGCAGACGGGCGTCGGATTCGTTCCTGCCATTCTCGCCGGCATAGCTGCGATACACCGGAAAGGCGATCAGCAGTTCGTCCAACATGCGTCCCAGCGCCTCGGTGGTCCAGTCCCTGGAATCCATGCCAGCCTGCGCAAGGCTGGACAATACCTTCAGCAAGCCCTTGCGCTCGGCCACGAAGTGCCGCCGCAGCATCAGGCATCGCGCCTCTGTCACATAGTCCCGCGCCGGACGCTCGTCGCCGACGATATCGTTCCACTCTCGCCAGAGCGCGGTTTCTCCCGCCGGATCGTGCAGCACGGCGCCGGCTTGATCCATGAAGTCATAACCGCTGCTGCCGTCCACATGCCAGTCTTCTCCTAAAACCTCATCGGGCGCCAGAATCTTTTCCACAATCAGCCATGGCCGGTCGTCCGCGAGCCCGTTCGGCCGCAGCGGACTGCGCGCATCGAGCGCGGCGCGCAACTCGCGGCAATACTCCAAAGGCCGTGCCAAGCCATCGACATGGTCGATGCGCAAGCCATCCACCCAGCCCTCGGCATAAAGGCGCAATGGCAGCGCATGGACGGCCTCGAACACTTCCGGCCGTTCCACGCATACGCCTATCAGTTCGTTTATCTCGAAGAATCGACGCCAGTTGATGCAATCGGCGGCGCAGCGCCACCATGCCAGGCGATAGTGCTGTCGCTCCAGAAGAGCGTGCAAGCGCTGGCGTCCATCCGCATGCCTGCCATCGTAATGCCTGCGCGCCGCCGAGGCGTCCATGCCCGCAAGCCGCAGGGTATCGGGAGCGATCGGATAGCGCATGCCGCAAGCCTGAATCTCCGCCGCGGAGCTCCGCTCGTCGAAGACCAATTCAATATCGCCCTTGCTCAGGCAGCTTCCGTAAGGCTCGGGCAGGAAAGGCGCCAATACCTTGCCGCGCAAGGCCGTATCGGCGGACTGCCAGTCGATATCGAACCAGCGCGCATACGGACTGGCGGCGCCCAGGCGCAGCACATCCCACCACCATGCATTGCCGGGATGGGCTGCCATATGATTGGGCACGATATCAAGAATCAGCCCCATGCCATGGGCCCGCAGGGCTTGGGACAGCGCCGCCAGCGCCGGCTCGCCCCCCAGCTCGGGATTCACGGCCGAATGATCGATGACATCGTAGCCGTGCGTGGAGCCAGGCCGCGCCTGCGTGATGGGGGAAATATAGAAATGGCTGATGCCCAGTTCCGCGTAATAGGGCACCTGGACTCGCGCATCATTCAGGGTGAAGCCGCCATGCAGTTGCAGGCGAACAGTGGCGCGCGGGACACTCATGCCTCGCCCCTTGCCCGGCGTATCGCGGCAATGCTGGACGCTACGCCTCTATCGGCGAATATCTGGTCCACGCTCATGGGCAGGGCTTGTATCCAATTGGGATGAGCCGCTGCGCCGATGCCGGTATGGCCGGGAAGATTCGGCTGATCCTCCATGCCCAGCAGGTCTTCCAGCGACACCATGACCAGTGGGCTGGGCGCACTGGCGACAAAGCCCAGGACGGCGTCGCGCGGCGCCTCGGCCGGCGGGTCCGCGGCTGCGAGCGGAAGACAGCCGGCCGCCCGCATGGCGTTCCACAAGGCTTTTTTCTCGCTTTCGCGCCATTGCGCGGCTCCCGACCATTGTTCATGCTCCGGCGCCTCGCCCAGCCGCTCGCGCCAGTACAGGTCACGCCCACGCCACCAGCCCGTTATCGTGGGCAGATCGTGCGTCGTGGGCATGGCCATCGTCCAGGATGGCCATTGCGAGGGGAAAGTAAACGGGGCGGGCTCTTCATCCCCGCCCGCTTGGCGATCCTGCTGGAACCACAGTACGCTCATGCCCAGCATGTTTTTCGCCTGCAAGCGTTCGTTGAAGCCTTCGGGCACGGTGCCCAGGTTTTCACCCACGACAATCGCCTGATGCCGCCATGCCTCCAGGGTCAGCAGGCGCAGCATGTCCTCCAGCGGATAGCGCAGATAGGCGCCATCGACGGGAGACTCCCCTTGCGCGACAAGCCACATGCGTGCCATACCCAGTATGTGGTCGACCCTGACGCCGCCCGCATATCGGAATGCGGCGCGCAGAATCTCGATGAAAGCCGCGTAACCGGTATCGCGCAGAGCGCGCGGCGACATGGCGGTCAAGCCCCAGTCCTGGCCCATTGCCTGATACAAATCGGGCGGCGCGCCGACCGACACACCCGCCAGTATCTCCTTCTGCCGGCTCCATGCGTGACTGCCGCGCGGGTCGGTGCCTATGGCCAGGTCGGTAATCAAGCCTATGGGCATGCCCGCAACGCGAGCGCTGCGCTGGGCATCCTGCATGCCTTTGTGCGCAAGCCACTGCAGGAATATATGGAAATGGACTTCGTTTTCATGCGCGGCCGCATAGGTGCGCAGAGCCGGGCCGGAGGGATCGCGAAAATCTTCGGGCCAGTCTTGCCAGCCGCTTTCCGCTCCCAAGTCGGCAATATGAGCGCCATGCAGCGCCTCGAATCGCGCATGGCTCTCCAGCGCCTCGCCGCCTTCCCGGGAAAACGCTTCCAGCTCTTCAAGCAGCGCCTGGCTGCCGCGCCTGCGGAAATTATCATGCATGCGCCTGAGCAGCCGAAGGCGCCGCGGCAGCATTCGCGGCCAATCAATGTGCAAGGCGTGCCCATCCATGCGGTATCCGTCTTCCGGCTCGTTCTGATCCAAAGCCTGTCGAAAGGCACTCCCGCCCAGGACATGCGCTGGATCGATATATGCCGCATTCAGGAACAACCGGCTGGATGGCGAATAGGGACTGAACCGCTGCGGAGCCGCACTGAACATGGCGTGGACCGGGCTGATGGCCACGGCTGCGGCACCCTGCCCGCCTGCATGTTCCGCCAATCGGGCAAGCAGTGAATAATGGCCGGCAGGCCGGCCGCGCAGGCTATATACCTGTGCCGCCACGCCCCAATGACGGCCTCGGCGGCCGGCCAGGGCCTCGACCGACGGGCAACGCTGCGGACTTACAGCGAGCACTCGCTCAACGCCGCCGATAGATAAACCGTGATAGCCCGGGCGGTTTACCGGTGCGATCCGCACCATGCCATTCCCAATGTGCTCCGCCGAGCCGCTGCATTGTCCGCCTCCGTCCAGCGCCATCTGATAAGCCGTTGGGCCTCTATGCGGAAACACGGGCGCCTCGTCCGCCTGCGCGACGACCATGCGGGCGCCGGCCTGCTGCGCCCCGTGCTCCAGCCAGTGCCGGCTTTCACTGATCTGAGCGGGGCAGCCGCAAGGCAGTTCGAGTGCGCCCAGCATTCTCCGCAGGATTTCATCACGCACCTGATGCCGCTGGCCAAAGGCATCGATCCATTGCGTATCCAGCCCCGCCGCGTGTGCCAGCGCAAGCAGCGCGGCATCGCCGCCCTTGGAATCGTTCACGCCCCCGCCCCCTGTTTCTGACCGGCCTCATGGCCCATGCCCGGGCCCACCGTTGCGACGGTGCTGCAGGCGGCCATGCGCCCCTCCCGCAAGGCATGGTCGGCATGATCGCCCACCGCGTAGAAAACCCGCTCTTCTTCCGACATGCCCTGTTCCAGGATTAGCTCGTGCGTCGACAGATTGCAATAGATGCGCAGCAGCCTGCCGTCGCCCAGCCGCCACGCCGCCACCACCGCCATCGGCCCGGCTATCCTGGGCGGCAAGCTCTCCGCTCCTTCCAGATAAGGGCTGACGAATTCATGGCGCGCCGCCAACAGCGCCCCGTATCCCTCGCGCCATTTTTTACCCTGCGCATGCTGCACGCCGGACAAAGCCCTGGATTGCTTCCAGGTATCCTCGTCATTGGGATCCGGTATGCGGTCTCTTGCGCGGGGATCGGAGAATGCCGGAAAAGCGGCAAACTCATTGCGCCGCCCGTCGCGCACCGCCTTGGCCAGCGCTGGATCCTTGAAGCTGGTGAAATAAAGAAATGGCGCCGTCGATCCATACTCTTCACCCATGAAGATCAAGGGAATGTGCGGTGTCAGCAGCTGCAGGGCAATGGCAGCCCGCAGGGCTTCCGGTTTCTTGCTGCATAGTGCCAACAGACGCTCGCCGCAAGCCCGGTTGCCGATTTGATCGTGGTTCTGCAGAAAAAATACGAAAGCGGAAGGCGAAAGACCGGCGCTGGATTCGCCGCGTGGCTGGCCGCCACGCCACACACTGGCCTGCCCCTGGTACAGGAAGCCCTCACTCAGGCAGCGGCCCAGTTCGCTTGCGCCGTCTTGGCCATAGGCGGCGTAATAGCCCTGGCTTTCCCCCGTCAGCATGCGGTGCAGGACATGGTGAGCATCATCGTTCCACTGCGCGTCGAAGCCCTTCCTTAACAAGCTGGCCGCGTTATTGTCGTTTTCCAGGACCAGGTGAACATGGCGGTCCGGGTCCAGATGGCTGCGGACGAAGCTGGCCATTTCCGGCAGCCAATCCGGATCGGAGATGGCATGCACGGCATCCAGGCGCAAACCGTCGAATCGATATTCCCGCAACCAGTACAGCGCATTCTCGGCAAAGAAGGAGCGCACCTGCTTTCTGTCAAAGTCGATCGCCGGACCCCACGGGGTGGCCCGATCCTGCCGAAAAAACTCAGGCGCATAGCTGGGCAGGTAGTTCCCTTCCGGACCAAAATGGTTATAGACGACATCCAGGAACACCTGTAGGCCCATGCAGTGCGCCGTATCGATGAGCAGCCGCAAATCGTCGGGACTGCCGTAGGCGCAATCGGGCGCATAAGGCAGAACGCCGTCGTAGCCCCAATTTCGCGGCCCCGGAAAGTCGGCGATCGGCATGAGCTCGATGGCCGTAATGCCCAGTTCCGACAGATCGGCCAGCCGCTCCTGCACACCGCGAAAGCCGCCAGCCAGGCCAACATGAATTTCGTACAGCACCGTCTGCTTCCATGGCCGGCCACGCCAGTCATTATTGCGCCATGGATAGGCGCTGGTATCCGAGACGATGCTGGCATCGTGGATATCCCCGTCCTGCAAACGCGAAGCCGGGTCGGGCACGCGCAAGGCGTCGTCGATATGGTAGCGATAGCGTGTGCCCGGGGCGCAAGCGCAGACGAGTTCGTGGAATCCTTGCCCGGACGCCTTCATGGGCCGGGGAGCCTGGCTGGAGAGTTCCAGGCAAACCCGACGGGCGCTTGGCGCCCATATCCGGAAGCGTGTCATCCCGCCGCCGACACATACCGCCCCGAAGGAGTAGTCGAAGCCACCGTTGCGCGCGGAGCCCACCGCCCCCTTGATGGCGGGATGTGCCTGTTTGCCCATGGCCTTGGTCCTAAGCATGAGGGGGCTCCATCTCAACCGTGGCGGTCAGCAAGATCAGGCCATGGGCGCCAACCATCAGGCTGCCGCCCTTCACCGGGCCGGGCAAGGCATCGGGATGGGCTGAATCCAAGTCGCGTATCCATGCATGGTCCGGCGCGGGCAATTGGAAGTCGATGTCGTCATCCCCCGCATTGACCAGCAACAGCGACAGATCGACCGCATCGCCCGTCGGGCAAGCGCGCCGCAGGCCCAGGACGCGCCCCTCGGCAAACTCCCAGGCTTCCGCGCTCATGGGCTGGCCATCCAGGTCGAACCAGCCTATCCGCGCCACGCCAGGCAGGACTTCCTCGCCGCCGTCCATGAAGCGCGGCATGCGCAAGGAAATGTGGGTGCGCCTAAGCGCGGCCAGTTTCCCCAGGAAGGCTGTCAGGCCGCGCCCCGCCGGTTCCGATGCCTGCGCCCAATCCAGCCAGGATGTCTCGTTATCCTGGCAATAAGCATTATTGTTGCCTCCCTGGCTGTTGCCGAACTCATCGCCCGCCAGCAACATCGGGGTGCCATTCGAGAAGAACACGGTGGCCAGCATGGAGCGCAGGACGCGATCGCGCAAAGCCTGGATGGCCGGGTCTCGCGTCTTGCCTTCCTCGCCCCAGTTGTTGCTGAAGTTCTCGCCATGCCCATCGGCGTTCTCGTCGCCATTGGCCTCGTTATGCTTATCGTTGTAGCTGACCACGTCCCTGGCCGTGAAGCCGTCATGCGAAGCCAGGAAGTTGACGGATGCCCAAGGGCGGCGATGGCGCCGATCGAAGATATCGGGCGTCGCCATGAGCCATCCGGCCAGGTCGCCGCGCAAGCCGGCCTCCCCCGCCCAAAAGCGGCGGATGCCATCCCTGAACTTATCGTTCCATTCCGCGAAACCGGGCGGATGATTGCCCAGCTGATAGCCGTCGGGACCCGTGTCCCAGGGTTCGGAAATCAGCTTCAGGCGCGACAGCACAGGATCCTGGCCTATGGCATCGAAGAATCCCGAACCCTGGTCGAAGCCGGTTCCCTCACGCCCCAGCGTCACGCCAAGGTCGAAGCGAAAGCCGTCGATACGATAGCTTTGCGCCCAGTAGCGCAGCGAGTCCATCACCATTTGCAATACACGCGGATGAGACAGATTGACCGTGTTGCCGCAACCGGTGTCATTGATGTAGTAGCGCTCCTCGCCCGGTATCAGGCGGTAGTAGCTGGCGTTGTCCAGCCCGCGCCAGGATAGCGTGGGGCCCAGCTCGTTGCCCTCGGCCGTATGGTTGTAGACCACGTCCAAAATCACTTCTATGCCGGCGCTCTGCAAGCGGCGAATCGCCACACGCAAGTCATTGGTCTTGCCGTGAGCCAGGTAAGCGGGTTCGGGCGCGAAGAAAGCCAGAGTGTTGTAGCCCCAATAGTTGCGCAAGCCGCGCTCAACCAGGAAGTGATCCTGCAGGAAGGCGTGTACGGGCATGAGCTCGATGGCCGTTATGCCCAGTTTGTGCAGATGGTCGATGAAACGCGGATTGGCGAGCCCCTCGCTGCTGCCGCGCAGCTCGCGCCGCATGTCGTCGCGGCGCATGGATACTCCACGCACATGGGCTTCATAGATGACCGTTTCCGCCCATGGCGTGCATGGCCGGCTTTGCCCGCCCCAATTGAAATTCTCGCCTGTGACCACGCATTTGGGCACCAGGGCGGCGGAATCGCGCCGGTCCAGGCTCAAGTCCGCCTTGGGATGCTGGACGCGATAACCGAACAGCGCATCCGACCAGCGCAGCGGCCCGTCCAGCTTGCGCGCATAAGGATCGATCAGGAGCTTCTGCGGATTGAAGCGATGGCCCCGCTTGGGATCGTAAGGGCCATATGCGCGATACCCATAGAGCAGGCCGGGCTCGGCATCGGGCAGATAGCCGTGCCAGATTTCATCCGTGCACTCGGGCAGGGGATAGCGCCTGAGCTCCTTGCGGCCCCTGGCATCGAAAATGCATAATTCGATCTTACTGGCGTTGGCCGAAAAGACGGCAAAGTTCACACCCAGGCCATCACTGATCGCCCCCAATGGGTAGGGTAGCCCCGCAGCCAGTCGATCGGGTAAGGAACCGTTCATCATGACGTACCTTCCGCTGTGAAAATCAATGTCGCCAGCGGCGGCAGCGAAAGCGACAGTGATTGCCCGTACCCATGCATGGGCTGCGCAATCGTGTCGGCCGATCCGGCGTTGCCCACCCCCGATCCGCCGTAGGTTTGCGCGTCGGTATTCAAGCGCTCCAGCCAGCGTCCGGCGATGGGCACGCCTATTCCGTACGCCACGCGCGGCACCGGTGTCATATTGCTGACAGCCAACGCCGTCTGCCCCTGGTGGCGGCGTAAAAAAGCGAACACGCTGTTGGTGTCGTCATCGCCCACTACCCATGCAAATCCTTCGGGAACGGCATCGCCCCCATAAAGGGCTGGCGTACTCCGATACAAACTATTGAGATCGCGCACCAGATCCATCATGCCGGAATGAAAGCCGTCGTCCAGCGCTCCCCAGTCCAGCTGCGCATCATGATTCCATTCGCTGTCCTGGGCCAGCTCGCCGCCCATGAAAAGCAGCTTCTTGCCGGGATGCGCCCACATGAAACCATAGTAGGCGCGTAGATTGGCGTAGCGCTGCCAGCGGTCGCCCGGCATCTTGCCAAGCAGGGAACCCTTGCCGTGCACGACCTCGTCATGCGATAGCGGCAGAATGAAGCGCTCGGAGTAGGCGTAGATCATGCCGAACGTCATATCGTGATGGTGGTAGCGGCGATGTATGGGATCGTGCGCCATGTAGCGCAAGGTGTCATGCATCCAGCCCATGTTCCATTTGTATTGGAAGCCCAGCCCGCCCTCGCTTGCGGGCCGGGTCACGCCCGGCCAGGCGGTGGATTCCTCCGCGATGATGATGGCTCCCGGGCATGCCTGCGCCACGTCGGTATTCAGCTGCCGAAGAAAATCCACCGCCTCGAGATTCTCGCGTCCGCCATAGCGATTGGGCGTCCACTGTCCTGGCTCGCGGCTGTAATCCAGGTACAACATGGACGCCACCGCATCGACCCTCAGGCCGTCCACGTGGTAACGCCGCAGCCATTCCAGCGCGCTGGCCAGCAGGAAGTTGCGCACCTCGTTGCGGCCCATGTTGTAAATCAAGGTATCCCAGTCGGGATGCAGGCCCTGCTTGGGGTCGGCATGTTCATACAGCGCCGTGCCGTCGAACCAGGCCAGGCCATGGGGGTCGGACGGAAAATGCGCGGGCACCCAATCCAGGATCAAGGCCAGGCCCGCCTGATGGCAAGCATCCACAAAGCCGGCGAATTCGGCGGGCGTCCCATAGCGGGCCGAAGGAGCAAACATGCCCAGGGGTTGATAGCCCCAGGAGCCGCCGAAGGGATGCTCCGTAATCGGCATCAATTCCAGGTGCGTGAAACCCATGCGCGTCGCATGCTCGATCATTCGCGGGCCTACCGTAGACCAAAGGCTGCCTGCCTCCTTCGGATGCATCCAGGAACCCAGATGCGCTTCATAAATGGAGATGGGCGCGTCCGCTCGCTGCCTGGCCTCGCGTCCGGCCATCCAATCGCCATCGGTCCATCGGAAGTCGGCGGGTTCGGGCACCACCGAGGCCGTGGCGGGCGGCAACTCGGTTTGGCGGGCAAGGGGGTCGGCCTTCAATGCCAGCAATTCGCCGTTCGCGGCCAGCAATTCAAATTTGTACAAGGTTCCCGCGCCTATTCCGGGAATGAAAAGCTCCCAGACGCCGCACTCGGGGCGCAGGCGCATGGGATGCCTGCGCCCGTCCCAATCGTTGAAATCACCCACCACGGCGACGCGCCGGGCATTGGGCGCCCACACGGCAAAGCGGGTGCCCTGCGTTCCGTCCACCGTCATAGCATGCGCTCCCAGGCAATCGGCCAGTTGCCAGTGGCGCCCCTCCGCAATGAGGTGCATATCCAGCTCGCCCAACAGCGCGCCCTCATGGCCAGCCTGGCTGCGCGCATCGTCCCCGGGGGAATTCGTGGTTTCCCGTTTCATGGTCAGTCCTTGCCCTTTGTCTGTTCGGTTCGTCCCGCAAGCAGGCGGCGGGCGACGCGAAGCAGCCCCTCCAGCGGAATACCCAGCCAATCGGGGCGGTGCGCCGCTTCGTAGCAAATTTCGTAGGCCGCCTTCTCCAGCAAGGCCAGCTCCAGCAAGGGCCCCCGCTCGAAGGCGGATTCGGCTGGAGCATCATCGGCGGGACGGTCCTGCGTGTCCCGGACGCCTTGCCGATATCCATCCAGAAAGGATGTCGTGGCGCTGGTGCAGAACTGTTCCAGCAGAATGCGCCTTTGCTGCGTAAGGGCAGTCCCTCCCGTAGCGGCGGAGGCCAGGCCGGCGCCATCGGCCAATGCCGAATCCGCGCCCGCCGGCTCGGCTGTCGCATCCGACACCAGGAAGGCGGCGCAGGCATAGTCGAAGGAGCGCAACAAACCGGCCACATCGCGCCACGGGCAGCTTTTTCCACGGCGCTGCTCCAGCGAACGCGCCGGCTCGCCTTCAAAATCGATCAGGTAAACATCGTTCTGGGCGATAAGTACCTGGCCCAGGTGAAAGTCCCCATGAATGCGGGTTCGCATCGTGCCGGCCAGCGCCAAGGCCTGGATGCCGATCTCTTCCATCAGCGCCTTCTTCAATGACTTGAGCTCGTCAAGTTGAAGGACTGCCGCTTCCGGCAGCGCGGGTCCGCGGGCGGCAACGGCCTTCAGGGCGGCATTGAATAAATCCCGGATATCTTTGGCCCATGCTTGCGCGTCGTCCTTGCCCGCCTTTTCAGGCTGGAAGGCCGGGTCGTCGCTGGGCAGGGCCAGAACCGCATGCAGCTGCGCCAGGCGCTGCCCTATGGTCGCGGCAATCGTTGTATAGCCCAGCAAATCCTCCCGATAGTCGGCCTGGCTTTCACCGGTCAGCGCCGCGTTTTCCAGCGTACGCTTCAGGTAATCCTGTGTCCAGCCCCAGGCGTCGCCCTGATTCGGTATGCGGGCATGCAGCAAGGCCAGTGTATGCGGCGTTCCATCTTCATCCATGCGCACGAGTTCACCGAGCAATGCGGCGGAATTGCCATAGCCTCGCTGGGTCAACTGGCGAGTCATTTCAGCTTCCGGGTGCACGCCCGCCGTCACATGGCGCAACAGCTTCAGAACGGCCAGGCTGCCAAGCAGCATCGAGCTATTGGACTGTTCGCCATGGAACCAGTCCACGGTCAGGTCTTCCGGCCATTCCATGTCATGAAGCCCAGGCTCCGCCTTAAAATGCAGCAGGGATCGTCCGCGGCTGACATCGATGGGTATCTGCCGCTCTTTCAGCCAGCTCTCCAGCAGGGCTTGCGAGAACCCCGGCAAAGAATAAGCATCGGTGGCCAGGCCCAGTTCGGAACTCCTGCGTACCCGGGCCATTGCATACTGGGCCGGCATGCCATCGACCGTTTCAGACCATATCAAGGCCAGCGGCAGGAAATAGCGTTGCGGTCCTTCGTCCCCCGGAACATCGAATTCGGCCAGGAACAGCTCGCCATGATCGGCGGCGCTCGACGGCAAGGGAACGATGTACGCAATGTCGACGGAGGCGGGCGCACGGCCGCCGGCATACCATCGCTGGCGCTCAAAATATAGCGGCAGGACCTGATTGCACAGGGCTTTGCGCGAGCCTTCCACCATCTGGTATCCCGCCTTGCGGCGCAATACCAAGGTCAGATACTCGGGCATCTGCGGCGGGCTGCTCGCATGCCAGGCGGGCGGGGCGGCGCTATCGCTCAACTCGAACCAATAAAAGCCATAAGGCGGAAGCGTAAGCAGGTAGGGCAGCGTCCCGATGGTCGGGAACGGCGTGCCGCCCAGCAATTCGATGGGCACCCTGCCGGCCATGGCGGCCAAGTCCAGCTCGACCGGCTGCGAAGCATCCGAGAGATTGGCGACGCACAACAGCGCGGTCCCCTCGTGCTCGCGCAGATAAGCCAGGATCTTCCGATTGCCCGGAAACAGAAAACGCAGGCTTCCACGGCCGAAAACATGGGTTTGCTGGCGCTTGACCAACATGCGCCGCGTCCAGTTGAGCAGGGAATGCGGATCGCGCTGCTGCGCCTCGACATTGACGGCCTCATAACCGTACAGGGGACCCATCAATACAGGCAGCGACAGTTTTTCGGGGTCCGCCCGCGAAAACCCGCCGTTCCGGTCTGGACTCCATTGCATGGGCGTTCGGACTCCGTCGCGATCGCCCAGATGAATGTTGTCGCCCATGCCGATCTCGTCGCCGTAATACAGCACCGGCGTGCCCGGCATGGAAAGCAGCAGGCTGTTCATCAGTTCGATGCGGCGCCGGTCGCGCTCCAGCAACGGCGCCAGGCGCCGCCGTATTCCCAGATTGATGCGTGCGCGCCGATCGACAGCATAGACGTCCCACAAGTAGTCGCGTTCGCTGCTGCTCACCATCTCCAGGGTCAGCTCGTCGTGATTGCGCAGGAAAATCGCCCATTGGCAGCCCTCCGGAATCTCGGGCGTCTGCTGCATGATGTCGGTGATCGGCAAGCGATCGGCTCGCGCAATGGCCATATACATGCGCGGCATCAACGGAAAATGAAAGGACATGTGGCATTCGTCGCCTTGCCCGAAGTATTCTTGCGCATCCTCGGGCCATTGATTGGCTTCGGCCAGAAGCATGCGATCGGGGTATTCCTGATCCAGAGCGGCGCGTATGCGCTTGAGAATCTCATGCGTTTCCGGCAGGTTCTCGTTGTTGGTGCCCTCGCGTTCGACCAGATAGGGCACGGCATCCAGCCGCAAGCCATCCACCCCCATGTCCAGCCAGAACCGCATGACGCTGATCACCGCTTCCAGTACCCGGGGGTTATCGTAGTTCAGATCGGGTTGATGCGAATAGAAGCGATGCCAGAAATAAGCGCCCGCGACGGGGTCCCAGGTCCAGTTGGACTTTTCGGTGTCGCAGAAGATGATGCGCGTTCCCGCATAAGCCTGATCGTTGTCGGACCAGACATAGAAGTTCCGGGCCGCCGACCCCGGCTTGGCGCGGCGCGCGCGCTGGAACCAGGCATGCTGGTCCGAGGTGTGGTTGACGACCAATTCGGTAATGACGCGCAAACCGCGCGCATGCGCGGCGCGTATGAGTTTCCTGACATCGGGAAGCGACCCGTAATCTTCATGCACTCCGCGGTACTCGGCGATGTCATAGCCATCGTCAAGCCTGGGAGACGGATAGAACGGCAACAGCCAGACCGTATTGACGCCCAGGCCGGCAATGTAGTCCAGCTTGGCAATCAGGCCGGGGAAATCGCCCTGGCCGTCATCGTTCGCATCGAAGAATGACTTGACATGCAGCTGGTAGATGACCGCGTCCTTGTACCAGAGCGGATCATGCGCTTGTTCCGATTTGTCTTTTGCTGCCTGGGTCATGAAGCCCTCTGTCAGTACCCCGTCCCGCGACGGGTAGCGGTAGCCACCATGGCCTCACACGGCTCTTTCCACACCCCAAAGCAGAAAGGGATGCTCGGGCGCCAGTTCGATGCGGTGGTGCCTTCCATGCAGGCTGAAGCGCTGGTCGCCGTACAGATCCCGCATGGGTATTTCCTCCTTGCCTTGCAAGCCCCATTCCCATAGGGGCAATTCCAGTGTTCCGCCCTGCCGGGCGAAGGGATCCAGGCTGATGGCGACCAGCACTATGCTGTCTCCTTCGGGAGCCGTCTTGGAAAAAAAGAGGATCCGGTCATTGTCGATCTTGTGAAACCGCAATCCCAGATGAGACTGAAGGGCGGGGTTCTGACGGCGAAGCTGGTTCAAGCGAGTGATTTCCGCAATGATGTTGCCCGGCAGGTTCCAGTCCCAGGAACGCAGCTCGTACTTTTCCGAGTCAAGGTATTCCTCCTTGCCGGGCAGGCTCCTGGCTTCGCAGAGTTCGAAGCCGTTGTACATGCCCCATAAGCCGGATGTTGTAGCCGCCAGCGCCGCCCGGATCAGAAAGCCAGGCCTGCCCGAGTCATGAAGGAAATAAGGGTTGATATCAGGCGTGTTGACGAAGAAATGCGGCCGAAAGCAATCGGCCGCCGGCGGCGTGTTCAGCTCGGTCAGATATTCCGTGAGCTCCTGCTTGCTGTGGCGCCAGGTAAAGTAGGTATAGGACTGATTAAATCCAAGCTTGGCCAGCCGGTACATCATTTTGGGCCGGGTGAATGCCTCCGACAAGAACAGGACATCCGGATACTCCGCCTGGACCTGCGCAATCAGCCATTGCCAGAACGGCAAGGGCTTGGTGTGCGGGTTGTCGACCCGGAATGCGCGCACTCCTTGTTGTACCCAGAACAGCACGGTATCGCGCAATGCCCGCCACAAAGCCATCTGCGGCGCCCTTGCGGCCGCATCGGTATAAAAGTCCGGATTGACGATATCTTCGTAGCGCTTAGGTGGATTCTCCGCATAGCGCAAAGAGCCATCGGCGCGCCAGTCGAACCATTCGGGGTGCTCCTTCAGCCAGGGATGGTCGGGTGAACACTGTATGGCAAAATCCAAAGCTATTTCCAGGCCATGGTCCTGCGCCGCACGCATCAAGTCGCGGAAATCATCCAGCGTGCCCAGCAGGGGATGCACGGCGTCATGTCCGCCTTCGGAAGAACCGATGGCATACGGACTTCCGGGATCATCGGGCCCCGCCGACAGGGCATTGTTCCGGCCCTTGCGGTTGGTCTTCCCGATCGGGTGGATAGGAGGGAAATACAAGGTGTCGAAGCCCATGTCCCGTATGGCCGGCAGGCGGCCGATCACATCCCGGAACGTTCCATGGACACCGGCGGATAGGCTTTGCGAGCGCGGAAACAGTTCGTACCAGCTGGAAAAGCGTGCCTCGCGCCTATCCGCGACAAGCGGATAAATGGGGCCGCAAGACTCGAATGGGCGAATGTCGGCATCGCGCATGACCTGTTCCGAGGACTCGGACAACAAAATGCGCACATGCTCCGGCTCGACAACCGGCAAAGGACGAACCTCGGGCTTGCGGGCGGCAACCCCTGCCAGCGACAGCCCCCGCTGCGGCCTGGGCTTGTTCCCCTGAGGACGCCCCACGGCACGCAGCAGCGAGGCGACTTCGGCGGCCACCTCAGGCATCTCGTCCTGTATATGTTCCAGCGCGGTGGCGATCAGGATGCGGCCTTCCTCGACGTCCAGCGACACATCCTGCTCGGCGGCCTGCTTCTTTTTCAGTCCGTCGCAGTACGAGCCCCAGACATCGTGCCAGGCTTGCACCGTATAACAGTGCCGCCCCAGGCGCTCGGGCACGAACTCCCCCTCCCATCTGTCGTTGCCCAAGGCGCGCATCGGCACGCGGCGCCATTTAGCCTCATCGACAGCCCGCCACAACAGGGATACCGCGATCCGATCGTGACCGTCCATGAAAACATCGGCCTGCACACGCACGGCATCGCCGATCGCACGCTTGATGGGAAATTGTCCATCGGCTATGCGCGGCGCGATATTTTCTATGGCGATGCGCGGGCCTTGCGTGCTTTGCTCCGTCGATTTAGGCGGTCCAGCCTGGCGCAAGGCTGCCTTGACGGGCCGGGCGGGGGCAGGGGAAAGCACCATCCAGCGCCCAGCCTCCAAAGAGGCCGGAAGCTCAGGATTTACATCATCAGGCAGGCTATAGCTGGCCGGCATGCGGGAAGCGATTACCCGCCGGTCCAGTACGGCCGAAGCGCCATCATCCGGATTCAGCAAAAGCAATTGCGCCGGTTGGCCGCCCCGGAACCATACCGTGATATCCGCGGTCGGTCCGGACAAACGGCGCAGCGGGTTTGATGGCGCCATGCGGCACCGGGCCAACCAACGATTCGCCGCGATCACCGTCTCTTCGCCAGCGATGTCCTCGAAGCCTGCCGGCATCAGAATTCCATCGCCGAAGAAGGCCGCCGCCCAAAGCCGCCTGCCCGCGGATCGTCCGGTGGCGGGGCTGCCGCCCCATGGGTCCCGGCCAGCGCCCGCATCGGTATCCAGTATCGGCTGAACAACAGGCGCCACGCGCCGCAGGCGATCGGACTCTTCCATCAGCCACAGGGCCCGATAATCCCACCATGGCGCGGATCCGAATGTGGCGTCGAATCCGCAATCCCCCAATGCGCGTACTTGCTGAGGCGTCAGGCCGGGGGTCCAGGCCAGAAAGATGCAGTCGGGATGCCTGGCATGCACCTGGCTTATCAATGCTTGCCAGGCCTGGCCGGGCGCCGACGCCGGCCGCCGGCAACGAAAGCCCGCAACGCCGGCATCCAGCCACGCGCCGAGCGCCTGTGCCTGGCTCTCCGGGCCCACTCCCTCCAGCTCGTGCAGAACCAGATCCATGAGCAGCGCCAAACCATGGCGCCGCGCGGCATCTGCCGCCCGCGCCGGATCTTGAAGCGTGCCCGTCAGTATGGAATCGAATCCCAGTGCTTTCGCCCGAGCGCAGGGAACTTCCCACAATGCGGGTTCCGGCCGCCCGGCCGTGGCGACGGTATCGGAAGAAACATGGTAGATGCGCATGGCGGTCACGCGGCCGAGGCCTCATGCCCTGGCGTGGACGACGCCCGTGCGTCCTTTCGCCCCCGGCGCGCCAAAGCGCCGCCAGCCGACTCCGGGAAATATCCGGCAAGCGCGGCATTGGCAGCCGCCGGCTGCCATACCCGGCCCGGCAAAATGCTGCGATAGCGCTCCGGAATACGGCCCAGCGAAACATCCGGCCTCAAGGACTGATAGACGCTCAGATACGAGGGCGCGGTCTTGGCCCAGCTGAAATCGGCACGCATGCCGTTGGCCTGCATCGCGCTCCAGATTTCGGGCATGCCGTGCAGCGCCATCGCACGGTCTATGGCAAGAGCCATATCGCGCGGGTGGTCGCCTTCGAACAGAATGCCGGTTGCACTGCGCATGGCGGCGGCCGGCCGGTGCATGCCCGGATCCAGAATGGTATCGGCCATCCCCCCGACCCGCGACCCCACTGGAATGGTGCCATAGCGCATGGAATATAGCGGCGTCAGCCCAAAGGGCTCGAATCGGCTTCCATGCAGAAGGATGTCGGCTCCCGCGTGCAGCAGGTGCGCCTGCGCCTCGTCGAAACCAATGTGGACACTGCAGCGTCCCGGATAGCGTTGTGCTACATCGGCCAGCGCCCTCTCCAGCTTCTTTTCCCCTTGCCCGATCACGCAGGCCTGAAGCTGCGGGTGTTTGTCCAGCGCGATCGGTATCGCCTCCACCGCCACGTCGGCCATTTTCTGGCTGGTGAGCCGGCTGCCCATGGCCATCACTGTGGCGTCCGGGCGTTGATCCAAGCCAAAAGCTTGCTGCAACTCGCGCTTGCAGACTGCCTTGTTGGCCAAACTGTCGATGCCGAACTCCCGGCCGCGCAGATAGTCGTCGGCCTCCGGATTCCACAGCGCCGTGTCTATACCGTTGGGAATGGAAACCATGTCGCTGCGTCGCTCCGCCAGCACGCCTTCCAGCCCGCAGCCGAACTTGGGAGTCAGTATCTCTTGCGCGTAATTACGGCTCACCACGGTGATCAAGTCAGCGTAGCGTATGCCGGCCTTAAGAAAATTCAGCTGTCCCCAGAATTCCATGCCCGCGCCATTGCAATAGCGTTCGGCTATGCCCAGGGAATCAGCCAGCGACATGGGGAAAACGCCCTGGAAGGCCACGTTATGCAAGGTGAGGACCGTTTTGACGCCTTCGACGCCAAGCTGGCGCATCAGCAAAGGCACCAAAGCGGCATGCCAATCGTGCGCGTGCACAATATCAGGGCGCGCAATCGACTCTATCCCCTTTGCGACCTGCGCGGCCGCATGCGCCAATGCCGCGAAACGGATGGCATTGTCATCGTACTCAGTCCCATCGGGCGCCGCATAGAGCCCCTCGCGGTTATACAAAGCATCATTCTTCAACAACAATACCGGCAATTTCAGTTCGGGGCATTCGGCCCTCAATAGAGTCGATTCTCCACCGGGGATGTCTTGAAGCACCGTGACGCGGCGCACATTGCGCACATGCGGCAAGACCCCGGGGTAGGCGGGCAACAACAAGGTCACACGGACGCCGCAATCACCAAGCGATTGCGAAAGCCCACTTACCGCGTCACCCAAGCCTCCTGTCTTGGCCAAGGGAAACGCTTCGGAAGAAACAGCCAGAATATTCAATGCCACGATAGTTCTCCAGTATTCCGCCCCGATGGCCGGGCGTGCGCCGGAGTTTGCCGCTGCCTGAACTTCGGTAAAAACTGCCAGGAAACGTAAATCCTATACAGTCGCCAAAATCCGCCACAGGCGTGCTTGCTCTTGCCTGTATTCAAGCAAGCGGCGTGCCTGATAAGCGTGGGCATGGGGATTGCCCTCTGATCCGGCGCGCCGCACAGCAATCAAGCCGGAGCGCTTACCAAGGAGATCGCCATGAATTTGCCGACCAACAGCAACTGCCCGCCGATTATCGCTGCGCCTTTTCTGCGGGCGCACGTGCCTGAGCCGCCGGAGCATGATCCTTCGACGCCGCCCGACATACCTCCCTTGGATGAACCCGATAAGGAAGTGGACTTGCCCCCGCGGGAAGAGCCCGACGAGATACGCGATCCGCAGACGCCTCCTCGCGAAGAACCTCCAATGCGTGTGCGTGGAGGCTTCCGGAGGCAACACTGAAAAAGCCCTCAGGCCGGATGGTGGTCGGGACCGCGCGGAGAGAGATCGGCCGCGGCGACATCCAGCAGCAATTGCATTTTCTCAACCGCCGGCGAGATGACCTTGCGGCGCCCCAAGGCCCTGGGCATTCCCAACAGCGCCTGCCACAGTATCGGCCACAAGATGTGACGCGAATGCGCTTGCCGCACGCGCAGCAAGGTTTCACGCCATGCCGCCCGTATGGGCCGCCGCATCCAGGCCACCCATATTGCGTTCCGTATCAACAAGCGTTCCCGCAAGCTTGAATCACGGATACTGGACGGAAAATGCCGCGTAACGACATCGGCCGCATAGACGATGCGCCATCCGTGCTCCACCATGTCCAGCGCCATCAGGGACTCTTCGCCTCCGATGAACAAGGGCGGCCAATAGCCACCCACCTCGTAGAAGGCCCGTGTGCGCATGACACAGGCTCCCGCCATGAATCCCAGCAATTGCGGTCCCGGAAGGCTGTCCCGCGCAAGCGGACTTTGCGCCATGGTCTGGCAGCTTGGATCGAGACGGCGTGTGGGGCCCACATGTATACAGGCACTTAACACACCGACGTCAGGCGCCCTGTCCAGCACGCTCACAGCACGCTCCAGCGCATCCGGTTCCCATTGCGTATCGTCATCGCTGAATGCGATATAAGGAGTATGCGCATAGGCTACGCCAATATTGCGCGCGGCCGCCCCCAAGTTGCGTTGGGCGCGTATCAGCATGATCGCCGGGAAGCGGCGCGCCACCGCCGCCGCGGTGCCGTCAGTCGAGCCATTGTCCACGACGATGATCGGCCAGTTTCCAGGAAGTTTCTGCAGTGATTCAAGCGTGCTCAACAGTTGCACGCGCCTGTTGTATGAGAGGACGACAATCGTCGCCCGGCCTTCAACCGTCATGGGCGCTCACCTTCGCTAATGCCAACGTGTCACGCGCATCCCAGCATATGGCGTGCCCATTGGCTTGTCATCGGCCTATCGGAAGCCCGACGACGACTCGTCGACATCGCCGCTTGCACCGTATTCTTCCAGGCGGTTGTACAAGGTCTTCAAACTGATTCCCAGCATTTCAGCCGCCGCTTTCTTGACCCCGCCGCACTGCTTGAGGGTGGCCAGAATGAGCTGCCGGTTGGCATCCGCCAAGGGAACTCCGACAGGGACCAGAATCTCGAAACCCCATCCCGCCGAATGACCGTGAAGTTCGAATGAATTGAAATCGCCCTTTATGACCTCGTCCGCCAGAATATAGCTGCGATAAACATAATTGCGCAGCTCACGGATATTGCCCGGCCAGGAATAGTCTTTCATGGCCTGCACCGCTTCGGGCGCAAAGGTCTTGGCTGTCCGGTTCTCTTCATTCAGCCTCTGAAGGAAACTATTTGCCAATAGGATGACGTCGTCCTCGCGCTCGCGTAGCGGCGGCAGTTCCAACGGAAAAACACTCAGGCGGTGGTACAGGTCTTCGCGCAGCGTCCCGTCCGCAACCGCCTGTTCAGGGTTGCGATTGGTGGCGGCAATGACTCGCACGTCGGCCACGATCTCTTCATGCGTTCCAACCCTCATGAAGCGTCCGGTCTCCAGTACACGCAGCAATCGAACCTGCAAGTCCATCGACATTTCGGTGATTTCATCCAGGAACAGCGTACCCCCGCGCGCCCGCTCGAAAAATCCTTTGTGCTGGCGATCGGCGCCCGTGAAGCTGCCCTTCTCATGTCCGAACAATTCACTTTCGATCAGGTTGGGCGAAATAGCGCCGCAATTGACCGGCAGGAAGGGTTTTTGATGGCGCGGGCTGGCAAGGTGTATCGCCTCGGCCGCCAGCTCTTTGCCTGTTCCGCTTTCGCCCACCAACAACACAGTGGCCTGCGTGGGCGCGACCTTTTCAATATGCGCGCACAAGAGCTGCATGGCGCGCGACTGGCCTATCATCTTCGCGAAGCAATCGGACGCCCCGGGCAGCGGATGCTGCTGCAGCATCAGTTTCAACTCGCCCAGCACGCCGCGCAGACGGCGCAGGCTAAGGGGCTTGAGCAGGTAGTCGACCGCACCACAACGCAAGGCCGCAATGGCGCTATCTACGCTGGAATAGCCCGTGACGAATACCACCTGGGTGTCGGCCAGGGCCAAGCCCTTCCAGAATTCCATGCCGTCCCCATCGGGCAACTGCATATCCAGCAAAACCACATCGGGTTTTTGCCGTTCAATTTGTATGCGGGCCTGGCGTATGTCGCCCGCGTGCGCCACCGTATATCCGTCCTCGGCGGCCACTTCTGAAATGAGCTCACATATGGCCGGCTCATCATCGACAATCAAAAGATGCGGCATATAAAATAAGCTTCTTTAGCAAAGTTTCTCCGATCGGCGCTTGCTCCTGCATCTGTGCCAGTTGCAATCACCGCCCCAATTTTTTCCGGTTTCCCCCCTGCTTGGCTGTTCGAATCCATGCTACGCGTTTTTCGAATTTGTTCCCGTAAATATACATATCAATTGAAACAAAATTAGATTATTTTCTTGTGAAGGAATTTTCGTACTAGACTGATTTGTATGATCAAATCGTCCAAAATTCTTGGCCGCTCGCCCGCAGCATTCGCTCTGGCCCGTTCGATTGTAAAAGCCGCCCCCACCGATGCCAGTGTACTTATCATAGGAGAGAGCGGCACAGGCAAGGAAATCGTTGCCAGGGCCGTTCATGACCGCAGTTCCAGGCGCGAGGCGCCCTTTGTGGCCGTCAATTGCGGAGCCATTTCACCCTCGCTGGCCGAAAGCGAATTGTTTGGTCACGAGAAAGGAAGCTTCACCGGCGCGTCCTCCACCACCATGGGATGTTTTGAACGCGCCCATCCAGGAACCTTGTTCCTGGACGAGGTTACCGAAATGCCGTTGGCCATGCAGGTGCAACTGCTGCGAGTCCTGGAAACAGGCCAATATCACCGGGTAGGCGGCACAGAGCAGCTAAGCGTCAATCTGCGAATTATTGCCGCCACGAACCGTGACCCCAAGGAAGCAGCCCTGGCGGGCGCTTTTCGCATGGATCTGCTGTACAGGCTGGCTGTGTTTCCCATCCGGGTGCCCGCATTGCGTGAGCGGCGGTCCGACATCGCCTACCTGGCCCAACGCTTCGTGGACGAATTGAACCTACAGGAAAAAGCCGATAAAGTATTGACGCCCTCGGCTGTCGAAGTGCTGGAGTCCTATAACTGGCCCGGCAACATCCGCGAACTGAAGAACATCATCACGCGTGCTTACATACTGGCAGATCATGAAATAGAGATCGGTCCCCTTAGCACGGCCCGCCGCTCCGGTTCACCGGAGCTGAAACAGGGTTTCCTGAAAATACCGATAGGCACCTCGCTGACCCAGGCGCAGCATGCGCTGATCATGGCAACCCTGGATCACTATGCCGGCGACAAGCGGCGCACGGCCCTGGCTCTGGGCATCAGCCCAAAGACGCTTTATAACCGGCTGGAACAATTCCGGAAGGCGCCAAGCCTGGCTGAGTCCGCCTGAAGTATTCCGCCGTTCTGCGCAAACCCGTATCCATGTCCACAGAGGGATTCCAGCCCAGGACCCGCCGGGCAAGCGTGATATCGGGACAACGACGCAAGGGGTCGTCGGCGGGCAGCGGAAGAAATTCAAACGATGAGGAAGCATCCGTCAACCGGCGCACCGCCTTGGCGATATCCAATACGGTATTTTCATCCGGGTTGCCCAGGTTGACCGGACGGCTCAGCTTCTCCTCGCTGGCCATCAGGCGTACCAGCCCTTCTATCAGATCGTCCACATAGCAGAGCGAACGCGTCTGGCTGCCGTCGCCGTATATGGTCAGCTTCCGTCCCGCCAGCGCCTGGACGATCAAATTCGACACCAGCCTGCCATCGTCCCGCGACATGAATGGACCATAGGTATTGAAGATGCGGGCGATTTTTACCGTGACGTGCTTGCGCTTGCCGTAATCTGAAAAAAGCGTTTCGGCGCATCGCTTGCCTTCGTCATAGCATGATCGCGGGCCGACCATGTTGACGTTGCCCCTGTAGGCCTCCGGTTGCGGACTGACTGCGGGGTCGCCGTAGACTTCGCTGGTTGAAGCCTGCAGAATGCGCGCTCCGCTACGGCGGGCCAGCTCCAGCAGGTTGTATGCGCCGTCCACGCAGGACCGCAAGGTATGGACGGGATCGGCTTGATAATGTGGCGGCGAAGCGGGGCAGGCCAGGTTATAGATTTGCGTTGGAAGCATATCCAGCCTTATCGGCTCGATAACATCATGCCGGATCAGGGTAAAGCGCGGATTGTCCCGCAACCGGGCTATGTTTTTGCTGTCGCCCGTCAGGAAGCTGTCCATGCAAATCACGGTATGCCCGTCACGTAAAAGCCGCCGGCAAAGATTGGCGCCGATGAACCCCGCGCCGCCGGCCACCAGAACGCACTCCTTGGCTGCGTGGGCATTACCCATGGCAGCTCACCTCCGCCAACAGCGCCAAGGCATTCAGCCGGCCGCGAACACAGCATCCTATGCCGAAGCGCCGCCCGACCGGAACGGCCAATGCCAATGAAGCGAGGCTATCCATGGCGTTTGCCCTTGTGCAGCTGGACAAGCGCCTTGGCCAGCACCTGATCGACGCTTATGGCTTTTGCACAAACGTGCCCAATAGGACACTGCCGGTATGCGCAAGGCCTGCATGGCACGCTATGGTGCAGTACGGCGTGCAAGTCCGAGTTCAGGGGCGCCCAGCGGCCCACATCGCTGCCCGAGGCAATGACCACGCTGGGCGTGGCGAGTGCGGCCGCAACATGCGAAATACCGGTATCGTTGCAAATCAGCAGGCGGCTGCGCTGCAGCAGGCTGGCCAGCGTGCCCAGCGAGGTCTTGCCGCACAGATTCACGGCATGCGGCGAAAGCCCTGCGGCCAGGCGGCGCGCCAATGGTTCCTCATCGCCACTGCCTGTAATGACGATGCGCCAGCCCGCCCTTTCCAGCGCGGCGGCCACAGCCGCAAAGCGCTCGACGGGCCAACGCCTGGATTGCAGCCGCGCTCCCGCATGAACGAAGATGCTGCGCCGAGGATCCAGGCCCGCCTGCGCCGCCAGGGCGTCAGCCTTGATGTGATCGTCACGGTCCAGCGGAAACTCCAATTCGGCGCTTCCTTCCGGCAAGCCCATGAAGGAAACCAGCGATAGATAGCGCCGGACCTCCGGCTGATCGTCCGGCCAAGCCAGCAGGCGGCCCGCCACCTGCTGGCGCGCCTCGGGCACGAAACCCGCCCAGTCGCGCGTGGCCATGGCCCTGGCCACCGCATTGGACTGCGCGCCGCTTCCATGCATCTGCAAGACCAGATCGAAACGCCGCGACCGCATATGGCGATAGAAGTCGGGCAATTCCGCCGTGCGCGCCGCTTGTTCCGGAAAAGCGCTGTGTCCGGGGAACAAGATCAGCTCGTCCAGATAGCGGTGAAAGCGTTCCACCACCGGCCGCGCGCTGTCCAGGCCGACCAGCGCGATCCAGGCATCCGGCAACGCCTTGCGGAGCGCGCGCAAGGCAGGAATGGAGCATAGAAGATCACCCAGGTTCAAGGCGCGGAACACCGCAATCCGGCGAGGCGGCGGATGCCGCAGAATCATGGGATCCGTCATGGCAGCGCCCATCCGAAACGCGCCGCGCCGACCGCCCGCCAGAATACCGACAAGGGAGGAATCAGCACCGAGGACACCAGCAGCTCGCTGATATTGCGCAAGGTGAATGCGCTTAGTCCAAGCCGGCGGATGAAGAAGCCAAGCGTCATCAGGGCCCACAGGGATAGCGCTGCCGCGCCAAGGGCCGATTCGCCCGCCAGGAAGCCGGCAACGGCCAGGAACAGCGCCAGCGTCACCGAAAGATAGAACCACGGCGGGCCGCTGCGTATGCGCTGTCGATACAGGGCGGGAAATTTCCGATACAGCAGCACATCGAACATCACCTTTTTTTGCATCCCGATGGAGGCGGCGAAACGCGCCGGCCGTATCGGATGAATAACGATGGCGCGGGGTATCGGCGCCACGTTGAACCCCTTTTCAATCAAGGAGAAATGCAAATCGGAATCTTCGCGCCACGCTTGTGTGAAACGCTCATCGAAGCCTTGCACCGCCTCGAGTGCCTCCCGCCGCACAAAGCAATTGGCCGTGGCGAATTCCGCCTCGCATAAGCGCGCGGCGTCCCGTTCGTAATCGCTGGCGCGCGCGGGCAGGGGCATGACTATCCGTCCCACCGCAGCCTGCACGCCGGACGCCATGCCCTCCAGCCCCGCCTGCAGCCACCCCGGTTCCGGTATCGTATCGTCATCGGTGAATGCGATGATGGGCGCCCGCGCGTTGCGCCATCCCAGGTTGCGCGCGCCCGCCGGTCCTTGGGTTGCCAGAACCTCTAGGTAGCGGACGCTGGGACGCCCATTGCCGCGGCGGTTTGCAAGCATCGCCACATCCCGGGCCTGCTGGCTGGGGCCATCGTCGCAAACGATGATTTCAAAGTTGTCATGGGGCAGCGACTGCACCAGCAAGGCCGACAGACAGCGCTGCAAAAGATCGGGCCGCTTGTAAGTCGGCACGACAACCGAAATCAATGGCGCCTGGTCCATCATGATTTCTCCACAAGGTAGCTGCCTATCACCAGTGCGTCCAGGGGAGATGTCCAGAATGATTCCAGCGCATCGCGCGGCGTGCATACGACAGGCTCGCCCCGTGTATTGAACGAGGTATTGACCAGCACCGGCACGCCGGTTTTTTCACCGAAAGCCGCCAGCAGTTCATGCAGAAGACCGTTCTGATCATGGGTCACGGTCTGCACTCGCGCCGTCCCATCGATATGCCTGACGGCCGGAATTGCGGCCGCCTTGTCCTTCAGCACATCGAATACGAACAACATGAAGGGGGCATCGATAGCGGACCGCCCACGGGCATCGAACCATTCATGCGCGCGTTCAGCCAGGACCACGGGAGCCACCGGCCTGAAGTCTTCGCGGTCCTTGAGCGCATTCAATCGGGACTGCATGCCGCTGTCGCGGGGAGATGCCAGAATGGAGCGGGCGCCCAAAGCCCTCGGACCGAATTCCATGCGCCCCTGGAACCACCCTATGATTTTCTCGTCGGCCAACAGCTCGGCGGCGGTATCCGCAACATGGGTCAAACGTGTAAAGCGAACTCCGGAGTAGGTCAGGAAAGCCTCGATCTCTTCATCGCTGTATTCAGGGCCAAGGTAAGCATGGTCCATAGCCCATTGGCGCCCGCCTTCACGCTGGTGCAGGTCGACCCATAGGGCCGCCCCCAGTGATGTTCCCGCGTCGCCCGCGGCGGGCTGCACCCAGATATTCGTGAAAGGGCTGTGAGCCGCCAGCCTGGCATTCATCACGCAGTTGAGCGCCACGCCGCCGGCCATGCACAAGTTGTCGGAACGCGTCACGCCATGCAGCCATTGCGCCATGGCCAGCACGGTTTCCTCGAGCACGCATTGAAGGGAATGCGCGATATCCATGTGCTGTTGCTCGAAGCGCTCGCCGCGCCGCCGCGCGGGGCCGAAGCGTTCAGCCAGATTCGCACTTTGCAGGGTATAGCCTCCCGCGCCATCCATTTGCACGATTTCCCTGAAGTCGCTCACATACAGAGGTTTGCCGTAAGAAGCCAGCGCCATGACCTTGTATTCGTCGGACGAATGCAGAAACCCAAGATAACGGGTGACATCTTCGTAAAGCAGCCCGAGCGAATGGGGCAGGTTGATCTGCTTGATCCGCTCATACCTTCCGTCCCGGTAGAGTCCATAACTGGTTGAAGCGCGCTCGCCCCGCCCGTCCATGGTCAGCACCGCCGTTTCGCCGTAGGGACTGGCCAGAAAGGCGCTGGCCTCGTGAGTCAAATGGTGCTCCACGAATTGCCATTTTTTCAGGACGCCATCAAGGCTGGCCCCGGCGAAACGCTTCTGCAAGTGGTGAGGCGCGCCATCCACCAACTGCCGCGGCGCATTGATGATGTAGGACAGGAACAATGGATCCCAGGGTGAAGCCTGGCTTTGCGGCCGGCTGGCGGCCGACGGCTCCAGCGGTAGCGTCAGTATTCCGTTCGGTGCAAGCGTCGGCCGCAGCAAGGCCGGATCGAAGGAATAGGCAATATGGTCCACATCGGCAAGGTCGATGTCCGCCACGCGCAGGCAATAATCGATGGCATGGTAGGGGAGCTGCCATGTGGCAAAAGGCACGGGGCGCTTGCCATGCTTTATGCGGGTGAACCGCTCTTCCTCGGCAGCAGCCAAAACCTTGCCATCGCGCACCAGGGCGGCCGAACAGTCATGGAACGCCGCATTGATCCCTAAAGTATGCATGCTTTTTCCTCCAGCAGTTCCCGCGCGGCGCGCGCCACGTCCTGGGGCGGCACGCCGTTCAGGCATGCGTTATGGCCTTGCGGGCAAACACTGCGGTAACAGTATTTGCATGGAACGTCCCGGTACAAGAGCCGGTGCGCAACTTGCCATGGCGTATGCTGCGGATTGGTCAATGCATACAAGTCCACCACGGGAGTCTGCACAGCGGCGGCGATATGTACCGGGCCGGTATTATTGGAAATTAGAAGGTCGGCGTCTTCAATGAGGCATGCGAACTCACCCAGGGCCAGGTCTCCGGTCAAGTCCATGATGTCCAGGCCGGGCTCGCAGTGAGCGGCAATCCGAGCCACCAAGGCACACTCCGCCGAAGTACCGGTAAGCATGATCGTCCGCCCCATGCCGCGAAGCAGGGACAGCGCCCGGGAGAACCCCTCCGCGCCGTAGCGGCGCGATTCGGCTGTGGCGCCGCAATGGGCGACGATGTAGCGCTTTCCCTCGGCTAGACCTCTCTCGTGCATGATGGCGCGCAAAGCATCGCGATCCGACTGACGCGTCATGAAAGACAATTGCGTATTCTCGCAGCGCGCCCCCACCGTCGCCACCAGGTCCAACTGCCGTTGCACCTCGTGCCGGATCCCGCTGTCCGGCTCGGTATCCCGCACCCAGGGATTCAGCAGCCGGTAGGGATTCTCGCGGGAATGCGCCAGAATTCGCGGGATGCCGGCAAGGTGGCACATCAGCGCCGCCGGCAGCGCGCTTTGGCTGTACACGGTAAATATCACCGCCGCGTCGAATTTGCCGCGCTGCAAGGCCTGAATGGCGGCGTGGTCATGAGCCCGGCCGCTGGATCCATTCTTGACCCAGGCCGCCTCATAGCGCATCGTTTCATCGACATCGGGTAAAAAGGGCGCCAGAAGCGCGCCCGACGAGGACGTCAGGAGCGTTATCCGCCTCCCATCGCCGGACTGCTTCAAGGCTCGCAGAGCAGGCGTCGTCATAAGCACGTCGCCCATATTGTCCAACCGTATGCACACGATGCGGCGCACATCGCTCCAATCCGTTTGTTCACTCATGCGGGAGCTCCCATTGTGCGCCGGGATGGAGGCCCGTCCTGAAAGCCGCCGCTATCCAGGCAACTGACGATCCAGCGGCTGGCGCCCTCCAGGTCTTTCTCTATGCGATCCGGCGTACGCCATTGCCCGCCGAGCCATTCCGTTTCGTTGCCATTGTCAATAAGCACGGTTCGGCACCCCGCCCGCCTGCCCGCCTCGACATCATCGAGAATATCTCCGATGAGCCACGAAGCCGCCAGATCGATGGACATCCGCTGGGCCGCTATATGCAGCAGGCCGGGCGCCGGCTTGCGGCAATCGCATATCTTTGCGTAGGCCGGAAACACGCCGCGTGGATGATGCGGGCAGAAATAGAATCCGCCTAGCCGCGCTCCCGCCTCGATGAACATATCTTCAAGCCGCTTATGCATCGGCCCTATGGCATCGATGGAGAATTTCGCCAACGCGATGCCCGGCTGGTTGCTGATTACGATCAAGGGGAATCCTGTTGTTCCAAGCAGCGCAAGGCCGGCGGCCGCCCCCGGTGCGAATCGCATTCGGCGGGGATCCACGTTATACGGGACGTCGGCCAGCACCGTGCCGTCCTTATCCAGGAAGATGGCGGGAGTCATGGCCATGACGTCTCTTTCATGGGCAACACCATGACCTCCGGAATCACGGTTTCCGGAGGCTGGGTCAAGACGAATTTCACCGCGTTGGCGACATTCATCGGGTCCTGCAGCAAACTCACGTCGATATCAGGGAAACGATCCAGCAGGAAAGGGGTGCGCATGCCGCCGGCAATCACCGCTGAAACCTTGACTCCCGCGGGACGCAACTCGGCGTGCAAGGCATGGGTAAGCCCCATCAGACCCCATTTGCTGGCGTGATAGACACTGGCATTGGGCCAGGCGCGCCGGGCGGCTGTCGAGGCAATATTGACGATATGGCCATTGGGCGCCAGATGCTCCAGGGCATGCTTGGCCAGCAGGAAGGGGCCCGTCAGATTGGTACGTATGACGCGATCCCAATCCTTGCTGCTCAGGTCGCCGATGCCCGTCGTGACATCCACGCCCGCATTGTTGATCACCGCGTCCAGGCGCCCCAATCGATGGGCCGCGGCGGCCAGTACCTGCCGCACCTGCTCTTCGTTGCCCACATCCAGCGCGAAAGCGCATGCGGTGCCCGCATTCGCTTCGATACGCTGGGCCACCAGCCGGGCGGCATCCTCGTTCAGGTCGGTGGCGGCGATATGCGCGCCGGCCGAAGCCAGGCTTTCGCAAATGGCGGCGCCCAGTCCGCGCCCCGCCCCGGTGACAAGGACGACACGTCCCCTCAACGTATCGTAATCGTACGCATCCATGCTTTCTTCCTTCAAAATAATCCGGCGATAAGCCGGCTAGGCGGGAAGCCCTTGTCCTTCTGACAATTCCCTTATCGACAACGACATTTCCTTTTTCCCGGTCAGCTCATCGAACTCCCGCGCCAGCTCCAGCCCGACCCTGTCCCAGGTGAAAAGCTTTTTCGCCCGGCGCAGGCCTGCCGCTCCCATGTGCCTTGCCAATGCTTCGTCGCGCGCCAGCACTTCAAGCTTGTCGGCCAACAGGACCGGTTCGCGGGGCGGCACCAGAAAGCCGGTCTCGCCGTCAACCACGGTGTAGCGTATGCCCCCTGTATCCGATCCCACGACGGGCCGCGCGCATGCCATGGCCTCGACCGGAGTGATGCCGAATGGCTCATACCAGGGAGTCGTCACAAAGACATCGGCGGCGCAGTAGTACTGCCGCAATTGATGGCGAGCCCTGCGCCCGGCAAACTCCACATAATCCTGCACGCCTTCATCACAAGCGATAGCTCTAAGGCGAGCGAGCTCAGGCGTTGTGGCATCGAGCGGATCCCGGGTGTTTCCGCCCACGATGCATAAGCGCGCATTCACCCCGCGGCGCCTGCGCAGATGCGCCAATGCGCGAATGACGTTGTCTACGCCTTTGCGGGGGACCATGCGCCCCAGTTGCAGGAGATAGAAGGCGCCGGGCTCCCAGCCCAGCCCAGCCCTTGCGGTTACCCGATCCATCGGCCACATTTCCTGCTCGTCGAATCCGCAGGGAATCATGCTGATGCGTTGCGGGTCCGCCTGGTACAGGTCTATAAGATCCTTTTTATCTTGCGGGCATTCGGCAATGATCCGGTCGGCATGGCGAACGATGTCTTCCTCGATGTCGAAGCGTGCATCCGGGAAAAGATCCGCCTCCGCCTGATGCTGCCGACGCACCCGGCCCAAAGCGTGAAACGTGACGGCCAAAGGAATTCCAGCCCGCCGGGCCACAGGCAAGGAGGCCATTGCCGACATGAAGAAATTGGCATGAATCAAGTCGTAGGCATCCCCCTCCCCGAAGTAGCGACTCATATGTGCACTGAAATCGTCCATGTAGGGCAGCAGCGCTTCCTTGGGCAGCGACCGCGCCGGGCCCGCCGGAACATGCACAATGCGTACGTTCTGGCCCCACTCCATCTCCGAAGGCAGGTATGGATTGTCCAAGCGGGTGAATACGTCCACCTGCATGCCCATCGCCGCCAGCCGGCGCGCAACCTGTGCCACATAGACGTTCTGCCCGCCGCTATCCACTCCGCCTGCCTGGGCAATGGGAGAGGCATGTTCGCTGACTATCGCAATTTTTCGCATCATGGTTCTCCAATGGACAGGTCGCCCTTGCCGCTGCCGGCCTGCTTAACCCGTATCCGGTTATCAACGTCCCGTACTCCCAGGCAATCGTCGGCCAGATTCTCGATGGCGTGCTTGAGGCGGCGGCTATCCACAGTGCCTTCAAGCATCACTTGACCTTGGGAGACCTCCACCGATACGTCGCTCACATCCAGCCCGCTATGGCTCAACCGTTCACAGATGTCTTCGCGCAGGCGTTCATCCGAGCGGGTGTAGCCCTTGGGCAATATTCGGCGTTGAGGCAGTGGCTCACGCTCAAAGCCGCCATATCCATAACCGCCATAGCCGCCTCTTTCCGGATAGGATCCAAACTGCTGGCGCTGTCGGCGTGGATCCTCGTTGCTGAAGCCGCCGTAACTGCTTTGCCCCGGATCCGCGCTGCGGCTATGAATGGACTCGCCCGGCCGGGCGGCATGCACACCGGAATGGCCGCCGCCCGCATCGTGCCTCTCGCGCCTGCGCCCATAGCCCAAATCGACGTCGTCGCGCGGGTCATCGCGATCATCGGTAAACCCGCTGTGTCCGTGATAGTTGCCCATGGCATCTCCTTGAACTGAATGTCCCGGCAGGAGCGGATCCGCCCAACCGCCTTGCATAGCGCTTAGCAAACGGTGTGCCGACATGAAGAAAAGGAAAACCGGTACGCCGTCGCGGCGCATGGCAAAGCACTTCTTACAAAGGCCGGTAAATTAGGGCTGGACAATACAGTCCGGGCGCGGCCAAGAGCGGCATGAATCCTTGGCATCCGGCGGATAGTGCATTCGATGAGCCGGCATTGCTTCGAGAGCCGGCGCCACAGCGGAAACATTCCGAAAACTCCTCCGCATTGACTTACAACCCCTGGCATGGATGTTGCTTGAGTATCCATTGCGTGTTTACACAAACATATCTTTAACAGGGAGACACGAAGTGGCCCAGATTTCTTTTGAATTGCAGACCCGGCAGCAGACCACGCTTACCCCCAGACTGCAGCAGTCCGTCAAGCTTCTTCAAATGTCCACCTTGGACTTCAGCCGCGAGGTGGCCGAGGCCATTGCCAACAATCCTTTCCTGGAAGAGCAGGAAGACCCGTCCGCGATGCCGGAGGCGGACTCGCCGGCTCCGGACAGCGAGCATGAGCATGCCTCATCACCGCCGGCGTCACCGTCCGGCGACGAGCAGGAATCAATGCCGGCAACCCAGCATATCGAGGCCGATGCCCCGTCAGGGTATTCCGGCGACTACCCCGTCAGCCGGAACGCTGACTCATCCGACTCCGATGTCGGTCAATGGGCGCGAAGCGAAACATCCTTCAAGGAGAGCCTTCTTGCCGACGCATGCGCTTATAAATTAAGCGAACGCGACCATGCCCTGGCGCAATACATCATTGAAGCTCTTGATGATGACGGCTACCTCCGCATCCCCTTTGCGGAACTGGCCGATGCCACGCAATTTTCTCCTCCTCCCCAGGACAGCGAATGGGAAATCGTCTTGCATTTGGTGCAGCAGATCGGAACGCCGGGCCTGGCTGCCCGCAATTTGTCGGAATGCCTGACGCTGCAACTGAACGCCTTGCCGGAAGACACCGCCGGCCGGACGCTTGCCTTGCGCATCGTGACCGGACACCTGGACAGGCTGGGCCGTTGCGACTACCCGGGCCTGGCGCGGGTGCTGGGCTGCGCAACGCCGGATCTGCAGCAAGCTTGCGCTTTGATACGTTCCCTCGATCCGCGGCCAGGAGGACGTTATAGCGCGGTGGATCCGTCCTGCTATGTTGTACCGGACGTTATCGTGCGCAAGGTCGGCAAGGCCTGGGTCGCCATCGGCAATGACAGTGCCATTCCCCAGGCTCGCCTGAATACGGCTTACGCCCAGGTTTTCAAGGAAAGCCGCTATAACGGCCGTTCGCTGATGGCTCAGGCTTTGCAGGAAGCACGCTGGCTGATGCGCAGCCTGGAGCAGCGCAGCACAACGATACAGCGTGTGGCGCAAGCCATCGTGGCGCGCCAGCAAACCTTCTTCGACTACGGTGAAATCGCCTTGCGGCCATTGATGCTAAGCGAAATAGCCGATGAGCTTGGCCTTCACGAATCCACCGTCTCTCGTGCGACCAGCAACAAATACCTGGCTTCGCCGCGCGGAATCTATGAATTCAAGCACTTTTTCTCTCGCGAGCTGGCGACGAGCTCGGGCGGCACATGCTCCGCCGTTGCGGTGCGGGCGCTGATCCAGGAAATGATAGAGGAAGAAAATCCGAAAGCGCCGCTCTCGGACGTAACGCTTGCCAGCAAGCTGGCGCGCGAAGGGGTGGTCGTGGCGCGGCGCACCGTGTCCAAGTACAGGGCCCAGATCAAGTATCCTTCCGCCGAACTGCGACGCGCACCCTGATGCTCCAGGGAGCGTGCTTGAAAGGCCGGCCAGCCGGGCGGGACACGGGGCCGCCGGAACGGCGCTGGGACACGGGCGGGGCGCGCAACAGGGTAAAATGAACGCTTTTTGCGCCGACGCAAAAGCCATGCTCATCCTGCCCATTCCTTACGCCGCCGCAACGCGCTGTGCTCCATGACCGCTAGCGATTACGCCGTCCGCCTGGAAAATATCCACAAGTCCTTTGGCTCGAATGAAGTCCTGCGCGGAATCTCGTTCTCGGCCAGCCAGGGCAATGTCCTTTCCATAATCGGTGCTTCGGGTTCCGGAAAAAGCACGCTCCTGCGCTGCATCAACCACTTGGTGGTACCCGACGAAGGCCTGGTTCACATAGGCGGCGAAACCCTGCGCAGCCATAAACGCCGGGACGGCGTGGCGGTCAGCAGCGATCCTCGCCAGCTGGAACGCGTGCGCGCGCGCCTGGGCATGGTTTTCCAGAACTTCAATCTGTGGTCGCATCGCAATGTCCTGCAGAACATCATTGAAGGGCCCGTGCATGTGCAAGGCGTTTCCAAAAACCAGGCCAGCGAGTACGCCCTTCATTTGCTGGCCAAGGTGGGCCTGTCGGAAAAAAAAGACGCCTACCCCGCGGAATTGTCGGGAGGCCAGCAGCAACGCGTCGCCATCGCGCGCGCCTTGGCCATGAACCCCGACGTCCTGCTGTTCGACGAACCCACGTCGGCGCTGGATCCCGAAATGGTGGGCGAGGTCTTGCGCGTGATTCGCCAACTGGCGGATGAGGGCCGCAGCATGCTGCTGGTCACACACGAGATGAAGTTCGCCCGCGAAGTCTCGGATCGGACCATATTCATGCATAACGGCCTGATAGAAGAGGAAGCGGCCCCCGACGCCCTCTTCGGGCAGCCCGAATCCGAGCGCCTGCGCCAGTTCCTGCGGCCCACCCATTGATCTTCATGCCTGACGGAAATCGCCATGCGTCCGGGCGGACACCTCGGGCACTTTGGTAAGATCTTGGTTCCAGGACGGCTCCGCCATTGCGATCGTACCTGCCATGGCAAACAAACCACAACAATTGCCCGCTGCTTGCGCAGCCTTATCTAGGAAGACTCACGTGATCAAACCTATTATCCAAAAAGTCGCGCTGTGCGCGGGCCTGGCGCTGCTGGGGCTGAACATTGCCTCTGCCGCCACCCTTAAAATCGGCACGGAAGGCGGTTATCCGCCCTGGAGCATGGTCGACGCCGCCGGCAAGGTCAGCGGTTTCGATGCCGACGTAGGCAATGCGCTTTGCAAGGAACTGAATGCCGATTGCCGCTTCGTTGTACAAGCGTTCGACAGCCTCATACCGTCGCTGGACGCCAATCGCTTCGACCTGATCATCTCGGGCATGTCGGTCACGCCCGAGCGCAGCAAGCGTATCTCGTTCAGCACCCCCTATGCGGTCGAAGATGCGATTTTCGTCCTGCCCAAGGGCAGCGCCTTGGTTTCCGCAGACAGCGCCGACGCCATTTTCAAAGGATTGGCCGGCAAGACTGTGGGGGTGCAAGGCGGCACCACTCATGGCGATTACCTGCGCAAATCGGCCCCCGATCTGAAGATCAAGAATTACGATACGCTGGATCAGATGCAGATCGACCTGGACGCCGGCCGCCTGGATGCCACTTTCGCCGACCTGACCTCGCAATCCAAGTTTCTTAAAAAGGTCGGCGACAAGAACTTCGCGCTGTCCAAGCTGATCATCAAAGGATCCTCGGCGCCGGAAGTCCTGGGCTATGGCATAGGCGTGGGAATCAACAAGGAAAAGACCGAGCTGAAGAAAAAGGTCGATGCCGCCTTGTGCAAGCTGATCAATGACGGCACCGTCAAAGCATCCAGCGAAAAATGGTTCGATATCGACATTTCGAACTACGAGGTCTGCAAGAAGTAAGCTCCCATGCTCGAGACTATACAGTCGGTGCTGCGCGAAGGATGGGGCTGGACGCTCCTGCGCGGCACCGCCATGACCCTGCTCATATCGATACTCGGCATGGCCCTGGGTATAGTCATAGGCATAGCCGGGGCCAGCATCAAGACCGCCGGCGCCCGGCTGCCCGGTTTGCTCGTCAGCGTCTACACCACCGTGGTGCGAAGCATTCCGGAACTGCTCGTCATCTATCTGTTGTTCTTCGGTTCGGTCCAGGCGGCCGCGGACCTGGCCGACATGCTGAACTGGCAAGAGGCCATGACCAGCTGGTTTCCCGCCCTGGTCGGCATACTGGCGATAGGACTGATAGCGGGCTCTTACGGCGTCGAGGTGTTTCGCGGCGCCCTGAACGCCATACCGGCCGGCCAGATCGAGGCCGCCAAGGCCATCGGAATGACGCCGGGCCAGCGCCTGCTGCGCATCATCATCCCGCAAATGTTCTGGTATGCGCTGCCGGGCACCAATAACGTATGGCAAACAGCACTCAAGGACACGGCGCTCATCTCGCTGGTGGGCCTGGTGGAAATCATGCGCGCCGCCGTATTGGGCGCCGCCGCCACGCGTGAGCCCCTGGCGCTGTACCTGATGGCCGGCGCCCTGTACTTTATCGTCGGCGTGGGCAGCCAAGGCATATTCGTGGTGGCAGAACGCCATTTCGGCCGCGGCATGAGGGGACATTGATCATGCTGGATGCCGCGCTCTTTCAGCATACCGTCGCCAACCTGTTCCAGGGCTTCGGCCTTAGCGTCTACATCGGCCTGACGTCCATCGTCCTGGCTTCGCTCATCGGCCTGGGCCTGGCGCTCATGCGCATGTCGCCCAATTCGCTGGCATCGCGCTTCTCATTCGTCTACAGCACCTGCTTTCGCGGCACGCCGTTGCTGGTGCAATTGTTCATTCTTTACTACGGAATAGGCACCCTGTCTTTCGTGCGCGAGAACCCCGCCCTGTGGTGGCTGTTCAGCGATGGCGGACGCTGCGCGATACTGGCCATCGCGCTGAACAGCGGCGCCTACGTCAGCGAAGTGCTGCGCGGCGGCTTCCAGTCCGTGCCCAAGGGGCAGATCGAAGCGGCCAAGGCTTGCGGCATGTCCGCCACGCTGCGCTTTCGCCGCGTGGTTTTTCCGCTGGCCATCCGCCAGGCGCTGCCCGCCTACAGCAACGAAATCGTCCTGGCCATCAAGGGCACCAGTCTTGCCTCGACCATTGCCGTCATGGAGCTGACCGGGCACGCCAAGCGCCTTATGAACCAGAACTATGCCATTATCGAAACATTCATTCTGGCGGGCATGCTGTACCTGATGATCAACTTCTTCCTGCTGGCCTGCGTGCATATGCTCGAGCGCTGGCTTAAACACTGAACTTCCGCCCAAGGGGCGGTCGGCCTGGGAATATCTCGATGACGCGAAAGCAACTCCCCCACATCGCCTTGCTGGGAACCGGCGGCACCATTGCCTCGACAGCGCAGGCCGCCACAGCACTGGCTGATTACTCGGTGACCGAGGGCATAGAGGCCCTGCTTACCGCGGTGCCTGAAATCACGACGCTGGCCGACATCCGGTGCGAGCAAGTGTTCAATGTGGACAGCCGCTGCATCACGAACAAGATGCTGTTGAAACTGGCGGCGCGGCTCGACAGCTTGCTGGCCGATCCTGCCGTCGATGGCGCCGTAATCACCCACGGGACGGATACGCTGGAAGAGACCGCCTACTTCCTGAACCTGACGATAAAAAGCGGCAAGCCCATTGTGCTGACCGGCGCCATGCGGCCCGGCTCGGCCCTTAGCGCGGATGGCCCGCTTAACTTGTATAACGCCATCCTGCTTGCTTCCCGGCGCGAAGCCTGGGGACGCGGCGTGCTGGTCATGCTGAATGATCGTGTCCATGCGGCGCGCTTCGTCACCAAGACCAATACCACGCAGGTCGAAACCTTCCAGTCGTCCGGCCAGGGCAGCCTGGGCCAGATTGTCAATGGCCGGCTGCACATGTCTCAACACTCTGAAAAACTGCATACCTTGAATACCGAGTTCAACTTGGCGGGCGTTCGCAAGCTGCCCGCGGTGGACATTATTTACGACCATCAGGACGCCGGCCCGCATTTGTACGATGCATCGATCGCCGCCGGTGTACAAGGCATCGTGGTGGCGGCTTGCGGCAACGGCAGCTTGTCGCCGCAAGCCGAGAAAGGCCTGAAACGCGCCGTCAAACAGGGAATCGCCTGTGTGCGCGGCAGCCGCAGCGGCTCCGGCATCGTGACCGCCAGCCCGTATGATGCCCGGCGCGGCCTGATATCGGGCGATTCGCTGAACCCCCAAAAGGCCCGGATACTCCTTATGCTGGCCTTGACGCTAAGCCGCGATCGCGACGCGATCCAGTCCTGCTTCGATCGGTACTAAGGCACGCCATGCCATAAGGCAAAGCCTTACGCGCCCGGCCCGGAAACCGTTGCCGGGCCAGGCAGCCTGCGCAGGCTTTCAAAACGCCGCGCATGGCCGCTGATGGGATCGGTGAACTCGATGGCACGAGCAAGCAATTGCAGAGGCCGGCTGAAATCATCTGCTTGCGCGTACGGCTTCAATTCGGGATAGAAGCCGTCGTTGCATATCGGCATGCCCAGGCCGCTCATGTGGACACGCAGCTGATGCTTGCGCCCGGTATGCGGCCGCAAGCGAAACAAGCCCAGGCCACCCGTTTCAGCCAGCAGTTCAATATGCGTTTCGCTATTGGGCTCGCCATCGGCCTCTTGCATGGTGAAATGGCCGGGCCGAGGCTGGATAAGGCTGCGCCGCAGCATGGGCAGCGCCACGTCGCCGCGCAATGGCGCCAAGGCCTCATATTCCTTGCGCACGTCACGGGTCTGGAACAGGCACTGATACGCGCCCCGGCTATCCGGATCGGCGCAGAACAGCAGGACTCCCGCCGTATCCCGGTCCAGGCGGTGGATCGGGCTCAGCAAAGGCATGTCCAGCGCCTGGCGCAGGCGGGTCAAGGCGGTTTCGCGCAGGTAACGGCCGCCCGGCGTACTGGCCAGAAAATGCGGCTTGTCCACAGCCACCAGATATTTATCGCGAAACAGCACCGGCAACTCGAAGGGAAGCTCGGGTTCCTGGGGCACCTCGCGGTAATACCAAAGCCAGCGCAATCCCTTGTAGGAGTCGCCGGATGCCTGCGGCACGCCCGCCTCGTCGACGATTTCGCCACGTGCCAGGCGGCCTTGCAACACCGGCGACGGCACATGCCTGAAGCGCTCGACCAGGAAATCCAGCAGCGTCGTCCAGGATCCCGCAGGCAAATAGACGCGGCTGGGCGCCACGCCGCCGCGCATGGGCAACGGCGCGTTGCGCACGAAATCGATACGCCGGCTTTTCTTCAAGGCGCTAGGCCGCCCAGTCCAGGATGACCTTGCCGCTTTGTCCGGACAGCATGGCGTCGAAGCCCTTGCGATAATCATCGACGGCATAGCGGTGGGTAATGATGGGCGACAGATCCAGCCCGCTTTGCAGCATGGCCACCATCTTGTACCAGGTCTCGAACATTTCGCGACCGTAGATTCCTTTGATCTCCAGGCCCTTGAAAATGATCTTGTTCCAGTCGATGCCGAAGCCGCTGGGAAGTATGCCCAGCATGGCGATCTTGCCGCCATGGTTCATTTCTTCGAGCATGGATTCGAAGGCGCTGGGGACGCCCGACATCTCCAGGCCCACGTCGAACCCTTCGGTCATGCCCAGTTCGGCCATGACATCATGCAGGGATTCCCGGCTTACATTCACTGTGCGGCTTGCACCCATGCGCGCGGCCAGTTCCAGGCGGTAGTCGTTGACATCGGTGATGACGACATTGCGCGCACCCACATGCCGGGCAATGGCGGCAGCCATGGCGCCTATGGGACCGGCGCCCGTAATCAGCACATCCTCGCCCACCAGGTTGAACGCCAGCGCCGTATGGGTGGCGTTGCCGAAAGGATCGAAGATCGCCGCCAGCTCGTCCGGGACGTCGTCTGGTATCTTGAATGCGTTGAATGCCGGCAGGGCCAGATAATCGGCGAAAGCGCCCGGCCGGTTGACGCCCACGCCCGAGGTATTGCGGCATAGATGGCGCCTGCCCGCCCGGCAATTACGGCAATAACCGCAAGTGATGTGCCCTTCGCCCGAAACCCGATCGCCGATCTTGAAGCCGCTGACCTCCTGGCCGATTTCGACAATCTCGCCCACGTATTCGTGGCCGACATGCATGGGTACCGGTATCGTCTTGCTGGCCCAGTCATCCCATTTCCAGATATGGATATCGGTGCCGCAAATAGCGGTCTTTTTTATTTTTATGAGGACATCGTTGTGGCCAACCACCGGGCGCGGAACGTCTGTCAGGGTCAAGCCGGTGTCGGGTTCGAGTTTTGCGAGGGCTCGCATGGTGTGCTCCGATAAAGCGTAGTAAGCGGTTTGCGTCAGATCACGCCCAGCTTGCGGCCCGCGCGCTCGAAAGCCGCAACCGCCCGGGCGATCTGTTCCGGTGTATGGGCCGCGCTCATTTGGGTGCGGATGCGGGCACGGCCCATGGGCACGACCGGATACGAGAAACCGATCACGTAGACCCCCTCGTGCAAGAGCTCCTCGGCCATCTTGCCGGCCAGCTGGGCATCGCCGAACATCACGGGAATGATGGGGTGTCCGCCCGGCACCAGGTCGAAACCCAGATCCTGCATCGCTTGCCGGAACAGCTGGCCGTTCTCGTGCACGCGCTGGCGCAAGGCAAGGCCTTCGTCGCTTTCCAGCAGTTCCAGCACGCGCAGGGAAGCCGACACAATGGCGGGCGCCAGGGTATTGGAGAAAAGATAAGGGCGCGAGCGCTGCCGCAGCAGTTCCACGACGGACTCGTGCGCCGCCACATAGCCCCCCGAAGCGCCGCCCATGGCCTTGCCCAGCGTGCCGGTAATGATGTGGACCCGTCCTTCGACTCCGCAATACTCAGGCGTGCCGCGGCCGTTCTCGCCGATGAAGCCGACGGCATGCGAATCGTCCACCATGACCATGGCGTTGAATTCGTCGGCCAGGTCGCAGATGGATTTCAGATCGGCAATGATGCCGTCCATGGAAAACACGCCATCGGTGGCAATCAGCTTGTAGCGCGCGCCCGCCGCATCGGCGGCCTGCAACTGCGCCCGCAGGTCGGCCATGTCGTTGTTGGCATACCGATAGCGGCGCGCCTTGCACAAGCGGACCCCATCGATAATGCTTGCATGATTCAACGCATCGCTGATCACGGCATCGTTCTCGTCAAGCAGTACCTCGAACAAGCCGCCGTTGGCGTCGAAGCAGCTGGAATACAAGATGGCATCGCCCATTTTCAGGAAGCGCGCAAGGGCCTGCTCCAGCTGCTTGTGGCCGGCTTGCGTTCCGCAAATGAAGCGCACGGATGCCAGACCGAATCCCGCTGTTTCCAGGCCCTGCCTGGCCGCTTCAATGAGACGCCTGTCGTTGGCCAGCCCCAGATAATTATTGGCGCAGAAATTCAATACATAATCGCCGTCCGCCAGATGCACCTGGGCCGCCTGCGGGCCGTCCAGGATACGCTCGGCCTTGTAGAACCCGTCGGCGCGCAGTTGCTGGATCTGGCTTTGAACATGATCTAGAAAGGAGTTCCGCATAAAGTAATCCCGGGTCGTATCGAATGAAATTCCTGCCGCAGTCCTCAATATACTGCAAGCCCGAAAGAAAAAAGCCAGGCAACTTTGAACTGACCCCCGAAAGTTGGATATTGATCCAACCTTCGGGGTTTTTACATGGC